>CAWAAL010000010.1:0-522643 GCA_963779975.1 uncultured Planctomycetia bacterium | reverse complement strand
GGAATTTGACCCTAACCGGCTCCACGTTGTTTGGACTTAACGAACACGGCGGACTCTATCACGGCGGCACCATTTTCAGTGTCGGCGTAGATGGGACGAATTACCAGAATCTCCTCCAATTCCAGATCAGTGGCAGCGGAGGGTGCTGGCCCACCGGCAGTCTGACGCTAAGCGGTTCCACACTCTATGGATTGACATCATACAATCAGGTCTCTGGTGGCGGAACCCTTTTGAGCATCGGAACAAACGGCTCGACCTTCCAAACCCTATATGAATTACCCGGCAGTTGCTACGGCAGCCTGACGCTAAGCGGCTCCACGCTTTATGGAATGACTAATACCGGCGGAACAAACGGTTATGGCAGCATTTTCAGCATCGGCACGAACGGAAGGACTTACCAGAATCTCTTCTCGTTCAATGGCAACAATGGATTACAGCCCTGTGGCAATTTGACGCTCAGCGGCTCCACCCTTTATGGAATGACCGCTTACGGCGGGAGCAATAACGACGGCACCATTTTCAGCATTGCCACGGACGGAACGAATTACAAGAATCTTGTCTCGTTTAGCGGCACCGGCGGTGCATATCCTGGTCTTGATCCACCGGGCAGCCTGACACTCATCGGCACCACGCTCTGTGGAGTGACTTATCAGGGCGGAAGCAATAATGAGGGCAACATTTTCAGCGTCGGCATTGACGGAACGGATTACGATGACCTGCTCGACTTTAACGGCAGCAATGGGGCGAACCCCGAAGGCAGCCTGACACTTGTCGGCTCTATGCTTTATGGAATAACAGGTTCCGGCGGGACCGACAACGATGGCACGGTCTTCTCATTGACCCTTCCCACACCTACACCCGAACCCTCCACACTCGCACTGCTCGGTGTCGGGTTCGCCTGTCTCGTCGGCTACGGGGCAAGGCGGCGGTGGAGAGCGGGAAGATCGGCTCAGCCAGAAGCACGAGATGACAGCCCGACGATCTTGGCCTTCCCTTCCCATGCCGCCCATCAACCGAATTTGATGCGTCGGGCAGCTTGATCGGCACATTCATAATACGGGCGACGACCACGGGCGGCATGAACCGTTCGGCATAACGGGAATAACCCAAGATGGTTAAACCGGCCGTTGCGTGCTGCAAAACCAGCCGTTCTTGACACATCGAGCGAGACGCGATCAAATGGCGGCCGGTTCGGCTTGCCACTCGCAGCCAAGCCAGTTGTTTCCGCAGTACGGGCTCGTCAGAAATTGTTTGACGGGACCGTGCTGGCCCCTGTCCTCCAATCCGGAATTAGACCCATGGCCGAACCGCCAGACTGTCTTGGGGATCAAGGTGGAGTCGTTTTTGGCGGTGAGTCTCCTAAAGCGTGCCTGGACTGCCGAGTGTTCGAAAAATGCCACAAGATCTCCGTGGCAGCGACTCTTCACGCGATTTCGACCGACCTGGATCTAATCGTCCAGAACGGGTTGCGGAAAGGCGGCATAGCGCCTTGAACACGCATATCTGAGGAAGAAAAGTGCCAGAACTGTCGCTTTTGTGTCGTTTTGACGATATAATTGCCAGAAGAGGCACTTATGGCGATACAGACTGACACAACGGATCAACAGGTTCTAGCCGAATTGGGCGACCGCTTGGCGCGGCACCGGTTGAATCGGAACCTGACACAGGACCAGCTCGCCCGAGAGGCCGGGCTGTCAAAGCGGACCGTCGTCCGATTGGAAAACGGCCAGTCCAGCCAGATGACCAACCTCGTACGCGTTCTTCGCGCATTGGGCCTTCTGGGCAACCTCGACGCCCTGATACCTGCCACGTCGGCTAGCCCGATCGAGGCGCTAAAGGCCAAGGCCCGGGAGCGCCACCGTGCCTCGCCCGCCACCAAGAAGCCCAAGCCCAGTTCCGATTGGACATGGGGAGATGACAAGCCGACGCGGAGGGGTGAACCGTGAGCACTGTCGCAGAGGTTCGGATGTGGGGACGGCAGATCGGCGCGGTTTCCATCGACGGTCCCGGGATGGCGGCCAGGTTTGAATACACCGATGCATTTGCGAGAAGCGGCATCGAGGTCGCCCCGCTCATGATGCCGTTGTCCAGGCAGATCTACACGTTTCCCGAACTCCCGCAGGTGTCGTTCCACGGGCTCCCCGGCATGCTGGCAGACGCACTCCCAGACAAGTTCGGCAACGCGGTCATCGATGCATGGCTCGCGGCCCAGGGCCGTCTGCCGCAGGACATCGACGCGGTGGAGCGGCTCTGCTACACAGGCACCCGCGGGATGGGGGCGCTGGAGTTCAAGCCTGCCCAAGGCCCACAGAACCGGAAGTCCACGCGGGTCAAGGTCGACGCGCTGGTCGCTCTCGCCGCTGAGGTGCTCCGCAGGCGCCAGCGGGGGCGGAACTAAATCGACAGACCGCAAACTGGATGGGGTCGTACGTGTTTTCGTTCTCCGCTTTAGCCATTCAACCTTGTTCACCATCCCGACCCGCAAGCGGGTACCCCGGCGGATGGGGTCCAAGAGATGTGTGTAACAACGAGGGCGTTGCCCGGGGACGATTTGTGGCGGCCCCTTCCGGGCGAATTCCCGACGGTTCTCCGCTTGGCTAAGGGAACAGAAACGCGATAGCCGGCCTACCTGGGCCATGCCGATTTTGTTCCGGGCCGGGCGATCGTGTCGTGCGACCCCGCCCCGACAGGCAGGGCGGGGTCTTTAGCTTCTCGGAGGCATGCCACCCTTCCGTGACAGAGAAGTGTGCGCAGGAGGCCGTAAGACGCCGAAAACGCTTCCCCTGTTTGCGACTGCGGCAGAATTCTCTGCGCCGCCAGCCAAGCGGTGAATCCCGCGGGAAAAGCGGACCCGGCCGGGTTGCGGACGACGGGTTTGCGGAAATCCGCCGGCAGGCGATGCCCCAAAGCGCGCGCTCGAACGTATTATTAGGTGGAGATTTTTGCAGACTTATCCGTTGTAATGAATAATTTTAGATGCTTATGACGAATAAGGTCTAGCTGCGCTCCCTTGCTCTTTGATGACAATTCGATGAGGCGACGCGGGACAAAATGGCACGAACCACCACCCATTCGGGAAAGAAAGGACGAAAAGATGCGCGAGAAATTCCGTTTCGGGCAATCCCGGCAAGAATCCCCCGTCGGCACTATAGATCACGCCGATCGTTTGCCGGAAACCTTGAGAGCAGAGAATATGAAACCGGCCAGAAACCAGAGATAGAAGACGCGGGGAGGGCCTGATTTTGGACCACATCGTGCTGGACCGCACGGAAGGCCGCAAACGCATTTAACTGCTTGATGGAAAACCACTTGTGTACATTCTTGCGAACCACGAAAGATAATCGGGCCATGAGACTTTAGCTGTCCAGATCGCTGATCCAGGCGGCGGCGCGAAGATAAATGACAGGAAAATGTACGACAAGAAGATGAAGAACAACCGTCTTATCTTCCTTTCGCACATCTTCTCGTCAACAACCTTTTTCGATTTCGCGCCTCGTGTTCCGAGTTTGCCCCCATGACCCGATTTCATCCAGATTCTTGCCCTCCGCGAATCACAGGAAATAGGAAAGGGAGACCGACCATGCCTTACGCCGTTGAAGACCCGGCCATAGCCGTAGAAGGGGGAAGCGACGCCCCGCGACCGCGGAAGGAAGCCCTGTTGCCGCAAATCGCCGCCCTGGCGCTGGCCGGCCGGAGCTGCCGGCAGATCGCGGCCACGTGCGGGCTGACCAAGTCGACCGTCAACCGCTGGCTGCAAGCGCTGCGCGAGGACTGCCCGACGAGAGTCGCAAACTGCGCCGAAATGATCGCCGCCGTCGTCGCCGACTTCAAGTCGGTCTACCGCGAGGCGCTGGAGAGCTGGCGACTCTCGCAAGCGGACAAGGAAACAGAGACGGTCGTGGAGACCGAGACGGCCCGCGCTCGGAAAAAGAAACGGACCGTCCGCAGGGAAAGCCGGGCGGGCGACCCGGCCTTTCTGGCCGAGGCGCGACGAGCCCTGGATGGGATCGCCAAACTCGTGGCCCGCGTGGCCCCGCGGCCCGGGAAGGTCCCGGCCGCAAGTTCGTGCATCACGGCGGAGCGTGATGAGTACGCTGATGCCGCCCCGGCACGAAAGAAGATCGCTGAACCCGTAGGACGGATTGCCAATCCGTCTTGCAAAACTGCCCAGCATGAGCACGCGGAGTGCCCGACGCTGAAAAACGTAGGACGGATTGCCAATCCGTCTTACAAAACTGCCGCCGCGAGTGAGGATCATTCGTACCGGAGTAATATCGCGCCGCGGCCGAGAAAGGTCGAGGTCCCAAGTTCGTCGGAAAAAAACGCCTCGTCGGACCAGCGGGTCGGAATGGGACACGTCGCCATCACTCGTCCGGATATAGAACTACACTCCAAGGAGCTGTCATCCCCGGTTCTTGCGGGGCTTTATGATTGGCACACGCTTCCTATGGTGGAAACGAGTTCTATCATCCGTGGTAGAACACGGCGACGAAAATCAGCGAAAGGCTTAGAATGTCCCATTCCGATCGCGGCACCTCGGGTCGGGACGGCACGCGACACCGGCCGGACTCCCGGCTCTAGCCGGAAAGTCCGGCTGAAGCCGGGACTCCAACGAGCAGATTACTTGCCGGGCAGACGAAGCGCGCGAATCCCCGCCATTGACCCGTTTTGCGCGAACTGCTATAAAATGCTTCGTTCGCATGCAACTACCATGGAGGGGAGTTACGTCGATGATTATCAGCAGGACGCCGTTTCGCATATCTTTTCTGGGTGGGGGAACCGATTATCCGCAGTGGTATCGAAACCATGGCGGGGCGGTGATCGCCACGTCGATCGACAAGTACTGCTACTTGACCTGCCGCTATCTGCCACCCTTCTTCGAACACCGCATCCGGGTGGTCTACTCGAAAATCGAGAACTGCCACTCGGTCGACGAGGTCGCGCATCCTTCCGTCCGCGAGGCCTTGAAATACCTGGGCGTCACCCGCGGCGTGGAAATCCACCACGACGGCGACTTGCCCGCCCGCAGCGGCATGGGGTCCAGTTCGGCTTTTACCGTCGGGCTGCTGCATGCCTTGCACGCACTCGAAGGGCGGATGGTCAGCAAGCGGCAGTTGGCCACCGAGGGCATCCACGTCGAGCAGGAACTGCTCGGCGAGACGGTCGGCTCGCAGGACCAGGTGGCCACGGCGTTCGGCGGACTGAACCACATCCGCTTCCTGCCCAGCGGCGAAATTTCAGTCCGGCCGATCATCATGTCGGCCGATCGCCTCAGCGAACTCAACTCCTCGCTCATGCTCTTCTACACGGGCATCAAGCGCACGGCCTCCGGCGTGGCCAGCACGTACGTGGAAGACATCGAGGACCGTCGCCGATCGATGCGGATCCTGCAGGGCCTGGTCGAGGAAGGCCTCGCCGTCCTTTCCGACGGCAGCGACCTGCGGCACTTCGGCGAGTTGCTCCACGAGGCCTGGCTGGTCAAACGCGACCTGAGCGGAAAAGTGACCAACGACCGGGTCGACCGCATCTATGCCGACGCCTTGTCGGCCGGCGCGATCGGGGGCAAACTGCTCGGCGCCGGCGGCGGCGGATTCATGCTGCTGTTTGTTCCGCCCGACCGGCAAGAACAAGTGCGGCGGAAGTTCAACCGGCTGATCCACGTGCCGTTCAAGTTCGAGTCGCAGGGCAGCCAGGTGGTGTTGTTCGAACCGGAAGTCGACTACTCCAGCGAGGACATCGCGCGGCAGGGCCTTCCCACGGAGAGCTTCCAAGAGCTCTGCGAAGAAGAAGCCGGCTGCTTTGCCACGTGACATGCGTGGCCGAGGTGCCAGGGGAGGCTGTAATGCAACACAACTCAAGACATTTGGAGGCCCTCGAGTCGAAGGCGCAATGGGTGCGGCGCGAGACGCTCCGCATTCACCGTCTTGCCCCGGAAACCCGCATTGCCTCGTCGCTTTCGGACGTTGAGATTTTCGTGGCCTTGTACTATGGCGGGATCCTGGGCTACGATCCGGCCGACCCCCGCTGGGAAGGCCGCGACCGCTTCATCGTCAGCAAAGGGCACGGCGGCGTGTCGCTCTATCCGATCCTGGCCGACCTGGGCTTCTTCGATCGCCGGCACCTGGCGCGCGTCTGCCGGGCCGGCTCGTTCCTGGGCGCCATCCCCGACATGCTGGTGCCCGGCTTCGAGACGATCAACGGCTCGCTCGGGCAGGGGCTGGGCGTCGCCTGCGGCATCGCCCGCGGGCTGAAGCAGAAGAAATCGGCGGCGGGGGTCTATGTCCTCCTGGGAGACGGCGAACTGGGCGAAGGCTCGGTCTGGGAGGCCGTCATGTTCGCCGCCCACCACCAATTGGACAACCTCGTGCTGATCGTCGACAGCAACAAGAAGTCGATGCTCGGCTACTGCAGCAGCATCCTCAACCTGTTGCCGCTGGAAGAGAAGTTTGCCGGCTTCGGGTGGGACGTTGCGGCGGTCGACGGCCACGACGTGCGTGCCGTACACGCCCAGTTGAGCCGCTGCAAGGCTTCGCGGCAGGGGCGTCCCCAGGCGCTCGTGGCCAACACCGTCAAAGGCAAGGGCGTGCCGCTGCTCGAAGAGGACGAACTTTGCCACGTCAGGACCCTGAACGCGGAAGAGGTCCTGGCGGCCATGGGGGAAGCGGAATGAGCGGCGAACTGAAAAGCATGCGCGACGTCTTCCTGGAGCGGATCCACGCCGCCATGCAGACGCGCGACGACATCTTCCTCGTCTCCGACGATTTCGGCTCGCGGGTGCTCGACAAGATCCGCGGCGATTTCGCCGACCGCTTCATCAACGCGGGCATCGCCGAGCAGAACTGCGTCAACGTCGCCGCGGGACTGGCCCTGGAAGGCTTCACCGTGTACGCCTACGGCATCGCTTGCTTCCTGAGCATGCGGTCCTTCGAGCAGATACGCATCAACGTCTCGATGACCTCGCAACTGCGGCCGATGAACCTCAACATCGTCGGCGTGGGGGCGGGCATGAGCTACGACGTCTCCGGCCCCTCGCATCACTGCCTCGAAGACCTGACGCTCCTGCGGCTGCTGCCGCACGTGGACCTGTTCTCGCCGAGCGACTGGCGGACGGCCGCGCGGCTGGCCGACTATTCCGTCGCGCGGAGCGGTCCCAAGTACTTCCGCTTCGACAGCAAGCCGACGCCCGCCATCTACGGCCCCGCTGACGAGATCGACCTGGCCGCCGGCTTCCATGAGCTGGCCCGCGGCGAAGAAACCTGCATCGTCTCGACCGGCTTCATGACGCACGTGGCGTTGAAAGCGGCGGCGCGGGCGGCGGAGCGCGTGGGAGTGGTCGACGTCTTCGGGCTGAAACCGGCCGACGAGCAGCCGTTGTACGAGGCGCTGCAGCGGCTACGACAACATCGTGACCCTCGAGGAAGGCTTCATCAAGCGCGGCGGGCTCGATGCGATGATCGGCCAGATCCTGGCGGACAACGGCGGCCGCGCGAAGTTGACCCGCCTGGGGGTCGACGACCGCTACCTGTTCGATCTCGGCGGCCGCGAACATCTGCATCGCCTCTGCGGCATCGACGAGGAGGGAGTCCTCAACGCCATTTCCCGCGGCGTTGCGGTGTGAGGAACCATATCCGAAGGACAATTATCGTGATCAGACTGCAAACACTCCATCAAGACACCGGCGTCGCCAACGTCGACTTGAAGTGGCCTTTGATGAAGAACAACATCAAGCGGGCCGACCTCCGCGCGGCCATCCGCCTGCTTTCCGCAGCCGAGGGCGACGGGGGACCGATCTTGACCCAGTCGACGCAGGTCCGCGCGTTCGAGGAGGAATGGTCCCAGTGGCTGGGCGTCAAGTACAGCGTGCTGGTCAACTCGGGCTCGTCGGCGAATCTCATCACCATGGCCGCGTTGCGCGAGACGGCCGGCCCCGGTGAAGTGATCGTGCCGCCGATCACCTGGGTCTCGGACATCGCGTCGGTGATTCAGTGCGGCTTCACGCCGGTTTTCGTGGACATCGATCCCCGCACGCTGGGGATGGACAACGACCTGGTCCTGCAGGCGATCACGCCCGACACCAGGGCCGTCTTCATCACGCACGTGCTGGGCTACAATGCCCTGGGCCAGCGGCTCCTGGACGAACTCGAGCGGCGGAACATCCCGCTGATCGAAGACGTCTGCGAGTCGCACGGCGCGTGTTTCCAAGGCCGCAAGCTGGGCACGTTCGGACGGATGTCGAACTTCTCGTTCTACTATGCCCATCATATCAGCACCGTGGAGGGCGGCATGGTTTGCACCGATGACCGCCGCCTGTGCGAGATGCTGCGGATGTTCCGCTCGCACGGCATGGTGCGCGAGTGCGGCGATGCGGCCTGGAAGGAATCGTACCACGAGAGTTGCCCGGACCTCACGCCCGACTTCATCTTCGCCTTTCCGGCTTACAACGTGCGTTCGACCGAGATCAACGCCGTGATCGGCCGATCGCAGTTGATGCGGCTCGACTCCAACAACGCCAAGCGGCAGCGCAACCTGGACTTGTTCCTCGCCCACCTGGACCCCGTCAAGTACCGCACGGACTTCGAGACCGCCGGGAGCTGCAACTATGCCTTCACGCTCGTCCTGCAAGAGCCGGACGACCGCTTCCGCGACCGCGTGATGCAGACGCTGCGGGCCTGCGGGGTCGAGTTCCGCCGCGGCACTTCCGGCGGCGGCAACCAACTCCGCCAGCCCTATCTGCGCAAGCGCTTCGGCAACGACAAGCATCGCGAGTATCCCCAAGCGGAGCACATTCACTTTTACGGTTGTTACCTGGGGAACTACCCCGACCTGGAAGAGGAGAAGATCCTCCGGCTATGCTCGATTCTTAACCAGTTGTGAACCTATGCCGTCACCGCCTTAGACGCTATCCGGAAGGTTATTTGACCGCCAATCAACATCCCCGCAGTCGACCAACATGCCGCAAGCCCGCCCGGACCTGGTCCTGGTCAATCCCGCCAGCCGCCCCCAGGTCTATCAATCCCTTGCCGAGACGCTCAGTGCGGTTGAACCGCCGGTTTGGGCCGGCCTGATGGCGACCTACGTTCGCAACCAAGGCTTCGGCGTGGAGATCATCGACGCCGAGGCGGAAGGCCTCGACGCCGCACGCACGGCCCAGCGCTGCCGCGATCTCAAGCCCGTGCTGGTCGCCGTGGTGGTTTACGGGCATCAGCCTTCGGCGTCGACGCAGATCATGCCGGCCGCGGGCGCGGTATGCACGGCGCTGAAGGAAGTGGATCCCTCCCAGAAGGTCCTGTTGGTCGGCGGGCACGCCGCCGCGCTGCCCGAGCGGACGCTCCGGGAAGAATCGGCCGATTTCGTGGCCGGCGGCGAAGGACTCGTCACCCTGACCGAGTTGCTGACGGCCCTCAAGGCGGGCGACGCCGACCTGGGAAAGGTCTCCGACCTGTACTATCGCGACGGCGGGGCACCCGGTCGGGTACCCGGTACTCCGGGTGGGGGTCGCGTCGTGGCCCCGGCCAAGAAGGCCCCCTTGATACAGAATCTCGACGAGCAGATGCCCGGCATCGCCTGGGACCTGCTTCCCATGGACAAGTATCGCGCCCACAACTGGCACTGCCTGGGCGACGTCGACCAGGCCGGCGAACTGGTCCGCTCGCCGTACGTGGCGATCTACACCACGCTGGGTTGCCCGTTCAAGTGCAAGTTCTGCTGCATCCAGGCGCCGTTCAAGAGCGGCGAGCAAGCCTCGGGCATGCAGGCGACCACGAACAGCTACCGCTACTGGAGCCCCCGGCGCGTCGTCGACACCCTGCAGCACGTCGTGGAACGCTACGGCGTCCGGCAGGTGAAGTTCGCCGACGAGATGTTCGTGCTCAACCCGAAGCACGTCACGCAAATCTGCGACCTGATTGTCGAGCGGGGATTGGATCTCAACATCTGGGCATACACCCGCGTCGATACGGTGCGGCCCAAGACGCTCGAATCGCTCAAGCGGGCGGGCATCAATTGGCTGGCTTTCGGCATCGAGGCTGCCAATAGCAAGGTCCGCGACGACGTGCAAAAGGGGTTCGACCAGGAAGACATCCGCAAGACGCTGCAAGAAGTGTGGGACGCCGGGATGCACGTCATCGGCAATTACATCTTCGGCCTGCCCGAGGACAACCTGCAGACCATGCAGGAGACCCTGGACCTGGCCACGGAGCTGAACTGCGAATTCGCCAATTTCTACTGCGCCATGGCGTACCCCGGCTCGAAGCTGTACGAAGCCGCGGTGGCTGGCGGATGGAGGCTGCCCGACAACTGGGCCGGCTATTCGCAGCACTCGGTCGATACGCTGCCTTTGCCGACGCGCTACCTGAGCGGCTCCGATGTCTTGCGTTTCCGCGACAAGGCGTTTCAGACGTATTACACGAATTCGCGCTACCTGGACTTCTTGCGGAAGAAGTTCGGCGAGGACACCGTGCGGCACATCCGGCAGATGACCGCGCATACCCTGGAGAGGAAACATGGATAATCTTGACTTGGGCCGCGAGTTCGTTGAATGGTATCTGCGACTATCGAACGTCGCGGTCCACGAGTTTGCCGCGCTACGCCCCGATTTCCTCGTCATCTCTCCCCCCAAAACCGCGTCCACGTGGCTGGCCGACAACCTCCGCTGCCATCCACAAGTCTTCGTGCCCGCGATCAAAGAGGTCAAATACTTCAACTGTTATTCCCAGTGGCTCGACCTGAACTGGTACCTGAACCAATTCCGCGCGGCAGGCGGCCGCGTCAAGGGCGAGGCTTCGCCTTCCTATGCGATCCTTCCCGTGGAGACGATCCGCCAGATCCGCTGCCTCCTGCCGGACCTGAAGCTCATCTTCTTGATGCGCGAGCCGATTGCCCGAAGCTGGTCGCACGCCAAGCACAATTTCCGTTTCCACGAGGCCAATTTCGTCGGGCATACGGGCGAATTCGCGGCGGTTTCCGCAAGCCAGTGGCGCGAAAATTTCGTCCACGAGTGGCCGTTGGCCAGCGGAGATTACCTCGGCCAGTTGCGCCGCTGGCTCTCGGTCTTCCCGCGCGAGCAGATGTACGTTGATTTCTACGAGTCGGTGGCCCACGACCCGCACCGGTTGCTGCGAAACGTCTTTGCTTTTCTGGGCGTTGCCCCCGACGTGGATCTCTCGGCCTTCCCTCACGGGGAGAAGATATTCTGCGGCCTGCCCGGCGAGCTTTCGCCTCCCCTGAGACGCTGCTTGCAGCAACTGCACGGCGGCCGGACCCGGGAACTGGCGTCGTTCCTCCGCGAACAATTCGGTCTGAGTTTGCCGTCGGAGTGGGAGGCGAACCTGGCGTCCGCCGACGTTGCGGAAGCAGAAGGATGCGCGGCCTCCGGCGAGGGGCCGCCGATGGTGTTCCCGCGTGAATTCGAGAAGCAGAACCTGGCCGCGGTGCTCGCACGAGGCGAATCGCGCACTCCCCCGCCGGTATTGATCCTCGATGTTTACCGCGGATCCAAGATCGTCTTCTACCGAGAGCGGTTCCTCGTGCTCAACCCGGAGTACAGCTTCGCCCAACTGCGAGAACTGGGGCCCGCCGAGTTGGAACAATACGGCGACCACGGAATCACTTTCGTCGCTTCCTCGCTCGTCGAGGCGAAACATTGGGTGGATGAACACGTCTTGGCCGGGATCCACGCCCAACTGCAAACTCTCCAGGCCCAAGTGCAAGCTCTCCAGGCCCACGCCAAGGTCATCGAACCTCTGCAGGACAGCGTTTACAGTCTTCTTAAGCACGATCAACTGATTCACAGGTTCTTTACGACGCCTTGCCGATTCATCGTATCCACCCAGGTCCGCCAGAGCTTTGGTCAACTGCGGGCTTTTCTGTCTTCGCTGTTTTGAGAGGTTCTAAATGACATTGCACGATTCTGGGAGTGAAGCTGGGTATAGAAGCCCGACTGCGCAAGCGAGGATTGTGGGTCGAAGCTCTTGGAAAACACATTCCTCGCTTGCGCGTTGGGCTTCAATGCGCCCCAGAATCGTGCAAGGTCACTTAGAGGATCGCCATGTCTGGTAAAGAAGAACCTGCTCTCGGCGGAGATCTGCGACTGCTGATCCTGAACACCCTGGAGCCAAACCCCAACGCCCACCTGACGCAGGCCGCGGCGGAGGGGTTCGCGAATGTTTTGGGGTCCGACCGCGTCCAGGTGGCCCAGTATGCCAGCGCCTGCGCGCTCTTTCACAAGGCCCGCTGCAACGCCGTGCTGCTGCTGGACGGCCGGGCGATGCGAACTGCGATCCTCCAGGAACTGCTGCGGCTGAGTCCGCGAAACATTCTTTGGACCACCGAGGATCCTTACGAGTTTCCGGTCAATTTACGGTGCGCGGCAGGCTTCGACCACGTTTTCACGAACGATCGGGGATCGTTGGCCGACTACGCCGGCAAGGCGCATCACGTGCCGTTGGCGGCACGGGTCGCCGACGAACCGGTCCCGCTGGAGCGGCGCTACCGGGACGTTTTCTTTGCGGGCATCGCCTGGCCGAATCGCGTGCAGTTCCTTTCCGACCTCATTCCTCGGCTCGACGGCCTGAAGATCCAATTTCTGCTGCCTTACCAGGCCCCGCTGCGCAAGCCGGACCTGCCGATTCCCGAATGCGAGTGGAACATTCGCATGGGTTTCGCCGACCGGCTGACGGCCGCGCGCTATAGCAAGGTCGTGCTCCACCTGGAACGGGAGTTCGGCAGTCGCGGGGCGCCCGGTACTCCGGGGCGCGGGTCCCCCGCCGCGCGGCTGTTCGAAACGGCGGCCCTCGGCGTGGCGCAGGTCGCCATTTCCGACGAGGCGACAATCGGACCCTACTTCGAGCCGGGCAAGGAAATCCTCCTGGCGCGACAGCGCCGCGGAAGCGGCCGGCATGATCCGCGAGTTGCTCGCCGATCCGGCCCGGTTGGAGGCCCTGGGCCGGGCGGCCCGCGAACGGGTGCTGGCCGAGCACCTCTATGCCCATCGCGCCCGCGCAATCCTGGATCGGATGGCCAACGTCCCGCTGCGCCGGCCGACCAGTAGGGTGGGTTTTAGCCCACCTTCACGGGAAGAAGGCGGGCTAAAGCCCACCCTGCCTCACGGCGGGCTAAAGCCCACCCCACTGCGATTGCTGATCGTCGCGCACGGCGTGCGCGGCCAGCGGCCCTGGGGCGGCACGGAGTTGCACGTCGATCAGCTCCGCAAAACCCTCGAAAACAAGTACGACATCCACCTGCTTTACACCAGCGAGCACGGCTCGGGCAGATCGCTCGTCTACCGCCATCCCGGCACGGGCCGGCAGCGCGGTGCTCTACGCCGGCTCTTACAACGCGTTCCGGTCGTGGGTCGATCCACGTCGCGATGCCGCCTTCCAGAGGTTGTTGATCGAAGAAGAGATCCACGTCGTCCATTTCGTCCACTTTCTCTTCCATTCGTTCGGTTACGTCGAGGTGGCCCGGTCGTTGGGGCGGCCTACGGTATTGGGCCTTTACGACTTCTTCATCGCCTGCCCGCAGTTCAACCTGCTCGACAATTCGGGCCGGTTCTGCAATCTGCCGGCGATTGAAACGTGCGACCAATGCCTGACCCAGATGGGCGGACTGCCCGCCGGCGCCCAAAGCCGGCGGCGCGAGTTGCTCAGCCAGGTCTGCGCGGCGGTCGATAAGATCCATTTTCTCAGCGAATCGCAGCGCGCGCTCATCGAGCGGGTCTTGCCGGTCCCCGCGGACAAGGTTTTTGTCCAGGGATTGGGGATCCGGCCCGAGACCGCGCCGCAGTCGCCACGCGCGGCATCGTCGCCGCCGTTGCGGATTGCCGCGATCGGGAATCACGGCCGCAACAAGGGCGCCGAGATGCTGATCTCGATCGTCCAGCGGCTCGCTGCCGAGAACGTCCGGTTCCGGATCGCCGGCGACATCGACAAAGACTACAAGGCGCGGTTGAAGGCCCTGCCCCGTAACTCCGTCGAGATGCTCGGTCCCTACGAGCCGGAACAAGTCGGGGCCATTCTTCGGGATTGCCACGTGGCGTTGTTCGCATCGCCCTGGCCGGAAACCTTCATGCTCACCCTTTCCGAGGCGATGCATGCCGGCGCCGTGCCCGTGGGCCCGAACCTCGGGGCCTTCGGCGAGCGGGTCCGCGACGGGGAAAACGGGCTTGTCGTGCGCGGCGACGTCGGCTCCTATGTCCGCGCGCTGCTGAGCCTGCTGGACAATCCGTCGCTGCTGAAAAGGCTGCAAGCGGGTGTTCGCGCGACCCACGTCCTCACGCTCGACGAAGACGCCGCCGGGTTCGAACAGCTTTACGACGGGCTGGCGGCGGAGTATGGCCTGCCGGGAGCGTCGTTCCCCGTCTCGCTCGAAGCCGCCGAATTCGCTCCGATCGTCACGGCGTCGGCCGGTCGCAATCCGTCGGCCAAGTCGACGCGAGAGAAGGTGCTGTGGATCTACCGGACCCAGGGGCGCATGCCGTGCTGCGCCGCGTCTGGCAACGAACCTCCGCTTGGATTCGCTCCTTATGAGAAGGATCGGTTGACATGAAAGTGCTCATTCTGGACGCGATCGACCCGCATGCGAATCCGAACCCGGAAATCGTCCACTCGATCATGGAAGCGTTCCGCCGCATCGGCCCGTCGGACGACGTTGACTATGCGACGCGATGGGATTTCGAGTCGCTCGCCGCAACTTTCCAGCCCGACCTGGTTCTTGCGGTTTCCAGCCAGATCGGGAGCGAACTCGCGGCGCCGCTGGCCGCGGTACGGACGCGACAGAAGACGATCGTCGGCTGGTGGCTGACCGACGATCCCTACGAGATCGACGCCAGCCTGCCGCGGGCCCGGCTTTTCGACTTCGTCGCCACGAACGACCTGTGTACCGCCGGCCTGTATTCCGGGACGTCGGTGCTTCACGTGCCGCTGGCCGCAGACCGCCGCAGGCATTTCCGCGAGATCCGCCGCACCGACGGCGACTACCAGTGGGACCTCGTGTTCTGCGGAGCCGCATACCCGAATCGGGTCGCCTGGATCAAGGCGGCCGCGCCGGTCCTGGCGCGCCGCAAGACCTTGATCCTCGGGCCCGGCTGGCCCTCGCTTCGTTTCACTTCGAGCCGCCGCATCAGCAACGCCGAACTGGCGGATCTCTACAACGCGTCGCGCATCGTGTTGAATCTGCCCCGTTCGTTCAATCTTTCCAACCAGCGCGACTTCCCGGCCTCCACGCCGGCCCCCAGGACATTCGAGGCGGCCGCGGCGGGCGGATTCCAGCTCGTTGCCGCCGATCGGCCGGAGTTCCACAGGCATTTCGATATCCCCGCCGAGATGGACCTCTTCCTCAACGTGCAGGACTTGCATGCGAAGATCGAACACTATCTCGGCAACCCGCACGAACGCATCGAGGCGGCTCGCCGCGCCCAGCAACGCACGCTCGCATCGCATCTCTACGAACACCGCGCGGCGGCCATCCTCGATCACGTCGCAGGGCTGCGGGCTGCGCGATCGGGCGACGCCGCCACGCCGTTCTCTCGAAAACTCTGGGGAGGACGCTGGAAAGGGCCGAATACCGCAACGAAACTCAACTTCGTCACGCTGCCCTCGGGAGTCCAGGTTGCCGCGACGAGGGTCAGGGTCGGCGAATGAGCAGCTATCACGCCCTTGAATCGGAACGCTCCATGACTGCCTATCTCCTTCCTGACTGTTTTCCCGATCACCTCGCCGCGACGCATGGTTCGGACGCCTCGTTGCCACCGCCTGGAGTCGATTGTCACGGCGACTCGACCATGCGTCGGCGGTATGCGACGCTGGGTCTGCTCGTGCTGTTGTGCCTGGTGCCCCGGGCGTTCATGGCGTGGAAGATCGGCGGGATTTGTCCGGACGCGGTTGTCTACATCCAGGTTGCCGAGTCCTTCGATAAAGGCCTGTCTTTCCAAGGCATGTTCCCTCGCTTCGGCCTTAACCTCTACCCGGTCGCCCTCATGCTCCTGCATCGGGCCGGATGGGACTGGGAACTGGCCGGCAAGATCTGGAATGTCATGATCGCCTGCCTCACCGTGTTGCCGCTCTACGGCTGGGTGCGGCGGCAGTTCGACGACCGCGTGGCCCTGGCCGCGGGCTGTCTCTATGCGCTGCACGCGGAACTGATCCGATCGAGTCCCGAAGGCATTCGCGATCCCACGTTCTGGTTCTTCATGATGCTGTCGTTGTACTTGCTGTGGCGGGCCATTACCGAGGTGCGTCTGCCGTTTTTCCTCTTGGGCGGTCTGGCCCTGGCCCTGGCCGCGATGACCCGATCGGAAGGTTTGTTTCTCCTCGTGCCGTTGCTACTCTGGTCCTTCTGGCGCGGCACTCGTACTCATCACGCTCCGCGCGATGAGTACGTACCGGCCCTGCGAAGAAAACTGGTTCTGGGCGTGATGCTGGCCGTGGGAGTCTTTCCGGCGTTGTCGGTTCTGGCCGTCCTGTTCTGGTTCCGCAATCATGCGCCTTGGGAAATGGTCCGCACCATGCCGTTTGGCTTCGTCGAAACGTGGATCCACGCGGGCCTGGCAGGACTGTCCGGTCGCGATGCGACGGTCTCTGCGGCGTCCTGCATCCGTGGGACGAAAATGCTCGGAGTATTTGCCTCCGCCATGTTCAAAGGCATGACGCCCGTGTTCATCTTGTTCGCGTGCATCGGCGTGGCAGGCTGGTGGCATACGTGGAAACGCCGCGATCACCAAGTGATGTTCTATACCGTGTTGCTCTTCCTTCTGGCGATCTGGATCCACATGAACGTTGCGCAGGAAACCTCGAAACGTTACTTCCTGCCCGTCGCGCTGGTGATGAGCCCCTTCGCCGCCTTGGGTCTGCTGGCATCTTCCCGGCAACTGTTGCGGTGGGCTGAAAGCCGCCGTTGGAGCGTGAACGCCCGGCAATTGGCGTCGTGGATGCCGCTGCTGCTGTTCGGCGTGCTATCGCTGGGGAACGTGGCCGTGTGCGACTACCGTCAACGCGCGGGCCAGGCCGAGTTGGGCCGTTGGGCCAGCAACGAGTTCGGCCCCTTGCCGGCGCTGCTCGGACCTAGCGGCGCAACCCAGGTCGTGACCTATTATGCCCGCGGGCAATATCAACAGTTCACCCAACATGACAACGAGCGAACCATCGAAGACCTCATGGGGCATGCCCCGTTCGATATCATCCTCTTGCCCGATGACCATGAGGCCCTGCACAGCCAATCCGAGTTGCTGCGGCATGCGGTCGGCCTGGGCTACCGGCCGCTCGACGACCAGCCGTTCTTGGGTAAAATCCGAGACATGGCGGTCTTGGTGCGCCGACATTCGAGTTCCAAGGACTGAGAACTTATTTTAGAAACTTCGCGAGACTGTGAAGAATCGGCGGCTAGCGTAGCCACCGACCGGCGGGCACGAATTCCCCTCTCTCCTTGACATCAGGAAGACCTCCACCGATAATGTCCTACACAAGGAGAATCGATGACATGACCGATAAAACCGATCGTCGCAGTTTCTTGAACAAGGCGCTCTTGGGAGCCGCCGGGGTTGGCGCCGCCGCGAGCTTGGAAGAAAACATCCTCCTGGCGGCCGTCGAGCAGGGCAAGGCTTCGCCACCCGGGGGCCAAACCCTGCCGCAACCGCCCAAGCCGGACGTCGATCCGGCCAGCATGCCCTGCGGCAAGATCGGCAACGTGACCATCAGCCGGCTTTTCCTGGGCGGCAACCTCATCGGCGGCTGGTCGCACAGCCGCGATCTGATCTACGTCTCGAAACTCTTCAAGTCCTACAACACGGAGGCCAAGATCTTCGAGACCCTGGCCCTCGCCGAACAGTGCGGCATCAACACGCTCCTCATCGACCCCAACGATTGGGCGCCCGTGCTCAAGTACAAGCAACTTGGCGGCAAGATCCAGACGATGGTCTGCATCACGGAGTTCGACGACCCCGCGAAGACGGCCGACCAGGTCAAGCACCTCGTGGATAAAGGGGCCACGCTGCTTTACACCCACGGCGAAATGACCGATCGCCACACCATGGCGGGCCGCATCGACGTCATCGGCCACATCATGGACCTGATCAAGGCCCAGGGCGTCCCGGCGGGCATCGGCAGCCATTCGCTGGAAACGCCCATCGCCGCCGAAAAGAACAAGCTCCACAACGACTTCTACGTCAAGACCTTCCACATGGACCGCTATTGGTCGGCCACGGCCAAGCCGTACCGCGAGGAATGGTGCTGGTACAAGGGGGCGAGCGACGAGCCCGCCCATTTCCACGACAACATGTGGTGCCTCGATTGGGAGAAGACGGCGGCCTTCATGCAAACGGTCGAGAAGCCCTGGGTGGCCTTCAAGGTCATGGCGGCCGGGGCCATCCATCCGCAGATGGCCTTCAATTTCGCCTATCGCCACGGGGCCGACTTCATCGTCGCCGGGATGTTCGACTTCCACGTCGAGCAGGATGCGAAAATCGCCATCCGCGACGTGCCCAAGTACAAGAACCGCGCCCGCCCCTGGCGGGGGTAGTTCCCTACGAAGTTTCAGTGAACTTTCCCCCTTGCGGCGGTCGAAATCTATAACGAGTCGCTTGATTTTGACGATTATTGCGCCTAAGATGCAACAGGTTCTCTCTGCAACGTGGAATAGGGCAGAGTTCATGTTACGGAGTGCTCACGTGGCAACCCTTGCCGGCCTGCGAATCCTCCCGCCTTGCCGCTGCGTCTGTACCAGTCCGGCTTGAAGGCCGGACAGCCCGCGCTCCTCTCTCCACCACGCCCACGTTTTCGCGACCTGTTTTTCCCCGAGCGGCGGCAAACGCCGTCAGGTTTGCTTCGCACGCCAGAAGTTCCGGAGTCCCCTGCCATGGCGACCGACATCCGCATCAAAGAGACCTTGCCCCAACTGACCGACCGAATTGTTCAGACCTACTCGGAGCTGAGCACGATCACCCATCTCGGCCACTGCCCGCTGCCCAGCTACGAAACGGTCGTCGAGATCCTGGAAAGCCTGAAAGACATCATTTTTCCCGGTTATCGGCGGCGCGACGGGCTGCACCTGGGCAACATTACCTACCACGTGGGCGATCTGATCGACCGCCTGCACGATCAACTGACCGAGCAGATCGCCCGCGCCCTGCGTCACGATGCGGGCGAAGCGTTCACCTGCGGACCGCAGCAAAAAGCCGACTTCGAGGCCCTCGGCCAGGCCAAGGCCGTCGCCTTCTTGGAACAGCTCCCGGCGGTCCGCGCGCTGCTGGCCACCGACGTGCAAGCCGCCTACGACGGCGACCCGGCTTGCCGGTCGCTGGACGAAGTGATCTTCTGCTACCCCGGCCTGGAGGCCATCACCGTCTATCGCCTGGCGCACCTGCTCTATCAGCTTGAAGTGCCGCTCATCCCTCGCATCATGACCGAGTGGGCCCACAGCCGCACCGGCATCGACATCCACCCGGGGGCCACGTTGGGAAAGTATTTCTTCATCGACCACGGCACGGGCGTGGTCATCGGGCAGACGACCGAGATCGGCGACTGGGTCAAGCTCTACCAAGGCGTGACGCTCGGCGCCTTGAGTTTTGCCACGGACGCCGAAGGGAACCTCGTGCGCGGAACCAAGCGTCATCCCACGATCGAGGATCACGTCGTCATCTACGCCAACGCCACGGTGCTGGGCGGCAGGACGGTCATCGGTCATGACGCCGTGATCGGTTCGAGCGTCTGGATCACGAGTTCCGTCACGCCGCACGCGACCGTGACCCTGGAGAAGCCGCGGTTGAACGTTCGCGATCCGTATTACACGGCCGATTCGTTCTCGATTTGACAGCCAAAAAAAGCCGGGGGCGCAATCGCCCCCGGCTTCTTCATCTTCACCAAAACCCCGTCCGCAATAGCCCAAATAGCAAATATCGCTGTCGCGCTAGGCACTCTTTTTCACCGGGCCGCTGAACACCGATTGCCGTCCGGCAACCACGTCCTCGGTGATGACGAACTTGCTCGCCGGCGGCTGGTCGGGCAACTCGTACAGGATGTCGAGCATCACTTCCTCGATGATCGCCCGCAAGCCGCGGGCGCCGACGTCCTTCTCGTGGGCCTTGTGGGCGATCAGCTTCAATGCGCCTTCGGTGAAATTCACCTCGGCGTTCTCCATCGAGAACAAGGCCTGGTACTGCTTGACCAGGGCGTTCTTCGGCTCGGTCAAGACGCGGACCAAGGCCGCTTCGTCCAGCGGACGCAAGGGCGTCACCACCGGCAGACGGCCGATCAGCTCGGGGATCATGCCGAACTGCAGGATGTCGTCGCTGGTGACGCGGGCCAGCAGATCGCCCGTCTCCAGTTCGTCGTGCACGACCCGCTCCTGGCCGAAACCGATCGATCGCTTGCCGAGCCGCTTGCCGATGATGTCGTCCAGGCCGACGAACGTGCCGCCGCAGATGAAGAGGATGTTCGAGGTGTCCATCTGGATGTATTGCTGCTCGGGATGCTTGCGTCCGCCCTGGGGCGGCACGTTGGCCACGGTGCCTTCGAGCATCTTCAGCAGGGCCTGCTGCACGCCCTCGCCGGAAACGTCGCGGGTGATCGAGACGTTCTGGCTGGTCTTGCCGATCTTGTCGATTTCGTCGATGTAGAGGATGCCCCGCTGGGCGGACTCCACGTCGAAGTCGGCCGCGTGCAGGAGCTTCAGCAGCAGGTTCTCCACGTCCTCGCCCACGTAGCCGGCCTCGGTCAGCGTGGTGGCGTCGCCGATGGCGAAGGGCACGTCGAGGATGCGGGCCAAGGTCTGGGCCAGCAAGGTCTTGCCGGAGCCGGTGGGGCCGATCATGAGGATGTTCGACTTGTCGATCTCGATCTCGCCCGACTCGGCACTATGCATGAGCCGCTTGTAATGGCTATGCACGGCCACGGCCAGGACCTTCTTGGCCCGCTCCTGCCCGATGACGTACTGGTCCAGATGCTCGACCAGTTCCCGGGGCGTGGGAATCTTGCTGAACAAGGGCTTGCTGGTCCCGCGGCGGCGGCGTTCCTGCTCGAGGATCGACTGGCAGAGGTCGATGCATTCGCCGCAGATGTAAACGTCGCCCGGTCCCTCGACCAGCGGTCCGACGTCGCGGTAGCTCTTGCGGCAGAACGAGCAAAATGCGTTCTTCTTGGTGGTGCCGCTGCCTCGCCGGCCAGCTCCAAATTCACGTCCCGACTGCATGTCGTCTGTTCCTTTCCCCACGGTTGCCTTCTCTGTTGTTGCGGTTGATGACTCGTAAGTGTACTACGGTACACGGGCCGTAAGTGTTCCCAACACGTTCTAACCCGTTTCGTCCTTATCCCTTAACTCAGTCTGCAGTCGCTCCGTCAACGTAGTTTTAATTGTTCGGAATTCTTCGTCGCTGAGCACACCCTGGGAATGCATTTCCCGGAATTTTGTCAGCAATTCGCTGGCTGTAGGTTCCTTTTGTACCGCCTTGGCGCGGATTTTCCCCGTCCAATAGACACCGATCGCCACGAGAATCGCCAGCACGGCGACCCCCAGCACGAGTTGTCGAATAACTGCCCAATCCAGTGTGGCCATCATTACAGGGGGCCAATAGCTGCTCGATCCTCTCTTCGAATCTGCCCGAAAACCGACGGATTACAGAACAACCCAGAGCGGGTGAAATTCCGTTTCACGAACAGGTTTTAGTCCCGACACGCGTCTTGCCCACGCGTTTCAAGGACCTTGCGTTCATTCATTATGCGCGTCTCGTGCGGGACTGTCCAGCAAAATGCCTGAATCGGGGAGTTCTACATCTTCTGGCGGGTTCGGCATCTACAAACCCTAAAATCGCGGATTCCGATTTACAAGCATTTAACGTTTCAAGTCTGCTAACCGCTACAACCGATAACGAGCATGCGCGAATATCTGTAAACCCCTGGTACCAGCGTGGCTTGGGAGCGGTGAGATCATGTGGATGGCCTCAATCCTTCAGGTCCTGGCCCTTGGTGCGGTCGATCCCGCAGCCCCGCTGGCGGCTTCGGCGGCGCCGGGGCCAATCTACTGGCGACAGAGCCTGTTCTCGATCCCCTTCCACGTCGAGCCTCCCGATCGGGTCACCCAGCAACCCGTTGAGGTCCAGTTGTATGTATCGCCGGACCGGGGCCGGCGTTGGGATAATTGGCGGCAGGCGAAGCCACAAGAGGGATACTTCCTCTTCAGGGCAGGCAACGACGGCGAATACTGGTTCGATGTCCGCACGCGCGATCGTTCCGGTCAGGTCCGACCGCCAGGCCCGTATACGCCCAAGCTGATCGTCATCGTGGATACGGTCCCGCCCAAGGTCCAGCTTACGGCCGTCCGGGGCGATGCCGGCCAGATCACGGCCGCTTTCCGCATCGAGGAGCCTTATCCCAAGCTTGACAGCCTGGCGATCGAATATCGCTTGGCTCCGACCGCCGCGTGGCAAACGGTCCCCGTGGGACCCAAAGACGTCCGCAGCAACAACACCGAGCACAAGGGCGAGGTCACTTGGACCTGGTATCCGCAGAACACGGCGGAGGCCATGGAAATTCGCTTGCGCGTATACGACATGGCGGGCAATCTGGCGGAAAGCCACACACTTGTCCGTTCCACGGGGGCATCCTCGGAGTCGGCAACGGCGAATCCGGTGCGACCGCCGGCAGGAACCGTGGCGGCAATTCCGACCGGCACGAATCCCCTCGGCCCGCGAACGTCGACGTTGCCTGCCGCAACTCCGGCCCCGGCTTCACCTGCTCCGCCGACAACGCCCCCGGCGCCCATAGTTGCCCCCAAGGCAAACGACCCTTGGCAACCGCTTGGCCCACAGACGGGCAGAACGTCTTGGCCGGCAGAGAACGCCCCTGGGGCTTCCGCGGATCCGGCCAAGCAGCCAACATCGCAGATCGATGCGGGCAACGGTTCGGTTACCATCCGCGTCAATCCGCCCGTCACGCAGCAATTCGTTGCCAACCAACCGCCAACGGCCGCGGCAAACCCCTTTCTTGGGTTCACGGCCAGTCGCCCCACAGAGCCTGCAACGACACCGACGGCGGCAAGTAACATCGGTCCGCCGCCCGGAGTGCAACTTCGCTGGATGAATACACGGGCGTTTGAGCTTGTCTACGACACCCGCCTCATGGGCGGCGCGGCCAACGTTCCCGTCGAGTTGTGGGGAACGCGCGACGGCGGCAAGTCGTGGCAGAGCTTCGGCAAGGATCCCAAAGGCCAGAGTCCGATGTTGGTGAACGTGCCCGACGAAGGCATCTATGGGTTCCGGATGGTCATTCAGAACGGTCCGGGCATGGCGGGAAGACCGCCGCTGTCGGGCGAAGTGCCGAACCTCTGGGTCGGCATCGACTTGACCCGGCCGATGGGACGCATCACGCAGGCCCGACAGGGCGCTGGCCCCGACGGCGACAAGTTGATCATTACCTGGGAAGCCAGCGACGACCGCGAGTTGGGCGCAAAACCGATTTCTTTTTCGTATAGCGAGCGATTGGGAGGTCCCTGGACCGCGATGGTCGGCGGCCTGGAGAACACCGGGCGGTATGCCTGGCAGCTCACGGGCAACTTGCCGCAACGGATGTACTTGCGGTTGGAGATTCACGACGCCGCCGGGAACATGGGCATCTATGAAACGCCGGTGCCGGTGACCCTGGATCTTTCCAGCCCCGCCGCGCAGCTTCGCGATCTGCGTCCTCTGGGCCGGCTCGACTCTCAGCCGGTTGAGCAGACGTACCGGCGGTGATATACTTTCTGCATGGCTAAACTCCATGCAATCGACTACCTGGGACAGCCCGGCAAATACCCGCCGAAACCGGTCTGCGTGGCGTTTGGCGACGATCTGTTCCTCCGCCGTCTGGTGCTGCTGGGACTTCGTCATGTCGTGTTGGGGGACGACGAGGGCGATTTCTCGCTAACGACTTTCGAAGGCCGCACGGCCGAATTCCGTGCAGTGGCTGAAGAACTCACGACCTTGGCCATGTTCGGTTCACGGCGGCTGGTCGTGGTCGATGAGGCCGACGACTTCGTGAGTCGCAATCGCGAAGCCTTGGAAGACTATGTCGCCCGGCCTGGGCGGAGCGGCATTCTGTTATTGGACGTGAAAAGTTGGCCAAGCACCACCCGGCTCTATAAGGCCGTCGATGCTCACGGGCTGGCCGTCGATTGCAGCGCCCCAGTCGGTGCCAAGCTCACGCGCTGGCTCAGCGATTGGGCCAAGCAAACCCACAAGTGCCAGCTTTCGCTCAACGCGGCAGATACGCTCGTCGAATTGGTCGGGCCGGAACTGGGGCTCCTCGACCAGGAGTTGGCCAAGTTGGCCCTCATGGCAGGCAAAGACCAGAAAATCACCCCCGAAATGATTGAGAAGATGGTCGGTGGATGGCGGGCGAAGACAACCTGGGAGATGCTCGATCTGGCCTTGGACGGAAACGTGACTGAGGCCTTGCGGCAGATTGATCGGTTGTTGGCCAACAACGAGGCGCCGATCGGGCTGTTAGGCCAGATTTCCGCTTCGCTCCGCCGTTTGGCCGCAGCCACCCGCCTGATCCTCCAGGCCGAGGCCGCCGGTCGCCGCATCGGCGTCGGTCCCGCCTTGCAACAGGCGGGTGTCAAGTCGTTCGTACTGCAAAAGGCGGAACGCCAACTCCGCCGTCTTGGCCGACAGCGCGGCAGCCAGCTCTATCGGTGGCTGCTTGACGCCGACCTCGATCTGAAGGGCGATAGCCAAATGCCTCCCCGGCTCATTCTCGAACGGCTGATCGTCCGACTGGCAGCACCGGCCTGACAAAGAGCCTAACAAAACTCTAACCAATTGCTAACAGATCATTTGCAGCGTTTTCACAATCCGCTCACACTCGTCTGGCATAATACTGGGCGTTGAAGCTGTTTCAAGTCTTTCTGGCTGGACGCCGAGGCAGGGAGCAGACGCAAGCGCCATCTCTCACCCTACCGGTTTAACCCAGGACCGGACCCAGTGCGTTTGTCGAGCTTGGATCTGCCTCGGCGGCCAGCCGTCTTTTCCATCAAGAAAGCGAAAATGGAGTGCAGGACAACGCGGGTCCTGCACTCCATATCGTAAATCCAGAACGACAGCAATAACCCGGTTTATTCTCGGGCCGGGGCTGACTTGTGCTCCATCTGCATGACCACCAGGCGGCCGAACAGGCGGATCAGGCCCTGCTCGACTTCCAAGCGGACCTGAACGCCGTTGGAAATCGGCCGGGCTGCCAAGACCACGTGATCCTTGCCCGGCGTCTTCTTCAGTTCCGATTCGACCATCGCCGCCTGTGGCCGCTCGTGCGGCTTGCCCACCACGGCCATGGCGCTCGCCACGGACTGGACCGACAACGAGACCTCCAGCGGCGACACGGCCTTGGCGCCGGCGCTGGCTGAACCCTCAATCGCCTTCTGCAACGTCGCCATGGCATCGCGGCCGACGGCCAGATAGGCATTTTCCTTGCCCACTCCGATCACGATGTCGAGATTCGCGCCGAGCAACTGGATCACTTTCTGGGCATCGTCGGAGTCTTCCGGAAGGGGAATCGAGATCTTGTGGAAGTTGATCGAGTGGCTCTTTTCCGCGTCGAGTTTCAGGAACTGCTCGAGTTCCGGGTGCTCCTCAATCACGGCTTTGGCGATGGTGTGCAGGATCTTGTCCAGCAGCGCGCCGTCGGCGACGTAACCCGCCAGCAGGCCCGTGGCGGCCTTGGGACCCACCAACACGGAGGCGGCGCCGTCCATGTGGCCGCTCTTGACGATTTTCTGCAAGAGGTCGCCGCCGTCATTGACCACTTCCTTGGCCACGGCGCGCTTGTCTTCGGGCGCCTTCTTTTTGATCTCCGCGAGAGCCTTGCCCCGCGCGACCTCGATCACGCTGGCCGCGATTTCCTGCTTGGCAGGCGGCATTTTGCCCGCGATAGCAGCCGTGAAGGCCGCCCCGGGGACACGGAATCCCGCCAGGTTCGTCAGGCACTTGGCGGCCAGGCCCATCTCTTCGGCCGTCTTCGTGCCCGACTTGGCGATCACGCTCACGTCGACGAAGGTCTTCTCCTTCGTGCGATCCAATCCCCAACCAAGAACCACCTGGTCCAACTCGCTGAACACGCGGGTTATGTAGGGTTCGATCTGGTCCAGGACCTTCTTCCGACTCGCAAATTCTTCCTCCGACTCGTTGTCCTTCTTTGCGGCTGCCGTCGCGATTCCTTCGTGCAGGCCGCTGATGAATTTCTCGCGGAGTCCCTCGGGCACGTTAGCCAGAAAAACCCGGCCGCCCACGATGTACTCCTTCTTCAGGCTGCCGAGCAGGGCGATCGGATCGGCGTCGCAGTGGGCGAGCACTTCCGGCTTCTCGGCAAAGAAGGCCCAGGCCCCCTGCTGCTTGACGTAACCAACCTTCTTGCCGTCCTTGGGCGTCAGTTTATAGACATCGCCTTCGGAATCGACCGTGCTATAGAGTTCCAGCAGACTCAAGGCTTGCTTGAAGTTAGTCACGGGCACGAACACGTAGACCGAGAAGTCGGTTTCGCCGCTGGCCTGGACGATCGCGCCCCAGGGACGCGTCTTATCGACGCCAACCAGGCCCTTGAATTGGGTAATCAAGGCCACGCCGCCATCCATCACCGCGCCCAACTGCGGCCGCTCGACCAGGCTGCCGACGAAATCCAGGTCGCTCTTCAAATCGTTGTAACTGGCCACGGTCAAGGCGGCGATCGGCTTGGATTCCGCGGCGCCTGACTGGGAAAGGCCCATGCCGCACACGACGATTACGGCCATGAACATCGACACGATCTTCTGCATTGCATCTCTCCTGAGAAATTGGGGTGAAGTTGCCACTATAAAACATTCGCGGCATCGAAGCTCGACGCGGGCACCATGTACCCAGATCGGCGAGGAATAGGCGTCGCAGCGCGTGGAAGCGGATCTCCTCGTCGACCAGGCAAGCATGGCGCCTGCGTCGGGCTTCAATGTCCGTTTGGGGCCAAAGACTATCCAGACAGGCTCAAAGCGGTTATTCGCCAGCCGCGCGGAAATCTTGGATCGGCAAATCGCATAACAACCCACCGCGCCGGGAAGAGTCCGGGGCCAGCAAAAGCCAAACCGATCGGGTGACCGATCTACCGCTCGCGGAAAGTGATACGACCCTTGGTCAGGTCGTAGGGAGAAAGTTCGACACGGACCTTATCGCCGGGCACGATACGGATGAAATTCTTCCGCATCCGGCCGGCAACGTGGGCAATGACCTTATGGCCGCTGTCCAATTGCACGCGAAATCGCGTGTTGGCCAGGGCTTCGGTGACGACGCCCTCGACCTCGATTGCTTCTTCTTTATTCGGCATACACGCCACTCCAAGGGGCAGATGATTATACCAGGGAGCCTGCTCAAAGGCTCATCTTACCATTCTTGCCGCCAAGTTCCAAGTGTGGAAGGATGCCTTGTCTTGTCTTTCCCAAGCCGTTGTGCCATAATTAGTTGCGTCTTTCTTGCAAGGTATTTCCCGCCCGCGGCAACATTTCTATTGGCCATGAGGCAGACCAATTCTCGCCCCACGAACGACAGCGACAATGAACCAAGGATCGACTGGCCGGCCGTGCTTGCAGCGCACGACCGCTGGCTTCGGACCGTAGTTTATGCGCGTGTCGGTGAAGCTCAAGCCGTGGACGAGGTAATGCAGGAAGTCTCGTTGGCCGCCGTCCGGCAGCAGGCGCCGATCGACGACGTGGAGAAGGTCACGCCCTGGCTTTATCGGTTGGCAGTCACCCAGTCACTGCTCTACCGCCGCACGCAGGGCCGCCGCCGCAAGTTGCTCGACCGTTTCGTCCAGCGGACCCGGCCCACCGAATATGATCGGGAGACTGACCCGCTGGAATGGCTGCTGGCCAAAGAGCGTAGGGAGCAGATTCGCAAAGCGATGAAGCGCATGCCGAAACGCGATGCGGAAATCCTCCTTTTGAAGTACACCGAAGATTGGAGTTACCGCCAGTTGGCGATCCACCTGGGAATTACCGAAAGCGCGATTGAAGCCCGTCTGCATCGTGCCCGATTGCGGCTGCGAACCGAGTTGGCCAATTTGCAAGTGATTGAGGTCAAGCAATGAGCGATTTTGACAAGGACATCCACCCCGCAAGCCATAACCCGGCAGATCATCGCCCGCCGGGCCCCGAACGGCAGTTTGATCTGTTGGTCGATGGGGAACTGAACGAGGGCGACCGCCATGCGTTGCTCTTGCAGTTGGAGCACGAGCCCGACGGCTGGCGCCGCTGCGCCCTGGCGTTTCTGGAGGCCCAGTGCTGGAAAGCGGAACTGGGGCAGATGGCCCGGATCGCCGCGCCTGGGTTGGCGCGTGCCGAACCGGTCCCGCAGGCAGGAGTCGTCGATTCGCGGACGGGGCAGCGGCAAAACTGGCGTCAGTTCCTGGCGACGACGTTGGCCATCGCCGCCAGTTTCCTGCTGACCTTGGTTGTCGTTCGTGGCTGGTCCGGCGGTTCATTGCACTCGCCCGATTCTACGCAGGTAAGAGATGCAAAAGACGAGTTCCCGCTCGCCAGGGACGAGGCATCGTCTTCGCCGGCCGCAGGTCATGCCATGCCCGCGGCAGGTCATGCCATGCCGGCGGTTGGGCCGGCAGACCAATGGGAGACGGTCACGTTGCCCGTGGCCAACCCGCCAAGCGGTCAGCCCGAGACGCTCAGCGTGCAGGCCCTGCCCCGCGACACGCTTGACGAGGACATGCTGGAGCGTGTTCCCGTTTTTATCCCGCCGGAGTTGCAACGGCTCTTCGAGCAATCGGGCCATCGCGTCGTGCAGCAGCGTGAGATCAATTCCGTCCAGATGAAAGATGGTCGCCGCCTTGTGGTTCCCGTCGATCGCGTTCAAATCCACTACGTCGGCCGGCCGTCATTATAGGTCGCGAGAGAACCAAGCAATCGCTACGTTCAGCCCCGGCACTTGTGCCGAGAGGTGTCTTCTTCACCCCCCCTTCCCTTGCACCACCGGCACAAGTGGCGGGGCTGAACGGCTTGTCCGAAGTGAGTAGGGTGGCACCAGCGAGCTTGCGATGCCGGCCCACCATGATCGGCAGGAAAGCACATTTTGGTGGGCCGGCATCGCCGACCATGGGTACATGGTGCCCGGCAAGCTTGTCCCACCCTACGGCTTGTCTCTGGAAACCTTTTTGAAAGGAGATAATCATGTTGGCGTGGAAACTACCTACAGCGGTTGCCGCAACAGCCTTGTTGGCTGCCGTGACCGCCCGTGCGGATGACTCGCCGAAGACGATCGTCGTCGGTTCGGCACAGGTCGAGGCAGTGCCTGGCGCGGCCCATGATGCCGACGCAACGCTCACCTTGACGGGGGTTCTCAGCGGATCGGGTGCGGTCGTACCAATACGAAGCGAGTACTGGCTCGGCCTGTTCGCCTCGCATCCTTCCCCCGCCTTACAGGCGCAGTTGAAGCTGCCCAAGGACCAGGGGCTGGTCGTCGAGAGCCTGCTGCCGGATGGTCCTGCGGCCAAGGCTGGCCTTCAGCAGCACGACATCCTCCTGAACGGCAACGACAAACCGTTGACCGGCCTTCACGACCTGGTGAAGTTGGTCGATCAGGTGAAGGGCGGCAAGCTGACCTTGGATCTGCTTCGCGCCGGCAAGCACGAAACCGTGATCGTCATGCCCGCGAAGCGGCCCGCAAATGAGCCGGGCGAAATCGGCGAACTGTGGATTCGCGACGCTGTGACGGGCAGTTCGAACGTCGGTCCGAACTTCATGGGAGGCGGGCCGTTGGAATTCCGCGTCATTCGTCCCGGGCAGATTCTGCCACCGGGCGGCCCGCTGACGAGTACTCCGGGCGGCGGTCCCATGACGATGGAAATCATCGTCCATGCCACGAACACGCTGGCCGATGGTTCCAAGGTCGAGATCACTCGTCATGGCGCGGACCCGGCCAAGGTCGTGGTGACGCACGACAAGGACAAGTGGGAAGGCACGTCCGGCGACTTGAGCAAGATTCCCGAGAAGATCCGCCCGGAAGTCGAAAAGTTGTTGCATCCGGCCTTTGATCACATGCACGTCATGGCCACGACGGGCGGGCCGATTGGTGGCAACGTGACCTATTTTGGCAGCCCGGCGGCCGGCATGGGACTTCCTCTTCCTGGTCAATCCGCAACTCCCGCCGTCGAGAAGCGTCTGGATGATTTGCAGAAGCAGATCGACGAACTTCGCCGCTCGGTCGATGCGTTGCGTAAGGACCGGGGCCGTTAGAGACCAATGAAGAGGCGCGGGGCGGCGGGATCATCGACGTACGCAGAACCGTGATTCCCGCCGCCTCCGCCTTGTTGCACGCAAAGAAGCCGCGCGGGCAGGCTTGGATTGCCGCCCGCGCGGCTTCCGTTTCCTGTCGCGGCTTCAGCCCTGTTCCTCTTTGTCGAAGGCCGAATCGAAGGCCCGGCGGCTGGGCTCGAAGTTCGACCTTGCGGACGAATTCGCAGGCCTCCTTGGCGCCCTGGTCGCGGTCCATGCCCATGTCTTCCCATTCGACGCTCAAGGGACCTTGATAATCGATCTGGTTCAAGGCGCGGATGATCTCTTCGAAATTCACGCCGCCGTGGCCCAGCGAACGGAAGTCCCAGCCCCGCCGCGGATCGCCGAAGTTCAAGTGGCTGGCCAAGATGCCGGTCCGCCCGTTGAGCGTGACGATCGCATCCTTCATGTGGACGTGATAGATGCGGTCCGGGAAGGCGCGAATGAACTCCACCGGATCGACGCCCTGCCAGATCAAGTGGCTGGGATCGAAGTTGAAGCCGAACTCCTCGCGATGCCCGAGGGCTTCCAGGGCTCGCTCGGCCGTGTACAGGTCGAAAGCGATCTCCGTGGGATGGACCTCCAGGGCAAACTTCACGCCGCATTCGCCGAACACGTCGAGAATCGGGTTCCAACGCTCGGCCAGCAGCTTGAAGCCGTCGTCGATCATCTGCGGCGAGACCGGCGGGAAGGAATAGAGCCACTGCCAGATGCTCGATCCGGTGAAACCGTTGACCACGGTTACGCCCAGCTTTTGTGCCGCTCTGGCCGCGTTCTTCATTTCCTCGGCCGCTCGGGCGTTGACGCCGGCCGGCTTGCCGTCGCCCCAGACATGCGGCGGCAGGATGGCCTGGTGCCGCGAGTCGATCACGTCCAGCACGGCCTGGCCCACAAGGTGATTGCTGATCGCCCAAACTTGCAGCCCGTTGCGTTCCAGCAATTCGCGCTTGCATGCGCAGTAGTCGGGCTCGGCCATGGCGAGATCGATTTGGAAGTGATCGCCCCAGCAGGCCAATTCCAGGCCATCATAGCCGAAACTGTTGAACTTTTTGGCCAATTCCTCCAGGGGCAAGTCGGCCCATTGGCCCGTGAACATGGTGACAGGTCGTGGCATGAAAAACTCCTTGTTTTGAATTTGACACGGTACTCGGAGTTTATTGTGACAGAAGTCGCGTCCCGTGCAACAGGGGGCGAAAGTGGTTTCTCGGCTACTTTGGAGCCCTTGATTCGCCCGGCAGCCCGCCCGAGTGCATTCTTTTGCCCCCCAACAGCTTAGGAAATGGCCAAGAATAACTTGTAGGGCGGACTTTAGCCCGCCCTGCAACGAAATCGGGACTCTATTCCGGAGCAATTCCGGCCTGGTTCATTTTCGGCCGTTTTGGCGTACGATCCAACTGGGCCGCGAAGGCCAACAGATCATCGCGTTGGTTGGTCAAGGCGCGGACGACGGGACCGATGCGGTACGGGTCCTTCTTGGGTCCCGTAGACCCAGCGGCCGATCAACAGTTCTCCGAAAATCAACAGGTATCGCTTGTCGCGCGGTTTGAGCAGGCGGTCTAGCGTCTTTCCTTCCCGTTCCAGGGTCTCTCCCAGATCCCCATCCCCATGGGCCTCGACAAAGGACCGCAGAAGCTCCAGGGCCTCACCACCGCGGGAACAAGTCGACCTCGGGCCAGTCCTTGATCTCGTCGGCCGGCTTGTGAAGCAGCGGATCGATCAGACCGGCAAAGTCCTTGCCGTCCTTGCCGGCATCGCTGTTGAAGAGCACGGCCCAGTCGATGCCGTCGCTGCGGCAGACCAGCAGCGTGGAACTGCCGGCGAGCAAACCGGTGTGCCACTTGGTGTATTTGTCCGCTTGCTTCGTCGGCCGGACCTCCCAACCGCACCCGTAGTAGACCGTTTTCGGCCGGCCCTTGGGTCCGTGCCCGATTGGGCCCGGCGGCGGCGCGAGCATGGTCATCAGGCCCTTTTCGCTCAGCAGAGGTGATCGCTTCGGGTCGTCCAGGGCCACGGCGAATCGGAGCAGGTCCACCGCCGAGGCGATCCAGCCGCCGTTGGCGTCCATGCTCTCGATGCACTCCACGCCGTAGGGCAGGGGCACTTCCGCGCCGATCTTCGGTCCGCAGATGGCCCGGCCGGTGCGATGGCGGCTGTCGTAGTATTTCACTTCGCCGGCCGCGCGGTCCTTGAGCAGGTTTTTGCCCAGTTGCATGCCGCGAATGCCCAAGGGGGCGAGGATCTTCTCCCGCACGACTTCGTGGTAGGGCTTTCCGGCAACGGCCTCGATCACCCGGCCCAACACGCAGTAGCCGAAGTTGGAATAGGCGTAGGCCGTGCCCGGATTGAAATCCAACGGCTTGCCCATCGTGTAGCGGATGATTTGCTTGGGGTGGACGGGCAGCGGGACGAGGAGGGTCTTGGCGACCTGCTCGGCGGCCCCGGCGCCCATCGGGTCGAACGATTTGTCGCGGTCCCATCCGCGCGGTGTGCTGCAAGCAGTGCCGCACGGTAATCTCGTGCCAGCGCGGGTCCAGCCGGGCTCCCTGTTCCAGATGCGGTTCCAGCTTGAGAAGCGGAAACACTCGCTCGTCCAGCTTGAGTTTGCCTTGTTCGACCAACTGCATCACGGCCGTGGCGGTGAAGGGCTTGCTCAGGCTGGCGATGCGAAACAACGCAGCGGGCCGCACCGCTTCCTGCTTCTCCAGATCGGCATGGCCGAAGCCGCGGGCGTAGACCAGGCGGCCATGATAGGCAACGGCCAAGGCGGCGCCGGGCGGTTTGTGCTCGCGCAGGAAAGCTGGTCATCAGTTCGTCATAGGCCGCCAATTTCGGCATGACCGGCCCCGTGGGCTGGCCCTCGGCGCGTTGGCCCCATGGCCAAGAGGCCAGCCCCGCGGCGGCCGCGGTCAGGAAGCGGCGGCGCGTCGGAAGCAACAACGGCGGAACGACGATTGGCATTGGCATCGGTTTTTCCTGATCGCGGCCCGTTTGCCGGGCTGAACGCGAAAGAAGGGGCGGTGGGGCCCTGTCGCCTCGCTCACACGACTTGTTCACCTGCCAGGCGATCTGGCAGGGGACCGGTCCTCCAGTTGGCTAAATCATGCCTTTCCACAATTCTTCCCGAAAAGTCCCCATCCGGGAAGTGGACATTGTTTTCTGCCCTTCGATGCCCCTGAAGGAAACCAAACACCGCGGAAAATCCTCGGAAAAACCGCGGATAGCGGAAAAAACGATGTAGAATCCGGTGCAGTTGGTGCGGCGGCTGGTGAAGTTGACGGCGATTCAGGCGAGATCGTCTAAGGACGGACAAATCAATAACTGTCGCATAGTTGCCTTTCGCTCCGCGAAAGCCGCATCTTTCGCGGAGCGAAAGGCGACACTTATTTCCACGCCGGCCCTTAGCTTGGCTGGGGTTGTCGGCGACTATTCGGGGCAGGGCGTTGGCGGCTGTTCGTGGGAGGAAGGAATAGGGCGGTATGCCGGCCGATCGGTGGGCCGGCTAGCCGTCGAAGTGCAACGTATGCCGGATACGGTTGCCGGGCCAGGGCTTCTCCGTGATGTCGATTTCCGCTAACGAACGGTTTGCCACCCAATAGCGGCGCGTGGTACGGCCTGTTGCGCCACTAAGTTGCTTTTTCTCTTAGCACTTTGGCCCTTACGATCTTCCAGCCATTCGGTTTCTTAGCCCAGTGGAATCGAAATGTGCGCTTGATACGCCACCATCTTTTGCTGAGAAAGAAGTCAACCCATGCGTCTTGCACCCACACTTCGGTTACGCTATCGCCATCAATAGCCAGACTGACCCGTTGGTACGAACCATCCATGTCTCGCACCCTTGACATCTGGACTTGCACATTACGGAACATCTGAGTGTAGTCGATGGCCTTGCCGTCGGCCTGCACCCACTCGAGTTCTCGCGTGAACAGCTCCATGTAGGCCACTACGTCCCCGTCCCAGAATGCCTTCTTAGCACGTCGATACGCCGCATCGAGTTGTGAGGCCACGTCTGCCATTTTAGTCGATCTCTGTCTTGGGAATTAACAAAGGTATAATCGGGTCTATAATAGCAGCGTTCGTAGGCTGTATTGGAACCAAGGGCGTTTGGACCTGGAGGTGGTAATTATACCTGCTGGAGGTGCAGGTTCCAAGGCTGGGTAATGTCTTGTCTCGGCCCGGTACCGCGTTGTCACGGGTCCGCCCCGAAGGGCTCGACCAAGTCCATCCGGTCCTGTCGTGCCGCCCGGCAGGAATCGGCCGTGTAAACCGCGATTGCCGTCCAGATGCACCCGAAGCTCACGATCTGGGCTGTCGAGAACGGTTCCCGGAAAGCAACGACCGCCAGCAGGAACTGGAGCGTGGGCGAGAGGTATTGGAGGATGCCCATCGTCGAGAGCCGCAACTGCCGGGCCGCAGCCCCGAAGAACAACAGCGGTATCGTGGTCACCGGGCCGCTGAGCGCCAACAGACCCAAGGTTCCGAGGCTGCTCCCCGCTCCCTGCCCGGTCGCCCCCAGGTAACCGACGTAGGCCAGGGCGGCGGGCGTCATGGCAAGCGTCTCCACGGTCAGGCTCACCAACCCGTCCACGGGCATGATCTTCCGCATCAAGCCGTACAAGCCGAACGTCAGGGCGAGGGTCAGGGCGATCCAGGCGACCTCGCCCAGGAAACACGCCAGCACCAGGACGCCGATCAAGGCCAGCATGATGCTCAAGATCTGGTAGGGCCGCAACCGCTCGCGGAGGAACACCACGCCCAAGAGTACGTTGACCAGCGGGTTGATGAAGTAGCCCAGGCTGGCCTGGAGCACCTGGCCGCTGATGACCGCGTAGATGAACACCAGCCAGTTGGCGGCGATGAACAGCGTGCTTAGGCCCAGCATGACCAGCAGCTTGCGGCTCCGCAGTTCCCGCCCCAGTTCCGTCCACCGCCCCAGGAAGGCGACCAGGACGGCCAGCACGGCGAAAGACCACACCGCCCGATGGGCCAGGACTTCCACGAGGGGCCACGCCGGCCACCGCCTTGAAGTACAAGGGAATGAGGCCCCAGGAGCCGTAGGCGGCGATGGCGCAGATAATGCCTTGTTTCGAGGGCGTCGAACTCACCGTTGCCTTCCGTCGTCGCTAGGGTTCCTCTATGATTCGTTGCCCAATCGCACGAACTGCTTGCCGACGCCAGGCGCGAACGCCCCCGGTCTCGGCAAGAGGGCCGGGGGCGTCGGCTTGCGCGGATTGCGGTCAGTCGTTGCGGCAGGTGCTGGGCCGCCGACAACGCTTCCTACTTCTCTTCCTTCGTCTTTCCCTTCTTGCCGCCCGGCCCCATCTTCTGCTGGAGCTTCTCTTTCTGTTCGGGAGTCAGGACCTCCGTGACTTGCTTCATCGTGTCATCCAGAAGGCTCTGAAGTTCCTTGCCGATGGGCTCCATCTTCTGCTTCTGCTCGTCGGTGAGTTTGAGCGACGCTTCCAGCGACTGGTAGAACTCCCGGCCCTTCTTGCCGGACTGCTTGGCGCTTTCCATCGCCTTCTTGCCGATCTGCTGCTGATCTTCGGTGAGCAGCTCGGAGATCTTCTCGTGGAGCGTGTTCTTCTTGGCCTCGAAATCGTCGCGGATCTTGCCGAGTTTCTCTTTCTGGTCCTGCGCTCAGATCCAAGCTCTGGACGGCACTCTTGAGGCGGTCGATCCGCAACATGGTCTGTACGATGAGGCTGGGTTTCGTGCCCTTGCTCTTTTCCTTCGGCGTACCTTCGTCGGCTGCCATCGCCACTGCGGCCATCAACACGACAACGGCGGTTGCCGCCGCGATTTTCAGACTCTTCATCAATTCATCTCCTTGCGACTGGGTGAAACGGGGCCCGCCGCGCAGTTCGCCCCGGCGGAGCGGTGTTCCTGGCGAGCGGGTCATTAGGATTATGGCAGATCGCCCAGAAACTTGCCACTCAACGCCAATGGCCGAGTTGGGCGCACGACTTGGCACGGAACCGGCGCCTCGACGTGTCCTCGGCCTTTGTGGGCGGGTTGTCGAGCATCAAGAATAGCGGAGGACTCTATTCTGGAGCAAGAATCGGCATGCCAACTGGAACGTGATGGGCCAGTTTGTTAAACTGGGGAAACATGAGCAGAAACACTCTGCCGGCAAAGTCGACGCCAAGGGGTTCTCGCTGCTAATCGACTCGCAACGGTTGCGAGCGAGGAGCGAATCAGGCATGCGCACGGTCTACGAAATTCAACACGTCGGCCCCCTGGACAGGTACTTGACCGATATTTATTCAATAGGGGCGGGGGCCTGTCCACCAAGCAATCTCGCTGGTTTTTTGGCCCGGCTCCGAAGGATTTCCGCCCCTCGCGCAAATATGCTTGTGAGGATCAGCGAACCAACAAGGGAGCGGGCGTGGCGACCGACGAACAGTCCAGTCTGATTACGGCTCTGAAAGGGCGCGACCGCTCCGCTTGGAGTGCCGCTGTCGAGCGCCATCTCCACGAGGTCTACGGCTTCGTTTTCCATCTTGTGGGGGGCGATCGCGTCGTCGCGGAAGACCTGAACCAGGAGACCTGGCTGGAAGCCCTGGACGGAATCGACCGGTGTCACGCAGCCCAGGGTGGTTTCCGCAACTGGTTGTTCGGAATTGCCCATAAGCGAGTTGCCTTGTACTACCGCCGCCGTGCTTTGGCTGGGAACCCAAAATCGCTCAGCGATCAACTCGAGGAGTCTGCTGAGTTGGGAGACATCTCTGCTTTGCCGGAGGAAGTGTTGGAACAGGTGGAACGCGCTTCGGTCGTGCGTGCGGCGGTTCTGCTGCTTCCAAACGACCGCCGCGATGCGCTGCTTGGGAAGTACGTGGAAGGGCTTTCCGTCGAGGCGATTGCGATTCGTATGGGAAGAACCGCCAAGGCGATCGAGTCGCTGCTGTCCCGAGCACGGGAGCAGATGCGGCTTCTGCTCCGCGGATACGTGACGCCCTGTGGCGATGGGCGACCGGCGACGGGCAAGCAGGGAGTGGTCCAATGAGCAATCAATTCAATAGCGATGAGGAAGTGCTGGCTCGGTTGGTCCGGGAAGCGGGTGACCCGAACGTTTCACCCGATCCGCAATATGCCGAGCGGCTCCGGGCGATGATCCTAGACCACCTGGGCCCGACGGAAACGGCTGCGGGTATGACCAAGGTCGTCCGCGAAGCGGATGTTAGCCCCATTATCACTTTGGAAAGGACGCGAAAAATGAAACGCATCGCCAAGTTCGCCGTGGCCGCAACTATCTTTGTGGCTCTCTGCATTCTCGCCTCGTGGATCACGATCGGCGGCGGCTCGACCAGCATTGCCTTTGCCCGGGTGGCGGAAGTTTTGGACGGCCTCAACAGCGCCACTTTCGACATGACCTCGGAAGCGAAGGGAGACAATGGCCAGCCACCCGTGACTGCGACCGGAAGAGGATTCTTCCATGCACCGGCGCGCGAGCGGGTAGAGATTTCGACCGGTTCTGGCAAGAACATAGCGAACATGATCATGATTTCCGACAGCCAGGCGGCCAAGTCCATCGTGCTCATGCCCCAACAAAAGTTGGCCATGGCGATGGACATGGAAAAGATGAAGGAGAATATGAAGAAGTCGGCCAACGGCGCTCCGCCCGATCTGTTCGAAACCGTGCGACGGCTTGTCCGCGAGGGGAGCAGCGGCACGGGCGAAAAGGCCGAGAGGCTCGGCAAGAAAGAAATCGACGGACGCCAGGCGGTGGGCTTTCGGACCCATTGCGACACGATTGACATGACCCTTTGGGCCGATCCCCAAACGGCCCGACCCATCCGTATCGAGTGCGGCATGGCCATGATGGGTGACGTTCGCGTGGTGATGAACAATTTCCGCTATGACGTTGACTTGGATCCGTCGTTGTTCAGCCTGGAGCCGCCGGCAGGTTATTCAACCCAAGCCATGAACATGACGAAGCCCATCGAGGAAGACCTCGTCAGAACGTTGCGTACGCTCGCCGAGCACGGCAAGGGCGTGTTTCCGGCAAAGCTCGGGGTGAACAAGGAGGTTATGGAGTCCCTGATGAAGGCGGTCGAACCTGAGATGGACAAGATTGCAGCGAAGTACGGCGGCAAGGACAAACTCAAGGCCAAGCATGGCAAGGAACCGCCGGCTGCCGTAATGGCCGAAGTCATGAAGGCCATGATGCCGCTCATGCAGAAACAGATGCAAGGCATAATGTTCTACACGATGCTCAAGCCGGAGAACGATCCGCATTATGTTGGCGCCGGCGTGAAGTTGGGAACGCCTGACCGCCCCATCCTCTGGTACAAGCCCACCGACGCCGAGAAATACCATGTCATCTACGCCGATCTGGGCGTCAAGGAACTGGCGCCCGACGATGTCAAGAAGTTGCGCGAAGCAAGGCCCAAGTAGGGTCGTCGGCGAGGCTCAGGATGCTCATGTTGAACTAGCGCGGTTAATGGAGAGGCCCTCACAATCGAGGGCTTTCCAGCGACAACAATCGTCCATCGGCCAGGCCGACGAGGATTCGGCTGCCGGGAACAGCGATCGCGGAGATGTCTTGATCAAAGACATTCCTGGCAAGGACCTTCCCTTCCGTGTCGGCAATCTCCAGCGTGCCACCCCAGTAAACCAGGAGCGCCTTGTCGCCCAACTTCACGGCGAACTTCACCCGCCGCGTGGAACCGATCTGCTTCTGAGCTTTCGCGAGAAAGACCCCATCCTCAATCGGCTTCAGCTTCTTGAGCGTCTCCGCGTAAGCATCGCCTTCCACGATGCGTGCCGCGCCCGGTCGGCCGTCGGCCGCAATCGGCGTCAGCGAACCGTCGTGTGAAAGCACTTCGCAGCCGTCGCCCCGAGCCGCAATGGCGGTGATCCGGTCGGGAGCGGAAAACTGCCATACCAACGTCGCCTGGGGCAGTTTCTCAGCCTTCGAGGCGGCGACGATCTCGCTCCGCACGGGCATTGCCAACGGCGTAAGTGGGTCCAGGCCGGCGACGGCCTCATACATCGAGCCGATCGCCTCGGCCATGCCTTCCGCGTCGTAAGCGATGAGCGTCAACGATTCCTGGCCCGAGCCGATTCCTTCGGACTGCCAGGCCACGTAGCCGCGGCCCGGGCCGGGGAATTCCTTGTCAGCGACGTAAGGCAGGAATCGTTCTTGGGCCAAGAACCGGATGAGCGGATTGTCCTCCGGCGTGCCCAGCAGGATCGCCGGGCCGCGCAGGGCGAAGCCGGAGTATTGGGGCGGGTTGCCGTCGCCCGGCTTGATCTGGCCGCGGCCCGCATACTCCAGCCCGCACCAGGTGGCGGCCTCGTCCTGGCTCAAGGCCCGCGACTTTACGGCTTCGGCCAACGGCAGAACCTTGCACTCGACGTCCCACGGCTTGAGGATTTGCGCCAGCCGCTCGGTCGCCGCCTGATAGTCGCCTTTGCCCGGCACGATGGTCACGCTGCGATGCAGTCGAGCGAAGCGGAACACGTTCTTCCGGTCCGGACCAAAGAAGACAGCCCGCTGCGTTGCGCCGGCCAGCCAGCCACAGCTTGATGCGGCGAGGTTGTCGAATTCAGCCGTTCCCTCCCTATTGGCCAGCAGTTCGCGGACCGAGATTTGCCACTTGCCCGGCGGATCGTTCAGGCCCAACGGCAACGAAAGGGTCAGCATGCCACGATCCGTCGCGCGGTACAGTTGATAGCGGACCGTGCCTAACGGATCGATCAGGCGGATCTCCAAGGGGATGGAGCCGCTCAGCAATCCGCCTTGGGCATCGACGACGGCGGCAGCCAGTTCCAGGCGGATCGGGTCCTGCTCCACGGTGTAGTCGCGCCGGAGCATGGGCGTGGCCACGCGCACCGCGGCAATGTCTCGCGCGGTCCGGGCGAAGACTCGCATCTCCCCCGGCCCGAAACGGAGCCGGGCGGCCAGCTTGTCGGCCCGCCGCGACGCGAACTCGTTCGCCAGGCCGCCCAGCACGGCGTTATAGACCGGGCGCTGGTCGGGTTGAAGCGCGATCGTGGCGACCGTGGCCTTCATGCCCAACTGCGGGCTGCCCTGCGGATCGTGCGTGGCGTTCACCGCGAAGAGGTATTCCACGTCGCCATACGCCTGCCGCGTCGCGCAGATGCCCGGCTGGTCGCAGGCGAAGACCGGCTCGATGCGTGCCTTGTCCAAGTGCGGCTTGAGGGCGGCCGCCATTTTTGCCGCCACCTGGAGACTTTCACGCATCTTGTTGCGGACGCCGGGCGGAGGCGGCGTCCAGCCCAGGTCCACGCCACCCTTGATCTTCACTTGGCAGTCGCTGGTCTGGAGCACCAACCCGCCGCGGGCGGCAAAGGCTTCCAGGCCCGCAACGACTGTGGGGGCCAAATGATCGATCGAGGTGAGGACGACGGCCTTATGTTGGGCGGAGAGCGTGCCGTCGACGATGTCTTCATCGACCACCGCAAGGAATTGTTGTTGCAGCAGCTTGCCCGCCAAATAGGTGAGGTAAATGTTCGACCCATGGCGCGTCGCGTGCGAGTAGCATGTCTTCATGTCCCGCGTTTGTTGGTCCAGCAAGTTGGAGAGCGAGAAGAGCAGGGCGACGGGCGGGCGGGTCACGGGCATCGTCGTGAAGATCGTCCCCAGCCGGGCCATGAGTTTGTTCGATTCGACCACGCCCTGGGCGGCCGGCCTGGTGTTCGGCTCGTAGGGGTCGATGTCCGGCGGCGCGATCATGCCCTGAATGTTCGTCTGAAAGGAAAGGTACTGCTCCAGCCGGAACTCGTCGCTGGTAGTGTTGCCGTACCAGGTGGGAAGATACCAGCACGGCCGGGCGAAGTCGCGGGCGCGGGCTAATTCCAGAGTGAGCGACGGATTGAAATAGCCGGGCCCCCAGTCGTGATAACCGCCGTGCCCGCTCACGATTGGCAGGCTGCGGGCGACGTTGAAGTAGTGGCCGTCGCTGAAGGCCGAGAAACCGTACTGGGTCTGCGTGAGCGAGAGGAAATCAGGCCGCACATGGCTCACGCCGAACTGGGCATCTTGCCAGGCCGCGTCCATGAAGCCGAGCTTCCAACGGGCCCACTGGTTCCAACGCGCCACGTTTTCCGGCGCGCCCGGTTTAACCGAGTAGTACCGGATCGCCGGCTGGCCGAAGGCCGCCTCGTAGGAGCGGTGTTGCCAGGGGACGGCGTGGGCCGTCATTTCGCCCGTCTGGGGATCTTTGGCCCAGGTCAGACCCGGCTCGTCGTAGAAATGGATGCCCGGCACGTTGGGCCGCGTGCGATTGAGCATTGCGCTACGGACGGCGCGGCGCGTTCCGCCGCGGATCACGTAGGGATCGGACCAGTCGCACTCCGTGCGGAGGTCCATCTGATGGCCGCCACTCATCACGCAACAGGGGATGACATCCATGCCGGCGCGGATGAAGTTGGCGTCTTCGCCCGCCGCGTTTTGGCCATAGAAGACGTTGAAGCCCAGATTGCCCTCGCCTTCGACGAGCTGCTGTTCTTTCTGGGCACGTCCCCAATTGATCAACTTGTAACTTGACTGCCGCACGTGCGTGAAAAGCTCGATCCCGGCGGTAGCGGCGGCGCCGTCGGTGGCGGCACGGACCGTGTAACGTCCCGGCCGCAGGAGCCGGCCATTGACGTGCAGGTGTTCGGTGCGTCGCGCGACGCCGTCCTTAGCTGACACGGCGGCCACGGGAAACGAGAACTCCGCGCGGCTGCCGTCGTCGCCCGTGACGCCGAGCAACAAGTCACCGGCCAAGAGGGAACCAGCGCTCGAACGGACGATGGCCAGGTCGATCTGTTCGTTGGTTTGATAGGCCGTGCGAGCGAGCGGCAACTTGATCGAGACCTCGGCGGAAAATAGGGGTACGGCGGTCCCCGCGACCACTGCGACCAGCACAGCCAACAAGACGCGACCACAAAACGAACACATGGTAGTTCTCCTTAGGTCCGGCCGAAGAATAACTTCCCGGTTTTCCTCCTGGGGTGGCTGGTGGCTGAGCTTGCGAAGCCCCAGCTTATCCGGCATCGGCTGGGGCTTCGCAAGCTCAGCCACCAGCCACCCCCGCTTAATTGCGGAAGTTATTTTTCGGCCGGTCCTTACTGCAGTCATCAAATGACTTTCTTTTCCAAGCCCGCTTGCGTCGGGTCGAACAGCAGCGGGAAGAACTGACCGGACAGGGCCTGCCCGGAGGGGACCACGGGCAAACCTTGGAGCAAGGGCACGTCCGAGGCAGAGCTTACGCCGTCACGAAAGACATTGATCACGGTCGCCCGCCGCGGTTGTGCGGAGGTATTCGCGAATGATCCGTGAATCGTCAGGGGATGATGAAACGAGGCGTATCCTCGCTTGAGTTTCGTAGGCGTCGGGCGGAACTCCGCCTTCTGCTCGTCGCTGAGGACCGTTTGGATGTCGTCCATCTTGCCGGACAGGCCCGTAATCGGCAGCAGCGGCCAGCGGTGAGTGCCCGGCACGTGGTGCAGACAGCCGTTCTCCAGGTCCGTGTCATCCAGGGCAATGAAACACGTCAGATGCGCCATCGGCGTGGTACGAGTCCAATACGAATAGTCCTGGTGCCATGCCACCACGCCGCCGTGCCGAGGCGGCTTGCAAAACAACTGGTCGTGCCAGAACCGCACTCCGCCACCGAGCAGTTGGCTGGCCGGCACGGTAAACGCCGGGTTCCAGAGGATGTCGTGAAAGGCTTGTGCGATCCGCCATGCGCCGAGCGCGTGGAACAAGACCGTATTGGCGTCCTTGGATTCGTTGGAATGAAACTCGTGGAACAGGTCATGCCGGGGATGGCGCGGGTCGAACAGCGGAGTCAATTCCTCGCATAATACGTCCACCTGCTCATCCGTCAGAAGTCGAATACCGGAGACATACCCCGTGCCCCGGTAAAGACCCAACTGTTCGTCGGTAAGGGCATATTGCCGCCACTCGTCAGGCGAGCTGGGGATGCGGAACATGGAGGTGACGGGTTGGTGATATAACGACAGGTCTTCCATCGGGTACTCTCTCCGTGACGTGGGAGTTCCTCTGCTACTTCTTGATTGTGCCGCTCTTGCCCCGCCCGGCTCCGGCTACCGCGTCATCCATTCCTTTCCGCCATTGCCACATTTCTTCCCATTGGGCCTGATCCGCTTTGGCAGGATCAAAACGGCTGGCGTCCACGTCCACGTAAAGCCGGCGGTATTTCGCGGGGTCAAAATCGGGGTTGGGAGTGTTCTCCTGCGCGTTGACCTCCTTCCGCCAGGCAGCCAGGGCCGCACGCATGCGGCTTACCCGCTCGGGCTGCATTTCCGGCTAGATCCTGGGCTTCACGGATGTCCTTGCGGAGATCATAGAGTTCGGCCTTTTCCTCGTCATAATACTCGACCATCATCCAGTTGCCGTCGCGCACGGCGCCGCTGGGACGGCTGCCCTGGTTCGTGTAATGAGGAAAATGCCAGAAGAACTTCCGCACTGGCGCCGGGCCGCGCCCGGTCAGCAACGCCGCAATGCTCACGCCGTCCAGCCCGGCGGGGACCGGCTGATCGACCAGTTCCAACAGCGTGGGAACCCAATCGGTGTTGATGACCGGATCGTCGACCACTTTTCCGGCCGGAACGTGGCCCGGCCAGCGGACAATCAACGGAATCCGCAGGCCGCCTTCATACACGAAACCTTTGCCGGCCCGATAGGGCGTGTTGTGGGTAACCTTGGGATGCGGTCCCTCGGGCACGTGCAATCCGCCGTTGTCGGAGGTGAAGACGACAATGGTCTTGTCGGCCAGCTTCAGGGCATCGAGCTTGGCCAGCAGCCGGCCGACCGTGTCGTCGAGCGTCTCGATCACCCCGGCATAGACAGGCTCGAAAGCCTGGGCATTATTGTGGATGCGACCAGGTTGCGCGTCGTAAGGAATATGGGGCGTGTTATGGGCCAGATAGACGAAGAAGGGTCGGTCTTGGTGTTCCTCGATGAACTTCTCGGCGGCGGCCGTCAGGTCGTACTCTCCCTTGCCCCCTTCGGTTGCCGAAGGCCTGGTGTTGGCCTTGCCGGCATGGTACATGTCGAAGCCGTGCTCCACCGGCCCGAACTTGGCGCCGCCGACGTGCCATTTGCCGATGGCGGCGGTCGCGTAGCCGGCCTCCTTGAGATAGTTGCAAATCATTTTTTCTTCGAGCGGCACCTGCATTTCGATTTCCGGGTGGAGTACCTTCTGCGCGGCCGCGTTGGGACGCCCGGGAAGGAACGTGGTCAGGTGCAGGCGTGCGGGCGCTTTGCCGGTAAGGATGGCAGCCCGCGAGGGCGAGCAGATCGGCTGGGCGCAGTACGCGGAGGTGAACCGCATGCCCTGCTGCGCAAGGCGATCGAGGTTCGGCGTATGGTGGTCTTGCCGCCCGTAACAATGCAGGTCATTGATGCCCAGGTCATCGCAGAGGATGAAGAGGATATTCGGCAAAGAAGCCTTGCGGTGGCCTGGCCTCTCCAGAACCAGCACCCAGTCGTGCGTATGGTCGGGTGCAGGGCAGCGCCAAGCGCCGACCGTGTCGGTTCTGACTTGGCCCAAGGACGTGCGATTGCTTGTGACCGGATCGAACAGGCTGGCAGCGTAATCCATGCGCGGTTCCAGTTGCTTCACCGTAACCGGACGCGCGCGCGGAACATAAACTATCCGTAATTCTGTGCCCGTTCCCACGGCGGAGGGCCGGACGTTGTCGCTTGACGATTGCTCGTCGGCCCAGGCGACGGTGTCTGGTTTCGGTTCCAGGCGGTGCCAGGGGTATTGAGCCAAAAACTGCTTGGCGAAACCCACCTGGGCCGAGCCGGGCCGCCGCATGGCTTCATCCCACGGAATACTTCCCCAGCTTCGTCCATGCGGCGACGGCCCGTAAGGCGCATCGCGGCGATTGACTTGCCAAATGCCGTTGGCGCCATAAGTGCCGCCGGCCGCGCCGTTATGCATCAGCCCGACCCAGAACATCTGTCGAGAGGCATCGCTGGAGAGCACCCCACCGCCCCACTCCCGCAAGTTCAGCCCGTCGTAGCTGGATTCCCCTGCGATCACCGGCATGGCCGGTTGCACGTCGTAGGCCGCTCGAATCTGTTGGGCCATCCGGCCGATCATGGCTTCAGACTGGTGTCCGGTCTGGTGCATGTCGAAATCGAGCACGGCCGGGTCGGTAACCGTTGTCCGGGCGGACCGCGAGGGATGGATGGTGATCATCCTCCCGAACGGATCGGCGGCCCGGATGGAGCGGATCACTTCGGTCCAGCCTTTCTTCTGCATTGCCGCCTCTTCGCTCCCGTGCTTGGAGCCATAGAACGGCATCGTCCCTTCGCCCGCCGCACACCAGACGACGGGCAGCGCGGCATAGCGGGCAACCAGATAGCGCCAGTGCTGCTTCATTCGATCGGTACCCAACCAGGGAAGATGGTATCCCCAAGCGCCGACAAGGCAGGGCACGAATCCCTGGTCGACCAGGTACTGGAGCCGCTGATCGGCTTTATCGAAGTACTCGGGCCGAATATGGGCGTAATCCTTTTCCCAGGGGAAGCCCGCCTCGTTCGCCCCGCGCGGGTCGAAGGCCGGCATGTCGGGGTACAGCCCGGCGACGATCTGCACCACGTTGAAGCCCTTGGCCTTCCGATCGGCGGCAAGTTGCTGGAACTCCTCCGGCCAGTGGAGTCGCTGGCAGAGCCCCATCCACCACGTATCGGCCAGCCAGAAAAACGGCGTGCCGTCCAGGTGCTCGAAATGCCTGCGGTCGGCGGCGACGTGCAGGGGGCCGTGAACATAGAGAGGGTTTCCCCCGCGGTAGGGGTCGATGGTCACCGTGCCCGAGCGATTGTTCAGTCCGTTCTCGCCGGCGACAGAACAGACGCTCCGCCAGCGGTGCGCGCCCACCGCGGGCGATGCGTAGCGGACCTTCCACATGCGGCCGCCGGCCCAGAAGGCGGGCACCTTGAGCGTTTGGCCCTGCGGCGTCTCGAACAGGGCATCGAGCGTGACTTCGTGAAAGGCGTCTCGGTAGTCTCGGTCCGCCGTGAAGGTGATCTCGACCATCACGTTGGCCTGAGTTCGGGCATCGCCCGTCACGGCTGCGCCTCGCGACTTCGCTCGCTCCTCGGCAGGTGCCGTAGTCAAGTGTTTCCGCACTTGGGATGCCAGGATCTTGTAGCCTTCCCGATTGAAATGGATGTGGTCTTTGACGAAGAGTTCCTCTCGCGGCTTGCCGTCAGCACCCATCGTGGCGTCGAAGCTGTCGATGCAATCGAGGTTCTCGCCCTTGGCGATGTAGTCTTGGACGAGCTGGTTGGCCTTCTTCTCGCGCGCGACGTTGGCCCAACGGGCCGGCGTGGCGTTGATCGTCAGGTAGGCGATCCGCGTTTCGGGCAGCTTTGCTCGCACCTCATCAACGAATGCCTGGAAATCGTCCCGAACCTGTTCGGGCGTCTTGCCGTCAGCGATGTCGTTGACGCCGGCCCGCAGGACAATCAACCGCGGCTTGTAGGGGACGACGATCCGGTCGGCATAGTAGGTGCAGTCGGCGATTTGGCAGCCGCCGAAGCCGCGGTTCAGCACCTTGTACTCCGGGAAGTCCTGGGCAAGCGTCTTCCATAGGCGGATGGTGGAAGAGCCGACGAACAAGATCGCCCCCTGGGGCGGAGGATTGGCATGGTCGGCCGTCTCGAAGGCTCGGATTTCCGGCTCCCATTTCCGGCTGCCGGGCTGCTTGGCGGCAGCGGGCTGGGACACTGTGCAAATCAAGAGACATAGGATTGCCGAGCAGACAGGATTTCTTGCGTTCATTATTGGCTTCTTCCGTTGCCGCGCGATCGGTTCTTTGCCCGAAAACACTGGACTTGCTCAATTTACCACTATGGGTGGACAAAAGCAAAGGGACTCTGCCTCCCACGTGCTCGAAGCTGGTACAATGGAGGTCGAATCCACGCCGGACCGGCCGAAGAATACTGACAATCGACAACCCCCATGATCAAGACACAAGACCTGACCAAAATCTACGGTGACGTACACGCCCTGGAGAACCTGACCCTGGAACTCAGCGAGGGCGACCTCTTCGGCTACATCGGCCCCAACGGTTCCGGCAAGACGACGACGATGCGGATCCTGGCCACGCTCCTGCAGCCGACCTGGGGCGAAGCGAGCGTTTGCGGCTACTCGATCTACACGCATCCCAAGGAGATCCGGCGGATCATCGGCTACATGCCCGATTTCTTCGGCGTGTATGACGACATGAAGGTGATCGAATACCTGGAGTTCTTCGCCGCGGCCTACCGCATCAAGGGTCCGGCGCGGAAGAAGATCTGCAACGAGGTGCTCGACCTGGTCGACCTGGGCTACAAGCGCGACGCCTTCGTCACCAGCCTTTCCCGCGGCATGACGCAGCGGCTCGGCCTGGCCCGCGTGCTCTTGCACGACCCCAAAGTGCTGATCCTCGACGAGCCGGCCAGCGGCCTGGACCCGCGGGCGCGGATCGAGATCCGCAGCCTGCTCAAGGAGCTTCGCAAGATGGGCAAGACGATCATGGTTTCCAGCCATATCCTGCCGGAGTTGGCCGACGTCTGCAACAAGGTCGGCATGATCGAGACGGGCGTGCTGAAGGTCAGCGGCAGCGTGTCGGACGTGATGCGGCTGGTGCGTCCGCGGACGGTCTTGCAGATCGGCGTGCAGGGCGATCTCGAGGCGGCCGGCAAGGTCTTGGAGCAGAGCAAGCTCCAGGAGAAGATCGAAGTCCACGGCGGCCACTTGATGGTCACGCTCGGCGAGGGCGTGACCGACTACAGCGACCTGCCCACGCTCTTGATCCAAGCGGGCCACAAGTTGACGCTGTTCAAGGAGGACGAAATCAACCTGGAGACGGCGTTCATGGCGCTGACCAAGGGAATCACGGCGTGAGGGCGGCAGAATCCGAACGACGAATGACAAATGACGAACGTTAGATTGAAGATCGTAGGACACCTGCCGGAGCGCCATTGGCCGGCGCCGCTGGCGCGTGGTAGAATAGACTCGTAAGACGACGTGTATGAGGACATCCCTTGGATCAGCTATTCGACGCTTACCGTCGTGACCATCTCTTCGCTGACCGACGACTCCGACGAGCGGGCTTTCTGGCACGCGCAGACACCAGAGGCGCGACTTCAAGCCTTGGAATTCATGCGACGGGTGATGTATGGAGATGCGGTTACCGCAAGACTTCAAAGAGTTCTTGAAGTTGATCAACGCGAACTAGGTTGAATACTTGCTGGTCGGCTATGCAAGTTGTGTTAAAGGTATCTTTTCAGGAGATCCGAAATGTCAGAAGCGTCAATCGAACAACGGCTCGAACGGTTAGAACGTATTGTTGAGGAAATGCGCCGCGAAATGCGTCGACCTCCCGGCCAACCGGCACGCGATGATTGGCGAAGGACGATAGGTGCGTTCGCCAACGACCCAGTTGCCAAGGAGATCATCGACGAGGCGTTGCGATTGCGGGAAGAAGAGCGGCGGCAGTTCCACTCATGATCATTCTCGATACGGATCACATTTCCTTGCTGCAACACCCGAGCAGTGCCGAGGCGCAAAGGCTTGTGCAGCGATTGAATGCGTCCATAGATCAGAACATCGCCACGACAGTGGTCTCCGTAGAGGAGCAAATGCGCGGTTGGCTTCAAGTAATCGCAAGGTATCGCGATCCAATGCAGCAAATTACTTACTACGACAAGCTGATCGAATTCATCAGATTCTTCAACGACTGGATGATCTTGCCGTTCCACGCGTCGTCAGTGCAAGTCTTCCGCGGCCTTCAGGCCGCAAAGATCAGGATTTCCACCACGGACCTGAAGATTGCCGCATCCAGCATCGATTATGGGGCACTCCTTCTTTCTCGAAATGCGGTTGACTTTCAACGTGTACCCGGTCTGCATTTTGAGGACTGGACCAAGTGATCGACGCTGTCCAGATTTTTTTCAACTTGCCCGCTCGCAAAATCGCGTTCATGCTCTTCTTATACGCCTCCACGCCCAGCTGTCCGTAAGGTTGGTGCCGATCAGTCGGGCTTCGATGGCCGTGGCCGGCATGAACATCTGGAAGACCTGCCCGAAAAATCGCGCGGTTCCCAGATCCGTGTTCCCCCGCCCCACTTGCCTTCGCGGCAATTTTCGCTATCAATGGGAGAATTGAATCTCTTACTCTCAGAAATCCGAGGAATCCTGCCATGGAAATCCAGCAATTGGTTCGCGAACTGAAGCAAAACAACGACTCCAAAATCGTGCTCCTGGTGGCCGACGGCCTCGGGGGATTGCCCATGGAGCCGGGCGGGCCAACCGAGTTGGAGGCCGCCAAGACGCCCAACCTGGATGCCTTGGCGAAAAGCGGCACGCTGGGCAGTTCGATTCCCATCCTGCCCGGCATTACCCCCGGCAGCGGCCCGGGACACTTGGGCCTGTTCGGCTACGACCCGCTGAAGTATCCGATCGGCCGCGGGGCCTTGGAGGCGACCGGAGTGGGCTTCAAGCTGGGGCCCAAGGACGTTGCCGTGCGTTGCAATTTCGTCACGCTCGATGCGGCCGGCCACATCACCGACCGCCGCGCTGGCCGCATCCCCAGCGAGGAGAGCGCCCCGCTGGCCGTCAAACTTCGGGACGTGAAGATTCCCGGCGTCGAGATCTTTGTCGAGCCGGTCAAGGAGCACCGTTTCTGCGTCATCTTCCGCGGCGAGGGCCTGGGCGGCAACGTGGCCGACACCGATCCGCAAAAGACGGGCGTGCCGCCGCTGGACCCCAAGGCCCACGATGCCGGCAGCCAGAAGACGGCCGAGATCGCCAAACAGTTCGTCGTGCAGGCCGAGAAACTGCTCAAGGGCCAACCCAAGGCCAACGGACTGACATTGCGCGGTTTCGCCAACGCCCCCGCCCTGCCGAGCTATGAAGACGTCTACGGGCTGAAGGCCGCGGCCATCGCCGTCTATCCGATGTACAAGGGCCTGGCCCAGTTGGTCGGCATGGAATTGGTGGGCCAGCCGACGACGCTGGCGGAAGAGATCGACGTCCTGGCACGGGCCTGGAACGACCATGATTTCTTCTTCATCCACTTCAAGTACACCGACAGCCGCGGCGAGGACGGCAACTTCGCCGAGAAGGTGAAGATGATCGAGCAGTTCGACGCCATCGTGCCCCGCGTAACGGCCCTCAAGCCGACCGTGTTGGCCGTGACCGGCGATCACAGCACGCCGGCCAAGATGAAGAGCCACAGTTGGCACGCCGTGCCCGTGCTGATCGCGGGGCAGAACGTGCGGACCGACGCCTGCCAGACGTTCGGCGAAACCGAGTGTCTCAAGGGCGGCCTGGGGCAGTTCCAGGCGATGTATCTCATGCCCCTGCTGCTGGCGCACGCGGACCGGCTAGGGAAGTTCGGCGCGTAACAAGCGAGATTTTTCACTTCACCAGCCGTGCGTTCAGCCAATCGGCGTGGTCCATCACGTCGCCGGCCTCGCCGTAGTCGACTACCAGATCGAGTTGCGTCGCGCCGGTGAGATCGATGGAAACGGCCTGCGGCGGCATGCCGCCGCGGACCGGCGGGCTCGTGTATTTCAGCTTCTTGCCATCCACGAAGACGCGAAAGCCGACGCTGCCGCGGCCGCCGGTCGAGTCGTCGATTCCCACCTCCGTTTGGAAACGGCTCCAGGGCCGATCGAGCTTGTATCGCAACACGGCCGCGCTGTGTACGCCGAGACCCTTCAGATAGATCCGCCCGCCGCACCGCAACTGACCGCCGGTCACGTTGCGGTCGGTCCGATAGGGCCACTTCAGTTCCAGGTAAGGCAGGAAGCGATACTCGTCCGGCCGGATGTCGGAAAGATAGACGGCCCGGCTGATCTGCGGCATGAAGAAGACCACGTCCTTGGCGGTCGCTTTCCATTTCGCGCCGAAGAGGGTCGTCCCTTCCAGCGAGTCGCCTTCCAATTGCAAGCGGGCGGCCAGCAGGCGGGCGCCGTCGCCCAGCCCGACCCACGCCGCGCCGGCCTGCGCGGCAGGCTGCTGCCGCAAGGCCGGGTTGAACAGCAGCGCTACGACGCGGCGGACGGGAAACTCCACCGGCCCGAGAGTGCCTTTGATCTTGACCTTGTCGCTCTGGAGGGTCTCGATCAGGCCTGCGACCTCGTCGCCGTTGTCGAGGATCAAGCGATCGGTTTGCCGCTCTCCGCCGGTTTGGCCTTGTCCGCGGGCGACGCGATCGAGCAAGGCATCCAGTTCCGCGGCGTGTGGCGGCGGACGAAAACGATTCCCGCCAGCGAGTCCAACGGCAGCTTCAGCGGCCCCACGCGGGCCGAGTCGACCGACAGATCACCCTTGTCAACGCCGAGCACGATGGCCGGCAGGAATCCGCCGTCGCCGAGCACGAGGATCGGTCCTTTCCGCAGTTCGGCCGGCTGTCCCCAGGAAACCAGATCGGCCGCGGCAAGCGTTCGCGGCTTACCGGCCGCCTCGAAGCCGAGTTTGCCTTGGGCATCGATGCTCGTCAACCGGGCGTGGAACGGCTCGCCGTCCACCGGCACCGCCAGTGGCGATTGGGCAAGGATGGAGGGGACAACGGCCAAGATGATCAGGACGGATAAGACGGGGCGCAATATACGAGATCTCCAGGCAGTGGGCGTCGTTACTGGGGGGTGTCGGGTGACTTCCCAATAGGTTGATTATACCGCAAAACGAATGGAAATGGGGCGAAACTCGGTGTTGATACCCAAACAGCTTTCCTTGGACAGGACCTCGACGCTTGATGGAGGATACCGCCGCGAGTTCGCATTCCGCGAATATTCACCTTGCCTGTTCGTATTGTACGAACTATAATGCACCGAGATGCCGATACCAGGAGTAACGTCGTGCGAGTCATCTCGAAGGCCCGGTTGAAGAGGTTCTGGGAGACCCCTGGCTTCGGAGATGCCGAGGGGCCGTTGCGGGCTTGGTACACGCATGTCAATAGCAAGACGGTCTCTTGGCAGTCCTGGGCCAACGTCAAAGCGGATTTCGGCAGTGGAAGCCTCGTCGGTGGCTGTGTCGTTTTCAACGTCGGCGGAAACAAGTATCGCCTGGTCGTCCGAATCCTGTACGTAAGCCAGAAAGTCTTTGTCCTCAAGATAATGACTCACGAGGAATATGACGAGGACAAGTGGAAAGAACAGTGCGGATGCTTTTCGCCGCCCCCCAAATCGAGGCGGCGGCCCAAGCGCACGGCCCATAAGCGGCCGCGAAAAGGACGGTAAGACATGCTGAATAAGGCGAAATTCTGTCTAAAAGGAAAGGGCCGGGACGCCTACTTGGAACTTGTGCAGGCGTTTCCCCTGGTATCGATCAAATCGGAAGAACACCTCGTAGCGGCACAAGAGGTCATGGACCAGGTGCTTGCTCAAGGAAAGCTCGGCGAGGGCGAAGAGCTTTATCTCGATGCCCTGAGCGAACTCGTTGCCGCGTACGAGGACGAACATTACACGATCTCCCCGGCCTCGGATGCCGAAATGTTGCGTCATCTAATGGAAGCCAAGGGCGTCAGCCAGGCCCAAGTAAGCCGCGAGACGGGAATTGCCAAGTCCACCATCTCCGAAGTGCTGGCTGGAAAGAAGGCATTTAGCCGCCAGTTGATCCGCAAGTTCGCTAACTACTTTCGCGTGGACGTCAGCGTTCTGACAGGGAATCTGTGAGCGGCTATCTTCAAAGTTCTTGACCGCAAATCAACATTGAAGCCCGGCCCGCAAGCGCGGACGCGACGTATTACCGCTGGAAGATCGGCAACTGGTTCTCCGGCATCTGCAAGATGATGAGGCACATCGCCGTGGCATATTCCGATCCATAGGTCGAGATCCACGAACCGTCGGGCCCCTGCCGGGCGATCAACTCGTCGCGGATGGCCGGATACCAGCGGGCCCATCGCTCGCCGCCGGCCTGCCACATGGCCTGCACGGCGTAGTAGTGGCCGTATTCGTAATACTGCTCGCGCCGCGTGACGCCTTGCTCCGGGCGGAACTGGGTCAGGTAGTCCAGTCCCCGGCTAAGCTCCTTTTCCTTGGATTCGTTGCCGATGTAGATGCCGGCGCTGTTCAGGGCGACGACCGCGGCCGCCGAGCGCGGAAACGAGCTTTCGCCGCCGCCGCTGAGCATGTAGACGAAACCGCCGTCGCGATTCTGGCAGCGCTTCACGTATTCGACAGCGTCGATCGATGGTCTTCTTGGGAACATGCATGCCCGCGTTGTGCGCGGCCCGCAAGGCCATCACCTGGCAGACCGTCACGGAGATGTCGGCGTCGTCCTTCTTCGGGTAATAGCGCCAGCCGCCTTCCTTGTTCTGCGAATTGACGATCAGCTTGACGGCCAGGCTGAGCTTGTCGCGGAGTTCGGTGCGCTTGGACATGCCATAGCACTCGGCCAGGAAGAGCGTGGCGAAGCCGTGGCTATACATCGGTCCGTGGGTCGTCGGCGTCGGCTCGACGATGAAGCCGCTGGGCTGGGCGTTGGCCAGCAGGTAGTCGACGGCCTGTTGGACGCGATGGCCGTAGGGTCCGCGGCCGGGCGTGCTTCCGCCCGACATGAAGGCCATGCCGCACAGGCCGCAGATGGCCGCGTTGCCGCGTTGGGCCCCGAGGCCGAAGCCGCCGTCGTCGTTCTGCCGGCTGGCCAGCCATTGCAATCCCTGATCGATGGCCCGCTGTGCCGCCGGGTTGATCATTTCCGCGGCCGTCTTCTCCGGATCGGCGGTTTGCGCGGCGGCAGGAGACGGCCAGAAGCAGAAGAAACAGGATGGCCAAATTGGAGTGCGGTAATTTCGCTCGCATCATGGTCTCCTCCGCGTCGGACGGATCTTCCGACAGGCGGCGGAAATAGTCTTCGATCTCCAATTCGTACTCCGGCAGGAAGCACTCGCTGGGCAGCTCCAGCATCTGTTCGCGATCACGTTGCGGCAACGCCGCCCCGAACAGCTCGATCATCTCGCTTGACCGGCCTCTTTCGCCGCCGCGGCGCGCATCGCCTCGGGCTTGCGGATCTTCGGCTTGCTTTCCTGGGCGGGCGCCGGAGAATTCCCGGACGCCTGTCCCGGGTCTTGCCGCGGCTTCTCTCCGCCGCTGCCCGTCGGCTTGCGGCTGCTGGACGACTTGCCGCCGCCGGGGCACGCTTTCTTCGCCTGTCGATCAATTTCGCCAGGTCCGAGACGATCTGCCGCTGCACGTGCTGCGTCACCGGGCCGGAATCGCGCTGGCCGATCCGCTGCTGCACGTCGCGCATGTCCTCGGCGATTTTCAGGAGCGGGGCCTTCGGTTTGTCTTCCTTCTGGGCCGCGGGGCCAAGTTCCTTCTGCAGCTTCTTTTGCAGCGCGTCGTCGTCCCGCCTCTTGCCGTCGGGCTTGGCCGGATCGCCCAGCAGTTCGCGATCGTAGTCATCGCCCGCCTTGGAATTCAAGCTGTCGCGGAGTTGATCGTCGGTCGAAGGCGGCGGGTCGGCGGCGAAGGCAAAAGAAGCGGCCATCAGCAGAAGAAGAACGCCGAACGCCGAACGCGAAAAACCGAAATATGAAAACCGAGATTTGCGATTTGAGATTTGGGATTCGAAATCCGTCTTCATGGTCGTTTCTCCTTCGATGTACGCGGCTCGGTCGGTTCGTTCGCATCCTGCGTCGGCCCGCCGTCTTCCGGCGGTTGCGGACGAAGGATCTGGAAGGTCAACGCGGCCAGGCGGCCCTGTTCCTCCAACAAACGCGTGTATTGCTCGCGCAGTTCTTCGGTCGGCTGGCCGGCGGCCTCGGCCTGATTCAATTGCTGCGTGCGCAGGTTCAAATCTTCCTGCAAGAGCTTCAGGAGCTTCAGTTGGGCCAGGGGCAATACGCCGCCGGGCCCTCCATCGGGTTTATTCCCTCCCTGATCTCCCCGCACCGCCTCCGTTGGCGGCGTCGCCCGGCTTCTCCGGCTCCATCGCCGTAAGGATCAATTTCAGCCGGTCGATGGCGTTCTGCTCGGTCGTTTGCGTCGTGGGGCCGGTCTGTCGCCGCTGAAGCAAGGCCGATGCCCGTCCCATTTCGTCAACGGCGACCGACAAGGCCACGCGGAAGATGTTGGCCGAATCGAGCGATTGCACCACGCGGCCGGCCTCGTCGCGGAGCAGTTCTTGTTGATGGGCCAACTCCAACAGGCTGGAGATCTGAATGCGGTTCAGCGGCGCCGCCGCGCTCCAGGTCGGCAAACTCGCGCGTTTCGGCCGCGATTTTTTCCTCCTGGCGATGGAGGTGCTTGACGGTGTCCTGCAGCTTGGCCTGCTGTTCCATGGCCAGTTGGGCCTCAATTTCAAAACGCTTCTCGCGAAGCTTCCGCGACACGTCCTGGAGGGCATCCTCCGCCTGCTTCGCTCCAAGGCTTGCTCCTTGGCCATCCCCGGCGTCGCCGGCGCAACGGCCCTGCTCCATCCGCCCGGCCGCCTTGTCCGCGGCGTTGGCTGCTTCCTCGGCCAATAGTCGCTCCAGCCGCCGGCCAAGCTGTTGGGTCTGCCGGCGAAGCTCTTCCTGCTCGCCGGCCAACCTCTGCAATTCGGCCCTTTGCTTCTGGCGCTCGGAGTCCTTGGAACCGGACGGGCCCGCACTGGCCTCGATCTTGCGGCGGAGGCCCCCTTGCTGCTTGCCCAACGCGTCGAGGTCCTTGCCGGCCTCGCCGAGTTTCCTGGCAAGGCGTCCCAATTCCTGCCGACGGTTGTTTGCCAGGATGTCGAGCACTTCCTGCACGTTCTGCAAGACTCTCTGCTGATCGGCCGGCGCCTGGCCCAAGGCGTTGTCGTGGACATGGCCACCCGCCGTGGACATGTCCGCGGCAATCGCCAGTCGCCGGGCTTCCGCTACGGCGTCGGTCAAGGTTGCGGCCGCCAGCGGCTCGCTCTGGCCCAGCGCGGCAGCCGTCTGCTCCATCTCCTGCTCCAGTCGCGTCTGCCGCCGAGCCAGTTCGAACTGATGCTCCGCCAGGATCTTCAAGTCGGCCGATTCCTGCGGCGAAAGTTCCTTCAGATCGCGGCCAACCGTCTGCGCGCCCAAGGCCGTCGTGTTGCGGGCCAGTCTCCTCCTGGTCGCGGAGAAGTTGGGCCACCTCGCGGTGGAAGCGGCGGTAGTCGTCCCATTGACGCATCCCGGCCAGCAGCCCCTCCAGCGACGCGATGACTTGTTGCTGGTGCTCGCCCGCGCCGGCAAGGTGCGACTCGCTCTCGGTGTCGCGTCCCACGGGCCGGGGCGAGGATTGCAAGCGGACCAGCGAACCTTTGATGGCGGCGGTCAGCTCCGTGCCGATCGGGGGAAGATGTTCTCGCTGGAGGCGATCGAACTCGGCCAGCAGCCCTTCCAAGCGGCGCTGGAAATCGGGGTTGTCGATGCGATTGGTCTGAAGGTCGGCCAGCAGGCCGAGCACCTGCATCGGCAGGCCGTCGCTGCGGCTGGTCAAGCTGCGCACGACCTCGCGCTGGTTGAACTCCGCGGCTTGCAAGCGGTCGATGTCGGCCTGTTCCAGGCCCGCCGACTCGTGCAGCCTGATCTCCAATTCGCGAACCTGGCTGCGGGCGTCACGCTGGAGTTGCAGCACGCGGGCCAACTCCGCCAGGACCTGGCTCTGCCGCACGGCCATCCGCTCCAGCAATTGCTCGGGCGTGATGACGGTCAAGATCCGCGGTTCGCTGCGGCCGGTTTGCGGGTGATAGTCGGTGGCCAAAGCACGGCAGGTCAGTTGCATGCCGGGGACAAGCTGAAATTCGGACAGGTCCACGGGGCAGTCGATCGTCCTCTGTTCGCCCGTTGCGCCCGCGTCGAAGACCGTGGACGACGAAAGCGGGCTTGTCGGGTCCTTGGAAAAGCGGAAGCGTTCTGCCTTTCGTGCGCCTTTGCATCCGACGCACTGAAAACCAGCGCGACCTGCCGCAGAGCCATGTCGTCGCTGGCCCGAATGCGAAAGTCGACGACGGCCCGTTCCGTAACGAAGAGGTCGCCGACAGGCTGCTCGATGACCGCGCTGGGCGGGGCATCGGCTCAACACGCGAAACTGCCAGCTTCCGTCGCCGCCGCCCTCGACGCCGTCGACATCGATCAGGCGGAACGTGTAGCCGATGGATTTCTCCACGACCAGTTCCGGAGGCGCTGTAGCCGGAGCGGTGGGCGCCGGTCTTCCCGCGTGGAACGTCAGGCCGTCGGCGTCGATCTCCAAGGGCAGCGTGCGGCCGTCGTCGAACCGCAGCTTGCTTGCCGGCTTGAGGCGTTTGGTTGCCGTGCCGGTAAGCTGTACGCGCGAGCCGGCCAGAAGCGGTCGGGGCGACGTTGCCTCGCGATCTTCGGCCGGCCAATTCGTGTAGCTGGGCGGAGTAATTCTGAGCGTCAGCGCCCGGACCGCCGGCGGTTCGGGCGGGTCGATGACCCGGACTTCCGTCCAACTCATATTCTGATCGTCGCCGCCGGTAAAGCGGAACTCCAGCGGCGCGCTCACGTTTTCGCGCCGCGCGACCAGGACCTTGCCCAACAATTGCATCGGCTCGGTTTCTTCTCTCGCCTTCCCTTGGGCATCCGTCAGACGATAGTGGATGCGGCAGTCGGGCGGCAGCGGAGCGTCGCGGGTGTCGATCACTTCGATCTCCAACGGCTGACCGCGGGCGATGACGATGGGCGCGACCGGTTGCCGCAGACCCAAGTGCGTTTTCTGGGGCCAGTCGGCGGTGCCCAGTGGAAATGCCAGGCGGGCCAAGGCCGTGCGTGCCGCCCCTCCGTCGGCTCCGATCAGACAGACGGCTAGCAGGCCGACCAGCAGGGCCGCCAGCGCCGACCGCAGCGCCGGCCGCCGATCGAGCGCCGCGCCGAAATCGAGATCGTCGCTCGCGGCCGCCGCTTCGGCAATCGACGCGCGCCGCATCGCGGCCGAGCCGGCCATGGCGTCGTCTTCCGGCTGCCGCAGAAACTCGACCGCACTGGCCAGACGGTCCTTGACCGCGGGGAAACAGGTCTCGACGTGCAAGGCCACCTCGGTATCACCCAGCCGGGCCTTGACCAATCTTCGCACGGCCCGGTACATGGTCAAACCGAAAACGCCCAGTACGGCCACGGAAAAAATGACCAGCACGCCCCGGTCCCGGAAACGGACCCAATAGTCGATCGATCCTAAGGCGATCGCCGTCGCCAGCACGGCCGCTACGATCACACTCAATCCACGGAGCGCCAACAACTGCACGATGCGGCGTCGCAAGACGTGGATCCGTTGTTGGAGTGGATGGGACATAAGAGACCTCATCATACATTCTCCATGCCGGTGCAGGACCAGGCAAGAACAAATGCGTTATCTCTATATTATGCAACGATTTCCGGCGAGAGAGATCCGTTCAAGCTCACATTGGGGTGCCGAACCAATCGTCAGGCGTGTCGGAAAGACCGACATCCATTCTACAGGCCATTCCGGGTGCCGGGAACCGGCATGAGAGACTGCAAAACGCAGCGCTCTCACTTCTGCGCCGCCGTCTCGGCCGGCTTGGATGGGGAGGCCGCGTCTTTCGTCGAACTATGGTCAGGGATCATGCCAGGACAACGAAAACCACCCGTAATTGCCGTGGGCGCCCCCTTCGGCCGCTCGCGGCACGGCAGGCCATCGCCGCTCTTCTTGGCGGCAATCGCGCGGACCTCCGCAAGCAAGGCAGCGATCTTCTTGTGTACGTCCCAGCGATGCGTGACCACCAGAACCTTTGCCGTCCCCAGCGACTGCCCCTGAATCGTGCCCTCGCCGCCATTGTCAAGCCAGGTTTTCGCATCAATGGTCGCGGTAATCACGTCGGTCAACGGGGCATAATCGTCGAACTTCTTTCCGTTTTCGTCCTGATAAACGACCAAGTCGGCCGCATCATAAACGCGCGTCTCGAAAAGCACATCGGATTCCAGTTTCGTCGGCGACGTGATGTACAGCACATCGTCATGGATCGTCCACTTGAGTCGCACGGAGTCGAGAACAAAATTGAGGACCTTCTCGAAACGCAGGCCGCGGAAGTTACAAGTAACCGGCGTCGCCTCGTCAATGCCCGCCTCCTTAAACCCTGAATCATCGAGGCAAATTTCGATGTGTACGACATCCTTGAAGTAGTCGACCATGTCTTTGAGCGGAGTTTCCACGAAGTCACAGTCAATCGGCTGTTTCAGGGCCTCTTCAATGGCCTCGCCGCCTGTGCGGCGGACGGGCGGGGCAACCTTCGCCGCCTTCCTCGCGGGTTCCGGCTTCTTGCCGGCAGACTCCCCGAACGGGTCTTCGGCCAGGGAAACGGCCGTTCCCCATAGAATTGCAAACCCCAGCGCACACACGACCAGACGCGAGCGTCTCATGGCATCTCTCCTCGTAGAAAATGTGTGGAAAAGTTGATTGGGCAGCGTCGGTGTTCCGCGCCTTCACCACCCGGACGACAGTATAATAACAGAAAGCAGCCGAAAACGCAAATTTGCTTGCAAATCCAGCATGAACTACTTTTCCCACGCCCTGCCGTTCCTCGCCGACCCCTACTTCGTGGCGGGAACGGGCGTGCCCGACTGGCTCGCGGTCGTCGATCGCGGCGTGCGGGTGAGGGCGAAAAACGTGGAGCCGCTGGCCTCCCACCCCCATCATGAAACGGCTGCGGTCGCCCAGGGATTGTTGCAACACTTCCGCGACGATTCACAGTTCCATAAGACCCGCGCTTTCGCCGAGACCACCCTGGAGCTTTCCGCCGCGGTCCGTCGCGTGCTGGCCGCCGATACCGGTTTCCGGCCCAGTCTTCTTGCTCACGTACTGGTCGAGGTGTTTCTGGACTGGACCCTGGCCGAGGACAACCCCGGCGGACTGGATGCCTATTATCGGGCCTTGGAAGCGGTCGATCCTCCATCCGTGCAGGAGGCGGTCAACCGCATGTCGGCCAACCGCACCGACCGCCTGGCCCCCATGATTTTGCTTTTCTGCCGGGAGCGCATCTTGTGGGATTACGGCCAAGATGACAAACTATTGGAGAGGATGAATCAGGTCATGCGCCGCGTCGGCTTCCCCCCGCTGCCGGAGGGTGTCCGGGAGGTATTTCCAGCCGCTCGGCAGTTGGTCCGCCGTCGCCAGCATGAGTTGTTGGAAGGAATTCCGGTAAAATGAGGTGGGCTTCAGCCCCTCGACAATGCTTTTTTGGAGGCGGTGGGCCAAAGCCCACCCTACGAGGCGAAACTATGTCAACTGACGATAAATTCGGAATTGGCGCGGGTCTCATGGCCCTGGGCCTCGCCGCCGGCGTGATCCTTCTCGGGCAGCTTACGTATGACAAGGATGCGCAGGCGCAGTTGGAAAGACCTCCAGCGGCTTCATCCGATGCCGACAAACCCCCGCAACCTGACGCCGCTCCGGCCGCCAAGCCCACAGTTCTTTATCGGCTGATTCCACACCGTGAACTGGTCGTGTCCGAAGCGATCTTCGATGGGATTCTCTGCGCCCTGGCCTTGCCCGCGGGAATTTGCTTCTTTGTCCTGGGGTCCTTGTCGGGCTCCAAGGACCAAGAGTTGAATCAATAGGACGTTTTTTACAAACCGGATGCGCAACCTGGAAGGTTACGCTACAAGATTCGCAACCTGATAGGTTACGCCACAAAGTGCGCAACCGAAAAGGTTACGCTTCAAGATGTGAACCTGAAGAGGTTGCGCTACATTGGGAGAAGTACCGTGCGATTTGGACTCAATTTGATGCTGTGGTGCGATACGTTGGAAGATTCGATCCTGCCCATGCTGGAGGACATCAAGAAGATTGGCTACGACGCCGTGGAACTTCCGATCTTCGAATACGACGTGAAGAAATATGGCCTGTGGGGCAAGCGGCTGAACGACATGGGCCTGGCACGGACTGGCACGGCCATTCGCTTGCCGGGCGACAACCCGATCAGTCCCGACGCGGCCGAGCGACGCAAAGGCGTTGACGGCACGAAAGCGGCGCTGGACTGTGCGGCCGCGGCCGGCTGCGAGGTGCTGGCCGGGCCCTACCATTCGGCCCTCGGTTATTTCTCCGGCGCCGGGCCCACCGCCGACGAATGGCGCTGGGGCGTCGACAGCATGCGGCAAGTGGCCGAGCACGCCGAGCAGGTCAACGTCAACTTGGGCATTGAATATCTCAACCGCTTCGAGTGCTACTTCTTGAACACCGCGGCCGACGGGGCGCGGTTCTGTCGCGACGTGGGCCATCCGCGTTGCAAGATGATGTACGACACGTTCCACTCGCACATCGAGGAGAAGAACACCGCCGCGGCCATCCGCGCCCTGAAGGGCTGCCTCTCGCACGTTCACATTTCCGAGAACGACCGCAGCACGCCCGGGGCCGGCAATGTTCGCTGGGCTGAGAACTTCGACACGCTGCACGAGATCGGCTACGACAACCTGATGGTGATCGAGGCCTTTGGACTGGCCCTGGACAAGATCTCGGCCGCCACCAAGATCTGGCGGCGGATGTACCAGAGCGAGCAGCAATTGGCCTGCGACGGGCTGAAGTTCATGAAGCAGGAAGTGGCGAAGAGGTGGAAGTAAAAGGAAATGGCGAAGGACGAATGACGAAGAAGCGGAGCAAACCCTTTCGTCATTCGTCATTCGAACTTCGTCGTTTGATTCCATGACGGATACACCCGATCAGGATCCCATTTCGCTGGACGAACTTGCCCGAGCGTTTGCCCAAGTGATGGGCACGCCCGGCGGCCGCGGCGCAGAGCAGGTTTCCAACCTGTCTGGAAAAGAGTCACCGCGACCGCCGGCGGCAGAAACCGCCATGGAAGGCGGCGAGGTGCCGCCGCCGTCGCACGAACCGGCCCTGGCAGTCGATCAGAGGACGGGCGATGCGGTGCCGGGCGCCGAGTCGCTGGGCGTCGCGGGGCCCAGCGACGACTCCAGCCCGGTTACCCCGCAAGGGATCCTGGAGGCCATGCTCTTCGTCGGCGATCGGGACAACCGGCCGTTGACGGCCGCCCGTGCCGCCGAACTGATGCGCGGCGTCGAGCCGGGCGAGATCGGCACGCTGATCAAGGAACTCAATCAGCGTTACACCCGAAGCGGCTGCCCTTACTTCATCGCCGAGGATTCGGACGGCTACCGCATCACCCTCCGCAAGCCGTTTCATCCGCTGCGCGAGCAGTTTTACGGACGAATCCGCCAGGCCCGGCTTTCGCAGGCGGCGATCGACGTGCTGGCCATCGTGGCCTATCAGCAACCGCTCTCGGCCGAGCAGATCGGCGCGGTCCGCGGCAAGCCCAGTAGTGCCGTACTCGCGCAACTGGTCCACCGCGGTCTGTTGCGGATCGAGCGGCTGCCCGGCAAGCGGCGGACGGTGCAGTACTTCACCACCGACCGCTTCCTGCAACTCTTCGGCCTGCAGACCTTGGCCGACCTGCCGCAAAGCGAGGAACTCGATCGGCAATAAGAGGCTATCCGGAGAGTTTCTCCGGTTATTTGGCACATTGAAGCCCGACGCGCAAGCGAGGAATCGGCTTTCTTGGCTCGTTGGCGCACATTCCTCGCTGGCGCGTCGGGCTCCAATGTCGATATTCGGATTTCCGATTTTTTCCTATGACCAAACGATCGAGACCAAATCGGATGCAAACCGTCAGGCCGCCACGAGACTGGCGCTGGGCGGTGGACTGGATCGTCGCCGCGGGGCTCCTGCTATTGGTGGCCGTGGCCTACGCGCAGGTCCGCCGCTTCGAGTTCATCAATTACGACGACCCGGTCTACGTGCCCGACAACCCGCAAGTTCGCGCGGGGTTCTCGCTGAGTGGCATCGGTTGGGCCTTCACCACCTTCGAAACGGCCAACTGGTATCCCCTGACGTGGCTCTCGCTGATGCTGGATTGCCAGTTGTTCGGTCCGTCGCCGGGCGGACATCATGCGGTGAATGCCGCCTTGCACGCCGTCAACTCGGTCTTGTTGTTCATCGTGCTGCGGAGAATGACCGGGGCCCGCTGGCGCAGCACCGCCGTCGCCGCGATGTTTGCCGTGCATCCGCTGCACGTCGAATCGGTCGTCTGGATCGCCGAACGCAAGGACGTGTTGTGTGCGTTGTTCTTCCTGTTCACGCTCTTGGCCTATCAGCGCTACGCCGCCAGGCCCAGTTTCGGCCGCTGGAGCCTGGTCTTCCTGGTCATGGCCTTGGGGTTGATGGTCAAGTCGATGCTCGTCACTCTGCCGGCCGCACTCCTGTTGCTGGATTTCTGGCCGCTGCGAAGAGAAGGCGGAAGGATGAAGGCGGAAGGGGGAAGGGAGAAGGGGGAAAATCTCCGCCTTCCCCATTCCCCCTTCCGCCTTCTTCTTGAAAAACTGCCGCTGCTTGCGCTTTCGCTGGCAGCCGCCGCAGTGACCCTGGTGGCCCAGGCCAGCAAAGGGGCGACGACCATGCTTCACGATCGGGCCGATTTGCCGATCCGTCTGGCCAACGCGGCGATCAACTCGGCCAAGTACCTGGCGATGACCGTCTGCCCAGCCGATCTAGCCGTTTATTATCCTTACAACTTCCACCCGTCAACGTGTCAGGCGGCCGGCGCCGCGATCCTGCTTCTGGTCTTGACCGGCGGAGCCGTGTGGTGCCTCCACCAAGCGCCGTACCTGGCCGTCGGTTGGCTCTGGTACTTATGTACGCTCGTGCCGGTGATCGGGCTGGTGCAGGTTGGTTCCCAAGCGATGGCCGATCGATACTGCTACATCCCCTCCATCGGCATCTTCCTTGCGTTCGTCTGGGCCGTGGGTGACCTGGCAAGGTGCCGGATCGTGCTCGCCGGGACCGGCGGCGCGGCGCTTGCCGCTTTACTCATCGCCACTCACCACCAGGCCAGTTTCTGGGCCAATAGCGAGCGGCTCTTCCGCCATGCCCTGACGATCACCGCTGAGAACCCCGTGGCCTGCGAGAACCTGGGCGATGCGCTGCTGCACCAAGGAAAATATCCGGAGGCCGAGGTCCAGTTTCGCAAGGTGCTGGCTATGGACGCCGAGCATTATCGACAGACGCCGCCGGAACTCGCCGAGGCCCTGGAAAAGCAGGGGCGGACCGACGCCGCCGTCGCCTGCCTGCGCGAGGCGATTCTGGTGAACCCAGACAACGCCGAAGCCATGAACAAGCTGGCCTTGCTCCTGGCGCCGCAAGGCCACCTGCCCGAGGCGATCGCCCTGTTGCAAGAGGCAATCCGGCTCGCCCCGCAACAACCGGCCGGGCTGAAGAACCTCGCTTGGATCTATGCCACCTGCCCGGACCACCGCTTCCGCAACGGACTCCAGGCCGTCGAACTTGCGCGGCGAGCCTGCGAGTTATCGGGCTGGAACAACGCCCCCTATCGGCAGACGCTGGCCGATGCCTACGTGGAAGCCCGTGACTGGGACCATGCCATCGAGGAGCTTCGCGCGGTGCTCCAGTTGAGTCCCCGCGATCCGGCGGCGGCCCGTGAGTTGGAGTCGATCGTGCGGCAGCATCGCTAAGCAGACGTGCCACCCAACATCGCATGCAATTGCTCAACTTGCCTTTTCGTAGGCCCAAAGGCGGTCGGCACAGGGACTGTGCCTTTTACCTTGGAGGCGGTGCGTCGTAGACCTGGATTTCATAGATCGACGGCGTGTCGTTCTCGGCATGCTTCCCGCGCGTGCTGACCACCAGCAACCGCAACTTGCCGGCCTCGACCGGCGCGAAACGGTTGACCCAACTCGATTGTCCCTTGGCATCGCCGGATGCCACGTCGCGCCACGGGCCGTCGTGGGTACTGTTCGCAGAATGGTCGGCGACTTGAATCCGGTACTGGCCGATCCGCGTGTCGAACTGCCGCACGCTGACCAGGTTGAAACGCTCGGAGCGGCCGAAGTCGACTTCCAGCCACTCCCCCGCGGTCTTGCCGGCCGCCGCGTTCCAGCGGGTATTGCCGTCGCCGTCGAAGGCCCGCGCGGCGGCGTATTCATCACCCCACTGGCTCGACGCCCGGGCCTTCTTGCCCTGGGCCAAATTCGTGATCCGGGGCCCCGCGACGGGCACGACGGCGAAGTTGTCGAACTCGGCGCAGTTCCAGCCGGTGCCCAGCCCTGCCATGCCGTTGGTGTATGAGAAGTCGACGGCCGAGCCGAGGTCGGTCCCGTCGAGGTTCGCAGTGACTTGCGGTCCCGCAAAGGTCAACTTCAGCTTGTGCCAGGTTTCCGGATCGAAAGCCACGTGACCTTGGACGAGTACCGCCGGACCGCTCAAGAGCGTCCAGCAACCGTCGGCGGCAATCGTCAAACGATAACCGGTCAGCGGCGACGCATTCTGGGCGATGCCCGATACGCGGCCGTACAGCGACACTGTGCCGCGGCCTTCGATCCGAGCGTCAACGCTCACCGCATAGTTCTGCCAGGTCTTTGACCCGATGACCGTACACGGCTCGCGCATCGGCTGCCACTCGATCCCTTTCTTGTCCACGACTTGCCGCAAGCACAGCCCACGACCATCGGCGCGGCGGGCCGCTTCGAACACGCCGGCCTGGTCCGAAAAATACTTTGCATACTTGCCCGGTTCGCACGACTCGAAGTCGTCGGCGTAGGGCAAGGGGAAGTCGGCCGCCGGCGGTGCGGCGGTTTGCCCCCGATGCTGGCCAGTGGTTGTGGTACACGAATAGATCGAACCGGGCTCCAGGGTGAGTCGCGCCGCGCCGTCGACGAGGGCCACGTCGGCAAGCTGCTCGAACTGGCGCCGCTGGTTCGTCCGCCACGCGTGCAGCGGTCCCGGCGCCAATCCGCCGCGGATGCGGAAAACAACGTTCTGCGGCCTGCGGGCGTCGACTGTCTCGGCGATGATGCTGTAATCGCCGCGACCAGCCTGCCCGTCCGGACTGCGAAGCGTCACGTAGCTGCCCTGGCCCTGGAGCGTTCCGCAGCCGGAGTCCAGGTATTTCCAGCCGGGCTGAGCGAACTGCGTGGTGTGGGCGATGGCCCAAATGGCCGGCTGCACCTCATAGTGCCCGGACCAGGGCTCCAGGGCCTTCATCGGCCCGGAGTTCGGCAGCGGCAAGATGTCGTAATACGAGGAGACCAGGCTCCAGATCACCGTCTTGGTCATGCGGCCCGTGATGTAGTTGCGATTAAAGGTCTTGGCCAGCGCGCAGGCGCCCGGCCAGTCGCCGCGCCAAGGGCCGTCTTCGCTGGCATACAGCGGCTTGCCGGTCTGCCACGCACTCCGGCGTCGAATGCCAGCGCGGATAATGTGCGCCGATGGCATGGATCGCCGCGGCCAACTCGCGATCGGCCAGCACTTCCTTGCCGATGTTCCACATCGCGCGGCCGTCGCATTCGTCGGCCGCGATGATCTTGACCTGCGAGAGCCCGCGGGCGTCGAGCGTTTTCCGCAGCACCTTGATCCAGGCGGAGTTGTGCGGCCGTTCGTTCCACAGCCCGCAGAAATCGATGTCCAGTCCGTGCTGCCGCCTGGCCGCGCCGATGAAGGCGGCGATGAACTCGGCGTTGTCCGGACTCCAGAAATTGCCGCTGCCCGATCCAGGCCGGCGCGCCCCATTGCAGCACGTCGAGGAGGATGTGCGGGTTGCGCCGTTTGGCCTCGCGCATGATCCACCATTCGTAGCCGCGCTGGAAATATTCCGGCCGCGGGTGCTCGAATTCTTCGCGCGTGCGGCCGTGGCTCGGCTCGGTCCCATCGGTCGAGTTGACGTCGCCGCCGATCTCCACCTTGAGGTGATGCAAGCGCTGCGCCGAAGTTCGGCTTGAAGAGGAAATCGAGGATCTCGCTTCGCTGCGGCTCGGGGTAATCCATCAGCAACCGGGAGGAAGCACCGGCGCTCAGGCGCCGAGGCCCTCGAAGGTCCTGCCTGCCGATTGGCCGTCGACATCGATGATCGGCTCCGCGGCGCGACTCGCAGCCGCAGTGAGCAAGGTAATCGCCAACACAACCGAACACGTCATCATCGGTTTCATCGCAGGGGCCTTTCGCTCACTCTTCGATCGCGTCTTCGATCTCGTCCAAATCCGGCTGCGGACCGGCGGGCATGATGAAATGATATCCGTTCGGGCCGCAAACGCGATTGAGCGTGGAAAGAACCTCCCGGCACCGCGCGGCGTGGTCGTGCGGTCCGGCGAAGAAGAAGGGCTTGCCGTCCTTGCCGAAAACGAATTCCTGCGGACAGGCCTCGGCCGAAATGTCGCCGAAGATCAGCTTGCCGACGCGATAATCGGTGTGTGGGGGGAATTCCAGAGAAAGCGCGTACTCAACCGAGCTTTCGACCAGCTTGCGGGCACACTCCGGCTTGAGGTGTTGCACGGGCCACTCGTTCAACAGGCGGTCGTAGATATTCTTGTCGTACACGGCCCGCGGAACGATGTCGAGATGCACATTCTTCACTCCCAGGCAGTAGACATCGACAAGGAACGCCACGAAGGCCACGTTACCGCCGCTCAACTGCCGGCTGATGAGCACTTGGCCCATCCCCTCTTCCCAAAGCGCTTTCATGCAACAGGAGTGCAGGATCGGGGCCCGGCTTGCCGCTTCCAAGCGAACTGGCATGCCCTGCGCCTCCCGCCGGGCAATTTCCTTCCGCTCGGCTTTCTTCTTGGCCTTTTGTTTTTCGAGCTTCTTCTGACGCTTGCGAGGATCGACGCCCATGAGAGGACCTCCGTGTCGGGAGTGCGGAGAGAACGATTGTGCGATGGCCGATTATTTCCAATCAACGTAGAACGTTCGGAGGAAATAAGCGGGTTGGAGTCCCGGCTTTAGCCGGAATACCCTGAAAACCGCCTAAAGGCGGGACTCCAACAATCGCACACTGCATTTCTTCCCAACGTTCTTACGGAGATTCTATACGAGCGGCAGAAGTTTGTCAGCCCTTTGGCCGAGAACCAGCCGCAAGCGGCCGGGCTAAACGATGCCCTGAAGTTCAACCACCCGCCAAACTATCCGGTCAGGCTTTTCAGCCTGACTAGTCCAAAAAAAGGGATTAAAGATCGCCGACGGGCATGGCTTGAACACCGTGCCCGCCGGCCTGCTGCGGCTTCAGGCCTTCGCAGCCTTCCCGTTGCCGAGGTTCGGCACCCAGGTGAACTGGATGTGGTCGCCGTCGCCGCCGACGGCACCGACCCGCAAGGTCACGATCTGACCCGCTTGGGCCGACGTCGGCACGTCGGCCGAATTGGTCACCGGCCCGGCCAACGGGCGATGGACGAGGCTGGCCCGCCAACCGCCCTTTCGCGTCCGCTGGGCCAGCAGCACGCACTCGATCGCTGCGCCCGACTTCGGCAGGCCGGCGCGGGGCGTCTCGTTTCGGCCGCTTGCCGGGCGGCGAAAGACGTGGCAAAAGCCACCGCTGCGGGGGCCGCAGTGCTGCCAGCGGCCGTCCTCGGCCGTGCCGCACCAGACCTCGAGATAGATCGAGGCCACGCCGTCCCGGCTCCGCATGCCGTGATCGGGCAGGCTTGCCAGATGGGCGATCAACCGATCGCGGTACTGCTCGGCCAACCGGACCGCCTCTTGGCGGCCCCAAGCCAGCGTGACCAGGGCAACCTGGCCGTCCCGGCGTCGGGCCATCACCCGATAACCGGCAAAACAACCCGGATAAGAAGGGCAGGACTGGGCTTTCCCATTCCCGCCACGAATGTCGCGGTTCTGCATGACTTAACTCCTCTTCTGCCAAAGAACAACATCAGCGCACATTGCACGGCCAACGCAGCCGTTCGTTACGCAGATGTCAGGCAGAAGACGGACATAATTAAGTCATGGGCATGGCAGAATTCCTTGCAACAAAAAATTGGGGGTTACAGATTTCTTCCCGCATGAATAAGAGACGCGGCTCGATGCCGAAAGGTTCACTCTTCCTAGCGACAGCCGTCAAGAACCGGGCGCATGAAAACGGCAAAATCATCGATTGATCGCACATATACCCACCGTTCGGTCAGAGCTTCTTCCCTCCGTAGAACGGAGTTCATTCCGATTGCCCGAAAAAGACGAGGTTATGGAACAAATCCCGTGCTACGACGGGATGTGGGACCACCGAATTGACACAAAACAATTTTCCAGGCAAAATGGATGAATACAGGCTGGCTGAATATTGCCAATTGGTACTGATAAAAGGAACATGTCATGCGATACGGTGTTGCGGTCCTCTTTTTTTGTGCGGCGGTTGCCGGCGTGTTCGGCACGCAGCCAGCGGGTGCTGTCAAGCCTTTTCTGGAGCAGTTCAAGGCGCTCTACGTCAAACCGAAGGCCAGTGACCGCACGTTGAAAATCTTCAACGAGGCCGTGGAGAAGAAGGGTTGCACGATTTGCCACCATCAGAAGCCGAAGAAGGGCTTCAACGCCTATGGCACCCAAGTCAAGAAACTTCTTACGAAGAACGACGGTGGGAACCCTCAAAAGATCCAGGCCGCGATGAGGAAGGTCGGGACGATGAAGTCCGATCCCGCCGATCCGAGTTCACCCACTTTCGTCCAGCGGTTGAAGCAAGGCAAGCTGCCGGTCGGCGAGATCCACGTGGAACCAGCCAAGAGCGCCGCCAACTAACTCGAGTTAGCCGGCCGCCGTGCGGACCGTCACGCGAAAGGCGCCAGGCACCGGCTCTTCCGAAACGACATACAGGTAGCCCCCGCCGCAACCGGAGTACATCGCGCCGGGATACTTGGCCTGATAGTACTTCAGCAGGGCGGCCAGGTCGACGGTCAGCGTGGGATGCCGCAGCACGCAGGGCAGAAGCGACTCCCAGCAGGCCATGCACTCGTTCATCGATGCGGCCAGGCCCTTGAGGTCGCGGGCAACGATCGCGCTGTAGCAATCGTTGCCCGATTGGCCCAGGCGGCGGATCCATTGCGGATCGAGGTTCTTGACGCCCAGCGGATTGTAGCCTTCCGGCCGTGGGGCCACGGGGACCATGGAAACGACTCGCTCGATCCATTGGGCGATTGCCGGCTCGTTGTTGGACTCGATGTGTATCGGAAAGATGCCGCCGGCGTGCGCGGCATCGAAGTCCAGGCGGCTGACGCCCGGGTAGATCAGGCCGATCATGTCCTGCGAGCCCGACGGTTCCGCCAGGCCGCGGTTCTCTTCTTCGTAAAGCTCGCGAACCAGCCCGGCCGGCTCGCCCTGCGGCAGCCGGCCGTGCCACAGCCGCGTGGCCACCTTCCGCGTGCCCGTCGACATGCCGGCGCGGTCCATGAAGCGGAAAGTCGGTTCCAGTCCCACTACGACCATCGAGCCCGGCGGGTCGGGATTCAGCCGCGAGACAAAAGGTTGATCGATCCACCCCCCGGCGAAGGCCATGCGATAGGGAATGGCGCCGATGACGTTGGTGATTGCTGGCAGCGACATGCAAATCTCACAAAAAAAGAAGCACGAAACCCGAAATCTCAAGTCCCAAACAAATCCAAAATCACGAATGATCAAAACGCCTGTTTCTCATTTCGCCAGGGTTTCGAACCTTTGGGGATTTTGGCTTTGGGGTTTGGGGTTTGTTTGGGATTTCGAATTTGATATTTGGAGTCACTACTGTCCGGTTATAAGTCGAATAGTTTCAATTGGTTACGACAAGCACTTTCCGGATTTGGGACAGAAATCGTGGAAAGTGCCTGAAAAATAGGGGTTTTCTCGAAAGGAGTCACACTCAGAATTTGCAAAATTTCGGAAAGGCTGCGGTCCACCCTCAGTTCCTTCCGGATGATGGCCACCAGGACGTAGACGCACACCGCGATCCAGACTTGAGTCCGCACCGCGTTGTCCGTGTTGCCATAAAATGCCTTGATCCGCAGGTTCTGCTTGATCCATTTGAAGAACAACTCGACCTGCCAACGGCAGCGATAGAGTTGCGCAATGGTCAGGGCGGGTAGTTCGAAGTTGTTGGTAAGAAAACACAATCGCCGGTCGTGCTCGGCATCGTAATAGGCAACGCGACGCAGGGCATCCGGATAAAGCTTTGAGGTCTTGACGCCTCGCAGAACAATCGTCTGGTCGCTTCGCAGGCCCGTGGACTTGTCCACCACACGGGACTCGCGGCGGTAACAGTCGATGTTCTTCTTGGCACGCGTGACGAAGAACGCCAACTGTGAAGTAAAGCGATGCAAGCGAGCAAAATCGACGTATCCTCGATCCATCATGTAGAAGGCGCCCGGTTCGATTGGCAGGTGATCGAGGACGGTCACATCGTGCGTTTTCCCGTGAGTTATGCGGATAAAACAGGGGATGTTGCCCCGCAAGTCGATCAGCGTGTGAAGCTTCACGGCACCTTTGTGACGACGAAATCGCGCCCAAGGAAACAGGGCAAGACAAAGATCGATAGTTGTGGAATCCAAGGCATAGGCGGCCTGCTTGAGCGATACTGCGAAGTTGTCCTTGGCGTACAGGGCTCGGGCGCGACGAATGAGCACTTGAGCGAAGTCGGCGTAGATCCGCCAGTCGCGACGCTTGTTGGCATCGCTGAGCGTGCTCCTGGAAACCCGGCCGCGAAGCCCGGCGTGGTACAATTTCGACGGCACCGCATTCAAGCAGGTTTCGATGTCCCGCAGGCTTTCGCGATAAGTCAACTGAGCGAAGGCCATGGTGAGGAACTGGTCCCGACAAGAGAAATCGCGGACCCGGTAGTTGCCGCGATAGCGTTTCACACATTCGTCGAAATCCCGCTTGGGAATGAAATCCATCAGTTGAGCAAAAACCAGCCTGCCCTCGTGCATCGCAATCTCCTTTCCACTTAATAGTGCAAAGGAGGGGGCGAAAACGCCAGGGGGCACTGAAATCGAGTACAAGCGGAAATCGCGGAACAACCCTAGAAATCACGATAGTTTCAACCACCTACTCATCGCTCAACCGGACAGTAGTGATTTGGAGTCTTAGATCGTATCCCGCACGGTCCGCTTGCCGGCCTTGCGATCGTGATACTGCTGCTCGATCCAGGCGTAGGTCTTGGCCAGGCCGACGCGGAAAGGCGTGGCCGGCTCCCAGCCGAGGATCCGCTTGATCATGGTGTTGTCGCTGTTGCGGCCGGCCACGCCCTTGGGCGCGTCGAGATCGTATTCCCGTTTCAGCTTCACGCCGCCGATCTCCTCGGCGATCGTCACGAGCGTGTTGATCGGAATCAACTCGCTGGAGCCGAGGTTGATGGGCGTGGCGATCAGGTCGTCGCAGTGCGTGATGCGGTCGATGCCCTGCGTGCAGTCGTCGATGTACATGAAACTGCGGGTCTGCGTGCCGTCGCCCCAGATCACGATCTCGTGTTTGCCGCTCTCCTTGGCCTCGATCACCTTGCGGCAGATGGCCGCCGGGGCCTTCTCGCGGCCGCCGTCCCACGTGCCGTTCGGACCGTAGACGTTGTGGAAGCGGGCGATGAACGTCTTCATGCCCCGCTCGGCCCAGTACTCCTGGCAGAACATCTCCGAGATGAGCTTCTCCCAACCGTAGCCGCGCTCCGACATGGCCGGATAGGCGTCGCTTTCCTTCAGCGCCCGGCAGTTGGGATCTTTCTGCAAGTCGGTGTTGTAGGCGCACGCCGAGGAGGAATAGAAGTAGCGCTGGCAGCCGGCCCGCCAGGCGGCCTCGACCATGTGGGTGTTGATCAGGACCGAGCGGAGGCACTGCACGCGGAAGCGTTCGATGAAACCCATGCCGCCCATGTCGGCGGCCAGGTTGTAGACCTCGGTGGCCCCTTCGCAGACGCGATGGCAATTCGCCTCCTCGCTCACGTCGAGGCTCAGGTTTTCCACGTCGTCGTGAACCTGGTACCAATCGGGCAACGGCTTCTTATCGACGGCGCGAATCCGCGTGAACCCCTTCTCCTTGAAATAGCGCACCAACGAGCCGGCGATGAATCCCCCGGCTCCCGTCAAGACAAGCAGATCATTCTTCTTCGTATCGGACATGGCATGACTCCTTGAAACTGTCGGTAATTGACTTCAATATTCACTCTCCATCGTATAGAATAGAGGAAAATCTGAGCCTGTGCTATAGCCAAAGTTGACGGGTCCATGAAGAAGTTTGACTTTCCCCGTCCCGGAGTTGGACGATTGAGAATAGCCCAGCGGTTTATCGCTGGGGAAGAAGATTCGTCATTGCCTTATCTAGTCCCGGAGTTGGACGACCAAAATGTCTGGCGGCGTCTTGTCTCAGTCGTCCCTACGGGACTCGGGACAATTTCATCTCAACCGGCTACCCAGCGATAAATCGCTGGGCTATTGTCAACTGCCCCTCCGGGGCAGAGACTCGTCGCTTTTTTGTTAGACACTGGGGGTGAGGGCAGTGGGCATTGAGACCGAGTCGAAATCGAAGCCAAAGCCTCCCGAGTTCTTCTCGGCGCAGGTTCGCGAGGCGCGCTGGTTCTATCTCGACCTGGCCCCGCCGTCCGACGCGCCGCTGGCGGTGGTCTGCGGCGGCTGCGAGGTCTGTCGGGCCGACTATGCCATCCGTCGCGAATCGTTCGCCTATACGGCTGTCGAGTTCGTCGCCCAGGGATGCGGCCGGCTGACGCTTGCCGGGCAATCGTGCGATCTGTTGCCGGGCTCCGTTTTCTCCTACGCGCCGGCCATCGCCCAGGACATCACCACCGATCCTCGGCAGCCGCTGATGAAGTATTTTGTCAATTTCAGCGGGCAGCACGGCCTCGATCTTTTGGAACAACACGGCTTAGCGCCCGGCAGTCGCGGCCGGGTGTTTGCACCGGTCGAGATCCAGGAGATTTTTGACCGTCTTATCGAAAACGGGCTGAAGGCCACGCGCTACAGCAACCAACTCTGTGCCACGTTGGTCGAATATTTGATCGTCAAGATCGCCGAATTGCTGGTGCCGGGCGAAGCGGCCCAGACCCCGGCCTTTGCCACCTACCAGCGCTGCCGGCAGCACGTGCAAACGCAGCACGCTCGCTTGAAATCCCTCGGGCAAGTCGCCAAAGAGTGCCATGTCGATCCGGCCTATCTCTGCCGTTTGTTCCGCCGTTACGACCACCAGTCGCCCTACCAGTTCCTCATGCGTCTGAAGATGAACCTCGCCGCGGAGCGGTTGCAGAATCCGGCTGCGCTCGTCAAGCAAGTTGCGGCCGAGTTGGGCTTTGCCGACGCATTTCACTTCTCGCGGGCTTTCAAGAAAGTGCTCGGCGTATCGCCGGAAGGCTTTCGCAGGCTGAGGTGAAGGGGCAGCCGTGGCCGTAGGGTGGGCCGAGTGAAACGAGTCCCAACAGAATCCGGTTCGGCCAACTCCCAAGGGGCGATGCGAGCATAACGGAATCAACACGGTAGAGTTCTCACGCAAAGGCGCGAAGCGCAAAGCCGTAAAGGGAAGAAAGGAAAAGAGTGGATTTGCCAATCTCGGCCGGAAAGAAGAACCCTATCTTGTTGCTTTCTATTGCGCCTTTGCGGCTTAGCGCCTTTACGGAATTCCCCAACCCGCAAGACTATCCATTTTCAGTAGCCCCCTGCGCTTCCGGTGGCAGGAACGGAATTGGGCAGGCGATCACGATCGGGCAGACGGCACGATGGAGCGCGCCTGTTGCTTTCCACGCCGGCCCGAATTATGCTATGCGCTGTCTAATGGTCAATTTGAGATTCGAAATCGTCGACCTGCTATCTCCCCCGAAAGGCCTCGCCATGAAAGCCTGGACATCCCTTGCCTGTCTCCTCCTACTCACCGCCGCCGCCACTGCCCAAGATACGGTCGAATTGCAAAAGCTCGATCTCACGCATGTGCGGCAGGGTTGGGGCGAGCCGCAGATCGATCGCAGCATCCGTGAAACGCCGCTGGCCATCGCGGGGGAAAAGTTCGCACATGGCGTGGGGACCCATGCGACGAGCGTACTCTGGCTCCAACTCGACGGCCGGACCGACCGCTTCCAGGCCTCCGTCGGCGTGGATGACGCGGCGCACGGACCGGGCGCCATCGTCTTCCGCGTCCTCGGCGATGGCAAAGAGCTTTGGACCTCCGGGCTGATGAAGCCCAACGAGAAAGCCAAAACCATCGACCTCGATCTCCACGGCGTCAGGCGATTGACACTGCTGGTCGACGCCGCCGGCGATAGCATCAACTACGATCATGCCGACTGGGTCAATGCACGTTTCACCTTCCGCGGCCAGGCGCCGCGGGCGATTGATCCGCCCGATCCGCCGGGAGAAGAGCCCGTGCTGCTCACGCCGCCGTCCGGTCCGGCGCCGAAGATCAACGGTCCCAAGGTCTGCGCCTGCGGCCCAAGACATCCGTTCCTCTATCGCATTCCCGTCACCGGCCAGCGGCCGATGCAGTATACCGCCGAAGGACTTCCTGCCGGTCTCGCGCTGGATGCTGATGCGGGCATCATTCGCGGCGCGATTGCCGAGAGTGGCGAATACCGCGTGACCCTCCGCGCGAAGAACGCGCAGGGCGCGGCCGAGCGGTCGCTGAAGATCGTTTGCGGCGACACGCTGGCCTTGACGCCGCCCATGGGCTGGAACAGTTGGTACATCCACTATAACCGCGTAACCGAAGTCCACCTGCGCGAGGCAGCAAAACAAATGATCGCCACGGGCATGGCCGACTACGGTTATCAATACGTCAACAGCGACGACTGCTGGATGAAGAAACAGGGCGACAAGCCTTACCGCGACGCTACGGGCGCGGTGCTGCCGAATGCCAAGTTCCCCGACATCCGGGGAATGGTCGACGCGATTCACGCCGTCGGGCTGAAGGCCGGCGTTTATACGTCGCCTGGTCCCTGGACCTGCGGCGGTTACGTCGGCGCTTACCAGCACGAAGCGGCCGACGCCAGGCGGTTCGCCCAATGGGGCTTCGATTTCCTCAAATACGACTGGTGCTCCTACGGCGGCGTGGCTGGCGGCAAGGATCTGGCCCATCTGAAGAAACCCTACCAGCTCATCGCGGCGGAATTGAAGAAGCAGGACCGCGACATCGTACTGAACCTCTGCCAGTACGGCATGGGCGAGGTCTGGAAATGGGGCGGCGAGGTCGGTCAATGCTGGCGGACCACCGGCGACCTCGGCCTGGAACGCGGCAGCCGCTTGCCGGGGTTCTATAGCATCGGGTTCAGCAACGCCCGGCACTGGGAAAATGCCAAGCCCGGTTGCTGGAACGATCCTGATTATCTGCTCATCGGCTACGTGGGCGACGCGAGCCGGATGGGCGTAGGCCGCAAGACGTCGCTGACGCCCAACGAACAATATTCCTACATGTCGATGTGGTGCCTGATGGCCGCGCCGCTGATCTTCAGCGGCGACATGGCCCGGCTCGATCCGTTCACGCTCAACGTACTCTGCAACGCGGAAGTGATCGACGTCGACCAGGACGCACGGGGCCGACAGGCGCGAATTGTCCGCAAAACGTCCAGCGAGTTCATTCTGTTGAAGGAGCTGGAAGACGGCTCGAAGGCCGTTGGGCTTTTCAACCTGGGCGAGGCGGAGGCGACGATCGCCGTAGCATGGAGTGAGTTGGGGCTCAGCGGCAAGCAACGAGTCCGCGATTTGTGGCGGCAAAAGGATCTGCCGCTGGCGGATAAGACGTTCCAAGCTTCGGTGCCCCGGCACGGGGCGCTGCTAGTGAGACTCGGGCCACCGCAGCGTTGAACGTGCATGCGGTTCGTGGTACAATACTGAAATGCGAGGAAACTATGATTCAAACCGTTGAAGGCGTAATCGATACGAACGGCGTGATACGGCTCTTGGAAACCGTTTCCTTGGCCGGAGCGCGACGTGCTTTGGTGATGATCTTGGATGAAGAGCCGGGCGTTTATCCTAACGAAACGGCGCTTCTTAGCGAGGCGGCGCTTGCCGAGGATTGGAACCGACCCGAGGAGGATGCGGCATGGTCGTACCTTCAACAGGAGAAGTAGTTCTCGTACAGTTTCCTTTTTCATCGGTTATCGCGCGATCCGTGGGAACGCTCAATGATCCGGCCTTTCGGCGCGTGCGCGACGCCGTCGTGAATCTCTTGAATTCCGCGAATCCCTGACTCCGCTCCGAGGCCCCATCATGCTCAAAACCGGCATTCTCAACCCGCAAATCAACTCGCTCTTAAGTCGCGTGCGCCACACCAACACGCTCGTGATCGCCGACCGCGGTTTCCCTTTCTGGCCGACGATCGAGACGGTCGACATCGCGTTGGTCGACGGCATCCCCTCGGTGCTCGATGTGCTGCGGGCGATCCGGGCGAACTTCGTCTGCGGCAAGGCCTGGATGGCCGAGGAGTTCCTCAAGAACAATACGGAGGAAGTGCGGCAGGCGTTCGCACAAGGCCTGTCGGGCATCCCCGTGACGTACGAGCCGCACGTCGATTTCAAGAAGCGCGTGCCGCTGGCGATCGGCCTGATCCGCACCGGCGATACGGTGCAGTATGCGAATATAGTGCTGGAGTCGGCGTAGGAGAGGCGAGTAGAGGGTGCCGCCCGCGTCATCAAGAAACTGCTCTTGTCGTTGCGTCCGGTTCTGCCGGTGGTTCCGTCTGGGCAAGATCGGATTGTTTCGACGGCGCTAAATCTGGGTTAAGCCGCGCGCCTGCTACGATCCTCGCAAGGCCGCTTTCCCGCGTTCCGGGCTTGTTCGTTGTCCTGCGCCTCCGGGGGTGGGAATGTGCCGCTTGGAGCGCTTTTCCGACCGCGTTCTTGCCTCTGTTTTTTTGACGGCGGCAAAATCATGGGCTATACTCGAATGTAGCGCAAGCGGGTACTTCCCTTGCGCTCTGGACGACTGGATGGATCAGTTTTTGGATCGCCTTGCCTTCGACCAGGCCCAAGCAGCGATCCAGCCCCCACACGGACGACACCATGCGACGAAGGCTCTTGGCGGCAACCGTTCTTTGGTTTGCAACTTTGACAGTGCTGGCCGTGCCAGGTACCGTGCAGCGGTCGATGGCACAGCAGTTGACTACTTCTGCTTCGACCATTGCTTTTTCCGAGCGATCGATTCAGGTCGACGGCTACCTGCAGCGCGGCCTGGAAATGGAAGCCACGCGGCGTTGGGGCGAGGCCCTGGCCCATTATGAAGAGGGGCTGCGGCAGTTCCCCGAGGAGAACGCCCTGGAGAAGCGTTTCGAGTTGGCCCGATTGCACTACGACTTGGGCCGCCGTTACGCCGACCGCAGTTTTGCCGAGCACGTCGCGCAGATGCGGGCCGAAAAGGCCCTGGAACTCTATCTGCAAGTCCTCCAGAAGATCGAGACCCATTACGTGGAACAGCCGTCCTGGAAAGACCTCGTCGATCGGGGCACGTCGGACCTGGAGACGGCGCTGGGAGAGCCGGTCTTTTTGGAGCGGAACCTGCCCAGCGGCAATCCGGCCGTGGTGGAGGCGTTCCGCCGCGAACTGCGGCAGACGCTGGCCGAGCGCAGCGTCGCCAGCCGGACTGATGCCCGCGACAGTGCCGTGACGGCGGCCAACCTGGCCCAGCAACGCCTGGGTCTGTCGCCCACGGTCGTGATCCTCGAGTACCTCTGCGGCGCCACCAATTCCCTCGACCCCTATTCGGCTTATCTCACCCCCGATCAGCTCGGTGAAGTTTATTCGCAGATCGACGGCAGTTTCGTCGGGCTGGGCGTCGAACTGAAGGCCCAAGGCGGCTCGCTGGTGATCGTCCGCGTGATCAGCGGCAGCCCTGCCCAGCAGGCCGGCGTGCGGGTGGGCGACCGGATCATCGCCGTCGACGGCCGCCAGACCAGCCGCTACTCGACCGACCAGGCCGCCAACCTGCTGCAAGGACCTGAAGGGAGCGTTTGCAAGCTGGTCGTCGGCGCACCGGGCGAGGCCGAGCGACAACTGGCCGTGCGCCGGCAACGGGTCGAAGTGGCAAGCGTCGATCAGGTCCGCATCATCGACGAAAAGCAGGGTGTCGCCTACCTGCGGCTGACCTGTTTCCAGAAAACGACTCGCCGCGACCTGGAAGCCGCGCTGTGGCGGCTGCACCGCGACGGCATGCGGAGCCTGATCATGGATCTCCGCGGCAATCCGGGCGGGCTGTTGATTTCGTCGGTGGACATCGCCGACCTGTTTCTCGACGAGGGCGTGATCGTCTCCACGCATGGCCGGATCGCCCAGGAAGACAACACCTACACGGCCCATCGCGAGGGTACGTGGCACGTGCCATTGACGGTCATCATCGACCAGGAAAGTGCCAGCGCTGCCGAGATTTTCTCGGGAGCAATTCGCGATCACCATCGCGGCACGATTGTCGGCGTGCGCAGCTTCGGCAAGGGCTCCGTGCAGGGGATCTTCCAACTCGACGGTTCGGACTCGGGCCTGCGGCTGACGACGGCCAAGTTCTATTCCCCCAAGGGCAAGCCCTACAGCCGCGTAGGCGTCGAGCCGGACGTGGTGGTCCGGCAGGCGGCCAAGCCGATCAACGGCACGGTCGTCGGCAAGGACGACGCCATGCTGAGTGCCGCCTTGCAGATCGCGCGGAACGTGGCGCTGCCGCGATAACTTGGAGCGTGGTACCGGCTCCGCGCGGAGCATGGTCGCCGCTTTCCAATACAGCCGCCGCCGAGCCAATCGGTTCCCATCGCGCCAGGAAAAGCGACGGCAAGTCGTCGCAGTCCAAATATTCGGCACATCCGGCACCAGCATTTGACCGGTGCCCGGAAGGGAGCTAGCCTTTGCCTGGACAACCAATGTATCCGGATGCCTGGGCGAAACTCCACACGCTATGCCGACGCCAATCGCGGACAACAATCTGCTGACACGCCTGGCCGGGCCGGGCACGCCTGGCCTGGCCGGTACGGCGTCGAACACTTCGCCGGCGGCCAAACCGCAGTGCAGCCCGGCGCCGCAGGCGGCCAAGGCGACGCTGGACGCCATGGTCGATCGCATTCGCTCGCTGACGGCGAACGCGTCTTCCGTCTCTGCGGTTGCGCCCCGATCACCGGCCGGCGCCGCATCGGATGCCTCGGCACGGACTGCACGCGAACCGCCGGCCAGCGGCTTCGTGCCCCAAGAACCCCAGTCGTTCCGTGCCGCCGGGCTGAACGACAGCCTGGTCGAGTCGCTGGCCTTGAAACACTTGCTGGCCCGCGGCGATTCGACCGGCCGCGAGGTGGCCGACCAGCTCAAGCTGCCTTTCATTCTTATCGACGAACTGCTCCGCGGCTTGAAGAACGAGCAGTTGGTCGGTTATCGCGCCGCCGCGCCGATGAACGACTTCCTCTACCAACTCAGCGATCTTGGCCGCGAACGGGCCAAGCGCTACTGGAACCACTGCACCTACTTCGGCGCGGCCCCGGTTTCGCTGGCAGACTATGTTGCCAGCGTCAGGGCCCAATCACTTTCCACCCAGCAGACCACGGCCGAAGACCTGCGGCAGGCCTTTGGCGATCTCGTGCTCAGCCAGCGGATGCTCGATCGACTGGGACCGGCGGTGAATTCCGGCCGCGGTCTTTTTCTTTTCGGTGCGGCGGGCAACGGCAAGACGAGCATTGCCGAGCGGGTCACGCGGGCTTTCGGAGCGGAGATCTGGATCCCCCGTGCCATTGGCATCGACGGCGAGATCATGCGGGTCTTCGACCCCGTGAACCACGAAGAACTTCCCCTGGATGCCTGCGAAGGTCTTTACGAAACGCGGAAGATCGACCGCCGCTGGGTGCGCATCCGCCGGCCCACGCTGATCGTCGGCGGTGAGCTGACGATGTCGGCCCTGGAAGTGACGATGAACGGCTCGACCGGGATCTGCGAATCGCCGCTGCAACTGAAGAGCAATTGCGGGACGCTGGTGATCGACGACTTCGGCCGGCAGCGGATGCGGATCGAGGAATTGCTCAATCGCTGGATCGTTCCGCTGGAACGGCGTTACGACTTCCTCAACATGCCCAACGGCAAGAAGATCGAGGTACCGTTCGACCAGTTGATCATCTTCTCGACGAACCTGGAGCCGCGCGACCTCGTCGACGAGGCATTCTTGCGGCGGATTCCCTACAAGATCGAGGTCCGCGATCCGAGCCTCGATGATTTCAAGGGGCTGTTTTGTTCGTTGGCGAAGAAGATGGGCTTTCCCGATCGGCCGGAGGCGGTGGAATATCTCGTCCGCACGCACTATGCGCCGACGAAGCGACCCTTCCGCTATTGTCATCCCCGCGACATCCTCATGCAGATCCGCAATTACTGCAGCTACAAGGATTGCCCGTTGGAGATCACCGACGAGTACCTCGACATGGCGGTGGAGAACTATTTCGCCGTGATGTAACACCCGCTACTTCACTACGAAATTCACCATCTTTCCCGGCACGATGATCGTCTTCACGATTGTCTTGCCGGCCAGCAGCTCGGCAATCTTGTCGTCGGCGCGGGCGGCGGCCTCCATGGCGGCCTGATCGGCGCCGGCGGCAACCACGGTCCGCCCGCGGAGCTTGCCATTGACCTGCACGGGGACCTCGATCGTGTCTTCCTTGAGCAGGGCCTCTTCGAACTCGGGCCAGGGCTCGTAGGCCAGCGAGTCGGCATGGCCCAACTGCTGCCAAAGTTCTTCGGCCAGGTGCGGGGCATAAGGCGAGAGCAATTGCACGAACCGTTCCATCGCCACCTTCGGCCGCTGCTGGACCTTGAAGAAGTAGTTCGTGAACTCCATCATCCGCGCAATGGCCGTGTTGAACGACATCTGCTCGATGTCCCGCGTCACCGCCTGGATCGTCTTGTGCAATACGCGGTTCTGCTCGGCTGTCGGCTCGATATCGACCACCGCCGGGTTGAGCCGCGGCTGTTCCGCCCGCTCGTCGATGACCATCCGCCACGCGCGATCGAGAAAACCAGCGACGCCGCTGACGCCTTCCATGCTCCAGGGCTTGACGGCCTCCAACGGGCCCATGAACATCTCGTACAGCCGCAGCGAGTCGGCGCCGAAATCCTTGACGACTTCGTCGGGATTGACCACGTTGCCGCGGGCCTTGGACATCTTGTTGGCCCGGCTCTCGATGCGGATCGCAGAGTCGGCCTTCAAGACGAAAACCTCGCCCTGCTTGGTCGTTTCCTCGGGCTTGAGACTGACCGCCGTGAGTGGTTCGCCGGTTCGCTTGGCAATCGGCTTGCCGTCTGCGCCGGCGGCCACCTCGGCACTGCTGATCCACGCGCCGGCCGCGTTGCGATATCCGGTATATTCCGTCTCACCGAGAATCATGCCCTGGTTAACCAGCTTGTGGAACGGCTCGAGCATGCTTACGTACCCGCGGTCGTAGAGTACCTTGTGCCAGAACCGCGCGTAGAGCAGGTGCAGCACGGCGTGCTCGGCCCCACCGACGTACAGATCGACCGGCATCCAGGCCTTTTCCAGCTCGGGATCGACCAGGGCTTTGTCGTCCTTCGGATCGAGGAAACGGAGATAATACCAGCACGAGCCGGCCCACTGGGGCATGGTGTTCGTTTCGCGCTTGTAACGTTTGCCGTCGAGCGCGACGTAAAGCCACGAGTTCGGGGCCTTGTCCAAGGGCGGCTCCGGGCGGTCGTGGGCCGCGTCGAACTTCATTGTTTCCGGCAGGTCCAAGGGCAGGTCTTCCGGCTGCAGCGCACGGAGCCGGCCGTTGGGCTGGCCGTGCTCGTCAAGTTCGCGCAGGATCGGGAACGGCTCGCCCCAGAAATGCTGGCGGCTGAAGAGCCAGTCGCGAAGCTTGTAGTTCACCGCCGCGCGGCCGAGGCCCTGGGCGGCAAGATCGGCCGCGATCCGCTGCTTGAACTCGGCCGTCGGCAGCCCGTCGTACTCGCCGCTGTTGACGGCATGACCGTCGCCGGTAAAAGCTCCGCGGAAACTGCCGACGTTCTCCATGTATCGTACACTCAGGTTCCCCTCTCCCACCGGGAGAGCGTCGGGGTGAAGGGCGTCGGTTTTCACATACTCTTTCAACCACGCGTCTGTTGGCATGACGACCGGCGTGATCGGCAAGCCGAACTTCTGGGCGAACTCGAAATCCCGCTCATCGTGCGCCGGCACGGCCATGATCGCCGCGGTGCCATAACTGATCAGGACGTAGTCGGCGACCCAGATGGGAATCGGCTGCCCAGTGACGGGATTGACGGCATACGAGCCGGTGAATACGCCCGTCTTGTCCTTGGCCAAGTCGGTGCGGTCGAGGTCGCTCTTCCGAGTGGCCTTTTCGCAATAGGCTTGCACGGCCGCGGCCTGTTCCGGCGCGCTCAGCCTTTCGACGCAGGGATGCTCCGGCGCGATGACCATGTAGGTAGCGCCGAAAAGCGTGTCGGGACGCGTTGTATAGATCCGCAGCACCTGTTCATCGGATTTGCTCGGATAGCCGGCCAGTTCGCGGTCGCGTCGCCAGCCTTCATATTCCCGTTGCGACGGCTTTCCTTCGTCACGTAGGGCGGACTCTAGTCCGCCTGGTTGGTCGTCCACGGTTGTTGGCTGTTCCGAGACAGGTTGAAGACCTATCCGACAGTCGTCCACGGTGGTGCCGATGAAGAAGTCGACTTCCGCGCCGGCACTTCGTCCGATCCAGTTCCGCTGGAGCATCTTGATGCTCTCGGACCAGTCGAGCCCATCGAGGTCCTTTTCCAGCCGGTCGGCGTAGGCGGTGATCCGCAGCATCCACTGCCGCAGCGGCATGCGCATCACGGGATGGCCGCCGCGCTCGCTCAGGCCGCCGATCACCTCCTCGTTGGCCAGCACCGTGCCCAAGGCCGGGCACCAATTGACCGGGGCCTCGATCTGATAGGCCAGGCGATGCTCGTCGCGATAGCGGTCAACGGCCTCGGGCCCTTGCTCGGCCACGTCGTCGGGCACCGGCAGCTCGGCGATCGGCCGGCCTTTCTGCTGTTCGGCGTCGAACCAGGTGTCGAAGAGCACGAGGAAGATGAATTGCGTCCAACGGAAGTAGGCCACGTCGGTGGTGGCCAGCTCGCGATCCCAGTCGTAGCTGAAGCCCAGCATCTTCAACTGGCGGCGGAAGTTATTGATGTTGTTCTCGGTCGTGGTGCGGGGATGGGTGCCGGTCTTCTTTGCATGTTGCTCGGCCGGCAGCCCAAAGGCGTCCCAGCCCATGGGATGCATGACGCTATAGCCGCGGTTGCGGCGGTAGCGGCAGACGATATCGGTGGCCGTGTAGCCTTCCGGATGGCCGACGTGCAGGCCGGCGCCGCTGGGGTAGGGGAACATGTCCAAGACATACAGCTTGGGTCCCTTCGGCAGTCGGGGGGTGGCGAACGTGCGGTTCGTTTCCCAATAGTGTTGCCATTTCGGTTCGATCGCGGCCGGGTTATAGCGTGGCATGGTGTGGAATCGCGGGGAGTCGGAAAACATAAAACCCGCATTGTAGCGGTTTGGTGAGATTGCGGCAATTATTTCACCGCGTTCCCCTCGTCCGGCCACTCCACGACGCCGGTGTCCAGGTCGTAATAGCCGGTGACGATGCGGACTTCCGACTTGTGCTCGCCAAGTTCGGCTTCCTTGCGGATCTTCTCCGCCGTCAAGCGGGCATTGGCCTTCACGGTATTGGCCAGCCGGTCGCCCTTTTCGGTCTTCGTTGCCTCGACCGCCTGCTGAATATCGCGAACGAGCGAATTAACATGGCCCGGTGCAGTAGCACTTGCCAAAGCCGCCTTTACCGCTCCGCAACGCTCGTGGCCCAAGACCACGACCAACCTCGTGCCGAGGTGGTCAACGGCATATTCAATACTGCCCAGGCCATAGTCGTCGACCAGGTTGCCGGCGGTTCGGATCACGAACAGGTCGCCGAGGTTCTGGTCAAAAACCAATTCCGGCGCAGTCCGCGAATCGGCACAACCGACAATGATCGCAAATGGATGCTGGGTCTGGGCCGTCTCGGCACGCCGGGCGGCCGTCGGCTTGCCCTTGCTCACCGCGTTGGCCACAAAACGAACATTGCCTACTTTGAGCCGGGCCAGGGCCGTCTCGGGACTGACCGAGGCGACGGAGGGATCTTTCGCAACCGCCACGCCGCCGGCCAGCAACAATAAACAGGCGACGATGACCCCGGGGAAAGATGTTCGTACACGCATGATGAAGGCTCTCTTTGTTCGAGTGTGAGATTTCGTCCGCTTGCCTCGGTTCATTGTAATCTTACGGGCACATTCGAGGCTTGGTAGGACTTGAATTCTCTTCTGCTGGACTTGACCATACGCCGCCGTTCAGCTTGCACCACTCCCCGGTTGCGGCCTCCCTGTCCAGAAAATACTGGAGATTTGTCATGAAACTCCGCGTTGCATCGCTGCCCCAGGATAGCTACAATCCGTTGCCCTAATGTCCCCGGTAACGTCAAGGACGACGAATCATGAGCAGCCAACCCGCCTCGGCCGCGCACCGCTGGACCGCCTTCGAACAATTGAGCTTCGCCCGGCAGGTCATGCAGACGGAAAGCCGAACGATCGCCCAGGTTGCGCGGCGGCTGGATCAGGCGTTCTGCCGGGCCGTGGATTGCCTCTTCAACTGCCGGGGCAGCGCGATCGTGACCGGCATTGGCAAGGCGGGCCTGGTTGGGCAGAAAATCATGGCCACGCTAGCCTCGACCGGCACGCGGAGCCACTTCCTGCACCCGGCCGAGGCGGCGCACGGCGACTTGGGCCGCGTGCAGGGCGACGACGTCGTACTCGTGCTCTCGCAAAGCGGCGAGACCGACGAGATCGTCCGCCTGCTGCCGCCGCTGGCAGAGATGCGCGTGCCGATCATCGCCATCACCGGCCGCGCCGGCAGCACCCTGGCCTGTGCGGCCGCGGTGGTCATTGACCTCGGACCGGTGGAAGAAGCCTGCCCACTCGGGCTGGCCCCCAGCAGCAGTACGGCGGCGATGTTGGCGGTGGGCGATGCCTTGGCGCTGGTCGTCAGCCGTATGCGGGGCTTTGCCCGCGAGGATTTTGCCCGCTTCCATCCGGCCGGCAATCTCGGCCTGAAGCTCAGCAAGGTCCAGCAGCACATGCGTCCGCTGGAGCACTGCCGTGTCGCGCCGCAGGAGGAAACCGTCCGCCAGGTTCTGGTCCGCGTAAGCGTGCCCGGACGGCGGACCGGGGCGACGATGCTCGTCGATTCCAGCGGCCGGCTCGCCGGCATCTTCACCGACAGCGATCTCGCGCGGCTCTTCGAGCACCATCGCGACAACGCCCTCGACGCTCCCATTCACTCCGTGATGACTTCCAATCCGCTCAAGGTGCTTCACGGTTCGCTGATGGCGGAGGCCGTGGCCTTGATGGCCCAGCGCAAGATCAGCGAGTTGCCCGTCGTGGACGACGAGGGCCGGCCGGTCGGGCTGATCGACGTGACGGACGTCGTGGCGCTGTTTCCACAGACGATGGAGGGGGAGGCGGCAAAGGCGTCGCCGCGCGAGGGCTGGGGGATCGTGGGGGAAAAGGCGAGTGGGTGAGCGATTCTTGACTAACCTGTAAAATCTACTAGAATCTACGATGTAAAGCTGATTTGGGGATGCCTCTATGCCGACCGTCCTGCTTGTCCGTGGATGGAGAGTCTTGTGCAGACAACTGAAGTCATCACCGCCGTCAGCATCGACACAACGGAGGAGGAACTTGTAATTCGGCTCACCGACCGCGAAGTGCGGATCCCTTGGGAGCGATATTCGCCGATCCTGGCTTTCGCCACCAACGACGAGCGCCGCTGCGCCGAGTTGTCACCGGGCGGCTATGGCATCCACTGGCTGATGCTGGACGAAGATCTTTCGATCGGCGGATTGGTCAATGTGCGTTAATACCTTCTTGCGAAGATGATCGAGCAACGGGAAGCGGTTGAGCAGGAATCGCGATGAAATGACGCCTCCATCCATGACACTCGAAGAACGCTGCCGATCGATCAACCTACTGCTCTCCGACGTTGACGGAGTGCTGACCGACGGCCTGATAATGCTGGATAACCAGGGCATCGAATCCAAGGCCTTTCACGTCCGCGACGGGATGGGCATCAAGCTCTGGCAGAAGGCCGGATACCAGTTTGGCATGCTCACCCTCCGCAGCACGCAGAGCCTGAAGGTCCGGGCGGCAGAGTTGGGCATCGAGATCCTTCGCCAAGGCGCGCCCGACAAGCTCTCGGCCCTCAAGCAGATCCTGGCGGAATTGAAACTCACCCGCGACCGCGTCTGCTACCTGGGCGATGACCTGCCCGATCTGCCCGTAATCCGCGCCGCGGGACTCGGGATCGCCGTGGCCGACGCCTGCGGCGAAGTGCGCGAGGCGGCCCATTACACAACCCAGGAACGCGGCGGCTGTGGAGCAGTCCGCGAGGTGATTGAACTGATCCTCAAAGCCCAGTGCCGCTGGACCGACGTGATTCAAACGTATTTGTAAGAAAAAGGTTTTGGTCTCAGGTCTCGGGTCTTGGAAATCGCGCCGAACACCAGGACCTAAGTCCCAGGACCTAAGACCTAAGAACTAAGAACTAAGTCCCTAGACCTAAGCCCCAAGCCCGAAAGCCATGTACGACAAGAACGCCCTGATTGCCCTTTTCCGCCAGAAGGCCCTCAAGTTCGGCCAATTCACGCTCGCTTCCGGCAAGCAGGCCTCCTATTATCTTGATGGCAAACAGGTGACGCTCGATGCCCACGGCGCACGGCTGGTGGCTGAAGGTATCTTGGATCTGTTGGCGGCGGCCGGGCCGCTGCCGGCGGCGGTGGGCGGAATGTCGATCGGCGCGGACCCGATCACGGCGGCCGTGGTCACGATGTCAGCCGTCCGCGGCACGCCCGTAACCGGTTTCATGGTCCGCAAGGAATCGAAGGGCCACGGCACCAACCGCTATCTCGAAGGGCCCGTCGAGCCCGGTTGCGACGTGGTGATCGTTGAAGACGTGGTCACCACCGGCGGGTCGTCGCTGCAGGCCATTGAGCGTTGCGAGGCCTTTGGACTGAAGGTCGTCCGCGTGGTGGCGATCATCGACCGCATGGAAGGCGGGGCCGCGGCCTTCACCCAGCGCGGCTATCCGTTTGCCAGCCTCCTGACAATCCGCGATTTCGGAATCGAGCCGCCGCCGGGAATATGACGAAACCCGAATGACGAATGACGAAATTCTCATGTTCCAGCGTGAAACTACCGACAACCCTTTCGTCCTTCGGATTTCGTCCTTCGCCATTTCCTCTCATGGAAACTTCCCTCCATCGCGATCTCAAGCTGCTCTACGCCGGCCACAAGGCCCAATACGAGGTTTCCCTGGCGGGCTATCGGATCGACGCGATTGCACGGGGACGGTTGATCGAAATCCAGCACGGCTCCCTGGGAGCGATTCGCGATAAGATTCGCCACTTGCTGGAGTCGCACCGCGTGACGATCGTCAAACCGATCATTGCCACCAAGGTGCTGGTGAAGAAGGCCGCCAAGGGGGGTGAGGTACTCGCCCGTCGGCTCAGTCCCAAACGCGGGCAGCTCTTGGATCTGTTCGACGAACTGGTTCATTTCACCAATGTTTTCCCTCATCGCGGTCTGACACTGGAGGTGCTGTTGGTCGAAATCGAAGAATCGCGCTATCCAGGCCATGGCCGACGGCGGCGGTGGCGGGAAAATGACCACGAGGTGGAAGATCAGCGGTTGGTAGCGATTCAAGGCAAGCACCGGCTGCGGACGGCCGCCGATCTGGCGCGGCTCGTCCGCTGCCCCTTGCCGTCGCCATTTCACACGGCCCATCTGGCCGAATCGCTGGGCGTGCGGCGCTGGTCGGCGCAGCGGATTGTCTACTGCCTCCAGCGGATGGGCTCGTTGCGGCTGGTGGGAAAAGCAGGCAACGCACGGCTGTATGCATTCGCCTGAGAGTCCCGCCCTACGGGTTGCTCAAATATCTAACGCCGGAGGGGAATTGTCGTCCTGGAAAACAATATCGTTCAGGCAAACCTTGCCGCCGATGCTATGGTAAGATTAAGATAAGCGGTGATGTTTCTACGGTCTTGATGTAGCGTAGCCTTCCAGGCTGCCCAGTAGCGTAGCCTTCCAGGCTGCGTAACGGAGTTTCGGCATGAATATCCTATTGGCCACGAGCGAAGCGGTTCCGTTTGCGAAAACCGGCGGTTTGGCGGACGTCAGCGGCGCCTTGCCCGTCGAGTTGGCGCGGCTGGGACACCAGGCCGCCGTGATTATGCCCGCTTATCGCCAAACCCGCTATTGCGGCCAGCCGATCGAGCCCTTGGGCCTCGATTTCATCGTGCCCATCGGCAGCAAGATGGTCAGCGGGCAGTTGTCCCGCAGTACCCTGCCCGGCGGCAATGTGCCGGTCTATCTCATACACCAGGACCAGTACTTCGATCGCGATCAACTCTACGGTGCCGACGGCAAGGATTATATCGATAATTGCGAACGGTTCGTGTTTTTCTCGCGTGCCGTTCTGGAGGCCATCCGCCTGTTGGACCTGCCCGTCGACGTGTTGCACGCCAACGACTGGCAGACCGGCCTGGTGCCGGCTTACCTGAAGATCGTCTATGCCGGTATTCCGCGGTATCAGAAGATTGCCTCGGTGTTTGCCGTCCACAACATGGCCTACCAGGGTATGTTCTGGCATTGGGACATGCTCTTGACTGGTCTGGACTGGAAGTACTTCAACTGGCACCAGATGGAGTTCCACAACAATCTCAACCTGTTGAAAACGGGCATGGTCTTCGCCGATTCGATCGTCACGGTCAGCCCGCGATACGCCCAGGAGATCCAGTCCAGCCCCTTGGGTTGCGGCCTGGAAGGGGTATTGCAGTATCGCCGCGAGGCATTGTCGGGCATACTCAACGGCATCGACACCGTCGCCTGGAATCCGGCCACGGACGAGCATCTGCCGGCGCATTACGATGTTGCGACCGTCAGCCGGGGCAAGGCGGCCTGCAAGGCGGCGTTGCAAAAGGAACTTGGTTTGCCGCAGGTCGCCGAAGTGCCGCTGGTATCCACGGTCGGCCGCTTGGAGGATCAAAAAGGTTCCGACCTGATTGCCGAACTCCTGCAACGCTGGGTGCAAACCAGCGACGTGCAGTGGGTCATCCTGGGCACCGGGCAGCCGAAATACCACAAGTTGTTCGAGAGCCTGGCCCAGCGCTATCCGAACAAGATCGCCGCGCGCTTGGAGTTCTCCAATCCGTTGGCCCATCGCATCGAGGCCGGCAGCGACATGTTCCTTATGCCCAGCCGCTTCGAGCCCTGCGGATTGAATCAGATGTACAGCCTGCAGTACGGCACGGTGCCGATCGTCCGCGAGACGGGCGGTCTGGCCGACACGATTGTCGGTTACGGAAACCCGCAGGCCGAACCCGCGGCGGCCAACGGTTTCAGTTTCCAGGAGTACAGCCCCTTGGCCTTGAGCGAGACCCTGCGCCGCGCTTGCGACCTGTTCCGCTTGCACCCGGAACCGTGGAAGAAACTGATCGATACGGGCATGCGACAGGATTGGTCGTGGGGACGAAGCGCGAAGAAGTACGTTGAGCTTTATTTGAAGACGGCGACGGGGATGTCGGGAGGAAAATGACGAATGACGAATGACGAAAAGCCGCTGCACAGCCGACCATTTTGTCATTCGTCATTCGGATTTCGTGCTTCCTTGAGCCATGTCTGACCTTCGGAAGGATCCGCTTCTCGACCACTGGGTGATCGTAGCTGCCAACCGGGCGCAACGGCCGGGGGCGCTGATCGAGTCGCCGCCTTTCGAGGCCGGATTGCCCTGCCCGTTCTGCGAAGGTCACGAGGCCGAAACGCCGCCCGAGGTGCTTGCCTTTCGTGCTGCGAGCAGCGAAAACGATGGACCGCATTGGCGGGTGCGGGTCGTGCCCAATAAGTTTCCCGCCATCGAGACCGGCGGCGCGTTGCGCCGACCAAGGGCAGATGGTATCCCGGCCCGACCGGAAGTTGACGACACGCGGTCGAGCGACGAGGGCATTTATCAGCGTGCCGACGCCTGCGGCGCTCACGAGGTGATCGTCGAATCGCCGCGGCACGTGGCCAGCACCGCGGATCTCTCGGCCGCTGAACTCGCCGAGGTCTTCCTGGCCTGCCAAATGCGGTTGGCCTATTGGAAACGCGATCCGCGGATGGCCTACGGGCAGGTTTTCAAGAACGTGGGCCAGGCGGCGGGCGCGTCGCTCGAGCATACCCATAGCCAGTTGCTGGTGATTCCGCGGGTTCCCAACGTGATTGCCACGGAGATGGCGGCCGCACTGGACTATTTCCGCCGCCGCGGCGGCTGCGCATTCTGCGACATGATTCGCGAGGAGCTGGCCGGAGGGGAGCGAATCGTGGCCCAATCCGCCCAGCATGTGTCGTTTGTCCCTTATGCCGCCCGCCTGCCCTTCGAGACCTAGATTCTGCCCAAGCGTCATGCCAGCCATTATGAACTAGCGTCCCAGGAACAGCTTGCGGACCTTGCGGGCATCGTGCGATCGGTAATCCAGCGGTTGGAGGCCGCGGTCGGCCGTTGCGCGTACAATTACGTTCTGCACACGACCCCCTTCGGTACGGGCCCGCTGGCGCATTATCACTGGCACGTGGAGATAGTTCCCGCCCTGGTGAAGACGGCGGGATTCGAACTTGGCACGGGCTGGTTCATCAACCCGATCCCGCCGGAAGTTTCGGCCAAAATGATGCGAGAGCAACATTTCGACCCGTGAATAAGGACCGGCCGAAGAATAACTTCCGCAATTAAGCGGGGGTGGCTGGCGGCTGAGCTTGCGAAGCCCCAGCCGATGCCGAATAAGCTGGGGCTTCGCAAGCTCAGCCACCAGCCACCCCAGGGAGAACTGGAAAATTATTCTCCGGCCGGTCCTAATCTGACCCAGACGGTGAACGAGACACTCTATCCCGCCGGTGCCTGCGTCTACCGTGTTACTTTGCCCATCAACTTGGCAAGCGCCGCGTCCACGGCACTGGTCGTCTGTTTTGGACTGGAACTCGACGACGTCTTCGCGGCGGCGACGGCGACCACCATGCTCTTGGACACCTTCGGAGCGGTTGTCACCGCGGTCGGCGAGGCCAAAACCATGGCAGCCATCATGCTGGTGGACAGCTTCGCAGCGGCCGTCGCCGCGGTCGGTGCGGACGACGCCAGGGGAGCCATCACGCTGTTGAACGGCTTCAGAGCGGCTGCCGCCTGGGTCGGCGCAGACGACATCATGGCAGCGTGCGACGGCGCTGCCGCGACGATACTGCACGTCGCCGAACCTTGCGCCAAGACGGCGTTCGTCGCGGAACTGAGGTTCAGCAGGAACGTCTTGGGATTCGTCGTGCTGCTGTTGGCCATAACGGGCACGCTGATCGTTTTCGTGGTTTGACCAGCGGCGAACGTCAACACGCCGCTCTTGGCGGTGTAATCGGTGCCGGCCTTGGTATTCGTGCCGTTGGCCGTAGTATAATGCACCGTCACGGGGACGCTGCTGGCGGAGCTGAGTGAAACCGTGAACACAGCATTGACAGAACCCGTGGCCGGCTTGGTCACCGTCACGTTGCTGACGGAAATGCCCTTGGAGACGGTGAAGGAGTACGTCGCGAGCTTGTTCCAGTTGCCGGCGTTGTCCTCGAACGAATGGGCGATGAAATGCACCGTCACCGCCCCGGTGCCGAAGCTGCCGGTGAACGAGTACTGGTAGACGTCGCCGCCAACGGGGACCCCGTCACCGACGATCTTCACGCCGGCCGCGGCGGTGCCGCTGAGCGTGAACTGGGGGCCCGCGTTGGTGATGCTCTTGGTATTCACACCCGCGCCAACCTGGGCCGAATAGGCAATATCGAGATAGTGCTGGCCGTTGAGCGTCGTAGCAACGACGGTGGCGCCCGAGGCCGGACTGACGAGCGTCGCGGTGGGCGCGTTGATATCGTAGAACACGTAGTTCGTCGTGCCCACGGAAGCAAGGTTTCCCTTGCCGGCCGCGTTATGCACGGTGTTGGCGGCGATGTTCAACTGCACGCGGCCCGTGGCCGTCATGCCGGTCACGGAAACGGTGTACACCGGACCGCTGCCCGTGACTGTGGCCACCAGTCTGCCGGGCGCCGTGCTGCCGAGGAAGCTGAGTTTCGCGGCGGTGAAGTCGATCACCGGCTGGTTGAAGGTCACCGTGAACTTCAACGGTCCCACGTTGGTCGGATTCGGTTGGCCAGCGGCCTGCGCGATCGTCACTGCGGGGTTCGCGACGAAGGCCACCGTCGCCGTGTTGGACTGAACATTCAAATTGCCGAGGGCGTCCTCCGTCGCGCCGGCGGGGATGTACACGACCACGTTGCCCGCCCCCGTCATGCCGCTGACGGAAATGTTGTAAGTCGTTCCGCTTCCAGTGGGGCTGACCGTCGCCACGAGCGTGCCTGGCGCGGTGCTGGACGAGAGGTTGACTTCCGCCGCGGTGAGTCCCGTGACGGGCGTGCTGAACACGACCGTGAAATTGATCGGGCTCGCCGACGTCGGGTTCGCCTGCGAAGCCGGCACGGAAACCGTGGGCACGGGCTGAACGCGGTCGACCGTGATCGTCGGTCCGATAACCGGCGTCGCGAGCACGTTGCCCACCGCGTCGGTGATGGGCGTGGGACTATCGTTGACGACCAACTGCACGATGCCCGCGCTGCCCACGGCACCGCCGAGGTTGACGGTCACCGTGTAGACTGTGCCCGCGGCATTGGAGGTCACGCTTGCAACCGACGGGGCGAGGTTTGCGCCGGCCGTTGCTGGCGGCGTATTGAAGGTGAAGTCGGCCGGAACAACTCCCGTCACCGCTTCGCTGAAGGTCAGTTGGTAGGTGGCCGTCATGCCGTTCGTGGTGGGAACCCCATTCAAAACGACGTACGGAGGCATGATGATGAACGACCCGGCGGGGGCCGCCAACGTGGGCAGGACGCGGTCGATCGCGTAGGTCGGGCCGGCGTACGTCGTAGTGCCCGAACCAGGGCCGGTAAGCAACCGGGCGGGGGTGTGGGCGTCTTGGATCGTTCCCGTCGGATCTGCCAGATTCAATTGCACGGTGCCGGTGCCGGCCAACGGGGAAGTCGTACCGGTGTTCACCGTGACTTCGTAGTTCGCGTCGTAAGTCGCGCTGCCGATGGGGCTAACCGTAGCGATCGACCACCCGGTCAAGCCGGCCGTTGTCAGATTGAAATCGGCGGCCGTGACCCCGGTGACCGGCTCGACGAAACTCACCTCGTAGTGTACCTGTCCCCCGGCGGCGTTGGTCGGATTGGGATCCAACGTCGTGATCGACGTGACCGAAGGCGCCGAGGTGTAGGTGTCAAGGAAGTTGTTGCCCGAATAGTTCTGCCCGGTCGGCCCGACGGTGCCGTTCACGGTGATCGGGAGGATCAAACCGTCGGTCGGAGGCGAGGTGTTGGGCAAGGTTTCCTGCCAAGTTGCCCAAGAGCCACCGGGCGGAATCTCGCTGATCGTCACCGTGCCGCTGGGCACGTTCGAGAAGGAATAGCTGCCGTCGGCTCCGCCCGGGATCGGAGTGGTCATCGTCTCGGAAAACCCGCTGCTGTTTGTCACCTTGACGGTCCAGCCGTTGAGGCCCGGATCGCTCGCGTTGTAGATCCCGCGGCCAGCCACGTCGTCCAAGACGCTGCCCGAAACCGTCATCGCGGCATAGTCCAGGAAATCGGTATTGACGGTAGAAGTGGTAGAAATGGTCTGCCCGGCCGCTCCCGTCACGGTGATTACCCCGTTGGTCGGGGCCGACGGGGAGGGCAAAGTCTCGATCCAACCGCTGGGAATGGTTTCGCTGATCGACACGGTTCCAGGCGGCACGTTCGTGAACGAATAACTGCCGCTGACTCCGTTCACGGTCGCGGTGGTGGTCGTCTCGGAAAACCCGCTGCTGTTCGTCACCGTGACGGTCCAGTCGTTGAGGCCCGGGTCGTTCGCGTTGACGACGCCGCTGGCGTTCAGATCGTCCAAGACTCTGCCCGTGATCGTGACCGGCGGCAGGATGGAAACCTGGTAATCTTCCACTTCGCCGTCGGGGGCGCCGCCGCTGGGACTTAAGGCGGCCGTCGTAGACAGGCGGAATCGAGCCCAGGTGGCGCCGACCACCGTCGACGCGGGAACAGTGATCGGCACGTTGTTCACGCCCGGATTGACCTCATAAGGGACGACTCCACCGACGACTTGCTCGTCGGACGTGAAAGTACCGTTGCCGTCGAAGTCGATCCAGACGTTCAAGTAGGCCGGCTGGCCGGTCGTGTTCACGACGGTAACAGGAACGACGGAGGTCTGCCCTTGAACCAGCAGGACCTGGCTGAGATCGACGCCGTTGTCACCGTTCACCGGCACCAGGCTGGGAACGAAGGAAGCCTGCGGCTGGGGCACGACCGTGCCGAGGTAGAGGTTCGGGTTAATGTCATGCCAGGCGACCGGGTAATTCGCCGCATTGCTGAAGTTCACGTTCGAGACCAGCGTGACGGAGAAGTACGTCGTGCCGTCGTACCGGTTCGGCGACAGGTCATTGCCGGCGATGTCCTTGATGCCCGCCGTCGTCCAATTGACCGAATTGCCGTCAATGACCTGGGCGCCGGCCGATGCCTGATTGTTGACGTTGATCGTGTAGGTGTAACCGCCGGCCCAAACACCATTACCGTCGGTCAGGTAAATGATGTGATTGCTGGGATCGTAGCTGTAGTTGTAGGCCGTGCCTTGCACCAGGGGCGTGGCGGGATTGTCGCTACGGTAGACGACAATATCGTTTGCGGAGACGCTGGTGTTGTCGATCCCGGTTCCGGCATCGGTCAATTGAATGGCGAAGGCGGAGAGGGTTTGGCCCGCCGGGGCCGTCTCGTCGTTGGCCACCCAAATGGGCGTGATATTGCCGGAAGAACCGGTGGGTGGTTCGACCAGGCCCAATTGCGCCGTCGGCCCGGTAAAGTCGACGTGGTCGATCGCGCCCCGGTCCTTGAAGATGTTCGAACCCTCGCCCGGAGGCGGGGAAACGTTCGAATCGGACGCGCGCGTCTGGCCCAGCGCGTCCAGGTCCGGGGCCAGGATCGGCGACTGCGGCAGATTCAGTGCGCTTTCGACGGTCACCATGCCGGTGCGGTCGGGCAGCGAATTCAACGCGCTGTCGATCGCCAACGACTTCTCCGCCAGGTAGAAGTTGCCGGCGGCCGCGTTCACAAAGAGCGGATCGGTGGGCTGAAGCGAGATGGGGAACGTTCCCAAGCCAATGCCGGTATTGGTATTCACATTGGTGATGTTCTGGTAAACCGTGGCGCCCAAAACGGTCGCAGTCGAAGTGGCGTCGACCGAAACCGCGTTCTGGACGTTGGCGATGATGTTGTTGAGGAGCGTCGGGGCGGAGTTCTGCGCGACGGCGACGCCCACGGGTGGCGCGGCGCCGCTCGGGGCGCTGCTCACGGTCACCGTGGCGGCAGGCACGCCGCCGTTGTCGTCGGCCTCGGCGATGTACAGGTAGACCGGACCCGCCAGGCTCACCGGCGTGGTGAACGTGAAGGTGATCGAACCGCCGAGTCCCATGGCGACGAAGCCGATGGGATTGGCGCTGGCATTGCCGCTGGCGTCGAACGCACCCAAGGTGGCAACGGCGTTGTTTACGTTAGCGCCGGCCGTGCCGAAGAGCGCGGGAGCAAGCGGGGCGACCTGGGTCCCGGCGGTAAACGACGTTCCGGCAGGCGCGAAGTTGAAGACGTTCATGCCGGCCAAAGTGGTCGCCGCGGCGGCGCTGGCCACGTTGGTCGCCGACAATTTGATCCCGTCCAGTTCCAGTCCGCTGAACTTGCCCGTGCCGCCTCCCGGGAGTTGAACGTTGTCCGCCGTGATGGTGAGCGTGGTGATCGGCAGCGACGACAGGCCCGTCAGCGTCGCCTGATAGACAGCCGTGCCGGCGGAAGCGCCGGTCGTGCCGGTCAACTTCGTGAACGGCGTAACCGTGGCGGCCGCATAGCCGCAGATCGTGTTGTTGACCACGCGGAAGAAGGGAATGGCAGCCGTGGGGACATTGCCCGTGTCCGGATCGCCCAACAGGTCGATGCCGCCCTGGCCGAACGTATTGATGATGTTGTTCTCCAGGGTCACGCCGCCGACCTGGTCCAACGAAGGCGAATTATAAGTACTCGTGCCCGCAATCAGTGGCTTGTTGTTGACGGAGAGCGGCGCCACCGAGCCAGGGAAAGCGGCGCCGGTGACTGCATCGCGGGTCCCCGGTTCCACCTTGATGCCCCAATCCAACGAGTCGGTGATCGTCGCAGCGTTGATTATCGTTTCGCCGGGGGCATGACGCACGTTGGTGTCGCCGGGCGTGGCGAAGAGTCCGAAGGGGCCGGTCGCCCCAACGGGCTCATCGACAAAAGAGCTGTCGGTGAATTGCAGGACAAAATCGGTGGAGTCGTCGCCTGCGGCCACGGAACCCGGCACGTAGCCTGCCGCCGAAGCGTCCCCATTCGGCGCGGCCCCTTGCGCATTCGCCCAGTTCGCGGTGTCGGTCTCCAGTTGGGTATCGGCGGTGGCGGCCTGACAATTGAACAAGTCGACGCGATTGGCGGGCGTCGCCGTGGTCAGGTTCGTTGTGCCGTTCCAGGCCGAGTAGATCGCGAAGGCGGGCGACGTCAGGCCGTTGGATGTCAGGCCATTGATCGCATTGTTCACCAGCGAGCCGATTTGCGACGGCGTCTCCAGGCCGGTGTAGTAAATGGGGATGTCGCCGGCGGTGGGGCTCAGCCCTTTGAGCACGAATTCGAAGGTCTTGGTCGTCACGCCGTCGTACAGGGAGAAGGTGTCGCCCGTCGTGATAAAGGGTCCGGCCGGCACCTGGAGCGTAAACGCACTGGTCATGCGGTCGTTGGTGTTGAACGACTGGTCGAGCCTGAGCGTATTTTTAATCAGCGGATTGGGATAGATACCGTACTGCGGCGCGCGCTGGATCGTCAACTCGTAGCTGCCGGTGGGAATCGTGCCCGCCGGAAGCGGGTTCACCTGGTTGAACGTCGTGTCGGCGGTGTCTCCCGTGATCATCGTGCCGCGCTCGGTAAAACCGACGATCACATCGTCGATGAAGACGCCCTCGCCCGTGTTTTGCTGGGCGGACTGGAGGGTGTGCCCCTGGGAAACAGCGGGAAGCACCGGCCGGAAATCGTCGGGCAGCGAGCTCGTTCCGCCGCTCGCGGCATTGGGATCAACCCAGGGGATCGAATAGGGAAGCGGACCATAGGTCACAGCGCCCGCAGCGGTTGTCAGCGGCACCACATTATGGTTGATCATGTGGATGAGATTGGTCTGCGTCGGGTCCACCAGGACGGACTGGCCTGCCCCGGCGGCGGCAGTGACGTTCAGGCCGCCATCCATGTATGCTGCCACCGTATTGGCGACGTTGGCGGCGGACATGCCGAAGTTGACGGGAATCGCGATGAAACCGTCATCCGCGATGGCCACGCCGCCGACGGAAGAATTGCCATCGCCGCTGCCTGGCCCGTCGCCCTCGAGGGTGAGGGCGTTGCCGCCCTTGGGGGCCGCCGAGAGTTGGATGCTCGCTGCGCCTACGATTTCCACGCGGTCCATGACGATATCGGTGTAGACGGTCACGTTCAATTGGCCCGCCGTTACGGCCGCCGTTATGGCAGCATCGATTTCATTGACGATATCGGCTGGCGAATCGGTGGCGTTGATGTTGATCGCCGTGTTCGCGCCGACCTTCTGGCCGCTGCCGGCGATGTCGAGTTCGAAGGTCATGGCGGGGTTCGTACCGTCATCGAGCGTGAAGGTCTGGCCGTTGGCGATGGCCGCGCCGGCGCCGCCGGGCACGTCCAGCACGGCGCCGAGGTCGAGCTCGAAATCGACATTACCGGCCGTCCTGGTCAAAGCCGTGTCCAAATTGCCGACTTCGATGTAATTCCCCACAGCGCTGCTGCCGTCCTTGAGCTGGTCGCCGGGAAGCGTGGTAAGATAGGCCCCGCCGATCAGCCCCTGGTCTTGGGAGGTGTTGCCGGGGGTGTAAAGGTCGCCGGTGTTCATGTCGCCGGCCGTGCTGAAATCGAAGCGCAACTGGACGGAAGGGTCGCCGGCAAAAGCGCTCAGGCTCACGACGGCCTGTTTCCAGCCCGCACCGTTGTTGGCCCCCGACATCGTGTCGAGCAGGGTCCAGTTCGCGCCGTCGGCGGACGCGAAGACGCGGGTCACGTCGTAGTTCGCCGGTCCCGCGCCGTCGTCGTAGTAGTTGAAGGAGAGAGTCGGGTTGTCCTGGGCGGTGTAACCGGCGAGGCTGAAGGGCGTGGTGCTCTCCAACGTGCCGTGGGCGCCGCCGGGCACGTTGACGGTGTCGTAATCGGTCGGATTATAGTACTGGTAATTCCCTGCGGTGGGTTGGCCGATTGCCCCGACCTGGACGAGGGTGTTGGCGTTGGGATTCTGCAGGCCGAAGTACATGCTCTCGCCGCCCTGAACGCTATAGCCGTTGTTGGCGGTGCGGCTCAGGTCGGGACTCGTGTTGATGCCGTGGCCGGCGGCATTGCCTTGGAGGGTGGTCCCGTTCCAAAGGTTATAGTCAACGTTCGTGAAGGCCAGGCCCCGGACGCCGGCCAGTGGATTGTCGCCGGAGCCGAGTTCCGGCACGCTCGTATTGCCGTCAATGAACACCGGCGAAAGCACGCCGCCCGTCGTAGTGCTGGCGGCGGTCGGGTCGAAAGCGTACAGGTTCCCGTTGCTGTCGGTGGCGAAGAGCATGCCGGCGTAGGCATTGCTCGACGCGCCCGTGTTGGGATCCACGACGGAAACATCCGGCGGACCGGCGGTCAGGCCCGAGAAGGAAATCGGCCCCGTGCCCGTGGAAAACGTTCCGAGGTAATTGAGCGTTGGTCCGCCGCCGGTCGAACCGATCGTGAGCGGGGAATTGGCCGTCGCCGCTAAGGGCTGCAGTCCGTAATCCGCCTTGACGGTGCCGTTCCCATAATCGAGGCCGCTGATCGAATACAGGCCGCCGTTGGCACTCACGCAATACATGGTGCCGTTCTGGTTCAGGTAGGCCATGCCAGTAATGCTGCCGCCGGGGCCGGCGCCAGAGTCCGTGAACGGCGCGGGGGGCGGGGCCGGCAAGGGGGTTACCTCGTTGGTCAACGCGACTTCGCCGCCGGACGCCGTCGCTGTGACATCGAAATTGCCGATGTCCGCCGAGTGGATGGCGGTGGCGATCTCCTGGGCCAGGGTCGCCGCCGAGTCGGCAGCGGCGAACGGTATCGTGACGGTGCCCGCCGGGACCGTGACCGGGGGCAACACCGCCCAGTTGGCCAGGTTCGCCGGCCCGGTGAGAAACTTGAACGACGAGTTCGCCGCGAGCGACGCATTGCTCGTCAGGTCATAAATCGTCAGCCGCCCGCCCAACTTCGTGGCGTTCGTGTAGGCGACATAGCTCGCACTGATTTGCGGAGTATTGGCGTTTTGGATCGCGGTGAGGATCTCCTGGCCCAACACTGTCGATGTGTCCGTGGGTATGTAATAAATGGGGGTATTGGTGCCCGCGAGCGGTACCGCGTATGGGCCGGCCACCGCAACATCCGTACCGGGGACGCCGACGACCGGGAGAGGAAGATTATTGACGGTTCCGTTGACGACGGAAACGATCACCTGGTTGGCGTTGTTGGGATTGATATAGCCCGAAGCCACCACGTTGAAGCCGGCCACGCCGTTGATGGCGTTGACGATGTCCGTAAGGATCTGGGTGGGTATGTTGGGCGAGGCCACCTTCGACAGGTCGATGTCCACGTCGAGTGGAGGCGCGCCCTTGCCAGTGGTGTCGATATAGAAAGTCTTGGTCAGGGCGGTCGGTTTGGCATTATTCTGGATCGTGAACGTCTCGCCGCCGGAAACAGCAAGCTGCGTCGCGTCGAACGTGAAGGTCGGCGCGTTCACGAACTGGTAGGTCGTGTTCGTATTGCCGTCGGCGAGCTGGAACGTCGTGGCCGGGGCGCCGGCGATGGCCTGGAGCCCGAGCATGTTCGCTGGGTTGAGGGGCAGCTCGATGTCGTAACCGCACTGGAACTCGAACGGCTGCACGGCCTTGGTCGCCGCGTCCTCAAGGGTGAATTTATCGCCACCCAACACGTTAACGGGCACCTTATCGGTCGTGTCGGTAGCGCCCGTGGCGGGAACAATGGCCGTCGGTGCGGTAAGGAGTTGCGCGAGCGGCACGATGTTGCTATTGTCCCGCGCCGCGCTGGCGGTATTCGGATAGTTGTAGGCCGCGCCGGTGGTTGGGTCGAGCTTGTAGAGCAGATTCTGCGTGTAGGCGACGTCCGCGGGCGCAACCGCTTGATCGGAACGGTCGCCCACGACGAAGACCGACCAGTTGTTGTTGTTGGCAGCGGAAAACGGCCCATAGGCCAGGGCGTTGATGTTGAAGTTCACGTTCGGCGTCAAGATCGCAGTCGTTTTATTGTTGGGATCCTGGTTGTATTCCTGGATCCCGGTCGACATTGGTGGGTTGGCGTTGGTGGCGTTGCTCGTGTCGATCTGGACGTAGTTGGCGGTGCTGGTCACGCCGTACAGCTCGCCATCCGGCCGCATGGCGATGTCGTTGTAGGTGACGATGCCGCCCGACCCGGCGATTTTGTTAGCCGGCGCCCCCGTGACGTCGGTCTCGTAGGCCCCGGTCAACGGGCTCACGGTATCCAGCTTGGTACCCGTGTTGGTGTACAGCGTGACGTTGGCGAGCGTGAACGCGCTGGGCGTCAGGTTGATCGAAGTCGTGGCCTGGTCGGCGATCTGCGAACCGTCGGTCGATCCTCCCATGTGGTCCTCGACGACGCGGTTGGTCGAGTCGACCGGCTCTTGGCGAAGCAGGCTCTGCGTCACGGCGTCGGCGGTCATGCCCTCGCCGGTCACCGCGACGTAGTACGTCTCGCCGGTCGTTTCCGGGAGTTGGACCGGTCCCAGCGTCGGGTCCGAGGTGCCATAGGACTCGGCCGTGGGGTCCTTGACCGTGCCGCCCAGGTACTCCTGCTCGTCGGTGATGTTGGAGTTGTCGGCCGTGTAGATGAGCGTGCCGGCGCTGTTGAAAACCCACAGGACCGCGTTCGGCCGGCCCAGCCCGTTGGCGTTCGTGATCTGGAAGATCGTGGGAAAGCTGCCGACGGTGCCCAGCATCTCGATGTCCGTGTAGGCGAGCTGGAACTTGTACCAGTTCACGTCGTAGGCGCCGGTCAGATCGCCGCTGACGGAAATCGAGCTGTTCGACGTGCTCAGAACATTGCCGATGTTCTGGGCGGTGGCGAACGTCTGGGCGTCGGTCGAGTTCAGGCTGGTCAGTTCCGGCGCGGAACTGGGCATGCCCTGGATATCGATGCCGTTGGTGGCGTAGCGGATGTCGGCATACTGCACTTCCGAGCCGGGAATGTCCATGTTGACCTGGAGGCGGACCTGCAACTGGTAGGAGCCGCTCGAGCGGCCGTATTGCACGAAGGGCGTCGCCTTGGCGCCGGCCGTCGAACCCACCGGGTTGAACGTAATCTTGTAGCCGTACAAGGCGATCGTGCCGTCGCTGCCGTCGAAGCCGCCGGCCCGCACTTGGGCCGTGGCGCCGCATAAGGCTCCTCCCCCGGCAACCGAGGAAGACTGGAAGAGCGTTGCGGGCACCCCGTACCCGGGGTCGGCGGTGAACACGACATTCTGGCCGGAAAGGGCCAAGCCGTCGCCGCCCCATTGGACGTAGGCCGTGACCGCCAGACCCGCGGAATTAATGGCCGTCACTGCGGCGGACCGGAGGCTGGCGAGGGTGGCCGTGCCCGAGTTGTACGAAATGGCGACGTTGCCCGTCGTGAGCGTCGTCGATCCGCTCGTATCGATGAACTCGAAGGTCACCTTGGCGCCGGTGCCGTCGACGATTTCGAAGGTCTTGCCGGAGAGCGCGACCAGGCTGGGCACGCTTGCGGCCGCCGCGCCGAAACCCGTCACCAACGTATAGCCGTTGACGGCCAAGACCATGTCGTTACGGATGTCGTTGATGCTGTCGATCGTCGAGTTGTAGTAAATGGCCTGGTAGCCGGCGGTGGGCGCCGTCACCGGGCTGTTCGCCGTATCGATGAACTCGAAGTTCGTGCCCTGGTGCGTGCTGCCGACGGCAATGAAGGGGGTCTGTCCCAGGTCCAGCGAGACGTTCAATCCGTTGAGGGAAACGGTCCCGTCGTTCTGCGCCGTCGCCGTGCAGGCCAACCCGGCGGCGCCGATCGCGGAAACGATGTCCGTGCGGATGGAGTCGACGGTGTCCGTCGTGGAGTTGTACTTGATGGCCGTGTTTCCCGCCGTTGCCACGACAGACGTTGAGGTATCGACGAACTCGAAAACGACCGTCTTGCCGGCGCCGTCGGTGATCTGGAAGGTCGTTCCATTCAGCGCGGCGATGATGTTGCGGCCCGACAGCAGGTGGCTGGCGTCGATCTGGCCGATAGAGAGGGTGTTCGAGTCGGCAACCTGGAAGCTGGTACCGTCCAGCGGGCTCTTCCACTGGAAAGGCGACGTCCCCGCGTTGAAGACAACCGCGCCGCCGGTGACGCTTATCGTGCCGTTGTCGGTCTGAACTGCGGCCGTCAGGCCGAGCCCCGCCTTGTTGATGGCGACGGCCACCTGGTTGGCGATGCTGGCGATGGTGTCCGAGCTCGAGTTGAAATTGACCGCTGTATTCCCGCTTGCCGCGCCGTTGCCGGCGCTGGCGGTGTCCACAAACTGGAAAGTGACCGTCTTGCCGCCGGCCGTAATGCTGAAGGTCTTCTGGTTCAATGCAGCCACGTTGGGCACGTCCGCCGCGTCGAAGTTGGTGATGGCCGGCGGGACATCGTCGGCATTGACATGGCCGATATCCAAGGCGCTGTAGACGCGAACGTAGTAGGTCAGGGCCTCGCCCGCCGGGCCGGGCAGGACCGCGCGGAGGGCCGGGTCGGCAGCGTTGTCGCTGTAGTTGTCGTTGGGCGCCGCGGTGTCCATTTCCTGGAAGGGCAGCGCGGCCCCACCCAGGTAGACGATATTGCCGCCCAAGGACGGATCTTCCTGGTCCTTGTTGTCGCTGCGAGCGACCACGTTGCCGTCGGCGGTAATCAGTTCGACGACCGAGTCCAGCGAGAACGACGTCCTGTCCAGCGCGATGCAGAACGTCGGTCCCGGCCGTTCCGGTGAAACTGTAAACGTCGGCGCTCGACGGGTCGTCGTAATTGATCGCCCCATGCACTTCGAAGCCCAGGCGGAGCGTGTCGTCGCCGGCCAGGGACGAAGCGGCCAACTGGCCGAGGTACTGGGCCGTGTTGATCGTGGAGTGGGTGTCCGCCGTGGCGCCCGTGGCCGCGTCGAGGCTGTTGATGACCGCCACGTTGGTGTCGTTGCTGTACTGTTCGACCAGCACGCTGTTCCAATCGCCGGCAGCCGGGGCGGGCGGGGCCTTCACATTGGCCGTGTTCGCGGTGTCGTCCTGCGGAGTGCCGCTGAGGTTGAACCCCGCGCCGATCGTGTTGTCGTTCAACGAGGTGAGGACCACGGGGAAACCGGGCTGGCCGATGAGTTGCACCTCGCCACCGATGCGGTCGGTATCGTCCAGCGGCACGCCGGCGGCGGTGAAACCGGCCGTCGCGCCGAGGAGTTTTACGACGAGGCTGGCGTCGGTGCTGCTCTGCAGGCGCACGCCGCCGTAGCTCTGCAGGTTCTGCACGGTAATGTTGCCTTCCACGATGGAGACGATGTCGGTATCGTCCCAGACCGACTGCGTGGAGAGCACGCCCCAGCGGACGAGCATGCCGTTCATGCCATTATTTTGCAGCACGTTGCCGCGGACCAGGGGGCCGAAATTGCCGTCGTACTGGCTGAAGGAGTCCGACAGGCCGGTCGCCCGGCCCCAGTCGTTGATCAGGTCGGAGTTGAGCGAATTGACGTCGACGCTGATCACGGCCGCGCCGTCGCCGGGCGCTGTTCGGGCGCCGAGCCGCGATCAACATCGTTGTCCAGGAAGGTGTTGTCGACGATCACCGGCTGCGCGCCGCGGACATAGACCGTGGCCGGGCCGTTGAAACCACGGCCGGCGCGGTCCGGATCGGTGGTTTCCACCGAGGTGCCGTCGGCGTTGAACTCCAGGAGGCTGTTGGTGAGGCGCAACTGGCCCTGGCGGGTCTCCACGGCGTTGAAGGCCGCAAAGCCGCCCTCGATGCTGGTCACGCCGCCCGCAAAAGAGATGACGCAGTGATCAAGGCTAGCCTGGGCGGCCGGGTCGACCAGGACGCCGCCCCAGTCGCCCGGTTGGGGCGTGTTGCTGGCGGTGGGCGCGGTGGCGGCCAGCGGATCATAGGCGGTAAAGCCGTCGCCGGTGACGTTGAATGTTTCGACCGTTCCATAGAGGGGCGTCCATTGCCGCCCGCTCCATAGCCGCCCGCTCCATAGCGGTCGTCTTCCGTCGACGTGAGCACGACCGGATTGTTGGCCGTGCCTTCTGCGATCAGCGTGGCGCCAAGTTCGACTTCAATGCGCGAACCGTTGAACTTGACGATCGTGCCCGGATCGATGACCAGGCTGCCGTGCAGGCGGGCCGTGGTGTTCGTCAATCCGGTAATCGCGGCCGCCGGGTCGTTGATCGTGACCAGGGTGCCCTGGACGGTGACCGAGCTGAGCGGATAGAGGCCGGAGGCCACGATGGCCGCCTGGATTTCGAAGGCCACCTGGTCCGCAGACTGCGACGCGTCGAAGGGGACACGCTGGTTGCCGGCGGCGACGCCGGCCGCGCCGACCACCACCAGTTCCGGCGTGGTGGTGGGCACCGCGGGGACGAAGGTAAAGGTTTCGGTGGGCGTGACATTCGCCAGGGCGACGGTGCCCGGCGCCACCGTCGTCGTATCGCCGGCGTCGCTGGTATAGGGCAGCCCAAGGGCTTCGAGTTCCGAGTTGTTTTCATTATAGTAGACGCTGTTGATCGCGGCCGCGATATCGGTTTCGATTTGGCCCGGCGTGTCGCTGTCCTTATACGTAATGGCCGTATAGGCCGCGTTGGTGACCGCCGCTTGGCCACCGGTCTCGAACTCGAAAGTATGGTTGTTGGCCGCGTTGGCCGAGTCGGCGATCGTGAGCAGGTCGCCGTTCTGGAAGCTGCTTCCTCCGAGGACCGCCAAGGAGACGCCGTCGAGTTCGAAGATCGTGCTCGTGGGATTGGCGGAGCCGGCGTTCTGAACGATGGTGAAGGTGCTGGCGTCGACCAGCGAGGCGCCGGGCACGGCCTCGATCACCTGCGCCGGCCTGCTGGAGAGTGGTGGTGGCGCCGGCGACGATGACCGCCCCGCCCGGATTGCCGTCAAGTTCCAGGTTCTCCGGGACCACGTAGGTGATGTCGCGGGCGTTGAAACGGGCCGAGGTGGTGAGCGTGTCGAGGGGCTCGCCGGCGTTGGTGCGGATCCGCACCATGATGCCGTTGATGCTGTTGTTGAGCACCAGGTTGCCGTTCAGGGAGGGACCGACGCGCTCGTAGTCGTTGGTGTAGTACCCGGTCGTCGTATTGTTGCCCTCGAAGTACGACTCTTCGAAGGAATTGGGATCGGCCGACATGGCGGCGTCGGCGCTGTGCTCGATGGTGTTGTAGGAGGCGGTCACCCGGGCCTGGACCATGTAGATCGGGTCGTAGACGGACTTCACCGAGTTGACGGTGACGACGCCGCCGCCATACAACAGTTGGGCATGGTTCACGTAGTCCAAGAAAATGCCGTTGTTCTCCGGCAGCGGGCGGGCCGTGGCCGGTGGCGGCGTGGTGCCGTCGTAGGCGATATCGAGGTCGTTCTCGAAGACCAGTCCGCCCCAATCGCCGGCTTTCGCCGCCGTGGTGATGGGATTGGTTATCTTGCCGACGGAGCTGTCCTGCCACGACGTGAAGTAGACCGCCGTGGAAGGCGTGCCGAGCACCTGCAGCGACGCGCCGCTCTGGTCGACACTGACCGACGAACTGCCCACCTGGATGTTGGCGCCGTCGAACTTGAACACTGCGCCGGCGTCGATCATGACCGTGGTGTTGCGGGGCACAACCATCTGCGCGCCGTCGGAGAGCGTGCCGAAGGTGGTGGTGCCGATGTTGTAGGACTGGTCGGCGGCAAGGTTCGAGGCATTGTTGCCCTCGATGCGCACGATGTCGTGCAGTCCCTTAACGGCGTCGGCGGCGGCGGCGGTGAGGGCCGCGGAGATCGTGGTATAGGGCTTGGCGATCATGCCCGTGCCGCCGCTGGGCGCTGACTTGTCGACGAAGAGCGTACGGTCCGTGGCCCCGGATGCCTCGGTCCCCGCCACGTTGAACCAGTAGTTGTACAATCCGCCGGGCGTCCCGTCGGCGTCGCCGTCGAAGGGCGTGCCATTGGCGTTCACCAGGACCGCGAAGGCGTCGTTGATCGCCGTGACCATGTCGGCGAGGACCGCGTTAATGTCGTCCGTCGGGTTGAAGTCGATGGGGATGTTTCCCGTCGCCGGCTGATTGGCGGCGTTCGCGGTGTTGACGAACTGGAAGGTGTACGATGCCGCCCCTTGGGCCACGGTGAAGGTATCGCCGTTCAGCGCGGTGACCAGGGGAACGGTGGCGGCGTTGATCCCGTTGATCGTCACCCGGCCGTTGCCGACGGCCGCGGTGAAGGGCGTGGTGCCCATCACGTTGTTCGCGCCGCTGGTGGCGACGGTGAAACCCGATCCGTTGAGCACGATGCTGCCGTCGTTCCCGGCCGCCGCCGGACCGACCGTTTCCTGCGGCGTAAAGTTGACGCGGAGTTGGTACGGACCGGTGGTCTTGCCGTTCATGCCGCTGTCGGGCCGGGTGGGGTCGTAAGAATCGTTGCCCGACGCCGAGACGCCGACGAAATAGGTCCCCGGCTGCAGGGAGAGCGAGACAAAGGAATCGGTGCTGAAGTAGTCGTCGTTTTGGGCCAGGGCCGAATACGATCCGTCGGCGTTCAATTGGAAGACCCGCAACTCGGTATTGAGCGAACTGGGATAGGCGAGCCGCTGCGCGATCGTCTCGGCGCTGAGCGTGCCGGGCGTGGTCAGCGTGACCTTGTACATGTTGATGTCGTTGCTGTCGGCCCGAAACAGGTTCAACCCCGTGGTCAGGTCGCCGATGCCCGGCAGGACCAGTTCGCTGGTGCCTTGGGAAAGGTCGTCGAGCATGATCTGGTCGGGCGGCAGGTCGGCGGAGTGGCCGAAACCGAGGTTGTGCATGATCTCGTGCATGGCGACCTGCATCCACTGGCCGGCGAAGGCGCTGTCGCCCCAGTTCTGGGCGGCATCCATGACGGCCAGGCCATTGCCGCCCATACCGGCGATGCCGCCGCCGGAAATCTGGCCCATGGGGAACAGATCGCCCGTGACGACGCCGATGCTGGCCCCGCCTAGCACGGTTGAGGGGGACTCCTGGAACTGCACGCCCATATAGGCCGAGAACAATTCGAAGATTTCGCGCGTATCCTGCTCCTGCTGGGGAGTGATCTGGTTGTGGTCGGGGTTGCCTTGGGCGTCAAGACCGTAAACGTCGGGGAAGTTGTAGGTATAGGTGGGAATGTTTTGGCGCTTCCCCCGACGCCATTCATGAATCCGCCTTCGATTAGGAGCTTGTCCGTCGGGTAGTCGTTGATCATCTTGCGATTGCCGGCGTCGGATGCGCCGCCCGGCCACTGCAAGTCGTAGGCCGTCGTTTCAATCTGGTTGGAGATCACGTAGCTTTGGGAGGCCGTGGTAAAGGTCGGCGCGCCGGTAGAACTCGCGACCGGGTAGGCGTCGGCATAGCTGGTCCCCGCCGCGCCGGCCGCGGGACTCAAGGCGGTCGTGCTGATCGGCTGGTAGGAATCGCCGATCCGCAACCGCATGGCCTGCGTGCCGTTGGGCGCGAGGCTGCTCAGGTCGTGCGCAGCGGTGGCTGCCGTCAAGTTGTTCGGATCTTCATAGGTGGCGTGGAAGACAGCGTTGATCGCCGCGACCATATCGGTGCTGATCGAGGCGATCGTGCTGGTGGTCGAATTGAAGTCGATGGCCGTATTGCCGAGTACCGGCTGGTTCGCGGCATTCGACGTGTCGACGAACTGGAACGTGGTCGGTGCGCCTCCTTCCGTGACGGTGAACGTTTCGCCGTTCAGGACCGATACTTTGGGAACCTGGGTCGCATTGATTTGCGTGATCGTCACCTGGCCGCCGCCCGCGGTCTGCGCAAAAGGCGTGGTGCCAATGGTGACCGAAAAATTGGCACTCGTCAACACGACGTTGCCGGCGCTGTCGGTCGCCGCGACAGAAAAGAAATACAGCGAAGCCTCATTGGTCGACGCGTTGTAAACGACGCTGGTCGGCGTGTAGATTGCCTGGTCGTTCGTGTTCGCCGTATTGTCCGTGGCGATCAACTGATAGAACTGCGGATTCTGCGCGAGACCGCGCTGAGCGGGTCCGTGAAGTAAACGTCGATTTCGTTGACGGCCTGCTGGAGCGAGCCTTGGGACTGGGGGAAAGTCGGGGTCGTACGGGTCACGGGTTGCGGCACGACGGCAGTGACGATCGAGCCCAAATCGAGCGTGAAGTTGAGGGCATACGCCTGGCCGCCGTTGAAGGGAAGATCGGGGCCAAGCTTGTTCGTGGTCGGATCGTTCAATTGGCCTTCGAGGCCGCCCCCGATATTCACCGTGTAGTTTCCGCTCAGGAGCGTCTGGTCGAAACGGACGACCACCTGGTTGAGATTGGGGGTGTCGTTGACTGTGACATAGCCGATCGGGGCATTCTCCGTCGTGCCGGCCGCATTGACGTAGGTGATCGAAATGGCGGACAGAGTTGTTGGATCGATCTGCTCGTTCTGGTTGAATTGCAGCGTGAGTTGCGTCGGCGCAACATTCAGGATCTCGCCTTCCGCCAAGACACTGCCCGTGTTGGGGACAATCCCCACAAACTGTGGACCCGTCTCCGTCACGTAGGTGAACTGATCAGCCGCCGATTTAGTGGAAGTGCCGGCGGGCGTCGTGACCGTGATATCCACCGTGCCGGCGGCCGCGGCCGGACTGTTGGCGACAATTTGCGTGGCCGTGTCGCTGACGATCGTAGCCGTCGAATTGCCGAAATCCACCGCGGTGGCGCCAGCCAGATTCGCGCCGGTGATCGTAACCAGCGCACCGCCGCTCGTCGAGCCCGTTGTACCGTTGACGGAGGTCAACATAGGCAGGACGCTCAAGAGCAGCCGATCCTCCATGTGCTCGATTTGCAGGCCGCGATGACGAGATGCCCCGTTGTTCTGTTGCTTAGTCCCTTTGCGATGCGACTTGTCCCGCTTGGAAGCGGAGCGAAAGCCCAGGAAGGATCTAATCCCCATGTCCGAATCTCCTCGATTATTTCCTGGAGCGCTACCCTTGCCCGGTAACACTCCTCGACAGATCTATCATTTATCGAACCGAACGGTTGCGCAACTTTCCTCCTGCCCAGCCCTGACTTCGTCGCTATCCATGCGGCGATCCCGCTGCGCAACGGCGCAGAAAGACGGCGCTTCGCATCGTTGTCTCTCTGATCGCAAAAACCCCGCGGAATTATTCCCCGCTAAGTACTAAAACGAAGTTGCACGATCCATTCTAATTGGTGCCTTGAAAAACGCAAGCAATTGTGAAAGTTTCAACATCGCCCCACCAGATAGTATGCCACCCATCCGTGGCAAAAGTTGGCGACGGCGCAGTAGCTCAAAACAAGTCGAAAATGTTTTCGCAGAGCACCCAAAATGCGCAGAGTACCATGGATCAAGAAAGGTCTCACTATCAAATAGTCTCCGGGCGGTCCTTACTTGGCATAAGACGCCAGCACGGCATCGATCAGCGCGGGAGCCGGGGTGCCACTGGACTTCTTATGGTTCTGCGCAGCGATCGCGGCGGCGGCCTCGAAGCTGATGCTCGTAGCCGGGCTCAGCGTGATCGGCGCGAAGCGATGTGCCGGCGCGCCCGACATGGAAGTCGGCACGAGCGTTTTCAGCAACTTGCCCGCCGTATTGTAAATCTTGACCGTGCTGAAGAACGCCGACTCCGCGCCGATCCCCAGGTCGGAAAGATCCACGATCGACGACGATTTCGAGGCAGTGATCGCCGCTGCGCCCGACGATTCGTACAAGTTGGCGATACTCTTTTCGCCCGCGGACGATTCGGCGACAGTCTTGCTGAAGTTCAGTGCCACGGCCGAATAGTTCGCCCCGGTCAGGCTGGAGTCATTCGCGGCGGCGACGAATGAGCTCTTGGCCGCGGTATCATGAAAGACCACCGAGTCGCTGCCGCCTTCGCCGTTGAGCGTGGTCTTGGAAAAGTTCGTTGCCGTGACCGTGAGGTCGCCGCTGTGGAAGATAGTCTTGGTCGGCCAGACTTGCGCCGTCTCGTTCTCGCCTGTCCCCAGGATGCTCAACTGGTTGGTTCCGGCCAGGCCGTTGAGGTTCAGCGTGGTGACGCTCGACCCGATGGTCTGACTCTTGCCATCGACGGTGAGGACCCAGGTGCCGGGCTGTTGTCCGGCGGCAAGTTGCACGGCGTCGTTGCCGGCGGTGCCGGCGACGGTCACGCTGGTCGGCGCGGCGGGCGCGGCACGCATGGCGGCCGCCATGCGCGGTCCCGCGGTCAACTGGGGCGCTGCGCCGGCAGCCATGGGCGCCCCGGAAGTGGGAACCGTGGGAGTGACCGATCCCGCCAGCGTCGCCGCCGTGAAATTACCCGCTAGCGGCACGCCCACCGAACTGTCGAACTGGTACTGAGCCGGGGTGATGGGCGTGGTCCGGCCTTCGAGCGGCGTCCCGCCCGAAGGCAGAAAGTACCACTCAGCCGCCACGGCGGCCGAAGGCGGACTGACGGCGGGCACCCACAGACCCAAATCGGAAATCGGATCGTTGCTGCCCGAAGTGGCCCCGTCGACATCGGCGGCCACGGGCCGCGCGTTGGTTCCGGAGAAGTTCAAGGGAATGATGGACCCGATCGTGGCATAATTGGCGTCAGCGAAAGAGACGTAAAAGCTTCCTTTGCTCCAAACGGCCAGATCCGCGAAACCATCGCCGTTGAAGTCGCCCGCGACCGGATAACCCGTCGGCCCGCCAATCGTAGACCAAGGCACGACCGTGGGGCTCCCGAGAGATATCTGGCCGCCGCCGGCGGTGACGGGGATCAGATCCCAAGACGTGCCGGTGAAAAGTCCGACTTCATCGCCGGTGCCTGAATTGCCGGCAAAATTGCCGGCCACCGGCACGCCCGGCGATTGAACGGGCGAAACGACCGATTGCACCGCGCCGCTTTCGCTCTGGAACAGGAATCGATACTGGCCGCCAGCGAGGCCGTAGGCGGCCAGTTTGCTGAAGCCATCGGCAACGCCTGAATCCGGATCGGCGAAGTCGCCGGCGAAGACCGTGTCGCTGGCGTTGTAGAAGGGAACGGAGGTCGTGGTGGCCGTCGAGGCAGTCCCCACTTGCGTGAACTGGATGCCCTTGGTCATCTGCACGCCCAGGTACAGACCGCCCTGCACCACGAATGTCGTCGTGTACGCACTGGCCGCTGTCTGCACGCTGCCGTTAGGGTTCAGCACGCTGTTCGAGCCCGTTGCCGGCGGGGTCCTCCAAGCCGTCGGAAATGGTCAAGGTATAGGTATCGTCCGGCAAGGTAGTGGTATTGGCGAAGGTCAGTGCAACCGACGAGCTGGCAGGTCCGATGCTTCCAGTCGTCGTATCACTGAGGGTCGCGGTGGCGATCGGGATAATGCCCCCTTTCGCGCCGGTCAAGGTGTAGAAGTTGGGGTCGTTGCCCAGGTTGCTGTACACCGCCGAGTTTTCCGGCGCATTCAGATTACTGGCGGTGGGAGCGCTGGGAAAGTCCGCTGTTCGCACCGCGGCATCGCTGAACGTGACGTCCAAGCCGCTGGTCGCCGGAGTGGGACCGGTCTGGCCGGAAACAGGCACCCCGCTCGGCACCAGAGTCACGCCTGTCACCTGCGGACCGGCCGTGTCGAGGAAGATGTTGAACTTCCAATAGCCGCCGCCTGCGACATCCGCGGAATCCTGAATGAACAACGTCCGCTCGCCGTCCGTCGCGACCAATGAGCCGAGGTTGTTGAGACTGGTCGACGAGGTGAACGACCAGGTCGCGTTTTGGGCTGGAACGTTGCCCGGCACGGTCACCGCCGTGCCTAGAAGAACTGCGTCGACGCCGGGTTTCAGCGCCGTTGACGTTGCCGTCGTTTTCAGCGTAAACGCTGACCTTGCTGGTTTCAGGAGCCAGTCCTGTCAGGGTTGGGAACTGTGCGTTGGTAATGAAGTCGTTGAACGTGTTCGCGAACGGTGAACCGTTGAAAATAATGCCCGAATCGCTGCCATTTGGCGCCGGCACCGTTGTGGACAAGAAAGTTGGGTTTGCGTAGCCTGAGGGGAGTGGGGGTGCTGGGATGACCGACGCACCGACTAGCGTCGGCCCTGCCGACAACATGACCCGCCCTTCCAGCGATTCCAGGATCAGGCAACGGCGCGCCAGAGGACGAACCGGGGTTCGCGCAATGCCGCGTCGCGGCTTGCGGCGCGAAGAAGCTGATCGGGAGAATAAACTACGCAAACTCATCATCGGGCCCTCTCTAGAATATCCATGTGGTCTCAACTAGGGACATGACATTGCAGATTCCGCGGATCATGAACTGATAAGCGCAGAATAATTGGAATGGGCGGCAATGTCAAACAAAAACTCAGGCATCGACGTGCAATCCGTGCTACCCGATCGATGAAAACAGGCGAAATATACTTCGCGCGGTTGCAACTGACACTAACCCGAAGCGTAAGCGAGGCCGCTAAGTCGTTACCTCGCTTACGCTTCGGGTTAGTGTGAATCATTTCACACCGCGCGAAGTATAGTCCGTGCAAGGCGATGGAATTGTGAATCATCGCACCGTAGTTTTTTCCTGTGAAAAGGGACCTATTTGACATTCTGGCGGTTACATGTGTTAATTTGGGTTCTGTGCGCAAACTTATCCTTCTTTGCCGGATTTTCTTAGAATTCCGATTGCACCGCGTCGATACCCTCGATTAGTCAGGGAAAAATTGCCTGGCTTACGGAATGTACAGTTCAAATTCAGGATGAGAAGCATGGGGGCATCCCGGGGGGAAATCATGGCGAAGAGAGTTTTATTGGCAATCGTGTGCATCGTCTTGAGCGTCCATGCCACCGCATGGGGGCAGGGACCAGGCTATCCCCTCCAAGGTTCCTATGGTCCACCGACGGGACCTTGGACAGGCGGGCCTGGCACGATGCCGGCGGGATATTATCAGCAGGGCGGGGTGCCGCCAGGCATGGCACAGCCAGGCATGGCGCAGCCAGGGATGGTGCAGCCAGGGATGGTACCGCAGGGGCCGATGCAGCAGGAGCCGATGCAGCCGGGGCCAGCGGCCGATCAGGCGTGCGATTCGGTATGTGATTCGTGTTACGAAGGCAAAGGCATTCCGTCCTTCGAGTCCTTTGGCGATTTCCTTTATCTTCGGCCGCGGGATGCGAACGTGGCTTACGGCGTCCTGTTCAACGGTCCGGTCGACACGCCTCCCACCGCGGCCACTCCAATCCAGATAGCGCAGCCGGGAATTGCCAGCATCGATTTCCATCCGGGCTGGCGCGTCGGTTTTGCCGGGAAGTTGGATGAGTGCAACGCCGTGGTGGCCACCTTTACGCACTTCGAGGGCCATGACGAAAGCAGCATTCCCGAGACGGATCCTTACTTGATCCGATCGATGGTCTCGCAACCGTCGACCTGGAGCTCCAACGCCGCCAGCGACTGGGTTACGGCCGCTGCCGACTATCAAATGATCTTCAGCCTCGCCGACATCGACTTCCGCTGGACTTTCTCGAACGAGAACGATACCCGCTTGAGCCTGTTGGGCGGCGTACGGTATGTTTCGCTCGATCAGCGATTGGATGTCACCTTCACGTCGACGGACGTGGACACCGTACACTCCCAGGTCAACTTCGAAGGCCTCGGCCTCCGCGCTGGCTTCGAGGGCCAGCGCCGCTTGCCGTGTGGACTCATATTCTACGGCCGCACGACCGCCAGCGTCGTGGCCGGCACCGCGCGCTGTGCCTATACGGAGACGAGCCTCATTAACGGTCCCCTGGTCAATACGGGCGATTACGCCGACCGCGTGGTGCCGATGCTCGACGCCGAGTTCGGCGCGGGATTGTCGCTCTGGAACGACAGGTTGCGGTTCACGGCCGGCTACTCGTTCGCCGGTTGGTTCAACCTCGTCCGTACCGATCAGTTCATCGGCGCGGTGCAGACCAACAATTTCACCGGCATGCACGACACGTTGACCTTCGACGGCCTGGTGGGCCGCGTCGAGGTGCAGTTCTAGGATTATCGTGAACGCAATCTGCCTGGCCATTGATCGTCTGCAGCGAGGATTCCTGGGGGCCTACGGCAATACGTGGATCGAAACGCCGGCCATCGACCGGCTGGCGGGCGAGTCGTTCGTATTCGACCAGGCGCTCGTCGATTCGCCGCGATTGGGACTGCTGTATCGCTCCTTCTGGCAAGGCTGGCACGCCCTGGCCCCCGCCGTCGAGGATCGTCCCGCCCTGCCGGCAATGCTTCGCGAAGCGGGCGTACACTGTACGCTCTTGAGCGACGACCGTGCGGTGATCGAGCATCCGCTGGCCATCGAGTTCGACGATTGCATCCAGATCGATCCGCCCTGGCAGTCGCAGATAGCCGCCGAAGGGGCCTATGAAGACACGCATCTCGCCCGTTGCTTCCTGCAGATCATCGATTGGGTGCAGACGCGGGCACAACGTACTCATGGTCGGCGGCCGTATTTTCTCTGGTGCCACCTGGGCAGCCTGGGAACGACGTGGGATGCGCCGCTGGAGTGCCGCGAACGCTATTGGGACGAAAGCGACCCGCCCTTGCTGGCCACCGCCGACGTGCCCGACCGCATGCTCGCAGCCGGGCTTCGACCCGGACGAGTTGTTGGTCTACACGCAGGCCTACGCCGGGCAGGTCGCGCTGTTGGACATGTGCCTGGGCGGATTCCTGGAGGTGCTCGACGAGGATCCGGCCGCCGCCAAGACGCTGCTGGCGCTGACGTGCCGCGCGCGGGTTTCCCATGGGCGAGCACTTGCGCTTGGGACCGTGCGACGAGGCCTTGCACGGCGAGTTGGTCCACGTGCCGCTCGTGCTCCGTTTCCCCGATCGCCTCGGGGCCGCAGCTCGCAGCCAGGCCTTGGTCGGACCGGCCGACCTGTGGGCCACGCTCTTGGATTACTGGCGGATCGCCGGCGCGCCGCCTGTCGCCGACGGGCGTTTCGCTCATGCCGCTGGTCCGCGAGGAGCCGGTGGCGACTCGCGATCGGCTGGTCGTGGCCGGACCGGGGCAGGAACGGGCGATCCGCACGCCGGCCTGGTATCTCCGCAAGACGGAATCGCCCGAGCTGTACGCCAAGCCTGACGACCTGTGGGAAGTGAACAACGTGGCCGTTCGCTGCCAGGAAGTGGTCGATTGCCTATTGGATGCCGTCGGACCAGTTCGAGCAGGCGATCTACAGCGGCAACGTGGCCGACCTGCCGCCGTTGACCGACGTGCTGGTGGAAGGGTTGGGGTAGCCTCAGTAATCCGCGTAGCCGCCGTCCATGCCGAGGCGGGTCTTCAGTTCGTCGAATTGCTGGGCATAGCGGTCGCTGGACGAGTGGACGTGTTCCGCTTCCGTGATGAACTTCAACTTGTCGTCGCAACGGACCTGGTGATCGCGATAGATCGACTCGAAATCCTCCAGCCGCTCGCCGTAAACGATCAGCAGCTTGTGCTCGTCGAACTGGATCTCTTGGGGAATGCCCGGGTTGAGCACGGCGATGCCGGTGCAACCGTCATTGACTAACAAGTCTTCGTATTCCCAGAGGATGCTCTTGAGCACGGGGGCGTCGATGTGCTCGCGATAGAGATCGGTGTGTCCCCCACCCGGAGTCCGTGTGCCGGCTCGCCGCAGTGGCTCGTCTCCAGGACCACGTCGAGCGACCCCCCCTAAAGGATCCAGGAGGTCCATGAAGGTCTCGAACAATCGCTCGGCAGACACGGCTGCCATGAGCACGGGCACGTTGGTGCGGCTTTGCTCGTCGCGATAGGCGTCGTGGCGATAGCCCTGGGCGGGAACCACCTGCAAATCGTAAGACGGCCGCACGGCGTCGGATAACTTGAAGTTGCCGTAGCGGGCGACCCCCAGATGCGCTTCTAATTCCTCTTCACTGAGGCGTTCGAAGCTGCTGGTGCCAACCGGCATCGAGCCTTCACGGAATACATTTCGGAAAAACTTCTTTAGGAAGCCCATCGACGTTCTCTGCAATTGCTTGGCGGTCAGTGCTCGGGGAAATCAAAGGGGGTCGGCCAAGTCGAAGCTGGGAAGTCTCCACAAAATCTTAGGTTAAAGTTCACAGCGTTCTGCCGGTCGCTCACGCGACTTCTTCTATTCTACGAACGTCGAGGCGATAAAGGCGGAATAGTTCGTCTTTTCGCCTCGCATGGATTCGTCCGAACTACCGTGCAGGCCGGAAAGTCAGTATTTTCGCATGTCCTTCCACCCGGGGAGGGGTGGAAGTTTTCCGGCAAATCTCTCAGTCGCGATTCATGTACTTTGGCAGTGCAACCGCACGCGGAATCGCGATTGCACAGGGAAGTCTACCACGGAAAAATGACCGTCAACCGTCGCCCCCGGCGAGCAACCAGGAAAATTCGCTGGTCGATGGGCCGAACTTGCCATTTGGCGAGCCCTTAGCGGATCGGACTACAATGTAGATTGGGACAAGCGACGGGTGCACCCGCGACCCGCAAGCGGGTATCCCACGCACCCCGTCGCTCGTCTCACCCTACCTCGGAACAACCGCCAAGTGATAGACTATAGAGGACTGCGGACGCAGAAACCAATTTCACCACCTTAATATAAACTCGATGTCATGACGAATCATTCATCGCTCGAGCGGTGTCTTCCTCGCCATCTTGGCGTGGGGAGTGACCGCGACGTTACTGCCCATCGGCTTGCCAGAGGCGCAGGGCAAAGCTGCCCGAATTCGATGCCTGGGACGTGGTCCAGATCAAGGGACAACGGGTGGGCTATTTACACACGACCCTCCGCCTGGTCGAAGAGTCGGGCCGCGAAGTGGCCAAGGTGCGGCAAGTCACGAACCTCAGCTTGCAGCGATTCGGCCAGGAAACCCGCATGGAAATTGATTATAGCGACACCGAAACGCCGGAGGGGGTACTGATCGACTTTGAATTCGTCATGAAGCAAGGCACGACTCCCATGCGGACCACCGGCAAAGTCGTCGGCAACCGCCTGGAACTGCAAATCGAGTCGCAGGGCCAGAAGCAGAATCATTCCGTTGCCTGGCCGGCAGGGGCCGGAGGGCTGTTGGGGGCCGAATTGTCGCTCCTCGCCAAGCCGCTGAAGCCCGGCTGAGCGACGCACGGTCGAGTACCTCAACATCGACAATCAAACCTGTGCTGCGGAAATGACGGCCGAAAAAGAGGAGCCGGTCGAATTGCCGGGCGGCAGTTTCCGCCTGCTGAAAATCGATTCGGTCGAACGCATGGCCCCCAATGCCCAGGGGCAGCGGGTGGAGATTCAGGGAACGCTCTGGACCAATGCCGCCGGCGACGTGTTGAAAACGTGGCTGAAGCCGATGAGCATGGAGACCTTCCGCGTTACCCGCGAGGTTGCCTTGGCCAAAGCCCCGTTGGCCAAACTCGACTTCGGCGAAGCGACGCTCGTAAAGGTCGACCGGGCCATCCCCCACGCCCATGACGCCAAGTGGGTGCGGTATCGGGTCCGGCTGGAGGACGGCGATCCCGTGGCTGCGTTTCCAGCCGGCCTCTCCCAAGAGGTCAAGCGAATCGATGAGCATACCTCTGAAGTGACAGTTCGGGCCGTTCGTCCCGGTTCCGGTCATCCCGGTGCCGACGAAGCTAAGGTTGCCGACGTTCCCACAGAGGCCGATCGCCAGCCGAATAATTTCATCCAGAGCGACGATCCGCTGATCGTGGCCCAGGCGAAGCAGGCTGCGGGCGACGAAACCGACCCCTGGAAGGTCGCCGTGGCCTTGGAAGCCTATGTGCACCGGGTCATGACGATGAACGATTTTTCGCAGGCCTGGGCAACGGCTTCTGAAGTTGCTCGAAACCGGGAAGGCGACTGTAAGGGACATGCCGTCTATCTGGCGGCCCTGGCCCGGGCGCGGAAGATCCCCGCTCGCGTGGCGGCCGGACTCGTTTATATGCCCCGATCACAGACGTTCGGCGGTCACATGTGGACCGAGGTCTATCTTTCCGGCCGCTGGATCGCTTTGGACGGCACGTTGGCCAAGGGCGGCATCGGCGGCGGACATCTCCAACTGACGCACAGCCCCTTGGCGGGCGCGGCGGCCTATGACATTTTTTTCCCCGTCATGCTGGTCGTCGGACGGCTTAAAATAGAGGTGCTTGACTGGGAATGAGATTGGTAGGGTGGGCCGAGTGAAACGAGTCCCACCATGTTCTCGCGTTTCCTCCGGTGGGACTCGTTTCACTCGGCCCACGCTACTGGCGCACCCAAACTCGGAACAGCGATGAAGATTTACACCAAGACTGGCGATATGGGCGAAACCGGTTTGCCGGGCGGTGGCCGCGTTCCGAAAGATGCGGGCGTAGCCGAAGTCTGTGGAACCGTCGACGAACTAAACACGACCCTGGGTGTGGCCCGGGCAGCCCGACTGCCCGACGACGTCGATCGCCTGCTGGATCGGATTCAAAATCAACTGTTTGACCTAGGCGCCGAAGTGGCCCGGTTGGGGATGGAAACGAACTCCGCTTGCCGAATCGATGCTGCCGATGTGCGGGCTTTGGAAGAGGCCATCGACCATTTCGACGCGGAGCTTCCACCTTTGCGGAACTTCATCCTGCCCGGCGGAACCCCGGCCGCCGCCGAGTTGCACTTCGCCCGGGCCGTGTGCCGCCGGGCCGAGCGGCGGCTGGTAGGCCTGCGGCGTGAAGTGCCGGAGTTGTCGGCGGAGATCTTGGTCTATCTGAATCGGCTTGGCGATTTGCTGTTCGTGTTGGCGAGGCTGGTCAATGCGAGGGCCGGACAGCCGGAAACGATCTGGCGGAAGTAGGCCAATTGGAGTTATGCCATGTCCACTTCCCCCGCAGAAAGAAACCGCCGTGGGCTGAAAAAGTTCATTCTCCTGGGATTTGCCACGCTTCTGGCCCTGGGGTTCGTGGAAATCACGTTACGCGTCATTCACCACTATCGCCGCCAGGCGGCGTTGGCCAACCATCTGGCCACGGATGGTCGGGCCACGATCGCCTTCTCCGACGTTCCAGACCTCGTCTTCGCCTGCCGCCCGAACATCGCGGGCACGAACTCGCACGGCTATTTTGACATCGAACACAGTTTCCACAAACCGACCGACGTGTTCCGCATTGTCCTGATCGGCGACTCGGTCGTGGTGGGACATCACGTCGGCTGGCGGGCGTCGTTCGGCAAGAAATTGGAGGAGGAATTGAACCGGCAGTCGTTACAGCGAAGGGTCGAAGTCATTTTGCTGGCCTGCACCGGCTATTCCACGTCGCAGGAACTGGTGCTCTTGCGGAACGAGGCCTTCCAATACCAGCCGGACTTGATCCTCTGGTGCTACGTGCTCAACGACCCGGCCCATCCGCTGTTCCATAGCGCCAGCGGCGACCTGGCCCTGCTGTACGAGCCCAAGTGCCACTTGGCTTACCTGTTTGCCGGCGCCTGGTTCCACCTCCGCGAGTGGTATCTGGGGCGGGGAGGACCGACTGAGTTCCACAAGCGGCTGCACTTTGTCTACTGGGACCAGGTCGTCGGGTATCTCGGGGAGATCGGCCGGGTGTGCCGCGAGCATCGCGTGCCGTGCCTCTTCATGATCCATCCGGTTTTCGCCCTGGATGAGACCCCAGGCGATTATTCGTATCTCGACCTGCACGCGAACCTCAAGGAGTCGGCCGCTCTGGCCGGCCTGGACTCGCTCGACCTGCGCGAGGCCTACCGCGGTCGTTCGCGGGGTGAGATCGGTTTTGAAAACGATCCTTGGCATCCCAACACGCGGGGACACCAGTTGCTGGCCGACTTTCTTTGCCGCTACCTGATCGCCAACAATTGGATACCGTTACAAAACTCTCCCTAGCGGATACCTAAACGGCCTGCACAATAAATGGGCAGTCAAGTTACAGTTTCGTTCAAAGCAGACGGCGGGCGGTGACAACAAATAAATTTTAACTAATTGTAATATAACGTTTTACGGCATTCATTCTCGTTCTGATGATGCGCTGTGGCATGCCACTTGCGGTGCATGCGCGGTTCAATTCTTCCCCGAGAAAACGACAAAGATGTCGTTGTCGAACCCAGGTGCCTAATTTTTAATCACCGGAGGGGTCTCGGGGAAAGACGGTAGAAACCATGTTCCTGGGAAGTCGTAGCGCAGGCTTCCGGCCTGCACGCGGTAGCGTAGGCTCCCAGCCTACGTGTATTGAACACATTCAATTTGGAAAGGGAAATGGTGCGATGAGTCCGGCTAGGATTGCGCGGTCAACTTTATGGGTGGCAGTAATGCTTTCCGTCTTCGGGGCGGCTTCGGTTCTGCGGGCCGATGGCGGAACCCCGACAAATTCACCTTCAACCCCACCGGCGGCTGCCCCGGCGGAGGCTCCGAAGGTCGAGTTGAATTCGGGCGACAATGCCTGGGTGCTTGTTTCCTCGGCCTTGGTGCTCATGATGACCGGCCCCGGCCTGGCCTTGTTCTACTGCGGTCTGGTCCGCAAGAAGAACGTGTTGAGCGTCATGATGCAGTGCATCTTCCTCATGTGCCTGATGAGCGTGATTTGGGCAACCTATGGTTTCGCGCTCTCGTTCGGAAAAGACCCCTCCGTTGTCGGCACAGATAAATTGCCCGCTTATGGCTCGTGGTTCGGCTATATCGGCGACGCCAAGTATTACTTGTTCATGGACCATGTCAATCCGACATGGGATGACGCACAACACAAGTCGGTGATGTCGAATTATCCCGACTACCCGACCGTGACTACCGCCAGTTTCATGCTCTTCCAGTGCATGTTCTTCATCATTACGCCGGCCCTGATCTGCGGAGCATTTGCCGAACGGATGAAGTTCAGCACCATGGTTGTTTTCATGATTCTCTGGGGAACCTTGATCTATTGTCCGCTTGCCCACTGGGTCTGGGGCGGAGGAATGTTATCTTATGGGAGCAAGTACGCCAGGGATTGCTCGGCGGGGCCTTGGATTTTGCCGGCGGAACGGTGGTTCATATCAGTTCCGGCGTTTCGGCCCTGATCTGTGCCTTGCTGTTGGGCAAACGCTTGGGCTACGGCAAGACGGCCATGCCTCCTCATAACCTCACCTATACGGCCATCGGCGCCGCGATGCTATGGGTGGGCTGGTTCGGCTTCAATGCCGGCAGCGCCGGCAGCGCCGGACACTTGGCCAGCGGCGCCTTCATGGTCACCCATTTTTGCGCGGCCGCCGCTGGATTGACGTGGGCCGGCCTGGAATGGGCCTTCCGCGGCAAGCCCAGCGTGCTGGGGGCCTGTTCCGGCGTGGTCGCCGGATTGGTCTGCATCACGCCCGCCTCCGGCTTCGTGACGGCCATGTCGGCCTTGATCATGGGCGTTGCCGTTTCCTGCGTGTGCTACACGGCTTGCACCGTGATCAAGAGCCGCTTCGGCTACGACGATTCCCTGGACGCCTTCGGCGTACACGGCGTCGGTGGAACTTTGGGCGCAATTCTCACCGGTGTGTTCGCCACGCGGGCGGCCGGTGGCGTGAGCGGCGATCCTACCCTGGGTGCGCTGGATCCTGCCAGGAATTTGCTGGGCCTGATCGAAAATGGCTGGGTGATCAAGGGGCAGATCGTGGCCGTGCTCATCACCTGGGTCCTGGCCGCGGTCGGCACCTTCATCATTCTCAAGGTGCTCGACGCCACGATGGGACTCCGCGTCTCCCGTGAGGAAGAAATCGAAGGTCTCGACGTCAGTCAACATGGCGAAGAAGGTTACATCTTTATCTAAGAGGAGCACAATCGTGAAGAAAGTTGAAGCCATCATCCGCCATTTCAAACTCGACGACGTCAAAGACGCTCTGACCGAATGCGGCGTGGCGGGCATGACCGTCACCGAAGTCCGCGGCTTCGGCCGCCAGAAAGGCCATACCGAGATGTACCGTGGGTCGGAGTACGAAGTCGACTTCGTGCCCAAAAGTCAAGATCGAAGTCGTCATTCCCGACGCGAAACTCCACGGCGTGTTGGAGACGATCGTGAAGTCGGCGCAGACCGGGCAGGTCGGCGACGGCAAGATCTTCGTCTCCGAACTGATCGACGTGGTTCGCATCCGCACCGGCGAGTCGGGCGAAGAGGCATCGTAGTAGAACGGAATTCATTCCGTTCGACAAAAATGTCACAAACCCGGCGACGAAGCCCATTGATTAGGCAATCGTCACCGGGTTTCGTCATTTCTTGGCCATGCATAAGACTCAGCCCTCATGCTATAAGCCGTTTGCTTGTAATGGCTTATAGAAAGTGAACGCTGTCTTTCGTGGTGCGGCATGGAACGCCTCTCCCGCTCTTGTCAAGTCGTGACAAAAATGTCACAATGAGCGCTCTGGGTTCCAATTCTTTCGTGTGGAGGCAGGTGTTTCATGATGTTTGCCAAGAGATTTGAAAAGGTTCTTTGGTTCCTGATGCTGGTCGCGGCAATTTCGGCCACGAGCTCTCCCTGTTTGGCCGATTCGCCCGGTGAACAGGCGAAGCCGGAGCATGCCGCGACTGCCCCGCCGAGCTGCGCCGCGGCCGATAACGCCTGGATCCTCGTCTCTTCGGCCCTGGTCCTGATGATGACCGCTCCCGGGCTGGCGCTCTTCTATTGCGGCCTGGTCCGCAAGAAGAACGTGCTGAGCGTGATGATGCAGTGCATCTTCATGATGTGCCTGATGACCGTGATCTGGGCCCTCTACGGCTATAGCCTGGTCTTCGGCGGCAATCAACCGTGGATCGGCGACTTCAGTTACGTGCTCATGCACGGGGTCGATGCGGAGTGGACATCCACCGGGCCGCATCTGCCGGCCGAACGGATCGCTCTTCGTGATGACGCACATGATCTACCAGGGCATGTTTTTCATCATTACCCCCACCCTGATTTGCGGGGCCTTTGCCGAGCGGATGAAATTCAGCACGATGGTCGTGTTCATGGTCGCCTGGGGCACGGTCATCTACTGTCCGCTGGCCCACTGGCTCTGGGGTAATGGCGGTGCGCTGCTCTCACGGGCGATCCCAACCAGTCACTGCTGGGCGGGGCGATCGATTTCGCCGGCGGCACCGTGGTGCATATCAGCTCCGGGGTCTCGGCGCTGGCCTGTGCCTTGATGTTGGGCAAGCGTTTGGGTTACGGCAAGGAAGCCATGCCCCCTCACAATTTGACCTACACGGCCATCGGCGCTGCAATGCTGTGGGTGGGCTGGTTCGGTTTCAACGCCGGAAGCGCCCTGAGCGCCGGCGGCCTGGCCACATGTGCCTTTGCCGCGACCCATTTTGCCGCAGCGGCGGGGGGAATCACTTGGGCAGCCTTGGAATGGTCTTTGCGCGGCAAGCCGAGCATCCTGGGGGCCTGTTCAGGTCTGGTGGCTGGACTGGCCACAATCACCCAGGCGGCCGGTTATGTCACGCTCGGACCCGCCCTGCTGATCGGTGCGATCGGGGCCGCGGTTTGCTACATGATGTGTACCGCAGTGAAGGTGTACTTCGGCTACGACGACTCCTTGGACGTTTTCGGTGTTCATGGGATTGCCGGGACGTTGGGGGCGATTCTGACGGGAATTTTTGCCACGCGGGCCACCGGTGCCTTTTTCAACGATCCGAATCCGGCCTTGCACGACCTCAAGCTGGGGCTCTTGGAAGGCGGTTCCGTCTGGAAAGGGCAATTGCTGGCCGCGGGAATGGCCTGGGTCTTGGCCTTCGGGGGGACCTTCGTTATCCTTAAGGTGCTCGATGTCGTCATGGGCCTGAGGGTCTCGCATCAGGCTGAAATCGAAGGACTGGATGTCAGCCAGCACGGCGAAGAGGGTTACATCTTCTATTAGTTACCAGGAGTCTTTGGATGAAAAAAGTAGAAGCCATTATCCGGCACCACAAGCTCGACGAGGTCAAACTGGCGCTTGCCGAACGCGGAATCACCGGTATGACCGTCTCGGAGGTCCGCGGTTTCGGTCGCCAGAAGGGCCATACCGAGATGTATCGCGGGACCGAATACGAAGTCGACTTCGTGCCCAAGATCAAGGTCGAGGTCGTCGTTTCCGACGCCAAGCTTCAGATGGTGCTCGATACGATCATGGGCGCTGCGCAGACAGGGCAGGTCGGCGACGGTAAAATGTTCGTCTCCGAGCTCGTCGATGTCATTCGCATTCGTACCGGCGAGTCGGGAGCGGACGCGATATAATAATTAGATGCTACGATCCAACGTGCTGGCCGCCAAGGCGCGGCTGGCAAGAGGCCACGAGGACTTCAAGGCCCGGCATGCGGCCGGCTGCCCGGGGATCGAGCTTTGCGCGCTGAACAGTAATTTGCGCGATGCCGTGGTCGTGGATCTGGTCGAGGATGCCTTGAAGGACCTCGGCGAGGCGGGCCCGCGGGGACTGCTGAGCGACATCGCGATCGTGGCCCACGGCGGTTATGGTCGCCGCGACGTGGCACCCTATAGCGACGTCGACCTGATGATTCTCCACCGGCCGGCGGCCGCCGCCCGCTTGTTTCCCCTGGCCGAACGGCTGGTCCGCGACGTGTTCGACGCCGGGCTGGTCCTGGGGCACAGCGTTCGCACGGTGCGACAGGCCTGCCGACTGGCCACCCGCGATGCCATGATTTGCACTTCGCTGGCCGATTCGCGCCTCCTGGCCGGGAACGCGGCGATCTTCGAAAGCTTCATGCACCGTTTCCGCCAGCGGGTCCGCTGGCGCCGCGACCGCCTGCTGGCCGGCATCAAGAAGTCGCGCGACGACGAGCGGCGGCGTTACGGTGAGACGGTCTTCCTCCTGGAACCGAATATCAAACGCTCCCAGGGCACGCTCCGCGACCTCCAGTTGCTGCGCTGGGTCGGGTTCGCCCGCTACGGCCTGGCCGACTTTGCCGAACTGCGCGATTGCGGCGCGTTGCGGCCGGAAGACTACGACGCCATCCAACCGGCCTACGCGTTTCTCCTCTGGCTTCGCAACGAGTTGCACTTTCACTCGGGCCAGGCCAGCGACGTGCTGACCCGCGTGGAGCAGCTTCGCCTCGCCGAGCGCGGCGGCTCGGGCACCATGTACCCATGGTCGGCGGCCGGCGGCCTGCTGCCTGTCGAGCATTTCATGCGCGACTACTTCCGCCATACGAACCGGGTCAGCCACGTGGCCGCGAAGTTCTTGGCCAAGGCCACGACGCATCCGAGAATCGATCGCATGTTGACGCTCTTCTTCGGCCACCGCATCGAGTTGGACTACCTAGTCGGCCCCGTCGGCATGATGACTACGCGGAAAGGCCTGGCGCGGCTCCGCGGCAATCTGACGGCGATCGTGCAAATGGTCGATCTGGCCAACCAGCACGACGTACATATCGCCGCATGGACTTGGGAAGAGATCCGCCGCGAGGCGCCCCGCCTGCCGCCGCACTTGCCACCGCAGGCCAGCAAGCATTTCCTCTCCCTCTTGGCCCACCCCGGCCGCCTGGGCGCCCTGCTTCGCGACCTGCACGACGTGGCGATCCTGGAGCGGTTCCTCCCCGATTTCGCCCGTGCCCGCGGACTCTTGCAGTTCAACCAGTACCATAAGTACACGGTCGATGAGCATTGCATCCGCGCGGTCGAATTCGCCGAGCAACTGCTCGATGACCCCGGGCCCGTGGGGCGGGTTTATCGGGGGCTGAAGGACAAGCACCTCTTGCACCTGGCCTTGCTCCTCCACGACCTGGGCAAGGGTCTGCTGGAAGATCACCGCGAGGTCGGATTGAAAATCGCCGAAGAGGCCGGTTGGCGATTGGGGCTCAAGCCACACGAGACGGAGATCATCAAATTTCTCGTCCACAAGCACCTGCGGATGAACCATCTTGCCCTGCACTACGATACCACCGACGAAGAACTGGTCGTCCGGTTCGCCGTGCAGGTCGGCTCGCCCGAGTTGTTGCAAATGCTGTACGTGCTCACCGCCGCCGACTTGGGCGCGGTGGGACCCGACGTCTGGGACGGCTGGAAGTCGCAATTGCTGACCGACCTTTACCATCGAACCATGCAGCAACTGGCCGGCGACAGCCCCGCCACGACGATCGATCACCTTTTCGAGGGTAAGCGGGACGAGATCCGGGCCAGCCTCGGCGGCGAAGCCGACGATGCCTGGTATGCCCGACACGTCGACGCTTTGACCGAGGGTTACCTCAGTGCCACGCCGGTCGAGCAGGCGGTCGCGGACCTGCGCTTGCTGCACGACCTGGAGCCGGGCGGCGTGCGGGCAACGACCCGCTACGAACCGGACGCGGTCAGCTTGCAGGTGACCGTGGGGACGTCGGAAGCGGTGGCGCCGGGCATCTTCCACAAGCTGACCGGGGCCTTGACCAGCCAGCGCCTGGAGATCCGCTCGGCCCAGATTCATACCCTAGCCGACGGGCTGGTCTTGGATCGCTTCTGGGTCCACGATCCCGATTACGCCGGCGGGCCTCCGCCCGATCGGATTCAGGCGATCAACCAGGCGGTGGAACGCTCGCTGCGCCTGGAAGGCAGTCAGGGCCCTGCTTTTGGCCGCACCTGGAAGTCCGGCGAGCAACGCAAACTACTCGGTCCGAAGCCGCAGGTCCGCGTCAACATCGACAACAGCACGTCCGACCGTTACACCATCATCGATGTCTTCGCCTACGATCGCACGGGTCTGCTCTACGCCCTGACCCGGACCTTGTTCGAACTGGGCTGTTCCGTCTGGCGGGCGAAGATTGCCACCTACCTCGACCAGGTTCTCAACGTCTTCTACGTGACCGACCAGGATAACGACAAGATCGAGGACCAGGGCCGGCTAGACACGATCCGGCAGCGCTTGCTGGAAGTGATTGGGGAAGAGGACGCCCACTAACTATTGCGCCGGCAACATGACTCTTTCCCTCACGCCGCAATGGCCTTCGGCCGTAGCGACTCGAACAGATTGATCGTCGTCAACATCCGGCCCCGATCATCGTAGAACTGCACGATGCCCACGGCCACCAACCACATTGCCAAGTGGCCCTCGGTGCGGTAGCTCCGTGCTACGTAGCGGCCCTGATCGATGAGAATGCTCTCCTCGATCCTCGGCGAAACCAGACCGGAATCCTCTTCTTCCGGCTCGTACAAGCGGGGAAACTTCGGCAACCCCTTCGCACCCTCGGGCATGCCGCCGCGGCGAAGTCCTGCCCGCGAATCTCGGCCGACGAGGCTTAGTGCCCGCGAAAGAGGTTCCCGCCGCTTGCGTCCGCGCAAGTAAACCGAAAAAACGCGTTCCACGATGCTGCGAACTTCGTCCGCACGAGGATCCGTCCTCATGGTCTGCTACCTCCTTGTAGTAATGGACTGCCCGGAATCGTTCACGGCCCGGCCTCGATTGCAAGTAATTCGGGCCGAATAAGTTTACAGTCTGCGGCATCGCGGCCAAAGGCCAATATTCCCGGTTAGTTCTTCTTCGCCTCCACCGGTAAGCCCCTGGCCTTCTGGTTCGTGTACCAGGTTTGCCAGGCCCGCGCGTCATAGCCGAAATTCTGGCCGGTGATCGCGACCAAGGCGTCGAGCACCCCCTGATTGTCGTACCAGACGGTGATTATCTTCGGCTTTTGATTCATGGCCAGGCCGCCGCCACCGCCGCCGTTCTTGCTGAATGTCGTCGTCATCGAGCCTGATCCGCCGCCACCGGGGGGTTGAATCACCTGGTCATGCCCAGTCCTGATGTACTGAATCAGCGCTTCGATGCTGCTAGGATCCTTGATCCGTCCCAGGGCCACGCCCGCGCGGTTGATGGTCTCGTTCGTCGCGTGTTTGTCGCGCAACCGCCTTACGAAGTAGTCCGTGACCCCCTCGTCCTTTTGCTTCTCCAATTCATCCAGGCTGGAAAGGCGGACCTCCTCGATGGGATCGTCGATCGCACATGCGGCCAGCGGACCGCGGGCCTCGTGCGTGTCGATGCGGGCCAGCGCCTCGACGTAAATCAGCCGCGCGTCGGCGCTCCGATCGATCTTCTTCGTCAGCCGCTCGGCCAGGCCGGCGATGGCCATGGGGTCGTTGATCGCGCGGAGGTTCTTGGCGGCTTGCTCGGCCTGTCCGGCCCGACTGCCGTCGAGCAACTTCCGCCACGCGCTGATCTTCTTGATCCACTCGATTTCGGCTTTGCTTTGCTTATCGCGACTGTCGAAAAGTTCCGCGTCCTGCGTGGTGACCCAGACCGTATCGCCCCGGACGACGCGTTTGACCAGGCCCTTTTCGGCCATCTCTTCATCGTGTGTCATCCACTTGTCTTTGAACTTGCGGTAGCCAAGCAGTCGGCGGGCGTCGGCCTGCTCGGGATCGAGTTGCAGGACGCGTTCGAGGTGCGTCTTCGCCTGCGTGGGAAGGTTATGGGCGCGGCACCAGCTCGCCATTTGCAACTGACCCTGGATCGTGTCGGGATGCTGCCGACGCGCCTTTTCATATTCGGCCAACTCGGGCGGCACGGGCTGCATCTTTTCGACCACGGCGGCGTCGAGGGTGACTTGGCCGCCGTTGGGCAGCGAGATGACATAGGACGTGCGGGGATTTTCATCCGCGTTCACCAACTCGCCTTCGATCCGCCCGCCGCTGCGAAGCAAGAAGATCTTCGCCCACGGCCGGCCGAAGAATCGCCAGAAACACGATCGCCGCACACAACACCCGCACGGATCGCTGCATGGAAGTCGCCTTTTTCATCGAATGCGGCCCGTTGCCCAACCGAGCCTACCGGCTTCATTATACCGTAATTCTCCCAGTGCCGGCAATATGTTTACCCCACATTAGGCGGGGGCACGCTGCGCTTGCGGTTTGTCGATTTAGTCCCGCCCCCGCTGGGCTTGCCCCAGCGGAGCGAAGGATTGGCAACTAGAAACGCCACCTCGCCCGCCCCTTTCGCCGTTTTTTCCTCGTTTCAGCCACGCGGCCCACGGGCCGGGTGGCTGAAACGAGGAAAAAACGGCGAATAACGGTCGTGGACTGGCCTGTAGTGGTCAATCCCTCGCTCCGCTGGGTCAATCCCTCGCTCCGCTGGGGCAATCCCTCGCTCCGCTGGGGCAAGCCCAGCGGGGGCGCGAGGACGTTTTTCGACTAAACCGACAGGCCCCATGTGCCGAGTTGTTGGTCTCACTCTCCTGCCTTTGGCGGCAAGCCCCCCCAAATTGCCGTGGCGTCCGAACCGTGTCTCCAGGTATCTTATCGGCGCGCACATTACTCTGGAGGCAAGCATGTGGCGTTTTATCTTGGTAACAACGGTCGTGACGCTGGGCTTTGCCGGCTGGTATGTCTCGACAAACTACTCGCTGGAAGTCCATCGCAGCCTGGAAGGACAGTTTCAGTACGTGCGGATCGTACCGCGGACGGCGTCGGGTAGCGTGCCCAGCGAAGGCGCGGCCGACCAGCCGCCGGCGGCTCCCACGCGCCCGGCAATCCGCCTGGCCACGTTCAATCTCAACGGCTTGGACGACAACCGCCTGGCCAACCCCAAAGTCTGCGACAGCCTGGTGCGAATCCTCTCGCGATTCAACGTTGTGGCCTTGCAGGACATCCACTCCGGCAACCACGGCGTGCTGATGCGGTTGAGAGACCAGATCAATGCCACGGGCCGTTGCTTCGATTTCGTCACCTGTCCAACCCTGGACAAGTATCCGGTGAAGATCTACAACGCCATGCTCTTCGACGCCACGACGGTGGAAGTCGATCCCAAGACGGTACACTCGATCGATGCGCCGCCGGGCACGTTCCAGGTGCTGCCGCTGGTCGCCGAATTCCGCGTCCGCGGCCCGCCGCCCAACGAAGCCTTTACCTTCATGCTCGTCAACGTGCTGGTCGATCTCCACCGCGGTGGACCGCAGGAACTGGACTCGTTGGCCGATGTCTTTCGGGCTGCGCGGGACAGCGGCCAAGGGGAAGACGACATCATCATGCTCGGCGACTTCGAAACCGATCCGGAGCATCTCGGCCGACTCAGCCGCGTGCCGGGGCTCACGGCCGCCGTTACCGGGGTTGCCACCACGACGCGGGGAACGCGATTGGCCGACAATATCCTCTTCGATTGCAACGCGACCGTCGAGTACACGCACCGTTCCGGCGTGTTGGACATGATTCGCGAGTTGGACCTCACGCCGCAAGAGGCTATGGAAATCTCCGAGCACCTGCCCGTCTGGGCGGAGTTCAGTTCTTATGAAAATGGACAGGCGGGCCACGTCAATTGAAAGGATGAACAGGAAGACCCTCCCGCCCCCGCTGGGCTTGTCCCAGCGGAGCGGAGGATTGGCAACTAGAGACAGCGTCTCGCGCACCCCATTTCGCCGTTTTTCGTTTTCCGTCGCCCGCCCAGCGGGCCGGGCGACGGAAAACGGCGAATCGCGATTGAAGGCCGGCCCGTAGTGGTCAATCCTGCGCTCCGCTGGGGCAAGCCCAGCGGGGGCGTTTAACGTCTAAGAAAATGACGTATGACGAAACTCGAAAAACCCCTGGAACTGGAGATCAACTATGCCTTCCCGTTTGACTTGCATCACGTCACTCTTGCTTCTGGCTGTCGTCGCCTCCACGGCTCACGGCGAAAAGCCGGCTGCCAAGCCGAGGCAGTTCGTCCTCTCCGTTCGATTATTCCGTGAGACAAAAGACGGGGCTCATGAACTTTCCGAGCCTAATCTGGCGCTGACCGAGAATCACACGGCCCAGCTTATCGTCGGCGGCGAGATGGGAGCCGGAACAAGCGGCATGTTCGTGCCCTATGGCACGAAGATCGATGCCCGAGCGAAAGGCAAGAAAGACGGCAGGATTCAGCTCGACTTCGTGGCCGAGCACTCAACACTCGCAGACCCGGAGTCGAGCGACTTCGACGGCGAATCACGCGTTTGTAAACGAAAGTGGACACAATTTGCGGTGCAAGCATTTCTATCGCCAAAACACCTGCTAGTCATTGTCGTCGCCGAGGCAGTTTTTGACGCGTGCGACGACAATCCCATTGACGATGTCAAGTCGCTTCCAACGGAAAAGGTAGTCGGCAGCGTGACCATGAAGCCCGGGGTGGTTTACCGTATCGTCAGTCGGAATTCAGCGCCCAGAAAACCTGGTGGGAATTCAAGATCCAGGACGTGAAGTAAGCAAATCTGAAATCTGGACGTTGAAGCGCGGCAAGCCGAATCATCCCTCATCCCTCATCCCTCATCCCTAGTCCTTTCCCTTGCTGCCCACCGACTGGCAAGAACTGAGCCTCACTCGCACCGCGTCGCCCGCGGTGGTCGATCCTCGTCGTCGCCTCCGCTGGTGCGTGGGCGTGTTTGTGTTGCTCTTGATCGCCGTGTGGTGCCGCGCGGTGCAGTTAGAAATCAGCCAAGGAACGACATTCCGCGAAGAGGCCCTCCGCCCCAATCGTCGCGAACGGCCGCTGCCGGCGGCACGGGGTCGGATCCTGGCCCGCGACGGCACGGTGCTGGCCTGCGATCAGCAAGTGGCTGCCATAGCCGTCGAGTATCGCTATCTGGAAGAACCACCGCGGCAGACATGGCTAGAACAGCGTGCCCGCAAGCGGCTGCCCAGCGATGCGCGTCGCAACGCGGCCCGGCTAGCCGAAGAAGTGCAGAAGCTGCGGCAAGAGCGCGACGAACAGCACCGCCGCCTGGCTGCGCTGTGCGGCATCGAGTTTCCCCAGTGGCAGGCCCGCGTACGCAAAGTCCAGGCCCGCGTCGAGCGGATCGCGGCCGACGCCTGGCGGCGGCAGATCGAATCCGCCCGCCGGTCGCCGCCGCCGCGCGACGATGCGTCGTGGGCCGATCGGCTCTCCGCGGCCTGGCAGGAAATCTTCGAGCCCGCTCGCGATGCCGTGCCGGAGACGGTCACCGTGGCCGAAGAACTGGCCGATCATGTCTTGGCCGAGGACGTTCCCGCGACGGCGGCTGCGGAAATCCGCCAGCACGCCGAACAGTATCCCGGCACGCGGATCCTCTGCCTCACCCGTCGCACGTATCCTGCTGGCACTCTGGCGGCGCACGTGCTCGGCTATCTTGGGCCGCCCCTACGTACTCATCACGCTCCGCGTGATGGAAATCATCACGCGAAGCATGCTGAGTACGGTAAGGAAGACCATCACGCGGAGCGTGATGAGTACGTTGGCGATGAGTACGTTGGCCGCACGGGTGTCGAACAACAATATGAAGCCTTGCTTCGTGGCAAGCCCGGCGCCGGCGTCGAAGTGATCGATCACGCCGGCCGCGTGCAGCAGGCCTATCATGAGACCGAGCCGGTCGCCGGTAGCGACGTGACGCTTGCCATCGACCCGCGACTGCAGCGGACGGCCGAAGAGCTGCTGGATAGCGCGTTGCAGCGCGTGGCCTTGCAATCCAATCGGGGCGCGAGCACGCGCCGGGAAGCGTCGGGCGGCGCAGTGCTGGTGATCGATGTCCACGACGGCGAGATCCTGGCCGCGGCCAGCGCCCCGCGATTCGATCCGGCCGCATTTATTGGCGATGATACATCGCACCGCGAAGCCCTGCTCGCCGATCCGAGCCATCCGCTCTTTCATCGCGCGATCCAAATGGCCCTGCCACCCGGCCCGGTGTTCCAGACCGTCACGGCCGTGGCCCTGCTGGAATCGGCCGGGCTCGATCCGGCGGCGACCTTCTATTGCCGGGGATACTTGAATCAGCCCGACCGGCAGCGGTGCGCGGTCTACGTTCGCCACGGCACGGGCCATGGCGACGTCACGCTGGCCGAGGCCCTGGCCGAAAGTTGCAACGTCTATTTCTTCCATTACGCCGAAAAACTGCCGCCGCAAACGCTGATCGATTGGGCCGGGCGGTTGGGGTTTGGGCAGCCGACGGGCGTCGATCTTCCGGGCGAGGCCCGTGGCCTCGTGCCGACGCCCGAGCGGATACGCAAGCCGGAAGGTCATGCCTGGCGCCCGGCCGACACGCAGGCGATGTCGGTCGGTCAAGGCGCGCTGACGGCCACGCCGTTGCAAGTCGTGCGGATGATGGCCGCGATGGCCAACGGCGGACTGCTGGTCGCGCCGCACGTCGGTAAGGTGGGCTGTAGCCCACCTTCGAGTGACGGCGGGCTGAAACCCACGCTACCGCCGGTTCCGGGGCTGACCTACTCGACGCTGGCCGCGATTGACGCCGGCTTGTTGCGCACGGTGGCTGACAAGCAAGGTACAGCCCATGGTTCGCTTTGTCTTGCCCAGATTTCCGTGGCCGGCAAAACGGGCACGGCCGTGATTGGCGGCGGCCAGCCCGAGCACGCCTGGTTCGCCGGCTATGTCCCGGCCGAGCGGCCCCGTTACGCGCTGGTGGTCGTTCTGGAGCGGGCCGGCGACGCTACGATGGCCGCCTGTCCCGTGGCCAAACGCCTGGTGTTGCGGATGCTGGAAACCGGGCTCCTGGAAGCCAAGCGGTGAAGGGCGATCCGGAAGGCTTCCTCGGTTATCATTGAAGCCGGATGCGAGCGCCGTGTCGGGCACCATGTACTCATGGTCTTGGTCGGTGAGGATTCCGCCATGTTCCTGAACCGGTGTCGGTCAGGCGTGTTCCCGCGACAGCTTCTTGAGCAAACGATACACGGCGCCGCGCGTCAAATGGAGCGAATGGGCGATTTCCTCGTGCGTTAGGCCCTGCAATCGTAAGTGGATGATCTTCCGCAAAGCGGGCGGCGCATGGGAGAGCATGCGTTCCAGTTCTTCCCCGGCGATCGCCACCTCGATCGCCGACGGCTGGCCATCGGGTATTTCCGCCTGTTCTTTCCGCGAATCCTCGCTCCATGCATGTTCGCGGTTGACGTTGTATTTGTTCGTCTGGAGGCGACGCCGGGCCTCCAGACCGACCTTATTGCGGGCCATGCCGACGAGAAATGCGACCAGCTCGTCGGGCCGGTCGAATCGCTCCAGGCGTTCGCGGGCCCGGAAGAAGGAGCACCACACGACCTGAGCGAAATCCAGCGAGTCGAACTTGGAGCGCAGTCTCGCGTTCAGCGCCCGTCGCACCGCCCGGCGGAGCGACTCGCCGTATTCTTCGACGAGCTGTCGTGCGGCCTCTTCGGACCCGGCGACAACGCGACGCATGAGCAGACGGAAATCGTTGTCCTGGCTCGTCATGACCCTTATCGAAGTCGCTCGACCGCTTGTTTTCGCTGTTCTTGGAAATTTCGCGCGCGCTGGGAGCCCCAATCGCAATTACTATTATGGTCCGTCGCCATGGGAGTTCAACCTACCGGCGTGGGGCAGATTGCCGATCTGCCATATTTTTGCCAGGTTGGCAACCTGCCCCACGTCGCCGATTTTTTGCGACGTGCCATATCGCAACGTGGCTGAACCACTGTTATATACCATTCGCTGGGAGAGAGAGACCCCAGTTCGTGGAGTTTACCGCCGTGAAGACTATGATGGTCGCTGGCCCGCTTCCTGCGGCAGAAGTTCATCTCGACGCGTCTTCCCACCTTATCGCGGGGCTAGTCCAACTTCTCCGCGCGCTGGACTACGCGACCGACGTCGGCGGCGACGCCTGGGACTTCGCCGTCGAGATTGCCGAACTCCGCAGCGCCGGCATGACGACGAGCGACTTTCGTTGGTTGGTAAGCAAAGGATTCGTCGAGCACGGCGAGGAAACTTCCTTGTATGGCGCCCCGCGGCGTTCCTTCCGCCGGGGGGCGGGTTTGACTTTTCTTCCCGCCAGCGCCCTGGTGCTCACTTCCCTGGGCGCGGCCGAAGTGCGCAAGTTGCTTGCCCCCGAAAGACCCCCTTCGCCCTCCATGAGAGGGGCAGGCGGTAAGGGCATCGCACTCCTCTCTCCCTCCGGGAGAGGGGGAGGGGGTGAGGGACTATGCGACGAGGAAACGACCCCAGCGCGCTTAGTTCGCCTTCCCCCTTCCCCTCTTCATCCTTCATCCTTCATCCTTCATCCTTCCGTCCTCGGCCTTCCCCTTTCCGCCTTCTGCCTTCCTTTGGACCTCAAGCCTGCCTGGGAGGCCCGGCGTCGCGAGCTTCGCGTCGGCGACTGGCTGGTGAAAAAGTTCCTGGTGCCGGCCGAGAATCAGGAGTTGGTTCTTTCGGCTTTCGAGGAGGAGGGCTGGCCAGCCTACATCGACGATCCCTTGCCGATGAAGTCGGAAATCGTGCCCAAGCGGCGGTTGCACAACGTGATCTGCCGCTTGAACGGCAGCCAGTTGGCGCCGATCCTGCGTTTCCATGGCAACGGCAAGGGGGAAGGGATCGGCTGGCAGTTGCTGCCGGCAAATTCAAGTTCGTAAAGCTGCGCAAGCCTGGAGTCGCCTTCGTCCTCCGCCGACCGCTGCTCGGATCGAAGCCAGATCGAAGCCAGACCGCGTGTTGATCGAAGGCAGGAAGACGCCAAGGATAGTTTGAGTTCGAGGAGTGTTCGGCATATGCCATCTGAATTGTTTTCCGTTCCCCAGGCCGTGAACTTGGGGAAACTTGTCTTGGCGGCCTACGACCTGTTCACCCAGGGGGACCCCGACGACTTCCTGCCGCCCGCCGGTTACCGTCTGGTTTCCAAGATCTATGCCGACGATATTACCGATGATTCCGTTGCGGTCAAGGTTTTCGGGTTCATCGGCCGGAGTGCTTCCGAGGTTGTCGTTGCCATTCGCAGCACGGAAGGAAGCCCCGACTGGATTCTGGATTTCGATTTCGCGCTTGCCCCCTTTCCGTATGTGAAGGCTGGGAACGTCGACGCTGGCTTCAACGATTGTTACTCGTCCCTCCGAACCGGTAAGACCGATCATGCGCCGCGCGTCGTGGAGGCACTGGCGGAACTGGTCCAAGAGGGCGCCGTAACGGCACTCTGGATTACCGGGCATAGTCTGGGAGCGGCCTTGGCGACCTTGTTAGCGGTCGACGTCGCGGCGAATAGCGGTTTCGCGACACCGGCCGTTTACACCTTCGCCAGCCCCAGGGTCGGCGACAAGTTTTTCGTGCGGACTTACGACGGTTTGGTGAAAACGAGTTGGCGGATTGCAAACCGGAACGACGTTGTGACCGATTTTCCGTCCCGATTTGTTGGGGACACGCATGTCGATAGGTACTACCCGATCAACTCGGGCGATCGGTGCAAGCACAATTTCCGGTGCTGGCATTCGCTGGAAACGTATCTCCATACCTTGGACTCGAGGGTGCCGCTGAAGCCGCAGTGCGTGCCGAGGGCGAAACCGTAGGAAGCGAAAGGTCTCTTGTTCCTTCTAGCTATCAATGCGGGAGCGCAAGGCTACATTGCCGAAGTCATTGTGTCGCCAGGAACTTCTACCCACCAGGCAGCATTAGTTGACCTGACGTTCCCTGCTTTCGGGACTGTCAAAGTCACTACGGCATAACCGCGGGAGGTTTGACTTCAGGGAGAGTCTTCCGGCTCTTTGAGGGCAACAACCAGTATCCTGTTAATCCGTGATTTGGCCCGGCAGAGTCACCCTCGATCGTCGAGTCGGTTTGGTCCTTCGCGGACCGCTTTTCCGATCGAAGCCAGATCGAAGCCAGATCGCGTGTAGATCGAAGGCCAGAAAAGCCATAAGGTGTACACTGGAAAAAATGACGGCGACCAAGTTTCGCGCAATCCATTTCCTTAAGAATGTTTACGTTCTGCTGATGGTTCGCCGTTTCCATTTCGAGGAGTGTTCAGCCTATGCCATCTGAATCATTTTCCGCTCAGCAAGCGGTGCAATTGGGGAAACTCGTTTTGGCGGCGTACGACCTATTCACCGATGGAGATCCCGCTGGATTTATGCCTCCCGCCGGATACAGTCTCGTTTCCAAAGTATACGCCGATGATGTGACGGATAATACTGCGGAATTCAAGGTCTTCGGGTTCATCGCCAAGAACGGCCCCGACGTTGTCGTCGCAATCCGCGGCACGCAAGGTGTGTTCGAATGGATTAGAGATGCCGAGTTCCGCCTCGTCCGCTTTCCGTACGTGAATGCGGGAAACGTCGAACGGGGATTCGGCGGTTTTTACTCAACATTTCGAACCGCTCCGAGTAACACCGCACCGCGAGTTGTCGACGCGTTGGCGAAACTAATCGCAGAGGACGCCGTAGAAACGCTCCAGATCGCCGGACATAGTCTCGGATCGGCCTTGGCGACCTTGCTAGCCATCGACGTGGCAGTGAATGGCGGCTTCGCGAGGCCTGTCGTCTACACATTCGCTAGCCCCAGGGTCGGAGACAAGGTTTTCGCGGGAACCTACGATGGCTTGGTGGAAACGAGCTGGCGGATCGCAAACCGGAACGATATTGTGACTGATTTTCCGTCCCAATACATTGGGTACGCGCATGTCGATGCGTACTACCCAATCAACTCGGACGATCGGTGCAAGCACAGCTTCAGGTGCTGGCATTCGCTGGAAACGTATCTGAACACGCTTGATTCAAGCGTGGCAGTGGAGGCAGCTTGCGTCCCGTGAACGGTGGTACGGCCACGTTTGGTGGACGCTGCCAGCCGGCGCGAGCAATTGTATCGCGATCGGCGGGATGAAAAGGTCGGTCGTACAGTACTTCGACAAAATCGAATGGTGGACTCGCACGACCCACGGATTCGGGCCGCTTCGCCAGTAGGATACAACCGCGCGCGGGGCCGCTTGCATATCGTAATCGCAGGAAAAGCCGCGTCAAGGTCTTGTGCCTTTATTGTCACAGAGATGCCTCTCGCTTGCAGTCCCACAAGCGAGCAAGTTGGACGGTACTCTGGTAAGGTTCTGTCGGAATCACTGGGGCCGCAACCGGTTAAATTCGTAAAGCAGTAACGATATCCCCGCACAGCATCGTGCGGAGAAGTTGGTTTCTCTTTTTTATAGGAGTTGTGCATGTCTATTCAGGTTCCTGCAAAGGTTTTGGACTACGTGCCGAGTTCACGGGACGCAGTGGTTTTGTATCGAGAGATCTGCGGTGAGAAGACGAGGACGTGTGTCCTCGACAATCGCAAGGGCCCTACGCCCAAGACAGTCATTGTGACGATGAAATGCACGAACGGTAAGACGAAAACCCTCGTCGAGGACTACTTGCCCGCCAACGAGCTTGGCCTGGTTGACCTCACCTCATTGGAGTGTGCTGTCAGCGAGTTTGAGATTCGTTGGTGGCTGGTCGGTGAAACCATCGCGCATTGCAACGGGGTGTGCGCTGTTCCCCCAGGATACTTTCCATTTTTCGGCATCGCTTGGGACGAACACGACGTGGCACACCTGATTCTGCCTGAACAGACGTAGGGCATCACGAGAAGGCAAACGCTCATATTTGGTACAAGAGGGCGCAATGCTCCGGGGCAGACCCGAGCCCGCGGCACAGTTCGTGGGTAAATTCCAGGTGTGCTATCCCGGCCGCGACAACGGCCCGCGACACCGCAGCAAGGTGTCGCGCGGCTGTAGCGCCGCCATTCCGTTTGCTGTCCTAAGAGACTTTCATGCCTTCGGGGTCATGAGGGCCTAAAGTGGCTCATGGACGTTGTCACGATGTGCGACGCAAAACCGCTGGGCCACTCGGTCGGTGGTGAGTGACTCACCCGAATCGCGATGGACGGTCAGTAAGGCATCGGCCTGCGCGGCGCAGCCCTTGGGCCACTCGCGCTTGGCGGACTTGCCGGCCGCCTTGCCGCGGTCTTGTTTCCGCCGCCCTCGGTCGCCGGCTGATCTGAAGTCTTGGAAAAGAAAATTGGGGAAAAGTCCGCCATGCCGCGTTGCGGCACCCGCAGTGATGAAAATTGGGCTGAATATAATTCTTCATGATGACCTGCGTCGTCTTGGTCGAAGGCCGTTCTTCAGTGGAGCTTCGAGCCCGTGGAAAAGTCTGGCCTGGGTGTCGCCGCGAACACGCAATTGTCGCCCCCGATGGTCGGGGAGCACGCGAGGCAGATTGTTGCCCCTTTCGATACCCCCAAGCCGCCGGAGAATTTGAGAGAGGTGTACCGTGGATATCATCTACCCGTGTGTGGCAGGACTGGACCTGCATGAAAAAATGATTGCTGCGGCGGTGCGTAAAATGGGCCCCGCAGGAAAAGTCGATGGGGATCTGCGTACTTTCGGTACGATGACCCGCGATCTTCTGGAGATGTCGGATTGGCTGCGGGCGCACGGCGTGACCCATGTCGCCATGGAAGCCACCGGAGTCTTGTGGAAGCCCGTATGGAACATCCTGGATGGACATTTTGAGTTGTTGTTGGTCAACCCGCGGGAATTGAAACAGGTTCCCGGCCGCAAGACCGATCTCAAGGACGCTCAATGGATCGCACAATTGCTGCAATACGGCCTTTTGCGCAGCAGCTTTGTGCCATCCCGACCGCAACGCGAGTTGCGAGACTTGACTCGCCATCGCGCTCAACTCGAAGGCGAACACACACGGATCGCCAATCGCATCCACAAGCTCTTGGAGGACGCCAACATCAAACTGGGAACGGTGGCCAGCGACATCTTGGGCGTCTCCGGACGCGAGATGCTGGACCGTCTCGTGGAAGGGGAGGAAGATCCTGCCAAACTGGCCCAATCTGCTCGGCGCCGCATGAAGTCGAAGATCCCGCAGTTAGAGTTGGCTCTGCAAGGCAAGTTCCTCGACCACCATCGCTTCATGCTCAAGCAACTGCTCGGGCATCTGGACTATCTTGACCAGGAAATTGCCCTGTTCAATGCACGGATCGAGGAACTCGTACTCCCTTTTGTGGACAAGGAGTTGGAAGAGAAGCTGGACGCGGCTCCGGGCATTGACGTCACGACGATCCAGAACGTTGTAGCCGAAATCGGGACCGATATGAACCAGTTTCCCACCGACGCACACATCAGTTCCTGGACAGGAATTTGTCCAGGAAACGAGGAATCGGCGGGTAAGCGAAAACGGAGCAAAACCACCAAAGGCAATCGCTGGTTGCGGCGGGCACTCACGCAGGCCGCCTGGGCCGCAACCCACACCCACGACACCTATCTTCAAGCCCAGTATCATCGTCTCGCTGGCCGAAGGGGCAAAAAACGAGCGCTAGTGGCCGTTGCCCACACCCTCTTGGTCATCATCTACCACATCATCAAGTATCGCGTCGATTATCAAGACTTAGGCCCTGAATACTTCCTACGCCTAGAACCCCAGCGCCAGAAGCATTATCTGGTCAAGCGTCTGGAACAACTCGGCTATGAGGTCCAGCTTACCGAAAAACACGCCACATAAAACATCAGGCCAACACTTTACAATCGCAAACGTCCGCTACCCTTATGCGCCCACCTGCGCCCAACCTAAACAATTTTCGAGGCAGAAAATTGGGGAAAAATCCGCCATGCCGCGTTGCGGCACCCGCAGTGATGAAAATTGGGCTGAATATAATTCTTCATGATGACCTGCGTCGTCTTGGTCGAAGGCCGTTCTTCAGTGGAGCTTCGAGCCCGTGGAAAAGTCTGGCCTGGGTGTCGCCGCGAACACGCAATTGTCGCCCCCGATGGTCGGGGAGCACGCGAGGCAGATTGTTGCCCCTTTCGATACCCCCAAGCCGCCGGAGAATTTGAGAGAGGTGTACCGTGGATATCATCTACCCGTGTGTGGCAGGACTGGACCTGCATGAAAAAATGATTGCTGCGGCGGTGCGTAAAATGGGCCCCGCAGGAAAAGTCGATGGGGATCTGCGTACTTTCGGTACGATGACCCGCGATCTTCTGGAGATGTCGGATTGGCTGCGGGCGCACGGCGTGACCCATGTCGCCATGGAAGCCACCGGAGTCTTGTGGAAGCCCGTATGGAACATCCTGGATGGACATTTTGAGTTGTTGTTGGTCAACCCGCGGGAATTGAAACAGGTTCCCGGCCGCAAGACCGATCTCAAGGACGCTCAATGGATCGCACAATTGCTGCAATACGGCCTTTTGCGCAGCAGCTTTGTGCCATCCCGACCGCAACGCGAGTTGCGAGACTTGACTCGCCATTGCGCTCAACTCGAAGGCGAACACACACGGATCGCCAATCGCATCCACAAGCTCTTGGAGGACGCCAACATCAAACTGGGAACGGTGGCCAGCGACATCTTGGGCGTCTCCGGACGCGAGATGCTGGACCGTCTCGTGGAAGGGGAGGAAGATCCTGCCAAACTGGCCCAATCTGCTCGGCGCCGCATGAAGTCGAAGATCCCGCAGTTAGAGTTGGCTCTGCAAGGCAAGTTCCTCGACCACCATCGCTTCATGCTCAAGCAACTGCTCGGGCATCTGGACTATCTTGACCAGGAAATTGCCCTGTTCAATGCACGGATCGAGGAACTCGTACTCCCTTTTGTGGACAAGGAGTTGGAAGAGAAGCTGGACGCGGCTCCGGGCATTGACGTCACGACGATCCAGAACGTTGTAGCCGAAATCGGGACCGATATGAACCAGTTTCCCACCGACGCACACATCAGTTCCTGGACAGGAATTTGTCCAGGAAACGAGGAATCGGCGGGTAAGCGAAAACGGAGCAAAACCACCAAAGGCAATCGCTGGTTGCGGCGGGCACTCACGCAGGCCGCCTGGGCCGCAACCCACACCCACGACACCTATCTTCAAGCCCAGTATCATCGTCTCGCTGGCCGAAGGGGCAAAAAACGAGCGCTAGTGGCCGTTGCCCACACCCTCTTGGTCATCATCTACCACATCATCAAGTATCGCGTCGATTATCAAGACTTAGGCCCTGAATACTTCCTACGCCTAGAACCCCAGCGCCAGAAGCATTATCTGGTCAAGCGTCTGGAACAACTCGGCTATGAGGTCCAGCTTACCGAAAAACACGCCACATAAAACATCAGGCCAACACTTTACAATCGCAAACGTCCGCTACCCTTATGCGCCCACCTGCGCCCAACCTAAACAATTTTCGAGGCAGAAGATGAGGGCACTCGGTTCCTGATCTTCTTTCCGATTTTCTTTTCCGCCATCTTCTTTTCCCGGAGTCTGCACGGAATCTATTTTGCAGCCGCCTTTTTCAGGCAAACGGGATGAATTCCGTGCCCTCAGGCGGTGGAAGGGGTGCCCCGCGAGACTTGGCTGTCGATCGACAGGGCGTTGAAAGTAGGAAGTCGCGGGCTAGAGGGCGGATCGTCGCTGGCAAAGCTCTTGCGTCAGCAGCGGTGATCGGGCTGCCTGGAATAAGCCTGCGATTTCAATCCACCCTCCACTTGGGCGTGACCTTCTCGCGATTGTAGGTATTAGCCAGCCGTGTAGGCGGCCAAGGCAATCGCCCCCAGTTGTCGCCCAAGGCGGCCTTCCGCCAGCGCTTGAACTGCGGGAGGGTCTTGCCCATGATCATGCAGGTCGCCACCAGGTGATAACGCAAGTCCGGATCGCCGTACTGGAATTTCTTCTCGCCGACGTCGGCGATGAACTTCCCAATCGGGCCTATGGCCTCCTCGGAAAAGCTCGCCAAGAGGACGCTGGCAAGGTCTGACTTGATGCGCCAGTGTTTCTCTTCCCGAAAAAAGGCGAGACTGCGCTCGATGCAATCGTCGCCGCGAAGCCGTTGGAGAATCTCGACCGCCGCACGCCGGAACTGGCCGTTCCGGCGGCGCCGCCAGCGGGCGTCGATCTCCCTAAGCACCACGTTGCCCCCGATCCGCGCCAATGCCTGGCCGGCACTGCACCCATGGATCTTGTTCAGATGGTCCATGAGCGGCGGCACGGCCTCCGTCAAGCGCATCGCGGCGGCCAGATCCATGAACGAAGGCTGTAGCCAACAATTCACGCAGGGGTCGTCGTCGCCGCCTTGCCCCTCCAGCAACGACAAGACCGTCTTCGCCTTCTCAGCGTGCCGGGCCAGCGACTCGATGATGGCGGCGCCCCAGACAGAGGTTAAGTGATTCCGGCCGCTCCGCATGGTTTCCCGGACGAAATGCTTCAGCGCTGTCCAGGCGCGGTCCCAGTCCTCCAAGGCGAACATGTCCAGACGCACGGAAAACCAGTGTCGCAATTGCTCAGGGAAGGCGGGGGCCGTGATAATGTCGTCGAAGCGCTGGCGGAGCAGAGGCTGGGGGATATTGCTCAGAACCCAGGCCAGCACGAAGGGATAGTTCTCCTGCCACACGTCGCGGGGGTCGTACTCCCGCCATAGTTCCCGGATGAGCCAATCGACCGTGGCTTCCGTTTGGGGGAGTCGCATGCCCCGGTGCAGTATATCGAATGCGGTTTCACGTCCGAACTTCTCCACGGACTGGATGACCAAGGGCATGATCGAATCGTCGTCGTAGCGTGCCTCGGCGAAGTAATCGACGGCCCAGAGGCGGATTTCTTCCTCGGGGTGAAGCAGCGCCGCTTTGATTTGGGATTCGGGGGTATGCATGGGACCGGCCGTGGTTTGGGTTGGCGAATGCAAGACTGAAAAGTCAGGAGCAACGATCTGGCATTTTCATCATTCGGTCCTCTGAAAACGCGTGGTTCTGTTACTATTCTCTCCCACTGCCACCGCCGCTGCAAGAAGAGGCCCATCCCCATTTGCTGGAAATGCAGGCATTATCGTGACGACGTGACGTGCGTCGCCTTCCCTAAAGGAATGTCGGCCAAAATTCTCGAAAGCGAGGCAAATCACCGCAAGCCCTATGCCGGTGACCACGGCATCCACCTCGAACCCATGCCCGAGAAAAGCCGTCGTTTGTCATCACGGACATGATCACTGCGACCCCATCCACCTTGCGGTTTGTCGATTTAGTCCCGCCCCCGCTGGCGACCATGAGTACATGGTGCTCGGCCCGGCGGGGGTGGGAACATGTCGCACTTCGAGTCAACACGTATACTTCCCGCCGCGGGTGCGGCGGGCCTGGCCGAGGGTGACGAGGGCTTGCAATAGCTCGTCGATGGCCTCGCGCGGAGCGCGGGTAAATCGCTGGGCCAGTTCGGCGGCGGCGAGCGGGCCGCCGCCGTCGCGGAGGACGGTCAAGACGGCCTTGGCCTGCGCGGCGCGGCCCTTGGGCCACTCGCGCTTGGCGGCCTTGTCGGCCGCCGTTTCTTTCGCCGCGGTCTTCTTTTCGCCGTTCTCGGTCACCGGCTGATCGTCTTCAGGGCCGTCGCCGATAAGGGAGAGCGTCTGCTGTTGCTCGCGCTTGGCCGCCGGGTTCTGAAACTCGGGCCGCAGCCAGCGGATGAGGCCCTGCGCTTCCTCGGCGGCGCGCTGGGCGTTCAGGGCGACCAGGCGCTCCAGGATTTCGTCGTCGGAGAGCGTAACGGGCCAGCCGTAGGCGGCGAACACGGCGGCGTCGAGGTCGTCGTGAATCTGCCGCAGCACCGATACCAGGCCCTGCTCGTGAACCGCCTTGTCTTTGGCGTTCAGTTCGTCCCCCGCCCGCAGTTTCTCCAGCACGTTGTACATGTCCGTGAGCGTGAGCTTCGGGTGCAACGCCTGCTGCCGCTTGCGATGCGCGTCGAGTTGCTCGCCAAATTGTGCAATTTGCGTTTCTTGAATATGGGTCACCGCCGGAAGCGGAAATGTCGTGCAACACCGCGTGTTATAGACCGGCGTGTTTGCTACGCCATGCCTCCCGCCAGCGCGTTTTGAAAACAGCGAGTGAATTCTACTGGATAGAAAACCGAGCAACGCCGCGTCGCCGTCCGCGATCACGCGAAGTTTTTGGTCCGGCAGGAACGCGGACTTCACGAACACGAAATACCGCGTCGGGGAGTTTTCAACAGTCACTATGTAGCGAGTAATGGTTGCAATCGCTGTTCGTAATTCGGGCCGGTTTGCCTCGAAAAGCCACCATTCTCGTCGCAGGCGAGGATTTCGTTCCTGGGAACGCTCCATTCGCGTGTGGTCGTAGAGGTACTGATATGCCTTGGGAAAACGCGACCGAAGGGTCGCCTCATCGACACCAAAAAAATCAAGAACCCGGACGCTACGCGGTCGCCTCGCGACATCTTGACCATTCAAGTAGGCTGGAGCGTGATGTTCATAATCTCGATCATTGTCGAATAACAATCGCGCTTCGTCCGCCGCGATGATTAGAGACGTTGCGTATGGTTTTAGCCCGGCGTGACAGAGACCCTTCCAGCAGCAGAGTTCACGCAGTTCACTGATGTCTACAGAAATTGCTAGATCTGCGGGGATTGATGGGCGCCATAACGGTTGTAATGCACCTTGCATAAGCTCGTTCTCCGCGGAGCTTCGGCTTGGTGAATCGTGATCCGGGGCGATCAACATTAGGCGACTTTTTTCCTTCAGCTCGTCCTCATGAGCCACCACCGTCATTGCGACTCGTACGCTCGCCATCGTCTCATCCCCTTTCCTGCGCGGCGGCCAGGTCGCCTTGCCGGGCCGCGGTGACCGCCGCGGCGAAGGCCGCCCGCCAGTCTTCCCGCAAGGGCTCGATGACCGTGGGCAAGACGAGCCGTTCGACGTAGGCCCGCGGCGTATAGTGGGCCCCCAACTTGTGCCGCTCGACCGGATCGAGCGCGCGTTCCAGGAGGGTGCCGAAGATGGCCGGCTCGACGTCGGTCCAATCGGCCCCGGCCGCCTCGTGCAAGAGTTCCAGCATCGGCCTGGTGAGCGGCAGGGCGTCGCTTTCGGCAAACAGGCCGCCGTTGAAACGGAGCAGTCGCTTCCGCAGAATCGGCGAGAACCCGCCCGTATTCATCGTCCGCCACAGGTCCTCGGCCGCGGGCTTGAAATTCTCCGGCGCGTCGAGAAGCCCGCCGAGCAGGTCTTTGAACGAGCCGCGGGGGATCAGTTCCACGTCCTCGGCAAACATGGTGAACAGGCAGCGCATGAGGAAGCGGGCCACGTCCTCGGGGTGATGGTTCTCTTTTTCGAGCAGTTTGGCCAACTTGGCCAGCCGCTCCGCCAACTCGCGGGTGACCTTGGCCGTCCGGCGGCTGGGATCGAGCGCCAGCGGGTCGAGCCAGACCTGCCGCAGCCGGGCGCGAATGTCGTCGTGGCGAAGGTCTTCCAGCAGAATCCGGAACGATTTGGGATCGGGAAACGGGACGTAGGTCTTGCCCGAACGGCTGAACTCGCTGTACAGCTCGATGGAGTGGCCGACATCGACGACGACCAGAAAGGGTGGCCGACCTTCGGCGACGGGCAGGGCGCGGGCGTAGCGGTCGGCCTGGCCGCGGGCCTTGACCATGGCGTCGTCCCAGGACCTGGTGCCGCGCACGGCGGCGCCGCGGCGCTTGGGTTTTTTCGTCTTCTCGGCGTGCAGGGCCGCGGCGGCTTCGTCGTCGGCCGTTGCGGCATCGCTGCCTTGCTTGGCTTCGAGGACCATCGCGCCCCGTTTGTAGAGATCGATGCGGCCGAGCGACGTGCTGCCGTCGTTTTCCTGAAAGTGGACGTTCCGCTCGAAGACGTACGCGTTGTCAGCGTCGTCGGGACGGGTCGGCTCCGGCTGCGGCACGTCCAGCAGGGCGCAGAGTTCCGTGAGGAACAACTGGTAATTCGCGCGTTCCGCCGCGCCGGACGCCGCCCAACGTTGAATGAACGAATCGACGGTTGGGGCGGGATGCGTCATGGAAGCTGCGCGAGGGGGGAATGGGGCTTCGATGGCCGCACACAGTCTACCAACAACGAGCCGGGGCGGGAACAAGGGCTAATCGCCGGCCTCCCCCAAAATCGACTTCACCGCCCCCACGTCATGGTTATCCGCATTTTTCTATCTTGCCCCGTCGGCCGCTCCTGCTATTATGGAGCTTCTGCACCGGAACGCTTTTTTCCGTGAGACAAATATGGCAACTGCGCAAGATCCCGGACAGGAAAAATCCTCGGCGCCTGCCGACGGGCCTGCTTCGTCGTTGGAATCCAAGCCCAAGCAAGAGAAATCCGACGGTTCGGGCTTGGGAGGCTACATCGATAAGCCCTGGTTCCTGCGAATCTGGGACGGCATGATCGCCACAGGCTGGTTTCCGCTGTTGCTGCGGAACCGTTTCGACATGTCACCCCGCCGTTGGGCCATGGCCCTGTTGGTGGCGCTGATCAGCCTCGTGAACTATGGGCTCTGGCTGCTGCAAACGCTCTTTTGGGGACGCCGCATCGCCCGCACGCAACTCCAGGGGGATCCGATCTTCGTGATCGGCCACTGGCGTTCGGGCACGACGCTGCTGCACGAACTATTGGTGCTGGACGAGCGGCACACCTGCTCGAACTACTACGATTGTTTCTGCCCGAACCACTTTCTGCTCACGGCCGGAGTATTCCGGCCGCTGCTCCGCGGCTTGCTGCCCAAGCAACGGCCGATGGACAACATGGCTGCGGCCTGGGACAGCCCCCAAGAAGACGAATTCGCCCTCTGCAACATGGGCCTGCGGTCGCCGTACCTGACGATCGCCTTTCCCAACCGCCCGCCGCAGAACCAGGAGTTTTTCGAACTGGCGGACGTGTCGCCGCGGGAGCGGACCCGCTGGCAGCGCGGGCTGACGTGGTTTCTGAAGTGTCTGACCGTGCGCACGCCGCGGCGGATCGTCTTGAAGTCGCCGCCGCACACCTTCCGCATCAAGGTCTTGCTGGAAATGTTCCCCAAGGCCCGCTTCGTCCACATCATCCGCAATCCGTACGTCATTTTCCCTTCCACGATCAACCTCTGGAAGCGGCTGTATCGAAACGACGGTTTGCAGGTGCCGACCTACGAGGGGTTGGACGAGCACGTCTTCACGACGTTTGCGCGGATGTACGAAGTCTTCGAGCGCGATCGCGGCTTGATCCCCGCGGGACAATTCTGCGAAGTGCGCTACGAAGACCTCGTGGCCCGGCCGATCGAGCAAATCGAGCGGGTCTACGACGAATTGAAGTTGGGCGGGTTCGAAGCGGTGCGGCCCGCAATGGAAGCCTATTTTGCCCAGAAGGCCGACTACAAGACCAATCGCTATCAGCTCCCACCCGAGTTGGCGGCGGAAATCAACCGCCGCTGGGCGAGCTTCTTCCAGCGCTACGGGTACTCCCAGGATCAATGCTAGCAGTGCTGGCACGCACCGCTCCTGCAAAAAGTGCGCCGCAGCCGTCCACACTTTTTCCACCGCGACAGGCCTGGCGAAACCGCATTTCCCCTGGAAAAATCGCGTCGTGGAATGCGGTTGACAGACTGCCCGCAAACGCTTAGAGTTTGGGGATTCACGCTTCGGGACGCGGGGAATCCAGCGCAGGAGGCTGCGCAGAGATGGATCGCGATCGAAAACGGTGAGCCGGCGCGAGTCGTGTGGGCAATCTCTCACGAGGCGTGCGATTGGTGCAAGGGCTTCTCGTTTCGTTTCTCGAAGTTCGTTTCGCAACCTCATATTCTGGGGAGAGTCACCCATGAGCCACCCTTGGCAGTCGTTGCCACTCTCGCAGCGCGGTGTTCCGCCCCTTACCTTCGAAATCCAGTCGGGCTTGTTCAGCACCGTCCAGCAGGACACGATCCACGCGATCTTCGCACCGATACACTACGAGCCGGGTTATGCGTACCCGCTGGTGGTCTGGCTGCACGGACCGGATTGTGATGAGCGGCAGTTGCTGCGGATCATGCCGCTGGTGAGCATGCGGAATTATGTGGCGGTCGCTCCGCGGGGGGTGGCGGTCGTTCCGCGGGGGGCGGCAGGCTCTGCGGCGGAAAGAACAGCCCATGGCTGGTCGCACGATGAACGCGACCTGCCGTTGGCCGAGCAACGGATCTTCGACTCGATCGAGATCGCCTTTCGCCGATTCAACATTCATTCGCGGCGGGTCTTCCTGGCCGGCTTCGATACGGGCGGCACGATGGCCCTGCGGGTGGCCATGAACCACCCCTACAAGTTCGCCGGCGTGCTCTCGCTGGGTGGACGCCTGCCCACGGGCGGCGCTCCCTTGTCGCGCCTGCCCGAGGCCCGGCAAGTGGCGGTCTTCCTGGCCGCCGGCCGGCGAAGCACCGTCTATGAAGAGCAGCAGGTCTGCGACGACCTGCGGCTTTTGCACTCGGCGGGGATGTCGATTACCTTGCGGTTGTACGGATGCGGCCATGAAATCTCGCCGCAGATGCTCTCCGATGTCGATCGCTGGATCATCGAGCAGATCAATGCGAGCAAGGCCGCCCTGGCCACGGCCTAGGGTAGTGTCTCGCGCAGATCGATTTTTACCGTCTGTGCTGGAGTCCCGTCTTTAGGCGGTATTTCCGGCTAAGGTCCGGCCGAAGAATAACTTCCCGGTTTTCCTCCTGGGGTGGCTGGTGGCTGAGCTTGCGAAGCCCCAGCTTATCCGGCATCGGCTGGGGCTTCGCAAGCTCAGCCACCAGCCACCCCTGCTTAATTGCGGAAGTTATTTTTCGGCCGGTCCTAAAGGGCGACCAGGGCTGCGCCCTTCGCTGGGCGAACTTCCGGGCCTTCGGCCCGAATCACTTCCTGCCCTTCTGCCTGGAACAAATCGCCTTCCGCCTTCTGGTTCCCGCCTCTCTCCCCAAACGTGCCTTGACATGCGCGCGGATTTTCGGGTAGATACTCCCCGCTACCATGGCCAAGAACCTTCCCAATTCGCCCGCTGCTTCGCCGCCCGAGACGGTCGCTGTGCGCGGCGGCGACCTGCGGACGGCGCTACGGGGGCTGACGGCCAATCCCTTCCGCCTGCTGCTGGTCTTGGCCGTCAACGTGGCCCTGGTGGTGGGCATCACGTCAACCGTCGCGATCCTTCGCAATCGCAAGCGGCCGCCCAAGCCCGTCACCCTGGCCATGGCCCTCGGCGCGTTGGACAGCGGCAATCCGGCCGAGGCCCGGCAAATGGCCGAACGTCTGGCGGCCGACAACAACATTACTACCGAAGACTGGGGCGGTCCGGACTTCATCCTGGGCAGCCTTGCGGTCAATGCCGCGGAAGAGAACGGCGGTAAATCGCGGGCGGAGTCGTATCGTTTGGCCGCGCTGTATCTTGCCCGATCGCGGGAACGCGGGTTTCCCGAACATCGCGAGTCCGCCGGCCTGTACTTGCTGGGCAAGAGCCTTTGCCGATGCGGCCGCTTCGAAAGTGCCTTGCCGGTGCTCGAACAGGCGTTGCCGCAAAATGCCGATCGGACGGCCGAAATCCGCGCGCTGCTGATCGAGGCCCGCATGGGCCTCCAACCACCAGAACTGGACAAGGCCCTGGCGGACAGCCGAAAACTGCTGTCCGACCCGCAGCTTGCCGCCGCCGAGCGCGGGCAGGCCCTCGTCCAGCAGGCGCAGATTCTCCTGGGCATGAATCGCGGGCAGGCCTGCGCCGCGGTCTTGGACAAGATCCCCGATAGTCCCTTGCTGCGCTGCGACCTCTTGCTGCTGCGCGGAAGGCTGGCGCTGAGTGAAGGATTGGCCCTGAAGAACAAGGATGCCAAGGCGGGGCTGTTCGGAGAGGTTTCGGACGGGAAGCAACCATCAAAGCCCGACGCGGGCACCGTGCTTGCACGGCCGGTGCGGGACCGCGTTCTCCCGCCCGTTGATGCACAGTCCGCGCTTGTGCCTCGGGATTCGACGCCCCCGGCAAGCAGCGAACCATCCCGGCTGGCCGCCGAGAAGTTCCGCAGCGCCGTCGAGTCGTTCCGCAAGGCGCTGAACCAGGATCTGGGCGACGCCCGCATTGCCCGGCAGGCGACGTACCTGATCGGGCTGTGCCTGCTGGAACAGGGAGATCTGGCCGTGGCCCTCAACCAAATGGAACGTACGGCGCAGCTCTTCCCCGAGACGCCGGAGTCCTTGGCGGCGTTGTACCAGCAAGCCGAAATCGCCCGCCGCATGGGCCGCCATGCCGAGGCGGTGTCGGCCTATCGGCGGCTCCTGTCGTCCTGCCCCGGGCAGGACGAGTTCCACAACCCGTGGATCGACGGGACGCAGTTGAAGGCCTCGGTTCTGGACGCGCGGCAGGCATACCTGAAGGCCGAGAAATATGAAACGGCCGCACTGCTCAGCAATGCGCTGGTGCATCTCCTGCCCAAGGAGGACGCCCTGCTGCTGGCGGTGCAGGTCCATCGCACCTGGGGCGACAACCTCCTGGAGCAGGCGGAGCGCTTGCCGCCCGAAAAGGCCGAGCAGCTCCGCAAGCAGGCCCGCGCGCAGTTCCGCCGTGTCGGCGACCTTTTCACGGAGGTGGCCCGCGAGCAGTACGCGACCCGGCAGTATCCGGAACAACTTTGGAACAGCGCCGCCGCGTATCTTGCCGGTCACGACTTCCGCAAGGCGGCTGCCACGTTGCGGCTCTACATGCGCAACGAGTCCCGGCTGCGGAACGCTCAGGCCCTGGTCGATCTGGGCGAGGCCCAACTCTCGTTGGGCGAGACGGAGCAGGCCTTGCAGTCGTTCCAGGAGTGCATCAAGCAGCACCCGCGCGACGTGGCCAAATATCAGGCCCGCTTGTCGGCCAGCCGGGCCGCGATCGGCATGGGCGATCTGAAGCAAGCCGAAACCTTCTTGCAGGACAACCTCGACGGCGAGCAATTGACCCCGGCGAGCAAGGAATGGCGCGATTCGCTCTTCGCCCTGGCCGAACTCCTGCACGATGCCGGGCGCGACGGCGAGGCCATCCGCCGCCTGGACGAGGCGCTGCGCGCTACCCCGACGCGGCGCAAGCCGTCGTCGCCCGCTACCTGCTGGCCGACAGTTTGCGGCGGCGGGCGATGGAGTTGCGGACGAACCTGGGCAAAGAGATTTCCGCCGCGGTCCGCGGCGCCCGCGCCAGCGAAAGCCGCCGCCTGCTCGAACGGGCCCTGGAGGCCTACGGCTTCTTGCAAGACCTCCTCGGCCGCCGCGATGCGGAGGACTTGACCCCGCAGGACAAGGCCGTGCTGCGGAATTCCCGCTTCGCCGTCGGCGACACCTGCTTCGAATTGGAGCGCTACCCGGAGGCCCTGCGGGCCTACCAGTCGGCGGCGAACCATTACGCCACCAGTCCGGAGGTGCTCGACGCCTACTTGCAGATTGCCAACGTCTACCGGCGGATGGATCGGCTGGCCGAGGCCCGCACTTCGCTGGAGCAGGCCCGCCTGGCGTTGCGGCGGATCCCGCCCGAGGCCCGTTTCGAACAAACCACCAACTACAACCGCAAACAATGGGACGAACTTCTGGCTGCGCCTGTGCAGCCTGTGAGAGAAAGCGGCCGCGTAGAAATAACGTGAACCATTGCAAGTCCGAGAACCTTGCAACTTATGACCAACCTGCCCACCGACATCCTGATGCAACTCGTTCGGGCGCGTTACACCTGCCTGGTGCAGCTTCGCGACTTGGGCCGCCGCCAGTTGGAGCTGATCGACCAGGGCAACGTCAGCGGCTTGCTGGACGTGCTGGCGGTGAAACAAAAGCCCTTGCACGACATCCAGCGGATCGAAAAGGCCCTGGATCCTTATCGCGGGCAAGACCCCGAGCGACGGCAGTGGCGCTCGGCCGACGATCGCGCGGCCTGCGCCCGGCTGGTCGAGCAGTGCGACGCGCTGCTCGCGGAGATCGTCGCGCACGAAAACAGTGCGAAGAAATCATGGTCCAGAAGCGTGATGCCGCTGCCGCGCGCTTGCAGCAATTCCGCTCGGCCGGGCAGGCCCGCGACGCGTATGCCGCGCCCGCCGGCGCGGGTATCAGCCAGATCGACTTGTCCTCCGGAAGGTAAGACGCCGCCATGAGCCAACCCGTAACTGCCGCCGACCATGAGTACCTGGTGCCCGCCGCGAGCCTGGACGCCAGCGCCGATCTGCAAACGATCCTGGCGGCCTGGCACACGGCCACGCTGCGGCTGGAACAGACGCACGACGCGCTGCGCGACGAGGTCCGGCAACTCACCGCCGAATTGGAAGTCAAGAACCGCGAACTGGCCCGCAAGAACCGCCTGGCCGACCTGGGCCAGATGGCCTCGCACGTGGCCCATGAGGTCCGCAACAACCTGGTGCCGGTCACGCTCTATCTGAGCCTGCTCCGCCGCCGGCTGAGCGGCGACGCGGAAAGCCTCGACATGCTGGAGAAGGTCAGCGCCGGGTTCCGGGCCATGGACGTGATGGTCAACGACTTGTTGCACTTCACCTCGGACCGCGATCCGCAGTTGGCTTGTGTTCCGCTCCGCAAGCTGATGGCCGACGTGGAAGCCGCGCTGGCCCCGCAGTTCGCCGCCCAGAAGATCCGCTTCGAACTCAAGGTCTCGGGGCAGCACACCCTGCGGGCCGATCGGGAAATGCTCCGCAGGGCCGTGCTCAACCTCGTGCTCAACGCCTTGGACGCGATGCCCCAAGGCGGCACGCTGACGGCCAGCTCGACCGCCGCGCCCGAAGCGACGGAACTGCACATTGCCGACAGCGGACGCGGCCTGTCCGAGAACGTCCTGCCGCGGATTTTCGAGCCGTTCTTCACGACCAAGCAGGCCGGGACGGGCTTGGGACTGGCCATTGTCGCGCGGATTGCCGAGGCCCACGGCGGCACGGTGACCGCGGCCAACGGTCCTGGTGGCGGCGCGGTGTTCACGCTGCGGTTTCCACGCGCGTTTGCGGGCTCGGTCCAAGGGGTCGCCGCTGGCTCCGGGTTAAACGAACGTGCTACCCACTCTTCGCAGGAGGCTGCCTGATGACTGCAAGTTTTTCTCCGATCTGGAGTACCGAGTGCCCCGGCCGCGTGCTGGTGGTCGACGATCACGCTCGGGCATGCGAGTCGATGGCCGACGTGCTTCGCCAGGCCGGTCACCAGGTGCAATGCTGCACCTGCGCGGCCGAGGCCCTGCAAGTGCTGCAGACGGCCCGCTTCGATTGCATCGTCACCGATTTGAAGATGCCGGGCATGACGGGGATCGAACTGATCATTCAACTGCGGCAGCGGCAGTGCAACACGCAGATCGTGATGGTCACGGCCCACGCCACGGTGGCTACGGCCGTCGAAGCCATGCGGCACGGGGCCTTCGATTACATCGAAAAACCATTCGAGGCCGACGCCCTGGAACGATTGGTGAACCAGGCCATGCAGCACGGCCGGCTCGTCTGCCCGGAACCGGCCGGCGACGACCACGACCATGGGTACATGGTGCCCGACATGGTGCCCGCGGCGGATGCCGCTTCGCCGGCGATGATCGGCTCCAGTGCCGTGATGCAGGCCCTGCGGACGCGGATCTTGCAGATCGGGCCCACGTCGGAAACCGTGCTGATCACGGGCGAAAGCGGTACCGGCAAGGAACTGGTGGCCCGGGCGATCCATGCCGCCAGCCATCGCCACGGCACGCCGATGGTCAGTTTGAATTGTCCGGTGCTCTCGGCCCACCTCATGGAAAGCGAGCTGTTCGGCCATGAAAAGGGCGCCTTTACCGGGGCCGACGCTCCCCGCACCGGCCGCTTCGAAACGGCCCATGGCGGCACGCTCCTGCTGGACGAAGTCACCGAGATCGATCTGCCGCTGCAAGCCAAGCTGTTGCGCGTGTTGCAAGAGAAATCGTTCGAGCGGGTCGGCTCATGCAAGACGATGCACGTCGACGTCCGCGTGCTGGCCACCACGAACCGCGACTTGCACGGCGAGGTCTCGGCCGGGCGGTTCCGCGAAGACCTCTACTTTCGCCTGGCCGTGCTGCCGCTGGCCGTGCCGCCGCTCCGCCAGCGCCGCGAGGACGTGCCGGAACTGGCCGCTTACTTCTTCCGCCGCTCCGCCCAACGCTTGCAGCGCGAAACCTGCTCGCTGGAGCCGGTTGCCGCGCAGTTGCTGTTGGATTACCACTGGCCGGGCAACGTCCGCGAATTGGAAAACATCATCACGCGGGCCTGCGTGCTCACGACGACCGGCCGCGTGACGGCCGACGAATTGCGCCGCTGGCTGATCAGCCCGCCGCACGAAAGCGACGCGGGCCCCGAGGAGAGCGTGCCGGTCGGCATCAGCCTGGAGGAAATGGAACGGCGTTTGATCGAGGCCACGCTGGAGCACTACGGCGGCCATCGCGCCCGCACGGCCAAGGCCCTGGGCATCGGCATCCGCACGCTCTCCGGCAAGTTGCGGCAGTATGGTTACGCCCCCCGCGAGAAATCCTTTACCACGGAGACGACCTTGCGACGGTAGGGTGGGGGCAAGCCCAGCGCAGACCCACCATGAATAAACACCGGCAGATTCTGCCGCGCGGGAAAGCGCAGAAATTGCCGATTGCGACTTCAAGAACTTACGAAAGGACGAGTCTACGATAATTCCCTAATGGCACGTGGCTTGCAGAGAGTTCCCCAGACCCAAAGTATTCCCCATGTTATCCGGCCTGTTCCAATCGACCACGATCCCGGTCTTGCAAGAAGTCGTGAACTTCTCGCAGGCCCGGCAGGCGGTCTTGGCGGGCAACATCGCCAACATCGACACGCCAGGCTACCAGGCCAGGGACTTGTCGCTGGAGGATTTTCAGGCCCGGCTGAAGCAGGCGATCGACGACCGGGACCAACCACGGGCCAGTTCACCGGGCGAGACGGACTTTGCGCCGAAGCCCTTGCTGGCCGAGGTGGCCAAGTCGTCGCGATCGATCCTGCGCCACGACATGGGCAACGTTGACATGGAATCGCAAGTGACCGAGATGGTGAAGAACCACATGCAGCACAATTTGGCCCTGACAATCCTCTCCGACCAGTTTCGGCAGTTGCAGTTGGCGATTCGTGGCACGGTGACGTGATGAACAAATAACGAAAACCGAGTGACAGATTGATGGTCTCGGGACTTGGAACTTAGATCTTAGAACTTAGATCTTAGAACTTAGATCTTAGAACTTAGATCTTAGAACCAGCAAAGTTCACTCGCCTAAGACCTAAGACCTAAGACCTAAGACCTAAGACCTAAGACCTAAACCCGAAGACCTTCCCCGAATCCTGAACCGTTCCCCCCTTGGAGTTTCCGATGCTTTCCGCCCTCGACATTAGCACTAGCGGCCTGGTGGCGCAGCGGATGCGCATGATCCAGATCTCCAACAACATCGCCAACATCAAGAGTACGCACACCGCCAGCGGCGAAAAGACGCCGTACCAACCGAAGACCGTCGTCTTCGAGACCGACGAAGGGGGCAGTAACGGCGCGGCCGGCGTGAAGGTCAGTTCGGTGGCGACCTTGGCCACGGAACCGATCTGGAAACGGGAACCGAACCATCCCGACGCGGTCAAAACCGGCCCGCACGCCGGGGAGGTGGCCTATCCGAACATCGACCTGATGACCGAGTTCACCAACGCCTTGGAGGCCGCCCGCTCGTACGAGGCGAATCTCGGTGCGATGGATATTTCAAAGGACATGGAACAACAGACCCTGCGGATCCTGGCCTAGCTATGACGCTTCCCATTAGTAGCATCACGAGTTCTCCCCTCCTCCAGTCGGGCCGCGCGGCTGGGGCGACGGGCGGGGCCGCGGCCGCCGAGGGTGGCCTGTCGTTCAAGGACTTTCTCGTGCAGTCGATCCAGGACGTGAACTCGATGCAGGCCGCCGCCGACAAGGCCGTGGAAAAGCTGGCCACCGGCGGCGACGTCAACCCGGCCGAGGTCCTTACCGCCGTGCAGAAAGCCGACGTCGCCTTCCAGATGATGATCCAGGTCCGCAACAAGCTGGTCGATGCGTTCACGGAGATCAAGAACTTGCAGATCTAACCTAACCCCTCACCCTGACCCTCTCCCGTCCTGTCGTAACCGACAGGCGGGTGAGGGGACCTGACATGAACTTCCTCAAGAAAACCTTTGCTCAATTCGGCGACCTGTTCCGCTCGATCGCTCCCCGCAATCAAATCACGGTTGGGTTGCTGCTGGTGATCAGCGGCGGTTGCTTGCTCCAACAACAGGTGAGCCGCGGCGACGATTACCTGTTCGGCGGCGCGCCGATGCAGCAGCCCGCCTTGGAAAAGGTGGAGCAGGCCTTCGGCAAGGCCGGCTTGAACGGATTTTCGATCGAAGGGGGCCGGGTGAAGGTGCCGCATGCCCAGCGCGCCATCTACCTGGCCGCGCTGGCCGACGCCAAGGCCCTGCCGCCGAATGTCAACGTCTGTCTTTGGGATGACGGCAAACAGTTTGTCGATTTAGTCTCGCACGCACCGAATGCACCACAATATGCTGTGTTCTGTGAGTTGAATATGCACTATATGTTGCGTCAGATTCCGTATTCTCGGAATGAATCGACAGACCGCAAGCTTTGGGAGTCCCCCACGCAGCGCGAAGAACGCCTGCGTCAGGCGCGAGAGGAAGCCATGTCGCTGGTGATAAGCAAAATGAAAGGGATCGAGAAAGCCTCGGTATTCATCGATAACCAGGAACCATCGGGACTTCATTCGACGGCGCTGAAGACCGCCGCGGTCACCGTGTTCGGGACCAGGGGCACGCCGCTGGACGACGATCAAGTCGACAGTATTCTCTCCTTTGTTGTAAGCGCCAATGCCGGCTTGAAGCGCGAGAATGTCACGATTTGCGACGGTAACGGCACGGTCCACCTCGATGGGGAGGCGAACGACGGTCGTGACGGCGAGTGTGCCCATGCGGTGCGCAAGGCCGAAGGGGCTCTGAATGACAAAGTTCACAAAGTGCTCGCCTACATCCCCAATGTCGCGGTGACCTCCACCGTGACGCTCGATTTGGAAAAAGGTAATCGCAGTGTCGAAGAGAAAAACGATCCCCACGTCGGCCTGACTCTGAAGAAGGCCACGGTCTCCGTCGGCATCCCGACGAGCTACTTCGCAAAAGTCTGGCAGGGACGCAACCCAGCCAAGGAGGGCGAAGAGGCCAAGGAGCCCGACGCGGCGGACGTTGACAAGATTCGCGAAGAAATCATGCAGGACGTTCGCAACGCCGTCACCCCGCTGCTGTCGGTCGTGCCCGACGTCAAAGACCCGACGTTGCTGGTGACCGTCACGTCCTTCCAAGACATCACGGCCGAGACCGCAGATTCGGCGGCGACGTTAACCCGGCCGAGGTCCTCGCCGCCGTGCAGAAAGCCGACATCGCCCTCCAGATGATGATCCAAGTCCGCAACAAGCTGGTCGATGCGTTCACGGAGATCAAGAACTTGCAGATCTAACCTAACCCCTCACCCTGACCCTCTCCCATCCTGTCGTACCCGACAGGCGGGAGAGGGGACCTGACATGGACTTCCTTAACAAAGCCTTCGCGCAATTCAACGACCTGTTCCGCTCGATGACTCCCGGCGGCCGAATTACGGCCGGGCTGCTGCTGGTCGTCGCCGTGGTCAGCGTCGGTTACTTGTTCCAGCACCAGGCCGGCGGCGGCGACGACGACCTGTTCGGCGGCGCGCCCATGCAACCGTCTACGTTGGACAAGATGGAAGCGGCCTTCGGCAAGGCCGGCCTGAGCGGCTACTCGATTGCCGGGGGGCGGGTGAAGGTGCCGCACGCCCAGCGGGCCGCCTACTGGGGCGCGCTGGCCGACGCCAAGGCCCTGCCGCCGAATTTCATCGACAGTTTCAAAGATGACAGCAGCATCTTCGACTCCCCCATGCAGCGCCAAGTGCGACTCGACCAGGCGAAAGAGGCCCGCCTGTCGCTGGTGATCAGCAACATGAAAGGGATTGCCCAAGCCTCGGTAATCATCGACAAGGAGGGCCAATCGGGGCTCAACCCGACGCCGCTGAAGACCGCTTCGGTCACCGTGTGGGGGACCGGCGGCACGCCGCCGGACGACGACCTGGTCGACAAGATCCGTTACTGCGTCGCTACCGCCAATGCCGGCATGAAGCCCGAAAATGTCACGATTTGCGACGGCGACGGCATGGTCTACCGCGGCAGCGAGGCGAACGGCGGTCCCGACGGCGAGTATGCCCGGGCGGCGCGAAAGGCCGAACAGGTATTGAACGACAAGGTGCGCAACGCGCTCCGCTACATCCCCAACGTCATCGTGACCTCCGCGGTGACGCTCGATCACGATAAAGGCAGCCACAGCCTCGAAATCAAGAACGATCCCAAGCCGGTGCCGGAGCGGACCACGGAGAATAACCACATGATAAGCCGCGAAACAGGTTCGTCCGGCGGCGGGGCGCCGGGGCTCCAGGCGCAGGGCGGCGGGCCCATGGCGGCGGCCTCCCTCGCCGGCGGTGGCAAGGGCAACGAGACCAACGAAGAAAACAAGAACGAGACGATCAACGCCATCTCGCGCACGAGCACCGAGAAGGAGACCTATGGCGGGATCCCGCAAAAGGAAACGGTTTCCGTCATCATCCCTACGAGCTACTTCGAAAGGGTCTGGCAGGCAGCCAACCCGGCCAAGGAGGGCGAAGAGGCCAAGAAGCCCGATCAGGCGGCGCTCGACAAGATCGGCGAGGAGATCATGCTGAAGGTCCGCAGCGCCGTCGCGCCGCTGCTGTCGGCCGCACCCGACGTCAAGGACCCGACGTTGCTGGTGACCGTCACTTCCTTCCAGGACATCAAGACCGCCGAGATCCCCGGTCCGGCGGTGACGCAGCGGGCCTTGACCTGGTTCGGGGAAAACTGGCCGATGTTGGCGATGGTCGGCCTGGTGCTGTTCAGCCTGGGCATGTTGCGGTCGATGCTCCGCGGCGTTCCGGGCGGGCACCCGCACGGCGGGTCGCCGGAGTCGGCCGCGCTCTCGATGCGGGTGACGGCCTCCGAGTCCAAGTCCCCAGAGGCCGAAGAGCCGGTCGAAGCGGCCGCCGCCCGCCGCCTCCGCCGCATGAGTGGCACGGGCCCTTCGCTCCGCGACGAGCTTTCCGAAATGGTGAAGGAAGACCCCGATTCGGCCGCCAATGTCCTGCGGTCGTGGATCGGACAGGTGACCTGAAATGATCATGAAACTCTCTCACGAAGGGCTGCGCAAGGCGGCCGTCCTGGTGGCCAGCCTCGATATGGCCGCGGCCGACGCCGTGCTCGATCAATTGACGCCGGAACAGGCCCGGCAGGTCCGCGAAATCGTCGTCGAGATGGACGACCTCGACCAGGGCGAGCAGCGGCGGGTGATCGACGAGTTCTTCCAAACCGGGCCGCGGGTTCCGGCCATGGCCTCGGACGGCGTCATGCTCGCCGGCCGCCTGGCCGCGCTCGCTTCCCCCGACCGTCGCCCGGAGCCCGACAACGCGGGCGATTCGGCCGCGGTCGCCGAGCCTCCCTTTCGGTTTCTCAGGGAGACCGAGGACGAGAAGCTCGTCCGCGTGCTCGGCAGTGAGCGGCCGCAAACCATCGCGCTGGTGCTTTCGCATCTGGCTCCGGCGCGTGCGGGGGCCGTGCTGGCGCGGCTGCCGGAGGCCGTGCAGGCCGAGGTGATCCATCGGCTGGTCGACCTGGAAGAGACCGATCCGGAAATCCTCCGCGAGGTCGAAGAGGCCCTGCGGTCGCGGCTCTCGCAGCAAGTCGAAATGCAGCGCCGCCGCGTGGCCGGGTTGCATGCCGTGGCGGACATCCTGCAGGCCACCAACGGCCGCGTGGGCATGCAGATCCTCGACAACCTGGCCAGCCGCGATCGCGCGCTGGCCGAAAAGCTTGGCCCGCGGCAATTGACGTTCGACGGCCTGGCGGACTTGGACGAGGGCCTGCTGGCCGAGGTTTTCGACAAAGCGGGGCCCGAACTGATGTTGCCGGCCTTGTTCGGCGCGGCCCCGGAGTTGATCCAGCTCGTGCTGGCCGGCCTGCCGCAGGTCGAGGCCGAGGCGATCCGCCACAAGCTCGACCATCCCGGCCCAATCCGTCTTCGCGACGTGGAGGAAGCCCGGCGGGAAGTGGCGCGGATTGCCAGTCGTGTGAATTATCAAATCACTCGTGGTGCGGTACGAGCAGCGTAATAGCTTAGAACTTAGAGCTTAGAACTTAGAGCTTAGAACTTAGAACTTAGAGCTTAGAACTTAGGGAATTAACCTAAGATCTAAGTTCTAAGAACTAGCCCCCAACCCCATGCCGACCATCCTTCGCGCCACCGACCAGAACATGGCTACTGCCGGCGTGGCGTTCAATTTCGACGACATGGCCGGCCAGGCGAAGCAGTACCTGGACCAGGTCCGCCTCGATGCGGCCAAGATCGTCGTCCAGGCCAAGCAGGAGGCCGCCGCCGTCCGCACACAAGCCCAGGCCGAGGGCAAGAAGGCGGCGCTGGCCGAAGTCGAACAGATCATCCAACGCCAACTTGCCACGGTCATCCCGGCTTTGCGACAGGCGATCCTCGACATCCATCAGGCCAAACAGTCCTGGCTGGCCCAGTGGGAGACGGCCGGCATTCACCTGGCGGCGGAAATCGCCAAACGCCTCGTCCGCGGTGAATTGACGCGGCAGCCGAACATCCCGCTGACCTTGATCCGCGAGGCCCTGCAAATGGCGGCCGGCAGCGGCTCCGTGCGTTTGCTGCTAAACCCCAACGACCATCGGGCCTTGCAAAACCAGGTGCAGTTGCTGGTCCAGGAAATGTCGGGGCTCGGTGAGACGCAGATCGTTGCCGAGCCCTCGATCTCGCCGGGTGGTTGCCGCGTGGAGACCCGCTTCGGTTCCATCGATCAGACGTTCGAAGCCCAGCTTGCCCGCGTGGAAGAGGAATTGCGGCCATGACCATTCCGATCATCGAGCAACTCGATCGCGTGATGACCACGGCGATCACGGGCACCGTGGCGCAGACGGTGGGCATGACGATCTCCGCGGCCGGCTTCCCGGCGCCGGTGGGGGCCGTCGCGGAGATCCAGCGGGACGCCCACCCGCAAGCGGGTTCCCGGCCGCTGTTGGCCGAGGTGATCGGCTTCCGCAATGAAATGACGTTGCTTTATCCCTTGAGCGATCTGGCGGGCATTCGCCACGGCAACCGCGTGCGCTTGCGGCAGACGGCGCGGTGGCTGCGCGTGGGCCCCGGGCTGTTGGGCCGCGTGCGTCGCCGCCTCGGGCCGCGCCGTGGACGGCAAGCCGCAGCCGGCGCTGGCCGAACGGGCTGCGCTCGATCGCCAGCCGCCGCATGCCTGCACGCGGCCGCGGATCGACCAGCCCTTGGACACCGGCATTCGCGCGATCGACGGCCTGCTGACCTGCGGCAAGGGGCAGCGGATGGGAATCTTCGCCGGCTCCGGCGTGGGCAAGAGCGTGCTGCTGGGGATGATGGCCCGCTATACGTCGGCCGACGTGAACGTCATCGCCCTGATCGGCGAGCGCGGCCGCGAGGTGAACGAGTTCATCGAGCGCGACCTGGGGCCGAAGGGACTGGCCAAGAGCGTCGTGGTCGTGGCCACCAGCGACGAGCCGGCCCTGGTCCGCGTGCAGGCGGCCGCGACCGCCGCCACGATCGCCGAGTACTTTCGCGATCAGGGCAAGGACGTGCTGTTGTTGATGGACTCGGTCACCCGGTTTGCCATGGCCCAGCGCGAGATCGGCCTGGCCGCGGGCGAGCCGCCGGCCACGCGCGGCTATCCGCCGTCGGTCTTCGCCCTGTTGCCGAAGCTGGTCGAGCGGGCCGGCCGCAGCCCCGCCGGGAGCATCACGGCGTTCTTCACCGTGCTGGTCGAGGGCGACGATCCCAACGAGCCGATCGCCGACGCCGTTCGCGGTCTGCTGGACGGCCATACGTGGCTCTCCCGCAGCCTTGCCAGCCGCGGCCACTATCCGGCCATCGACGTGCTGACGAGCCTCAGCCGCTTGATGTCCGACGTGGCCGGCGACGAGCATCGCCGCGCGGCGGCCACGTGGTCCGCAGCCTGCTGGCCGCGTATCGCGACCACGAGGACTTGATTTCCATCGGGGCCTACCGCCGCGGCGGCAACAAGCTCGTCGATGCGGCCATCGACATGCAGGACGACCTGAACGGCTTCCTCCGCCAGCGCGTCGATCAGCCCTCGTCGGTCAACGATGCCCGGCAAGCCCTGGCCCTGTTGTACAAGAAGGCGCAGCAGCAATCCGCGGCGGCGCAGAAATAACATGAACAGTGAAAAACGAGACCTGGCCACCCCGCGCGAGACGTAACGATGGCTAAATTCAATTTCCGGTTGGCGGCCTTGCTTCGCTTGCGCGAGTCGCGGCGCGACGAATGCCGCGCCGCGCTGGCCGAGGCCTACCGCGTCGACGAGACTCTCGCCAAGCAGTTCGACACCCTCAGCCGCGAACTCGACGCGCTGCGGCAATTCTACCGGCGGAAGGCTTCGCCCGGCGCCGTCGACATCGATCAATTGGTCGAGGCCCAGCGTTACGAACTGGTCGCGCGGGGCCAGCAGCGAAACATCGCCGAGCAGCGGGAGACGGTGGCGGCCGAGATCGAGCGCCGCCGCCAGGCCCTGGTCGAGGCCGATCGTGAAGTCCGCGTGTTGGAAAAGCTCCGCGAGCGCCAGGCCGAGCAACACCGCCGCGAGGAGGAACTGCGCGAGACCAAGCGGCTGGATGAAGTGGCTACGCAACAGACGTTCCGGCAAGCGCAGCAGGCCGACTGGGGGGCGGTGTCATGATCGGCAAAGTGCTGGGCATGCTCGTCTCACTGGTCGCCGCCGTGTGCGTGGCCACCGTCATCGCCGCCGCGGCGTTGATCGCGTTCTACGCGCATTCCTGGAATGTCGACCGCGAGCGCTTCGTGCAGGCTATGGCCATCTTGCAAGGCAAGAGTCCCGAGTCGCTCTTGCCGCCTCCGCCGCCCAAGAAGGAACACGACGCCGAGCAGCCGGCCTACGAGCAGTTCCTCGTTGCCCAGGGACTGAAGGCCCGCGACCTGGAACAACGCGAAATGACGCTGCGGAGGAACCTCCGGCAAATGCAAGAGGAACTGGACAGGATTGCCGATGAAAAAAAACGCGTGCAGGCGGTGCGCGACGACTTGCAGGCCAAACTCGACGAACAGAGCACGAAGGTCTCGGCCGCCGGCACGGAGAATGTCTTGCAGATGTTGCAGACGCTCAAGCCCAAGCAGGCCAAGGAGCTACTCGCGCAGCGACTGGACAAAGGCGATATCGACGTCGTGGTCAGGCTGCTGTCCGACATGGCGGACAACAAGCGGGCCAAGATCATCGCCGAGTTCAAGGAAAAAAGCGAGATGGAGCAGATCGGCAACGTCCTGAACCGCATCCGCCAGGGACAACCCACCGCGGAGATGCTCGATGACACCGGCAGGAAACTTCAACCGCCCAAGAGGCTGGGACCGTGACATGTCAGCAATGAATCTCGATATCTCCGCTCGATTGACGGCAACCGAACCCAAGTACGCCGATACCGCGGCCGGCAGTACGGCTAGCGCGCAGACCCCCTTCGGCGATTACTTGCAACGGGCCCAGTCGCAACCGGCGGACGGGGCGGCGGCGGCGACGTCGCCGGCGGCGGACAACGCGCCGGTAGACCAGCCAAGTCCGCGTTCGACAGACCGTACGCCGCAGAAGACCGGCAGAAATTCATCATCCTCGCAACAGGATGCGGCGTCGTCGGCGTCGTCACAAGGCGACTCTTCGCCGCCGTCGTCGACAACGGCGAACAATGAGGCGACAACGACTTCGCCCTATCATCACGATCGGGGCAAGCAGAACTCCGGTAGCGGACAGTCGGGCCAGGAATCCGGCCAGCCGTCCGGCACCGGTCAAGAAGACGATGCCCACAAGGCAGCGACGGGCGATGTGGCGGCCGTAATCGTCGATCTCCACGTGGTTGCGGCCACGGCAACCAGCGCGGCCCCATCTGTCGGCGGCAAACCTTCGCCGGATGTTCCGGCCATCGTGGCGGCGCCGGCAGGCGCGAAACCGGGCAACAGACCGTCTCCGCCGGTCGCCGTCAACGTGCCGCGAACACGTCCTGCTGTGGCTACGGCCAACGGCCAGGCCGTCGCCGCACAACCGGTTGCGGCACAGACCACGCCTGCCGCGGCACAGGCCACGCCCGCCGCGGCGCAAACCACGCCTGTTACGGCACAGACCACGTCCGTCGCGGCACAGACTTCTTCGGCCGCGCCGGTGCAGATTACGCCGCAGAGCACACAGGCGGTGCCGACCTCATCGCCGGCGCAGACCATAGCCGCTGCAGCACAGACCACTCCCGCCGCGGCGCAGACCATACCTGCCACGGCGGAGACCACGACGATGGAGGCTGCGGCAGCAACCCCCGTCGATCCTGCCGATCCGGCCCCGAAGGAAAGGACCGCGACGGATCCCAAGCCAGCGGCGACCTCCGAGCCGCGGTTCGCCGTGGCAGGCGGCTTTGACGCGGCCTCCGCCGCCGAAGCGGCCGATCCGGCCCCGGCGCCGGCCAGCGACGAGACGACCTCGGCTTTCGACGTGCCATCGGCGCGAACAACGGGCGAAGTCCGCCGTCGAGGCGCTTTCCCCATCGGCTTCCGGCGCCGGCACGAACCCGACGGCGCCGCAACCCGGAAACTCGGCTTCCGGCCCGACGGCCGCGGCGCCGCAGACGGCTGCGCAAAACACGACTGCGTCCGGCAGCGGCGGCGGCCCGGCGCCCGCAGCCGACACCAGCTTGAGCCAGGCCGACCGCGTGCGCTTCGTGCAGCGCGTGGAGCAGGTATTCCAGGACCTCAGCGGCCAGGGCGGCAGTGTCCGCTTGCGGCTGAGCCCGCCGGAACTCGGCTCGCTCAATATCGACATCAAGCTTGCCAAGGGAGTGATGACCGCCCGGGTCGAGGCGGAAACGCCCGCCGCGCGGAACATTCTCTTGGACAACCTGCCGGCCCTGCGCGACCGGCTGGCCCAGCAAGACATCAAGGTGCAACGTTTCGACGTTGACCTGATGGACCGCTCGGCCGGCGGCATGTCGAACCAGTCGTCGCAGTACCAAGACCCTTCGCAGAATCCCCACGCCGCGGTCGTCCGCGCACCTCTCCGCGGCGGCAGCGAGTCGCCCGCCGCGGTCGAGACGGCGGCCTCCCGCCCGGTGAGCGTCGAAGGACGCTTGAACGTCGTCGTGTAATCCTCGCTACCACAACCAGCAACCATCCGCTTTCCCCTTCCAGAAAAGGAACCGCCATGTCCACTACCAGTCCCACGTCGGCCGCCGGCAGCGCCGCCAGCACGAGCTCCAGTTCGGCCACCAGCGATCGCATGCAATCGCTGACGGTCGACGATTTCACCAAGATGCTCGTGACCGAATTGCAGAATCAGGACCCGACGCAACCGATGAGCAACACCGATCTGATGAACCAGGTGAGCCAGATCCAGTCGATCGACGCCAACCAGCAATTGACGAGCACATTGCAGTCGGTGGCGCTGGGCCAGAGCATCGCTTCGGCCGGCAGCCTGATCGGCGCCACGGTCAGCGGGCTGGACGCCAAGGGCAACCAGGTGAACGGCACCGTCAATTCGGTTTCCATTTCCAACGGCAGTGCGACTTTGAACGTGGGCAGTTCCACCCTCCCCCTGAATAACGTGACGCAGATCTCGCCGGCGAGCAGCAGCAGTAGCGGGTGAGCGGCGACATTGAAGCCCGACGGGTTTCAAGCGGCGAAAACCACAACCATCACGAGATAAGGAGCGATAAACCATGAGTCTAGCATCCGCCATGAGCACGGCCCTGACGGGCTTGAGCGCCTCGGAAACGCAGATCGACGTCACCGGCAACAACCTGGCCAACGCGAACACCGTCGGCTTCAAGGCCTCCGACGTACTCTTCGCCAACCAGTTCCTGCAAACGCAGAGCGTCGGCTCCTCGCCCACCGTCGCCAACGGCGGCAAGAATCCGCAGCAGCAGGGCCTGGGCGTGGAGGTCGCGGAGATCACGCCCAATTTCTCGCAAGGCACGATCTCCACGGCCAATAGTCCCACCGACCTGGCCATCCAAGGCGACGGCTTTTTCATCGTCCAGGGCCAAAACGGCGAGCAGAACTATACCCGCAACGGCACCTTCACGACCAACGCCGAGAATCAACTGGTCACGGGCACCGGCAACCGCGTGATGGGCTACGGCATCAACGACCAGTTCCAGATCGATAGTTCGCATCTTCAGCCGCTCAGCATCCCCTTGGGCACCGCCACGGTGGCCAAGGCCACGACGGAAGCCACCATGCAGGGCTCGTTGACGCCCGACGGCACGATCGCCGACACGGCCTCGATCATCCAGACGGGCCAGCTTACCGACGGGAGCGTTACCTATCCCGCCAACGGCTGGACCACTCCCGCCAACGGCCTTTCGGCGGCGCAGACGGCCGACGCCACCGGGAACGTGGCCGCCGGTACGTACGAGTATATGCGTGGCCTTCGTCAATGGCGACACGCAAAGCAAGCCGCAACCGCTGCCAGCCAGCGTAACGGTGCAAGGTGCGAGCGGCGGGGAGGTCGAACTCTCGAACTTGCCCACCGACACCTCGGGAGATTGGACGGGGTTGACGATCTACCGCAGCCGTAAACCCTCCGGCCAACAATACGACATACTACGCGCTTCCCAACGCCACCAATCTGCCGCTGGGAACGTCGACACCGGTCATCGATAACTACTCGGACGCACAACTCGCGGCCGGGACCGCCTTGAATATGAACGGTGCCCATATCAGCAACCCCGCGGCAGTGGTGGATACAGACGGCAGCGGCAATCCCGTGACCGGCAACCTGAGCGGTACTTACCAGTATTACGTGACCTTCTACAACAGCACAACCAACACGGAAAGCCGGCCGCAACAGGTGCCGGTAACCTCCCCCTCGTTAACCAATGAACAGGTCGTGCTTTCGAACCTCCCGGCCCCCAATTCCGGGACCTGGACGTCGGAACGGATCTATCGCAGCACGAACGATCAACCCGGCGACACGAATCTGTATGAAATTGCCGACATACCGATCGCCACCGCGACCGCCAATGGTTTCACCTTCACCGACAACAACGCCGATGGATCGATCCGCGAGGGCGGCACGAACGTGACCGTCCCGGCCGGGTTCAATCCGATTCAGGCTGCGGGCAACAACACCTTGAATTTTGACGGTCCGGCCGTCAGCAGCACCACTTTGCTGAGCAACGTGGTGGAATACAACAGCACGTCCGGGCAATACCAAAACGTCTTTCCTACGACGGGCACGTTGGCTTTCACGGGAACCAAGGGCGGCAATACACTGCCCGTCCAGGACTTCACCATCTCCAGTACCTCGACACTCAAAGACCTGGCGAATTTTCTGCAAGGCGCGCTCGGTATCCAGTCGCCGCCGGGCAACGATCCGAACAACCCGATTCCCGTCCGATTGTGTCTCCAGCAAGACGCGCCGGGGGTGACGCATCACCAAGGGCCGCATCCAGATCGTGGGCAATGACGGCACGCCCGAAGCCGTCAACATCGGGCTTTCGGCAATGCAATTGATCAGCGGTGATCCGCCCACGACCACTGCCGTGAGTCTGCCGTTCAACCCGACTCAAGCCGCGGCAGGCCAAGGCGTGGCGACCAGCATGGTCGCCTACGACAGCCTGGGCATGCCGCTGACGGTGAACATCACCGCCGTCCTGCAAAGTCGCACCAGCAGCCGCCACGACCTATCGCTGGTATGCCGACTGCCCCCAAAACGACCCGGGCAGCGGGCAACAACAGGGCATCGCCGTCGGCACGGGCACGGTCAGTTTCGACGGCAACGGCATCCTCCAGTCGTCAACTACTCCCACGATTACCATCGGCCGGGCCAACGAGCCCTCGGTCAAACCGCTGCAATTCACCCTCGATTTCTCCCAGGTCTCCGGTCTTGCCTCAACTACCGCTTCGTTGAACGTGGCGAGCCAGGACGGTTCCGCTCCCGGCGTGTTGAACAGCTTCAATATCAGCGATTCGGGCCTGATCAGCGGCGTTTTCAGCAACGGCATCAGCCAAAACCTGGGACAGATCCAACTGGCGCGATTTACCAATCCGGCTGGTCTGGAACAGATGGGACAAAACATGTATGCTACCGGCGTCAATTCGGGTTTGCCGATCATGGGCACGCCGGGCGACGCGGGGACCGGCACGATCGTGGCTGGATCACTGGAGTTGTCGAACTCCGACATCGGCGCCAGCCTGATCGGCCTGATTACCTCGTCGACGATGTATCAAAGCAACACGCGGGTGATCACGACGGCGACGCAATTGTTCGACGACTTGTTGCAACTTGGACGTTAGAACGTTCGGACGAAATGTGTGGAAACCCTGGAAAGATGCGGGACCCGCATCAATTTCTTCCGAACGTTCTCGGAAACGCAGCGTAGGCGGGTCAGCGCCTGCCAACAACGATATTTCGTATTTGCCGTCATGATCCAATTAACCCACTTGGGAGGCGAACCGTTCATCCTCAACGCCGAGTTGATTCAATACGTCGAGGCCCGGCCCGACACGTTCATCACGCTCACGACCGGCCAGCGGCTGGTGGTGGCCGAGGCGATGGACGAAGTGCTGCGGCGGGCCATGGTCTACCAGCAGGCCAAGCACCTGGTGCCGCCGGCCATGGGTACATGGTGCCCGGGAAGGCGCCGCGCCGAAGCGAGTTGAACAACCGTGGCACCCTGGAAGACAACCGTGCAACCCCGTTGCTTGCGGCGAGTGACGGCCAAAAAATCGTCGCAGGTGGAATAAATGGACGGCACGAAGCGAAACCATCGAACTTTTTTCCGCGCCGGTTGCCAAAGGACAACTTAGAATTGAGAAACACCGACGCACCGCGAGACTGCCATGGCCAAGACGACATCCACTCCTGAGGAAACTGCCGGCGAGGGCGCGAGCCCGCCGGCCAAGGGGTCGATGCTGGGCAAGATCATCGTCCTCGGTCTGGTCGTGGTCGTGGTCGCCGTGGAGTGCATCGTGGCCTACCTCTGCATTCCGGCCGCTTCCGACTCGGCATCGGCCGCCAACGTGGCCAAGCCGCCCGCCGAACACAAGAAAGGCGAAGCCGAGCCGGCCGCGGAAGGCGACGGGAAAGACAACGTGGAGGTCGACCTGAAGGAGTTCTCGGTGACCATTTACCAGCCGGCCTCGAACTCGACCTTGCGGATCGATTTCCATCTGTGCGGCATCGTGGCCGCGGACAAGAAAAAAGAGTTCGACCGGCTTTTCGAGCTGAACCAGAACCGTTTCCGCCAACAGGTTACGGTGGCGGTCCGCAGCGCGGAGATGGCCGACCTGACCGATCCCAGCCTGGGATTGATCAAGCGCACGATCCTCGACAAGGCAAGACACATCTTCGGCAAGCCGCTGTTGCAGGAACTGGTCATCAGCGAATATTCGTCGCTGGAGAATTGAAAAGACGTTGATCATCAACCCGTGAGGAACGGATTCCCATGGCGAACGACGATTCCCTGATGAGCCAGGACGAGATCGAGCGGCTCTTCAGCCAGACGAAGGAACCGGCCGCCCCGGCGAAGGCGCCGCCTGCGCCGCCGGCCGGTGGCAAGGAAGACCCAACCTTGGCCCAGGACGACCTTGAAAAGCTGCTGAGCGAAGCGGGCCGCAGCCCGGCGGCCGCAACCGCTGTCCCGGCCGCGCCGCCCGCCGCTGCGCCTCCGCCGGTCAAGACGGCCGCGGCCGCACCGCCCGTACGGGAACCGGACATCGCCACGCAGGACATCGAATATCTCCTGGCGCAAGCGGAGAAGGCCCTGGAATCGGTGAACTCCGGCCGGCTGGGCGAAGTTCCGGCGGGCGTCTCTTCCTATCGGCTCGCCGAGTTCTCGCCCGCCGCGCCCTCGACGGAAACCGCCACCCTCGATCTGATCCGCGACGTCGAACTCGACTTGAAGATCGAGTTGGGCCGGACCCACATGTATCTGGAGGACGTGCTGAAGCTGCGCAAAGGCTCCGTCGTCCCGCTGGACAAGCTGGCGGGCGATCCGGTCGACATTTACGTCAACGGCCGCCTCATCGCGCGCGGCGAAGTGCTTGGTGCTCAACGACAACTTTTGCGTCCGCGTGGCGGAACTGATCGTCGGGGCCAACGTGTTTTCCTGAGAAGCTGTTTCAAGAGTAGGGTGGCGTCGAGCGTAGCGAACACCCACCACAAGACTCTCCAAGGAAGCGCAAGGATGCCTTCACTCATCAACGTACTGGGATCTTGCCTCGTCGCGGGCCTCGGCGGCGGTCGCGGCCGATCGTCCCGCCAATCATGCCGGGGAACCCTGGTGGTCCAATCCACCGACTGCCGCGTCGCCCGGAGCGGGGCCCAAAGTCATGGAAATTGCCGTCCGCAGCGCGGCCAGCCGAGCGGCACCGCGGCGACCGAACGTGCTCCCGATCCAGCCGGCGCCCGAGGCGCGCGCGATGCGGCTGCCGGCTGCCTTCCAACAAGATTCCGCGCGGGCGGCGGACAAAACCGCCGCGGACGACTCGGTGACCGTCCGCCATGGTCAACCTGCTCCGGCCGGCGCAAATCGTCCGCCGCAACTTCCGGCGACCGCGCCTGCCGCGACGTCCCGCCGCGGCGGCAACCACGGCGGCAATTGCGGCGGACAAGCCGCCCGCAGCCGCCCTGTCACCACCCGCGGTGCAACCCGAGTCGGCGCCGCTCGAGCCTGGGCAGTCACAACGCCAAGAATGCCGTCGGCAAGACTTCGCCGTTCAGCGCGTTGATCACGGTCGGCGGCAGCCTGGCGATCGTGCTGGGGCTTTTCTTCATCGTCGCCTGGGCCATGCGCAAGACCGCTCCGCGCGGCTCGCTGGTGCTGCCCAAGGAGGTCTTCGAGATCCTCGGCCGCGCCCCGCTCGGGGCCCGCCAGCAAGTGCAACTGCTCCGCTGCGGCAACAAGCTGCTGCTGGTGTCGATCACGCCCGGCGGCGCCGAAACCCTGACCGAAGTGACCGATCCGCTCGAGGTCGATCGCATCGCCGGCATCTGCCAGCAGGCCCATCCGAAGAGCGCCACGACGGCCTTCCGCCAGGTCTTTCAGCAGTTGGCCCCCAAGTCCGGCGAGCCCGTCGGAACTCGACGATCTCGCGCCGGCCGGCACGCGGCGGAAGCGGTATCGCTGGGAGGAAGAACATGCCTGAAAAAGGGAAACGCGGATCTCAGATTTCAGATTGCAGATTGCAGAGCACGAATCTGGAATTCCAAGTTGCCGCGCAGCGAGTGCCGGGCGCGGCTCGGCCTGGTGAAGCTGCTTCTGTCGGCGTTGCTGCTGTTCGCCGCCGCGGCGCCCGCGGCGGCTCGGGCCGAGGATGCGGGCAGTCGGCCGCTGGCGCTCAACGTGCCGCAGGAACTTGACCGGCGGGCCCGGAAAAATGGGTCAGCCCGGAGGGGCTCAGTTCGACGATCCAGGTGATGCTGCTGCTGACGGTGCTGAGCCTGGCGCCGGCGATCCTGTTGATGACCACCTGCTTCGTCCGCGTGGCGGTGGTGCTGAGCATGCTGCGGCAGGCGCTGGGCACGCAGACAGCTTCCGCCCAACCAGGTGCTCACTCTCGCTGGCCATGTTCATCACGCTCTTGGTCATGGCCCCGACTTGGAAGCAGGTCTACGACGAGTCGATCGTTCCCTATACGAACAAGCAGATCGGCCTGGAGCAGGCCTGGACCCGCGGCGCGCGGTCCGATCCGGCAATTCATGAGCGCGCAGATCGAGCGGACCGGCAACAGCGACGACGTGCTGCTGTTCTGGAAGTATTCGTCGACCGGGCCCGCCCCGACCAACTATGACGACGTGCCGTTGACGGTCCTCCTGCCGGCCTACATGCTCAGCGAATTGAAGACGGCGTTCCTCATCGGCTTCCAGATCTACCTGCCGTTCCTGATTCTCGACATGGTGATTGCCAGCGTGATGGTATCGATGGGCATGCTCATGCTGCCGCCCACGCTGGTCTCGCTGCCGTTCAAGATCCTGCTGTTCGTGCTGGTGGACGGCTGGCACCTGGTGGTCGGAATGTTGATGCAGTAGCTTCCAGATGGTGACCTGACATGACCCCCGACTACCTGACCGACCTGGCCATCGGACTCGGCCGCGAGGCGATCTGGATGAGCCTGTTGATTGCGGCCCCGGTGCTCCTGGCGGGCATGGTCGTGGGCCTGGTGATCGGCCTGCTCCAGGCGGTGACGCAGATCCAGGAACAAACGGTGGCCTTCGTGCCCAAGATCGTGATCATGGTCCTGGTGCTGAGCTTCACGCTGCCCTGGCTGCTGAGCCAGATGATGCAGTACACGACCGACCTGATCGCGCGGATCCCGGGGAGGTTCCTGTCGCCGTGAACCTGCTGGCCCTGCTGAACGTCGAGAAATTCCTGATCTTCACCCTGGTGCTGACGCGGACCAGCGGCCTGCTGATCGCATCGCCGATTTTCGGCACGACGCAAGCCCCGGCCACGGTCCGCGCCTTGATCGCGCTGGCCCTGGCCGTGCTGATCATGCCCAGCCAATGGTCCGCCACCCTGCCCTACCCCGGCAGCCTGCTGGTCTATGTCGTGGTCATCGGCGGCGAACTGCTGATCGGCCTGGTCCTGGGGACTGGGAATCACGATCCTGCTGGGCGGGATCCAGATGGCGGGCGACCTGATGAGCCGCGTCGGCGGACTCACGCTCTCCGACGTCTTCGATCCCGCGACGTCGACCAACGTGCCGCTCTTCTCGCAGTTGCTGGGCCTGCTGAGCACGGCCCTGTTCCTGATCATCGGCGGGCATCGCATCGCTGCTGGGCGGCCTGCTGGACACGTTCCGCGCCATCCCGCCCGGCGGAAGCGTGGCGATGTTCCTCGGCGCTGACGACGGCGGTTGCGGCGCCCCGGGCTGCTAGTTCGCTGGTGAAGATACGTTCCTGGTCTTGATCACGCAGAGTTTCCACGTGGCGATCCGCGCCGCGGCGCCGGTGGTGACGGCCGTGCTGCTGGCGACGCTGGTGCTGGGGCTGATCAGCCGCACGCTGCCGCAGTTGAACGTGATGGTGGTCGGCTTCGGCCTGAACGCCATGATCACCTTCGGCGTATTTTTCCTGTCCCTCGGCGCGGCCGTGCTGGTCTTCCAGGACCAGGATCGCTGCCGACCTTGCAGGTCCTTTTCCAAACCTTGCGGTCCGCTGCCGACTCCGCCGCATTTACCGTAGGGTGGGCCGAGTGAAGCGAGTCCCACCAGGAAAACTGCTGCGACCCTCCTTGCCCATCGTTGAGCCCCTGACATGGCGGAAACCGACGGCGAAAAAACCCAGGATGCAACTCCGCACCGCCGCCAGCAGGCGCGGGAAGAAGGCCAGGTGGCCAAGAGCCAGGACCTCGCCTCCGCCGCCCTGCTGCTGGTCGGGCTGGCGGCGTTGTTATGGCTGGGCGGCCCGCTGGTCGAGATGCTGGAGCGGCTACGCGACCGACCAACTGGGCGGCGACGCCTGGCTCGACGGCCGACCCGCAGTTCTTCGTCGCCCATGGACATGCACGTGGCCTACGCGCTGGCCTGCTACGTGCTGCCGATCTTGGCCGCGCTGATGTTCACGGGCATCGCGGCGAACCTCTTGCAAGTCGGCTTCCTCTTCCTGCCGGAGAAACTGGCCCCCGACCTGACGCGGCTGGATCCGTTGCAGGGTCTCGCGCGGATCTTCTCGCTGGCGAGCCTGGTGCGGCTGGTGATGGGGCTCTTGAAGATGGCGCTGGTGGCGGGCGTGGCGTATGCCAGTCTCTATGGCCAGCGCGAGAAGATCCTCGGCCTGGCCGCGCATGACGACGCCGGAGATCGCCGCCTTTCTCGTCGAGATCCTGATCTGGACGAGCCTGAAGATCGCCCTGGCCTTGCTGTTGTTGGCGGTCTTGGACTACGGCTTTCAATGGTGGAAGCAGGAGCGCGACCTGCGGATGACGACGCAGGAGGTCCGCGAGGAAATGAAGAACCTGGAGGCCAATCCGCAGATGGCCGCGCGGCGGAAGCAGGTCCAGCGGCAACTGGCCCTGCATCGCATTTCCGCCGCGGTGCCCAAGGCCGACGCCGTGATCACCAACCCCACCGAGTTGGCCATCGCCATCCAGTACGATCCGCAGACGATGGCCGCGCCGATCGTGGTGGCCAAGGGGGCCGGCCTGATCGCGGCGCGGATCCGCAAGCTGGCCCTGGAGCACGGCATTCCCATCCTGGAGCGCAAGCCGTTGGCCCAGGCCCTGTATCGCGAGGTCGAGATCGATCACCCCATTCCGCAAGACCGTTACGCCGCCGTGGCCGAGGTGCTGGCCTACGTCTATCAGCTCAAGGGCAAGAAAATTCCAGGCCGCGCCTAGTGCCGCACAGCAATCGGCCCCGCAGGGTGTAGCTGAACCGCTTGGGGCCATGGCGATCTCCTCCCGTAGGGGTTATGTACACGCCAGAGGGCTTGCCATCCGGCAACTTGCCGTCAAAGGCAACCCGCACAAGTTCGCGACGGTCCGCGCTTGACATAAGCAGGAACGACTGAACGCTGTTCCCGCCTGCGTATTCGTTGCCCTCGTCATCCATGATCGCGATCACGCCTCCTTCGTCAAACAAGTGCAAAGCTCGGCGGATTGCCCCAGCGTCCGGAACGTCAACGACTAGCCCGTCTAGCTTCGCTAGCAGCGCGGCCTCCTGAGACTTCAATTGCAGAAGCTTCAATTCAGCCTGTCTGTCGGTTATCGCGTCCTTTTGGATAAGGCTTAGCACTCGGTCTCGGGCCTTCTGAATCTTCGCCACGTCCGCCTGGAGTCGTTCACGCTGCCTGATGGCCTTATTCGCATCAGGAATCGCTGCCTTCACCGCTCGCTCGATCGCGGCCGGATTGCCCAGCAGGTTGAAAACATCTCGCACGACTGCCGCTTCAAGCTTGTCTGCTCGCACCCATGGCAACGGATCGAGCGAACACTTGATGTATTTGCGATTGTGCCGATAGTACCGGTCCTTGCCGTGGCTTGTCGCGCCAGTGAGATTGCAGCCGCAGAGCGCACAGAAAACGCGGCCACCGAGCAAGTATTCGTTCTTCGGCGTGCCGTGAAGGTACGTTCGCTTGGCGTCCATTCTCTGGCAAACCTGCCGGATGAGACCCTCCGGTAGCAGACGAGGAACCTTGATTGGAATGGTTTCGTCAATTCCCAGTTCCTCGGAGCGAAACGTTATTGTGAAGGTAGTGCCGCACCGTTCGCGCAGGCACCGGGTAATGTTCGGGTGGTTCTGGCCGTACTCGCTGGCCAGCGCCCACAAACCTTCTCCGGCAAGGTATCGCTTGGCTATATCTTCGATCATGGCCTGCTTCTTCTTGTCTACGATAAAAGTGCCGGTCTCCTTGTCGAACGCTCTGGCAAACGGCAGCTTGCCGCACGTAGGGATATTGCGCTTGGCACGTTCGATGCGGTTTTCAAATGCCTTCTTCCTTTGGTTCCGAGAATGGTATGCCCCGATCAATGCGGACATACCCAGGTAAAGGCGCACGGTTGGGTCCGTCAGGTCCTGCTCACGATCCAGCACAAAGAAGCGGACGCCTGCGCGCTGCAATCGCTCAAGGTCTGCCCCGCTTCGGGTATCGTCCCTGCTCCAACGGTCCTCATGCGCCACGATCACCGCGTCAAAGGGTCTGCGGTCCTTCTCAGCCTCCGCGAGCATACTGTCCCGCTGCTCACGCTCCCAACCCGCTGTCGCGTGTTCCTGGCCAGCGTACCACCGCGTGACCGTAGCCCCCAACTTCTTAACGGTGCTTTCGATCTGCGAGCGCTGAGTGCGGAGAGACTCCCCCTGTTTCTCCTGCCGCTCGGTAGAAACGCGCACCAGTGCCGCGAACCTAAGCGGTGTTCCGTTTGACTTTGCCATCTTGTAGCCCTTTCTGTGTCGTAGCCCGTGAAATAGAGAATAGGGCGGCCGGCCAATCCGGGCTACGGATAAGATGGCCCCGGCTGGGTCATGACTCCCCGCCGGTGCCGCCGGTCCTATTATACCGTATCAATCCATAAGTAAACAGCCTAATGCAGCCGCTTTTAGGGGGGGGCTGCCTTTGCCGTGTTCGCGGCCGGTGCTGTCCCCCGGTTCTAGCCTAGATACCCCCGTATCGTGTTCAAGGAATCGCCCTCGGTGGGAGCTTACTACCAGGCGCATCCAAATGAGATCCCCGTGACGCGACAGTCCCTTTACGACAAACTCAAACGCATGGAGCCACGGGTTCCCGCGGCGTTGGTACATTACTCGGCCGAGAAACTGCTCCCCTGCATCAAGGCGATGGGACCGCAGGCTCCGCCGCTGCTCCCTCGTTACCGTGTGCGGGCATTGGATGGGAACCATCTTGCCGGTACGGAACATCGGATCTTCGAGTTGCGTCGTTTCCGCGCGGCCACCTTGCCGGGGCAATCGCTGGTGTTCTACGATCCGCGGTACAGCTTGATCACCGACGTCATTCCCTGCGAAGACGCGTATGCCCAGGAACGTTCGTTGTTGAACCAAGCATTGGCATGTATTTCCAGCCGCGATTGCATCATCGCGGACCGCAATTTCTGCACGACCGGATTCTTGTTTGGCATTCGTCGTCGCAGGGCTTTCTTCGTGATTCGCCAGCATGCCTCGACGCTTTGCTGGGAATTGCAGGGAAAACGACGTTGGGCAGGACAGGATCGCCGTGGGCGAAAAATCTACGAACAAGCGATTCTCTTGACCGATCCCGAAAGCGGAGAGACTTTCACGGCTCGCCGCATTACAATCGTCCTGGATAAGCCCAACAAGGACGGGGACACGGAGTTGCACATTCTCAGCAATCTGCCGAAGAAAGCGGCCAACGCACTGAAGATCGCGGAACTTTATGCCGATCGCTGGACGATCGAAACCGCCTTTCAACAGTTGACCGACGACCTGCGGTGCGAAATCGACACCCTGGGGTATCCCAAGGCGGCGTTGCTTGGATTTTGCGTCGCCTGCGTGGCTTTCAATGCAGTGTCGGTCGTCAAAGCTGCCGTCTGCGTTGCCTTGGGCAAGACGTACGTGGAAGACGAGTTGTCGATGTACTATCTGACGCTGGAGGTGGCTGAAATGACTCCGGGAATGATGGTTGCCATTCGCGAGGAAAAATGGAAGCTCTTCCGTACAATGTCCAACAAGGAGTTTGCGGCCACTCTCGTGGATTTGGCAAAGCGTCTTGACCCGCGCAAGTACAGCAAGCACAAGCGCGGGCCGAAGCTGCCGCAACCCAAGAAGATCAAGGGGGATCGAGATCATCATGTGTCTACCGCGAGAATCCTTGCAATGAGAATATAAGCCAGCTTTTGACCCTTACAGGGGTGGGTACGGCATTCCTAGCCGCCGTAGTCGGCCCCCTTCCCCCTTCCGCACCGGCCGCGGAGGGGCCTTTCGTGCGGGCGTATAATCGCGTTACGGCGGCAAAACCCCTCGTGCGGTAGGGCATAGCGGTTAGGAATACTCGTGGGCGACAAGGACATCCAGGTTGTTGAGTATCTAAGGCTTCAGGCCAGGGTTGAGGAATTCATACTGACCGGCCGACATGACCGGCGGTCCATCGGGCTGAGGCTGGGTATCTCGGTGGATCAGGTCCATCAGCATTGTTCGGAGTTGATGGCAAAGTGGGTCGGGGAACGGCCGAAGAAGAACCGGGAGTGTCGCCTGTTGTTGATCGAGATGTTGAACAGGCTGATGTATGCCGCCAACGTTGAATGGGAGAGGAGCAAGCGGCCGGGCCACAGGGTAGTCACCGAATACCGCCCCGAAAAATGCGCGGCGTGCGACGGAGCGGGCAAGCGCGGGCGGCGGAAGTGCGGGGCATGTGAGGGCAAGGGCAAGGTAACGAAAGAGCCGGTCACAAAGACCGTGGAGAGGCGGCTCGGCGATCCGAGTTACCTCCAGGTCGCGATAGCTTGCGCCCGCGAGATAGCACGACTGGAAGGGCTGGGGCAGAAGAACAGGCGGAGCAAGGTGGAGGCCGAGACCGACAGGCACTTGCACCTTCACCTAAACGAGGAAGTCGAGCGCCTCAAGGAAGCTCCGGATGACCTGCTTATCGAGATGAAGGTACTCGCCGACCGTCTATCGGCTATTCAGAAGCCGGTCAGGAAAGTATTGGAGGCTGCGCCCGTCAGGGGACCGTATTGATGGCGGTGTCGGTTCACTCAATACCCTCTTCTTCACGCGCGATTTTTTCACAGTACTCCGGCATGTAAGGCATCACTTCGTTTGCGTCATTATACCGTTCGACAACGTCTTCTGTCTCATAAAACCGCCTCGCATCTTCGTAATACGGTGTCTGCATTCGCCGCATGAAGTCTACAAATTCGTCGAAGTCGCGCACTCCCGTGAAGTTGGACCCCATTACGCCTTTGATAGGGCCAAGGCTTAAGAACGAAGTCAGATAAACTAGCCCGTCGGCTCCAAGAAATGTCTCTATGGGCATCGAGCATGGAAAACCCTTCTTGGGATCGCACTTGATTTTGTGGATGACCGTAAAATCATGGTCTCGGTGGTCGTCATCGTTCTTCCAAATAACGTATCCGTCCTTGGGACACTCGATCACCTCACCGCACACGTCGCAGTGCCATTGCTCTAATGGCTTCAACATAGCCTGACTCCCGTCTTGTCTGGATTGCCTATATTCTGCATTTTGTACGTACCAGAGCCGGTCAACGTCGGGCGATACAAAGCGCCATCCGTCGCCGCCAATCTTAAACAATTCGACGCCGGTGTCAATCCTTGAGAACGGCATAGACGGTAGGCCGCGAAACGCCCACGGTACGGGCGATGTCGGCGATGCGCTCTCCGTCGGCCTTCATCTTGAGGATAGCCCGCACTTTGGTATCGCTAACCTGCTTGCGGTCCCCCGGCTTGCTTCCGCCCCAGTGTTTGCCGTTGCAAGGCCGACTGCCTACCCGGCCGCCGAACCTATTACTAATTGGGTATCGTTTAGGGTATCCGCCCTTTTTGGTCTTTCGCACCCCGAATTTCTAGGGAATTGCCCCCTTTCCTTCTAGTACCGTGTAGAGTATACTGTATTAGGTACTATACAAATAACCACTATACGGGAGATGAGCGATGAAGAAAGAGACCCCTAAATCTGTTGCGGCGTATGTTCGCGTAAGCACCGTAGGGCAGAATGAAGCCGGCCAGCGGGCCGAGATTACAAGCTGGCTCACGGGCAACGGTATCGACCCCGCGGGTGTCCAATGGTACACCGACAAGAAGACCGGCGACAACCTGAACCGCCCCGGTTTCGAGAAACTCCAAGGCGACGTTTTCGCGGGCAAGGTCGCAACCGTCGTGGTCTACAAGCTGGACCGCCTTTCCCGCAACTTGCGTGAAGGGATCAACACGCTATGTGAATGGTGCGACCGGGGGCTGCGCGTCGTGGCCGTTACGCAGCAGATCGACTTCAACGGGACCATCGGGAAGATGCTGGCCGCCGTCCTTCTGGGAATTGCCGAGATGGAGCAAGAGACCCGCCGCGAGCGACAGGCGGCCGGTATCGCCGTGGCGAAGAAGGTTGGCAAGTACCGGGGGCGCAAGCCGGGCACAAGCAAGGCCGACCCCGAACGCGCTCTCAAACTCCAGGAGAAGGGGCTGACGGCCGAGGAAATCGCAACCGCCTTGGGCGTCTCGCGGAACACGGTATTCGTGTATCTCCGGCAAGCCAAAGCCGGACGCAACAAGGCTTAACTCTTGCGAAACCAAATTAACGGATCCACCATCGCCTAATTGGATCGGGGAAGGAGCGACTCCATCGCGCCGGCTGCGTGCTCCACGAAAAGGAGCGGTACGACAATGCTGCCGAACCGGTTCCCGTGCCCCGTCCGCACGTCAAGAAGCCCTTCGGCAGATAGCCGTACTATGCCGCGCGATTCAATCGACGTGGACCGAGAGCGATGCACGGGAACGGCACAACGCCCCCGCTGCAATCCTCTTCGGAGGGTTGGACAATGGCGAGTGACGGCCGCCTACGTCGCCGCAGGTACAGTACGCCAAGTACTAGCAGTGCCGATCCCAGCAGCACGGACGTGGAAGGTTCGGGGACACTTGCAACACGGAAACCGACGTTATCCAACTCGCCAATGGGGCTGGTCTCGCTTTCGCCGGAGGATGCCATGTCGTTGTACGAGCCATCGAACGACCCGCCACGCAAACCACGAAAGAAATCACCGGTGTTCATCTCGGTCCATTGCCAGACGTTGCCACCCATGTCATAAGTTCCGTATGGGCCGGGCGAGTCTGCAAACGAGCCCACGGGTGTGAGTGATGTCGTGATAGTAGTGTAGCCACCGTTGTAGTAGTTAGCGTTGTTCATCCCGGTCGGAGAAAGTACGTTGCTTGGGATGGTGTTGCTCTTCGTCGGATACGTCCAATACCCAGCGTTGGTCCCGCCGCCTACATAGTATGCTGCCTTATACCATTCGTTTGTGGAGGGAATAAAATACGTGGCACCCAGGTTGCGGGTTTCGGCATAGCCGGTGGTGTCACCGTTCATCGTGTAAGCCCCCGTCTCAGTCGTCCCGACGGTCTCCGTGCCGCTAGTCGGCTGACCGTTTTGCAACCAGTTGCAGAAACGCGCCGCATCGGCCCAAGAAACACAGCAAATCGGATAATTGACGCCTTGGCTGTAGCTGCCCGTAACCGAGTAGCTGAAGTTGCCCGAAGTCCCGCTTTGCGCCACGCCAAACATCGGCGAATACTCTACGGCCATATTGGAGTTGTACAATCCGTAGGTATCCGTCTTTGCCACGGCGTTGAGGAATTGGCAGTATTAGCCAAATGTCACGTCGTATTTGCCCATCTGGTAGACGTAAGGAACGGAGCCGTAATCACCACCCGGATACTCGCTCTCTGTTACCGTGTCTGCAACGTTGCCTGGGTCGCCCACGGTCACGAATTGCATGCTCGTATCCCCGCTGGGCATGTTGAATACGTCGGCTTGAACCGACACGGCGGAAGCGATCAACGCCACCGCGAGCAAACCGCGTGCCAAAGTCTTGGCGTGCATGATGCGTCTCCTAGAGCTAGAAAGAACAGCAAGCGACAGCCCTTCAGCCTAGTTCCCCGCCCCTCCCATTGCAATAGGGCATCCCAAATGGCTGGGGCCCACGGGTCAATTTGGGCGTTTCTTGATCCAGACCTGGTCCTCGTCAGACAGCTTTTCGAGGGGCAACGTCAGCGCCGAACGTGCTCGTTATCCGCGACAAGGCACTAGCCGACCGGTACGCGGCCAACTGGCAGGCACACACGGCCCACTCCGAACCGTATGAGGCGAAATAGAAGGGCTATTCGGAAACGCGCCGGGCCGCGGCGTGGACGCCGAACGCCGCGCCCGTCGCCGGGGGATTCGTCGCCTCGTCGAGATCGCAGGTATTCCATCGGGCCGATTGCAAGTCGGCGGCGAAGATTTCCGAAAGGAATCTAGTCCACTACGCAACGCGGGACGACGCAATCAAAGCCGGGAAGCGCCCGTGCTCGGAATGCAAGCCCTGAAGAATACGCCTTTAGCCCGCGCTATCCGGGCCGGTTGTCCCGCGGGTCGATCGTGTATTGTCGTTTTCGCAAGATTCCTATCATTGAAAGGGCGGACTGCTATTTCGATTACCTTTCCCTATAAAGGGCTGCTTAGGGAAAGGTAATCGAAAACTGCGGCTGCGGCGGCAAGGAAGCTAGCCATCGCTTGCCATACATCCGGACTTTGCCAACTTTGCGCAATTGACAAAGCACCTTATACGCCCAAGGCCGAGATATTCCCACCAATGTCGCAATAGACGGCCCCGTACAAATTCGACGAGACTTACCGTTATGCATCGCGCCAGGACCTTGCTTTGCGCATCAGTCAATCGGGCGAATGGATGAGCAGCAAGAGTTTCGCCGAGATCCTCCGTCGTTACAAGGAAGGCCGGGATACCGTCGTCCTTGAGGATCGAGCGAGCGCGCCCCAATGATTGCTTTAGTTCACTGACGACAAGCGAGCAGTATGCCGCGTGCCAGTCATGGTCTGTGTAGTGCCATGTCCGCACCGTCCTGCGGTTTCCTGATTCCTCTGAGCCGCTCCAATAGTCCCACGACCAGCCCATCTCGGATGCTTCCATGCGAGCAGCTTGCAGCTTACCGAGTCGAACCAAATGGGACCGAATCGCCGAGGGGGGCACCCGCGGGGTTCCTAGCACGATCAAGGCGTCACACGATGCGATCCACTCGTTAGAGCCGCGAGATTGCCCTCCCCTGAAATGCGCCAGCATCGCAATCCGGCGTCCATATTCCGCCCGAAGCTGGCGTCGGATCGGCTCGCAGAGCCGCTTGTGCGTTATCACGCCGACGCGGTTATAGGGAAGGTCGAGCAAGATGCCACGGAGGATGTTTGCGGCGACTCTTGGGGACGTAACCTGCTTGACATCGTCTTGGATTTGCAAAACGGGATGCGCGGGCTATTCTGCCCGAGGGCGTCTTGTCTGTCACGGGACGCCCGAGCAGCATTTCAGTATCGGGTCGACTCCCCGTGGCATCGTTTATCCAAACCGCGGGTTTCGTGGGCAGTTCCGTTTTGGAACAGCCGACGATCGACCGCCGCAGTAGAGTCTTGCCCGCAATCTCGCGCTCGTCCACCATCGCAAAAAGCAGGTCGAGTTGCCCTGCCCAAGTCTTTCAAGCTAGCATTGAGTGGCTTTTTGCTGTTGGCGTTGCGCAAGTATACGAGCGGTAGAAACATGCGGATGTTTTTTGTCGTAGACCCGTTTCGGGGCTGGTTTCTTGGGGCCACGGATGTTCTTGCGGAAGCGATTGAGACGTACATTCGCGGCCAGAGCCTTCAGGATTCGCGCCAACTCGGCAGGATTGAGCAGGGCGAAGTGTGTTGTCCATTCCGCCTCGGGAATGGCGATCATCATCCCGTGGTATGTAGCGGCCACTTCGCCCGCCAGATAATAGCCCGAGAGATCTTCGCGTTTTGCTTTGTCGCCGTGGGTCGCGACCAAAGCGCTTTTCACCACGCTGGTCACGTTGTAGGCCAACAGGGCCACGCAGAAGCTCAACAGTGCCGCGCGGGATAGCCCAAGGTCTTGATCTCGCCGTTAAATGCCTGGTCCAACTCGTGGAATGCTCTTTCCACCGTCCAGCGATGGAGATAGAGGTTCGCAACGCTGCGGGCATTGGCGACCGTTTTGGGCAGGTTCGTCAACACGTGGATCTCGGTTTCCCCGTCGCGGGTCGGCTCCTTCAATTCGATAGTAACGCGGCGAATCGTCCTCGGTTTTCCCTCCTCGTCCGTTATCTGCATTTGTTGCTCGTAGATCATGCCCCTGGGACAGCGGCCGATCTTGTGGCGCTCGCCCGGCAGTTCGTAAGTCAAGTTCTGCTTGTGTTGGCGAATGACGAACGCCGCGTCTTGGTTCGCGATCCCGAAGAGAAACCCGGTCGTACAGAAGTTGCGGTCAGCGATCCACAGGTCCCGCGCTTCCACGGTCGTCAAGACTTGAGGCAGCAGACTTCGCTCCTGGGCATGTCCATCCTCGCAAGGGAAAACGTCTGTCGCCAGCATCCGATCCGGCTCCAGGACCACCAAGGCATGCCCCGGCAACGGACCGGCGGCAATGCTCCGCAACTCCTCGATGCGGTGTTCGGTGGCAGCCAGATGGTTCCCGTCGAGGATTTTCGTCCGGTAGCCGGCCAGCAGCGGCTGGCGCCGTGGCGCAACTGCGCGACTATGTCCGCCATCCGCATGGCCGTCTGCCGCACCATCTGTCGGGAAACCTCCGTCTCTATCTGATTGAGCTTGTTGTAGACCGACGTAACCGAGACAGTGAATTCCTCCTCGCGTGCCAGGTAGGCATCGTTGACCGACCTGCGGCCGCCCGTCGCCACAACGGCCAACAGGTTCACGACCGAGGAAAACAAAAGCTCTCCACAACGCTGACGTTTCGCGGTCTTTGAAAAGATCTCGTCCAACAATTCCGCTGTAACGGCATTTTCCAACGTGCCGCGAAACATTACACTCACCGCGCTTTTCGTAGCAAACCGATCGAATATCTCACTGAACATCACTGTGTTACCATCCTAACAAATTGCTCTAAGGTCAAGTACGATAACACATTATTCACAAACTACAACACGTTGGCCAGGCCGCTAGCAATGCTAACACTGACAGCTTGAAAGACTTGGTTGCCCTGCCGCCGCCTTCCTAACGAGTGCAAGCGCGTTACCCGGGGGATAAATTCCAAGCTCCCGCATTGTGCTCCATAGGCGCTCGTCCAGTTGATCCGTAGGTTCGTAGGGTGCTTGCTTTGGCCGCGGGATCACATCTGATTTGTTCACCCCGCTGACCGATCTGTGCAGGTCCCTTGCAATTTCGGCCATGCGACGGCAAAATAACCGATCACGCTTGTTGGCACATCGCAATTTAGCTTGATGAGCGAGTTGCTTGACCGGAAGGAAACCTCTTGTGGCTTCGACCTGTGGCCGCAGCATGTCGGCCGCATTCTCGTGGAAGGAAACGTAATCGCGTCCCTTGGTCAGCTTGTGCATTTGAATTTCTCCCCGTTTTAATGTGGCAATACAATGCTGCGCCGCGATAGCAGCCTTAGACCCGGCGAAGTACTCGCACTCGTCGGCATACTCACATCCGGGACAGAGTACCCTCTGGAATACCAGCCCTCGCCGAATCACTTCCCCGGCTTCTTCAAAATTTAGGCAGGTCTGCCCTGTTAGCTGGGGGAAGACAACCGCCTCGATGCCTTGTTCCCGAAGGTCTTTCTCGACCTGATGGCAGTTCAAGTGCGTCGGTCCTAATATAACCGAACGCCCTTCGGTTCCCAGCTTCCGCAGTGCCACCGAATCGGCAAACGACTTCCCGGCGCCGGTAGGACCGGTGTCTAGGTTCACCCCTGGTTGCCCTAACGAAGCAATTCGATTGTCGCACGTTTCCTGTCGCCAGTCGGCAAGTGACCGCACGGGCGACTTGACCAACTGACCTTTTATCCACTGGCGGAATGACTCCTCACCGTATTTGTAGATATAGTCGTCAATTGCCTGTTTCTCTGGTATCCCGTTTGCGTCCCGCGGGCCGGGGGGCAATCGTAGAATACGAACGTCGGCCCCTTGCTCGGTAAGCACTCTGGCAAGCTCCGCTTCGGCGTGGTGGACATTTGGCTTCCGCTTCTTGTCGAAGTCAAAGACAATCAGGACAATTCGCCCTCGCCAGTCGATCGTTGCGAGGTCGCTAATCAGGTGTCGCGGATCGCTTTTGCCGATAACCCAGTTCCAGACCCCCATTAGTCCGATACACGGCAGACCGGCTTGCGTTGCGGCCAACGCCTTCAAGATTCCTTCGGTAATCAGCAGCATTTCGCCGGGCGTCTTCAGTGCCCTCCAGACGATAGACAGCGGTGGGAAGTAGGCACGACTGCCTTGACCGGCCGGGATTTCGTACTTTACATCCTTGCCGTCTTTCCCAACACGGGGATTGCTCGGCCTCGCGATGCTATAGTTCGTAGGCTGGCCGAGGCGGTCAAAGTACGGAAAGATCAGCGCGGGGGCTACGGTCGGATTGCCCCCCAGCATAACTCGCAGTCGTGCGGTGTTTCGTTCGCCGTAAAGTTTCGCGGCGACCACTGTCTCGTGGGTCAACCCTGATCCAACGACCTTTCTGTAGTGGTCGGGATCGAGGCCAAACATATCCTTGGCATCCGCGGGCCGCAGGAGCTTATGGTGCGTTTGGCCGATGGGCGGCAGGCCGAGCGCGGCGTGTAGCTTTTCGGCAAGAATGAATTTTCCGGCCGCGGGGCGCGTTATACTAGGCATAGTTACTCCAAGTCTTTCAAGCTGTCAGTGTTAGCATTGCTAGCGGCCTGGCCAACGTGTTGTAGTTTGTGAATAATGTGTTATCGTACTTGACCTTAGAGCAATTTGTTAGGATGGTAACACAGTGATGTTCAGTGAGATATTCGATCGGTTTGCTACGAAAAGCGCGGTGAGTGTAATGTTTCGCGGCACGTTGGAAAATGCCGTTACAGCGGAATTGTTGGACGAGATCTTTTCAAAGACCGCGAAACGTCAGCGTTGTGGAGAGCTTTTGTTTTCCTCGGTCGTGAACCTGTTGGCCGTTGTGGCGACGGGCGGCCGCAGGTCGGTCAACGATGCCTACCTGGCACGCGAGGAGGAATTCACTGTCTCGGTTACGTCGGTCTACAACAAGCTCAATCAGATAGAGACGGAGGTTTCCCGACAGATGGTGCGGCAGACGGCCATGCGGATGGCGGACATAGTCGCGCAGTTGGCGCCACGGCGCCAGCCGCTGCTGGCCGGCTACCGGACGAAAATCCTCGACGGGAACCATCTGGCTGCCACCGAACACCGCATCGAGGAGTTGCGGAGCATTGCCGCCGGTCCGTTGCCGGGGCATGCCTTGGTGGTCCTGGAGCCGGATCGGATGCTGGCGACAGACGTTTTCCCTTGCGAGGATGGACATGCCCAGGAGCGAAGTCTGCTGCCTCAAGTCTTGACGACCGTGGAAGCGCGGGACCTGTGGATCGCTGACCGCAACTTCTGTACAACCGGGTTTCTCTTCGGGATCGCGAACCAAGACGCGGCGTTCGTCATTCGCCAACACAAGCAGAACTTGACTTACGAACTGCCGGGCAAGCACCACAAGATCGGCCGCTGTCCCAGGGGCATGATCTACGAGCAACAAATGCAGATAACGGACGAGGAGGGAAAACCGAGGACGATTCGCCGCGTTACTATCGAATTGAAGGAGCCGACCCGCGACGGGGAAACCGAGATCCACGTGTTGACGAACCTGCCCAAAACGGTCGCCAATGCCCGCAGCGTTGCGAACCTCTATCTCCATCGCTGGACGGTGGAAAGAGCATTCCACGAGTTGGACCAGGCATTTAACGGCAAGATCAAGACCTTGGGCTATCCCGGCGCGGCACTGTTGAGCTTCTGCGTGGCCCTGTTGGCCTACAACGTGACCAGCGTGGTGAAAAGCGCTTTGGTCGCGACCCACGGCGACAAAGCAAAACGCGAAGATCTCTCGGGCTATTATCTGGCGGGCGAAGTGGCCGCTACATACCACGGGATGATGATCGCCATTCCCGAGGCGGAATGGACAACACACTTCGCCCTGCTCAATCCTGCCGAGTTGGCGCGAATCCTGAAGGCTCTGGCCGCGAATGTACGTCTCAATCGCTTCCGCAGAAACATCCGTGGCCCCAAGAAACCGACCCCGAAACGGGTCTACGACGAAAAACATCCGCATGTTTCTACCGCTCGTATACTTGCGCAACGCCAACAGCAAAAAGCCACTCAATGCTAGCTTGAAAGACTTGGGCAAGGACACCCGACTCGTGAAGGCCGACCGGGGCGTGGCCGCCCCGGACTCGAACAAGTAACCTTTCCCGCGACTCGTCCATCGTCGCCCGTCAGTAGGACGATCTTGGCTGGCGACAGCCCGCCCGTGACCGCGATGTCCGCGCCGTGTGGGGCTCTTGGGGCCGGGTGGCCGACACCGGGCAAACGCGGCGGACAGAATGGGCAGGAACACGCGGCAGAGCCGGTCAAATATAGCAGCAACCAACGTACCAATGCAGGACGGCGTATCCGGCCACCGCCCCTTCCATCCCGGCTGCCGCGATCAGCGACCACCTCGATACCCGGCTAGACGCGATGACCCCGGCAAGCCCGAAGGCGGCGGCCAGAGGAGGTGCAAGAAGCATCCGCAAGCCAGCCAAGGCCGCCCCGATCTCCAACGGGGACTCGCGGGGAAGCACCAGGTGCGCTGTCAGACCGTAAATCGACACGGCCAGGAGTCCGGTCGCAGCGATCATCAACGCCGTGGTCGAGATCGCGATCCAGAACCAGCGGTAGGGCCGCAAGAACCAGAGGGCGAGGCCGGTCGGGAAGAGGGCTACCGCGCCGAAGACGGCGATGAACACCAGTCCGTCGCCGAAGGCGTACATTCCAGCCGACGCCTGTGCATCCGGGCCGCTGGTGTTGGCGATCCGGACAGCGACGGCGGCGCTGGCCAACAGCACTGCCGCCACGTAACCAGCCAAGACCAGGGCAATCTTGATGAGGGCCTTCATGATTTGCATCCGTATCCACCTCTATCTGAAGTATACGTCATTCCGCCAGATCGCGAGCGTCTGGTCGTCTGCTTTCTGCTTTCGGGCGATTACCGGCTTGACTATCCTTGGGTCTTTGCCGCCCAGCGGCAAGGCACCGCGCCGGGCCGGTTCCAGAATCCTGCCATGGCCACGCAGGATGTCGGGGGGTGCATCTACGTGGCCGATCGGGGCAACAGCCGCATTCAGGTCTTCCGCGCCGACCACCATAACGAGCCGGAGCGCGTCATCAAGACGCCGGGCGGCCCGCTGGCCGTTGACGTGCGCGGCCCGTGGATGGCCGTGCTTACCGATCGCAACACGCTGGCCGTGCTGCGCATGGCCGACAAGAGCGGCCGGCCGGTCGCCACGCTCGACGTTGGCTCCGGCGGACACAGTGTCGCGATCGGGCCCGAGTCGACGTTCTACGTAGCGTTTAACGGCGGGCCAGACCGCTACGACCTGCGCAAGTATGAACTCAAGGCGGGCGTGCTCGCCGAAGTGGCCGTGCCGGCCCGATCGTTTATGGCCCAGTGGCCGAATCTGTTCCCCGCCCCTACGCCGCTGGCCACCGATTCTCAGGGCCACGTGTGGTTCGCCACCGACACGGGCGGGCGGCTGCTCTCACTCGATCCTCGCACCGACGCGGTTCGCATTCGCGGCGAACTGCCCTGGCGGGCCGTCGCCGTGGCGTTCGCCGCCGATGGCACGTGCCACGTTGTCGGCAATGCGGACCACGAAGGCAAACACCGCGTCGCCCGCTATCGGGTCGAGCCGAACGGGTTGAAGCTGCTGGGCACGATCCCGGCCGAGAAATCGCTTTCCAGCGACGGGGCCGTGCCGATCTGGGGCGTGTTGCCCGACCGCGACGGCGGCGTGTATGTCCGCGTTATCGAGGAAGGATGGCGCAAGGGTTGGCCGGCCTTCACGCTCAAGAAGGTTCATGCCGACGGCCGGATGGACCCGTTCCTCGACTTCGGCGAGCTCTATGCCGTGCGGCGGACCTTCGGGCCGTGGGAATGCGTCTATTCGCTGTCGCTGGACGCCCAGCGTAACATCATCCTGGCCGCCCTGCCATTGCAGGCCGTGTACCAAGTCGGCGCCGACGGCAAGATTCGCTGGGAGGCAGGTGCCCAACCACAAGGCGGCGCCGATGCCTTGGCCTTCGCCGCTCCGCGACAAGCGGCCGTCGACAGCCAGGGGCGGATCTGGGGCGTCGACAGCGAGACCGAGAAGATTCATTGTCTTTCGCCGCAGGGCAGGTTGCTTTTGGAATATGGCAGCCCCGCCACGTGGGACGACACCGCGGGCACTGGTTTTGCCCATCCGACGGGCGTCGCCGCGGTACAGGTCGACGGCGCCGACTATCTCTACGTGGGCGACGCCGGCAATTTGCGGATCGTCAAGTATCGGGTTCGTTGAAAGTGGCAGGTACTCATGCTGGCCTCACGATGGATTCTTTCCTGAGCGGTGTAAGCCATTGGCGAAGGCACGTTCTGTTTGACGACACGGTACGGGCTCGGTGCTTGTTCATCGTATTTCTGCTGGGTATTGGGCAATCTACGAAGCTTTCTAGTCCCGGAGGGACGATTGAGTTCATCTCCGCCGCGCGGTCGGCTGCGCTTTTTCCCCAGGCGGCGGGCGCGGCCTGCCGACTTTGGCAGCCAGGCCGGCGCGGGCCCGCCCCGAACCTGCCATTCCGGCAGCCGCGCGGCCGCGACCCGCGGCGGTCCCGCCGTCAGGCGTACATATTTATCGATACTTATTTATAGTTGTGCAGTATTGTGCGGTTTGGCACGGGATGTGCTGCATGCCGCGGGGGCCTCGGCCGCGCACCATGCGCGGCGAGCCCTTGACACGAACGGAATACTATCGATAATTACGGTAGCGAGCAAGCGATCCCCGCCGCGGCCCCGCAGGGCCGGCGGAGGGACGCCGCTACTCCCCCACCACAATCGGGAATCGCATCATGAACACCGAACCGTCACAGAGGGGCAACCCCCACCTCGCCGCCCGGCGGGCGCAGAAGGCGGCCTTGCTCCCCCGCGCCGCGCAACTCGCCGGAGAGGGCCGCTCCTACCGGGAAATCGCCGCCGCGCTCGGCATCGCCAAGTCGACCGTCTGCCAATGGCTCCGGGGGCGGCCGCTGGGCCGCGCCGCCGCCCAGGCCCTGGGCACCCCGCGGATGACCGCCAAACTGGCCGCCCGCTACGAGTTGCTGTACCAGCGGGCCCTGCGGGAGTGGAACCGCTCCAAGGCCGATCGGCGGACGCAAACCGTCGTGACGAGCGAGCCGGCCGAGGGCGGCCCGACGACGACCACCACGGTCCGCACGGAGCCGCGGACCGGCAACGCCGCCTGCCTGGGCAAGGCGCTGGCGGCGCTGAAGGCCATGGAGGGCCTGCACTGCCGCGAACGGTCGCGGCGGGAATGGGCCGAAAACCTAAAAAGCGACGCGGCGGGCAATGAAGACGGCCTCACGCGGACGGTGAAGACAACGACGACCCCGTCCGGCCGGAGGGTGCGAACGGTCGTCACGACGCGGTCGGACGCCGCGTGTCTCGCCGCGATCCGCGTCAACCAGGAAGTGCTCGATGAGAATCGCCGCGCCCTGGAGACGCGGCTGGATGCGGGCGAGGACGCGGCGGCGGACGAGCAGACCTGCGCGGCGGACGAGGAGACCCGCGCGGCGGACGAGGAGACCCGCGCGGCGATTCGCGCCGAGGGCGACGCAGCCGAGGAAGAGCTCCAGGCAATCGAGGCCCGCATCGACGCGGCCAAGGAGGCGGCGGACGAGGAGGCCTGCGCGACGCTGAAGGTCGAGGCGGCCGCGGTTGAGGAAAAACTCCAGGCAGCGGAGGCGCGGTTGGATGCGGCCCGGCCCGCAGCGCCGGCCGGTTCGCCCGCGATTGCCGCAGACCAACAGGGAGGCGAGGCAGCGGAGCGCGCCCCAACAGAGCCCATCCCGCGAACAGAAAACGGAGTTGCCGATACCGGCTCGGCGCGGCCGGAGATCACTGAACCTGCAGGACGGATTGCCAATCCGTCTTACGGGATTTCCCCCGAGGGTGAGGATCATTCGTACCGGGGTAATACCGGCGCGGCGCGGCCGGCGAACGGCGGTGCGGCTGGCATGCCGCACGATCGACGCAAGTCATGGGTGCCAAATGACTTGCATCTTCGACTGGACGACTTTGCCGGCGTTTCTCGTTCGGCAACGTTGCCGAACGACGTGTTCCAAAAGGGTGGGGCCGGAAAGGGGCGAAAGAAGGCGAAAGGCGGTCGCCGGAAGCCGGTCAGCCCGCCCGCACGGGAATCCACGCCGCGGCGCGGGTCGGCGGCAACCCTGAGGCGAGAACTGGATCGGGTTTTCGACGGTCAGGGTCCTTCGCAGTCGTTTCCAGGATCTGGCGGATAACCCGGTGCCGCCGGGACTGCGCAGTTTTCCTGGGCGGCTGAGCGGGTCAGTTGTCTCTGCCGCCTGGGAACTGTAGACTCAAGGTTGGATTCGATACCGACGAGAGAAGGTGAATAATCGCGAGACTTCCGTGCGACTAACCCTCAGCCAGTTTCTGGAGCGCCTGTTCGAGGAAGGGCGCGTGCCGGTCACGGCCCCCGAGCCGGTGCCGGCCGACGAACTTCGCGCGGCGGAAACCACGCTCGCCGGGCTAGAGGCCGTGTATCGGCTGGACCTGCCGGGCGAGGCCCCGCCGCTGGCGCCGGCCGCGGCCCGCTGGGCAGCCGTGTCGTTGTTCCATGCCTGCCAATTCGTGGTCTTTCGCAACGCGGGCGAGGAAATGATCGCCGCCGCCCTTACCGCCCCGATTCCCGTCGGCGAGCATGCCTCGCTCCACGCTGGGGACGGGCTCGAAGACCCCTCCGACCATGCCGCCTCGCTCCACTACAGCGTCGATCTCACCTTTCGCTTCCTGCCGGATCTGATGCGATTGGCCCGTAGCGATGCGGAGAATGATCCCCTCTTGGGTTATCTTCGCCAATGGGCTGCCGATTGGCCCCTGTCGTCGGTGGGCCTGCCCGACGTGACGCCGAAGTCGATCGAACCGATCGTCAATCATCCTTGTCTGTTGGGTATCTACCGCGATCGGGTCATCGCCCGCAACGACCGCTCCCGGCGCGGCGATCCGCGGGTCGAGGAGGCCGTCATGCAGGCAGTAGGAGAGGAAATGACGAAGGATGAATGACGAATGACGAATCTCAAATCTCAAATCCCTAAGCTCTACGTTCTAAGTTCTAAGCTCTAAATTCTAAGCTCTAAGTTCCATGCCTGCCTCCGAACACGTCGAATTAGGTCAACGCCTGACTGCGGAAATCCTCGCGCCGATGAAGGCGACATTCGTCGGCAAAGACGAAATCATCGATCTGCTGGGCATTTCGCTCGTGGCCGGCGAACACCTCTTCCTGCTGGGGCCGCCCGGCACGGCCAAGAGCGCACTGGTGCAAGACCTGGCCCGGCGGATCCATGGCCGCGTGTTCGATTACCTGCTGACCCGCTTCACCGAGCCCAACGAGCTGTTCGGGCCGTTCGACATCCGCAGGCTCCGCGAAGGCGACCTCGTGACCAACACGGAAGGCATGCTGCCGGAGGCCTCGCTGGTCTTCCTCGATGAATTGCTCAACGCCAACAGCGCAATTCTCAACAGCCTGTTGATGGTGCTCAACGAACGCGTCTTTCGCCGCGGCCGCGAGACCCGCGTGCTGCCCCTGCTGATGGTCGTCAGCGCCAGCAACCGATTGCCGGAAGACGACGCCCTGGGGGCCTTGTTCGATCGTTTCCTGTTGCGCGTGCGTTGCGACAACGTGGTCCCGGAACGGCTTGTCGACGTGCTGGAAGCAGGCTGGAAGCTCGACCTGCCGCGGGCGGAAACCGCCGTGTTCGATATTGAAGACATCCGCCGCTTGAATCGCACGCTGGCCGAGATCGATCTGGGCGCCGTGCGGGCCGCCTATGTCGAACTGGTCCATCGCCTGCGCCATGCCGGCATTCCCATTTCCGACCGCCGCGCGGTGAAGTTGCAACGGCTGCTGGGGGCCAGCGCGCTGTTGTGCGGCAGGCTTGCGGTCAACCCCACCGACATGTGGGTATTGCGCTATATCTGGGATACGGAGGAGCAACAGGAAGTGCTGGCCTCGATCGTGCAGGACGCCATCGATCGCAGCGGCGCCCAGCAGGAGGCAAGTCATCCCCGCGCGCAAGGCGGCGACGCGCCCGATCCGGAGTGCCTGGCCAGGGACTTGCAGCATATTGCCCAGCGGGCGGCCAGCGGTGACTTGCCCGCCACCGAGAAAAGTTACTTGAAAGATCGCCTTGGCCTGTTGGCGGCCCGTTGCCAATGGGTCAAAGACCCGCAACAGCGCGCCTTCCTGGAGAAGCAGGTCGAGTCGCTCTGGAAACCGTTGGGAGTGGCGACGTGATGGATGAGGGATGAAGGATATGTCCGATAGCAGCCGTACGATGAACTCGCAGGGTTGGGCCATGTGCCTCGATCGCCGCGACGTGGCTGCCGCCGGCCGCTTGCGGCAAGTCGCGGGCGTCGAGATCTGCGAACTCACGGCAGCCGTCTGGCTCCGCGGTCCGCAATCGGGCGAGGAGTTGCACTGGCAACTCGCGGCAGTGGCCGGGGCACGGCGGTACTCGGTATTGGCCGACGGGCAGTTGCTGCCGATCGGGGCGCGGGTGCCGCAAGGATGGCTTCCCCAGGGACCATGGACCGCGCTGTCGCGCTGGATGGGCCTGGAATCACCGCCGGCACTGCTTGCCGGGCGGGGCGACGCGACGCTGTCGCCCGCTTTGGTCCGGTCGGACCGGGAGGAAGAGGCATCGCTCTTGCTGACGCGGTTCGAACGTCTGGGCCGCCTACGTGATGGAAGCCCCGCAACTCCGCCTTGACTGCTGGCGATTTGCCGTCGCCGCCGACGGACGCGCGGCGGTGCTCGGCCAACGTCCATCGCGACAGGTTACAAACCTATCCTACGTCTTGCCGCCGCTGCCGGGAGAACGTTGGGTCGAGCGGGAAGGCGTTGCCGTGCCCGCCGGCTGGACCTGGACGCCGGCTATCGAGGCTGCACTTTTGCGGCAGGTCTTTGGGCTTGCCGCCGGCGACGTGGCGTTATGGCACGCCGATGGAGCGTGGGAGCGGATTGCGAGCGACGAGTTCGTGCGGGCGACGCGTGCCGCAGTGAGAACGACGGCGACGGAGAAGACCTGGGCTTCGATCGATAGTTGCAGGAACCCATGGTCTAAGTCGAGAACCGACTGTTCTTGACATTCGTATACTATTTCATACAATGAACCATGTTGTGGACATACGTATATATTCTCCCGAACCACCCCCATCAAGGAAGATCCATCATGCTCGTACTCTCCCGAAAGTTCAACGAATCGATCGTCATCGACGGCGGCATCAAAATCACCGTCCTGGAAATCTGCGGCAACCGGGTCCGGCTGGGCATTGAAGCCCCCAAGGAAGTGGGGATCATGCGTGAGGAGCTGGTCCTAACGCCGACCGACGAGATAGTGGCCGTGGCGGTTTAGGCTATCCGCCGCCAGGGCGGACTGCACAAGCGGGCGGCACCGGATTCGCCTTGATCGGAATGCCGAGGATCTGGTTCGGAAGCATATTGGCCGTAGCCCTCCTCACGGGGAGTCGATTCTGAGGCCGATCGTTGCTAGTTCCGGCTGAGGTCCACGGGCAGGCCGTCGTTGCGACAACAGAGATGCTTCCAGGTATCAGGGTCGATGGAGTAGGAGAAGAAGTGGGCCGCCCCGTCGCACAGCACGCCGTTCATGCCGGTGACGTGCGCCGAGCCGAAAATGAAGCCGCACGACCACCCCGTCACGGCATCGCTTTGCGGCAGCACGCAAGTGGCGGGGCCCGTACCGCTGGTGCAGATCGTGTCGTTGTCCCAACCTTCGCACCACCCTTCGTTATCGATGCAGGTTTCCGCACCGGTGGTGCGGAAGTTGTACCAACTCACGTAGAGCCACTTCTCGGCCACCAGGAGCGTCGACGAGGCGCCGTCGGTGACTTGAGCGAGACTGACCACGGTTTCGGTCGAGGGAACCAGCACGCCGTCCAGGCTGTTGACCCCTTGCGACATGGAGGTCCACAGGCCGTAGCTGCCGCCATTGCCCGCGTAATCGCTCACCGCAATCGACGTGACGACCGCGATCCGCCCACGGGTAGGACAGTACAGCATGCTGAGGGGCGTGCTGATGACAGTCGCATCCTGGCTGGCGGGTAGCGACCAAAGGGACTCCCAGTCGGTGTAGGGAAGGATCTGGTAACACCAGCCCCAGCGCTGGCCGGCATAGTTGGCGGGCACGTTGTTGATCCAGGAGCGTCCGCCCGGCCCGGAGGGGCCCAGACCACCCGATGGAAAGCAGCCCAGGGCTTCGTGATGAGACTGAAAGCCCAGGCCGATTTGCTTGAGGTTATTGACACACTGCGCACGCCGCCCGGCCTCGCGCGCCGCCTGGACCGCCGGCAACAAGAGGCTGATCAGGGTGCCCATGATCGCGATCACGACCAGCAGCTCGACCAGGGTAAAACCGCTGAACCTGCGGCAGCCAAACGGGTGATCGGGGCTTCTCATGATCGCAACCTCTTTCGGCCGAGAACCGGGACCGGGGAGACTACCGTGGCGGTTGATAGCCTGGAGGAAACACGGCCTGGGCGAGCAGCTTCGTCGGTCATTAGCAGGACTTGCGTGGGAATGCGGAGCACGTAACGTTTGCCGGCGACGCCGCGCTTTTCGTAGGCCGCCACGGTGTACGGGTCGTCCCGCCGCGGGGGCAGCGTGTTGTAGTCCACTCCCCAAAGAACAACGAACTCTTCGCCGTCGTTGGGCGAACGGGCGACGTCATCCGCGACGCCGCCGTCGAAATAAGGGCGGATCTCGGCCAGCCCCCGCGGCGCGTGCCCCAGGTGATTCGTGGCATTGGTATAGGCCAGCGCGATCTTCAAGAGGCGCTCCTCAACCGGCACGAGCGGGTGCGCGTCGCCCCCGTGGGAACAACCGGAAAGCATCAACAAGGCTAGAAACACGGGCCAATGCGCGTTGGTCATGCGCTGATCCTCGCACCATCGCAACGAAGTTCGGGACCGACTCTCACCAATGCCAGTATACTCGGTTGCCTATCACCGCACAAACCGAACTCGGAGTCAGCGAGTCAGCAGGTTTCGATCAGAACGTCAACCAGCAGTTCCGACTCGATTTTCGGCTGTTTGCCCTCGCGGCGGGCCAAATTGAATTCTCTGATTTGCTCGTCGCGGGGTTTGTCATGCACTTCGGGCGTGTTCTGCACGAACTTAATGAACATTTCACGGACCCGCCCCTTGGTTACCCGCTCGAATTTGGTCAGCGGAGCCGTCGGGTCGCTGGACCTATGTTCCCAGAAGACCCGCCCGATGGGAACTTGATAGGCGATCTCATCGTTGTCGGTGAACTGATCTAACGGAATCATTCGGTTCTCCTCTCGATAGGGGTGGTGGAAAACTGCACCGGTCATTCCCCTCAGCAGGGTGCCGCCGGTTCGACACGTTCCGGCGACGCTGACACTTAGAGGCTATTTCCAAATCGGGCACGCAGGCTGGAAGCCTACGCTACATGCCCGATTTGGAAATAGCCTCTTCATTCTACACCACTTAGCGACGCAAAACGTCTGGCGGGGGCGACGATTTTCGCTTGGTTCCGTCCCCTGCAATTGCTTCGTTCCTGGAATCCAGAGCCAGGCGGCGGCCACGGCAAGCACTCCCAGCCGAAGGCGGTGACGAAGGCATACAAAGAAGGCATGGCCTGTTTTGATTAGTCCATGGATGACGTCGTGCGGCTGATCCTCCAGGTCGAAGGGTCCGAAGTCGACCGCGTGTTTGCGGGCGTCATCGAGGCCACGGACTCGCCCTTCGTGCAGAACCTCGGGCCGTTCCGCCGGGCGGTGAGACGGCACGTCGACTACATCTGCGAGAGAATCTCCGCCTTGACGCCCGCGGCGGCGTCGGCCTGCCGAGCACTGCGAGGCAAGCTGTAATGGGGACCACTCGACACGCAAATCGCCCAATCTTCGGCATTTATTCGTCGTGCCTCATACCAAGAACGTTTTCGCGCCTCAATCATTTCAGCTTTCCCCCCACGAAAATCCATTCTTTCCTTGACGAGCCCAATCAGAAAAGGCATACGCGCGTCACAACGACGCATTGACTATCGCGGGGTTCGTCCAGGAAATATCCCACGCAGTGGACCATCCCGTCACTGCAAGGCTGCTCCCACGCCTGCACGGCCGATTGGCAGGCTACGAGGTGATGCTCTTGAATGTCCTGCGGTTCCCCGAAGGTTTGCTTCCAGGTGTCGTAGGAACAAGACATAAAGACGGATTCCAGGTCGCCCGTGAGAAACTCCGCAGCCGAGTTCCCTGCCAGCGTGTCTACGGCGTGGACGAAATCGGCCTTGCTAAGCAGATGGTGGGGCGGATTCTCTTCCGCCCCATCAAGAGGAGTGCGTGGGAAAGAGGCGTACATCGTGCTGGCCTTTCATTGGTCTGTGGGCTAGTGCCAACTCAAGACTTCCGTGCCGCCGACACCTTGCTCCATCTCGAACGAAGAACACTGCTAATGATTCTACTACCTGATTCGAGAGAACGGCAATAACCCGAACGGGTCATTGATCGGAATTTGGGATGTTACCGGCCATGGACTTCCGTCGTTTCTTCTGTTGGTTTGCGTGTGGCGAGGGCTTACCCCTGAACACCTTTTGCGCCTTTATCTCCCACGGCTACGCCATCGGTCATTTCCAGTAACTTGGCGATCGAAACCGCGTCCGGCAATTGCTGCAATGACTGGTCGCCTTGGTTCTGCGAAGTCACATGATCCCACCAGGCGAAGCCCGGCGACGGCAAAATGTCTTGCTTCCCGCTAAACACGGCATCCCGTGTCGATGCGACCGTGTTGTTTGATTTGGCCTGCGTGAGAAGCGCGGCGCTCGAATTGAATTGAGCGCCGATCTTGTCAACTTGCGGAGCCGTATCCTGGTTCATCAACTGCTGCATCGCCAGATCCGTTTCGGCCGGCACAACCGTGCTGGCAGGAGCAGCCGCCGTATCGGTGGGAACTGCGGCAGGGGCAGGAACCGTGGAAACGCCCTCGGAATCACTTGCACTACTGGCGAAAATTCCGGAGGTACTCGCACTGCTGGACGACGCGGCCGGAAGGATGCCGCGATCTTCCTCGTTAGCAACATGCGCTAGCAATACTTGCCAGCCCTGGTAGCTGTTGCCAAGAAGATCGTGCAGGATTAGACTGACAACTGGACTCCAATGACAGATTACGGCGGGGAATGAGCCATGAACGCGGATCGCGATGACGACAAGGCGGAAAAGGTTGTGCAGCCGGGCAAAGGCCACCCGGCGGTGCCAGACGCGGGCAGTCCGGCGGAAGAGGGGGTGCTGGAGTTTGCCGCGGAACCGGTGTCTCCGCCGACAGGCGGCCCTCCGCCCGCTAATTCCGATCCACCTGCCGCCTGGTACACGGCCCGGCGCGACGGTCAACGTGCCGGCCCATTTACCCTGCCGGCGTTGAAGCAACAGTTCGCGGCGGGCACGTTGTCGCGCGACGATCTGGTGTGGAAGGTGGGAATGGCTAACTGGATCAAGGTTGGGGAAATGCCCGATCTTGCCACGCGGGCCGGTAGTTTGGGAGGCGCACCCCCATTGCCCGGCGGCGGTTCCGGTCCGACGCCCGATCGTTTCGCCGCCTCGCGGCTAGACGGCGGCGCAACGCAACGACCCGGCGGCGTTTTCGAGCGTTGCGACGAGTTGTTGCGGAAGTTCAACGGCATCGTGTCGAACGCCGCATTTTATCGTATTTCGGGGCTGATTTGCCTCGTCTTGGGGCTGATTACGTTTCTCATGTCCCTGTTCCTTTCCATCTGGCAATTGCATTGGTTCACCGGCGCCGTGCTGTTTCTGGCCATCGGCCTGGGCGGCCAGGTTGCCGGGCAAATCTTCGATCTTCTCCACCGCATTGATTCAAGACTGCAAGAGCAAGCGAAGCCGGCAAAGGACTCGTCTGACCTTAGATGAAATAGAATAGTTAGCGAGCGACTATTCGTTGTTCACGATTCCTCCCGAAGTCGGGCAAGGATTGGTCTTGACTTGATCCCGTCGCGGGGAGCAAAATGACAACTATCGGAAGAAATTCGGGAATGGACTCCCCTTTGACGGCATATTGGCCGGCGGCATGGATGCTGCCTGACTTGGTTTTGTCATTGGCCCATGGAAGGGCGGCGACGGTCGCAGCCATGGGAAAAGGAGTTTTCCAATGCTTGTTTTATCCCGCCGCGAGAACGAAAAGGTCGTCTTCGCCAACTTGGGAGTTTCGGTCGAGGTCCTGCGCGTCGCCGGCAAGGTTGTGCGACTGGGCATCCAGGCCCCCGCGGAAATCCAAATCCTCCGCGACGAATTGACGGACCCGACGACTGCCCGCCACCTGCCCGCCGACCACCTGCCCGCCGACCACCTGCCCGCCGACCACCTACCCGTCAGGGCCGCGCCGCCGGTTGCTTCCCTGGCGAAGACCGTCCGCCACGCGATTCGCAATCGCCTCAACATCGCGTCGCTGGGCCTGCAGGTCCTGCAGCGCCGCCTGGAGTCGGGCGATGCCGACGCCGTCGAAGCGACCATCGCCAAGATCTTCAACGAACTGAGCGAGATCGACGCCGTGCTCGATTCGTCCAAGCCGGCGGGACCCGCGAAGCAAGTCGAATCCTGCCCGCCGCCGTCGCGCCAGCGGCGGGCGCTGATCGTGGAAGACAACCCCAACGAGTCCGCACTGTTGGCCGCCTATCTGCGCATGAACGGCTACGCCGTGGAAGTCGCCGCGGACGGGTTCGAGGCATTGTCGTACCTCGACAGCCATGAGCATCCCGACTTCGTGTTGCTGGACATGGCCATGCCGCGCTGCAGCGGCCCGCAGACCGTCGCTTCCATCCGCCGCAACCCGGCCCTGCGAAATCTTCGCTTGTTCGCCGTGAGCGGCGCCGATCAGCGGGAAACCGGCGTGGCCTTCGGCCACCTGGGCGTGGATCGCTGGTTCTCCAAGCCGGTCAACGCGCGGGAGTTGATCCGCGAAATGGAGCGGAACATGGCAGCCACCGTCAACGCGCCGGGCGCGTGAGAAGGACCCGCGCCGCAAATCAAGGGGAAGACGGTTCGACGGGCCTTGCTCGCAACCTTGCCAACGGCTTGAGTAGTAATTCAGAAATAAGGGTTATTACCTGGGTGGCATGCCGTCACGCTGCGCAGCAGCGGGTCGGCATGTTTCCAGCCGCGCGTACTATACTTCTTCGTCGCTCGACTCCAGGGCGGTCTGCCATTGCTCGCGGTGTTCCAGGCAGATGAGCAAGCCCTTGGCGACGGTGGCCAGCGGCTGGGGATCCAATCGCACGGGCACGCCACAGCGCTCGGCGAGGAAGCGATCGGTGCGGCGCAGCAGCCCGCCGCCGCCGCAGAGTACCATGCCGTTTTGGGTGAGATCGGCGGCCAGGTCGGGACTGCATTGATCCAGCGTGGCGCGGAGGGCGTCGACGATTTCTTCCAGGGGATCGTCCAGGGCATGGCGAACTTCTTCGCTGCCGATCGTCGCCCGGCGGGGAAGGCCGCTGACCGCGTCGGCGCCGCTGATCTCGGCGACGAGTTCCTCTTCCAAGGGGAAGGCGCTGCCGATGTCGATCCGCAGACGTTCGGCGGCGGGCAGGCCGATGCGGAGGCTGTAGTGCCGGCGGAGATAATCGACGATCGCCCGATCCATGCGGTCGCCGCCGGTGCGGACACTGTGGGCAGCCACCACGTCGCCCAGGCTCATCACGGCCACCTCGGTCGTGCCGCCGCCGACGTTGCAGACCATGCTGGCCAGCGGTTCGGCGATCGGCAAGCCGGCGCCGATGGCGGCGGCCTTGGCCTCGGGCATGACCCAAACCACGCGGGCCCCGGCTCGCTGGACACTGTTGAAGACGGCCCGTTTCTCCACGGCGGTAATACTGCCGGGCACGCCCACGAGCACGCGGGGTTTCAGCCGCCAGCCGGGCGACTGGGCCTTGCGGAGGAAGTAGCGGAGCATGGCTTCACAGAGCACGAAATCGGTGACCACGCCGCCGGCCAGCGGACGGACAATGGAGATCCGTTGCGGCGTGCGGCCTTGCATTTGCCTGGCCACGTGACCGACGGCGGCGCCGCCGGAAAGGATCTTACCGCTGGACTGATCGACGGCCACGACCGACGGTTCATCCAACACGAGCCCTTCGCCGGGAACGGCCACGAGCGTGTTGGCGGTGCCCAGATCGATGGCCAAATCGCAACGGAAGTTTTGGAGCAGTCGCTGGAGCATCCGTGCGCAGGAGTTAGCGATCAAGCAACGCCGTCGGCCACGTCGAGCGTCGTACCCGCCGCCGGCCGGTGCCAAACGGGTTGCGGGCCGCCCTTGATTTCGTAGTTGTATTCCTTCATCGTCCACCACAGCATCATCGTGCCGACGACGAGCATGGCGATCGCGATCACGAGAAGGACCGTGTAAACGTCGGCCCGCGGTTTACGGTATTCCTGCGCGGCGTCCGACTTAGCCGGGTTTGGTGTACGCTTTGACATGGTCACCCCTTTGGATCTGATCGCTGAGCGTCGCCTTGTCGGGACGGCATACGGCACGGTTACCGAAGTCGACTTGGATGACCTCGATCATGCCGATGAACTTGCCGCCCGCGCTCCTCCGCGTGACAACGAACTTATGGCCTTTTCGAACGCCGTCATCGGCGCCGACCGATATTTCCACAACGTCGGGACGCGGTACGGCGGTAACTTCACCTTCCAGACCGGTTGGCGCATACTTGAGCAGGTCGTTCCAGGTGACATGGGTAACCGAAATCAATTCCTTCAACTTGACGATCTGGGCGGCCAGTTGCGCGCCGAGCTTCTCCAGTCTCAACTTTTCGTTGAGCGCGTTTTGCAAATCGTCGGTGGCCTTCAGGAGGTTCGTTTGAAGGGTGTTGCGCTCCTCCAAGGTGACTTTGTTCGTCTCCCGCAAGCTATCGATGGTCGTCTGCAGCACGCTGAGCCGCTTGTGAACCTCTTGGATCGCCACGGTCAACCTGGTTGCCTCGCCATCGTATTTCGCGATTTTGAGCTCGTCCTGCGCCGTTCCTCTTCGGCGGCTTTTATCGCTTGCGTCAGGGCAATCAGCCGCTTTTGGATCCGCGCCCGCTCCTCATCGCGGGCGGCCTGCAGGCTCTTCTTCTCCTCCTTGGCCTCGTCTCTCTCCTTGTTGACCGCAATCAGTTTGTCGCTGAGCTTGACGACCTCCTCTTTCCAATTCTTGTGTGCCGCATGAACCATCAGCGCGAAGGTGCCGAAGACCACGCACATGAGGAATATCAAAACGGTAAAAATTTTGCCCACGAGGTTCATGGAAAGACCCCACCTATCGATTAAACGACCAAAAAGCGCTTGCTTGCCTACTTGATTAGTATAACTTCGCCCGTTTTCCGTTGTCAACCAGAATACCCACCCGAAAGGTCGGTGGACTTTTCGGCGTCGGGTTGTGCAGACAAGACGGGTGAAAACGGATCATCAGCCAGAGAAGACGGAAGTTTCAACACAATTCAACCACTAGCGAGGGGTGGCGATTAACTGTGCAGAGTGGGATCGGGACGGGCAGGTGCAGAGTACGTGAACGGGTACCGTGCGCAGCATGGTCGACGCTGCGAAAATGTGGGTTACGCACGGAGTCGAGTTCTTGATAGCACTTATCGCACTTCTAGACCGGTTCGCGTAACGCACCATGGAACCGGGATTTCCGTGCTTCATCCACCTACTTCAAACGCCTGGAGGCCACGATGCCCGCACAGGCGAATAGGAGTGTCGTCGCCAGGCAGGCGCCGGCGAACCAATCGCCGTGCGACAAATACCAACTTTCGCGGTGGTCGAGGCGAACGTCGGCGAGGAGCGTGTCCTCTTGTCGGAGATGTCCTTCGGCCAGGATGCGGCCGCTGGCATCGATCGAAGCCGAGATGCCGGTGTTCGCGGCGATGACCATCGGACGCCGGCACTCGACTGTGCGAAAAACGCCGCAGGCCAAGTGCTGCTCCAATTCGTTCGAGCCCCAGAACCAGCCGTCGTTCGTCACGTTGACCAGGATCTGCGGCTCGTGGCCTTGCTGCCGCAACGTGGTCAACTGGTTCCGAATCACATGGGGCAACACGGTCTCGTAACAGATGTTCGGCGCCAGGCATATATCCTTCAGCAGGAAGCCCTTGGGCCGCTCGCCGGGACTGCAATTCGTGCCCAGCGGAGTCAAACTCTGGAGCCAGGGCAGGCTCTTGACGAAAGGCATATACTCGCCGAACACGACCAGGTGCATCTTGTCGTAATAGGACCGCTCGCAATGGCCCGGTTGGTACCAACGTCCATCCGGCGTGACCAACACGGCCGAGTTATAGAAGTCGAAGCCTTGGCCACTGAAATGCTCGCGATCGAGACCGAGGATCATCGGTAGGTCGAACTCCTGCGCCGTCGCGGTCATTTTCTCCTGGGTTTCCCGGCTGGCATCGGCCAAGTATTGTTGGAACTGTTGCGGGGTCTCGTCGGAGAACTGCGCCGGCCGCGCGGCGCCTTCGTCTGCCGTCACCCAAATCCGGCAATAACGACAATTCACGCAGCTTAGAACGGTTTCCGGCCAGACAATCAGATCGATCTGCGGGTGGCCGAACTTGGCAATCGCCGCATAGGTGAGCCGGCGATAATCGGCATCGGTGATCGCGCCGATGTCGCGGGGGTTGCCTATCTGGACGTCGATGTTTCCTTGGATCAAGGCGATCTTCAGGCCCGGATCGGTTTCGACGTGGACAGTGCGGAAGTGGCCGTAGACGAGCACCGTGCCCACCAAAGCGGCGGCCGGGGCCAGCGGCCAGAACACCCACCGGCGCGGGTTTAGGGCGGGCTTTCGCCCGCCTTGACGTGAAGGCAGACAAAAGCTCGCCCTACTGTCGCACGGTGCCATGCGGGCCAAACAAGCGGCGACGAACATCACCAGGAACGTCACCCCGTAACACCCGGTCAAATCACTGATCTGAATCAGCATCGTCCGGCGGTACTGCGAGTGCTCCAGGCATCCCATCGTCATGCCGCTGAGCAAGTGTGCCTGGGCGAGTTCCAACCCGGTGTAGACGACCGGAGCCACCAGGATCACGGGCAGTCGCAAGAGATGCACGCCGATGCGCGACAAGCCGACGAAAAGGGGCAGATAGCAGCCGAAATAGATCCCCAGACCCAGCCAGCCGAAACCGACGGCCCAGTACGGCAACCGCACCCATTGCAAGGCGGCCAGCCAGAAGAACATGCCGGCCAGCCACAAGCATCGATAGGGGCGCGACGCCCAAAGGCGTGCAGCGGCCAGAAAAATCGCGGCCAGGCCGAGCCAGTAGACCGTGTCCGCCATCCAGTACAGGTCGTATTGAACGGAATTGAACCACGCATTGACGGCCAATCCAGCCAAGAAATAGAGTACGGCCGCGGCCAGCAGGATCCAAGGCCGAAGCAGCCGGGGTTGAGCCGCTGCCGGCAAGAGCGGCAATTTCTCGCCGCGGATCAGCATCACCCACCACGCCGGCGCAATCCACGCCAGCGGCCAGATTCCCAGCGGCGGCAGGGCGGCCCAAAGCAGCACGGCGCCGACCATGGCCTGACCAAAGGTCGAACGACACCACTTTTGAAGTAATTCAGACATCCGTGTCCACCAGAAAGAAATTCAAAATTCCAAATCCGAAATCCTAACCGAATTCAAAATGCAAAATTTCAATGACTAAACGGCTGTCTTGAGCCTCGATTACTTGAATTTTGAATTTGTCTCGGATTTCGGATTTTGTGTTTGCTCCCCCCGCGTCTTAGTTCGTCGCGCACGGCCCTACCGCCAAGAAATGCTTAAGAATCTTCGTTCCGCAACTCGTTAGGAAACTCTCGGGGTGATACTGCACGCCAAACAGCGGGTCGCGCTTGTGTTGAATGCCCATGATCTCCAGGGTCCCGTCGGGAGCGTTGCTCCAGGCCGTGATCGTGAACTCGTCGCTGAGCGTGTCGGGCTGGATGACCAGGCTGTGATAGCGGGTCGCCTCGAACGGGTTGGGAAGACCGGCGTAGAGACCACGGCTGTCATGCTGGATCATGTCGGTCTTGCCATGCATCAACCGTACGGCGCGGACGATCTTGCCGCCGTAAGCCTGGCCGATCGATTGGTGTCCGAGACACACCCCGAGCAAGGGGATTTTTCCCGCAAAGCGTTTCACGCAAGGGATGGAGATACCCGCCTCGTCGGGCGTACAGGGGCCCGGCGAAATGATCAAGTGCGACGGCCGCCGGGCGGCGATTTCATCGAGCGTAATCTGGTCGTTGCGATGGACTTCGAGTTGCAACGACGGATCGATCTCTCCCAGCCGTTGGACGAGATTATACGTAAAGGAATCGTAGTTGTCGATCAGCAAAATCATGGCAGCGGCTGGAGAAGGGGGTACTAGTTGAATTCCTTAGTTTACCCAGCTTTCGAAATGTCGACTACTTGGGCTCGCTGAGAGCAGGCGCGAAATACGGCTTGAGCTCCAGTTTTTCTAGCGGTCTCTTCGTTGCCGGGCACGTCCCCATGGCCAGGTGCAGGACAAGCGGATCAGGCTCGAATACCATGGCTTGCACGGTAAGCGGGCCCAGGTTCACTCCGTCGAGCTTCTGGAAGACATCGGCCACGCCAAGCTTCTCGACGGCCGCAGCCTTGGAGAGCAACGTATATCTCGGGCAGGTCTTCCACAAGCAGAGCGGCTCGCTGCGAAAGTGGTTCGTGTTCACGCAAATACCGTCGCTGCCGTGTCGCAGCACGACGTTGTTTGGTGTGATTTCCAACACGCCGCAGCTTTGACGATCGCATACGGCCAGGCTCAGGATCGTCGAACGCTCGGTCTTGCGCAGCAGTTTCTCGGCTTCGTCAATCGTCGTGCAATCCTCCAGAATACGGCGGAAAGCGAGCGAGTAAGGCATGCCCTTGGGGTTCAACATCGGCGCGCCGTCAGCCGACGCACGGACCTCATGCACGGCCATTGCCAGGCCCGCATCGTTCATGCCGGAGATACACCCGGCTACCCCCGGAAAGCCGATGGTCACGAAGGCATGCTTGCCCTGAGGCCGACGCACGGTGACGAGTCCATATCGATCAAGGACTCCCAAGCTGTAGAAGTCGAGGTTCCGTCCGAAAAGGACGCCGCCGGTCCGACTCTTGCTTCGCTCCACCATCAGCGAAGAACAGGCAAAGCCACCCCGGTACACGTCCATGATCGTATTGGCGACCGTCAGCAGGTCGAGCGAGATGTCGGCTCTTGCGGCGAAACTCCGCAGTTCGTCGCGATGGGCCGGCGTGGCATGCGACATCAGCGTGCGCGCCGTTTCGACGCACTTGTCCCAATATTGGCCACGCCCACTGAGCGCCATCAATTGCCGGGGATACGGGGCGAGAACCTTGACGACAGCGCCGGTTAATGCCGCTTCCTGCCGCCCTATTTCCTCAGGCGTGCCCTCGACACTCAGCACGGGAAGATGGCTGACATACTGGAGTTCCCCCTTTTCAAAGCGGCCCTCTTGAAAAGGACGCTTCTCAGCCGCCCAAAGGGTTGCGAATGGGGCGACAAGAACAAGCAGCAAGAAGCAATGTCGATTGAAAATCACTACGAATACTCCACGGTTCTGACCATGGGAATCATTATACCAAGAAAAACAGAGACCCCATGCCGTTCTGGCAGCAAGGGGCGCAAAATACGTTCCGGAAACGAGACCGCAGAACAATCCAGCGATGCGTCAGCAACACCGCGGACGAGATGTGGTTACTATGAGCTTGGCCCGGAATAACTTCCTGATTTTGTTGCAGGGCGGACCTTAGTCCACGTAGGCGGACTAAAGTCCACCCTACAAGTTATTCTCGGCCATTTCCTAAGGGGGGCGCAGCCGATCAATCGCGATCGTAACCGCCGCGAGCGCCGCCGCGCGAACCGCCGCCCTTGTAGCCGCCACCTCCGCTACGGGGGCCGCGTCCACCGCCACCGCCGCCACCGGTACGAAAGCCCTTGTCTTCGGCCTCGTTGACTTTAATCGTACGGCCGTCCAACTCCGTGCCGTTCATTTCGCCGATGGCACTAGCCGCGCTTTCGTCGTTGACGAAGGTCACGAACCCGAATCCCCGGGACCGGCCCGTATCGCGGTCATTGATCACCTTGGCCTCGGCGATTTCGCCAAACCGCGAAAACGCGCCGTGCAGGCCTTCATCCGTCGTACCCCAACTCAATCCGCCCACAAACAGTTTCTTCGACATTCCTACAGGAACTCCTACTGTGGCGCTGGGGTGTACCCAGCGCACGCTCTTCAACAAACCGGGTATCCGTGGGTTTGACCTCGATCCCCGAAGGGTGGCCCCAATGACCACCATCAATCTTTCGTAGCTTATACCAAATTACCGCCGTCTTGCAATAGCGCCTGACAGAAAGTGAACGGATTTCTGGGTAGATTATCTACCCTGGAATGGGAGGATCGAACGTGGATTTCTTCAATTTGAGTGGACGGGGCGGATGCAAGCGGTTTCAGAAACTGCGAGCAGCCGACTACCACCCAACGGTGGGTCATTTGACGTCCTTGGCATCGATTTGCCTGCCAATCTCGCGTTCCGGCTCGGAAAACATCGAATCCTCCAGACCGGCGTTCCTGGCCGATTGCAAGCACTCCTTGGCCTTGTCGAAGTTTCCGTCGGCATAGTAGGCCCAGGCCTTGTGGAAGAGCCGCATCGGGGTCACGGTCTGGGCCAAGGCCGATTCCAGATCCTCCATGGCCCGCCGCGGCTCGCCGCGCACGATCAAGACGACCGCGCGGGTGTCCAGGAACGGTCCCAGGGGACCGGCCCGCTCGATGGTCTTGTCGATCAGGGCCAAGGCCTCGTCCAGGTTGGATTTTTGCACGGCGAGGATCATGCTCAGGTTATTGCAGGCCCCGTCGTCGCGGGGATCTTTAGCGAGGATCTCGCGATAGATCTTTTCCGAATCTTGGGGCCGGCCAAGGACCGACTGAATTTCCGCAAGGCCGACCAGCAAAGGCGCCGGCCTGTGCGTCTTGTCGAGCAGGGCGACGACGGTCGATTCAAGCTTCTTGAGCTGCGCCGGGGTGGTTGACGGTCGGGAGCGGGAGACGATCGCGCCGACGGCCTTGAACACTTCTCGCGGGTCTGCTTTTTCGCCGTAGCGATCGAGTCCCTGCAATGCCTCCTCGACCTTGCCGCAACGGGAATCAAAGCCGACGAGCAACATTTCGCTGCCGGGACGTTTCTCGACACACGATGCATACCACTCGCGGGCCTTTTCGAAGTAGGTCATGGCCTCTCCCTTCTCTCTCTGCCCGGTCAACAGGCTGCCCAAATGTTCGAGGAGTTGGGCGGCGATAAAGGTGCGGTCAAGTCGGTCGGCGGGCTCGGCATCCTTCTGATCGATGTAAGCGGCGAGGCACTCGGGCACTTTACCCCATTCCTTCCTGCGATGCAGGAGTTCGGCACGGAGGGGGACCGTCAGCCCCGGATTGGCCACGCGCTGGAGCCGTTCGAGCCACAACTCGGCGTCGGCCAGTTGCTCATGATCCAAGAGCATGCGGACGTAGACCGCCTGGTAAGCCGGATTGGACTGGCTGCCGTTGACCAGCTTTGCCATCTCGTCCCGGCAGCTCTCCCAATCGTCGCGGCCTAGATATAGCCGGGCCAATTGGAAGCGATCGTCAGGCTCGGGCTCCACCCAGCCGGTATTCACCAAGGATTTCGCCAATTCAAGCACTTCGGGGTCGTGTGCCCGACGCGGATCGGCCAGGAGGAGTCGCATCTTGAGGCGTTTGTCTTGGGGTTGGCCCAGCGGCGAGGCCAGGTTGCGATCGATGAGTTCGATTGCCTCCTTGAGTTTCGCATAGCCCTGAGCGGCCAAGATGGTCGCCATCATGCGGCGGGCACCGACCAGATCGCTTTCGCTGGCCGGCACTTCACCGCTCATGAGCCTCTTGATCAGCGGCGCGGCATGCCGGATGTCGTTGTTGCGGACGTAGAAATCGGCCAAGACGCGGATCACCAGGGGGTTGTTGGGCCGCGCCTCGACCGCCTTTTCGTAACTCTGGCCGGCCTGCTTGAGATCGCCGAGGGCTTCGTAGATATTGCCCATCGCCAACGGTTTCGCTCGCGCGAAAATCATCTCCTTGGCGTCGTCGGCGGCGACGCGAGCCTTCTCGGGTTGGTTCGTCGTCATCAGCAATTGGACGAGTTCCACGCGGCACTCCGCCGCATTGGGGGCGATTTGGCAAGCGATGCGGAGCGATTCTTCGGCCTGTCGGGCGATCTCCGGCAGCTTGTCCGAATGGCCTTCGCGTTGGGCCCTGCGGGCGAGGAGTTTCAGAACCTGGCCATGCCAGACGTGCTCGCGGTAGTCTTCCGCGGCGGGGTTATAGGCGCGGTTGGCGCAATCCAGGGCGCGGTCGAAATCGCCCCAGAGGGATAAGATTTCCGCCTTTTTCACGTCGATCTCGTGGTTCAGGGGCGTTTGATTGCTGTCCAGCCGGCGAATCACCTGGTCGGCCTCCTGGTATCGCTGCCGCTCGAAGAGCATTTGCAGCAAGAGGCGGATGAATTCCAGATCCTGATCGCCGTTGATCGAGGCCTGCAAATACTGCTCCAGGGCCGCCTCGTTGTTGCCTCGTTGACGCCAGATTTCGCCTTGCAAGACATGGGGCCGCGACCATGAGTACCGCATTCCTTGCGCCTTCTTGGCGTAGTCCATGGCGGCGTCCAACAGTTCGGGCTTGCCTTGCGCGGCCTCGATCTTCAACCGCACCGCCTTGCCGTACATCCATAGCGGGCCTTGCCCGGCGATGTTGTCGATTTCCTCCAGCAGGCGGTCGAGTTCCGCCAGCGAGGCGGCTGGATCGCGCGAGTCGTGCGTGACCAGGGCCAACTCGAAGAGGCGGTAGCGAATCACGGCATCGTGCGGTTGCAGGCGGGCAATCAGCCGGCAGAGCCGTTTGGCCCGGTCGTATTCCTTGATTTCCAGCAGATTCTTCAAGAGACCGTTCCAGAGGCGGGTTCTCTCTTCGGGGGAGAAGCCGCCGGCATCGCTGGCCAGATCCTCGATCTCGGCCCCGGCCTGAAGGGCCGCGTCCCGCATCGCCAGCATGGCTTGGGCGAGGCGGATCAGGATATGGTCGCCCAACTTGTCGCGTGTTTCGCGGAGAATCTTCCTGGCCTCGTCGATGGCGCCCCGCCGGGCAGCCAGATGGGCCTGGGCGACCCAGAACTCCACGTCTTGGGGGGCACTCTCGTGGAGCTTCTGAACCAGGTTCCCAGCCTCCTTTTCCTGTCCTCGGTCAAGGAGCAACTCGGCGTACATCAATTGGAACTGGCCGTTCGTGGGATCGAGTTTCATGGCCCGCTGCAGCACGCGCTCGACCTCGCCCCAATCCTGCTCCTTGGCACTGCGGTGCAGATTCAAGAGCAAGAGCGATCTTACCAAAGCCTGCAACGCTTCGACATCAAGGGGGTTGCCGATCACCGCCTGCCGATATTCCTCGGCCGCGTTTTTCAGTTGCCCGTCGGCAGCGAAGATCTGGGCGATGCCGTCGCGGGCCTTGAAGTAGAACTTGTCGAACATCAGCGCGCGATGATAAGCCGCATTGGCCAGGTCGGGGTTGCCCTGCTGGAAGTAGCAATAGCCGATCCAGTAGTGGAGGCACTTCATCAACTGCGGAGAATCGGTCAATCGCCCCCGCACCTTTTCGAATCCCTCGCGGGCCAGTTTCCATTCGTCGTTGGCGTAAAGCACGCGGGCGTCGAGAAAATCCATTTGCACGGGCGAGAAGCGGTATTCACGCATCCTCCGCATGCAATCGATGGCGGCGGTGACGTTCTGGGCGTCGACGCTGCTCCGGCTGTCGAGATACAGGTTTGCCAGGTGCCACAGGATCTGCGCCTTTTTGCCCTTGGACTGGCAGACTTTGATGCCGTCGTTCAAGACCTCGATGGCCTTGTCCCGCTGATTGCTGCGGACCAGGACATCGGCCCTGAGCGTATACATGGCATAATCCTGCGGGGCCGCCTCGATTCCCCGCCGCGCATACGTATCGGCCAGGTCGAAGTTCCGCAACGCTAGTTCCGACTGCCCGGCAAGATACAGCCCGCCGGGGTGGTCCGCTTGCAAAGCCAATATCTTTTCGGCCTGCTTCAAGGCCTCGTCGAATTTTCCCAGTTCCACAAGCCAGGTGCCGTAGACCTGGTGCGCGCCGGCGGATAGGGTCTTGTCCTTGCTGGGCGGAGCATCCCAATAGGCAATCATCTCCGCCATGCACTTCTCGGCTTCCGGCAATTTCGGCACGGGAGAAAAACGCAGGGCCATGGCCTTGTTGTAGTAGATGTCGTAACGATCGGGTCGCAGTTTGATCGCTTTGGAGAAGTTCTCGATGGCGCCGTCTTTCCCCCCTTTTCCCTCTTCTTGTCCCAGCGTTACCAGGCACTTCCCCAGCATGTTCAGAACGTCCGCGTCGCCGGGCAGTTCCTTCTTGAGCACCTCCAAATGATAAGCCGCGTCCGCGCATCGCCCCTGGGGGAGGTAGGCGTCGATCAGTTTCCGCCGCACCCGCTGAATCACCGGCAGGTCCGGCGAAGTCTGCTTCTCGAGTGCCCGCGCCAATTCTTCCAGAATTGCCGACGCACGGGAGAACCGACCGCTGACGATCAACCAGAATCCCAACTCCTCGCGGGCTTCGAAATCGTTTGGTTGCAGACGCAGGTAGGCATTCATTAACGTGATGGCGTCCGCCGCATCCCGCTGAGGAATATCGCGCCAAGCGGCTTCCGCCTGGGTCTTGAACGACGTTGAATGGCGTTGGAGTTGGTAACTGTGCAAGAAATGAGCGCTGCCGGCTATGACGATCACCACGCAAAGGCAAACGACCATTAGCTTGACGTTCAACGTCGGCATGACAATACCCTAGGAACGGGAAAAAAGCCTTGAAGACTCCATTATACCTTTTCGCCGTGCTCGCTGTCGGCAGAAATCGAGAATGCACGAGTCGGCGGCAGTTCCCCAACGGAGCCAGCACTAGGGCGCAAACTGTTTGACGCAAGCAAGTTGCGATGTCTTTCCCGGTGGGGCCGACGGGCGGCTAGCGGTCGAACCCCGGCAAGAGTCGTTGCGTAGGCGGATGCCGCAGGTCTTCATAGCTGCGACGATAGCCTTCACCGAGGTGCATCATCACTTCCAAAATCAGCAAATCGGCCCGCGTCATGACGTGCCGGCTGCTGCGGGCGCCGAGGCCCTGGATCATCTCGGCAAGCACCCCCAGATGCATCCCCGCCGCCTGCCGCGCCGTAATGCCCGCCACTACCAGCAAGCCCGCCAGATGCCGCAGTTCGTCGGCCAGGTTGCCGCAACCCATGATAACGTAGATCCGCAGCAATTCGCGGTAATGGGCCGTCAATTCGGGCGGCAGAGCCACCTCTTCGGCCGCCGGCGCCGCGCGATCAGGCTTCCCCAACAGCCCGGGCCGGAACTCCTCGACCGCGGCCCGCTGTTCTTGCAAGACCCGCCGGGCTTCGTCTTGTTCGCGGGCCAGACGCGTCTGCTCGGCCTGATGGAAGCGGCGGTTCTCGTGGGCCAGATGATGCTGCTGGACGGCCCGCGCGACGATCCAGATCAGGTTCCGCGTGGTGCTGGCAGGGACGCAAACGTAGCCGTCGGCGCCAACTTCGTAACACAGCACGGCCATCTCCGACTCGCTGGGAGTGCCCAGCACGACGATCGGTTCTTCCGCCCCGCCGGTACGATAACCTTCGACGAGATCGAGGGCATCGAGTTCGCCCGGCTCGTGGCTCACGAGGATGGCATCGAAGACTTCGTCGCGCAGGCGTTCCATGCCCTCTGCCTGCCCGGTGGCCTCTTTCAAGAGGATCTCGGCCGCGCTATCGGCGGCGAACGCCTCGGCCAGCCAGGCCCCGTTGCGGCTGGGGGTGGCGATATACAAGACTTTCAATCGGCCGGGCATGCCCTGGAACAAGGCGTCGCCGCCGGGGATCGCGATTTTCTGCTCGGAGGGTGTGGCCGCCATGATCGGTCCTAGCTCGGGGTGCAAAATATCTTACGGCCGGACGGAAGATTCTCCAACACCAATTGGCGAAGAGCCGCTTGCACGTTGCTGGCGTTGCCGGCAAATGATCAAGGCCCGTGGTCGGGCGTGGTCAGGCAACTGACGTTGACCCGTTTTTTCGGTTTACGTAGAATGACCACCCTGCCAGGAAACTCCAACGGCAAACCCCGCCGACACGGGGTCGGCGACGGCGTTTGCCATTCGAGCAGGGAAGGACGGCCCGAGCGCACAGGAATCGCGGGAAGACCCGTTCGCGCAGCCTTGTGCCGCTGCCCAAAAAAAGTTGCTTGTTGAACGATAATGTGCATTGACATCGCCGCCGCAGCGTCGCAAGAGACTTGGCCATGCCTTTGATTTCCTTTCTGCTCCCCACGCGGGGCAAACCCGATCTGGCCCGCAGGTTTCTTCGCAGTCTCCACGAAACGGCCGATAATCCCCAGGAAATCGAAGTCATCCTGGGCGTCGATGAAGATGACGCGCCGAGCCATTCCATCACCCATAAGGCGTTGGCCGTCAACACGCTGATCTTACCTCCCGGGCTGACGATGGGCGCGCTCAATCGTGCTTGCTTCGGGGCCTCGACCGGTCGCTACCTGATGCTCATCAACGACGACGTGATCGTGCGGACGCCGGGCTGGGATACCGCGATCTATCGCGCGTTTGCGGGCGTCGGCGACGACATCGCCCTGGTGCATGTCAACGACCTGCTGTTCCGTGAACGGCTGTGCGCGTTCCCCATCCTGTCGCGGCGGGCATGCCTGGAAATCGGCGTCTGCCCGGCCTGTTATCGCCGTTACCGGATCGACGACCACATCGGCGACACGTATGGCCTGCTGGCCTACCTTCGGCACGAACGGCGGATCTACTTGAAGGACGTGGTCTTCGCGCACGAGAACTACACGACCGCCCGCGCCGTCCGCAAAGGCGCCGTCCCGATCTTCCGATCGGCCGAAGGCAAAGTTTACGCGCTCGAACCGAAGACGTTCGCCGCCGACTCGCGCGATTTTGCGGCAAGGCTGGAGGATCGCAAGCGGGACACCTGCAAGTTGGCGCGATTGATCGAAACGGCGGACACGGGAAGCTGCCATGCCGCTTACGAAACGCGGCTGGCGAAAGTGCGCGATCCGTTCGCCCGCCGACCGGTTTACGGCGGCGCGAGCCCCGCGTCGCTGCCGCCCGGCGAACCGGGCGAGATCGCGGGGATCCCGCGGCGAATGACTTTCTTGAGGACCATCATGACCGCAGTCAGGGATTTCGTGAATGGCGATGCGCGTGCATAAATCGAACTCGCGGCCGGGTGAGCCCCGCGTATCGCTCGTGCTCCTGGACTGGGAGTGTCGGGAGCGATTTCATACGCTGGACTGGCTGAACCGGCAAGACGCGCCGCGCGACCAATACGAGATCGTGTGGGTCGAGTTGTACCACCGCGTGGTGCGGGAGGCCATGGAGCATGCCGACGTCGTGATCACCTGCGGCCAAGAGGGCCTCTATCACAAGCACCGCGGCTACAACATCGGCTTGCTGCACGCGCGGGGAGCGATCACGGTCATTTGCGACAGCGACGCGGTCTATCCTCCCGGCTTCATCTCGTCGATCCTGGCCGCATTCCAGGGGGCCGACAGTCAAGGATGGAAAGGGGCGGAGTTGAAGCCGCTGGTGCTGATGTACCACCAGCGGCGGTCGAACCATGCGTATCCCGACGACCTCTCCGACGTTGGCCAGCTCGAGCGATATGAATGGCGGCCCCTGTTGCCCAATGTCGGGGCGTGCGTGTGCATGAGAACCGTCGACGCCCTGCGCTTCGGCGGATTCGACGAGCACCGCTCGCTGCAAGGCTATTTGTGCGGCCCTTACGAGCTGGGTTGGCGGCTGGTCAACGCGGGCCTGCCCGAAGTATGGCACGACGAATCGATGGTGAGCTGGCATTTTCAGCATCCGGAGCCCCTGGGCCTGGTGGGGAGCCTGTTCTCGCGAAAGCGGTGGCGCGAGGTGGCCCACGCCCACGTCGACTACCACGCGCTGACCGCGGTCGACGCGTTCTCCTCGGGCCGGCTTCTGCCGTTGCAAGAGAACCCTGAAATCCACTCGCGGCGCATGGTCTTCCGCCGTATCGGGACGAAGTTCGAAGAGAAGTACGCCACGATGACCGGCCCCCAGGGCTTCACTCGCCGGCAGCGGCTGCAAATCCGCCTCAAGTTTCTGTGCGAGGCGCAGATCCGCAGGTTGCGGGTGCTGCGCTGCAAGCTGGGCCTCGGTGCGCGGTTGCGGCCGCTGTGGCAAGCCGTCCGCGGCCGCGTTCATTACGGTCTGCGGCGAGTCGTCCCGCCGTGCCTGCAAACCCTGCGAAATCTGCTGGGCGAAAAGACGTACCAGCAACTGCGGGCCCAGTGGCACGCCCGGCGGGGCCGATGATCCTCGCAGTTTGAAGCAAACCCTGACTCGCGTATCTCGAGATCCGGCTGCCGACGGCGGCCGGGTGAGCATCGCGTGCGAAGAAACCGGCAAATGGCGCCGTTCCGTAGGAACCCATTCATGGAAACAAAAGAGAGAGTTCGCCTTTCCGATTTGACGCCCCTCTCGCCACAGGCGTTTGACCGGGCCGTCCAAATCTGCAGTCGAATCAGGACCATCCGCGACGGAAGGGCGGATTACATCAAGCGGAACCATATCGATCCGGAAATCGCCCTTCCGGCCGCCAACTGGGAAGAAAACTCCAGCAACGACTTTGTCGATGCCTACCGCTTCGTGGCGGCCGAGCCCAGATACGAAGTCATCAACCGCTTGAGATTCTATACGCAGTTCTTTACCGGTTATAACCTGCAATCACTTTCCTCGGCGCGGGGCAAGAAGTCGGTTGCGGAGATTCCCGAGGATTTGGACGACGTCTTAGACAAGACGCATCCGGAACCCGATCCTTGGGTTCATCGCTATGTCGAAATGATGCGAGCGACTCCGCCGGAGCTGAGGGTGAGCGTCCCGAAGATGATGGGGGAGATCGGTTGGGATGTTGCGGGAATCACCGTCAGCCATGACTTGTGCGTTTACCAGGAACGCCTTAACCTGCTTTACGAATCGGGAACCATCGATGAATTGCGGCGGAAAGTCAAGAAGTCGGGCAGCGTCAATATTCTGGAAATTGGCGGTGGCTTCGGCGGCTTGGCCCACCTGCTGAGACAGGTCGTTCCGCAAGTCAATTACTTTATTTGCGATCTTCCGGAATCGCTGCTGTTTTCGAGTCTATACCTGGGGATTGCTCATCCCGACCGTCCGCAGACCTTGTACGACGGATCGGACCCGCAGGTTCTGAGGCGAAACGACCGGGGATTCAAGTGCATCCCGAACTTCATGTTCGACGACCTGGCAACCCTCAATTTGCCTTTCGACCTGGCCGTCAACACGCTTTCTTTTTCGGAGATGTCGGAAAAGCAAGTGCGTTACTACGCCAGTCAGCTCAAGAAACTGTTGGGTGAAACGGGTGTTCTCTTCGAACAAAACCAGGACAATCGGCGCATTGGGTTGATTTACTGTAAAGAGTATCTGGGCGACTATTTTGCCAATCGAGAAACTCTGCGCACGATTTCCATGCCGGGATTGACGCAAGGGATCGCCGATCTCTGGTCGAATCGTCCGGACAAGCTGCAAACGCGCTGGCTGGCAAGCAAGCCGATGTCGTGTCTGGCGCTGGGCATGCGGGGAGCGGTCCCGCGGTTCCTGAAAATCCTGCGCAACGTGCTGGGCGACGAAAAGTACCAGCGACTGCGGGCCCGTTGGCACGCGCTGAAAGGACAATAGGCCCCCATGGCGACGAATGTACTGATCACCGGCGGTGCCGGTTACTTGGGATCGATCCTTTGCGAGCACCTCTTGGCTGCCGGATACGGCGTGACGGTTCTGGATCGTCTTTGCCATGGCCCGGCGCCGCTCTTCCAACTGTGCGCGAATCCCGCCCTGGACTTCGTGCCGGGCGACGTCCGCGACGAGGCCCTGTTGCGGCGGCTGGTCAAGGACGCGGACGTGATCATCCCCTTGGCGGCCGTCGTCGGCGCCCCGGCCTGCGACCGCGATCCCTGGTTGACGCGGGCGGTCAATCTCGACGCCGTCAAGCTCCTCAACCAACTCCGCTCGCCGCGGCAACTCGTGATCTACCCCAACACGAATAGCGGCTATGGCACGCGGACCGGCGCAGCCCACTGCACGGAAGACACGCCGCTGGAACCGATTTCGCTTTACGGCCAGACCAAGTGCCAGGCCGAGGTCGAGTTGTTGGGGAGCCCTAACACGATCACGCTCCGCCTCGCGACGGTGTTCGGGACTTCGCCGCGGATGCGCCTCGATCTGCTGGTCAATCACTTCGTCTACGTGGCCGTGACCGACGGCTACATCATCATCTTTGAGAAGGATTTCAAGCGGAACTTCGTACACGTCCGCGACGTGGCCGATTGTTTCCTGCACTGCATGACCCACGCCCAGAAGATGATCGGCCGGCCGTACAACGTGGGACTCGACGCGGCCAACGTGTCGAAGGAGACCCTCGCGCAGATGGTGCAGAAACACGTGCCGCGATTCGTGATCCACTTCTCGGAGATCGGCGTCGATCCGGACAAGCGCGATTACATCGTGTCGAACCAGCGGCTGCGCGAGGCCGGCTTCGAAGCCCGCCGCTCGCTCGACGACGGCATCCAGGAGCTGATCAAGGGCTATCGCATGCTGGGGCGTTCACCTCTCAAGAATGTCTGACGACCCATGAACTCTACTTGTAATGTCCAGGCGGCGGTACTCGCGGGCGGATTGGGGACGCGGCTCCGTCCCGTGCTGGCCGATTGCCCCAAGATCCTGGCCCCCGTCCACGGCAAGCCGTTCCTGGCCTTCCTTCTGGAACACCTTGCCGGCCAAGGGCTTCGCGAGGTGGTGCTCTGCGTGGGCTACCGCAGCAAACAGGTCGAGGCCGCCTTCGGGCGGTCCTACGTGGGCCTGCGCGTGGACTATTCCTGCGAGCACGCCCCCTTGGGCACCGCCGGCGCGGTGCGGTTGGCGCTGCCCAAGCTGACGTCCGACCCCGTGTTGGTCGTCAACGGCGATTCGTTCTGCGCGCCGGACCTGCCGTCGTTCTTCCGCTGGCACGAGGCGCGGAAGGCCGCTGCCACGCTGTTGCTGACCCGCATGCCCGACACGCGGCGCTACGGACGCGTGCAAGTGGGCGACGACGGCCTGATCCGCGCGTTCGAAGAGAAGGGCGGGCGCGACGGTCCGGGCTGCATCAACGCCGGCGTCTACCTGCTCCGCCGGGAACTGCTCGCCGCAATTCCCGCGCAGACCGCGGTATCCTTGGAGCGGGAGACCTTTCCCGGTTGGCTCGGCCGCGGCTTGTACGGCTGTCCAAGCGAAACGCCCTTCCTGGACATCGGCACGCCGGACTCCTACGCGGCGGCCGAGGCGTTCTTTTCCGCAAACTGTAGGGTGCGTGAAGCGAACCGTTGCGAAAATGGTGGGTTGCGCACGGAGTCGAACCCTTGAAAACATCTCTCGCTGTTCTGGACCGGTTCGCGCAACGCACCAGTTTGATTGAGTTTCCGTGCTCCACCCACCCTACGGTAAATTATCCGAGCTTATCCGCGGCAAGGAGCCCCTCATGAAAACAACGCTGTTGATACCCACCTTGAACGAGATCGACGGCATGCGGGCCATCATGCCGCAAATCCAGCGGGACTGGGTGGATCAGATCCTGATCGTCGACGGCGGTTCGACCGACGGCACGGTGGAGTACGCCAGGGAGCAGGGCTACACGCTCTATATGCAACAAGAGCCGGGCGTGCGCCAGGCCTACATGACCATCCTGCCCTATATCGAAGGCGACGTACTGATCACCTTCAGTCCCGACGGCAACTCGATTCCCCAACTCATTCCCGCCCTGGTGGCGAAGATGAAGGATGGATACGACATGGTGATCGCGTCGCGCTATCTGGGACCGGCCAAGAGCGCGGACGATGATCGGCTTACCGCCTTCGGCAATTGGCTGTTCACCAAGACAGTGAATGTCTTGCACGGCGGTCATTACACCGACGTCATGGTGATCCTCCGCGCCTATCGCACGCAATTGATCTACGATCTGGAGTTGAACCTGGACAAGTCGCACCGGACCCCGGAGCGGTTGTTCGGCTGCCGCATCAGTTGGGAGCCTTTGCTCTCGGTCCGCGCGGCCAAGCGAAAACTGAAGGTGACGGAGATCCCTGGCGACGAGCCGCCCCGCATCGGCGGCGAACGGAAGCTCCGCATCTGGCGTTGGGGCGCCGCCTATTACTTCCAATTCCTCCGCGAAGTCTTCGTTTGGCGATAAGAGGATGGATCGTGGATCGGTTATCGAGATTCCTGCCCCTGCTGTTCGTGCTCCTGGTGGCCGTCGCCTTCGCGGCGGTCCGCCAGTCGACGCCGTTGGTCTGGGACGATTCGCCCGGTCTGAGCGCCCTGTTCTTCGAGAATGACGGCAGATTTCGGCCTGACGAGGCCTCGCTCCCGGAATGCCTGCAACGCGCGTTTTGCCGCGCCACTCCCAGCGGCTATCGTCCGCTCACAGTGTTCATGGGCTATAACGCCGTTCGCTGCCTGGTCTTGGGCGGTTCGGTGTTCCTTTGGTCGTTGCTGGCGGGCGGCCTGATCGGGAGTTTCCTTGTCGCCATGTACCGCGTGGCGCTGCGCATCATCGATTCGCGAATCTACGCAATCCTGGCTGTCCTGCTGCTGGCTTGTTCGTCGCCCTTCGTCGCGGCCTCCTGGATCATCGTTGCGGGGCAGCAAGTCCTCGTACCGCTTTTCATCTGCCTGGGGTTGCTCACGTACTGGCATATCCAGGACTCCGGTTGGCGATCGCGCTGGGGGTACGCGGCGCTGGTCTTGATTCTGTTCCTGGGCCCTTGGTTCCGAGAATTCATCGGTCTGACGGCAATTCTGGTGGCCATGCTCGATTTCTTTGAACGGCGGCGGCCCACCTGGATTACCCTGATTTGCGCCCTCGGCCTGGCTCATGCGCTCTTTCCCGGCCGGATCATGCACCTGTTCATTCCGACGGCGCCCACCGACTCGGTCTTCCATTTCGGTTCTTTGGGGGCCCAGCTTGCCCTGAATGCTTCGGCCGACCGCGGCGGATGGTGCGATTTCCTGGTCGGATCGAAAAGTCGGTTGGCGGCGGAACATTTCCTTTGCCTGCTGCCTTCGACCATCCTGCTGCTCATGCTTGCGGCGACTGTCGTCAAATCCACGGCTTTGACCATTTGTAGGGCAGACTTTAGTCCGCCGGGCGGACTAAAGTCCGCCCTACCAGGTAATTTTGGCCATTTCTTCAGACCCGACCGGCCGGGATGGGAGACGACGCTGATTTGGTTTACCGTCGCATGGTGGCTCGCTTCGCTGCTACCCCTGTTGAAGGTTTTCACGGAGGAAGTCCATCTCTGCTACGCGCTAGTGCCGTTCTCGATTCTTGCCGCGGCCGCGGTCCGGTACATGGCGATGATCAGCCACGGTCCGGGTATCCTGCGCACGGGCGTGCGTGCGGCAGTCATGCTCTTGGCAGCCGTCGGTGTGGGCGATCAGGTCCTGAACGTCCCCAACAGCATTCGCATCGTCAGGGGCATCAACCGAGGCGTGCAGCAGGCGGCGGACAAGATTCGCGCGACGACTCCGGCCGACGCCGTCATCGTCGGCAACGCCCTGCACCTCGAGGATATTCGCCTGGCTTCCGGCGGACACTTCACGTCGTACTGGACGATGCCCGCGGGAATTCCTTACCCGGAACGGGTATTTCCGACCCGCGAGAGCCTGCTCGACTTCATGGCCAAACATGAGGGGGTAGCCGTCTATTTCCTGGACATGGATTACGACTTCATCCCCGGCAAACGCGGCTATCACTCCCACAAGTTCGTCAAGAACAAGGATTTCGAAGTCCAAAAACTGTGGTCCCTGTCTGCGATCGACATTCGCTATCCTTTTCTCGATCCCGTGAAGAACATGACGCCCAGGGAACTGGCGAATGTCCTCTTTTCGCCCGACTTGGAAAACGATTTTTACCGGGGGCCCGCCGTCAACCGGTCCCCGTTCCTGCGCGAGGTCTATGTCGATTACACGCTCTACAAAGTCATCGGCGCGAACACCGGTGCCACCGTTCTTGCCCTGCAAGGCGCGAGCGATGACCCGCTCTACACGCCCCAGTGCCTGATCGACCATGATCGTTTCTGGGAAGTCAGCGACAAACACCCGCAATGCCTGACGGCTACGTTGAACTGCCCCTTGACGCTGCAAGGCATCACGCTCTCCAGCGGTGATGACGCCGTCGATCGCATGCCGTCGGCCGTCACGGTCCTCGCATCGCAGGACGGGGCGGCATGGAGTTCCGTGGCAACGCTGGCCATTGGAAGTTGGCGTCCCAACGAGACGAAAACCGTTCCGGTTGCGGGCACGAAACCGTTCGCGCAATACAAGCTTTCCTTTGACGTGTCCGATGCGGACAAAATCCTCCGGGTGTACGGCTTGAATTTGTCTTTTGTCGAGGCGGACATCGACCGCATCGTGTCGCGCGCGCCGCCGGCACGCCCTTGATCTGTAATTTGGAGTTGAACGTGGAGAGACGTTGGTTGGCGAAATTTTGGCCGTTCCTGCTGGTTTTTCTGCTGGCCCTCGGCTTTGCGACCGTGCATCAGTCAACGCCGCTGGTCTGGGACGATTCACCCCGTCTGAACGCCGTCTTCCTGGAAAACGGCGGCGAGCTTCATCGTTTCGAGGCGTCGGTCAGCGCTTCCCTGCAATGTGCGTTTTCCGCCCCCACGTCCACCGGCTATCGACCGCTATCGGCGTTCACGAGCTTTATCGGCGTTCGCTATCTGGCCTCGGGCGGTTCGGTTTTCCTGTGGTCGTTCCTGGTCGGCGGGCTGATCGGAATTTTCCTGTTCGCCATGTACCGCGTGGCGTTGCGAACCATCGGTTCGCCAAGCTACTCAGTCCTGGCGGTTTTGCTGCTGGCTTGCTCGTCGCCCTTCGTGGCGGCCTCCTGGGTCATCGTCGCGGGACAACAGGTCCTGGTCCCGCTTTTCATCTGCCTGGGGTTGCTGACCTACTGGCAGATTCAGGATTCCGGTTGGCGATCGCGCTGGGGGTATGCGTGGTTGGTCCTGATTCTGTTCTTCGGCCCTTGGTTCAGGGAATTCATCGGCCTGACGGCGATCCTGGTGGCCATGCTCGACTTCCTCGAGCGGCGGCGGCCCACCTGGATTACGCTGATTTGCGTCCTTGGGCTGGTCCATGCGGTATTTCCCGGCCGGATCGTACACTTGTTCATTTCGACGGCGCCTAGCGACTCGGTCTTCCATATCGGCTCCCTGGGGGCCCAGGTCGCCGCCAATCACACCGGATGGCGCGAATTCCTCTTGGGATCGAAAAGTCAGTTGGTGGCCGGGCATTTCCTCTGCCTGCTGCCTTCGACGATTCTGCTCCTCATGCTCGCGGCGACCGTCGCCAAGTTTATCGCTACGGGCGTCGCCTGGTGGCGACTCGGCCGGCCGCTGCGACCTGTCCGGCCGAGACGGGAAACGATGCTGGTCTGGTTTACGGTCGCCTGGTGGATCGGTTCCCTGCTGCCTTTGTTGAAGGTCTTCACCGAGGAAGTCCACCTCTGCTACGCGCTGGTGCCGTTCGCGATTCTTGCGGCGGTTGCCGTCAGGCACCTGGCGCTGGCCAGCCACGGTCCGGGCGCCCTGCGCAAGCATGCGGGCGGCGGTCGCGCTGCTCGTGGCCGTCGGCGTGGGCGATCAGGTCCTGAACGTCCCCAACAGCATCCGCATCGTAAGGGGCATCGATCAAGGCGTGCAGCAGGCGGCGGCCAAGATTCGCGAGACGATCCCGGCCGGCGCCGTCATCGTCGGTAATGCCCTGCACCTCGAAGACATTCGCATGGCTTCCGGCGGACACTTCAAGTCGTACTGGACAGTGGCCGCGGGAATTCCCTATCTTGCGGACCGCGCATTCCTGACCAAGCAGAGCCTGGTCGACTTCATGGCCAAGCACGAACAGACGGCCGTCTACTTCCTGGACATGGATTACGACTTCATCCCCTACAAGCGCAGCTATCACTCCCACAAGTTCGTCAAGAACCAGGACTTCGACGTCCAAGAACTGTGGTCCATGTCGTCGATCGACATTCGCTATCCTTTTCTCGATCCCATGAAGAACGTGACGCCCCGGGAACTCACCAACGTCCTGTTCGCGCCCGACCTGGAAAACGACTTCTACAGCGGCCGGGCCGTCAACCACGCGCCATTCCTGCGCGAACTTTACGTCAATTACACGCTCTACAAGGTCGTCGCCGCCGACGCACGGGCGACCGTTGTCAACCTTCAAGGCGACAGCGATGACCCGCTCTACTCTCCCCAATGCCTGATCGACCACGATCGTTTCTGGGAAGTCAGCGACAAACACCCGCAATGCATGGTTGCCTCGTTGGCCCGCCCCCTGACTCTGCAAGGCATCACGTTCTCCAGCGGCAACGATGCCGTCGATCGCATGCCGTCACGGCTCGCGGTCCTCGGATCGCAGGACGGGGCCGCCTGGCAGCCCCTCCAAACGCTGACAATCGAGGGTCTGGGGCCCGAATGAAACGAGGACCCTTGCCGTGTCGAGCGTGAGACCGTTCGCGCAATACAAGCTTGTCTTTGACGTACCCAATGCGCAGAAAATCCTCCGTGTGTACGGCTTGAATTTGCGCTTTGTCGAGGCCGACGCCGTCCGCACCGTGTCGCGTGCGCCGTTCGGCGCGCCATTGACACCATGGGGAGTCCCGCCGATGCTTGCCACGAGCCAGAATCTCTCCTGCCTGCTTTGCGGACCGGACGCGGCCTTCCGCGTCAGGTATCCCCAGCGCCTGCCTCCGGCCGGCGTGGACTTCGCCGCCCGGCGGGCCCCCAGCCGGATCCACTTCCGCATCGTACAGTGCGCTCGATGCGGGCTGGTCTATTCGAACCCCATTTATCCGCGCGATGAAATCCTGCAGCTTTACCGCTCCGCGCGCTACATCGTCGAACCGCAGCTCGACAACATGCTGAAGGACTACGTGCGGCAGTTGCAGCGGGCGCTGCCGCTGATCCCTTCCCGGCAGCGTCTCCTGGAGATCGGCTGCGCCAGTGGTTTCTTCCTCAAGGCGGCGCGGGCGGCCGGGTTTGCGGAGGTCGTCGGCGTGGAACCGGGACGTCAAGCCGTCGAGAACGCCGACCCCGACATCCGCGGCGCGATCGTCAACGACGTCTTCCGCGCCGATCGGTTCGAGCCGGAAAGCTTCGATTGCGTGTGCCTCTTTCAGGTCTTGGACCACCTGCTTGATCCGCTGTCCCTCATGCAGGACGTGTTTCGCGTCCTCCGGCCCGGCGGGATCCTGCTGGCCGTCAATCACAATATCCGCTCCTGGTTCGCGCGGGCGCTGGGCAAGCGGTGCCCGATGTACGACGTGGAGCACATCTACCTGTTTTCTCCCACGACGGTGGCAGGGTTGCTGGCGCGTTGCGGCTTCCAGGTGAGGTGCGCCCGTGGCATTGCCAACTCCTACACGTGTCAGTACGCGCTGAAAGATGTTCCCCGTGCCAGGATGGCTCCGCGCGGCCGCCATGGGACTGATCTCGATTTGCGGCCTGAAGGACCGCTCCATTCCCTTCCCCGCGGGGAACATGGTAACCATCGGGACGAAACCCGGCGGCGCATAAGGAACGGGAGGCAGCAGCATGTGGAGAAAAGGCGCAAGCGCCGCTTTGGCGGCACTGATCTTCGCGTTGACCTTGTCGGGGGTGACGGCCTGGCATTGGCGCGACCAGCGCGTTCCCCAGGACGACTGCGCCAATCTCGCCTGCACGTCGCTGGAGATCTACCAGACCTGGGAGCAGCAAGGCGTCGTTGCGGGCCTGAAGGCCCTCTATGCCGACAGCGGGTGGCGGCCCATCCTGCTGCCCAACCTCACGGCCCTGCTCGTGTTCGTCTTCCGCGGCAACGTGATGCACGCCGCCTCGACGGCGCTTGTCGTGGCCTGGATCGTCCTGTACGGATTCACCTACCGTTGTTTCCGCTTGCACCTGGAACGGGTTGCGTCGGCTGTTTGTGCATCGTTTCTGACGACTTTGCCGTCGTACTTCGTCTACTCCTGCGTATTTTTTGCGGAGCTGCCGATGCTGGCCTGCCTGACGGCCGCGTTGTCTTACGCGGAACGTCTCCACGCCAGCCACTGCACGTCGCTCGGCCAGGGTATGCGCATGGGACTCTGGATCGCCCTGGCCCTGACGCTCCGCCCTTTGGAGCCCGTCCCCGTGGCAGGATTTCTTTTTCTGGCGCTGGCGGCAGCGGGCCTCCGCGGCAAGACGCTGTGCCGCGACGATCTGCTGCTGGCCCTGGCCGCGGCCGTCGCCGTGGCTGTCGTGCTCTTGCTGCGAGTCCGCTCTTGGCATTTCGACTGGTGGGCGCCGGTGGTCCCGGCCGCGATCGTCGTTGTCTACACCTGGATCGCGTACCGCGTCCGCAACCGTCTGAATTTCGCATTCGCGGCCAGCGTCGCGGTCGTTCTGCTGGGCGTCGGGGTCTGGTATGCGCCGCGGATGCGAGCGCTCGCCGGTTGGGTTTGGCAGTGTACTTTCGGCGACTTGATCCACCTCTACAAAGGCAGCGGAAACCTGAGCCCTGCGGCCGCGCTAACGATGTACCTGCATGAACTGGGTGGTTGGCAACTCGCAGGCGTGGCCCTGCTGTCGGCCGTCGTCCTGCCGTTTGCTTACCGCCGCCGCCCGTTGAGCGGGGGCTTTTTCATGGCGATCGGCACGGTCCAGGTCGTCCTCGTGCTGGTCCTGACCATGCTCATGGCAGGCAGCGATCCGAGACGCGGCCTGCCTGGATTCTATCACTTGTTCATCGGGCTGACCTTGTTCTCCGTTGCCGGCGGAGCCCTGCCTCTGGCCTGGCTGCGAATCGTACCCGTCGCCGTATTCGCGATCTTGCAAACGGCTCTCGTCTGGACGGCGGCCGGAGGGCATTTCCTTCCCGAGGCGGGACGCGGGATCTACGAGAAGGTCGGGCGGTACATGGTCGTACGACCTGCGCCGACCAGAACCGCGGCACGTTCTTCGAAATCCAAAGACGCGTTCCCTCCGACAGCACGATATGCTGCTTGAGCCTCGCCGTGCATGCATTCGAGACGCGTGCTTTTTGCCCTGAAGCCCTCAATCTGCTGGCCCTGGAAAACCGCCAAAATATACGGTTTGGTTATCCCAGGAACTTCCATGACCTGCGCGAGGGCTACAGTCAGTTGGAGTCGGCTCGCTACGGCCTGGTTCTGCTCGATACCCGCGATGCGGCCCCCGACGTGCCACAGTACAAGCTTCAGGAGCCCGCGTCGAGACTGACAGCCGACATAATCCGTCGCAGCCGCGAAGGCTCGCTCGCGGAAGTTGGTTGGAAAGAGACGGACAGGTTTTGTCGTGAGAGCGCGACGTTGTTGATTCTGGAACCGTGCGTCCGCCGTTGAGGCATGCGAGCCGCGCAGCAAACATGCCTACCCGCGGCCGGTTGGGGCTTTGCCGACTGTGTCAAGTCTCTGACGGCCGCGTGAAGGCATGCCACCCGAATCGGGAAGTTATTCTTCGGCCGGTCCTAACCGGTCCAAGAACAGCACAGTGCCGGCAGCCTGCCGCTCACTCAGTCGGGCAAGACCTTGACGCGGATGTTCTTGAAGCATGCCTTGCTGATGTGGCCCGGCATCGGCGGGTGTCCCTGCAGGGCGAACGTGCCGCGCGGCAACCAGGTCATCGGGGTCGGAAGCTTGTGCTCGACGTCGGCCTGGGGAAGCTTGTACTCGAGCATGGTCTTGCCGTCGAGCTTGACCACCACCTGCCCGTCCTGGTAGATGACCTCTTGGGTATACCAGACGTTGTCGGTGACCGGCGGCTTCGACAGAATGGTGACGTTTTCCTTGTTGTTCTCGGGCGGCGTTTCCGGGCCCCACGAGATGTTCCTGATGCCCCACAGGCTGCCCGTCCGCCGCCAGTCGCCGTGGCTGTTGTCGACCTGGCATTCGATGCCGAACTTGGGCCAGTCGGCCTCCTGATACTTCGTGTGGAAATAAATGCCCGAGTTCGCCGCGGGGAAGGTCATCACGTCAACCTTGAGGTCGAAGTTCTTGAAGTCGTGATGGTTGACGTCGCCGACATAGAACAGGTGGGCGGGGCCGTGGGTCGTCGGCGGGCACTCCATCACGATCATGCCGTCGCGGACCTGGAAGACGTCGGCGTTCTCGCCCACCTTCCAGCCGTCGAGGGTCTTTCCGTCGAAGAGGCTCACGAAACCCTCTTCCGGCTGCGGCGCATCGGCGGCCAACAAGGCAGTTGCCGACAGCAGGACCAGAGCGGCGGTTAGCAAAAATTTCACAGAACACTCCTTCTCATCAAATTGGTTTTTCGACATGACCGGATTGAAACGAGCCCGAAGCCGATCCAAATCCCCGTAGCTGTCCATCTTACACAATCGCCGGGAGAACTGCAAAGACCTTGGCAGTCATACGCTATCCGAAAAGACCTGGACAGCGTCGCGCTTCTATGCCCCAAAATAGCTAGCCGAAGTTTCTGAGTTGTTTTTTGGACAAGCCACTTGACATATACAACGTATTAGTAATAATTCTTGTTATGAACAATGACCACCGACAATCCAGACGCCCCGGCACCCCTGTTGATGGTGGACTTCGGATTTCGGCTTCCACGCCGGACAGCCTCCATAAGGGCCATCGCCGCAGAACGCGGCAGCGACAGGTCATTCTCGAGGAATTGCAGGCGGTGACTTCGCATCCGACCGCGGTCGAGCTCTACGAACGCGTTCGGCGGCGACTGCCGAAGGTGAGTCTGGGCACGGTTTACCGCAACCTTGACTTGCTGACTAGGATAGGTTTGATCGAGAAACTTGAATACTCCGGCGGTGATGCCCGCTTTGATGCCAATACGGCCGTACACGACCATCTGCGCTGCGTGCGCTGCGGACGGGTCGATGACGTCATGCGGCCCCCCCTTGATCTTGCCCCGCCGCAAGATCATGATTTGCACGGTTACGAGGTACTAGGCCACCGCTTGGAATTCATCGGAATCTGCCCCCGCTGCCGGCAGTCGTCCGCAACCAGGCAGACCGCGGCAGACGATACCCCAGGCAGTGTCCCCACAATTTCAGGAGAAACGGAACATGCTTAAGGCGAACGTCCAAGAGGCCCTCAACAACCAGATCAACGGCGAGATCGCGTCGACGTACCTGTATCTCGTCGATGACCGCCTATTTCGAGTCGAAGAACTTTCATGGCCTGGCCAAATGGATGGAAGTCCAGGCCCGCGAGGAATGGGGTCATGCCATGAAAATCTTCGCCCACGTCAACGAGCGCGGCGGCCGGGTCACCTGAAGCAGATCGACGCCCCGCCCAGCGAGTGGAAGTCGGTGCTGGACGTCTTCGAGCACACGCTGTCGCACGAACTCAAGGTCACCGAGAAGATCCACGCCCTCGTCAAACTGGCCACCAGCGAGTGCGACTATGCCACGCTGGCCTTCCTGCAGTGGTTCGTCAGCGAGCAGGTTGAAGAAGAGGCGCAAACGACGAGCATTGTCGAGAAGCTGAAACTGATGGGCGACGGCAATATCGGCCTGTTCATTCTCGACGGCGAGCTCGGCAAGCGGGCCGCCGCGTAATCGCCTATGAGGAAACTGAGAAACGAGATGTAGGGTGTGGTCGAGCGCAGCGAAGACCCACCAATTTCCCATATTTTGTGGTGGGTCTTCGCTGCGCTCGACCACACCCTGCCGTTTTCCCCTTCCCCGTTACATCCCCAAAAAGGAGATCCTCCATGAGCAGCCTGGTCACCAAACCAGCCCCTGATTTCACGGCCCAGGCCGTAATGCCCGACAACTCGTTCGCCGAACTGAAGCTGTCGTCTTACCAGGGCAAGTACGTCGTGTTGTTCTTCTATCCGCTGGACTTCACCTTCGTCTGCCCGTCGGAGATCATCGCCTTCGACAAGGCCGTGGCGAAGTTCAAGGCGAAGAATACCGAGGTCATCGGCGTTTCGGTCGACTCGCACTTCACGCACCTGGCCTGGAAGAACACGCCGCGGAACCAGGGCGGCATCGGCGCGATCCAGTACCCGCTGGTCGCCGACCTGGACAAGAAGATCGCCGAGAAATACGGCGTGCTGCTCGAGGCGGGCATCGCCCTCCGCGGGCTGTTCCTGATCGACACGAAGGGCGTGGTCCGCCATGCCTTGGTGAACGATCTGCCGCTGGGTCGCAGCGTGGACGAGGCCCTGCGACTGGTCGATGCCTTGCAGTTCCACGAGAAGCACGGCGACGTCTGCCCGGCCAACTGGCATGCGGGCGAAGAGGCGATGAAGCCCAGCGCCAAGGGCGTGGCCGAGTACCTGGCCAAGCATGCGACGTAAGAGCAGAAATCCGAAACTCGAGATCCGAAATCCGAAACAAATTCCAATTAACAAATTGCGAAGGAGAAAAACATCGCTACGTTCCTCTCATCTGTTTGGAACATTGGCATTTCGCATTATGGATTTGTTTCGGATTTCGATATTCGGATTTTGGACTCGGCAATTTGCCATGCCCTTACCGGTGGCATAGCATTGAATATATGCCCGATCCCTTCTCTAACTTCGTTTGGCAGTGCTGGCTAGTCATCCTGGAGATGGCCCCGTACTTGTTGTTCGGATTTGCGCTGGCGGGCTTGATGTCGGTCTGGATCTCGCCGGAGTGGACCGAGCGGCACCTGGGCGGCAAGGGCCTAGGGCCGGTCGTGAAGGCGACCTTGCTGGGAATTCCGCTGCCGCTTTGTTCGTGCAGCGTGATCCCCGTGGTGGCTTCGATGCGGCGGCATGGCGCGAGCCGGGCGGCGGCGACTTCGTTCCTGCTTTCCACGCCGCAAACCGGGGTCGACAGCATTGCCGTGACCTACGCGCTGTTGGGGCCGATCTTTGCCATTTTTCGGCCCATCGCCGCCTTGGTAACCGGCGTCATGGGCGGGGCGCTGGTACTCGTGTTCGGCCGAGCGAACTCCGCCGAGGCCGACCTGCCGCCCGCCCTGCACCGATTCGTGCTGTGCGGGCGACCGCACGGCGCCAGCCTGGCTGCGCGCGGCCCAGTATGGATTCGTGACCCTGCCGCGCGATCTGGCCTGGCCGCTCTTGGCCGGCGTGGCGATCGCCGGGGTGATCGCGGCCACGTTACCGGACTATAAGCTGCAAGAACATCTTGGCAGCGGTCTGCTTTCGATTCTCGTTCTGATGGCAGTGGGCATTCCGCTTTATGTTTGTGCCACGGCTTCCGTGCCGATCGCCGCGGGGCTGATTCATCTAGGCGCTTCGCCCGGCGCGGCCTTGGCCTTCTTGATCGTCGGCGCTGCGACGAACCCGGCCGCGCGTGACCACGGTCTGGAAGGTCCTTGGCCACCGCACGATGGTCATCTATCTCGTCACCGTCGGGCTGAGTGCCCTCCTTTGCGGCCTGGGGCTCGATGCGATCCAAAGCTGGTTGGTGCATTGGTTGCCACTGGCCGCCGCAGGCACGGCGGCCCACTGTGTTGAGTATCATGCGGAGCAGCCCGCCGGGTTCTGGTCGAATCTCTGGGCCGTGGTTCTCTTGGCCGTACTCCTCGCATCGAAACTGCCGACCGGCGGCAAACAAGAAAAGCCGGCGGAAGGGTCGAACCCGATCCTTGGTCCCCAGCATTCATGCGACTGCGGCTGCTCCGATCAACCGCTGCATCAATTGACAAAAAAATGAGGACAGAAAGTTAGCGTTCTGTTAGGTGTCTGTTGCCCCCCCTCGCGAGCACGTTTTCGGCTTGACCCAAGGCCGCCGAACATTTACAATTGGGGGGTAACCCCTAACATGACCGCATGAACCTCGGGGCGTTTTTCCCGGGCGAAGCATGGTGTCGTGCTAGGGGTTCTGATTTCTGATCCCCCATTCCGGTTTCCTAGGAGATTACTAATGCGACGTCAAGACGTCCGCAACGTGGCCATCATCGCCCACGTTGACCACGGCAAGACGACGCTTGTCGATTGCATGCTGCGCCAGAGCGGCCGCTACCGCGATACGCAATTGGTCGGCGAGCAAATCCTCGACTCCAACGACTTGGAGCGCGAACGGGGGATCACGATCCTGGCGAAGAACATCGCCATCCCCTACCGCGGCGTGAAGATCAACATCATCGACACGCCCGGCCACGCCGACTTCGGCGGCGAGGTCGAGCGCGTGCTGCGGATGGCCGACGGCGCGCTGGTGCTGGTCGACTCGGCCGAAGGGCCCATGCCGCAGACCCGCTTCGTGCTCTCGAAGGCCCTGGAGTGCGGCCTACAGCCGATCGTGGTGATCAACAAGGTCGACCGCCCCGACGCCCGGCCGCACGAAGTGCTCGACGAGGTCTTCGAACTCTTTCTGCAACTGGGGGCCGACGACCGCCTGGCCGACTTCCCGCACATCTATGCCAGCAGCAAGCTTGGCTTTGCCACCCATGAACTCGGCCAGCCGGGCAATTCGGTTGCGCCCCTGATGGACATGATCTTGGAGAAGATCCCCGGCCCGGAGATCGACGCCGAGTCGCCGCTGCAGATGCTTGTCACTACACTGGACTGGTCCGACTACGTCGGCCGCATCGCCATCGGGCGGCTCTACTCCGGCGCGGTCAGGCCGGGCATGGACGTCGCCTTGATGCAAAAAAACGACAAGATCGCGCCCGCCCGAATCGTCTCGGTCCACGTCTTCGAGGACCTGGGGCGGACCGAGGTCGAGTCGGCCGAGGCTGGCGACATCGTGGCCCTGGTGGGGCTAGAGAACATCGAAATCGGCGATACGGTGAGCGATCGGAATTTGCCCCGGGCCATGCCCCGCCTGGTGGTCGACGAGCCGACGCTGAAGATGACCTTCGGCGTGAATACCTCGCCCCTGGCCGGCAAGGAAGGCAAATATCTGACCAGCCGCCACCTCCGCGAGCGGCTCATGAAGGAGCTGCAAAAGAACGTCGCCCTCCGCGCCGAGCCGATTGCCGGTACCGAGCAGTTCTCGGTCTCCGGCCGCGGCATCTTGCACCTTTCCGTGCTCATCGAGACCATGCGCCGCGAAGGGTTCGAGCTTTCCATCGGCAAGCCGCACGTGATCCTCCGCGACAACAACGGCGTGACTGAAGAGCCGTTCGAGTCGCTGGTGGTCGAGGTGCCCGAAAGCCAGACCGGCCCCGTGATGGAAATGACCGGCCAGCGCCGCGGGCAGTTGGTCGACATGCAGTCGCACAACGACTATTGTTACATGGTCTTTTCGATTCCCGCCCGCGGGCTGATCGGGCTGCGGACGCGGCTCTTGAACGCCACGCAGGGCACGGCCGTGATTCACCACCGTTTCGAGTGCTACAAACCGCTGGAAGGCGAGATTGAAACTCGTTCTACAGGCGTGCTGGTTTCGCTGGTCGGCGGCCGGGCCGTGGCCTACGCGCTGGACACGCTCCAGGACCGGTCGGAGTTGCACGTCGGCCATAACGACGTCGTCTACGAAGGCATGATCGTCGGCGAGAACAGCCGCAGCGACGACATGAACGTCAACCCCACGAAGGAGAAGAAGCTTTCCAACATGCGGGCCGTCGGCCACGACCGCAACGTCCTTCTCCGGCCCGCCCGACGCTTGTCGCTGGAGGAGGCCCTGGAGTTCATCGAGGACGACGAGTTGGTCGAGGTCACGCCCACGCAGATCCGCTTGCGGAAGATTCTGCTCAACGAACACGACCGCAAGCGTGCCGCGCGGAAGGCGGCCGCGGTGGGGGTGTGATCGCGGGCGGGAAATCCAAGGCGATGTTTTCACGAGAAATTGGTATCCTGCGAAGCGATGGCATTGCTAGCAGGCCGTCGAAGTGTCTTTCCCGGAATTGTCGAAGTGTTTTCGGGGGGGGTGGGGCGTAGAATATCTCTATCATGAGTGCCTCCGACCTCACGGACTGCGTGCAACAACTTCGCCTTGACGGGGACGCCCTGGCTAACGTCCACGTCCGTGAAGTCGTGGGCAAAGTGCTGAATCTCGTGGAAGCCGTTGTCGTTGACAATCGCCGCCTAGAGGAGGAAAATCAACGCCTGCGGGAGATCATTCGCCAACTCAAGGGTGAGCCCCGGTCTTCCCCGGCGCCGCGCCGTCCGCCCGCACGGGATGTCTCGTCCGAGAAAGAACGGCGGCAACGTGCGTCTCCGCCAGAGGGTCCCCCTCGCGCCGACTGCCGGAGCTTTCGCGATATTCGCGTGGACAAGGAAGTCATTCGCTACGTCGATGCGGCGCATCGTCCTCCCGACGCCACGTTCATCGGCTACGAAGACGTGGTCGTGCAGGATCTTCAGATCAAGAGCTACAACATCCGCTACCGTCTGGAACTCTGGGATTCGCCGTCGCAGGGACGGCTGCGTGGTGAGTTGCCACCAGGAGTGACCGGCGAGTATGGCCCGGAACTGAAGGCTTTGTTGGTGTCGCTGAAGTACGTCGCCGGGACCAGCCTGCCGCGGGCCCACGAGTTCGTGGAACACTGCGGCGTGGTGATCTCGCCGCCAGCGTGTCGAACATCGTACGGGACGCGGCGGAGTTGTTTCAGGGAGAGAAGGAAGAGATTTTCTGGGCGGGGTTGGCGGCCACGACTTACCAGCACATCGACGACACCTTCGCCCGCGTGGGAGGTGAGTTGTGGCACACGCATATCATCTGCAATCCGTTTCACTCCACCTACTTTACCACACCGCACAAAGACCGACTGACGATTCTGGGCCTCCTGTGGAGCAGGCCGTGGACATACCGCTTCAACGACTTGACGCAGCGGCTGCTGGAGGAATTTCACGTTCCGCTGAAGTGGCGGCAGCTTGCGGCAACGGCCCCGCAGGACCAAGATCTGAACGAGGCCGAACTGGAAGATCTCCTGGAAAAATGGTCCCCCTCCCGACGGCTAGCGTGCCTGGATCGCTTGCGCGAGGCGGCGGCGCTGGCGTCGTATCGCGCAGCGGCCAGACCATGTACGGATTTTGGTGGGCGACGACGCCAAACCCGCCAAGTACGTGTCGGACGAGTTCGGGTTGTGCTGGATTCACGAGGGCCGGCACTACAAGGAGTTGTCTCCTGTGGTACCGCAGCATGAGCAGCAATTGGAGGCGTTCCGAACGCGTTACTGGGATCTCTATGGCAAGTTCCAGAAGTACCGGGGCAGGCCGACGCCAGCGCTGGCGGAGCGGTTGGAGGAGGAGTTCGACCGACTGTTCGCGACATGCACCGGGTACGAGGCGTTGGATAAGCGGATTGCGATGACGGGCGAAAAGAAGGAGTCCCTGCTGACCGTCTTGGCCCATCCGGAGACGCCGCTGAACAACAACCCGGCGGAGTTGGGTGAACGCGTGGCAGCGCGGCGTCGGGATGTGAGCCTACACTGCGCCAAGGCCGAGGGAGCACGCAGGATGGACACGTTGACGAGCATCGTACAAACGGCGAAGAAGCTGTTGGTCAACGGCTATGAATACCTACAGGATCGGATCAGCGGCATAGGGAAGATGCCCTCTTTGGCGAGTCTGATTCGACAGCGGTCGCGGCCTCCATCGACCGCGCCCCCTTGCCCATCTTCAACCGCCCAACCTCTTGCCGATATCGAACGGCTCGCTCTCGCTTAGCACTCTGGTGCCGTCTCCCCTTCCACCGTTTCGCGCCGTACCTGCCAGCAGCCGAATTCCCCTCCTGTTTATGCAGCTTCTCTGTTTTCGCGCGAAAGTCGTCGACCAGAAACGGCACGAGCTAGCACTTGGCAGGATACAGAAATTGTCCCGTAACTTCGTGGACTTTGATCCACTTGTGGGCCAAGACCTGATTACGGGTACAGACTCGTGACGGCCGCCAAACGATAGGGGGCAAGCGGTGCTACTTGCGCCACTTCACCCAGCCTTCGCTGATGGCACTCAAGGCGACGCGGTCTTCCAAATTGGGACGGAAGATGGTGAGGATCAGCAGGGGCAGATACCAGGCCATGTAGATCCCGCCTTCATAGGCCTTCCAGAACTGCGTGCCAAGCATGATCGCCGCCGAGCAGGCCAGCAGACTGCCGAGATTCTTCTGGGCAGGCCATAAAACCATGCTGACGCACATGGCCACGAAAGCCACGACGACCGGGTAGCGCGCAGGGAGCCAGTGTGTGCTGCCAAAAACCGCGGAGGTAGTCGGGAGGTACGAGCCAAATGCCGAAGGTCTGGCGGAACTGATCCATATACGATCCCAGGCTGGACGGCATGAAAGCCAATGATACGGCCATCAACCCCAGCACGACGAGCACGGCCAGGGTGAACCGGAGCAGTCCCCGCCGCCAATAGAACGAACACCATAGCGGCAGCAGAAAGAGTGGATACCAGATCAGCCCTGCCGCCAGCCCCACGAAAATACCGGCAAACACGGGCCGGCGGTACGATTGGATGGCCCAAACCAGCAACGCCGCCGGCACGACGTGATCGATGCAGGGAGTAAAATTGGCCGAGTAAGGCAACAGCAAATACAGGGTCGCCGCGGCGATGCCCGTGTGGGTGTTGTCGAAATGCCGATAGCCGATCAGGACCATCCCCAGCACGACGGCGAGGTGGGCGAGAATCGCCGTGGCCCGCTTGCCCGGGGCGTCCGATGCGGCGGAGTAGACGTGAAACATGGGATAGCCCGGTCCCCGCTCTTTCAGGATCTTGTCGGTCGATGGCGTCTGGGCCTGATCCGCGGCTTGGGGCGTTTCGCTCAAATGGTCGATGGCCATGCCGCCGGTCTTTGCCGGTTCGATGACGTTGGACATCAGAAAGACCAGCATCGCCACGCAAGCGAACGTCAGCCCGCTGGCCGAGAGGTTGGGTTCCAGAAGGGGCCTCCGCACCATGGCCGAATCGACCAGCATCCGCAAGAGGAACAAAACGCCCACCAAGAAGAGCCATAAGTAGCCCAAGTGCTTCATTTCGTGGCCATGCATGACCAGCAGCATGCCGGGCGCGAACAAGATCAGGCCGACTAAATCCAGGTTCCGCACGCTCCAAAAACGACGAAACTTGAAATAGACGGCGATCATGATCAACGACGAGAGGTAAACCCACGTCGTTGCGTTGAGCGAATAATCGTAAAGGATCTGCTGCATGCGGCGGAAGCATCCTCTAAAAGGTGGGGTAAGAAAGGCAGCCGGCAAGGACGCAATCTCCCCAACCGGGGCGAACCCCACCATCCTATCAAAATAGCGGAAAAACGAAGAATTGCAAGCCCTTATGACGAAAGGAGAAACATTATGCCCCCCACCGCTCCCGACCAGCAATCTTCCTGCCGGGCGTCCCCACGCCAGCACCTGACTCTGATCGACTCGACCTCGATCATCGTGGGAATCATCATCGGATCGACTATCTACCTCAGCAGTCCGCGGATCGCCGCACAGGTTCCCAACATCGGCTGGCTGGTGGGAGTGTGGGTGATCGGCGCGGCGTTTTCCCTGATCGGCGCCCTATGCTACGCGGAATTGGCAACAGCCTACCCCAAAGAGGGTGGTGATTACGTATTCCTGACCGAGGCCTTTGGCCGGAAGGTCGGCTTCCTCTTCGCCTGGGCCCAGTTCTGGATTGTCCGCCCTGGCTCGGTGGGCACGCTGGCCTTCGTCTTCGCCGACTACGCCAACCAGCTTTGCCCGCTGAGTGCCAGTTCTCGGCCGCTGTTGTTCTATGCCGTGGGGGCCGTAGTCGTGCTGAGCGGCATCAACTTGCTGGGCGTACAGGCGGGCAAATGGACGCAGAACTCGCTAACCTTGGTCAAGTTCCTGGGGTTGCTGGCGATCGTTGCGGTGGGAATGAGTTTTTCCGCCGCCGCAACGGCGCCGGCCGAGCCACCGGCCACGAAACCGTTTAATCTCGGCTTTGCGATGATCTTTGTTTTTCTTGCCTACGGCGGCTGGAACGAAATGGCCTATGTCAGCGCGGAAGTCCGTGATCCGCAAAAGAACATCCTTCGCGCCCTGGTGCTGGGCACGTTGGCCGTGGCGGCCGTCTACATCGCACTGAACCTGGCCTTCGTCCACGCACTGGGGCTTGCCGGGCTGCAACAAAGCGAGGCAGTAGCGGCCGAAGTGCTCAGCCTGAGCATCGGCCTGTGGGCCGGGAAATGTATCAGCCTGTTGATTTGCCTCACGGCCCTGGGCGGTATCAACGGCATGATCTTTACCGGTGCGCGGATCCTGTACGCCATGGGAACCGAACATCGCCTGTACGCCTGGCTCGGCCAATGGAACCCGCGAACCGACACGCCGTCCCGTTCTCTGATCATCCAGGCCGCCGTGACCGTGGCGCTGACGATTGGCTTCGGCTGGAACCACCAGGGTTTGCAAGGGTTCGAAGACTCGGTGGCATTTTACTCGCCGTCGTTCTGGGGCTTTCTCGGCCTGGTCGGATGTTCGCTTTTTGTCTTGCGAGCCCGGTCATCCGGTCCCGCGCGAAGCTACCGCGTGCCGCTATACCCGGTCGTGCCGCTGTTGTTCTGCCTTTCCTGCATCTTCATGTTCTACAACAGTCTGACTTACGCGGTCGCGGTGACTCTTTGGGGGCTGGCGGCCTCGGCGATGGTGCTGGTCGTCGGCGTTCTGTTGAGCTTCGTGGAGCTGTAGGGTGGGCCGGCCCACCATTGCTTCCATTATTCTTGATCATCGTGGGCTGGTGCTCGCCGACCGGCTGCGCGGGTGCCCCGGATCTTGTCCCACGCTACGGACTTGGAGTGCGGTGATTCCTTCGCGCTTTGGTTTGGCCGCGGAGCGGCTCTTTTCGAGTTCATTCATGCCGCAGCGCCTCGATCGGATCCAGCCGCGAGGCCTTCCAGGCGGGATAGAAGCCGAAGACAACGCCTACGCCGGCGGCGACCAGCACGGAAGCCACGATCGCCGTCATGGAGACGCCGGTCGGCCAATGCTGAAACTCGCGGACCAGAATCGACGTGCCGCGGCCGGCGAGAATGCCCAGCCCGCCGCCGGCCAGACACAACAGGACTGCTTCCAAGAGGAACTGCTGCAAGATGTGATGCCGCCGGGCGCCGACGGCCATCCGCAGGCCGATCTCGCGGGTCCGCTCCGTGACGGAAACGAGCATGATGTTCATGATCCCCACTCCCGCCCACCACGAGCGAAATGGAGGCCACGACCAACAGCAACAGCCCCATCAATTCGGCCGTCCGCGAGGCAGCATGCATGATCTCGGTCAGATCGAGAATCTTGAAGTCGTCGTCTTTGTCCCCGGTCAGATGGTGCCGCTCGCGAAGCAGCGTGCCGATCTGATCGATGGCCGCGGGCACCTGTTCGGCGCCGGCGGCCTTGGCCTGAATGAAGTCGATGCTCGTCTGCCGCATCGCCTGCGGCGTATCGGTCGTCTCCGTGATCACGCTCTGGGGATAGAGCGGCGTGGCTGCGACATACGGATTGTTCAAGGTATTGATCGTCGACGTGGCGGCAGCCGCGGCGGCGTTCACCGATCCGGCGCCGACGCAGTTGACGCGGAACTTGATCGTCGTCCAGGGGGCGAAGATGCAGTCGTCCTGGTCCTGGCCCATCATGTTCGCGCCGCGGGGGCTCAAGAGCCCGATGACCCGGAAGGGGACGTTGCGGATGCGGATCGTCTTGCCGATGGGCGATTCGTCTTCGAACAGTTCGCGCTTGATCGTGGCGCCGATCAGGCAGACGCGGTTGCTCGTGCGGACGTCGTCCTCGGTGAAGTTAGTTGCCTTCGTCCAGGTCTTCCCAATCGCGGGTGGCCAGGTAGTCCGGCCCGGTCCCCGTCAGTTGCTGCGGAACCCAGTTGCGTCTTCCATAAACGGCCTGGGCCTTGGCCCAGACCATGGGCACGACGACGGCCACGGCGGGACACTGCTGGGCGATCTCGTCGACGTCGGCCGGTTTGAGGGTCTGCACCGTGCCGACCCCTTGGTTCACTCCGCCGTTGTTGGCCGCCCAGGGGAAGATGATCAGTTTATAGGCGCCCATGCTGGCGATCGTTTTTTCAATCGCGGCCTTCGAGCCCTGGCCGATCTCCGTCATGGCGATGACGGCCGCCACGCCGATGATCACGCCCAGGGCCGTCAGGGCCGATCGCATCTTGTTCCGCCGCAGATTGCCCAAGGCCGTGCGCAGCGTGGGCGGCAGCAGGGAACCGGCATGGGCTCGATCGCAAGATTGCGTGGTGCGTCCCTGCGCTTGCGAAGGGCGTGGTTTCGCGATTTCCGGCTCCTTCGCTAGTTCAGGGTCGTGCCGAACGACTTCTCCCGCGAGTCGCTCGGAATCATCCACGCCCTTCACAAGCTCGGGGACATGCCACGCAACCCGCTGGGCGGCGCAGTCGGAATCGTCCACGATCAGCCCGTCGGCGATGTGGATCGTGCGATCGGCGTAGGCGGCCACCTTGGCGTCGTGGGTCACGAGAATGACGTGATGCCCTGGGCGTTCAGCCGCTGGAACATCCGCAGGATCTCCTCGCCGGTCCGCGAATCGAGGTTGCCCGTCGGTTCGTCGGCCAAAAGCAGTGCGGGGCGATTGACCAGGGCCCGGGCGATGGCGACCCGCTGCTGCTGGCCGCCGGACATTTGCGAAGGCTCATGGTCCATGCGCGTGGCCAGCCCGACTTGTTCGAGCAGCGACTCGGCCAGTTCGCCGCGCCTCGCTGCGGGCCGGCCGCCGCAGGGCGTAGTCCAGCGGCATGAGGACGTTGTGCAGGGCCGACGTTCGCGGCAGCAGGTTGAAGCTTTGGAAGACGAAGCCCAGTTTTGTCGTCCGCACCAGGGCCCGTTCGTCGGGCGAGAGGCGGCTCATCTCCTGGCCGTCGAACCAGAACTGGCCCGAACTTGGCCGGTCGAGGCAGCCCAGGATGTTCATGAGCGTGGTCTTGCCGGAACCGGAGGCCCCCATCAGGGCCACCATTTCGCCGCGGGCAATGGTCAGGGAAACGCCTTTGAGCACGGGCACGTCCACTTCGCCAAGGTGGTAGGTCTTGGTGATGTTCTCCAGGCGGATGAGTTCGCGGGAGACGGCTGGGTCCGTGCTGTGCCGTTTGCGGACGGCACGTGTCGGCACGCATTGTGGCAGGCAGCGGCGGGCTCATGATGGCAAGCACAGGCGGGGAGTGGAAGGCGGGGCGCAGGCATCTTGCCTGCGGATCCAAGCGGCGTGGACGTTCATAATAGCAGAAGGGAGGAAGCATTGCAACTTTGGCATTCGGGGAGAGAAGGGTTCAAGGTTAGGGATTATAGGGATTGGGAACCGAATACTTTGCTTGGGGTTTTGTAGGAAAACAGTCTCCTCGGGAAAAATCCGAGCACCGAGCCGGGATTCGCCTCTTGAATTGGTATGTCCCTCGGGATAGATTTCTGTAAAGGAAGCTGGTGCAGGACGGGCTGGATGCCTAGGCTGCTACTTGTCTTGCACAGCACAATACACACAAAGGAGTCATCATGTTTCGCCCACTGCTGTCCAGTGTTGCTGTGATTTTTCTGACTGCGTCGACTTTGCCGGCCCAGGATTGGGCGCGAAAGTTGTTCGCGACGACCGAGCACGATTTCGGCTCGGTGGCGCGGGGGGCGAAGGCCGATTACGCCTTCATCATGACCAACAATCTGCAGGACGACGTCCATATCGCCTCGGTTCGCTCCAGTTGCGGATGCACTTCCCCGTATGTCGAGAACGACAAGCGGACGCTCAAGACCTACGAGAACGGGCGCGATCATCGCCCACCTCAACAGCGACACGCACGTCGGTCAACGGGCCGCCACGCTGACGGTGACCTTCGATCAGCCCTACTATGCCGAAGTGCAATTGCAGATCCGCGCCCTGGTGCATACCGACATTCTCATGGAGCCGGCCAGCTTGCAGTTCGGCACCGTCGAGCAGGGCAAGGCGAGCGAAGCCCGGGTGCGGCTGTATCGCGCCGACTTCCCCAATTGGCAGATCCAGAGCGTTCGCCTTTCCGATCCGAATCTGCAAGGCGAAGTGGTCCCCTTGGCGCGGCAGGGAGGCCAGGTCTGGTACGATTTGAAGGTCCGCCTTGCCCCCACGGCATCCGCCGGGCTATATCAGCGATCACGCCGTCCTGACCACCAACGACCCCGGCATGGGCCAGATCCCCGTGCAGGTGGAAGGGCAGGTGCGGCCCAACGTGGTGGTCAGCCCCGCGGACCTGTTTCTGGGCGTGGTGCATGCCGGGCAGAAAGTGACGAAGCCGCTGGTGGTGCGGGCCGACAAGCCTTTCCGCATCAAGGCGATCACCGGCGACAAGGCCTCGTTCGAGATCCCCGAGCCGCCCAGCGAGGCCAGCTTGGTTCACGTCGTGCCCGTGACGTTCGTCGCCGGGGCCGAGATCGGCAAGGTCGTGAAGACGATCCACATCGAGACCGATATCGGCGGCGCCCAGGCCACGTCGTATGCGGTGGTGAATGAAGAGAAGTAGTCTTGTTACCCTGGCGTCAGCCGCATCTGCGCCAGCCGCACGAGAAAGATGACATTGCCGACGAGGTATCGCCGCCAGAGCCGCTTGGGCTCCTGGTATAGGCGATAGCACCACTCCATGCCGAACTTGCGGATCCAACGCGGGGCACGGGGAATGCGGCCGGAGTAGAAATCCAACAGTCCGCCGACGCCGATTACGACCTTCGCTCCCAGTTTCGGCAAGCAGCGGCGGATCCATAGTTCCTGACGGGGAGCGCCGAAGGCCACCAGCACCAGGTCGGCGCCGAGCGGCGGATGTCTTCGATTACCGCCGCCTCTTCTTCGGCCGAGAAATAGCCGTGCCGCCAGCCTGCCAACTCTGCGCCCGGATAGTTCTTGGCCAGCCAACGAACGACGCCCTCGGCCACGCCTGGGCGGCCGCCCAGCAGGTAGATCCGCTTGCCGCTGCCCGCCAAGGCGGCGGCCAACCGCGGGAAGAGGTCGGTGCCGTTGACGTTGTCGCGGACCGGCTGGCCCAACACTTCGCTCGCCACGCGCATGCCGATGCCGTCGGCAAACACCAATTCCGACTGCTGCAAGGCATCCAGATACTCCGGGCTGCGGCAGGCGATGTTCACGCAATCGGCATTCACGAAGCTGACCTGTACGGGGGAGTCGCCGTCGAGGCGATCGACGATCGCTGCGACGGCCTGTTCCAACGTGCCATTGTCGATCTCGATGTCGAACAACTTGATTCGCGGCAGGACGGCGGCCTCGCAAGCACCCGCAGTGTTCTCGCTCAGTGGTTCCAGAAGTTCAATGGCCATGGTTGCGTCTCACCCGTGTTGTGGCTAGTGTCAAGCGAAGAAAAGCAACGACCATGCCGGACTTTGGGGCGGCTCGCGCCATGGCGAACGCCCTTGCGACGAAGTCGAACCAGGATAGTGGTTTAGAACGTGCGGACCAGGGCCGGCCATGCGATCGCAGGAAAGGCCCATGTTGCCCGAAAGCAACACTCCGGTCGCCTTTTGCGCCCTGGCATGTTGACCAGACGCAACGTGTTGTTTTTTTCAGAGGTCGGAAATCCTTGCACGCGCCACGTTTCTGACCCAGAGTTGATCTGATGCCAAGGGTCATCCAACTGAACACGATCGCCGAGCTTCGGGCCGCCGCCGCGGCCTGGAACGATCTCTGGCAGCGCAGCGACTGCACGTCGCCGTTGGCCCAGGCCGAGCCGATCGCCGATTGGCTGGCCCACTTTGCTCCCGCCGGTCGTTTCCAGGCATTGGCCGTGGCCGACGAAGGCCGCTGGCTGGCCGCTCTGCCGCTGGTCGAGCGCCGCATGGCCGGAGTGCTTCGCGCCGGCGTTTTACCTTGCAACGCCTGGCCCTCCGGCGCTACGCTGCTTTGGGATGCTGCGACGACCACTGATCCGGGCGTTGTCGCGGCGGTTTCCGCCGGCCTGGCACGCTTGCCGTGGCCGCTGGTGTGTCTCGAAGCGGCCATGCCCGAACGGGCCTCGTGGCGGGCCTTGGTTGACGTGCTGAGCACGGCAGAGGTGCCTTGCGACCTGCGGACCCGTTGGCACGTCGGCCGACTGGCGATCGAGCACGACTGGGCGGCGGCCTTCGGCGGCCTGTCGCGGAAGCATCGCCAGCGCATATCGACCGCTTTGCGCAAGTTGGCCAATCGAGGCCAAGTCCGCTTCGAACTGCATGTGCATCTATTGCCGGACGAGGTCGAACCGTTGTTTCGCCGGGCCTTGGAAACGGAAGACCGTGGTTGGAAGGGCGCGGCCGGAACGTCGGTGCTGCGAACGTCCGGTACGGCGGAGTTCATGCTCGCCCAGGCCCGCTGGTTGGCTGCCGAAGGCCAACTGCTGTTGGCCTTACTCGACTGCGACCGACGGAACGTGGCGTTCTGCTACGGCGCGTTGGGCAAAGGGGTGTTCCATTCCTTCAAGATCGGTTACGATCCTGCTTTCGCGCCGCTCTCGCCCGGCCATGTGCTGCAATATCACCTGCTTCAAGCCCTGCACGCCGATCCGCGGATCGCGGCGGTCGATTACATTGGCGAAATGACCGAGTATCACGCCCATTGGCGGCCGGAGGTTTATCCGTTCGCCCGGCTGGCCTTCGTCCGCCGCGGCAGCGTGTTGGGCCGCGCGGCCTTGTGGGGATATCAGCGCAGGAACGGGCCCTCGGAAGGGCTTCCGGTTCCGATCATGGCAGCTAGCAAGACAACGTGTAAGGTCGCTTGGTTCCCGCCTTGAATTATGGTATCTTGGTCGATGGATTTGCCGAGAGGCTATCACCACCGAGGAACACCCGAATCATGGATGCCGCCCTGAAACCGCAAGACTTTATCATCACCACGCTTGGCCTGGCGACGTTCCCGTCGCCCTTGGGACTTTCCACAGTCCCGGGCGACGGCCAGGGCGATTTTGTTTCCGATGGGGCCCGCGTGCTCTGCCATGTCGAAACCGAACCCGGCCGGCCCGTGCGCACCGACCTGACGATGGAAAAGGCCGGCCCGCGGGAGATGATTTTCTTTGAACCTGGCCGGTGCAAGGCCGCGATCGTCACCTGCGGCGGGCTGAGCCCCGGTTTGAACAATGTCATCCGCTCGCTCTTCCTGCAACTGCACCATCGCTACGGCGTGCCAACCGTGCTGGGTATTCGCTATGGCTACCAGGGTCTGAATCCGGCCAAGGGACCGCCGCCGCTCTTGCTGACGCCCGAATACGTGGAGCGAATCCATAATCAGGGCGGTTCGGTGCTGCGTTCTTCGCGGGGGCCGGAAGACGCCGCAGTGATCGTCGATTACCTCCAGCGCGAAGGCATCAACCTGCTGTTCTGCGTCGGCGGCGACGGCACGCAACGCGGCACGCATGGCATCGCCATGGAAGCCCGGCGTCGCGACGCCAAGATCGCCGTGGTGGGCATTCCCAAAACGATCGACAATGATCTGCCTTTCGTGGCGCGATCGTTCGGCTACGGCACGGCCTTGGAGAAGGCCCGTGAGGCGATCAACTGCGCCCACACCGAGGCCCGCGGCGCCCCCAACGGCATCGGCCTGGTGCAACTCATGGGGCGTAACGCCGGCTTCATCGCCGCGGGCGCGGCCTTAGCCAGCCAGGAGGCCAATTTCGTGCTCATCCCCGAGGTCCGTTTCCCGCTGGAAGGGGCCGGCGGCTTCCTCGACGCCTTGCGGACGCGAATCGAGGCGCGGCAACACGCCGTGATCGTCGTGGCCGAAGGGGCCGGGCAGGACTTGTTCGCCTGCGAGAGCGGCGAGTGCGACGCCTCGGGAAATCGCAAACTCCAGGACATCGGCCTGTTCTTGCGCGACAAGATCGCGCATTACTTCAAGGCGGCCGACATTCCCATCAACCTGAAGTACATCGATCCCAGCTACATCATCCGCAGCGTGCCCGCCAATTCCGACGACGCCCTGCTCTGCGACGCCATGGCCCGGCACGCGGTACACGCCGCCATGGCCGGGAAGACCGACGTACTGATTGGTCAGGAACATGATCAATTCCTGCACATCCCGATTTGTACGGCAGTCGCCCGGAAGAAATATCTATCGCCCGAGAGCGAGTTCTGGCTGCGGGTGATCGAGTCGACCGGCCAGCCGGCCTGGGCATCAAGGGAGCGGGGGTGTCAATAATCCGGGCCAGGATAGCCGGCACGCCTTGACCAAAGCCCCCCGTATTCGATTCTTTCCTCATAAATGGAATTTTCTTCAGTCTGGACTTGGGCATGGTCGAAACTTCCTAGTAGGCCGAGCCGATTGTGTGGACAGGCGCTGCGAGTGGCTCCTGACTCTTGGGACGGCTTGGGTAAGAAACCAGGGATTTCCTATTTGACGGAGCTTAGTTCATTATGTGCAATTCCCGCTTCCGAGTAGCAATCATGGGGTTGGCATTGGCGGGCTTGTGCCTGCCGACAACCGCGTGGACTGCCGACGCCAACGTGTTGCCCCCGCCGCAGATTGCCGACGTGGCGCTGCGCGACGGTGGCGTACTCGTCGGTCAGATGGTCAATGGCCAGAATGCCCCCCTCAGCGGCGTTCGCGTTTCCTTGCAGGACACGCAGAACCGCGAAGTCGCGGCGGCCGTGACCGATCACCAGGGCTCCTTTGCCATCTCCGGCGTCCGTAGCGGCCTGTACCAGGTCGTGACCCCGCAGAGCCGCCAGGTCTACCGAGTCTGGTCGGCGGGCATGGCTCCTCCCTCGGCCCAGCAAGGCATCCTGTTGGTCGCGCCGGGTCAGACGGTCCGCGGACAGGGTTGTGACACCTGCGGCGCCCCCTGCGGTGGCGGCCTCATGAGCCACCCGGGCGTAATCGGCGCCTTGGTTGGTGCGGGCGTTGCCACGGCCATTGCCGTGCCGGTGGCCTACAACGCGGGCATCAACAACGCGCCATCGAGCCCGTGAGTTGCGAAATCCGCCTGGCACCCACATGGCTTAGCCGCGGCTGCTTTCCAATCCAATCGCATCTTAGGGCAGTGGTTCACCCACTGCCCTTTGCGTTGCGCCTTCAATGGGCCACATTACCGGGCAAACTGTCCGGAGAGCCTCTTACTCCTTCGGACTCTTCAAGGGCCGGAACTGCAAGGCCGTCTGCTCGGCCAAGTGTACGACCTCGACCGCGTCCTTGTAAAACCTGGCCTGGGCCCGGACCCGCGGCCCGCTCGCCGGGACGGGCACGTACGTGCCGTCGGTCAACAGGCGGCGGGCTTTTACGTTGTCGGCAAAGAAGGTGTTCAAGACGTCGATCAGCCGCTTCTTGAAGTTCGCGTCGAGGACGGGAAACATGATCTCCAATCGCTTCAGCAGGTTCCGCCGCATCCAGTCGGCGCTGGCCAGGTAGACCTCTTCGTGCCCGCCGTTGCGGAAGTAGAACACGCGGGCGTGCTCCAGGTAGCGGTCGACGATGGAACGCACCTCGATGTTCTCGGAAACGCCTTCCACGCCGGGCCGCAGCACGCAGAGCCCGCGGATGTTCAGCATGACTTTCACGCCGGCCTGGCTGGCGCGATACAGGGCCCGGCAGATCTCGGGGTCCTCCAGCGAATTCACCTTGGCCATGATTAAACCCGGCCGGTCGGCCGTCGAGACCTGCATCTCGCGCTCGATGAGGTCGATGAACTTGCGTTGCAGGCCCGTGGGGGCGATGGCCAGCTTCGACCAACCGACGGTCTCGGAGAAGCCGGTGAGCAGATTGAAGAACGCGGCTACGTCATTGGCGATGTCGCGGTCGGTCGTCATCAGGCCGAGGTCGCTATAGAGTTTCGCCGTGCGATCGTTGTAGTTGCCCGTGGCCAGGTGGACGTAGCGCTGGATGCGATTGCCCTGGCGGCGGACGATGAGCACGGCCTTGGCATGCGTCTTGTAGCCGGCAATGCCGTAAATCACGTGGGCGCCGAGGTCTTCCAGGCGGCGGGCCCACTGGATGTTGCGGGCCTCGTCGAAGCGGGCCCGCAACTCCACCAGCACGGTCACTTCCTTGCCGCTCTGCGCGGCCCGGCCCAAGGCGCGGACGATGGGCGAATTGCCGCTGGTGCGATACAGCGTTTGCTTGATGGCCAACACGTTTGGATCGTCGGCCGCCTGCTCGATCAATCGCACCACCGGCTCGAACGTCTCGTACGGATGGAACAACAGCACGTCGCGATCGGCGAGGGCCTCGAACAAGTCGTCGCTGCCCAACAGGTCGCGCGGCGGCTGCGGCGGCCAGTCGACGTTCTTCAATTGCTCGAAGCCCGGCCAATTCGCCAGTTCCATCAAGAGCCGCCCCGTCGAGCGTCGAGTCCATCTCGTAGACTTCTTCCGGCTGCAACTTCACCAGCCCGTCGAGCCAGGCGCGAATGCGGGGATCGGCGGCGGGCGAAACCTGCAGGCGAACGGGCGGCCGCCGCTGCCGCGTGAGCACGGCCTGCTCCACCGCGTCCAGCAGGTCGTCGGTCTCGTCGCGCTCGATGGAAACGTCGGCGTCGCGGGTGATGCGGAAGAGGGCCGTGGCCTCGACCTGCGCGCCGGGAAAGAGCCCGCCCACATTGGCCGCGATCACGTCTTCCAGGCGGGCCAGGCGGACCTCGTCGCCCGGCAGGCGGACCCAGCGGGAGATTTGCTGCGGAACGGGCGTCACCGCGATCCGCGGCTCGCCCTCCGCCCTGGTCAGCACCGCGGCCACGTGCCATTGCAGCCCGGGCAACCGCGGCGCAGGATGCAGTTCCTGGACCGCCAGCGGCGTGAGTACGGGAAGGACTTCCTTGTTGAAGTACGTCTGCAGGAACGTTCGCTGCTGGTCCGTCCACTGCGCGGCTGGCGCCACGCTGATGCCGGCCGAGGCCAGTTGCGCCAGGGCCGCCAAGACCCCTGCCTGCTGCTCCTCCAGCATGCGATGGACGCGTTGGCCGACGGCCCGCAACTGCGCGGCCGGGGTCATGCCGCACGGATCGCGGCGGCGAACGCCTTCCGCCCGGGCGCTCATCAAGCCGGCCACGCGGACGAGGAAGAACTCGTCCAGGTTGGAACTGACGATGGCCAGGAACTTGATGCGTTCCAACAGCGGCAGGTCGTCGGCGAGGCCCTGGCGGAGCACGCGGTCGTTGAACTCCAACCAGCTCAATTCGCGGTTGAAATACATGTCGTGGGATCGAAGCGGATCTTTACTCATAAAAACTCAGCCGCGGATTTCTCTGGGTTAAATGGCAATTCTTGTTAGCCACGGATGAAACACGGATGAAACACGGATGTTTTCGAGAGTCTTAATTCCTGCATTCCTTCCTGTCCGTGTTGAATCTGCGTTCCATCCGTGGCTAAATATCTTCGTAGAGTATTCCATCTGTGGCTAATGAAATGTCTTTAGAATACGAACCGTTTGAACTCGACCTTGGTTCGGCCGAAATTGACCAATAGGCCGACCTTGATTCCGGTGGCCTTCAGGTCGTTCAACAATTGCGGTTCGTCTTCATGGCAATACGTTTTCGCCACCTTCAGTTCGACTATCACGCACTCGTTGACGAAAAGGTCCGCCCTATAGGGGCCGACCTCGTGCTCTTTGTAGATTACGCGGATCTGACTTTCAATGTCGGCGTTCAAGCCCCGCAATTGAAGTTCAACTTGCATCGCTCTCTGATAGACCTTCTCCAAGAACCCGTAGCCCAACACTCGGTAAACTTCGAACGCGGCGCCGATGATCTGTTCCGTAACATCCTTGTGTAAGAGTTCCATCATTCGACCTTTCCGCCATTAGAGGAGTTTGTCGGATTCAAGTTCACTTAGCCACGGACAAAACATGGATGAAACACGGATTTTTTCAAATGAGTTCTTCACTCCTACATCTCTATCTGTCCGTGTTCCATCCGTGGCTTAAGTGTCTTTTTGTTTCATTCGCGGCAACATTTCGGCATCACGCCACCTCGACGCGCACTTTCATTCCGTAAATGTCCTCGAACATGTCGGCCTTGGCTTGGACGGCCCGCTGTTCCAGGAGCAGATCGTGTACGTTGGGGACGCAGATGATCAGGTCGTCGCCCTGGCGTTCGAATTGCAGGTTGCAGGGGGCGTGGATGTGGCCGCGGCATAGGGCGTCGGCGACGCGGAGAATGGCGGCCAGCTTGCTCACCGTCACGCGGCTCTCGCGGGGCAGCGACATGTACTCCGGGTGCGAGGGCTTCGGCCCGCTGCGGCGGTGGTATCGGGCAACGTGGGCCGCCAGTACGGTCTCTTCCCGATTGAGTCCGAAGATCTCCGAGTTGGCAATCAGGTAGTAACTGTGCTTGTGATGGCTGCGATTGCTCACGTAACCGCCCACCTCGTGCAGCAGCCCCGCCACGTGCAGCACGAGCCGGTGGCGCGGGCCTAGGCCGTGGTCGGGACGGATCTCGTCGAACAGGCGGAGGGCCACGTCGGCCACGGTTTGCGCATGGGTCAGATCAACGTGGTATTTCCGGGCGATCGCCGTGGTCGAGTGGATCACGCCGGCTACCAGCGCCTGGTCTTCTTTCCCCGTGACCCGGTTGGCAAGCTCCAGCAGCAGTCCGTCGCGCATCGTCGCGTTGGAGACGATGATCTGCGGGGCCTTCGTCAGGCGGAACAGGTTCTGGTAGACCAGCAGTGCCGGATTGACGGTCTCGGCTTCGGCAAAGGGAACGCCGAAGCGCTTGGCCAGGTCCTCCGTGGTCCAATGCTCGCAACGCGCGACCAGGTTGTCGAACTCCTGCGGATCGATCCAGAACAACTCGGGCGAATCGGTCGTATGGCCGATCTGGCGGACGGCGAAGCGGGCATCGCCTCCCACCGCGATGAACGATTCGACGTTGTCCAGCGGCAGCGAATTCTGCAGCGCGCCCAACATGCTCGAAACCTGGTAACGAAACACCTCGGCCGTCTGCTCGGGCGAGTCCTCGTTGTTAGCCAACACCTCGTGCAGCCGCACGGAACCTAGCCGCAGACCCTGCGAGGTGACGATCTCGCCGTCGCGAAGCAAGGTCAGCAGAGTGCTGCCGCCGCCGACGTCGGCGATGAGCGTCTCCCCACGGGTGACGCTCGAAGCGTCGCCCAGGGCCTGGCGCACTGCCGAGACCGTCAACCGGCTCTCTTCCGGCGTGCCGATGACCTCGACCTTCAGGCCCGTGGCAAGGTAAATGCGATCGAGAAACGTGTCGGCATTGCTGGCCTCGCGGGCGGCACTGGTGGCGACCGCCCGGACCTGCTCGACCTTGTAGAGCTGCAGGAGTTCGTGGAAGTCGCGGAGGATGGCCAGGGCCACGCGCATGCTGGCGGCGCCCAGGCGTCCGCGGCGAAAGGCGTCTTGCCCCAGGCGGGTTGCCCGCTGCAAGCGCTCGATGACTTCGATGCGGCCATCGGGAAGGACCTCGGCAATGACCATCCGCACGGCATTGGCGCCGACGTTGATCGCCGCGACCGTCTTGGCCCCCTTCGAATCGTCTTTCTTTTCGCTGGCTTCCATGGGCGCTCTGCGCGTCGCAAGCGACGCGGCTCAATAGTTCGTTACCGGCGTCAGGAGTCCTGAAGTCTCCTATTATAGCAACCCTCGCTTATTGTCAACTGCCCGCCAAGACATCAAGTCCGTGAATACTCCAGGATGGCAGGATGCCTGCGCTACGGCAACGCGGCAAGCAACTCGGCGATGTAGTCGCCGATCTCTTGCAGCACTGCCTCGCGCGGGCGGATGGCAGCCTCGGCCACGCGACGCACGATCGCCGAACCAACGATCAGGCCGTCGGCCACGGGCGCCAGCATCCGTACGTGCTCGGGCCGGCTGATGCCGAAACCGATGCAGATCGGCAACGGCGTCTGACCGCGGAGCCAGGCGACGTTGTCCAGGATCTCCGGCGGCAATTCGCTCCGTTCGCCCGTGATGCCGGTTACCGAGACATAATAAATGAAACCGCTGGTCCGCTCGGCAATCCGCAACGCCCGCTCGCGGGGCGTCGTCGGCGCGATCAACTGAATGAGCGAAAAGTCCTGGCGGCGGCAGACCTCGGCCAGGGCGGCCGATTCCTCGGCGGGCAAGTCGGGCACGATCGCCCCGGCCACTCCCGCCTTGCGGGCGGCAGCCACGTAGCTCTCCAAGCCCTGCCGATAAATGATCGAGTAGCTGACCATCGACACCAGCGGCGTCTTCAACTCGGGCGCGACCTGGCCGAGCATGTCGAAAATCGCGGCGAGCTTGACGTTGTGCTGCAAGGCCCGCGTGTAGGAACTTTGAATCACCGGTCCGTCGGCGACGGGATCGCTGTAGGGGATGCCCAATTCACAGAGACTGCTGCCGCGCGCGATCAGGCAGCGGAGCAGATCGGCGGTGAATTGCAGGTCAGGATCGCCGGCCGTGACGAACGGCATCAGGGCCTTGCGCCGAGCGGTACGAAGTTCGCGAAAGAGCGTGTCGAGTGCGGACATGGGGGAAAGGATGGAGGATGAAGGATGGAGGATAGAACGCCCATTCTCCCTTGTGCGGCCGGCAAGTACAACTCCCTGCGCTCCGCTACAGCCCCTTAAGGACGGTTTGCAGGAATTGGTAGGCCTGTGCGCGGCGGTTGGGGCCTCGTGGCTGTGGCGGCTGAACTCCACGTGGGCGTTGCCGGCAAAACTGCTCCGCGAAACGCCGCGGAAGAGTCGATCTGGCCCTCGCCGAACATCAGGTACTCGTGGACGCCGGCCCGCATGTCCTCGATGAGGAGCATTCCCTATCCCGCGTCCACCCACCGCCCGACGATCACCGTGGGAACCACGAGCACGGCGACGAAGAGCGCGTAGGAGGGTCCGGCCGCAGCGTAGCAGGCAGCGGCGTCGAGAAAGATCAGGGCCGTGATCAAGCGGCGGACGGCGGCGCGCACCGGCCCGGGCGAAGGCTGGAAGATCGCCGTCGCGCAATGAAAGAGGATGTACGCGGCCCACAGGGCGATAATCAAGCACCAGCGCCACAACTCGGGCTGTGGCTGTAGAAGCATCCAGAGGTCTTTGCTCAGCCACGGCAGCGAGCCGACCAGCCCCACGCCCGACAACATGACCAGCGTGGCGGCGATCAGTTGCCGGCGTTCGCTGCGGCGAGCGTCGTCGCGGGCGAACCAGGTTACCCCGGCAATATAGACGCCAATGCCGGCGGCGACCGCCCAATGCTCGGTCCGCCACGACTCGCGGAGCACGCTCATGCCCAATAAGACGTTAAGCATGCGGCAACCGCCCATGGCCACCGGGCCCAGCGGCGTCCGCTTCAGTCCGACGTTGTAGAGCACGATGAGCATGGCCAGCGCCGCCGCGACGATCGCCGGCAGCCAGGAGAGGACGAAATGGTCCGCGTGGGCCGCCGGACACTTATCCAGCATCACGGCCGTGCCGCCGGCCAACATGATTCCCAGGGTCAGCAGTTGCCAGCCGAGCCAGCGGGCCGAATTCAGCGGGATGCGGCCCGAAGGGAGCGGCCGATCGGGCTGCTCCTCGCGATCGAGTTCGACGTTGAAAACGTCGTTGAGCACCATCCCGGCCGAATAGAGCAGGGCCGACGCGGCGGCGAGCAGGCCGACCGTCCACAGGCCGATCGGCAGGAGCGACTGCTGCCCGTCGAAAGCCCAGGCGGCCTGGTTATTTGGAACTGCGACGAAGAAGAAGCCCATCGCCACGTCGGCAACGGCGGTAAAGACGTTTGGCAGCCGCAGCAGTTCCAGGTAGCTTTGCAGCGGCGAGACCGATTCGGATTCGTCGGAGGATGACATCTATACACTCGCTGCCCGCATTTGTTCGATAAACGACTTTGCCTCGCGGCCGGCCGCGTCGGGGTCATCGATATACGGGTAGAGTTCCACCGTCACCCAACCCGCGTAATCGCTACGAGCAATTTCCCCTAAAACGGCGGGAAAGTCAATCGCCCCCCGGCCGGGAATCAGGTGGCGATGCTGCGCGACGGGGGGATGTCTTCCAGGTGGTAATGCTTGGTATGGGGGGCCATCCGTGCGATCCAGTCCTGTGGATCCTCGCCCATGCAGTAGGCATGGCCGATATCGAAATTCAGCCCTACCCAGGGCGAATCGATGCGGCCGGCAAACTCCAGGTACTGCTCGAATCGCTCGATCAGCAGTCCCGGCTCGGGCTCGATGAGCAGAAAGACCTCCAAGTCTTGGGCTAACTCGACGCAAGGCATGATTTCATCGTAGAAGACCCCTGCGGCCGCCTGCCACGACTGGCCCTCTCCCAGCGGCCCGCCCGGCTCGGTCTGGATCGAAGGGCCGCCGAGATCCTTGGCCAACTGCAATGCCCGCTTCGTATGCTCGCGGCGGATGGCCCGATAGTGCCGATCGGGCTCGATCCACGAGGGATGCCAATATGGCTGCCGGGGATCGGCCACGGCATTCATCATGAAGCCGTTGATGTTGGAAATCGTCATGGCGTGCCGGTCGAGGCACGCGCGGATCTCGCGGCGGCGCTCGGGCAGCAGTCCGGCGGGCCAGGCATGCGGTACGTCGGCCAGCAGTTCCAGGCCGCGATAACCCAGCGCCGCAATGCGGGCGACCGTCTCTTCGAGCGGATAGTTCAGGTAGGCGTTGGAGCTGAAAGCAAGTTGCATGCCCGGCTATCGCTTTTCAATCGGCACGTAGTCCTGGATCGCATTGCCGATATAGACCTGCCGAGGGCGGAGAATCTTGCTCGTCGGGTCGTCGTGCTGCTCTTTCCATTGGGCGATCCAGCCGGGCAAGCGGCCGATGGCAAAGCAGACGGTGAACATGTTCGTGGGAATTCCCAACGAACGAAGAATGATGCCGCTGTAGAAATCGACGTTCGGGTACAGCTTGCGATCGACGAAATAGGGATCCGCAAGGGCCAGTGCTTCCAGTTTTCGCGCGGTGTCCAGCAGCGGGTCCTTGACCTTTGACTGACTCAGCACCTTGTCGCAGGCAGCCTTCAGGATTTTGGCCCGCGGGTCGTAGTTCTTGTATACGCGGTGGCCGAAACCGAAAAGCTTGAAGGGATTGGCCTTGTCTTTGGCCGCCTTGATGCAGTCTTCGGGCGACATGCCGCCCTGGTGGATGCGCTGGAGCATTTCCACCACTTCGACGTTGGCCCCGCCGTGCAAAGGCCCCCACAAGGCGCTGACTGCCGCGGCGCACGAGGCGAAGAGGTTCGCCCGCGCCGAGCCGACGACCCGCGCCGTCGACGTGCTGCAATTCTGCTCGTGGTCGGCGTGCAGAATGAAGATCAGGTTCAGGGCGTCCTCGATTTCCGGCGTGATCCGGTACTGCTGATAAGGGATCGAGAACATCATGTGCAAGAAGTTTGCACAGTACCGCATCTTGGGATCCGGATAGATGAACGGCAGCCCCAGCGAACGCCGATACGAAAAGGCGGCAATCGTCCGCACTTTGCTGATGAGTCGAGCGGCCAATTCCTCGAACGACTCGTCGTCGCCCAGCGAGAGAAACTGGGGGTGAAAGCACGCCATGTTGCTCAGTGCCGCCGACAGCAAGGCCATCGGCGGGGCGTCGGCCGGAATGTGCTCGAACTGGTGCTTCATCCCCTCGTGCAGCAGCTCGTTCAGCGTCAGCCGCTGGCTGAACCGGTCCAACTCGTCCTTCTTGGGCAGCCGGCCGAAAATCAGCAGCCAGGCAGCCTCGACGAAATTGGGATGGTCGGTGAACTGCTCGATAGGAATACCGCGATAACGGAGGATTCCCTGGTCCCCGTCGATGAAGGTCACGGCGCTCTTGCAGACGGCCGTGTTCGACAACGACGGGTCATAAGTGGTCAATCCGGTGGCATCTCGCAACCGGGAAATATCCACGGCCTTTTCGCCTTCCGTCCCCACAAGGACGGGCAGTTCGAATTCCTGGTCACCAAAACGAAGCACGGCTTTTTCAGGCATATTGGTCTCCCCAAAGGGTCGTTCAGAATTATCGATCATACTTCAGTTCGTCGCAAAATCAATGGGGGGGGCGGTTTTGGCTAGACAGAGTTCATTACTCGCCCGGAGAGCCTCGCGGCCAGGCAGGATATTTCTCCACGCGAGACCACGCCCGTCTTGCTATCTTCGCCGCGCCGCTCTGTCAAGAGCAAATGAAAAATGTTCTTTTGCTTTCCAGAAAACTCACTTGGTCGATCACCGCCGGACCGCTATAATGCAGTCGCGTGGTGCAAGAGTTTCATTTCGCCCCAGCGCGCTGACCTGAAGGCCGCAAGTCCTGGAATCCTCCAGCCCGGCTAGCGGCTTCCAGGCGGGCGCGATGGGCACCGTGATCACAAAGGAACTGTGGAAGTGCTGACTGTTCGACCCAAAGTCGCGGAGTTGGTCTTTCAACTCTATGGACGGACGTTGCATCCGGAACTGTTCGAGGTTTACCACTCGCGCAGCGTCTCGCGGGGGAATTACGAGGCCAAGATCGACATCACCAGCGCCGGCCACGTGGTGACCTGGCGTTACGGGGGGATGACGCTCACCGAGGTGGCCGCCTCGGCCCATCATCCCTTGCCGCAGACGCGGCGGCTGATGTCCTACTCGCTCAAGGGGCAGCGGAATGACAGCGTCAACTGCCGCGGCGGCGTCCGCTACGAGATGAGCTTCCAACTCGAGCCGGTCGATCCGGAGGTCTTTTGGACCTTCCAGCAGGAACTGGCCGAAGACGGCCTGCGGAAGGGCATGTTCCACAAGTTCGACGCCAGCGGCCGCATGACCCTGGGAGCGTTGAGCTACATCAACGTCGAACTCCGCGCCCGCAAGCTCCTTGTCCAGGCCTTTCACACCTTTCCGGACGACTACGCTATCGTCAAGAGCCAGTCGATCATCACTCTGCCGTAGGGGAAAGACAAAGCACAATATCCGAAACCCGAAACAAATCCAAATCACGAAATTCAAATGACCCAAACCCGTTTTGAGCCTTTGTCATTCGGTTTTCGAATTTGTTTCGGATTTCGACGTTCGGATTTCGGATTTTGTTAGTTCGGTCAAGAACTGCTCCATGCCCGCTGTCACTTCCCCCGGCGCTTCCAGTGGCGTGACGTGTCCGGCGTGGTCGATCTCGACGATCCGCGAACCGGGAATCGCCCGCGCCATGGCGTTCATTTCGGCCACGGTGGAAATCGCGTCTTGCCGTCCCACGATCAGCAGCGTGGGGCAATCGATCTGCGGCAACAGCGGGGTGAAGTTCGGCCGCTCGGCGAGGCCGCGCAACGTGGCGGCGTAGCCGCTCCCGTCGCCGCCAAGCATGATCTGCCGCAGGCGATCGACCACGTCCGGTTTGCCGTCCAGCGTGGCGGGAGCCAGGAGGCGGGGAAGCATCGTTTCGGCCAGGAAGCGGGCGCCTTCGCGTTCCAAGCGTTGGGCCGTCTCCAGTCGCCCGGCGGCTACCTGGGGCGTATCGGCCGCAGCCTTCGTGTCGCAAAGAATCAGCCCCGCCAGCCGCGACCGATGCGCCTGGAAAAAACGCAAGGCCACGTAGCCTCCCATCGACAGCCCGCCCAGTACGATCGGTTCGTCGATCTTCAGGGCGTCGAGCATGGCGGCCAGATCGTCGGCCCATTGCTCGACCGTCACCTTTCCCGGCGTGATCGAACTGCGGCCCATGCCGCGGAGATCGGGGATAATCACGCGCCAGCGCCCGGCCAGCGACCGGACCTGTTCCGACCAGATCGAATGATCCATGGGAAAACCGTGGATCAGCACCACGGGACGGCCTGTGCCGTGGTCGGCCAACGACAAGTCAACACCGGGAAGTTCGATTGTGCGCATGAGCGGGGAACGAAGGTTCGAAGTGTCAGTAAGTACTTTCGTTCGCGGGCGGTTGAGTTTCCAGCGGAGCCTTTTTCACCGGGGCCGCGGGCTTTTCCAGCTTGTCGATGTTTTCCAGCTTGATGCCTTTCTCGCTCGCCGTCTTGCGATAGAGGACAAGCGCCTTCTGCACGTCGTGATGGTAGGGCATGAGCTCGGCGGCCCGGGTTTCATGCTTCAGGGCACTGGCATAATCGCCCTTGGCGAAATAGACTCGGGCGAGCGTGTCGCGAAAGGCGCCGGACTCGCCGACCAGATCGAGCGAGCGTTTCGAGAGCCGCAGGGCCTCGTCGAGATCGCCCTCCGTGTTGGCCGCCAGCCAGGCGAACTCGTTACAGGGCTGGGCCGCGATGCGATTGGCGCCGAGGTCGGCGATTTTTTCGCGCAATTCGCACAATTGCTTCCCGACCAACTCCCGAATCTTCGCGCGGTAGTCGGCGGGGGAATCCGGCATCTGATAACAGTCGATCAAGACTTCGATATCGCAGGATTGCGTGGCCAATGCCTTGTCCAGGTACTCGCGCTGTCTGGCCCGATCGCCCCGCGTCTTCCAGTCACAGGCGTGGAAGTAATCCAGGCGCGCCCGCAACGTCCCCAGCGTTACCGGATCGCCGTATTCCTCGTTCAACAGGATCCAGTGGTTGGAACGGCCGGCATAAGCATTGTCGATGCCGCCCAACGTTTCGGCGGCCCGCTGGTCTTGTTCGATGTCATGGTACAACTCGGCCAGGCTGCGCGCGGTGATGATACCGATCGGGGAGTGCGGCGGGGCATGGTGGAGCACGCGTTCCCATTCCTTCGACGCCCAATCGAAACGGCCGCGCTGTTCGAGGTTCAATCCGGTCCGATAATGCGTCTCCAGCGACATGTCGTCGTTGTCGGGATCGAAGTTCAGTGCCCGGCCGGCCGATCGTTCCGCGGCGGCCGCCTCGCCGCGTCGAAACTGGGCCTCGGCAACCAGGTAGAGCAGGTCGGCCGACGCGGCGATCGTCGCCTGGCAGCGGTGCTCCACGAGCCGCGTGGCGGGCCAGTCCTTTTGCTCGATCAACCAATTCAGCAGTTCGGCCAATTCGGCCGGTCCGCCACGGCGGAGCTTGATCAATCTTTCCACGCTGTCCGCCGCATCCGCGCCGCGATCGATCTTCCGCAGCGCCGCAATCTGAAATCGCAGCAGGCTTTCGACGACGGCCAGCGACGTGTCGCGAGGCCGGCGGAACAGCAATTCTTCTTCGCCGGCCGCCAATTTCGTCCAGAGTCCGACCAGCGCTTGCGGATCCTGCCTGGCTGGCAACCAGGCGAGGACCCATCGTGCCGGCGCGCGACGGCAACCAGTCAGGCCCTTTTGGAGCGTGACGGCCAGGTCCGCTGTCGGGGCTTCACCGGCCATGGCTCCGATAAGCCGCAGGGCGGCCGTTTTCGCCAACAGGAGCGATCGTTCATAGCGAATTACGCGGCAGACGGTCGGAATGCCCTGGTTCTCCGGAAGGCCGATCAGGCGGTTGATCCTGAATTCGCGGTTGTTGTCGTCCTGCGACTCATAGCCTGCCAGAAACTGCGAAACATTAGCCGGATCGCCCGGAAGAACCCAGTTGCTGCGGATCGCGTACAACAGCCGACTAGCCCGCGTAGCAACTTCCAGATCGTCCTGCTCGGTGGCCGCAGCGAGCGCATCGACCGCATCAAAGCCGATCTTGCCCAGGTCGGCTTCGGCATTCTGACGAACGAAATAATCGGCGTTGCCCAAGGCCTCGATCAAACGGCCGATCTGTTCCGGAGACGCCGGGAGAGACTCGTGCCCCTCGATCGGGCGATGGATTCGTTTTGCAGACGGCGGCAGGGCGGTGGGCGGCTCCGCAGCGGAAAGAACCTGCGCAGAAGAAATGAGTAGGAGCAACAGAATCGATGCCGCCTTGCCGAACGGGGTGGTACGTCCCCGATCCGACCCTGTTGCGCACCGTGCCCGCGGGCGTGGCTGCGCGGGCCAATACGCCCTTCGCCGACCAACGCTGCGCGTTGGTGCCCGTCGGCGCCCAAGGTGCGTGCCGCCCGCGGTTGGACTGGACGAATGAACTTGGAGCACGGAGATCATCCTCACTCGTAACGAATGCCGCAGCCGAACTGCCGGGTCACGGGGGTTTCCGGCGCCTTGCCGTTCAATAAGGCGTCGAGTGCCGCGCGGACGTGTTGTTTCTTGACTTTGTCGGCGTGCATGTTGTCGTCGATCGCGCCCTGATAGGCCAACTTGCGGTCTTTGTCCAGAACGAAGGCGTGCGGCGTACAGGTGGCGCCGTAATCGCGGCCCACTTGCTGTGTCGGATCGTAAAGGTAAGGGAAGTTGAAGCCGGCGCTCTTCGCACGCTTCTTCATGGCATCCAGATCATCGCCGGGGTTTTTGTTCACGCAGACGGCAATGACCTGCACGCCTTTGTCCTGGTAGTCCTTCTGCAAGGCGACGAGGCGTTCCTGGTACGCCGTCGCCACCGGACAGTGGTTGCAGGTAAAAACCACGACGACCGCCTTGGCATCCTTGTAGTCGGCAAGGCTTCGCGGTTGGTCGTCGGTGCCGACGAGGCCCGTCCATTGCGGCGACGGATCGCCGGTGTCCAACTTCTCCGCCGCGTAGCAGCCGCTGGCCGCCAAGGCGCCCGAGACGAGAATCAGGCTTCTGATTGCGTTCCGACTCATTGTGATCATCCTCTGTCCGATAGTCAAACTGGGTCCGACATTCATACTCTTCTCAATCGTACTCCGCAGCAGGCCCGATGGAAACCGCCCGACCCGGATTATTCATGAAGAGTATTGACATGCGGCTGGAGAGCGCTACACTTGGAGGACAAAGCGGATTCTGAAGGAGGTTGGCCCGTGGACTCTGCAATCACCCCCGACCAGAGCACGCCCGACCATTGTCCGGCATGCCTGCACGAGTTGTCGATGGAATCGCCGGCCGGGCAGGGTGATGCGCCCTGTCCGCACTGCGGCCAGCTCCTGTGGTTCGTGCGGAAGCGGGTGGGCAGCGCCGTCGTCCTAACCTTGCTGCCGGGACTGATCTCCGGCAGCGAGGCCGTGCAGCGCGTGGGAGAAATCATGGCGGCGGCCGGCAACGCCCCGCGGTTGGTCTTGAACCTGGGGCATTTGCGGCTGATTTCCAGCATGTTCTTGGCCATGCTCATCGTCGTTTACCGCCGCACGCTGGCCGCGGAGCACACGCTCAAATTGTGCGGCCTCCGCGGCGACAACCTGGAGACCTTTCGAATCACGAAATTGGACTGGTTGTTCGACATCTGCGAGGACGAGCAACAGGCCCTGGTCAACTCCTAGGGTTGTAGTGATTCGGACAGATGGGGATTTGAGGTGGCTATGCTTTCACCGAGCGCAGCGAGGAGTAAGCATGTTCTGACGCTGGAAACATGCCGACCCGCTGCTGCGCAGCGTGACGGCATGCCACCCAGATCCTTATTTCTGAATCACTACACTAGTGTTTCAGGCAGGCCCGCACGCTCTCCAACTGTCCGCCCGAGCCGAGCTTGCTATTCTTGTGGGCGATGTAGTCGGCATAGGCCTTCATGAAGACCTTTCCTGGCGGACGGAGGTCGAAGTTCGCCGGGTCGTCGCGGAACGCCTCGCGGTGGATCGCGCACCAGACCAGGCGGCCGTCGGTGTCGATGTTCACTTTGCAGACGCCCAGCCGGGCGGCCGGCAGGTACTGGTTCTCGTCGACGCCGCTGGCGGCCTTCATCTTGCCGCCCGCCGCGTTGATGCGGTCGACCCATTCCTTGGGCACGCTGCTGGAACCGTGCATCACCATGGGAAAGTTCTTGGGCAGAACCTTCTGGATCTCGGCGATGCGGTCCATCCGCAGGCCCTGGCTGCCGCTGAACTTGTAGGCCCCGTGCGAGGTGCCGATGGCCACGGCCAGCGAATCGCAGCCGGTCTTGGCGACGAACTCGACCGCCTGGTCGGGCTCGGTCAGGCACTCGCTGCCCATGATGTCCTCTTCGACGCCGCCGAGCTGCCCCAATTCGGCCTCGACGGAAATGCCCTTCTCGTGGGCACGGTCGACGACCTTCTTCGTGATCTCGACGTTCTTCGCGAACGGATTGTGCGAAGCGTCGATCATCACCGAGCTGTAGAAGCCGCTGGCGATGCAATCGTAGCAGACCTCTTCGGTACCGTGGTCGAGGTGGACGGCGAAAATGGCCTCCGGAAAGACGTCTTCCGCCGCGCGGATCATGGCCTCCAGGAACCGCTTGTCGCTATAAGACCGCGCGCCGCGGGAAATCTGAATGATGAACGGTGCGCTGACCGCGGGCTGCGTCGGGTCGCTGTTGGAGTCCGACTTGCCTAAATTGCCCCGGAACAGGCCCACGGTCTGCTCCAGATTGTTGATGTTGTACGCCCCCACGGCATACCTGCCGTAAGCATGCGCAAATAATTGCTTGGTTGTGACGATCATGCCTTTCGCTTTCTCGCTTGATCCTTGAATTGGGTATCAAAGTCCAAGTATTCTATCGTAGCTTGCCCTCGTGTACCAGTGTCAGAGGACGAAATAACGAATTAAACACCCCCTGATGGATAGTGCATGACATTCTGTAATATAAACGACACCGGCCGGCTCGCCCGACAGGTGAACAAGTCTCTTGGCGCGGGCGGGATCCACGCCGCAAAGACTCCTTCACCTGCCGCACAAGACGGCCGGGGCCGACGGGTATCTGGCAGGTTCGTTGCTGGCCTACCAGCCGAACTCGAAGCGGGCGGTCAAGCCATCGAAGATCAGCGACGTGTTGCCGATCTGGTTCGTGCCGACATATTGGTTGGCCTGCACGGCCGAGATGAAGTCGGACGGTTTCACGACGTTCAACCAGTCGCTGACCATGTACCCGACGGTGGTCCGGATGCGCCCATTTTGCGATTGCCAACCAACGGCGGCGCCGGCTTCGAGGATGGTCACGAAGCGTGCCTCCTGCCAGCTCGTCGTCGCCTCGACCGGGTTGTTGGCATTGCTTTGCAGGTAGCTGCCGCTGAACTGGCCGCCGAGGAAATTGGTGGTCGCGCTGGCCGTCATGAAGAAGCCGCCGGCAATCGTCCGCTCGCCATCCAAGCCAAAGCGCAAGCCGGCACCGTTGAATTCGATGTTCGTGCCGACCGCGGCGGTGATGATTTGCCCGAAGTCGGCTTGGAAGTTCTGGTTCAGTTCGGCGTAACGTGTTCCGACCAGGTAATTAAGCGTGCCGCAATCGCCGCTCCAGAGGCTGTGGTGGTAATCGAGGTCCACGAGATTGAAAGTGATGATCTCGCTGGCGCTGGCCATCGAGAAGTCCGACGCGGCGTCCGCGGACGAGGGATTAATGACCATCGGACGCAGAACGTACGGCGAGTCGGCCGACACCGGTCCGTCGTCGACTTCATTACGATAATAGGTGTAAGTCAACGAAACCGAGGCGCACTGGCCCAAGGCCCCCGCGACGCCGAGGCGGAATCCGGACTGGAACTGGGGATCGGTCACGGCCGTCGGTCCGACTTGCAGCGGGACCGCGCCGGCCTCGATGGGCCCATTGATCGGCACCGCGTACTCGACGCCCTCGTTGCGCGGACGGAGCAGCAGGTATTCGCCGAAAGCATACCACTTGGGACTGTCGGAACACGCATTGCCCGAGTCGCCACAACACGTTTCGCCCGTGGTTCCGCAACACGCGTTGCCCGAAGTACCGCAACATTTATTGCCCGAGGTGCAGCAAGACGCCTCGCCCGAGGTGCCGCAGCACGCATTGCCCGAGGTGCCGCAGCACGTATTACACGTGGTGCCGCAACTGCCGCCACATCGTGCATCTTGGGCTGGCGACGCGACGGCTACGGCTGGAGCGGCGGACGCGCCGGTGGCCGGATTGACAGTGACGGTGCTGCTGTTCTCCGCCGTAGCGCTTCCCACTTGATTCGTGCCTTCGGCACGGGCGGTGCAATCCGCCAAGCCGACGACCGACGCTGCGGCTACCATTAAAAACCATTGAAAAGCCTTCATCGATACCCTCCTTTTAGTGTCCACAAACTATGGAATCTTGATTCACCCCTAGTGACTGGTTTATCCCGAACAACTCATAGCTCGGGTATAATTGGAATAATCGGTGCAAGCGGAATATTTTCCTAGAAAAACAGCTATCTCCGACACATTTCGCCCAAATAGTCCATCTTGACATAGGGCCGCTGGCGGCAAAAAACAGGAAAAATCCTGCTTTTTCCTCGCCCCAAGGGAGCCGGGAGTATTCCGGATCGCCCCAAAAAAAACTTGCCGGGAGGGCCTTCGGTGGATATAGTGTAGCCGAATGAAATTTCCCCTGGCGTCGAGACTCTTTGGATATAGCCTCTCGGAGGAAGCACGATCGTGGATGTCGACCTATCCTCGGACCATGTATCCCCCGACAATCGGCGGCTGGCAGCGCTCTGCTACCTGGCCGAAGCGGCGAGTTTCGCCCGCGAATTGGGCCGCGATCCCTGGGATTTTGCCGTCGAGATCGAGACCTTTCGCGAGTTGGGGCTGACGAACAATGAGTTCCGCTGGCTGGTCTGCAAAGGTCTGGTGGAACACAAGCGGGAAACAACGGCCGTCGGCGATCGTTGCCGCGTCTTCGCACCCGACCGCCCTTTGAGTTTTTCCGAGGGCGCTTGTTTCGTGATCAGTGAAGCGGGGCTGGTTCTTGCCCGCCGCGGACTGGTTTCCTCCAAGCCGGCTTCACGCAAAGGCGTGTCCGAGGCGGTGGATTCGACGCCGGTCGTGAGTCTCAATGTATTCGCCGCGCGCCGCCGCGCTGAAGTTCAGGAAGAACCGGAGGCGGTACCGGTCGCGTGTCTGAATGGTCCCGGCCAGGACTTGCCCCTCTTGCCGAAATGGGACCGCGATCGCCAGGAACTGCGCGTGGGCGACATCCTGGTCAAGCAGTTCAAGGTTCCGGCGCTCAACCAGGAGCGGATCCTTGCTGCGTTCGAGGAGGAGGGGTGGCCCGTCCATATCGACGATCCGTTGCCGCCGCATCCCGAGCAGGACCCGAAGCGGCGTTTGCACGACACGATCATTTCGCTGAATCGCTGCCAGAAACACCCCTTGATCCGCTTCTTAGGCAACGGCAACGGCCAGGGGATCCGCTGGAAGCTGAGCCGGACTTCGCTGGAAGCGGCGCACTAACTGTCCAGTTGCCTCTTTCCGGCCGATTGCCCAGTCCCGGCAATGCCAAGGGCTGGCTTTTTCCTCGGATCTTCGCCAGAGTTCCACCACAGCGTATGTATCACGCCGGGCCGCCCTGGGGAAGAATTCGCAATGGCGCACATGGCCGTGTCGCCGCCATGCATGCGACAAAGCTCTCTTGGGACGGATTTCATGCCCACTTTCCTGCCTACCGGACTCGGCTGGCGTCCCGATCTTCCCGATCCGCGGGATTATAGACCCGACGGCGCGGAGTTGGGAAAGGTCCTCGGCCGCCTGAAGCGGCGGTCTGCGCCGGCCAAACGGGTTGATTGGCGAGAGTACTGTCCCGCGGCCGAAGCCCCGACGACGGTCGCATCCGGGTCCGCTCGCGCCTGCGTCGCCTTGCTCCGCTACTTTCAGCGGCGGGCCACCGGCGAAGTCATCGAACCCTTGCCAGGTTTCGTCGACCACATCGCCCGCCGCTTGCTTGCCCGCACGGGCGATAGCGGCGAGCAATTGCGGACCACCTGGAAGGCTATTGTCCGTTTCGGCGTGCCGCGGGTCGAGGACTGGCCTTGCGACGCCGAGAATTTCGGCCGCGAACCCGACGCCTTCGCTTATGCCGCGGCGAGGAAATTCGCGGGGATGAACTATGTACGTCCGGATGGTTGCGGGCAACCGGCCGCAGCGGTCCTGGAATCAGTCAAGTCTTTTCTGGCGGCCGGATTCGCTTTGGTCTTCGGGTTCTCGGTGTTCACCTCGCTGACGGCCGACGCCGACATTCCCTGCGCGACGATCTTCGACAGCGTGCGCGGCGGGCGGGCGGCGATGGCCGTGGGATATGACGACAAATATCGGGTACGGTCCTGGCGGGGCGCGCTCTTGATCACGCCGTCTTGGGGAGAATCTTGGGGCGAGCACGGCTACGGTTGGCTGCCCTACGCCTACGTGGTCGCGGGGTTGGCCGTGAATTTCTGGACGCTCGTGCGGCCCGAATGGCTGGCCTCCGGCGAATTCGAACGGCCCGGTTAGAGACCGTCCGAAAAACCTCCGGCCGAAATCAACATTGAAGCCCGACGCGCCAGCGAGGATTGCGGGTCGAAGTTCTCGAAAAGCACATTCCTCGCCGACCATGAGTACATGGTGCCCGCGTCGGGCTTCTAGTGTAGTGTCTGATAAATAGCGTTACTTTTGGCGCGTTGTGGGGTTTCATCTTTTATAGGAGGATGGAACTCATGAAAATGGCACCGGTCATAACTTTGTCGGACGAAGAACGCAAGACTTTGGAGGCGTGGTCGCGAGGGCGCAGTACGCAAGCGCGTCGCGTTTCGCGTGCAAAGGTTGTGCTGATGGCGGCGGATGGCATGACTAACGAGAGTATCGCGGCAGAACTCGGCACATCGAAGCCGACTATTGGCCGTTGGCGCAGTCGCTTCGCAAGCCGGCGGATTGCGGGGATTGAAAAGGACGCAACTCGACCCGGACGGAAGCGAGTCTTGACGGCAGAAATGGTCGATCTGATCGTTAGCAAGACGACCCAGGAAAACCCGAGGCCGCTACGCACTGGAGTACCCGCACGATGGCCAAAGCCGTCGGAGTAAGCAAATATGCGGTTCAACGAGTGTGGGTCGCCCACGGACTGAAACCGCATCGCGTGAAGACATTCAAAGTTTCCAACGACCCGCAGTTTGTGGAAAAGTTCACTACTGTCCGGTTATAAGTCGAATAGTTTCAATTGGTTACGACAAGCACTTTCCGGATTTGGGACAGAAATCGTGGAAAGTGCCTGAAAAATAGGGGTTTTCTCGAAAGGAGTCACACTCAGAATTTGCAAAATTTCGGAAAGGCTGCGGTCCACCCTCAGTTCCTTCCGGATGATGGCCACCAGGACGTAGACGCACACCGCGATCCAGACTTGAGTCCGCACCGCGTTGTCCGTGTTGCCATAAAATGCCTTGATCCGCAGGTTCTGCTTGATCCATTTGAAGAACAACTCGACCTGCCAACGGCAGCGATAGAGTTGCGCAATGGTCAGGGCGGGTAGTTCGAAGTTGTTGGTAAGAAAACACAATCGCCGGTCGTGCTCGGCATCGTAATAGGCAACGCGACGCAGGGCATCCGGATAAAGCTTTGAGGTCTTGACGCCTCGCAGAACAATCGTCTGGTCGCTTCGCAGGCCCGTGGACTTGTCCACCACACGGGACTCGCGGCGGTAACAGTCGATGTTCTTCTTGGCACGCGTGACGAAGAACGCCAACTGTGAAGTAAAGCGATGCAAGCGAGCAAAATCGACGTATCCTCGATCCATCATGTAGAAGGCGCCCGGTTCGATTGGCAGGTGATCGAGGACGGTCACATCGTGCGTTTTCCCGTGAGTTATGCGGATAAAACAGGGGATGTTGCCCCGCAAGTCGATCAGCGTGTGAAGCTTCACGGCACCTTTGTGACGACGAAATCGCGCCCAAGGAAACAGGGCAAGACAAAGATCGATAGTTGTGGAATCCAAGGCATAGGCGGCCTGCTTGAGCGATACTGCGAAGTTGTCCTTGGCGTACAGGGCTCGGGCACGACGAATGAGCACTTGAGCGAAGTCGGCGTAGATCCGCCAGTCGCGACGCTTGTTGGCATCGCTGAGCGTGCTCCTGGAAACCCGGCCGCGAAGCCCGGCGTGGTACAATTTCGACGGCACCGCATTCAAGCAGGTTTCGATGTCCCGCAGGCTTTCGCGATAAGTCAACTGAGCGAAGGCCATGGTGAGGAACTGGTCCCGACAAGAGAAATCGCGGACCCGGTAGTTGCCGCGATAGCGTTTCACACATTCGTCGAAATCCCGCTTGGGAATGAAATCCATCAGTTGAGCAAAAACCAGCCTGCCCTCGTGCATCGCAATCTCCTTTCCACTTAATAGTGCAAAGGAGGGGGCGAAAACGCCAGGGGGCACTGAAATCGAGTACAAGCGGAAATCGCGGAACAACCCTAGAAATCACGATAGTTTCAACCACCTACTCATCGCTCAACCGGACAGTAGTGGGAAAAGTTGATTAATGTCGTTGGCCTGTACATGAACCCGCCGGAACACGCCTTGGTACTCAGTTGCGACGAGAAGACGCAGATTCAAGCCTTGGATCGCACGCAGAAAGGTCTTCCGATCCATAAAGGACGATGCGGCACGATGACCCACGACTACAAACGCAACGGCACAACAACGTTGTTTGCTGCGTTGGCGGTGGCCGAGGGCAAGGTTATTGGGACATGTATGCAGAAACACCGGCACCAGGAGTGGATTAAGTTCCTCAAGCTGATCGATGAGCAAACGCCGGACGAGTTGGATCTGCACCTGATTGTGGATAACTATGCGACCCATAAGCACCCGAACGTGCAGAAGTGGTTGAAACGGCATCGGCGATTCCATATCCACTTCACGCCGACCAGCAGTTCGTGGCTGAACCTGGTTGAACGATGGTTTCGCGAGATCACGGAGAACCGAATCCGCAGGGGCACATTCCGCAACGTCGACCAGTTGATTCAAGCAATCACGGAATTCATCGAACATAACAACAAGTCGCCAAAACCGTATGTATGGACCGCCGAGGCCGAGGAAATCCTCGCCAAAGTACAACGGGCAAGGAAAGCCCTCGATAAATAACAATCTGATTGAGACACTACACTAGGTGCCAAATGACCGAAAAAACTGTCCGGATAGCCCGTCTAGCTTCACCAGAGTTCCACCGACTGCTTCACCAGATCTTCACCAGGGCTTCGGTTGCTTTTGAAAATATGCGAGTCAGAATAAGGTTCGCGTAAAGGATTACATGTTTCGGCGGCAGCAAATCTCCCGCGTGTCGGGGTGGCGGGTTTTCCTCAATCACTCATTAATTTTCACTTGCGAAGTTTCGAGGAGTACGAATCATGGGGTCGCGCAGCAACTTCAAGTCCGGTCACAAGTCACGGCGTTCTTCGGGGGAAAAGCGGCGGTCGTCGATGACCGGCAGGGCGCGTTGCACTCGCTTCGAGTGCCTCGAACCACGCCAGATGCTGTCGTCACAGTACCCATTTCTGGTTCCCGCGCAGGTTCGCGAAGCCTACGGCATCAATCAGATCAACTTCGGGTCGGTTGCCGGCGATGGCTCCCATCAGACGATCGCCATCATCGATAGCGGTGATGATCCCAATATGTTGAGCGACCTTGATTCATTCGATACGACGTTCGCCGCCAATATGCCGGCTTCCTTCACGCGCCCGGCTTCGCAATTCCTAACCATCACGGGTGAAAACGGGTCACGTCCGCTATACCCCCCGATCACAGGCGCCGTGGCATCGGGCGGCTCGGTGACGATCACGACCAACGGTGCGCACGGTCTTGTGGCCAACGACTGGATCACAATCACTGGATTCGCCAACGATAACTTCAATGGTTATTACGAGGTCACGGCGGCGACCACCAATACCTTTACCTATGCGGATCCTAGCGCTACGGGTTCTCCGACCGGTGCGCAACTCGGAAAGCTCGACAATCCGGTGGATAGCGGTGAAACCGCGATGGACGTGGAATGGGCACATGCCATCGCCCCAGGCGCCAATATTCTGCTCGTTGAGGCAAGTGGTGGTCTCTACCCGACGGAAGTTGCCAACGCCGCAAACTGGGCCACGGGTGCGGGCGCACATGTTGTCTCCATGAGCTTTGGCGGTGGAGAATTCGTAGGCGAGAACGACGGAAGTACGACTACTCTGGACGACGGGCTCTTTATTGCCCCCAACGTCTCGTACGTCGGCGCCACGGGCGATTTCAGCGCTCCAGGCAATTATCCCGCCTTCTCCCCGAATGTGTTGGCCGCCGGCGCAACGAATCTCAATGTAAACCCGGATGGGAGTTATTTGAGCGAGACGGGCTGGAGCAGTCCCGGGACCATCACGGGCGCCAGCGAAGTGCCAGACGGTGCCGGCTACCTAGTGACGATCGACACCGCGAACGCTACCGGCCTGTCCCCGGGGAACTCAGTCACGATCTTCGGTGTCGGCCCCGGATACGATACCGACTACAGCACAAATCCATCCTATGGAGCGCCGTTTACGGTCATCAGCAGCAGTTCCGACTCGTTCACTTACTTCGCCAGCGAGCCGGGTTCCGTGGCGATCACGCCCTCTGCCACTATCGCAAACGCCGTGGACGACTCATCGGGAACCGTGACGATTACGACCACAGCCCCCAACGGCTTGTCCAATAACGAAAAGGTAAGGATCTCCGGGGTGGGAGCTGGTTTGGCTGACCAGCGGGACGTGAGTGGTTACAACGGCGTGTTTACGATCACCGTTACGAGCCCGACAACCTTCACCTATTCAGCGTCCGCTGGGATGACTAGTCCCGCGAGCGGCGGAACCGTCGTCTCCAGCCTCGCTTTCGGGTACTTCAATTTAGGCAACGCTGGTGGCAGCGGGGGTGGAATAAGCCAAGATGAACCGCCTCCGCAGCCGGCGTACCAACAGGGCACTGTGACGAAAGTCACGCAGAGCACCACTTTGCGAACGATCCCCGACGTATCCATGTTGGGCGGCGGAGCCACGCCTGTGGAAATCTACGATTCGTACGACAAAACCGCTCTTGAATCAGACCTCGCGCCAGGCGGCGGTACGAGTCTGTCCACTCCCTGTTTGGCGGGACTCGTCGCCGTTGCCGACCAAGGCCTTGCGGCGCAGGGCCAGCCCCCCTTGCAGTCATCGACCGTAGCGACCAATAGCGACGGGGTGACCGGCGCGACCCTGCAAACGGCCCTTTACGACTCGCCCCTCAGCGACTTCCATGACATCACCACCGGCTACAACGGTTACAATGCGGGTCCTGGATACGACCTCGTTACGGGGATCGGCACGCCCAAGGCCAACCTGCTCGTCCCCACCCTGGCGGGGACCAGCATCGACTACACCGTTCCGACCACCGACAGTCCGCATGCGCTCGTGCTGGTCAGGGATAGCAATTTTTATGGCTTTGACGATGGCGCCCCTACATCGTGTTGTTGGACAACGGCAACGTCGTTGGCGATGTGCCGGCGGCCACGTTCTCCGAGGCGAACATCACCGATCCCAACAGTTCCGACGACTCGCTGACAGTGGATTACGTGGGCAACTCCGATGTGGAAGGCGTGCCGGGCTTCTACTCCACCTATGGCGGCTTCTTCACCGGCGACATCAATTTCGACAACACCGGCGATCCGGGCTACGACACCTACACCGTGAACGCGCCGAACGGCGGGAGCAATACCACCGTTCTCACCGAGAGCCCGTACACCGCCGGCGCAATCTCCGTCACCGTCAATGGCATGCCGCAGACCGCAAATCTCCAGAACGTCTCCGAAGTCGACATCAACGACGGGTCGGGCGGCGATGCCGTGAGCATCTACGGCGGCGGCAACGACAACTCCGGCCTGCAGCAAGTCAAGGTCAACGGCGGCGCGGGCAACGACAGCCTGGACGTGGACAGTTCCAGCGGGCTGGCGTCCTTCCCGGGCGGCATCCTCTTCAACGGCGGCGCCGGCCGGAACTCCCTCGAATTTACGCAGACAGTCAGCACCGTTTTGAACCCTCTGCCCAACAATAGCACGCAGACCAGCGACGTCTATAGCGTCGGTCCCAACGCCGGCGAGGGCACCAGCGTCATCACCGGCGCTTCCGGCACGCAGACGGTCGACTTCCAGAACTTGACGCCCGTCTACGACGACGTGCCGGCGACCAACGCGACCGTGAACGGCACGAACGCCGCGAACGCGATCAATTACATCGAGGGACTTCCCGCGCCCGTCGCCGTCAGCACCACAAGTGGCCTGGGCGTATCGCCCATCCAGATCACCACCGCCGTGCCGACCGACTTCGTGGCGGGAGACACTGTCGAGATCACCGGCGTGGCCGGCAATACGGCAGCCAACGGCACGTTCATCATCCTAAGTGTGATCGACAGCACCGATTTTACCCTCGAGACCATCAACGGCAGTAGCACCACCGGCAACGGCACGTACAGCGGCGGCGGCACGGTGACCGACGTGACGCCCAATACGAACTGGGGCCAGGTCACGGTCGATAACCAGGAGGCGTACAATTTCACCGCCAAGGACAACCTCTACATCAACGGCCTGGCCGGCAGCGACGAGATCCACCTCAACAATCCGAACGCGCCCGCCGGCTCAGCCTCGGGCACAACCCTCAGCAACATTTACGTCAACGGCGACGACCCCACGGCCGGCAGCGACACGCTGATCGTCAACGCCACCACGAACATCGATTTCTCGCCCACGACGATCGATAGCGGCACGATTACCGGCGTCGGCCCGGTGCCCGTCACGTTCGCCACGATCGAACACGTGACCATCAACGGCCAGGGCGGCAACTTTGACCTGACGGTGACCGGACCCAACTTCGGCAACATGTTCACCTACGATCCGGGCAGCGCCATTGATTCCGGCTCGGTGTACATCAGTACGGAGATTGGCCTCGGTTCCTTGGTGCCGATGAACTTCGTCAATCTTGGCAGCTCCGGCGAGGTAACTTTCACCGATGCTGATGTTGGTACTTTTGGACGGTCGGACGAGCTCATCTACAATGGCCTTCCGAACACCAACAACACGTTCTTTCTCGACCTGTTTAACGCGGTCACGGGCGACGTCTTTCTCAACAACCAGGTGGATGTCCTTACGCCCAGCATCGCGAGCCTCACGCTCAACGGCCTGACCGGCAACAGTGTTTTCGACGTGCCGGGCGGCACTCCCTACACCACCCTCTTCCTGAATGGTGGCAGCACCTCGAATTCCGACGTGGCCAACCTGAGCAACGAGAGCGCCACGGCCGCAGACGTGCTGATTACGCCGGACATCCTCAACGTGACCCAACAGGACATCATCGGCCTTGCCGGGCCGGAGATATTGACCACCGGGATGACGTTGATCAATTACTTGGGCGGGCTTTCCAGCCTCGGCGCCCCCGAAGACACGCTCACGGTGGATAAGGGGCCGAAGGACGGTTTCATTACCGTGGTGGGCTCTCAGGCAGCGGCGGATGATGACCTGGTGACGTCGAGCAGCCTGCCGCCCATCGATTTCGGAAATCTCAATACGTTCATCGCCGACACCGACGGCGGCACGAACACGGTCACGTTTCAGACCAGCTTCCTGACCGGCGCCCTGCCCGCCAATTACCAGGTGGAAGCCAACCCCTCGGACACGCTGGTGATCGAGGGCCAGCAGGGGGCCAACGACAACTACACGGTGAGCAAGCCCGCCGCGGGCTCGGCGGCCATCCTCGACAACAACAGTTCCAACAAGGGCGTTACGGTGACCGAGACGACCGGCAACCTGGGGCGGTTGCAGATCGACACGCAGGGCGCTAACAACCTGGTGACGGTGGACAGCACCAACGAGTCGACCAACGGGCCGATCACGGTTCCCATCGACTACGACGGCGGCAGCGGCGTCAACGCCCTGGCCATGGTGGGCGGCACGGCCACCGCCGACGTCTACACGCCCGGCGCGCAACTGGGGGCGGGCACCGACACGCTCACCTTCCCCGCCGGCACGGAGTCGGTGCAATTCCAGAACCTGTCGCCGTTCTGGGAGGATGTCGCCGGCCCGCTGACCGTCAACGGCACGAACGCCGACAATGCGATCAATTACACCGAGGGACTTGCCCGTCCCTTGACCATCAGCGGCGTGACCGGCGCGGGCGTGTCCCCCATCGTGATCACGACTGCCGTGGCGAACAGTTTCGCGGTGGGAGACACCGTCAAGATCAGCGGCGTGGGCGGCAATACGGCGGCCAACGGCACGTTCACGATCGCGGCGGTGGACAGCGCCCTCAACGAGATCACACTCGCCGGCACCACCGGCAACGGCACATACACCAGCGGCGGCACGGTTACCGACCTCACGCCGAACGCGAACTGGGGCCAGGTCAGCGTCGATGGCTTCGAACCGATCGAGTTCACGAACAAGACCACGCTGACCATCAACGCCCTGGCCGGCAGCGACGAGATCAACCTCAACAATCCGAACAAGCCGACCGGCCTGACCGGCATCACCGTCAACGGCAACGACCCCACGGCCAGCGACACGCTGATCGCCAACGGCACGACGACCGTCGATTACGCCCCCACGACGGTCGGCGCCGGCACGATTACCGGGGCCGGCCCGGTGCCCATCGCGTTCGCCACGATCGAACAGGTGACCATCAACCTGAACGACAACAATCTGACGTACACTTCGCCCGCCAACGGCGGGGCCGGTTCCACGATGATCGCGACCCCGGCATCGACCAACGAGGCCGGAACCGTGACCGGGCATCGAAACGACGACAACGGCCTGCTGGTGCCCCTGACGTTTACGAACCTCGGAACGATGGCCGTTACGTTCGCCACGGCCAACCCCGGTCGCACCGACACGCTGGAAGTCATCGGCGCGCCCGCCAATGACGTCTTCGATGTCACTGGACCAACGTCCGAGGTGACGATCGACGTTAACACTTCTCTTACGAACGACCTGCCGATCTTCGCGACGGCGATCAATAACCTCCAGTTGGATGGCCTCGGCGGGAACGACACGTTCACCCTCGCCGGCGGCTTGCCCTTTGCAAACACGGAGATTCAGGGCGATGCCACCACCAATCTCAGCGGCGCCACGGGCCCGGTGACGGTCCAGTTGGCCGACAGCGTGCTGGACACCGAAACCAGCATCACCGGCTACGGCGGCCTGGTCACGCTCAGCGGCGTCGATATCGCCAATCTTGCCCTGGGCGGCAAGACGCTGACCGTCGACGGCGCCTCCGAAAGCGAAACGATCACCTACGACCCGACAGGCCCCAAAGCCGGCACCTTCGCCTTGGCCGGGCTGAACACCACGTTCAACTTCACCGGCGCCACCGGCGCCGCGGCAGGGTTCATGATCAACGGCGGGAGCCTAGGAGTCCCGGGCCTTGAGAACGTCGTCGACCAGCTCATCGTGCAAGGGACCGACTCCCGCGATCTCTTCGAGATCGATCAGGGCAAGCGGATCGCCACGGTCCTGGCCTATAATGCCGACGTGCTGCAGCCGGTGACCTTGGGCTTGGACATCCAGACCCTGACCGCCCAAGGCATCCAGGGCGAGGACACCTTCCAGGTGATCCCGGCCATCGGCACGGCGGCCTTCAGCGGTGACCCCGGCCCCTTCCTCAACAACCTGCTGATCAACGTCGAGGGCAGCGACCAGTCGGCGACCAACGCTTTGGTCGTCGGTTCCGCCTTCGCCGCGCTGGGCAGTGCGATGGCCCCCTTGTCCGCCACCGAGTTCGCCGTCGTCAATCAGAGCCTCACTCCCAACGCCGGCACGGTTCGCGTCTTCAACCTGGGCACGACCCAGTTCCCCGACATCGATTACCAGAACATCGCCACGGTTTCGCCGCAGGTGGCGGGCACGAATCTCAATCCCAACCTGCTGGTCATGGGACCCGATTCCTACGATCCGAACAACTCGCTGGGGACCGCCACGTTCCTCGGGTCGGGACCGACGTTGCAGATCCAAAACGCCGCCATTTTCCCCAACAACAACGAGAACCCCGGCGCACCGGCCGACCAGGACTACTACCGGGTCGTGGCGCAAACGACCGGCACGCTTGACTTCCAGGTCTACTTCAACGTCTACTCCACGACCTTGCTGCCGGCCGGCGGGGAACTCGATTTGCAGGTCTTCGACTCCGCGGGAAACATGATCGCCTCCGCGCCGGGCACGTTCGGCGCCCAGGGCGCGACGGCCAACGCCCGCGTGCGGATCCCGGCCGTGGCCGGGCAGAGCTATTACCTCCGCGTCTACGGGGCCACCGGGGCGGTGGTCAACGGCTACAACGCCACGATCATCAACACGGCGCCGCCCGTGCCCTACGACCTCGAGTTGTCGCGGAGCGTGCTGACCGCCACCGTGACCGGCGGCGGCGTCGGCTATATGTCGGCCCCCGCGGTCACGATCACCGGCGGCGGCGGCGCGGGCGCGGTCGGGACCGCCATCATTGCCAACGGCCAGGTGACGGCGATTACCATCAGCGAGGGCACGGGCTATACCTCGGCCCCGACCATCACGCTGACCGGCGGCGGCTTCACCACGGCAGCGACCGCCGTCGCAGCCATCACCGATACGGGCGACGAGCCGGCCAACGCCGCGAACGACGACAGCGGGCGCTCGCAGTTCGACAACGTCACCAACGTCAACGAGCCGACGATCTACATCCGCGTGGCCGACGGCGGTTTGCTCAACGATCTGCCCGGCAACGGCACGACCGACGCCCCGCCGGCCGGCGTGATTCCGATCCCCTACAGTCCCTCGGAAACTACGGCCGGTTTTCGCGTGGCCATTTTCGACGGCACGAATACGCAGACCCAGGTCAACAGCCCCTTGGGCTATGCCACTCCCGTGGCCTTCGGCATCACCACCGCCACGGAATCGGGCACCACGGTCACGATTACGACCGCAACCCCCAACGGCTTTGCCGCCTTTTCCAACGGGGACGAGGTCGCGATCTCCGGGGTCAGCGTTGCCGGCTACAACGGCGCGTTCACGATCGCCAACGTCACTCCGACCAGCTTCACCTATACGGCCGCCGCAGGGTTGACGACGCCTGCCAGCGGCGGAACCGTCGCCTTCCCCGGCCTCTACCAGTACACGTTCACCAGTCCCTTGGCCGACGGCGTACACAACCTTGTCGCCGAGGTCCAGATGATCGATCCGGCCAAGGCGACGGAGACCGGTTTCGGCGTCAAAGCACGGCGTTGCAGCTCACTGTCGACACGGTGACTCCGCCGGTCTTCTTCGGCGCGCCGGGCGTGGCCAACGACGGCCTCGGCAGCGACAGCGGCGTCAAGGGCTACCCCTTGACGAACACCGACGACGTTACCAACAGCACGACGCCGACCCTCTGGGGCGCCGCCGAGGCCAACTCCATCGTCCGCGTCTATGCGCAAGACACCGCCCCCCTGCTCAGCATCGGCAGTGCCGCGGAAGCCGGCCAGACGGTGTTGATTACGACCACGACCCCCCACGGCCTCTCCGTAGGCAACGTGGTCACGATTGCGGGGGTCGGCGTGGCCGGCTACAACGGCTCATTCACGATCACGTCCGTTCCCAGCCCGACAACTTTCACCTACACGGATACCAACACGGGGCTGGCCGCTTCCAGCGGCGGAACCGTGGCCAGCTACGTCCTGCTGGGCACGACCGTGGCCGTGCCCGACGACGGCACGAACGCCTTCCCGGGCGGCCAGTGGAGCTTGACCTCGGCCGTGGACCTCAACAACCCGGCCTACTTTGCCCACGACGGCCTGCGGAACCTGCTGGTGACTGCCGAAGACCTGTCGGGCAACGTCTCCAAGCCGGATTCGCTAAAAATCTTCCTCGATACCCAGGGACCGCAGATCACCAACGTGCAAGCCAACAGCACGGCCTCGACCTACAACTTGTTCGGCGAGAAGACCGTGGCGGGAAGCATCAGCATGCCGACTCCGCTGGTCGACAGCCTCGTGATCAGCGTGGTCGATAATCCGAACCGCGACGCCACCGATTTCCCCAATTACTATGCCCTCTTGATCCCAACGCCGGTGGTCACGATCACGAATGGCGGCAGCGGCTATACTTCGCCCCCGACCGTCACCTTCAGCGGTGGCGGCGCGATCACGCAGGCCACCGGGACCGCCGTCGTCGTCGGCGGCGTGGTGACGGGCGTGGTAATCACCTCCAGCGGGGACGACTATACCTCGGCCCCGACCGTCACCTTCTCCGGCGCCCACCGGCGCCGGCGGCACGCAGGCCACCGCGACGGCCACCCTGCAAAGCCCGGGGAACTTCGTGGTCCAAGGAGAAGCCAACGGGATCATTCCCATCCAGAGCGTCGTGATCACCGACAATCCGACTACAACGGGCAGCCGGCCACGGCCACGGTCCAACTCATCTTTGCCCCACCGCTTCCCGATGATCGCTACACGCTCACCATCGACGACACGAGCCTGATGGACCCGGCCGGCAACAAGCTGGACGGCGAGAGCAACGCGGCCCAGCCTAACGGCGTGCCGACTTTCCCCTCGGGCAACGGCGTTCCCGGCGGCAATTTCGTGGCCGCTTCACGGTCGATAGCCGGCCGGAAATCGGCACCTGGAGCGGCGGCAACGCCTGGATCGACACCAACGGCAACGGCATCTGGGACCCGACCAACCCCGACGCCGCGAACCGCGACGTGAGTCTACACCCTCGGCTACGCCAGCGACAAGTACTTCGCCGGCAATTTCGCCGTGCCGACTTCGCTCAACGGAGACCCCGCCACGGCAACCGCCAACGGCTTCTCCAAACTGTCGGCCTACGGCGTGGTCACCGCCACCGCTGGCATCGCCAGCGCCACGGAGGCGGGCAACGTGGTGACGATCACCACCACCACCGCCCAAGGTTTCACCGTCGGCAACCAAGTCACGATCGGCGGGGTCATCTTGACCGGCTACAACGGCACCTTCACGATCACGTCCACCCCGAGCGCGACGACGTTCACCTACGTCGATTCCCACAAGGGGCTGTTCGCTTCGCACGGCGGGAGACGCCACGTCGGGCTATTATCGCTGGATCATCGAAAACGACGCCGGCGTGCCCGCCATCACCTACACCGATCCGCAACAACGATCAACGGCCTGCCCGTGGCGGGCGACTGGAACCCGACCGGCACGAGCCCCCGCAGGCCACGACGAAGTCGGCCTGTACGACGGCACGAACTGGGATCTCTACACGGGCGGTCTGTACGGCGACGGCCTGGGCGGCACGCTCACCATGGTCCCCATCTGGTCACGACGGGGGCTACCCGATCGTCGGCGACTTCGACGGCGACGGACACATCGACCTGGCCACCTACGACATGAAAACCGACACCTTCTACTTCCAACTCTGGGACGCCGCGACCCAGACCTGGGACATCCACCAGACGATCAACGTCAGCGGCGACGGCATCCAGTTGGGATCGACCACGCGGCCTGTCGCCGCCGACATGGACCAGGACGGCATCACCGACATCGGGCTGTACACGCCGGTCGGCACCGGCGGCACGAACAACGCGGCCTCCAACTCCGATTGGTACTTCTGGTTGTCGAACGATTTCGCGACGAACACGCAGGGCCAGCCGCTGACCCAGACGCGGGTCACCGGAAAGGTGAACACCCTGAACCATCCCTTCTCGTCCGTGACGTTGGGCGGGACGACCTGTTCGACCGAGTTTGGCAACGACTACGCCATGCCGATCGTCGGCAATTTCGATCCGCCCGTCGCCGCCGCAACGCCGACCCCAACCCCGACGCCGACCCCAACGCCCACGCCAACCCCGACCCCAACGCCCACGCCAACTCCGACCCCAAAGCCGACCCCAGTGCCCGCCAGCCTCACGGTGAACCTCACGGGAACGGCCGGCGCCGATTCCTTCGCGTTCGCACCGGGCAGCGCGGTGGACACCTGGACCGTGACGCTCGACGGCAAGGTGCAAACGTACACGGCGGACTCGATCGTCGTGAACTTCAACGGCAAGGGCGGCAACGACACGGCGGTCGTGCATGGCACCGGCGCCAAACAGAACGTGGTCTTGAAGCCGGGCGTGGGCCAAATCTCCGGTCCCGGCTATTCGCTTGACATCCAGGCGAAGTCGATCACGGTCAACGCCGGTGGCGGCAGCGGCCAGGCGGCGCTCTACGGCGCAGTCCTCGGGAAAGAACGTCTTCACGGCCAGTCCGTCCTCCGCCAGCATGACCAACACGACGGCTACGGTGGCCACCGACTACGCCGATACGGTCACCGGTTTCCAGCAGGTCGCAGCCAACGGCGGCCTGGGCGCGAAGAACCAGGCCTCGATCGGCGACGGCAACATCGCCTCCGTGCTGACTGCCAGCGGCAGTACGGCCACCCTTGGGAATTCGAGCGCCAAGGCGACCGACTACGCCCTTTCCGTCTTCAACTTCGGCAGCGTGACCGCCACGCTGCAGAACGGCGCTACGCTGAAAAACTTAGCGCGAAGAACTTCCTGCTTACGGTCGTCAAGTAAGGCATGTAGCGTAGGCTTCCAGCCTGCGTGCCCGATTTTGAAATGGCCTCTAGGTCACTCCCCATCCTGGAAATCGCCGCGCCTGCGGGCGGTTTCCAGGATGGTTCCGTAGACCAACGGGTTCGGCGTGTACGGTTCCGCGAAGAACTCGCTGTCGTCGCCGAACTTCAGCCGAGCGATCGCGGCGGCCACGGCCGGCGAACGGCTCAGGCCCGCTTCGCAATGGACCATCAGCGTGCGAATCCGCCGCCAATAATGGGTGACCAAATCCAGGATGTCGTGCGCGTGGGAGGTGCGAAAAAGCTGGTAGCCCGGCGCCGGACAGGCAATATCGGCAAAGGCCAGTTGTAACAGGACCTTCCGCCGCCGCCGATGAAGTCGGGCGAAGTCCTCCTCTGTATTGGCGACGCTGATGCAGCCCCACGGCACGTCGCACTCGAATTGCTCCGCTTCGGTCCGGCTCAGAACGATAATCTCGTCACACATCCACTGCGCCTCCTTGGGGTCCGAGGAAGGGAATATCCTCTATGCAATAAAGCGGCAGTTCGGAGCGGGCAGGGGCAGGATATTGGAAATTGCGCAGAAATGTGTTCAAATTGCGCAGGTGGTGGTGTACCTGCCTGCCGCTTCATGTTAGAAAAGAGATTGATGAAAACCGTCCCCGATCCTGGTAGCGTGGGCTTTAGCCCACCTTCACATGAGGAAGTGGGCTTAAGAGGCTATGTCAAAATCGGGCATGTAGCGTAGGCTTCCAGCCTGCGTGCCCGATTTTGACATGGCCTCTAAGCCCACCCTACAGTCATCCCCGATGGAATCACCTGGAATGGACATGAAAACCCTGGAAATCTGGTTCGTCACCGGCAGTCAACATCTCTACGGCGAGGCGGCCCTCCGTCAGGTCGCCGACAACAGCCGACACGTGGTCGAAGGGCTCAACGACTCCGGCCGCCTGCCGATCCGCGTGATCTTCAAGCCGATCGTCACCACGCCGCATACGATCGTCGAGGTCTGCCGCGAGGCCAACGCGGCGGCCCACTGCGCGGGCTTGATCCTGTGGATGCACACCTTCTCGCCCGCCAAGATGTGGATTGCCGGGCTGACGGCCCTGCAGAAGCCGTTCGTCCACCTGCACACGCAGTTCAATCGCGACTTGCCTTGGTCCACCATCGACATGGACTTCATGAACCTCAACCAGGCCGCCCACGGCGACCGCGAGTTCGGCTTTATCTGCACGCGGATGGGCAAGCCGCGGAAGGTGGTCGTCGGCCACTGGCAGGACGCCGAGGTGCAAGACCGCCTGGCCGCCTGGATGCGGGCCGCGGCCGGCGCAGCGGAGCTTCGCAGCCTGAAGGTCGCCCGGCTGGGCGACAACATGCGGCAGGTGGCCGTGACCGAAGGCGACAAGGTCGAGGCCCAACTCCGCTTCGGCGTGGAAGTCAACGGTTACGGCGTGAGCGAGCTGGTGCGGCGGATCACCGAGGTCTCCGACGCGGAAGTCGATCGCCAAGTGGCCCAGTACGAGCAGCTTTACACGCTGGCCCCGGCGCTTGCGCAACGGCGGCGACCACCGCGCTTCGCTGCACTATGCGGCCCGCACCGAGTTGGGGCTGCGGCACTTCCTTGACGGCGGCGGTTTCAAGGCATTCACCGACACGTTCGAAGACCTGCACGGGCTGATGCAGCTTCCGGGGCTGGCCGTGCAGCGGCTGATGGCCGAGGGTTACGGCTTCGGGGCCGAAGGCGACTGGAAGACGGCCGCGCTGGGCCGGGCGATGAAGGTCATGGCCCAGGGCCTTGCCGGCGGGACCTCGTTCATGGAAGACTATACCTATCACCTCGATCCGGCCGGCCCGGTGGTGCTGGGTGCCCACATGTTGGAGATTTGCCCTTCGCTGGCCGCGGCGAAGCCGTCGTGCGAGATCCACCCCTTGGGCATCGGCGGCAAGGCCGACCCGGTGCGGCTGGTGTTCACCGCGCCGGCCGGCGCGGCGGTGAATGCGGCGATCATCGACCTGGGCGACCGCTTCCGCATGATCCTGAACGAGGTCGACGTGGTGGCCCCGCCGCAACCGCTGCCCAGGCTGCCGGTAGCCCGGGCCTTCTGGAAGCCGCGGCCGGATCTGAAGACCGCCGCGGCCGCCTGGATCCATGCCGGCGGTCCGCACCATACCGTCTTGAGCCAGGCGGTGACCACCGAGCAGATCGAGGATTTCGCTGAGATCCTGGGTATCGAGTGCGTGAAGATTGACGCCCAGAGCCGGGTCGGCGATATTAAGAACCAACTCCGCTGGAACGAAGCGTATTACGGCAGGCGTTAGGAGACATCTGTAGGGTGTGGTCGAGCGCAGGGAAGCCCCACCATTTTCAACGTATCTCTGGTGGGTCTTCGCTGCGCTCGACCGCACCCTACGGCGTCGGCGTAACCACAACGTATTTCACAAAGGCATACAGATGGAAACTCTGGACTGGGTCATGATCGGCGGCTACTTCGCCCTCCTCTTGGGCGTCGCCTGGTGGGTCGTTTCGAGGAGCAAGAACACGGCGGCCGACTATTTCCTCGCTGGCCGCAACCTGAGCTGGTGGATCGTGGGGGCCTCGATCTTCGCCTCCAATATCGGGTCGGAACACGTCGTCGGCCTGGCTTCCTCCGGCGTCAAATACGGCGTGGCCATGGCCCACTACGAACTGCATGCCTGGTGCCTGTTGATGCTGGCTTGGGTCTTCGTGCCTTTCTATGCCCGCTCGATGGTTTTCACCATGCCGGAGTTTTTGGAAAAGCGGTTTTCGATCGGTTCCCGCTACGTGCTTTCCATCGTGTCGCTAATCACGTTCGTGGTCTCGAAGATCGCGGTGGGCATTTATGCCGGGGGTATCGTCTTTTCCACGTTGCTCCCCGAAATGCGACTCAAGGTGGGAAGTATCGATTTGGACAGCTTTTGGATTGGCTCGATCCTGGTCATTCTGCTGACGGGGCTGTATACGGTATTAGGCGGAATGCGAGCCGTCGCCTACAACGATGCCATCCAGACCATCGTCCTGATCATCGGCTCGGCAACACTTACCATCTACGGTCTCTGGAAATTGGGCCAAGGCAGCCTCGGCGCAGGCTGGTCCCACATGCGCGAGCTTTGCGGAAGTGATATGCTCAACCTCTGGAAGCCGCTTTTGCCTCCCGACGGCAAGCTCGTATGGCAACCGGAGTTGGTCAAGGACAGTGCCGGCAACATGGTCCACGGGGCGTGGTATTTCAATAGCCGTTTCCCCTGGCTGGGCATGGCCATCTGTGCGCCGGTGATCGGGCTGTGGTACTGGTGTACCGACCAGTACATCGTGCAGCGGGCCTTGGGCGCGCCGAACGAGCAGACGGCGCGGCGCGGCAGCATTTTTGCCGCCTTCCTGAAGTTGTTCCCCGTCTATCTGTTCATTGTTCCCGGCCTGATTTGCTTCGCGCTGATCAAGACGGGCGACGTCCCAAAGGAATTGGCAGTGATTGCCCAGGGCGGGCCGGACGCGGATCCTGCCACGCAGCAGGCAGCCAAGGAGGCGCTGCAACGCGCGTTCCCGCTCATGGTCAAGCATCTCTTGCCGATGGGCTTGCGCGGCATTGTCGTCGCGGGATTGCTTTCCGCATTGATGGGATCGCTCGCGGGCGTCTTCAATGCATGCTCAACGCTCTTCACTGTTGACCTTTACGAAAAATGGAAACCGGGCGCATCGCAAGCGCAGATCGTGCATACCGGCCGAATTGCCACGGCGGTCATGGTGCTCATTGCTCTAGCCTGGATACCGGTCGTCAAGAATTCCAACAGCCTGTACGAGTACCTGCAGAGCGTCCAAGGCTACCTGGCCCCGCCGATTTTTGTTGTCTTCTTCTTTGGCGTGTTCTTCAAACGGCTCAACGCCAAGGGTTGTTGGTGGGCGATGGTTGTCGGTTTCATCATGGGTGTCTTCCGCATGCTGGTCGATACCCCCGTGACGATGGAACTTCCCGGCTTCAAAGACGGTTACGCGCCCGGTTCGTTCTTGTGGATCGTGAACAACATTTTCTTCCAGTATTTCAGTATCCTGATCACGATTGTTTCGGCGGTGGTGATGGTGGCGGTGAGCTACATGACGGCCCCGCCGCCGGAAGCGCAGATCAGGAGCCTGACGTTCGGCACTTCCACAGCGGAAGACAAGCGGAAGACGCGAGCGAGCTGGGACTGGCGCGAAGTGGCTGCCTCGGCTTTTGTGCTGGCGGCGATCGTGGGGGCGTATTTGTATTTCCGCGGGTGAGCAAGAGAGACGGCACATGTCCGATTACGACAGCCCCTGGAAAGAAGCCCTCGATCGTCTATTTCGAGCCCTTCCTGGCTTTGTTTTTCGGCCAGGCCCACACCGAGATCGATTGGAGCCGGGGTTTCGAATCACTCGACACGGAACTCCAGCAGGTTCTGCGCGAGGCGGAACTAGGCCGGCGAGTCGCCGATAAGCTGGTCAAAGTCTGGCTCAAAGACGGCCGGGAACAGTGGGTCTTGATTCATGTTGAGGTACAAACTACCGAGCAAGCGGAATTTGCGCGGCGAATGTATGTCTACAACTATCGCTTGTTCGACAGGTATAATAGAGAGGTGGTGAGCCTGGCAGTCCTGGGCGACGACAATCCTCTTTGGCGTCCGGACAATCTCGGCTACCGCCGCTGGGGTTTCGAAGCCGGGATCCGTTTTCCGGTGGTGAAGCTCTTGGACTACGCGGAACACCGGCAGGAATTGGAGGCAATTCCCAACCCGTTTGCCAGCGTAGTCCTGGCGCACTTGGAAACCTTGGAGACTCGCCAAGATCCGGAACAACGATACGCTCGAAAGATCCGCTTGGTCAAACGGTTTTACCAGCGAGGCATGAGCCCGGATGAAGTGCGGCAGTTGTTTCACGTGATCGATTGGATGATGGATCTTCCGAAGCCTCTGGAAATCACATTTCATGAAGAACTTACGCGATTCGAGAAGGAGAAAGTTATGCCATACGTGACATCGATAGAAAGGCTTGGACGCGAGGAGGGTCTGAGCCAGGGTCTGAGCCAGGGCCGATTTGAAGGCATCGAGGTCGTCTTGCGGTTGAGGTTTGGGGAAAGGGGCCTCCTACTGCTCCCCGAAATACGTAAGATCGAGAATCCCGAGAAGCTAGAGGCAATTCTCCACACAGTTGAAACGGCAGCTAGCCCTGAAGAACTGCGACGCTTCTGGGCGGATTGAAAGCACTTCAACGTCATCTGCTGGAGCCGGCGGCCGCCACGGCGGATAGATGCGGGGTCCATTCGCCATGCGTCCGTATATCGCCTTGACCATCGTACTCGACTACATTACCTTGACAAGCGTGGTGAACTCGACCCAATTGGCAAAGCGCCGAGCGGGACGAACCGGTTTCTTCTCGGAACCCCAACCCTCTCTTCCTCATGCCGCACGATCTGATCGCCATGATCACGACCAGCGATCCGGCGGTCCGCAACCGCTCGCTGGATGGTTTCTGCCGCACGGCCGACGCGGCCGCGCTGGGCCATGCGGCCCGGGCCCTCGATGCCTTCCGCCGCCAGAGCGAGAACCTCTACGAGCGGGTGCGGGCCACGTTCTTCCTGGCCGCTATTTACCGCTATCACCTGCCGGCCAAGCTGCCGCCACCCGCAAGCGGGTACCCGGCCAAGGCCCTGGTGCCGTTCGAAGGCTACACGCGTCTCTTGGGGCGGCGCTTCGAAGAGGCGATCGATGAATTCCGCGCGGTCGAGGAACGACTCGGCCCCAGCGACGCCATCGCCAGCGCCCTGGCCGCCGCTTACCAGGCCCTGGGCTTTCAAACCCTGGCCGACCAGGTCCGCCGTAGCGTCCGTTCGGTCCGCGGCAACCAGTGGATGTTTCGCATGGGCCACCCGGCCGACCATCCGCTGGAGATCCTTCCGGTACTGAAACGCCGTGCCGCGGCGGAGCATCCCTTCCCGGTCCTCGTCGAGCGGACAGCGGTTCGCATGGACCTGTCGCATAGCGGCTGGAGCGACATCTTCTTCCTCGGCATGGATTTTCCCCAAGGGGCGCGCGTGCTGAACGTCTCGATCGACCTGGGAGTCCGCGGCCGCGACGCCCAGCCGCAACCGCCCATCGAGGCCTGGCTCCGTGTCATCGACCAGCCGGTGCTTCGCCTGACGAGCATCGACCTGAAGTGCAAGGCCGACGTCACCGCCCTGGCCGACGTCTTCGATTTCGCCAAAGACTACCTCGGACTGCTCAAGGCGGCCGTGATCGCCGCCGGCATCATCCCCTCCGGGCTGGAAGGCTCCGGCCAAACGCTGGCCGACGTGCTGGCCCAGCTTGTCGGACCGGGACTGGGGTTGGAAATCGTCAGCAAGGTGAACGACATCCCCAAGGGTTCCCGCCTGGCCGTCTCGACGAACCTCCTGGCGGCTATCATCACCGTCTGCATGCGGGCGACCGGCCAGATTGCCTCGCTGACGGGTAGTTTGAGCGAAGCGGAGCGCAAGCTGGTGGCCGCGCGGGCGATCCTCGGCGAATGGCTGGGCGGCTCCGGCGGCGGATGGCAGGATTCCGGCGGCATCTGGCCCGGCATGAAAATGATCGAAGGCCGCGCTGCTCAGCCCGGCGATCCGGAATACGGCATCAGCCTTGGCCGCTTGCTGCCCGACCATCATATCTATACGGAGCAGGAAATCTCGCCGCAGACCAGGCAATTGATCCGCGACAGCTTCGTGCTGGTCCACGGCGGCATGGCGCAGAACGTCGGTCCGGTGCTGGAGATGGTCACCGAGAAGTACCTGCTCCGCAGCGAGGCGGAATGGACGGCCCGGCAGGAAGCGATCGGCCTGTTGCGCGAAATCGAAAAGGCCCTGACCCAGCGTACTGGGTGCCCCGGCGGCGACGTTCGCGAGATCGCCCGGCTGACGACGCGAAACTTCTTCGGCCCCATCCAGACGATCATTCCCTGGGCGTCGAACCACTACACGGAGACGCTCATCGACCTGGTGCGGACGAAGTTTGGCGACGATTACTGGGGTTTCCTCATGCTCGGCGGCATTTCCGGCGGGGGCATGGGGTTCATCTTCGCCCCGGCGCGAAAAACCGAGGCCCAGGATTTCCTGCAACGGGAAATGGTCGCCACGAAACGGCAGTTGCAGGACGCTCTGCCCTTCGCCATGGATCCGGTGGTCTACGACTTCGCCATCAACGACCGCGGCACGGCGGCCGAGTTGTACGCCAACGGCGATGCGATGATGCCCGCGGCCTACTATGCGATCTGTGCGCCGGAGTGGTTGCGCCGGGAAACGCGGCACCTTAGCCCCGCAGTCCGCAATGAGATCACGCGGTTTGCCGCCGCCTGCCGCACGCATCCGCGGCTGGCCGGCTCCACGGAGATGCTGTTGGGGGCCTTGTTCCCACAACCCAGTGAAGACTCCGAGGGCAACGGCGGCCTGAAAGTGGTCCTGGAGGCCAACGGGTTCGATCACGAGTTGCACGAGCAGATCCGCTCCGATCTGCGGACCGGGCGGATCGGCCTGGCCCAGAATCGCCTGCCGCCCAACACGGTCATCGAAGACGTAGACTGTAGCGTAGGCTCCCAGCCTGCCGACCGTAGCGTAGGCTTCCAGCCTGCGGGCGCCAATTCCGTTACGGGCCTTGCGGCCCTCGAAGCCGCCGACCATCACCTGGGCGAGGCCGCTCTGGCCGCAGGCGAGATCGCCGTGCTGGCCTTGGCCGGCGGAGCGGGCAGCCGCTGGACTCGCGGCGCCGGCGTGGTCAAGGCCCTGCATCCCTTCTGCCGCTTTCAAGGCAAGTATCGTAACTTCATCGAGATCCACCTGGCCAAGAGCCGCAAGACCGCGACCATGTTCGGCGCACGGGTGCCGGTCGTCGTGTCTACCAGCTACCTTACGCACGAACCCATTGCGCGCTTCCTGGAAACGCAGCAGGGCAAAGCCTATCGCGGGCCGTTGTTGGCCTCGCCGGGCCGCTCGGTCGGCCTGCGGATGATCCCCATGGCCCGCGACCTGCGCTTTGCCTGGGAAGAAATGCCGCAGCAGATTCTCGACGTGCAGGCCCAAAAGGTCCGCGAGAGCCTGCATGCCTCGCTCATCGGCTGGGCGGAAGCGGCTGGCGGCGGCAACGACTACACCGACAACGTGCCGCTGCAATGCCTGCACCCGACGGGCCACTGGTTCGAGGTGCCCAACATGCTGCGCAACGGCACGCTGGCCCGGCTACTTCACGAGCGGCCGCAGTTGAAATGCCTGCTCCTGCACAACATCGACACGCTAGGGGCCAATCTCGATTCGGGCCTGCTGGGCCGGCACCTCCGCAGCGAGGCCTGCCTGAGCTTCGAGGTCATTCCCCGGCGGATCGACGATCGCGGCGGCGGCCTGGCTCGCGTGAACGGCCGCGTCCGCCTGGTCGAGGGCCTTGCAATGCCCCGCGAGGAAGATGAATTCCGGCTAAGCTATTACAACTCGCAGACGACGTGGATCTCGATCGCGCGGCTCTTGGACGTTTTCGGGCTCGCGCGCCGCGACCTGGCCGACGAACCGAAGGTCACGACCGCCATTCGCCGCCTGAGTATGCGACTGCCGACTTACATTACCTTGAAGGACGTGAAGAAGCGCTGGGGGCACGCCCAGGAAGACATTTTTCCCGTGGCCCAATTCGAGAAGCTCTGGAGCGACATGACCGGCCTGACCGAGGTGGCCTGCCAGTTCGTGGTCGTCTCGCGGCAGCGGGGCCAGCAGTTGAAAGATCCCGCGCAGTTGGATGGCTGGCTCCGCGATGGCTCGGCGGAGTATGTGGATAACATCTGTGAATGGTCGTAATGCGAAGTGGGACCAGTGACCGGGCGCCCGCTTTGCCTGGAGGGTTCTCACGCCAAGGCGCAAAGACGCAAAGGAAGAAAAAAAGAAGTGGGGGACGGGAGATGAACTTTCGCCTCGGCGCCTTTGCGTGAGACATCCGCGATGTTGATCCCGTTTTGCTCGCAAGGCCCCCTCGGAGTCAACTCAACCTTCCGACGCTACATGTCCAAGTCGCTGGACATCTTGTCGTAGAATGCCACGTACCGATCGCGGTCCGCGTCGCTGCCCCGGGCGGCCATTGCGCTGCGGGGATGCTCGTTGAGCTGGCCGGTGATCATGTACTGCACGTAGGGGCCCCATTCCAACTTGCGGTTCAGCGGCAAGAGATGATCCTGCAGGACCGCGTAGATCGGCCGCAGCTTGAACTTGGGGTTTCGCAGGAAACCGATCAAGAGTTCCATGGGGCAATTGCCGGCGCCGCGGCCCAGGCCGGCCATCGAGGCGTCCACGCGGTTGGCCCCGTGGATGATCGCCTCGATCGAGTTGGCGAAGGCCAACTGCTGGTTGTTGTGGGCGTGGATGCCGACTTCCTTCTTCGTCTCGGCCCCGTAGCGCAGATACTTCTTCACCAGGATCTCGACCTGCTCGGCGTACATCGAGCCGAAACTGTCGACGACGCAAACGCAACCGGCGGGCGTCTTGGCGACCTCTTCCAGCACCTGGTCGATCTCCTGCTCCTTGACGGTGGAGACCGCCATCAGGTTGGCCGAGACTTCGTAGCCCTTCTGGAAGGCGTCGTTGATCATGTCCACGGCCTCGGACACCTGGTTCGCATAGAAAGCGACGCGGATCAGGTCCAGCACGCTGTCCTTCTTGGGAAGGACGTCGGTCTGCCAATCGCACTTGCCGGCGTCGATCATGGCGGCCAACTTGAGCGGGGTGGGGTTGTCGCCGACGATCCGCCGCAGGTCGGCCTCCTCGCAGAACTTCCAGGCGCCGAAGCCGTCGCGGGCGAAAATCCGCTTCGACGACTTGTAGCCCAGTTCCATGTAGTCGATCCCCGCCGCTACGCAGGCCTCGTAGACCGCCTTGACGAAACCGTCTTCGAAAGCGTGATCGTTGCACAAGCCGCCGTCGCGAATCGTGCAATCGAGGACTTTCAACTCGGGCCGGTACGTGATCCAGGGGGCAGACATGGAGACTCCTTCGTGCGGGAAAAGGCGACGTTCTTTGGGGCCCCAGCCCGCTTGCCGGGCTGGTGAATAAGTTTTATTAGCGAGAATGGCACCGTCCCCCCGACACATTTCGCGTCCGGTTCGGCACCCGGAGGGTGCCGGACCGGACGCGAAATGAGCATCCGTGGGGTCTTGTCACTCGCTCACAAGACTTGTTCACCAGCCCGGCAAGCGGGCCGGGGCCCACGTACTTCAATTCGCTAAACACTCGCGAACACCCCCATTCTGATTTACGCAACGAAAAAGTCAATTGGCGGTCCTGCCTGACGCGGGTAAAATGGCCCTTTTGTCGGCAAAGTGCGTAGAGTGGGACTCGTTTCACTCGGCCCAACCTACAACTACAACTGCAAAGTGACGGGAACCACGCATGTTGATGTTCTGCATCCGCCATGGCGAGAGCACCTACAACGCCCAGGGCCGGGTCCAGGGGCATTTGAATATTCCGCTCTCGGACCTCGGCCGCGGGCAGGCCGCCGCCTTGGCTAAAGTTTGCCGGGACTGGGGCGCCGAGGCGATCTTTTGCAGCCCCTTGCGGCGGACGCGCGAGACGGCCGAACCCGTCGCCGCGGCCTTGGCACTGCCCATCCGCGAGGAGCCCCGCTTGATCGAAATCAAGGTTGGCATCTTCCAGGGCCACAGCCGCGATGAGTTGGATCGGATCTGTCCGGAAGAATATGCCCGGTGGCGGTCCGGCGATCCGGACTACGTGGTGCCCGGCGGCGAATCGCGTCGCGCCCTGATGCAGCGCGGCCGCGAAGTCTTGGAATCGATCGCCCAGCACGATTACTGCAAGGTGATCGTCGTCAGCCACGGCGCGATCCTGGCGGCCGCATTCAAGTCGCTCTTGGAGATTCCCGCCCAGCGGCATCCGTTCATGCTGGAGAACGCGTCGCTTTCACGGCTGGAGATCGACGGTTCGATCGTGCGGCTGCACACGCTCAACGAGGTGGGACACTTGAAAGGCGTTGGACTGGCGGGCGGGGGAGATCTTTAGGCTTCCAGCTCGAAAATCGCCTCGATCTCCACGGCCACCCCCAGCGGCAGCGCAGGCGCGGAAATCGCGCCTGCGCACGCCGATGCCAGCGTCGGAACCGAAGATTTGCCCGAACAACTCGCTGCAACCGTTGATCACCGCCGGCTGATGCGTGAACTCCGGCGTGCTGTTGACCACGCCCAAGACCTTCACCACGCGGCGAATCCGGTCCAGCGTGCCGAACTGCTTGCGCAACGAGGCCAGGATGCCCAGCCCCGCCAGCCGCGCCGCCTCGTAGCCGGCCTCCGTGGTCACTTCGGCGCCCAACCGACCGATCACGAATTCACCGTTGGGCTGGACGGGCAAGTGACCCGAGGTGTACACCAACTTGTCGACGATCACCAAGGGCCGATAGACGCCCTTGGGATCCGGGGCCGGGGGCAGGAGGGTTTTCAATTCGGAAAGTTTCGCAGCCAGGCGTTCTTCGGCACTCATCTTTTGCTCCTCAGTACACATTATGGCGGGCCTGCGCTCGCCAACCCGCTGCGCAGGTACCCCGGATCTGGTCCCACCCTACGAGTTTAGTCCGCCCGGCTCAGTCGATGATTTTACTGAGCGGATACTCGACCACCCCCCGCGCTCCGGCGGCCTTCAGGCGGGGAATGATCTTGCGGACCACTGATTCGTCAACGATCGTGTTCACGGCCACCCACTGCTCGTCGGCCAGGTTCGAAACGGTCGGTTGCTGCAAGGCGGGCAACAGCGTCAACACCTGCTTAAGCTTCTCCCGCGGCACGTTCATCATCAGGCCGACCTTGCCTTCGGCCGCCATCGCGCCGCGAAGCATCATGACGATGTCGTCGATCTTCTGTTTCTTCCAGGGATCGGCATACGCCACGTGGTTGGCGATGAAACGGGTCGTGCTCTGGCAGATCTCTTCGAGGATCCGCAGGTTGTTCGCCCGCAGCGAACTGCCGGTTTCCGTGACCTCGACAATCGCGTCGGCCAGCTTGGGCGGCTTGACCTCCGTGGCGCCCCAACTGAACTCGACCTTGGCGGTCACGCCGTGCTTCTGCAAGTAACGCGTCGTCAGGCCGACGACCTCCGTGGCGATCCGCTTGCCTTGCAGGTCCTTGACGCATTGGATCGGCGAACTCTCCGGCACGCACAGCACCCAGCGGACCGGGCGGCGGCTGACCTTCGAGAAGATCAACTCCGCCACCTCGTGGACGTCGGAGTTGTTTTCCACGATCCAGTCGTAACCGGTCAGGCCGGCGTCCAATACGCCGTCTTCCACGTAGCGCGACATCTCTTGCGCGGATCAAGAGGCATTCGATCTCGTCGTCGTCAATCGTGGGATAGTAGCTGCGCGAGGTGAAAGTGACCTTGTAGCCCGCACGGCGAAACAGCTCCCCCGTCGCCTCTTGCAGGCTGCCGGCCGGGATTCCGAGTTTGAGAATGGTGGACATGGGGGATGAAGGATGAAGGTAAAAAATTTCAAATCTCAAATCCGAAATCTCAAACAAACTCAAAATTCAAAAGGAGAAAATCCAAAACCTCGGGTTTCGCGCGTTTTGGTCCTTGGTATTTTGGATGTGAAATTTGTCTGGAATTTCGGATTTGCGACTTGGAATTTGTTTGGGATTTCGGATTTCGTTACTTCTTTCCATATACTTTCGCGGGATCGAACACTCGCTGGCCTTCGACCTGAAGACCTTCCGGGGTCATGCGGCGGAAAAAGCAACTGGCGTAGCCCTCGTGGCAAGCGGCCCCGCCGATCTGCTCGACCTTCAGAAGGATGGTGTCCTGATCGCAATCGACGTAGATCGATTTGACGAGTTGCACGTTTCCGCTCTCCTCGCCTTTGCGCCACAGTTTTTTTCGGCTGCGGCTGAAGTAAACCGCCCTGCCCGTGGCCACGGTCTCGGCATAACTCTCGGCGTTCATATAGGCCATCATGAGGACCTGACCGGATTGCGCGTCTTGGGCGATGGCCGGGACCAGTCCGTCGCCGTGACTGAAGTCCGGCCCGGTGGCAGTTTTTGCAGATTCAGACATGAGACGATTCTCCTCTTTGTTCCTCAGCATAACGGCTGGAACGCTGGTTTTCCAGGGGGAGGTGGAAGGGGGACGGGGGACGGATACGGCGAGGAATCGCGGTAACGGTGGCCAGCGCTGCGGAAATCCCGTCTTTCGGCCGTGCTTTCATCCTCCGCCTTCCCCCTTCCGCCTTCTGCCTTTCCTTTCTCCTTCGTCCTTCCGGCTTCCCCCTTCCCTCCCGTCCTCTGCTATAGCCGGCACTTTCGCCCAGTCCGCTATCGCCTGTGCAGATGTCGAAATTTCAACATGCCTGGAGTTTCGTCGCCAGGGAATCCGAAGTCTAGTACGGCGCAAGAAATCACACCCCTAGAACCTATGCGGAAACCTTTTTCGCGCCGCATGCTAGAAGGTGCCAGCTTAGGGTTTCCGCATAGGTTCTCAGCGGAAAGGTACGGCCTTGAATCGTTCGCTGACTGTTCTCTTCCCCGTCCGCGATGCCCAATCCACACTGGCGGCCGCGGTCATCAAGATCCTGGAAATGGCCTCGGACGTGAGCGAGCGTTTCGAACTCCTGATTATCGACGATGGTTCGTCGGATGCCACGGGCGAGGTGGCCGATGAACTTTCGCGGCACTACCCGCAAATCCGCATCGTGCGGCATGGCAAGCCGTTGGGCGACGAAGCCGCCCTGCGGTCCGGCCTGGCCCAAAGTCGCGGTGACGTGGTCTGCGTTCGCGACGGCCGCCGTCCCACGTTCGAGCGGATCTCTTGGACCAGCCAGCCGGTGCGGCCGAATTTCCTGGGCCGCACGCGGACCTTCTCCCGCGAAGGTCTGTAATTCGGACGTTTTTCTCTTAGAGGCTGTTTCAAAATCGAGCACGCAGGCTGGAAGCCTGCGCTACATGCCCGATTTTGAAATAGCCTCCCGAGAAAACGATTTTTCCGATTTTGCTTGCGAATCGTTCTCCGCCATAGTATCATGGAACTGGAAGGGGAGCTTCTTCACGAACGCTCTTCAAATTGTTTCCTTTTGGTGTTCCTGACCAAGCGGCTGGTTCTTCGGAGTCCATGACTTCGGATAACGAGCGGTGGCGTCGGGGATCCCCCAAACCTGTTCGAGAACCCCGCCCCGTCAGGATCGGGTGAACTGGCGAAGCGGTGTCGGACATGTTTCACGGCCTCCATTTCGGTGTTCGCCGAAGGGCCAGGATCACGCCGTGCGGGCTGGAGGACTAGCCTCGTCGCGGTCGAGAAGGTTGTGACTGATTGGGGAGATGGAATGTCGCGATTTTGTCGCCGGTCGGGCCACTGCCCGTGACGGTTCTCCAGCGGTCATGACCGCGTGAGGGACGGGTCATGAGCATTGTCGAGTGTTCGGCAGATATCGGTGCCTCCGGGGAAGTCCGCGTCCCCGTGACTCATCGTGTTTTGCATCGCCTTGCCACGGTGCGCCGCTTGCAGGGTCTGTCGCGCCATACCGTAGCGCGGCGCATGAACGTGGACGTGGCGGTCGTCCGCGAGCAGGAAAAAGAAAACCACGATCTGCCGCTCAGCGCGCTCTACGAGTGGCAAAAGGCCCTCGACGTGCCGATCGCGGAGTTGCTCGTCGAATCGGACGACGCGCTTGCGCAACCGCTCCGGCAGCGGGCGCAGTTGGTGCGCCTGATGAAAACGGCCCTCTCGCTTTTGGAACAGGCCGAAACCAGGCCCACCCGCGCCATGGCCCAGACCCTGGTCGATCAACTCGTCGAAGTCATGCCGGAACTGCAAGGCATCAGCGCCTGGCACGCCATCGGCAGGCGCCGCAGCCTGAACGAGTTGGGCGCCGCCGCTACGCGATCACTCTCCGAGGACATCTTCTACAAGCGCGGCGAATGAATGCGGCCGCTGCTGGAACGACACCCCTGGTCGGTCTTCGTGCTGCCGCTGGCGGTCTATCTGCTCGTCGGCTCGATCGAGCCTTCGCCCCACGCCTCCGGCGGCACGCTGTTCGGCTTGGCGCCTGCTGCGGCCTATTCGGCGGTCTACACGGCGAAGATCGCCTTGACCCTCGTGGCTATGGCCCTAGTCTTGCCGGGCTACCGGCAGTTCCGCCACCCGCCGGGCCTGCTGGCCCTGCTTGTCGGCACGGTGGGAATCGTGGTCTGGGTCGGTCTCTGGCATCTGTCGAAATGGCTGGGGCTGACGCAGTTGCTCGCCCACCTGCCCGGCTACGGCCCGCGTCCGGAGTTCAATCCCCTGGAGCAACTCGCCGCCGCGCCCGCCTGGGCGTGGACCTTCTTGGCGATCCGCTTCTTCGGCCTGGTCGTGGTGGTGCCCATCAGCGAAGAGTTTTTTCTCCGCGGCTTCCTCATGCGCCTGGTGGTGGATCAGGACTGGTGGCAGGTGCCTTTCGGCAAGACGAACGGGGCGGCCGTGGCCGTGAGCATCGTCCTGCCGATGCTCTGGCATCAGCCCGGCGAATTTCTTGCCGCGGCGGCCTGGTTCGGCACGATCACCTGGTTGATGGTTCACACCCGCAATCCCTGGGACTGCGTGCTCGCTCACGCGGTGACCAACCTGCTGTTGGGCGTCTACGTGATCTGCTGGCAACAGTGGGAACTGTGGTAAATCGCCATCGAAGCCCGACGTGGGCACCATGTACTCATGGTCGGCGAGGAATCGGCTTTCCTCGTTCGTTGACGCATATTCCTCGCTGGCGCGTCGGGCTTCGATGACCGAAAACCCCGACGGACTTTCCGGAAAGTCGCTCACACCTCGACCGGCGCCTGCATGCGATCCAACAACGCCTGCACCATCGTTTGCCGGCGGCGGAGATCTTCCCGATACGCAGCCACGCGACTGTGATGGATTTCGACGGGCAAGTCGTCGTGCTCGCGCTGTAGAAGTTCGACGATCAGGTCCCATTCGGCGCGCGACAGATTCAATTGTTCGCTCATGGCACACCTCCTACTGAGGAGAGAAAACGGCGGCATGCGTGCGGATGACCCGTTCACGGAAGGTCGCGGCACGCACGCCACGAAACAGGGCCACATTCCCATTTTATGCAATCCGGCCGGCGCAGACATGCCACCAGAGAGGCAGTGGAGGAAGGAAATCCCAGTTTCCACCCTACCGCGGCAACGGGGCGGCGGTGGGATGGCTGTCGTGGGTGGGCAGGCTGCCGTCGTAACTGCCTTCGAGAATGCGGAATCGCAGCCCGGCAATCGGGGCCCCGCAGTTGTGAAAGGTCACGCCGCGAAAGCGATAATTGAACATGCGGCGGTGAATGTGGCCGAAGTAGACGTGCCGCACGCCCGTCTCCGGCCCCTCGCCCAGATGCTCGAGGTAGTTCAAGATCCGCCGGGCCACGCGGCGCTTGCGATGCAGCAGGAAGGCCAGCGGCTGGTGCAAGCGGGCGCGATGCACCACCGCGTAGGCCCCGCGGCTGAACTTGCCGGCCAAGGGCGATGCAGCCAATGCGAACGATACTTCAGCAGCTCCTCGTGGGTCGTTTCCCTCTTCTCCGACGGCGTCGCCGTGCAGGAAGACGTTCGGCCCCAGCCGCAGGTAGAAGTGGTGCCAGGCGAAGTTCGGAATCAGTTGCGAGTGCCGCTCCAGGTAATCCAGGAAGGGCTGGCAATAGTCGTGATTGCCCAGCAGGTAATGGATCTGGCACTGCGGATGTTCGTCCGCCAGACGCTGCAGCCAATGAAAGGCGGCCTCGACCGTGTCGTCCAGGGTCGGCAGGGTGGACCAGCTAAAATCGAAAATATCGCCGCCCAGCACCAGCACCGCCGACCGCCGCGCCGCCGTGCGAATCGCGTCGGCATAGCGCGGGGCGTCGGACCGCCGGGCGAACAAGTGCAGATCGGAAACGAAGCTGATGCGGTGTGTCATGATGCATTCAGCTTAGCCGATTTGCGGGTGGGGGGGAAGGGCGGGGAGCTTTGGAGTGTCTCACCGTGCCGCGAAATGCTCGACGCCGTGCGTCTTGGCAATCACGGTCAGGCCGCTGTCGGTGACGACGAACCCGCGGCTGCGGTCCAAAGCGTGGTCGAAACCGATCTCGATGGCGGGCGGAATCTCCACCTCCTTGTCGATGATCGTGCGCCGGATCTTGGCATGCCGGCCGATGTTCACGCCCTCGAAAAGCAGCGAGTCCTCCACGTGCGAATAGCTGTTGATCCGCACGTTGGGGCCCAGCACGCTCCGCTCCACCTGCCCACCGGAAATGATCGTGCCGTGGCAGACCATGCTGTCCAGGGCCTGGCCGCGGCGGGCCCGCTCGCCATACTCGGCAAAGACGAATTTCGGCGGCGGATAGTTCGGCTGATAAGTGCGGATCGGCCAGTGGCGGTCGTAAAGATTCAAGAGCGGATCGACGGAGATCAGGTCCATGTTGGCGTCGTAATAGGCTTCCAGCGTGCCCACGTCGCGCCAATAGGCGTCTTTCTTGCGGTTCTCATCCAGGAACGGGTAGGCGAATACCCGATGGGTGTCGATCACCGCCGGAATCACGTCGCGGCCGAAATCGTGCTTGCTGTTGGGCCGCGTGGCGTCGAGGCAAAGCTGCTCGAAGAGAAAGCGGGCGTTGAAGACATAAATGCCCATCGACGCCAGGGCATGCTGCGGATCGTCCGGAATCGGCTTCGGCTCGGCCGGCTTCTCCTCGAAGCCTTGCAACCGAAACTCGCTATCGACCTCCATCACGCCGAACTGCGTGGCCTCGGCGAGCGTCGCGCGGAGGGCGCCGATCGTCAGGTCGGCATGCGTCTCGATGTGCCGCTCGACGAGTTTCATGTAGTCCATCTTGTAGATGTGATCGCCGGCCAGGATCACGACGTGCGTGGGCCGCTCCTTCTCGATCGTGTAGATGTTCTGGTAGACGGCGTCGGCGGTGCCCTGATACCAGTGCTCGTCGATCCGCTGTTGGGGGGGCACCACGTCGATGAATTCGCCCAACTCGCGGCACAGGTAACTCTTCCAGCCGACGTTGATGTGCCGGTCGAGGCTCATCGCCTTGTACTGCGTGAGGATCAGGGTCTTGCGGATGCCGCTGTTGAGGCAATTCGAGAGCGTGAAGTCGATGATGCGATAGAGGCCGCCGAACGGCACGGCCGGCTTGGCGCGGTCGCGGGTCAGCGGTTCCAACCGCGAACCTTTGCCGCCGGCCAGGATCATTGCGAGCACTCCCAGCATGTCGATTCGATTGGGCACGGTCAGTAGTCCTTGGGAAATTCAATGCAATATTTGCCGGGCCAGGTGGGAATAGGCCCGAGCGGGTGAAGTTCTTTTTCCAATCGACACGATTATACCGAATCGGATCGGATGAAACAGGGCGATGTGTTACAATAATGGGGAATCGCAGGACAAACCTGCCGCCTTTCTTGCCCCAAAAACAGGCGTGGTTCATTTTCATCTGTTTTTGGGTAACAAGTGCGGACTCTCAGCGCGATCCGCAAGGGAGTGATGAAGATCTTGGGCCAAACGGGCCAGTCAATTCCGTGAGAACCGCGTGTAGCCGAGCATTTCCAGCCAGTGGGGATGTGACTGGCCAGTCAGTAGTTCGGCAGGGCTCTTCCCGACTCGCTCGGGCCGCGCCTGCGCAAAAATCGTCGATGGTTGAGAAAGAATTGGAGCAAGACCAAGTAGTCTGGACCCAAATGCCGTCGGAGAAAAAAGTAGTTTCGTAGCCGACTGTTGAGGTTCTCGATCACGGAACTGGCACGGACCGTATGTTCTGCCAGTTCGGCCACAGCGACGCTGACCGCAAAATAGCGGCATCCCAGCCGCTCTCGTAACGCGGCGTCTCGCGGCCAGCGACGGAGATGGTCCACATCGAGAACCTCATTGTTAAACACCTCCCGCAAGGTGGCAACGGGAAGTTGAAACTGGGTAGCCAGGACCGCCAGGTCCCGATCCAATTGGGCTACGAAGGCCAGCAGATCGTCACCCTGGTTGGTCAAGGCGCTGACGACCGGAGCAATGCGGTGTGGGCAAAGCGGATGACGAGCCCGCAGTTCGGCCACCACAAAGTCGTACAGTTCGCGGCGTGTGGCGTAATCGGCACCGGCCAGCGAGAGAATGTCGCGACGCAGCCAATCGAACAACGTGGCCACGTCCGCGGCCAGATCGATGGCCTGGGCTTTGGTCTGGGTGGCAAGGCGAAGTTGTTCGGCAAAGCTCTCTTTGCTCGGCAGGGGGTGCCGGCGTGGTCGCCGCCGTGTCGTGCGGGCCTTCTGGGCCTTCTGGCTTTTGTGAGCCAGCGTGGCTTCGTGGGCGATGGCCTCGTACGCCCGGTTTTCCAGGAATGTGACCAGCGGTTGCACGAGTTGCAGGGCATGAAAAACATCACCGCGGCAGGGAGTTCCCGGCATGGCCAGGGCTTGTCCGGCTCGCAAACCGCTGCCGGCGTCGGCGATGGTTGCCTCGGGGCGGAAGCCTCGATCCTGAAGTTCCAACATGCGGATGGCCCATGTCTCGGCATCACGTTGTTCTTCCCGGCTCAGCAGATAGCAAAAGCTGGAGCGGACGTCGGCCCCCACCAGCACGGGCCATCCGCTCTGAAAAATCTCGTCATGGGCGCCGATCCGCACGCCAGAAAGATCTTGCTGACGGTTGTAGGCGCGGGCTTGCCCAACCGCCGCTTGCAGGACGTTGTGGACCTTCCCGACCGAGACGGGATAATCCAGCAGATCGCGGCAGAACTCACTGATGCCACGAATGGAGCTGTGGCATATCAACGTCAGCCCCAGGAACGCCTGCTCCAACCATTGCTTGGTCACGGGCAGGTAGAAGAGGACCTTCGTGGCGTCGTCTTGTTCGGGGGCAAATGCCTCTTGGAGGGCCTCCTTCGCTGTGTCAACCTGCTGATAGATGAACTTGCGGCTGACCGCGTGTTCTGTGGCCAGCCCGCGGATACTTTCGGCTCCCGCGAGGGCCTGAAGGGCCAGGTCCTGCCGCTGTCGCGGCTCCATCGCTTTGGCCGCGCAAAAACAATTGGTTCCCGACTGCGGATGAACCGTCGAGGCGTTACAATAACATACCATGTCTGTTTCCTCCGTAAAAACTGGTGGTTGATGCTCTATAAACCAGTTAGGGGGAAACAGACACTTCTTCAATTCCCAATAAGTGGGGCCGATGCTAGCATGACCTTGCCACCCTCGCTCAAACTAGCCAGAAAACTGTTACCTTGATTTGAACCAGGCCCAAAAACACTGCACTATCCGATCGGCGTATGCATGCTACCGTGGCTGATTCTCGGATCTGTCGTTCCTAGTGCCTGCGTCTGTTGGGCGGCCGCCTGGATCGTGCGGCGCTGGGGACCACGCCTCGGCCTGATCGATCGGCCGGGATTGCGAAAGATCCATGAAAAACCGATGCCCACCAGCGGCGGCCTGGCGATCTGGCTGGGCCTGGTCGTGCCGCTGGGTCTGGGACAGGGCCTGCTGTGGATGTGGCGGAATTGGCCGACTGCCGGTGCGGCCCCCGGGACAGGGCTGCCGGAGTTCCTCGCGACCTCGGGCGTGGTCGATCACTTTTCCGGCCTTTGGCAGCAGTTGCCCAAGCTCTGGCTGTTGTTGGCCGGCGGCACGGTGCTGATGCTCCTGGGACTGGTCGATGACCGCCGGGGGCTCGACTGGCGATTCCGCCTGGCCGTGCAAACGTCCGTGGCGGCGGCCATGGTTGCCTGCGGGTGGTGCGTCCGCTTGCCCTGGGACGTGCCGGGACTGGCCTTCGCGGTAAGTGTCGTTTGGATCGTGGGCCTCGTGAATTCGTTCAACATGCTCGACAACATGGATGGATTGTCGGCTGGCGTAGCGGCGATCGCCGCCGCGATCCTGGCGGCGGCCGCCCTCATGGCGCCGCGGCCCGACAATCACCAACCGCAACTTTTCGTGGCTGGTTTCCTCCTCCTGATCGTCGGTTCCTTGCTGGGATTTCTCGGGCACAATCGGCCGCCGGCCCGACTGTTCATGGGCGATGCCGGCAGCTACTTGATCGGCTACCTGCTGGCGATGGCCACGCTCACGGCGACCTTTGCCGGCGGCGGCCTGCCCAGGCACGGGGCTTTGGCCCCGCTGTGCGTGATGGCCGTGCCGATCTACGATACGGCCAGTGTCGTCCTCATTCGCCTGCGCCAGCGGCGGAGTCCCTTCGTCGGCGACAAGAGTCACTTTTCCCACCGGCTCGTCAAACTCGGCATGACCAAGCCCCAGGCCGTGCTGACGATCTATCTCACCACCGCGACCTGCGGCCTCGGGGCCTTGTTGTTGCACCAGGTCGATGCGATCGGCGCGATATTGATCCTCTTGCTGGTCGCTTGCACGCTGTTGCTGGTCGCGGTGCTGGAAAGCACGGGAGGGAGGAAGAACGGTCTTGGATCATAGGGCTTGGTCTTGGGTCTTGGGACTAACACGGCTCACTCGTCCAAAGCCTAAAAGACCCAAGACCTAAGACCCAAGACCTGCACAATAATTTCTCACTGCACCCCATGGCAAGCCACCGAAAAACTCCCCGCAAGCCGGCAAACGCCGAAGCGGCCGCAAGACCGGCCGATCCCTTCCACCGCTGGTTGCTTGCGGGCCTGACTGCGCTGCTGGTCGCACGACCGCTCTTCCCGAGCGAATCGGCGGCAACCCAGGGCGACGGCCTGCCGCTGGTCATGCTCTGGCTGGCGCTGGCCGTGATCTGGCTGGTGGGAGCGATCGGCCACAGACGCTTTACCCTCCGCTTCGGACCGGTCGATGCGGCTGTGCTGGTCTTGGTGGCCTGGCACTGCATCGCGGCCGTCCATGCCGTCTGCCATGGCAGTCCGCGGCCCGCTTGGAACATGCTTTGGGAATGGGTCGGACTGGGCATGGTGTTCTTCCTCGCGCGGCAATTGATTCACGACGCCCGCGAGGCCCGGGCGGTCGTGGCCGCGATGATTGCCCTGGCGGCCGCAATCAGCGTCTACGGGATTTATCAATCGCGCGATCGAGATGCCCGCGCGGCAGCGGCAGTACGAAGCCGATAAGGAAGCCACGCTCCGCGAGAACGGCTTGAACTATCCGCCCGGCACGCCGACCCGCGATCTGTTCGAAAAGCGGCTGGCCAACCGCGAGCCGACGGCCACGTTTGCCCTTACGAATTCGCTCGCCGCGGTGTTGGCGCCGTGGCTCGTGGTGGGACTGGGGATTGTCGCCGCAACTTGGCATGACCGGCGGCCAAGGATCACCTGGTTGATTTGCCTCGTTCCCATCGCCGTTTGTCTGCTCTTGACCAAGAGCCGGAGCGGTTATGCGGCGGCCGCCCTCGGCATCATCTGGCTGGCCTTTGGAGTGCGGGGGCCGACCATGGGTGTGCCGCCCGCTTTTCATTACGGCCAGCCCCAAACCAACACAACTCCAGCACGTTTTGAAAAGCGGTGGAGACCATGCAAGCATGTGCCCTCACCGCACTCCAAAAGGTGGCCGGAGCAGCAGCACTGATCGGGTTGCTGGCTGTCGCGGCGATGATCATCGGGTTCGTCAAGCCCAAGGCCGCCACCTCGCTGGGCTACCGCCTGCAATACTGGCAGGCCACGCTGCACATGATCGCCGATCGGCCGTGGCTGGGCTGCGGTCCGGGGAATTTTCAGGACGTTTATACCCAATATAAACTGCCCGAGGCGAGCGAAGAGGTCGCCGATCCGCATGATTTTCTCCTGGAAGTCTGGGCCACCGCCGGCACGCCGGCCATGCTGGCGCTGTTGGGCGCTCTCGGCCTTTTCTGGATTAATTGTAGGGCGGGCTTCAGCCGCACTCGTTTAACCCGGAGCCAGCGGCGACGGGACGCGCACTCCGTCGCCGCTGGCTCCGGGCTAAACGAAGCCTAAAGGCCACCCTACCTGACTGGAAATGTGTCCTCGTCGGCCTGATCGGCGGATTCCTCTTGTCGCTCCCCTTGGGCCAGATCAGCGCCGCCCCGCCCAGCCCCGCTGCGGTCCTGATCGGCCTGCCCGTTGCGGTGGTCTGCATGGCGCTGCTTGTTCCCCTGGATTCGCCGCGGGACTTTTCCGCCGGCCTTGGCGGGCGTGGGCGCGGCCGTGTTGCTGGTCGACCTGCTGACCACCGGCGGCATCGGCATTCCCGCCGTCGCCCAGTCGTTGTGGCTGTTGCTTGCCCTGGGGTTTGACGGGGCCTGGCCCCGCGAGGGGGCGTCGCGGGCCGTGGCAATCGTGTTGCTGGTGATTGGTCTTGGACTAACGGTTGCCTGCCACCAGACTTCCTACGCGCGGGTATTGCCGTGCCAGGGTTTCCTGCAGTTGGCCCGGCGCGAATACCTCGACGGCCAGCGGCAATCCGCCTTGGAAACATTGCAGCGGGCGGTCGCTGCCGATCCGCTTTCGTCGGACGCCCATGCCTTGCTGGCCGAGGTCTATCTGGACTCGTGGCTGGAGAATCTCGACCCGGCCGACTACGAGGCCTTCGAAACGCACGATGAGCTTGCTCGCCGGACGGCCCCGCAGGCCGCGCCGATCTGGCGGGCGTCGGCCGATCGCTACCGCCGGGCTTTTGCAAAGACCGATGCCCAGGGGCGGCACGTGCAACCGCGGGCGATCGAGAAGGCGATCGAGTTCGCCGAGAAAACGGCCGACAAGTTGTATCCTAACAGCGGCAGCGATCATGCCGCTTTGGCCGCGATGTATCAAATCTCCGGCGACGAAGCCGCCTATCGCCGCGAAGCGCGGGCTGCCTTGGAACTCGACCGCCGCATGCCCCACGAGGACAAGAAGCTGCCGCAGCCGCTACGACGGCAATTGGAGGCCGCGGCGGAAGGAGAATAGGAGAAATTGGCGCTACTCCCGGCTTTACCGCTTGCCGGCCTGCTCCTTGATCCACTTCGAGAACGGTTCGAGACTGGCCTGCACATAGCCTTTGACCTTCGCTCCGCTGACGCTGAACTTGACGGCGTCGATCGTATCGGCGGCCTCGCTGGGCGTGCCGGGGGCTTTCTTCGCGTAATTTCGCATCGCCACCTGGGCCGCATCCAACATCTTCCTGACATCCTCGGCAAGTTTCGCGTCCTTGCACAGGAGCGTGGCATTCACCGTTGCCTTCGAGGAATCCAGGCTGACATCAAGGGCCAGCCCCAGCACATTCTCGGTAAACTCGCTCAGGTTCGCGTTGACGGGAAGGCCGTCGATGACTTTGCTTCCCAGTCCCTTGACGTTGACGGCAACGGCCAACGTCCGGGAGAAATTGGCCTCGTTCATGGCGTTCTGCATGCCCTCGGAAAACTCCGGCGACTTGCCGCGCTCCAGTATATTCTTCAGCACTTCCAATTTCGGACAGGTTACGATCAACGTGCTCTCCGGCATGCAAAACGCCTCTCCGTGATTGGTCGCCTCGAACACGGTGATATTTCCGATCTTGGTCTCTTCATATTTTTGCTTGCTGTTGGACTTGATGTCGGCGGCGCTCACCGCCTTTTTCAAGCGGACCACCATGGCCATTTCCGAGTCGCTGGGAGAATTCAGTTTGCCCCCCACGCCGAAGGTGATCCGGCTGATGTTCGCGGGCGCAACCCCTACCTCTTGCTCCATGTGCCGTTCATCGTCCGCGACGTTCGGCAGGTCCTTCTTCATCTGCTGATAGATGGAACTGTTCATCACCGCGTCGACATTCGCCGTCGCGACGACCAGGCAATCGTTGGGCAGATAGCGCCTGGCTTCGGCGATGCCCCCGCCCCCGAAGAACATCCACACGACCAGGGCCAGCAACACGATCAGGCCAATCCCGGCCCCCACGCCAATCACCAGCAGGCGTTGTTCGGCGAGTAGTTTCGCCAGGGGCGACGGCTTGGTCGCCGCTTTCGTATACTTTACGGGCTCGGGTTCCCATGTCGCCGGATTGGTGGGATCCGCAGCCGCGGGACTCGGGCGGGGAGGCATGCGGGGCGCAACGGGCGGCGGCGGAAAGGGAAAGTCCTGCGGATCCTCCGTCTGCGGTTGACTTGCAAGCGTCGGCACGACCAGCACCTCGCCGCAACTGCAGCGCGCCTGCCGGCCAGCAAATTCGGGAGCAGTGCGATGTTGCTTGTTGCATTTCGGACAGGCAAATTGGATCGACATGGTTCTCTCCTATGCAGATGCGGCGTCCCAGGGCTAACGAACATCATTTCTGATTGTCGTTGCGATAGCGGCGGATGTCAACTAGCACCAAACGGTTTTCGCATAGCTCAAAGCAAGGCATGGAATGACATGGAAGCCCACGTCGGGCTTTAACTATTGATTTGTGGCCGATAACTTTCCGGATCGCCTCGCAGTGGCATCCCTCGGCGAATTTCGATAGACTTTAGGGATGAGACTCTTGGCGGCAATCCTGGTAGCGGTGGCATGCGGTGTCGGCATCGGCACCGGCGCAGCCATGCTGAAAATCCGTCAACACCCCTGGCAAGGAGGGCTAGGAACCCCACCTTCCCCCGGCAGCGGACAGGTGATCGTGGACCAGGACGTCTTCGACTTTGGCAAAATGGACTCCAGTGAGAAGGGCACGCACGAATTCGTCTTTGCCAATCAAGGGGATCAAATCCTCATTCTCAACCTTGGTTCCACCTCGTGTGCTTGCACCGTCAGCGAAATCAAGGATAGCGAGTTGGCACCCGGCCAATCGACGAAGGTACTGGTCTCATGGCGCTCCAAAGGGCATATTGGCCCTTTTCAGCAGAGCGTGACGATCCTCACTAGCGACGAGCGCCGACCGGAAGTCGCCTTGACGATCAAAGGCGAGTACACCCGATCGGCGTATGCAGATCCCGACGAACTGACGTTTGGCCAAATCGCGGGAACTGAACCTGTCACGCAAGAAGCCCGTATCTTCTGCAATTTACCCAATCAACAGATCAAGATTCAAAACTACGAAATGTCGGATCGTAGCCTGGAGAAGTTTTTCCAGGTGGATTACGTGCCCCTGTCGGCTGCCGAACTTCGTAAGCAAAAAGGCGTGACGAGCGGGGTCCTGGTCCGCGTTACAGCAAAACCGGGGTTGCCTCTGGGGCGGTTTCAACAGAGAATCCTCTTCAGCACTAACGTGGCGACGGCTGCAGAGGTCGATATCCCCCTATTCGGGTCAGTGGGTGAAGTCTCCCTCGTCGGACCTGGTTGGAGCACGGAAACCGGAGTGTTGGACATCGGTGCGGTCGATGGCCGCAGTGTCACCCAGCGGAAGCTCGTGATTTTGGCGAGAGGACCAAAGGCCAAGGAGATGAAGTTCAGGATCGCGAGCGTCGAACCCGACTTCTTGAAAGTCGAGTTGGGTAAGACGACGGTGCTGGACCCAGGCGCACTTTACCAAACTGAATTGATGATCGAGATCCCGGAGAGCAAGGCCCTGGGAAAGAAGGCACCAGCCGACTACATGGGCGGCGAAAACGGAAAACTCGGCGAGATTCTCCTGGAGACAATCCATCCCCCGGTGTACTCGTTGCGGATTCACGTTCGTTTCAAGGCAGAGGGTCGAACTAATCACTGAAACTGCAAACGCCACCACCGACCCCCCTGTCGATGGAGCGATGATTGGTAGCTATGAAAACCAGATCACGGATGCGCGCGTCGTTGACCGGACGGACCTGCTTGCTTGTCTTCTTGTGCCTGTCGGCGGGCTGTTGGGAATCTCACCCCACTCAAGAGGCCGGCGATCCTTCGGCGGCGCAGGGGAGCGGCGCGACGGTGTCGAACGACCGGCCGGCGCCGAAGAGTGCGGAATCGAGTTCAGCAGAGAAAGCCGCAACCTTGCCGGCGTCCGCCCCGGACGATGCGCTTGTTTTCAAGCAGACATGGCAGCCCGGGGCGACGCCTCCCGCGCGATCCTCGGCAACCGCGCCGGCCGTCGTCGCGCGACCGGGAGGGGAATACGATCGTTATGCGACCTCGGCACCACTGGCGGCCATTGGCAACCAAGTGAAGCCGGCCCGATCGCCGGCCGCGGGCAATCCATCGGTTGGGCCGGTCCGATCGGTGGACATGGCCAAGACGCAGCCGGCGGCGACCTTGCCCCCCGTCATTCCCGACCTGCCCGGCATCGCGCCCGCGGCCAATGAACCGGCCAGGCCCGAACGGACGACGAACGGCGCTCCGCCCGTGGGCAATCCGCTTCGTGATCCCAGTGCCAACACGGCAAGCAGCCGGCCGGAAGCCCTGCCGCAACCGATCATCGTGTCGGAGCCCGCCAGCGCGGTGGCGGAGCCCGTCCGTCCGGCGCCCGAGCCCGTCCGCGCAGCGCCGAGAAACCGTCGGCCCTGTCGTCTCGGTCCGACCAGAGTTCGGAACTGGTCATCCAGACCAGACCCGAAGAGAGCGTTGCCGCACGGCCTTCCCCACCGGCGGCGTCCGTCGTTGCCGCCCAGAAACAACCGGAGCCGCAGGAGCCTGACGCGGCATTGGCCAAACCCGGCCCCCGGACGAATAAGAATAGTGGCGTACCGTTCGATCCGATCAAGGTAAACGGCCCGATCTTCGTCGATTGGCCCAAGCCCAAGCTGGCACTGGTGATTACGGGTAATCAGGAGGGATACCTGGAGCCGTGCGGATGCGCGGGTCTGGACCGGATGAAGGGCGGCATGAGCCGGCGGTATACGCTCTTCCGCCAGCTTCGCGACAAGGGTTGGCCGGTCGTCGGCGTCGACCTCGGCAACATCGCCAAGGGTTTCGGCAAACAGGCGGAACTGAAGTTCCAGATCTCGGTCAACGCCATGAGCGAGATGCGCTACAGCACCGCGACGCTCGGGTTGACCGATTTGCATCTGCCCACCGAGGAGGTGATGGCCCTGACCATGCCGGCCGGCCCGAAGAACAAGACGATGTTCGTCTGTGGCAACGTCGGCTTGTTCGGCTTCAACGAAACGCTGCTGCCGCGAACGCAATTGATCGCCGCCGGCCACAAGACGATCGGCATCACCGCCGTGCTGGGAAAAACCTACCTGGAGAAACTGGCCGGCAACATCAATCTGAAGACACTCGAACCCGAAAGGCTGCTGAACGAGGCCGTGCCCCTGCTGAAGTCCCGCGCCAACTACCTGGTGCTGCTGGCCCAGACGACCCGCAAGGAGGCATTCGAGTTGGGGGACAAGTATCCCGATTTCGATCTCGTGATCTGTTCCGACGGCGGCGCCGAGCCGCCGGCCCAGGCCGAGGAAATCAACAAGGGCGGCACGAAACTGATCGTGGTCGGCGAAAAAGGCATGTACGCCGTGGTACTGGGCATGTTCGACGGTCCCCAATCGCTGCGCTACCAGCGGGTGACGCTCGACTCGCGTTTTCCCGCCTCCCCGGAGATGGCCGCCCTGATGTCCGCCTACCAGGGCCAGCTCAAGGATCTGGGGCTCAGCGGGCTGGGCATTCGTCCGCTGCGCAATCCGCTCAAGGTATCCAATGGCGACTATGTCGGCAGCGATGCTTGCGAGAATTGCCACGAAGAATCGTACCACGTCTGGAAGAAGTCTCCGCACTCCCGCGCCTTTGCCACGTTGAAAAACGTCAATCCACCGCGAAACTTCGACCCGGAGTGCATCAGTTGCCATACCGTCGGCTGGCACCCCACGCAGTTCTTTCCCTATCAAAGTGGATACCTCAGCGAGAAAGAAACTCCCAAGCTGCTCAACGTCGGCTGCGAGGACTGCCATGGTCCCGGGCAATTCCACGTGCAGGCCGAGATTCGCGGCACGCCGGCCGAGCGGACCGCCTTCCGCAAGGTCGTCGCGATCAGCAAGGAAGAAATGGCCAATCCGAATTCGCAGAGGCAGAATTGCTGGTCGTGCCACGATTTGGACAACAGTCCCGAGTTCAAATTCGATCTCTACTGGCCATTCGTGAAACACTACGAGCGGGAGTAGCTTGCGCAATTGCAGAACGAGGAACTGCGCAAGATCCTGGGCATGCTGATTGCCGGCGAAACCCTTGAGAGGGTCTGACAAAACCGCCGGAAAGCCTGGGGAAGATAGGCAGCGGTTGGGGTATTGTCAGGGCCTCTAAGGACGTCGCAGCCGCCAATTACGTCACGGTCCAAGCTATCCGGAAACGTCGACTCGCCATCTGCGCGTGTTTTGACGGGCCCGTTCCCCGGATGGCACTCCCTGGTTCCGACAAATAGCCGTCGGGATGTGTCTGGAACAGGGAAGTTCCCCGTCGGCCTCACAACCGTCAAAAGCCGGTCTGAAGAACCGGAAGATCGCCCCCACGCTCGGTGATTGGACGACATTTCCTGTTGCCGCAACCTATGCCTTTATGAAAGCCATCACGCGTGCGGAGAACCTATCCGAGAACCGGATTTGGTTCAGCACGATTCAGGGGCATAACGGGGTTCTCGGACAGGTTCCATGCCATGACCAGACGACTGACGGCACACTTGATTGCAGGCATGCTGATCCTCGCACTCGCGCTGGCGATGACCATCGGAATTCGTGCTTGCCTGCGGAGGCAAGCGGACTGTCAGAATTTGGGCGGCCAGAATGCCCTGCTGGGGGCCCGCATCACGCAGTTCGTCCTGGAGAGAGCGATCGACAACGGCCTGTTCGATTCGGAGTCGCTATTCCAGGAACATTACGATCTTATCGACGGCCGCGGTCCGGCCCGCTATCGCGCGGAATACGATGGTTTCTTTGATCGCAACGTCGTGAAGATCCTGAGGGCGTTTCAAACCAGCGACGACATTCATTACGCCTACGTCGTCAACAACGACGGCTTCATCCCGGCACATACCGATGCGGAGAAGTCCAAAACCAAGATTGACCCGCCGGACCTTGGTCCCGCCGGAACGAATCCTCGCAGCACGCCTTACGACCTGCCGATGAAAAACGAGGATGGGCGTCAATTCCGTGAGTTTCGCGCTCCGATCCTCGTGGGCGGACGGTCCTGGGGCGAGTTTCGTGTCGGCATTCCCGCCGCACTGGCCGAAAACCGCGGTCGCGAAGCCGCCGCGAGCACGTTCCTCATCACAATCTGCTTCTCATTGCTGATTGTCGGCGTGATGGTCTGCCTGATTCGGCATCATCTGCACCCCCTTGAGGAACTCACTGACGCGACCCGGCAGATGGCTGCCAGCAACGTCTCTGCGCGATGCAACTACCTTCGCAACGATGAACTTGGGACGCTTGCCCAATCCTTCAATGCGATGGCCGAGACCATTTCCCAAACCCAAGACGGCCTTGAACGCCAGGTGCGAACGCGCACCGCCCAACTCCGCGAAAGCGAGGAGTCCTACCGCCGGCTGTTTGCCGACAACCGGGCGATCATGCTGCAAGTCGACCCCGCCGCGGGGATCATCATCGCCGCGAACGCCGCGGCCGTCGAATTCTACGGTTACCCTGCCGAGCAACTGGTGGGTATGCCCGTCGAGGCGATCAACACCCTGCCCCGCGAACGGGTCCTGGCGGCGATCACTCCCACGCAGCAAGGCGGCGGGGGCCGCTTCGAGTTCCAGCACCGCCTGGCCGATGGCAGCCTCCGCGACGTCGAAGTCTATGCGACGGTCATTCAAAACGGGCCGCGGGACGTCTGCCATTCGATCGTCCACGACATCACGGACCGCAAGCGAATCGAAGCCGCGCGCATCCAGGCCGAGCGGCTCGGCCGGAGTCTCTTGGACAACAGCGCCGTGGGGATTTTCTACGGTTCGCCCGACCGCATGATCCTGGAAGCCAACGGCCGCGCCAGCGCGATGTTCGGCTACACTCCCGAGGAGATGCGAGGGCAGAGCTTTCGCCTGATCCATCTGTCGGACGAGCACTTCCGGAACTTCGCCCCGCAGTACGCAAGCTTCGCGAGATCGCAATTCACGAGCATCGATTTCCCCTTCCGGCGCAAGGACGGCAGCATCCTGTGGTGCAAAGCCTTCGGTACTCCGTTGGATGCGGACGACGGCGACAAGGGACGCGTCTGGACCCTATTGGACATCACGGCCCTGCGCGAGGCCCAGGCCCTGGCGCGGCGCCTGTCGCGGGCCGTCGAGCAAACCTCCACATCCGTCGTGATGACCGACCTGCAAGGCGATATCACGTTCGTCAACCAGGGCTTTTGCCGGACGACCGGCTACGAGGAACGGGAGGTCGTCGGCAAGAACCCGCGGATCCTGAAGTCCGGCGACATGCCGGCAGCGGTGTACGAGGAGATGTGGGCGACGCTGACCCATGGGCGGCAGTGGCGGGGCGAGCTGCAGAACCGCCGCAAGAACGGCGAGATTTTCTGGGAGTCGGCCGTCATCTCTCCGGTCACGGACGAAGAGGGGAACATCACCCATTACGTTGCCGTCAAGGAAGACATCACGGAGCGAAAACGGGCCGAGGAGCAACTCCAGGCTTACGCCGCCGTGATGGAAGCGTCGAACCGCGCGTTGGAACAGTCCAACCGCCGCGCCGAGCAGGCGGCCCAAGCCAAGAGCGAGTTCCTGGCCAACATGAGCCATGAAATCCGCACGCCCATGAACGGCGTCATCGGCATGACCGGCCTATTGTTGGACACCGATCTTACGCCCGAACAGCGCAAGTACGCCGAGATCGTGCGCTTCAGCGCGGAATCGCTGCTGATGCTGATCAACGACATTCTCGACTTTTCCAAAATCGAGGCCCACAAGCTCGATCTGGAAATGCTCGACTTCGACCTCGGCACGGTCGTGGAGGAGGTCGCCGAGATGCTGGCGGTAAGGAGCCACGAAAAACAACTGCGGCTGGTTTGCCTGATCGATCCCGAAATTCCGGCGCAGGTCCGGGGCGATCCCGGCCGGTTGCGGCAAATCCTCCTCAACCTGGGCGGCAACGCCGTCAAGTTCACGCACCAGGGCGAAGTCCGCATCGACGTCAACCTCAAGGCGCGCGTCAACCGTCAGGTCACCGTGCGGATGCGGGTCACGGACACGGGTATCGGCATCCCGGCCGATAAGATCGCCGGACTGTTCTCGCCCTTCACTCAGGCCGACGGTTCCACCGCCCGCAAGTTCGGCGGCACCGGTCTCGGGTTGGCCATCTGCAAGCAGCTCGCGGAAATGATGGGCGGCCAGATCGGCGTCGAGAGCGAAGAGGGCAAGGGCTCGACCTTCTATTGCGACGTCATGTTCGAGGAACTTCCGGTGACGGACTTGGCCGAGGCGCAGCCCATGAACCTCGATGGCCTGCGAGTGCTCGTCGTCGACGACCACGATGCCAACCGGCTGCTGGTGACAACGCTCTTGAAGACCTGGGGATGCCGTTTTGCCGAGGCTGCCGGCACGCGCGCCGCGATGGCTGCCATGGCGGCGGCCGCGGAAGAGCGCGAACCGTTCCAAGTTGCCCTGCTGGACATGCACATGCCGGATGGCGACGGCATCGAACTTGGCCGCATGATCCGCCAAACCGACGCCGTGGGTGCTACCGCGCTGATTCTCATGACGTCGTTGGGCGAACACGGCGACCTGCGGGGGCTGAAAGAAATCGGTTTCCGGGGCTATCTCACCAAGCCCGTGCGCAGAATCCAGCTTCGCCAGTGCCTCGTCTCGGCCGTCAGCGGTGAAACATGGCCCGCGGACGTCAACACGACGAACGCCGCCGTGGACCACCGCATGACCGACGTCGGGGAATCGGTGCGAGTCCTCGTAGCCGAAGACAACCCGATCAACCAAGAAGTTGCTCTGACCATCCTCAGGAAGCACGGCATCCGGGCCGACGCGGTTGCCAATGGCCGCGAGGCCTTGATGGCCCTGGAGAACGTCCCCTACGACATGGTCTTGATGGATCTGCAAATGCCCGAAATGGACGGACTGGAAGCCACGCGGAATATCCGCGACCGCACGTCCCGCGTGATCAATCGAAGCGTGCCGATCATTGCCATGACCGCCAACGTCATGAAAGTCGACGAAGACAGGTGCTGGGAAGCCGGCATGGACGATTTCCTCCCCAAGCCCGTGCAGCCGAGCGAACTGCTGAGGAGGATCGACACATTGGGGCACGGTAGTCCGCGACGTGGACGCTTTCCGGCGCCCCGCGCGACGGCCGCCGGGTGCTCTGCGGCACGCGCCAGCGGTGCCACGTCTCAGCCACCGGAAGAGTTCGCCGACCTCGACCCTTCCGAGCCGCCGCTGCGGTTCGACCTGCTTTGCCGGCGCATGCTCGACGATCGCGAGATGGCCCTGCAACTGCTGGACCAGACCGCCCAGCGCTTGGACCAGGACCTTGCCGAGATACGTCGGGCCGTCGACAGCCGCGAGGCGAAGGTTGTTCGAGAACTTGCCCACAAGCTCAAGGGTACGGCCGCGAACCTCTCGGCCGAGCCCCTGCGTTGGGCATGCCGCCGCCTCGAACGTGCCGCCGAGGCCCAGCAGAGCGACTCCCTGCGGCAGTGCTTCGACCAGGTCGAGCAGGCCGCCCAGTGCTTCCGGGCTGCCGTCAAATCGCTCTTGGAGTCGCAATCTGCCTCGCATGATACTGCAAACCCATTATCACCCTAACTCGTTGAGGAATACCGCAAATGAAAATTCTGGTTGTCGACGACGACGATGTCGCCCGCGTAATGGTACGCAAGATCCTCATGAAGGAAAACCACGAAGTAGTCATGGCCCGTGACGGCGAGGAGGCGCTGAACATTTTGCGCCACAACGAAATTCGTGTCGTCATCTCCGATTGGAACATGCCGAGAATGGACGGCGTCCAGTTGTGCCGGCACATCCGCGAGGCGCCAGGGCTATCGTACGTCTATGTGATCATGGTCACGTCGCGAGCTACCAAAGACGACATGCTTGTCGGACTCTGGACCGGCGCCGACGACTATATCGCCAAGCCGTTCGATCCCGTGGAACTCCTGCTTCGCGTCCGCAACGCCGAGCGGATCGTCTCGCTCGAAGTCGCCAGGATGACGATCTTCTGCTTGGCAAAGCTGGCCGAGTCGAAGGACAGCGAGACCGGGCAACATCTGGAGCGCATGCGCGGCTATAGCAAATTGCTTGCCGAGGAACTCATGGCGGACGAGACGATCAGCCGGCAATTGCCTGCCTGTTTCCCCGAACTGATCCACCAGACAAGTCCGTTGCATGACATCGGCAAGGTGGGGATTCCCGACAGTATTTTACTGAAGCCGGGCAGCCTCAACGACGGCGAGTGGACCGTGATGAAGCGGCACGCCGAAATCGGCGCCGAGACTTTGGATGCCGCCTTGCGCGCACCCCGGCGCGGAGGTTCTCCGCATCGCCCGCGACATCGCCTGGGCGCACCACGAGCGTTGGGACGGCAGCGGGTATCCGCGCGGTTTGAAAGGATGCGACATCCCGTGGGCCGCGCGAATCGTCGCCTTGGCCGACGTGTATGATGCCTTGACGACCCGCCGGGTCTACAAAGCGGCCATGCCTCACGACGTGGCACGCGGCATCATTCTCCAGGGGACCGGCAACCATTTCGACCCGCGTGTCGTCGAGGCGTTCCTGGCCAAGGAACTGCTGTTCGTCGCCCTGCAACAGAGTATGGCAGAGCCATGGATGGAAGACAAAGCCGCCGCCGCCAAGGTCGAAGATCATTCTCCGAACGGCGGCAAAATGGATATTCTTGCCAAGTGCGAAACGTGACGTCGGACATTCTGGGGCAAGGTTTGGGTCTGCTCGGGTCAATCGAACATGGAAATGGGAGTTTCAAGGGCGTCACGCAACCGTAATGCCCTCTTCGTCGCCGGCGGCCGGGATGTTAGAATTCTACTGTAGGGTGGCGTCGACGGCGCCCGTTGATGCCGCCCTACGGGCTCCGAGTGCGGCCCCGAGAGATTTTTTCCGTGTCCCATCCCTGTCCTCTAGTTCACGTCGCGCCCGCCGAACAGCCGGCCAGCGTTCCTGAAATTGCGGAGATTCTCTTTCCCGCATACACGGTACATGATGGCCGAGTCAGCCTGGCGGGCTGTGCCTTCGAGGACCGGCTGGTCTTGCAGTTGGTTTACCAACACGACAACCAGACGCTGGAAGTCTACCTGAATTCGGAAGGCAAGGAAGTCGACGGTCAACCGATCGTCCAGGATCGGCAGGCGAAGTTGGTTCCGCTGCCCGGTCCGCCTAACCCGTTGCAGGTGGACTTGGAGCGATTGCTGGCGGCAGGCAACCGCCTTGCCCTCGACCGATTGCCTGCCGGGGCCAGCCTGGAACTGGTCGCTTGCCGAGCGATCTGGTGCAAGTACGTCGAGGGCAAGTTGCGATTTGCGATCGCTGCCGCGTCGATGGATTTGCCCTTTTCCGGGTGGACGCGAACGCTCTCGGCACCGCCGTTTGTTTGTTCTCACACGGGGGCGGCGACCTTTCGACTTGCCGCCACGGACGACGGGCGGATCGCCGCGGCCGAACGGATCGAGACTTGCGCCGAGACCGGCCGCCGGCTGCTCAGCACGGAGTTGGTCCGCTGTGCCGTGAGCGGTCGCCGCGTCAGCTCGGAACTGGTGGAGGCCTGCCCGATAACCGGCCGGCGGTTGTTGCGGAGCGAGTTGGTCCAGTGCGGCGCTTGTCGACAACGAGTCAGCCCTCAAGCGGTGGAACGGAACCAGTGTCAGGCCTGCCGGCGGTTGAAAGCAGTCACCAAGGCCGATCCGCGCATGGCCCGGCTCTTGCACGAACATCCCGCGTTGGACCGTTGGCGGCGGTGGCGGATCAGCGAGACTTCGTGCGTCTATGTGTTGGTCGCCACCGGCTGGCTGACGCGGCTGTTGGTTGTCGTGGACAAGGAAAGCCTCGAACTTCGCCACATCGCCACGGGCGGCCGCCTTTCGTCCCGCTGGACCGAGGTCGAACCGGCACAGTTCGCCTACGTGTTGCGGGAGTAGTAGGGTGAAAAGTCCGAAATCCCAAATCCGCAATCACAAACAAATCAGAAATTCAAAGACGGAAAAACTCAAAACACGGCTGCCGCCGTTCTCTGCCCCCTATCTTCCTTTCCACTTAGAACGTTCGGAAGAAATAAGGGGAAACCCTAGAAAAACGCGGGAGCGGCACCAATTTCTTCCGACCGTTCTTACTCATCGCCGTCGCACGACTCCGGCGATGCCAATCCCCGCCAGAAACAAACCGATGGCCGCCACGCCGGCTGAAATTGCCATGCCCACATAGACCATGTTCCGTTTGCTCTGATACTCGGGCGGCTCGGGAATCTCGATTCCCGGTTGGATCCGCGCATTGAAGTACTGGATCGTTGCCACGGGCGAAAGACCCTTGATATGCTGTCTCACCTCCTCGGGAGATGGAAATCCGGCGAACTTGGTGGGAAATTGACGATAGAGTATGGCCGCTGCTATCACTGCCAGCAAGCATACGACCAAGCCCGCCACGAGAAATCTCTGCGGATTTCCCCAGGCGGGTTTCGTGCCCGTAGGGGTTGTACTCGAGGCTGAGGCCGGGCGCAGGCTTTGAACCGCCCGCATGGTGGGCACGGTACAGGTCTGGCCGCACTCGCAGCGCACGGTTCCGCCGGCCTGCCGCGGTTCGATCGGAATTTCTCGCCCACAAGAGCAAGGGAGCAGATAAGTCGCTATTTGATCACTCACGGTTTGCTGCACGGCCTCGCTGGAAAACCCCTGAATACCCTTCATTGTACCCGGTGGCTCATCGCCTGACGAGTTGGACACCCGTGTAAACGTGACAAACTATGTTAAAATGGGCAATCCTCCTTCGTCGGTAGCGGGATAATCACGAGACTGAAAACGCAGTAAAAAATGCGATTTCTCGGAGCTTTGGCCAGTTTTCCAGGGTTTTTGGCCGCGGGGTCAAGAACCTTCCTGATTGACGGACGAAACACTGGACTAACAGACGCGATCAATTACAATAGAACACCCTGAAGTGTGCGCGGAAGGCAAGCGAAGGGAGTGGAGGGGGATGTTTCATGCCCCAATTCTACGGACGAAAGCGGCTCGGCTCTCAACAGGGTTCCTATGCCGTGCCGACGAGACCCGTAACGATTAGAGAAGAGTGGCGCTCTTGGAGAGTTTTCCGGGCAGACCTATTTCCTTCGTAAATGGAATCCCTTGCCAAATGTCCTGGGGGAGAAAGCGTCAAGGGAAAACAGTGGTAGAATTTCGTGGCTTTCGGCTGCGACTTGTGGCATAATGTCATGTTGGGGGAGAGCTTGGTCCTGAACTGTTTGAATGGAGGAGAATTGCAATTGTACGACGCATTGCTAGACGACTTGGATGACGACGCAACTTCGCGCCCGGATGAAGTAATCGACGATTTGGCCGACGACGCCGTGGCGGGATTCGAAGATGCGGACGACGATCTGATTCGGGACGTGCCCGACCTCGTAGTCGAGTTGGACGAGCTCGACCTGGACGTCAATGTCGACGGCCTGTTGGAGGGCGTTGATGAAGACGAGACCTGGTCGGACGATCCGGTGCGGATGTACCTGACGCAGATGGGCGAAATCCCGCTGCTGACGCGGCGTGAAGAAGTGACCCTGGCCCGGCAGATCGAAGAGACCCGCGCCAAGTTCCGCCGCAACGTGCTGGCCTGCGACTACGTGATGCAGTTGGCCGTGAAGGTCCTGCGGCGGGTCCACGAGGGCGAGTTGCCCTTCGACCGCACGGTGCAGGTCTCGGTGACCGACCAACTGGAAAAGAACCAGATTCTCGGCCGCTTGCCCTCGAATCTGCGCACGCTGGAAACGCTGCTTGAAGCGGAACCAGCACGACTACAACCTGGCCACGAGCAAGTCGCGGCCGCCGGCCCAGCGCCGCGCCGCGTGGCGGCGGCTGGGCCGCCGCCGCCGCCGGGCCGTGCGCCTGATCGAGGAACTGGGTCTGCGGACGCAGCGGATCGAGCCGATGATCAAGACGCTCGAGGAGTTCAGCCGCCGCGTCGACGAGCTCAAGGCCCGCATCGACGACCACCGCAAGAACAAGGGCCGCCCGCAACAGCGCGAGCCGTGGATCACCGAGTTCCGCAACATCCTCCGGGCCACGCAGGAATCGCCCACCAGCCTGCGCAACCGCGTCGGCTTACCTCAAGGACGTTTACGCCCACTACCAGGAGGCCAAGCGCGGCCTGTCGGAAGGCAACCTGCGGCTGGTCGTCTCGATCGCCAAGAAGTACCGCAACCGCGGCCTGAGCTTCCTGGACCTGATCCAGGAAGGCAACGCCGGCCTGATGCGGGCGGTCGACAAGTTCGAGTATCGCCGCGGCTTCAAGTTCTGCACCTACGCCACGTGGTGGATTCGCCAGGCGATCACCCGGGCCGTGGCCGACCAGAGCCGCACCATCCGCATCCCGGTCCACATGGTCGAAACCATGTCGCAGGTGCGGAACGTGTCGCGCAAGCTGCTGCAGAGCTGGCGGCCGCGAGCCGACGATCGAAGAGACCGCCAACGCCTGCGAGACGTGCGTCGACGAAGCCCGCCGCGTGCTGGCCATGAGCCGCTATCCGATCAGCCTCGACCGTCCGGTGGGCAACAGCGAGGACAGCCATTTCGGCGACCTGCTGCCCGACGCGACGACGAAGAACCCGGCCATCGGCGCCACGCAGGGCATGCTGCGGAACCGCATCAACAAGGTGCTCAAGACGCTCAGCTACCGCGAGCGCGAGATCATCAAGCTCCGCTACGGCCTGGGCGACGGCTACAGCTACACGCTGGAAGAAGTGGGCCACATTTTCAAGGTGACCCGCGAGCGCATCCGCCAGATCGAGGCCAAGGCCGTCCGCAAGCTGCAGCAGCCCAGCCGCAGCCAGGAGTTGGTCGGGTTCCTGGATTAGGACCGGCCGAAGAATAACTTCCGCAATTAAGCGGGGGTGGCTGGCGGCTGAGCTTGCGAAGCCCCAGCCGATGCCGGAAAAGCTGGGGCTTCGCAAGCTCAGCCACCAGCCACCCCAGGAAAACCGGGTAATTATTCTTCGGCCGATCCTTAGGTGCCGTGCGTCCGAGAATTTCAAGCCGCTTGCGGTTGGGCAAGCGGCTTTTTTGTTGACGGCTACGGGCTCGGGAAGTAAACTGGCATTCTCGCCTGATTTTTCCCGCCATCGAGGAGTCTTCCCATGAGTGCGTTGCTTCAATCGCGTCGACATTTCCTGCAAAACGCCGCCGGCCTGAGCGCGACCGGGCTGGTCGTCCCTTATTTCTTCACCGCCGTCGGTGTGATCGCCGACGACAAGCCGCGATCGAAGGCCGATCGCCACACGATCGGCTGCATCGGCAACGGCGGCATGGGCCGCGGCGACGCCCACGCCGTCTCCGCCTACGGCGACATCGTGGCCCTCTGCGACGTCGACCGCTCGCATGCCGAGGCCTTGCGGAAGAACCTGAAATGCCCCCAGGCGACGATCTACGAGGATTACCGCAAGCTGCTGGACCGCCAGGACATCGACGTCGTGACGATCAGCACGCCCGACCACTGGCACTCGCGGATCGCCATCGCCGCCATGCGGGCCGGCAAGGACGTCTACTGCCAGAAGCCGCTGACGCTGACGATCGACGAAGGGCGGAAGATCCTCAAGGCGCTCGAGCAGACCGGCCGCGTCTTCCAGGTCGGCACCCAGCAGCGGAGCGATGTCCACGGTTTCCAGACCGCCGTCGCGCTGTGTCATCTTGGCCGGATCGGCAAGATCCGGCGCGTGACCTGCGCGATCGGCGGCGGATCGGCCGGCGGTCCGTTCAAGAAGACCGCTCCGCCCAAGGGCCTGAACTGGGAACTTTGGCTCGGCCAGACTCCCGTCGTGGATTACATCAAGGAACGTTGCCATGGCACTTTCCGCTGGTGGTACGAGTACTCCGGCGGCAAGTTGACCGACTGGGGCGCCCACCACGTCGACATCGCGACCTGGGCCATCGGCATGGGCGCGCAGCGGTCCGACCAGCATCGAGCCCCTGGAAACCGCCCATCCGCAGGAATTGCGACACGGCCTGCCCACCAAGGATGATTGCTTCAACACGGCGACGCATTTCAAGATCCGCTGCCTGTATCCCAACGGCGTCGAATTGATCATCATCGACGGCAAGGGCACGCCGCTCTGGAACGGCAAGAAGGTCGAGGACGCTAAGCGAACCTCGAACGGCATCCTCTTCGAAGGCGAAAACGGCAAGTTCTTCGTCAACCGCGGTCTCTTCCAGGGCCCCGTGGTCGAAGATCTGAAGACCAACCCCGTGCCTGAGACCGAACTGACGAAACTCCGCAAGGGGAAACCGGCCCTCAGCCACATGGGCAATTTCATCGCCGCGGTGAAGGACCGCTCGGCGACGCTTTCCGACGTGGCCTCGCATCATCGGGCGATCACGACTTGCCACCTCGCGAACATCGCCATGCGACTCGGCCGCAAGCTGACCTGGGAGCCGGCCACCGAGCAAATAGTGGGCGATGACGAGGCCAACGCCTGGCAGCAGCGCAAGCAACGTCAGGGCTTCGAGGTCGAGGCCTGAAGAAAGCCAGAAATCGATCCAGACACGCCCGTCGCGTTCCGGTATACTAGACCAATGCGCAGCAAAGCTGCCGCATTTCGCCCAATCCCTGGCCCGGATTTCATGAGAGATTTGGCAGGCGACAGATAACAGGTGGGGTGTGGTCGAGCGCAGCGAAGCCCCACCAAGAAGGACGAAAATTGGTGGGTCTTCGCTGTGCTCGACACCACCCTACGACCGAGCTTTGATGTTATTCCCGGCAGTGGACATAAACTCACCCAACCGACGGGAGGATTCGCTCCAATTCCTCCTCGCTCGTGAGGATTATGAGCGCTGGCGGAAGATGCCCTATGACCCCTCGCGGATGGGGCTCGACCGGATGCGGCAACTGCTGGAGCAAATCGGTTCGCCGGAACGAAGTCTGGCGGTGATCCATGTTGCGGGCACGAAAGGCAAGGGCTCGACGTCGGCCATGATTGCCGCGGCATTATCGGCCGCCGGCTATCGGACGGGCCTGTTCACGTCGCCGCACCTGGAACGTATCGAAGAACGCATGACCATCGACGGCCAGCCGTGCGCGGCGGAAGAATTCGCCACGCTGGTCGATTTGCTTCGGCCGGCCGTTGCGGACCTCGATCGCCGCGCGGCTCAGGGCCAATCGGGTCCCACGTTCTTCGAAATCACGACGGCTATGGCCTTCCTGTACTTCCTGCGACAGAAGGTGTCCGTAGCGGTACTTGAAGTCGGCTTGGGTGGACGATTGGATGCAACGAATGTCTGCCGGCCGGTGGTGTCTGTCATCACCAGTATCAGCTTCGACCATACGCAACAATTGGGAAACACCCTGGCGGCAATCGCGGGAGAGAAGGCGGGCATCGTCAAGCCGGGCGTGCCGGTCGTCAGCGGAGTCGTCCAGCCGGAAGCACGCGACGTGATTCGAGAGGTTTGCCGGACCCATGGTTGTCGCCTGATCGAGCGCGATACGGATTTTGTATTCGATTATTACCCGCCGCGGCATTTGGAACGGGAGGCCGCCCGCGGACAGGTGGTTTACTTTCCACGTGCTCATCACGCCGACCATGGGCACATGGCGCCCGGTGATGAATACAGGCTGCCCGCCGGCCTGGATAGTCAAGCTGGAAGCTTACGCTACGACCTTGCCCTGCCGGGCCCGCACCAGGCGGCCAACGCAGCCACGGCACTGGCCACACTGGACGTTTTGCGACAGGCAGATTGGAACGTACCCGCGGCAGCCGTCCAAAGGGCCTTGGCCGAGTTGTCTTGGCCGGCCCGGGTCCAAGTCATTGCCCGACGGCCGGCCGTCGTGTTGGACGCCGCCCACAACGTCGCGTCGATCAAAGCCTTAGTCGAAACGCTTCAGGGGAGTTTTTCCGCGGCCCGGCGATTGCTGATCTTTGCCACGACTCACGACAAAGACGTCCGCGGCATGCTCCATTGCCTGCTCGACCATTTTGACGAGGTGTATTTCACGCGCTATGCGAGCAGTTCCCGGGCCGTGCCGCCCGAGTTGTTGCAGCAGGCGGCCGAGGAATTGACAGGCCGCCGCTGGCCCGTTTTCGACGACTCGGCCTCCGCGTGGGAGGCCGCGCGACGCACCGCACGGGACGAAGACTTGATTTGTATCACGGGATCATTTTTTCTGGCGGCCGAGATGGGACCGATCGTGCAAGACCCCAAATGACGAAAGACGAATGACGAAAACGTGGCGGGTGACGGCAACTTCGTCATCCCTCATTCGGATTTCGTCATTCCCCTATCCTATGCTTTCCCGCATTCAAATCTTCTGTTTCCTGGCATCCTATGGCGTGGCCCTGGCGCTGGAGGTCTCGCGGCTGTGGTTCCGCAGCGGTATCCGCGGCATGGTCATGCTGGGATTCGTGGTTGCGGGCTGGTTTGCCCACACAGCGTTCCTTTTCAATTCGGCGGCCAAGGCTGCCGAAGCAGGCGGTTCACCGCTATCGAGCGATCAGGATTGGTTGCTGTTGGCGGCCTGGGTAATGGTGATGGTCTATTTTTATCTGGCCTGTTGCCATCCTACCACGCATTTTGGCGTTTTCCTCTTGCCGCTGGTCTTGGGCCTGATCGTGGCGGCCCGCTTCGCCGACAAAAACCCTTTCCCGCGGGAGCCGGCGTCCAAGATTTGGGGGGGCATTCACGGCGCTTCCATCCTCCTGGCCACCGTGACAGTGCTCATCGGCTTCGCCGCGGGGTTGATGTACCTGGAACAGGCCGATCGTCTGAAACGCAAGCGTCCGCCTTACCTGAACCTTCGGCTTCCCAGCCTCGAATGGCTGCAAACGGTCAACAGCCGGACCATGCTGGCATCAATGCTGCTGGTGGGTGTTGCCGTAGTGTCGGGCAGCGTGTTGAATCTACTCAGCGGGCAGCGCGTTCCCTGGAACGATTGGGTCGTGCTCGGCACGCTTCTGATGTTCGGCTGGCTTCTCTTGCACGTCATCATCGGCGTGTTATACCGGCCCATCCGGCAGGGCCGCAAGGTGGCTTACTTGACGTTGGTCAGTTTCATTCTTCTCGTCGCCCTGGTGGCAGTGTTCGTGACCATGAAGCACGGCGACGTGGCGGCGCGGAACGCGGGAAACGGAAAGTCTCGAAGCTCGGATTGGAGATTTCGAATTGCAAACGCTGGAGACGCAGGCAACCGGCAAAGGGGAGGATCCTCATGAACCTGCAGGTCGTCGGCTGCAGCCATCATGGCACTTCGATCGGCATCCGTGAACGTCTGGCTTTCGGCCGGCAGCAAGCGGAAGAAGCACTGCGCCAGTGGCGGCTTTCGTTCCGCGACGTGGAAGGCGTACTGCTTTCCACCTGCAATCGCGTGGAGATCTATGCGGCCAGCCAGTCGGCGGCCGTCCCCGGCGTGGAAGAGATCGGCCACTTTCTGGCCCGTTTTCATCAGCTCGATCCACGCGAAATCGTGCCGCACCTGTTCGTCAACACCGACCATGCGGCCGTGCGGCACTTGTTCAGCGTGACGGCCAGCCTGGAGAGCATGGTGCTGGGGGAACCCCAGATCTTGGCCCAGGTGAAGCATGCCTACCAGGCGGCCACCGAGCGCGAGGCCACCGGTCCGCTCTTGCACATGGCCTTTCAGACCGCCATCCGCGTCGCTCGCCGCGTGAGCACGGAAACGGCCATCCACCAGCGCCGCGTGAGCATTCCCAGCGTCGCCGTAGCCGACTTCGCCCGGCAAATCTTCGAGCGCTTCGACGACAAGGAAACGCTCGTCATCGGCGCGGGCGACATGGCCGAAGAAACCCTTCGATATCTCCGCGACGAAGGAGCCCGGCGGATCACCGTCGTCAATCGGAGCTTCGAGCGGGCCTGCCAGCGCGCGGCCGAGTGGCAAGGCCGCGCGCGTCCCTGGGAGGAACTTCACGCCGCGCTGATCGCGGCCGACCTGGTCATCAGCACGACGGGCGCCGAAAGGCCCATCGTCAACCTCGACGACTTCCGCCCCATTCACGCTGCGCGGGGACAGCGGCCGCTGTTCGTTCTCGATCTGGCCGTGCCCCGCGATTTCGATCCGCTCATTGGCGACCGCTCCGAAGTCTACCTCTATTCGGTCGACGACCTCCAAGCAGCCTGCCAGAACAACCGCCTGTTGCGCGACAAGGAACTGCCTGCTGCCCAGCGGATCGTCGATCAAGAAGCACGCCGCTTCATGGCCGAGCTGTATCATCGGGCCACCGGGCCGGTGATTCAGCAACTGCGCGAAGGATGGCATAAGCCCAAGGAAGAAGAACTCCAGCGGCTTATAAAGCGGTTGCCGAATTTGGATCAGCGCGCACAGAACGAAATCCGCCAGTCGTTCGACCGGCTGGTCAACAAGTTGCTGCACCCGCCGCTGGAATCGTTACGCGACGAGTCGCGCGACGGCGTCCCACACGGATTACTGGACGCCTTGGCGCGCTTGTTTCAACTGCGGGACTGAACGGCTCTCCAGGAAGTTTTCGGCCGCGGCATGGAAGGCTGACGCCAAACAAGAAACACGCCGACGAAACTGGATCGCCAACTCCTCGCTGACCCGCAAGCGGGTGCCCCGTCGGGCTTCAGCTCTCAATCAACGAACGAAAGCGGACTACTCGACTTCCTCTTCTTCCTCTTCGTCGTCGTCGTCTTCCCAATCGTCGTCGTCATCGTCCCAGTCGTCGTCTTCCTCTTCGAGGTCTTCGTCTTCCTCCCAGTCGTCGTCTTCGTCGTCCCAGTCGTCGTCGTCATCATCATCGTCGACCTCTTCCCAAGGCTCGTCGTCCTCCTCGTCGTCGTCTTCGTCGTCCTCTTCCTCTTCGTCCGGCGACTTGGCGGCATAGACCGTCGAAATCGTGGTCAGGGGCCGCTCGGGCGTGGCCACCGAGGCCGAACCGAAGCTTTCCGCTGTGGTTTTCCTGTCGATCATGATACTCATGTCCGTCTCCTCTTGCATCTCGCGAGATTGATGAAGTTGTTGCAAATCCTGTAGGGGAGGTTGGGCGACCGGTTCGCCCGAATCCTCGGTGACAAGCTTCGTAATCGGCAAAAACTCGGGGCGAGGTAAATCCTCCAAGTGCCGTAGCCCGAAAACCTGCAAAAACTGCCTGGTCGTCCCATATAGTAGCGGACGCCCCAATTCCTCGGACCGACCTACGATTCGTACCAAGTCACGTTCGATGAGTTGGCGAAGGACTTCCCCGCATTGTACGCCGCGAATCGCTTCGATTTCGGCCCGCAACACGGGTTGTCGATAGGCAACGACCGCCAAGGTTTCCATGGCCGGCGCCGAAAGCCGCACTTCCAAGGGGATGGAGTGTAGCCTACGGAGCCATGGAGAGTACTTGGCGCGCGTTAATAGTTGAAATCCGCCCGCCACTTCCTCCACTCGAAACGCACTTCCTTCCGCATCATAACGCCGGTTCAAGGCTCGGACTAGTGTACGCGCTTTCGTGCCATCCGCCAAGCGGGCCAGATGAGCCAATTTTCGGCTCCCCAGCGGCTCACGGCTCAAAAACAAAATCGCCTCAAGTCGCGCAATACGAACTGGCCGAGAACTACTTTCCCCCTCATTCGGCTGGGGTACTGCCTGAACTATGCCCAAGCCTGGAGGCGCAACCCACCGGTTTCGCTCCAGCCAACAACCCGGCTGGCGATACCGCAAGGCAACGCTCTTCAAACATCGGCCAAGAGTCACAGGAAATGTAGACATACCATGTAGTTCCGTACTTCGCGTTAAATCTTTTGAAATACGGCACTTACGAACATTCTAGCTTGACACACTTTCATTATCGGGGTAAAATTGAGGTAACAATTGCTCTTTCCTTGCTCCCTACGGGGGGCCAAATTGAGGACGATTCACAATGGCAAAACCACCCGCAATTCTGATTGAGTGGCGTAATTCTACCATCGACATCAAACGAGCGAAACAAGAGGGCCGCAACCCACTCCGAATTGCCCGTATCCGTTGTCGGATTCCAATTACTGGCGTTGCCGATGAGCAGGGCAAGCAACGCTTTCATCGTATGAATGAGACAATCGGCCTGTCAACGGTAGCAAGGGCCGAAAAAGTCAAAAAAGACTGTGAATTGACGCTACAACGAATTTTCATCGACGGACAGATTGAACCCCCACCTGCAAACCTCACTTCCAAGCAGTTGTTGGAATATCTTGTTTCGGGGGGTAAGTGTTTCGATACCATCAAACTTTCCACCGATTCGCTAGAGAGGGTCATTACCGCCTACCTTGACTCACAACCCGCAAAGCAAGCAAGCAGTCTGGCAACCGAAAAGGTTCACCATCGGTGGCTAAAGCGTATCCTACGCGGTTCTACGCCATTTGCTAGCGTTAGTTCCGCTGACATGGTTCGCTACAAGAATGAGCGACTCAAAAAAGTGTGTGCGGACACTGTGCAACGCGAATTTGCCTCATTCCGTGAGTTGTGGAAACACGCCCGCGAAGTCTTGAAAATCGTGTCTGGCGAATCCCCCACTAAGGGTGTTGGCTTGCAGCTAGGTGGGGATAAACTCCCATTCAAACCCATTGGCGACATTGAAAAAGAGATTGCGGCGGGTTTGATTCCCCAGGATGAGCAGGAAAGCGTATGGGCATCGGCCTTCCTGTTAGAGCCTGACTTGTGGGAGATTCTCGCATTAGTCAAAAACTCCAAGCAGGCAAAACAAACCCCTTGGCTTTACCCTGCTTTCGCTCTTTGTGCCCTGACTGGTTGCCGACGCTTGGAAATGCTCGATTCGCGGCGGGTGGACATTCGCGGCGGGTTCATTGTCATTCGTGAAATGAAGAGAAAGAAAAAGCAGGCGGGGTCATTCCGTACCGTACCGCTTAGGGCCGAATTGGTCGAGATTCTCACTAACTGGTTTGCAACGCAACCGGGTTCACCCTACACAATCTGTGACAAGCAGGGCAAACCCATTAGTCAACAAGTGGCGGGGAAAGCATTTCGGCGGGTGGTCAAGGGTACTCGTTTTGAGAATCTTCGCGGATACCATGTATTCCGTCATAGCATTATCTCCATTGCTGCAATGCAGGGTAAACCGCAAAGCATCATCGACGCATGGGTAGGGCATACCAGCAAGATTAGGGAACGGTACATTCACCTTATCCCGTCCATTAGTCAAGCCACAATGGATAGTCTGCTACTCACTGACTTGTTTAAGGGTGGGGAGTCCGTAGGTAAGTAGGTTATCCACCGTAGGTTGGGGTAAATACCACTTACGGTTACGCTTGTATGCACCCGCTAATGTTCCTAGTCTGCAATGCTTTTCCAGCGTATAAACGCTATCCCCTGTCTGTCTATGTACATTTTCAAGGTCATACTCGCCTTGCGGTTTCATGCGTGCCGCTAACACGGCAAAACCTTGACGCATTTCCTCTAAGATAGCCTCTTGACTCGCCAATCTCTTATTGATTGACGCTAATATCGCGTGGTTTTCCTCAATCATTATTTCCTCACTGATAAATCGCTCTTAACCTCCTATGTTGCAAGGGGTTATGTTTCCAAAACCGATACCCTTATTATAGCAGAAAAAACGGAAAACGCAATCCCCACCGATAGAAAAATGAGCAGGGAAGCAGTCAGGGGCGAGTAACATTTATGGGGCCACTTCCCTTCTAATCTAGGCATCGAATCCGGTTGACACGCGCGATATTTATGGTATAATCCAAGAGTACCCAATAGACCACAAATACGAGCAAATACGATGGCAAAAGACTTACTTACGGAAGTTAAGAGTTTGACGGCGGAGTTGGCAAAATTGGACGATGATTACAAGGCCAGTCGGCAAGGCATTATTGACCGCTTGACCACTCTACGGGCGACGATTGACGAGCAATTTCGCTCTATCCCTGAATTTGCTTCCACCCTGCCCACTAAGGCAAAGTCAAAGGGTATTGTCTCGGATACCGTTAAGGCAAAGAACTGGTTGAAATCGACACTTGCTAACGGCAAGAAAATGGAGTGGGTGAAAGTACAAGAGGCATACAAGGCAGCTCACCCTGACAAACGGAAACTACGACTAGACCACCATGCCGATATACTGGTTGACGAAAGCGGCATGGTGTCCTTGCGTAAGTAGTCTGCCACGATTCCAATACCCCTTGGAAGTTTTAATAAATTGGGAGTGGACAACTACAACGGTCGTGCTTGTATAATAAGCAGGTAGCAGGCATAGCACGAAAATTGAATAGCCGTTGAGTTTTCCGTTCCTGCTACCACAGACGGGTAATTTAACGGCTATTTTCATGTAGTTAGCTGTTCTCACCTCAGTCTTAGGCTTTGATAGCAATGGTGAGCGTACCACAAGGTTAAGTGCCAAGGGGGAAAAGCCAATGTTTATAATCTTTATGATTATTACAAGCAGACCTACAAACTACGGCACGCAACGCGATAAGTTGACCGGCAGAGTATTGGCTTGACTAGGGTTCGTCCTTACGGTGTGCATTGACGATGTACGCTGACTGGCTTTGGATGGTGGTGTTAGGTTTATAGGGGAGAACTCTACAAACATACCACCACTATTAAGCTAGGTGTACTAGCATCCGGTTTCCTTGTCAGAACCGCCAAAACGCTTGTCAAGGCGGTTTTCAGTGTGTGCGATACTTTCCCGCCTTGATTTATTCTATGGCGTGTAACGACGCCTAGAGCGATTACGGCGGGATAATTGAACGGTCAGAGGGCCGGCATTCGGCAACTATTCACGGCGGAATGTCGGTAGCCTTATTTATTGTGTGTGAACTACCTTTTTACGAATTATTTGGAGAAAAAAATGATTAAGAATAGCATAAGAAGAAATGAAAAATCCTGGGAATGGAAAACGACTGAAATAGACCTAAATAACATTGATTTTGCCATGTTAGATGGGGTTGAGTCGGTAAGTCAGTGTGTGAATGATTACTACACGGTTATCGTTTGCCGATTCGTGGATAAGTCCGCAAGGCTCACAATCCTTGACGATGATATGCGACATAATTGGGGGCATTACCAGAGGATTAAAGATGAATTGTTAGGAATCAATTGGGAGGGTGTCGAGCTTTATACGGCCCGCTATCGGTTGGTAGACTTAATCAACGCCTACCATATATGGTGTCGTCCTACGCCGTTTGCAATTGGCTGGGATAACACGGCCACTTACTCTGCCAATGGAGCTTGCTTTACCGGCGCAATTCCGATTGACGACTTAATCGAGAAAGTGGCGGGCTTTATCAAGGACAAGGACCAGGCGACAAGAATTGGACGTTTGCAGCCGTGTTCCTAGCTCATTGGGCGAAAAGCAATTGAGCAGGGGGGGGAATCGTCCTGAATAAAAACAGGAATGTTCACCCCGCCCCCGCTTGACAGGGGTTTCCTGCAATGTGAATATGGCGGTAATCGTGGAATCGTTCCGCGATAGGTGATAATTTTTGGAGAAAGTCAGATAGGGCCGTAACCCGGCCATGAATACAACTTGAACGACGCGCGTAGCGTCAAGAACTGCTTTTCGAGAAAATCGCAACCCTGAGCCGCAAGGCTCTTGTATCCAGCATAAGCAGTGCTTGGTGTCCGCGCCCCGCGATGGGGCGTCGGCCTGAGTGCTGTTTTGCTGGCCCTGTTGCGGGGTTCTCGGAGCGGCGTTTCGGTTCGACGCTCCTTTTTTTTGAACCATCCAATCTGAGAAAGGGTCAAACGATGGCTACTAAACCTTGTCGCTCATGCGGTCATGGGGTCACACACACCACTAATAAATGCCCAGGATGCGGCGCGTTCTATCCGTCTGTGTCACTTCCGGTTGCGATTGTCTGCATGGTCGTAATCGTAATCGGGGTGTTGACAATAATCGGTACGCTTGCTGGTCGATAACACGCGGTTCTACGCTGAGGCATCACTATCATGGACATTATTTGCCCGCATTGCCAGTGGACGAATCGAGTCAGCGCAGAATATGGCGGCACGTCCGGACCTTGCAACAGTTGCGGCGCAATAATCCGCATACCGACCTCTATTGAATACATCCATTCTCAAAAAACGAAAGGCGGCAGTATGCAGACCAATGGCGGGAACTCTGGCGCTAGCACAAACCCAATCGGAGCAATTATCTGTTTGGTGTTGTTCTTGGCGGGAGGCGTATTGCTCTACAAGGGCAACGAAGAGAAAACTAGGTGCGATGAGCGGGATGCAAGAACCCAGGAGTTTGAACATAATTCAAACGTGGGCGGCGCGGCGTTGTCCAGGCTGGCGGAAACTCAGTTCACACCGACGAAGATGGAGCGTGAAGACCGTACAAAATGCTATGTCTTGTTCGGCATCGGAGGCGGGGCTATCGCGCTAGCGATTCTCTGCTTAGTAATTGTGGTGAGTGTTGGCAAGAATCAAACGTGATAACACATATTTCTCTTTTTCGGGAGCGATTTCGATGAACAGATTCCTTCGGTGGTTGTTGCTGGTAGTTGGTTTGGTCGTGGTCGTTGGATGCGGCCGAGTGAATGGAGACAACTACCTGAAAATCAAAGACGGGATGCGCGACGATGAGGTAAAGATTATCCTCGGAGAGCCAACGAAGAAAAAAGTCCTTGGCGACACTCCAACCCTCTACGGTGAGGTGTGGACTTATCAGAGTGGCGATAAGTCCATAGAGTTGGAACTAGTGAATGGTGTGGTTTGTCGCAAAGACAGTAAGAATCTCTAGGCAACCTATTTTTCGGAAGCTATTGCTATGAAGCGGTTTATTGGTTGGCTGTTGTTGGTCGTGGTTTCGGTGGCGTTCGTCGGTTGTGGCGAGAGTGCCGCTGAGAAGCCGGCAAAGGAAAAGGCAGCGCCCGCGGCAAAGGCCGACACGAGGATGAAGCTCGACATGAGGCCAACTCCGGAAGCAGCTAAGGCGGCCGCGGACGCAAGGGCAGCAGAGGAAGCACGCTTTGCGCGTGAGCGGAAGAAATACATTAGAGAGGTTGCCGAAAAGAAGGCAAGAAAAGTGACCGATTTGCTGGCACGAGTTTTCGGGAAAGAACGTGCCGAGGCAGATTACGGTTTCTGGTCCTCCAATTTCGAGCAACGCATAACCATGACTATGGGCGGGACCGATGGCAGACTGACGGAACCCTCCGAATCGGAGTTTAGGAATAAGGTTGACAGCGAAGGTGAGAAACTCGCTGTTGAGCAGGCGGAGGGCGCGGCACAATCCTTAAAAGGCGCGAATGACAAATTGAAACAGGATTTGGACGGAATTAAGGAAAGATTCGACGCTCTGCACGGCAGATAATCTACGCCGTGATAGTACCATTTCTCTTTTCGGGAGTGATTGCCATGAAGCAACTCATTGTACTGTTGGTCGTTTCCTTTGCACTGATTGGTTGTGGCGGGGGTGACGCCCAGAAAATCAAGCAGCTTGAGGAGCAACTGAGTAAGGAACGACAGGCGAAGTCCGACCGCGAACGGCCCGAAACGCCCGTGAGCAACGCGCCAAAGTACGACGTGGCTAAGGTCGAGGCTCTAAAGGCGCAAATCGCTGAGCATCGGTTTACAATCGAGCAAGAGCAAAGCCACCCCGGTATTTATCACAGCGCGATATTGGAGAACGAACAGCGGGCCTTGTCGCGAAAGGAAAACGAGTTGCAGTCAATTTTGAGTGGGCGATAGGGCTTGCTTACCCTGCTCAATTCGATGCGGGCAATTCGTGACGCCATTGATTTATGGCCGTTTGAAGTAGAAAGCGGTGGCTTACTGCTTATGTACGCCCCCTGCCCTAGCGCATAGTGCCATACCACCCATAAGTAGTTATATAAATACCCCTCTTTTATTTGATGTAGACATATCTACATGGGTATATCTTAGGCGATTCTCTGGCCGATGCGTGGAAGTCGTCGAGAGTGATTCTTGGCGGTCGAATCTTACATGGCGGAAATTCTGGAAAGCCTACGGAGCAAGCAACCGGGATACCGGGGGAAATGCGGGGTAATATTTCGCGGAAATGGGGGGAAATATTAGCGCAAGCCTCTTGACACGTCGATACTTAAACTATAGAATAGTAAGCAGTTATGACGTTGCTCCGACATTGCAGAAAGGTTGCCAAACTAGACATACCATGTAGAGTATCGTTCGACAAGGCCCCCGGGCAAGTGAGCAGCAGGGAAAAATGAAAAAAGTTCTCCTGGACCGGGGGCCGCCCGGTTTCGATTGGGTACAATCTCCTTGTGGGCAGCAGGCGGGCTTTGGCCCGCCTGCGCCGAATTACAAATGCAGCACTGTAGGAGCCAGAGAAAACGGCTGTATGGTTGAAAATCGTCCGCAAACTGTTCGTCCCCGCGGGCGCGCGCCGTCCGGCCGGCGACCATGGCAGTTCTCGCTTCTGTTCTTGTTCGTGCTCACGACGATCTGTGCGGTATTACTTAGCGTCTTTACGTCGATTTTCAGAAGATTTCCCCTTGAAATGCTCATTTTGGTGGCGACGTTTGCCATCGCCGGGATGGGCATTATTTTCTACATTGGGGGACTGACAATTGTCGGTTGGATGGTAGACTTTCTCGATTTTCTCTCGGAGCTCGGCTTGCCAAAGTTCCGGGCGAAGCCGATTCCTCTTGAATATGAAGCTGTGGGGGAGATCGTCGTCGTCGAGCTTCACGACAACGTCGGTACTGCTGGCCAGTGCCAATCGGTCGAAAGGCAACTGAAACGCTTGATCGACGAGCAGTACTGCGATTTCATTCTCGATTTCTCGCATGCCGGGAACATATCGAGAAGTTTCCGCGGAGTGATGGTCCGTACCATGAAGGCGGCACACCGGAAAGCAGAGGGGCTCGGCAAACCTCATTTCCCCGTCGCGTTGCCTTGCGGGGCGGTATTTCGCGTGTTTGACGACCGGCAGCGTGCAGTCGAGGAAATGTCCCAGCATGGCGGACATGGATGGGTTGTCCTCTGTGGCGTCCCCGTGGGAATCCGCGCAGTCTCCGAACTGACGTGAACGGGTAAGAAAGGACGCCGAACTTGGGCTCACGGGACTGGTCGGTATCCCTGCCAGGAAGGAGGCGATAAAATGAACGGCAAAGGCGTGGAAGCCGCACGGTATTCGATTCGACGATCTCGGGGTGACAGAAAGGCCATAACCATGTCCAATCAGCAGGAAGACAAGAGCGTGCGACGGTTGGGGCGAAGGGCGTTTCTCAAGAGCGGGACGCTTCTTTTGGCCGGTTCGACGGTGGCCTTGGGCGAGTCGGCATGGCTGCTGGCGGCCACGGCTGAGAATACCAAGCCCAAGCTGCGGATTGGTCTGGCGACGGACCTCCACTACGCCGACAAACCACCCAGCGGCACGCGCCACCATCGAGAATCCCTGACGAAATTCTCCGAGGCGGCCAAGCGCTTCGAGCAGGAAAAGCCGGACCACGTCATCGCTTTGGGCGATCTCATCGACTCGGCGGTTTCCCTGGACACCGAGAAGGATTATCTCAAACAGGTCGCCAACGGGTTCGCGCCGCTGCCCGGCAAGCACCATTTCGTGCTCGGAAACCACTGCGTCGAAAACCTGACGAAACCTGAATTTCTGGGCATCGTCGGGCAGGACAAGTCCTATTACTCCTTCGACGCGGCGGGTTGGCATTTCGTGATTCTCGACGCCTGCTTCACCAAGGATGGAACGTCGTATGGCCGCAAGAATTTCAAGTGGGGCGATGCCAACGTTCCGCCCGCGGAAATGGACTGGCTGCGCGCCGACCTGCGCCAGACGGAACACAAAACCATCGTCTGCATCCATCAGTGCCTCGACCTATTCCCACCTTATGGCGTGCAGAACTGCAACGACGTGCGCCACGTCTTGGAACATTCGGGCAAAGTGATTGGCGTGCTGCAGGGCCATTTCCACTGGGGCAACTACGGCGACATCCGCGGCATCCACTACTGCACCATCCAGGCCGTTGTTGAGGGGTCGGGGCCGGAGAACAACGCTTATGCCATGCTGGACATCCTGCCGGGAGACGTCATTCGCATCACGGGCTTCCGAAAACAGAAGAGCTACGCTTGGTAACTCTCCGTCCCGCTCACTTCAGCATTCCTTCGCGATAGCCAGCTTGCCGCTGCACGCCGTCGATGACGGCCAGCATGTTCTCCAGCGGGACGTCGCCCGCGACGTCGTGAGCGGGGGCGAGGATATATCCGCCCTCGGTGCCCAGGCTGAGAAGCCGGCCGGTCTCCGCCCGCACGTCGTCGACCGTGCCGAAGGGCAGCGTGCGCTGGGTTGACAGTCCGCCGTGAAAGGCCAGCCTGCCTCGATAGGCAAGCAGCAGGGAATAGACGTCCATCACCTCGGGCTGGAACGGATTGAAGCAGTTGAGCCCCACCGCCACGAGGGGCTCGAACAACTCGTCCACGTCGCCGCAGGAATGGATCATCACGAACTTGCCCGCCGCGCGGACCGCGGCGTACATTCGCTTCAGTTGCGGGTAGATGAACTCGTGCCAGGTCCTTGGGCCCATCTGCAAGCCGTGCTGCTGCCCCCAGTCGTCGCCGAAGTAGATGGCGTCGATGTCATACTCCACGGCCTTCCGCACTTGGGCGATGTTGTAGTCGGCGATCGCGCCAAGCAGCTCGTGGACGAAGTCCGGGGCGTCGTAAAAGTCGATCATGAGGCGTTCCATGCCCCGCAGTGTCCAGGCCCGTTCGTAGAGCGAAAAACCGATCTGGTAGACGCGGAAGCGGTCGGGAAAGCGCGCGATCTTGGCGGGCATGTCGGCGAAGAAACGGTGGTCCAGCGGGTCGGGAAACTCGTAGCCGGCCAAGGTCGGGCCCGGCAGGCGACAGCCCTCGACGTTGCCGATGTCCTTGTCGATCGAGCGGTCCCAGACGACGCCGAACACGTCCCGCACGCGGTTGTCGCCCAGGTCCGTGAAGAAACCGATGTCGCTGCCGAGTTTCAACAGGTGGTTTTCCAGGGGGGCTTCCACGTCCGCGCAGTGGTAATGGGCCTTGAGCTTCTCGCGCGCTTCTTGCGTAAAGCCCATCGACCAGGGAACGTAGGGAGGCCGCTTGCCTTCCAGCACCAACCGAACCACTTCGCGTTTCGTCATGATGTCAGTGTCCGGAACCTGCGAGCATTGCGCGATGCTAGTTGCGCGGGATCTCCCGCAAGTAGATGTTCTTGAACCAGAGATGGCTGCCGTGGTGCTGGAGTTCGATCTGGCCGGTCGGATAAATCGGCCGGTTGCGTTCCCAATAATTCTCCAACGTCACGTTGTTGACGACCAGGTCGCCATTGAGCCAGACCCAAACCTTCTCGCCCACCATCTTGATGCGCAGCGTGTTCCACTCGCCGATCGGCTTGTCGGCGAATGTCAGCGGGTCGTGCGGGTTCTCTTTCTTCTGGTTGTTATAGAGCCCGCCGGAGCCGATCTTGTTGTCCCAGATTTGCACCTGCGGCGACCCGCGCAGGTAAATGCCGCTGTCGCCGCCCTTGCCGATCTTCCAGTCGACGAACATCTCGAAGTCGCCATAGTCCAAGGCCGTGCAGAGGTTGTTGGCCTTGCCGTCATAGACCAGCACTCCGTCTTCCACCTTCCAGTGTTCGCGCATGAGCTTGTCGGCCGCCTCTTGCGCCTTCGCCAGTTGCGCGGGGCTCATCTTCGCGCGGGCGGGCGGATTGGCCACGAGGCCTTTCCAGCCCGTCAGGTCCTTGCCGTTGAACAAGGCCGTGAAGCCGGCCGGCGGAGTGTTGTCGGCCGCGCGGGCGGGCAAGGCGGAAAAGCAAATCAGACCGCAGTACAGAACGAACGTCCAAGAGAGTCTCATCGCAGGGCTCCTGTTGTTGGAGGGTGTTGCCAGGGCAGGTTCTCAAAATAACACGGGGGATGCCGGTTTGCAAGCAACCATGGGCTCGGACCGGCTTGACGATCAGGCGCCGGAACACGCGCAGGCCACGCGGCAGCCTTTGATCTTGCCGGTTCGGTCGCTGCGCGAGTGGGCGCGAAGGTACGATGCATGATCCGGCGATCAAGACTTTCCCGCGCCGGCGTCGGCCTTCTCGAACGCCGCATCAAAGGCCCGCCGGCTCGGCGCGAAATCGATTCGCCTGACGTACTCGCAGGCTTCCTTCGCGCCGTGCTGGCGATCCATGCCGCTGTCTTCCCATTCGACCGACAGGGGGCCGGTGTAGCCGGCGTCGTTCAGGGCGCGGATGATCTCCTCGAAATCGACGCCGCCGCGCCCCACGGAGCGAAAATCCCAGCCGCGGCGCGGATCGCCGAAATTCAGGTGGCTCGCCAGGATCCCGCTCTCGCCGTCCAGCCTGACGATCGCATCCTTCATGTGTACGTGAAAGATCCGATCGGGGAACTTGCGGATGAACCGGGCCGGGTTTACTCCCTGCCAGATCAAATGGCTCGGATCGAAATTGAAGCCGAACTCCGGGCGGTGATCCAATACCTCCAACGCCCGCTGGGCCGTGTGCAGGTCGAACGCGATTTCGGTCGGATGCACCTCCAACGCGAACTTCACGCCGCACTCGGCAAAGACGTCCAGGATCGGGTTGAACCGTTCGGCAAACAGTTCGAAGCCTTCCTCGATCATCGCCGGCGGAACGGGAGGAAAGCTGTAAAGCAGGTGCCAAATGCTCGAACCGGTGAAGCCGTTGACGATGCCGACTCCCAACTTCCGGGCGGCCCGGGCGGCGTCTTTCATCGCCTCGGCCGCGCGGGCGTTCACGCCGGCCGGATCGCCGTCGCCCCAGACGAACGCCGACAAGATCGACTTATGGCGGGCATCGACGCGGTCCAGCACCGCTTGGCCCACCAGGTGATTGCTGATCGAAAAGACCTGCAAGCCGTTCCGTTCCAGGATTTCCCGCTGACGGCTGCAATAGCTCGGATCGGCCAGGGCCTTGTCCACCTCGAAGTGGTCGCCGAAGCAGGCCAACTCAAGGCCATCGAACCCGAACGACCTGGCCAGCGGGGCCAAGGTTTCCAACGGCAGGTCGGCCCATTGGCCGGTACACAACGTGATAGGGCGCGTCATCTCGATTTCCTCGGTTAGGGGGTCATTTTCAGGAGGGTTTGCGGCGATTCGTCAAGGATGCTCCGGGCGATTCCCAGGGCATCATCGCGGGTGTACTGGCCCTGGAGGATTTTCTCCGCCAACACCTTCGCCAATTGTTTCTGTGCCATGCGCGTTTTGCCGTACACCCACTCGACGCAATAGGCGTCGGAGAAGAAGCCGATTTGCTTGTTGACCGGCAGCATGTCGAGCCGCTCGGCGATGACCTGCCGCATGCTGTCCGGAAAGAAGTTGTGCCACCAGCAGCCGGCCAGGCTCAGGTTGGGCAACTCACGGGCCATGGTGCAGAATGCCTGGTTGGCGTGCCGCGACGCCAGGAAGACCTGGAACCGCAGCCGCGGATGGCGGCCGATCATCTCCGCAAACTGGTAGATCGTCCGCTGTTGAAGGATGCACGCTGATTCGTAGGGCATCGGCTCGGCGCCCAGGCTGAACTGGAAGACGATCTTGTCGGCGTGCTTCTCCGCGGCCGTCAGATAGGCCTCGTTGATGTACGAGGCATAGATGTCGCGCTCGGCCGGGCCGGCCTGTCCGCGGCGGCGGATGGCGGCCTCCATTTCGGCGTCGCCCACCGGCTGGTAGTCGATCAGCGTGGAAAACGACGTGGCGGTGCTGACGATCTGCTCGTAGGGGATCGTGGTCACGTAATGCTCGATCGCGGCATGGACGTCGTCCAGGCAGCCGATGACGCGGTCGCTGGCCGGCCGCTGGCCGCCGATCGGCGACGGCGGCTCCGGCCGCCGGCCCCAGCAGTGCTCCAATTCGTACAAGGCCGTGTCGAACTCGCCCCATTGGCAGCGAGTGAAGAACGCCCACTCCAACGAATATTGCAGCCGCGCGTCGTCTTCGCCCGCTGCCGCGCCGGGCGTGCTCGGCACAAGTGCGGCGGATGTTGAGCCGATCGAAAATCGAGTGATGCCATGCCACGGTCGTCGGCCCGTTGGCGGATCATCGCGTCCAGTCGCCGCCAGTTGTCCGGCGTGATCGGCTCGTCCCAGTCGTACAGGTCGCGGAGGATCATCCGCAGCATCCAGGCACAACTCGTGTTGCGGATCCTCGGCAGATAGGGCAATGCCTCCTCGATCCGCCGGTGGGCCTCGGCCGGCTCGGGCCAGTCGGGATACTGGGTCAGGCGTGCGCCGCTCGGGCAACCGGCCGCGTAAAGGTCGCTGATGACCATGTGATACAGCAGGATATCGTGCAGGCCGCGGGCGCCGAGCCGTCCTCCCACGAGGTGCGTGTGTACGTCGAACCGCGGCACCTCGGCCAGGGCCTGTTCGAGATCGGCGATCAAATCGGTTGCAGCCATTCTCGATATTCCTCCAAGACGGCATCGAAACATACCAGCACGGTTCCGGCAAGCATAGCATGCGAGCAAATCTCCCGCAATGCCCCGCATTGACATCGTCACCGGGTCGCGGGATACTCACAGACAAGGAGCCGTGGAAGAATACGTTGCACGGTTTTCGACGGAACTTCGTCATATCCCACTGCCGTTTTGGAGTCGCCATGAACCTGGGAAAGCTCGTTCGGTTGAACCGTTTATTCTCCCATCCGTCCGGCCGGTTGTGTTCGGTGGCGGTGGATCACTTGATGGGCTACGCGCAGGGTTTGCCCCCGGGCCTGCGTCATATCATCAAGACCTTGGCGGCGGTCGCGGCAGGCCGGCCCGATGCGGTCACGATGCACAAAGGGATCGCAGCCTCGGCCTGGCCGCCGTATGCCGGCGCCATTCCGCTGATCGTGCAAAGCACGCTGGCGCGGCCGGACCATACGACCCGGCAGCAGGCGGCAACTCCGGAAGACGCCGTGCGTCTGGGGGCCGATGCCTTCGCCGTGGCGGCGTTCGTGCGCGGCCCGGCCGAGGCCGAGTATTTGCGCGTGATCGCTGATTGCGTTCGCGAGGCCAGCCGCTTCGAGATCCCAGTGATCTGTCACATCTATCCCCACGACCCGAGCACCGGCCAAATCCTGTTCACGCCGGAGGACATCGCCTGGGCCGCCCGTTGTGCGGTCGAAGTCGGCTGCGACGTGGTCAAAGTACCCTATTGCGGCGACGTGCCGGCCTACTCCCAGATCGTGGCCGACAGCCCGGTCCCGGTCGTCGCCGCGGGCGGGCCGCAGTGCAAGACCTTGCGCCAGGCCCTGGCGATGATGTCCGAGGTCGTCCAGAGCGGAGCCCGAGGCGCTACCGTCGGACGCAACATCTGGGGCTTCGAGCAGATAACCGCCGCGGTCCTGGCTTTCAAAGCCGTCATTCACGACGGCAAGACGGCCGCAGAAGCCTTGGCAACAACAGGTCTGACAGGCGAAGGTGACTGAATGCTGGCGTGTTCGTTGCACGTTCAAGAGAACGGCGGCAAATACCATCAACGGCCGCTGCAACATCAGCCGGGCCAATAAGAAAAGGGCCGGCTGCCATGGCAGATCCAAGCTCAATAAAGCAGTGTCGGACCTTTGGATTGCGACAACTTGCCGTCGCTTTTCAAAACGCGCGAGGATTCGTCTGGCCGCCAGATTTTTTCGTCGCGGCCAAGCCTCAAACCCCACGCGGAAGATGATCGCAACGGCGCGGTTGAAACCGGGGGCCGGCGCCACGGCCGTCATCTGTTCCAAGAACCAGGGTGACTACATCCCCAACCGCCTGTTGACCATCCCGTTCATCGCAGGCCCTTGACGCCGGCCGCCAATTCAGGACGATGGGAACATGCTCAACTGCTACGGCGACACAGTGCGACTGCCCCAGAACGACCTGGCCGGGGCGGTGGTCGAGGCCGCCCCGGCTGCGCGACGCACCTTGGTGGGGCGCGTCGCCGAACCGAATCAAAGAACAAGGGAGCGCATCCGGACGTTATTTGTCATAACAAGCTAACATTATTCCACACAACAGATAATTATGCAAAAGTCTCCACCTAATAATACGGTCGGGCCAGCACTTCGGGGCATCGCCTGCTGGGGGATTTCCGCAAACCCGTCGCCTGTAACACCGCCGGGCCCGCTTTTCCCGCGGGATTCGCCCATTTCCTCCCGGCGAAAAGAATTTTGCCGCAGTCGCAAACAGGTGAAGCCTTTTCGGCGTTTCCCGGCCTCCTGCGAGCACTTCTCCGTCACGGAAGGGTGGCGCCTCCAAGAAGTTAAAGGCCCCGCCCTGCCTCTCAGGGCGGGTCGCACAACACGATCGCCCGACCCGGAACAAGATCGGCATGGCCGAGGTAGGCAGACTATCGCGTTTCTGTTCCATTAGCCAAGCGGAGAACAGTCGGGAATTTGCCCCGAAGGGGCCGCCACAAACCAGCCCAGGGCAACGCCTTGGTGCCGGCTATCGGTTGGGAACATGCTGCGGGTCGATGAGCAGGGCCTGTTGCCATGCCCTAGCGGTCTCCTGGCTCCGGCCGCTACGGTCCTGTGCCTGGCGGAGAGCACAATACAGTTCGGGCGTGGGACGGTCCCGCGAGAGCGCTGTGGTCAGGCACGCCACGGCGTCGTCATAGCGTTCGAGGGCCAGGTAATCAAGTCCGGTCCAATACAGGACCTGTTGCGGCTCCTCGCCCGGCGAGTAAGTGTCCAGCAGGCTTTGCATGCTTTCCAAGGCCCTCCGCGGCTCTCCCAGGCTGCGATAGACGGCAGCCGTTTCACCGATCACCTGCCGGTCGCTGGGATCATACCCGGCCGCCCGATGGAGATCGGCGAGGGCCTGCCGGTAAACCGCCATGGCCCGATCGGCGGCGCCGGTGGCCAGGAGATGATCGCCCGTCGCTCGCAACACGCGGCCGTGGACCCGCCATGCGGCGGCCAATTTGACATCTCGCCCCAGGACCTGGTCGACGGTTCGTCCCGCGTCGTCCAAGCGGCCCATCTCCAGATACATCTCCGCCAGCCGGACCCTCAGGTCGGCATCCGAACTGAGCCGGCAGGCCTCTTCCAATTGGGCCACGGCCTGGGGTCGAGCGTTGCGGAGCCAAAGCGTTTCGGCGTAGTAGCGTCGGGCGTCGCAGTCACTGGGGCAGATCTTAACGGCCTCGACCAGCTTCGCTTCGGCCTTTTCCGGCTGCTGCTGCTCCAAGAGCTCGTTGCCTTCGCTGGAAAGCTTCCGCGAGGCCGTCAGCGAGGCCGGAACGGGATCGCACAGCCCGGGCCAACGGCACCCCGCTACCGGTGAAAGGCAAGATGTCAGCAGTATGATCGATGAAATTCGGCGCATTCTTACCCGATTTTGAGAAGCCGCGGGAGCGTAACAAAACGGCAAGCCGGCCGCCACGCCGATTTTCCGCTTTTTCCGCCACCCGATCAGCGATTCCCTCGCTGGCATCGGCTTGCTACGATAGTCGTATGCCAGCCACTTTCGACAACCTGGGTATTACTTTCCAGTATCCCGACAACTGGCAACTGGACGAGGAAGAACTGCGCGCGGCCAGAGCGCGGTCACGGTCTTCAGCCCCGGCGGGGCCTTCTGGACGGTCGCCGTACACACGGCGTCGGCCGCCCCCGCCCGCATGGCTCAAGCCGCCCTGGACGCCATGCGCATGGAATATGAGGGCCTGGAAGCGGAGCCCGTCAGCGAAACGATCGCCGGACAAGAGTTGATCGGCTTCGATCTGAATTTCTTTTATCTTGACCTGACGAATACGGCCGGGATTCGCAGCTTGCGGGTTGGCGGCACGACCTACACGATCTTCTTTCAGGCCGAGGACCGCGAGTACCGCGAGATCGGCATGGTCTTCGCTGCGATGACGCTCAGTCTCCTTCGCGGTATTGGCGGCAAGGGGTGAGAGGCTACTCGGAAAGTGTTTGGTCTCGAACCAGCCATCAAAACCCGACGCGGGCAGCATGTACCAATGGTCGGTGAGGAATGGGTACCAAGGAGCGGGGAACGCCCATTCCTCGCTCGCGCGTCGGGCTTCAATGCCCCAAATCGCCGTGCAGGCTTTCCGGATACCCCCTCAGCAATAATCGTCCGCAATCTCCTATTTTGCCTGGTTTCCGCTTTTCGTTTCCGCGATTGTAAGATTTACAAACGTTCTACAGAGCCCAATCGCATTGGCGAGATGCGAATGGACTTCCAATCCCTTTGTCAAATCAAGGGTTACGGCGTTTTTTGACGCCCGGGCCGGTTTCGGAACGTGAGATTGGCACGACAACTGCTCTAGGGAAGGAATGACAACATTCGTGTCCATCAAGTCCGTGGATCTTAGGTAAAGTCGCTCATTCGGCGAAAACACCCCACACCGGGGCAGAACCGCTTTTCACGGTCCCAAGGGCCCCGTTGGCTGCTCAGCGAGCCAACGGGGCCCTGTGATTTGATGTTGAAGGAAATTCGCGGCCGGGGCAACTGTAAAGTAGGGCGAGCGGGCACTCTCGCCCCACCCTACTGTCCGGCGGGAAGTTCTGTAAACACAATGTGGGGGTGCCCCCCTCCTCATGGGATATGGGCGTTAAGGCTTTCGCAGTTCGCAAAGAAAGATTCCCGATCGTGGGAGAATGCGAAAATAGAGTGGGGAGTATCTTGTCAGTTCCAATTCTACATCGTAGTCTAGAGGGATCGGAACTGTGCTGTTCTTCCGACTAACCGCGTAGTTTGCCGTTCGCAATCTTCGGGACCCACCACGAGTCCACATTTCAGCTATCACAATAGAGGTATCGTTCCATGGCACGTTCGTTCCTTTCTTTCACTTTGACCTTGGCTGCCGCAACGCTCATTTTGTCCGCCGCGGGAGCAAGGTCGGCATCGGCCCAACCGGCGGCGCCTCCCACCGCTAGTCCGGCGGCGGCGCCCGTACAAAAGACTTATCCCGAGGCACAGCAGGCCCTCGACCTGCTCCTCAAGAATCGCGATTATCCGGGGGCCATCAAAAAGCTGGAAGAAGCCTCGCGACGGTATCCCGAACTTCCCTCGGCCCATGTGTTGATGTACAACATTCTTGCCCAGATGAACCAGGCCAACGCGGCCCGGAGCGAGTTGGACGTTGCCACCCAAGCCACGCCCAGCGATCCGGAACCTTACGTGATCCTGGGCAACATCGCTTTGCAGGAGCGGCGGGTCGCCGAGGCCACGTTGGATTTCGACAAGGCCAAGCAGTTGTTGGCCTCCTACACGAACGCCGATCGCAAAGCAGCCATGGAACAGCAGACGAAAAGCGGTATTGCCTTACTGGCGGAAAGCCGTCAGGACTGGCAGACGGCCGAGACGCTCCTTCGTGATCTGCTAAAAGTTGCGCCCGAGGATCTGGTCGCCCACCAGCGCCTGGCGCGGGCCCTGTTCTGGCAGCCAACGCCAACGAGGCCTACCAGATCTTGAAGTCGGCCAAGGAGATCGACCGCACGAACGCCAAGAAGAACAAGGCGCGGGAAGTCTTCCTCACCCCCGAAGCCATCATGGGCCAGTATTACGAGCAATTCGAGGGTCCTGCGGCGGCCGACAAGTCGGGCGATCCGGAGCGGTGGTTCAGAGCCGCCCTGAAGAAGGCGCCGGACGACCTGCCCACATGCCAGGTCGTGGCCGTCTGGGCCCTGGAAAAAGGCAAACTCGATTTTGCCAAGGAGCTGGCCGAGGCCGCCTTGAAGATCGAAGCGACCGATGCCAGTCTTCCATCTGACCAACGGCGATACGCCGGCAGTAACGTGGGCCGCTCGCTGCGCGGCCTGGTTGCCTTGTGGCAGAAGGATTGGCTGGAAGCGGAGCGCTATTTCGAGAAGATCATCCTCGAGAACCCCAACGACTTCGTCGCCAAGAACAACATGGCCTTGGCCCTTGTCGAGCAGGACGACCCGGCCAAGAAGCAGAAGGCGCTGGCCTATGCGGAAGGCAATTATCAGTGCCAACAAGAACAATCCCGACGCGCTGTCGACCTTGGGCTGGGTCTATTTCCGCCGCGGCGAGTTCGACCAGGCCAGGTTGGCCCTCGAAGGGGCCGTCAAGGCGACCAACGGCAACGTGTCGAATAACGATACGGCCACCTACTTGGCCCACATTCTTTACCATCTCGATCAGAAGTGGCAAGCCAAGGAGATCTTGAACAGTATTCTGAAGAGCGGCCGGCCGTTCTCGATGAAGCCGGAGGCCGAAAAGCTCTTGGAGAAGGTGAAGGACGCCGTGAAACCCGAGTCCGCAACTTCCCCGGTCCCGCCTCCTACCGGGCGATAAACCCGAGCAGCGCGAGATTCTCAAGCAATTAATTACCCGCCCACGGCTGCGACAACGGCCGTGGGTGTGGCATTTCTTGAATGCGCAAAGCGTAGGCGCGCAACAAAAGATCATGGCACGACGGTCCATCGTCATACCATGATCTTTATCCTGAAATGGGACACCAGGTGTCCCACCCTCCCGGTAGGTCGATGCTCTAATGATCGGCAGTGCCGCCGCGAAATCTGAAGCGAATCTCAGGAATCTCCTGAAAAACTACCCCGGAAGGCTTGTGTGGTCATTGGGGAGATTGAAGCCCAACGCAGAGAGCGTGCTTGCCTGGCGCCCGCGTCGGGCTTCATTTGCCGCTTTGCGGCCCGGAACTTTCCGGATGAACTCCTGGTCCTTGCGGCTGCACGGCGGGAAGCGCCGCACGCGAATCCTGGCATCCGCAAGCGGCTGCGGCGGGGCGGACCTGAACGTCCCAGGCCGCGCCGCGGCCCTCGCGCGTCGTACAAGGCGTGCAGGGCGTGCAAGGATACAAGGCGCCGGTCCCCAGTTTGCACCAGAACGTATCCCAACGGGCACGTTCATCGCAATAGCCGTCCCAGGCATTGTCGAAACAGTGGCGGTGCGCTTCGCAGCAGCCGGGCGAGAGGGCATAAGCCGGCGCGGGGCGGCATTTTGTCCAGCAGGGGCAACCGCACGCTGGCGATCGCGGCTCGCCGCCCCCAGCCCACGGGGGGCAAAGGAGAAAGGCCCCGAGGGAAAGAATCCAGCACATCCGTGGCATGGTGTCGCTCCTTCTGACGTGACGCCCCGTCCTTCACCCTGACACGTTGGCGCCTGACCAGAAGGGCGGTAGCCCTCGTGACGCGCGGGTTGATCCGCGCGGGCCGTATTGCATGGCCCAACGTGTGCAGCGGTGAAGAATCGTCGTACCGTGCCGAGCCGTCAGGGCCGGCGATTGGGCGGCCTGTGACGTGCTTGGCTGGGCAGCAGATCCTATGCCTGACTTCGGCATGACAAGGAGCCGGCGTTCCGTGTTTTCGCCGCTCCTGCGCCGGAATCCCCCTTGGCGGTGAGAGGCGTGCGCCTGGTGACTTTTCTTTCAAGGAAACGACCGCACCGGCCGCGTTGACCTTTGCGTGCTACGCATTGCGGTTCTGCGTCCGGCACTGTGTGTCGGGATGGAATGTCGCCCACTGGCCAGCATCGTGAGCTAAACTTAGAACTTCCCACTTTTTGAAATACTCCTGGAATTGCAGCCATGGAAATGGACCAACTGGTCGCGTTGTGCAAGCGGCGCGGATTTCTCTTCCAATCGAGCGAGATTTACGGCGGACTGCAAGGCTTTTGGGACTACGGGCCGATGGGCGTGGAGCTGAAGCGGAACGTCCGCGAGGCCTGGTGGCGGGACATGGTCACCGGTCACAACGAGCTGTTGGTTCCGCCCGGCGCCCCTGCGACCTACGAAATGGTCGGCCTGGACTGCGCGATCATCATGCACCCGCAGGTATGGAAGGTCTCCGGCCACTACGACCTGTTCCATGATTTCATGCAGACCTGCCGTCAGTGCAAGAAACTCGTGCGAGCCGATCACGTCGGCGAGATGCTCAGAGAGTCGGAATGGGTTGCTTCGCTCGGTACGCGCTCTTCAACTTGGTCCAACCGAACATCATCTCGTCGTGGACGGCGGGGCGTTCATGAAATGGGCGAAAACGAAAGGTCGGAAAGTGGCGCCGGGCCTGGCCCTCGTGCGAAACCCGGAAGTCACGCTGTCTGGGCTCGCAGAACGTGTCGCGAATAACCCAGGTCAGCCGTTAGGAATCGGGGAGTTGTTGGGCTACGTTGCCACCGAACAACTCAATCAGACTGGGCTTCAAGTTCCGTGCCCCCACTGTGGCGGAGACTTGACCGAGCCACGGGAATTCAACTTGATGTTCGAGTCCAATGCGGGCGCGGTGCGCGACGAAAGCAGCAGGGTCTTCCTGCGCCCGGAAACGGCCCAAGGCATCTTCGTCAACTTCAAAAACGTGTTGGACAGCACCCGCGTGAGCATCCCTTTCGGCGTCGCCCAAATCGGCAAGAGCTTCCGCAATGAAATCACGCCGCGGAACTTCACCTTCCGTTCCCGCGAGTTCGAGCAGATGGAGATCGAGTTCTTCTGCCACCCCGGCCAGTCGCTCGCCTGGTACCAGTACTGGCGCGATCGGCGCTACAAGTGGTATCTTGATCTGGGCCTGGCCGGCGACCGGTTGCGGCTGCGCGACCATACGGCCGACGAGTTGAGCCACTACTCGGTCGGCACGGCGGACATCGAATACGCCTTCCCCTTCCTCGCGCCGGGCGAGTTCGGCGAGTTGGAAGGCGTCGCCCATCGCGGCGATTTCGACCTCCGCAGCCACATGGAAGGCAAACTCGTGCATGCCGACCCCGCCGACAAGAAATCGTCGCTGGTGGTGGAAAAGGACGTTGAAGGCAAGCCGCGGCACCGCGGCAGCGGCAAGGACATGCTCTATTTCAACGACCAGACGAAAGAGCGTTTCATCCCGCACGTCATCGAACCCTCGGCCGGCGCCGATCGGGCCACGCTGGCCTTCCTCTGCCAGGCCTATACGGAGGATGAAGTGCCGGACGAAAGCGGCAAGGCCGCCAAGCGGGTGTCGCTGAGACTCCATCCCCGCCTGGCGCCGATCAAGGCGGCCGTCTTCCCGCTGGTGAAAAAGGACGGCATGCCGGAGGTGGCCAAGGACATTTATTCCGCCCTGAAACCCTTCATGAACGTATTTTACGACGAGAAGGGCGCGGTGGGCCGCCGCTATCGCCGCCAGGACGAAATTGGGACCCCCTTCTGCGTCACCGTCGACGGCGACACGCTGAAAGACGGCACGGTCACCATCCGCGACCGCGATTCGTTGAAACAGTGGCGGACGAAGAAGGAAGATGTCGTGGCCGAACTCCGCGAGCGGCTGCGGTAACCTGCCTTGACTCGAATTCGTCGCGCGGTTACTCTTTGCCGCCCCTGATAGACTCGGCCACCGGTCTCGGGGGCTGCCCGGATAGTTTTTGCCCGCAAATCGACATTGAAGCCCCGACTAAGCGGGCAACTTTCCGGACAGCCGGTCCCACTGCCGCGCGTCATCATGCCGTCACGTCCGTCCCGACTCCTGTTGCTCCCCGTTGCGCTGAGTATCGCCGGTTGCGCATGGATTGCGCCGCAGACGGGCACTCGCTCGGATCCGAAATTGCCGCCGCCGTTAATGGCCCCGGGCAGCGTCGTGATCGACGTCTTCTCGATCCGCCTGCCGCCGGGAGAGCCTGAACTCAGCAGCCGGCTCTGGGATGAGGTCGATGAACAACACTTCTCCATCGAGGTCCGCCGCAAACTCGAGAAAACGGCTTCCGTGCCGGAATTCTCGCCGGCGAGATGCCGCCGGCGCTCTCGCGACTGTTGGATTTGAAAGGCAAACCAGGTGCGACCGACGGCGTCCAGCAGGTGAAAATCGCGGATCTCGTGACGCCCTCGCGGGTTTCGGCGCAGCACTTGCAAACCTCCCCCGGCCACCGCTCCGAGATCGCGGCCTCGGGCCTGATCGAAAAGATGCCAATCCTGGTCTCCGAGGGGGGGGAAATCCGCGGGCTGACCTATGAACAGGCCCAGGGCGTCTTCGCCTTGCAGGTTGCTCCCCAGCCCGACGGTCGGGTGCAGTTGGAATTGGTACCGGAGATCCACCACGGGGAGAATCGGCAGCGTTGGGTGGGCGACCAATCGATGTGGCGACTGGAAACCGGCCGGGCGAAGCGGGCTTTCGAGGAGTTGAAGTTGACTGCGGTCCTGAGTCCGGGAGCGATGTTGCTGTTGGGCAGCCAGCCAAACCGGCAGGGGAGTCTCGGCCACTACTTCTTCTTGGAGAGCGACGGTCGCGACGACCGACTCGAACAGAAACTGATCCTCGTGCGGTTGTGCCAGACGCAGCACGACGATCTGGTTTCGCCCGCTCCACTACGGTTGGGGCGGTAAGCCTTCGTTAGGACCGGCCGAAGAATAACTTCCGCAATTAAGCGGGGGTGGCTGGTGGCTGAGCTTGCGAAGCCCCAGCCGATGCCGGAAAAGCTGGGGCTTCGCAAGCTCAGCCACCAGCCACCCCAGGAAAACCGGGAAATTATTCTTCGGCCGATCCTAAGGGCGTCGCCCCGTTACCACCGGACGGCTGGACCGCTGGCTGCAACTCGATATCGGTCACGAGCAGAAGGTCGATGATATTCGCGGTATCATCCGGTTGAACGACAAAGATCGTCCGTCCGCTGGGAACCGTCATGATGAACTCCGGATGTTGCACTGGGATTTGCCGCCCATCGGCCAAATGCAAGACAAAGGGACGAAACGGCTGCGCTCGGTAAACGGTTCTCAATTGCTCGATGGTCATGGCAACACCTTAAAAAGACTTATGCTGCTTGTACTTACGGTTTATTTTACTGTTTCCCGCACAGTTCGTCCATGCCCATTGACTTTGCGCCGAATCTTGCGTAACCTAAAGGGTTTCGGAACCAGTTGCACGCCAGCGTAGCTTCAATCGGCAGAGCACCGCATTCGTAATGCGGGGGTTAGGGGTTCAACTCCCCTCGCTGGCTCTTCCATAAAGCGTTGTAATACAATAACTTACAACGCTTTTTTTATTGTAATATCTTGATACCTTTTGCCCTTGTTAAGAAGTCCTGATACCTTTCTTACACGGAACGGGTGGGGATACCTTCCGCACGCTCGGTAATGCCACCCCGATTTTTCAGAGGGGCGATAAAAAAACCTACCCCCATAGGGGTAGGTCTCGGAAGGAAAGTCCCGACAGGCGGGAACGTCAAGCGCCCCGTAGGTATCGGCACACGGACATTCTCGACACGTTCAAGGCGGTAGCAATCTCGTCAAGGGTCAAGCCCTTGTCCCGTAGTTCCTTCGCACGGTGGGGCTTGGCTTTCGTTGTCCCCGCCTTCCTGCCCTTATAGACCCCGCTTTCCTTCGCAACGGCAATCCCCGCCGCTTGACGTTCCCGCCTTGTCTGTTGCTCCATTTCCGCCACGGCAAACAAGACGGAAGCAATCATCTTCCCCACCGTCCCGTTGAAGTCAATTTGCTGGGTAACGGAGACCACCCGCAAGCCCTTATCGCACCAATCGCATAGAGTATTGATGCCGTCCCGAATGGAACGGGAAAGGCGGTCAAGTTTCCATACTACCACCGTGCGGACTTCCCCCGCAAAGATAGCGGTTTGCAACTCTTGGAAGGCGGGGCGGTCAAGGTGGTCTCCCGTTTCCTTATCAACGAACCATCGGGCGTCTTGAACGTCATTCCCTTTCATCCATCGTTCAATCTCCCGCCGTTGCCCCGCCTCGTTCTGCCCTACCGTGCTGACTCGGATGTAAATTGCCGTTGTCATACCTTTTTCCTTTCGTTCTTGAGTATCGTCGTGCGCCACATATAGACTTTACCCTATTTGTTGCGCCAAGTCAAGCCCCTAGAACCCTAGAAACAGAGAAAATTCGGCGGTCTTTTAGACCAATACCCTATTTGTTACTAGGGCAGGACAGGGGGACGGACGATGAAAACCCCGTCCGATGATCGAAAACCCCGTCAGAATGAACGCTAGACCCCTAGAAACGGATGCGGCGGGGTATCACAAGCACAAAGACCGCAAATTTTATAACAAAGGGGGGTCAATCGTATAGCGGAAGGGTAAATATAATATGAAACGAACCACTATTTATTTATCAGAAACCCAGCACGACTCCCTAGCGTCCTACGCCAGAGAACGGGGCGTCAGTATCTCCAAAGCAATTCGGGGACTTGTCCCGACGATGGAAGAAAGCGTCCGTTCCTACGTTCCCGATGGAGAACATACAAGCGTACTTCGGGACGTTCGGGCGTTGCAACGCATCCTAGCGGGACTCCCGTAGGTTCTGTGCGCATCTGCTGCGCATCTGTGCGCAGTTTTTAGACTTCTATGGAAGGAAGGTAGGTACTAAGCATATACCCCCTCCTTTCTTCCTTCCCCGAAAAGGTAAAGAAACTGCGCCCCGCCTTGCTTCCACCTCAATCCATTTGATAAAATATGCTGCTATCGGGCTGGACTCAAAAGCGGCGGTCTTGTTTTCCGCTTGTTTCCGCCGATACGCTTGCTTGAACCCTCCCGCCCCGTAGGGCATCGCCGTTGCGCAACGATACATAAATCTATAAGAGTCCAGCATTCGGGGCGAATAATCGTCCTGAGCATCGCTGTTAAGTCCATGCGCCACAATATCCAATAACGCCCCCAGAATAAGCGGGTGTTTTTCTCGGAATACTTTTTTTAGCTCACGTTCTTCTCGCCGTTCGCTTCCGTCCATCCGAGCGGTACGAAGCAGAATCGTCCTGTCTAATAAATCGGGGGCGTGGATGTTTTCTGAAATGCCATCAATGATTGCAGGACGGCAAAAACTGAATTTCGCTTGCTCGAAATTGGTATAGAGTTTCCTTGTCCGAATCCCGCTTCCTGTTGATAGTCGGCAAAGATCATCCGATAACTCGGGGGAAATGCTGGACAGATTTTCCAAAGCAATAACGAATTGAGCAAACGCCATAACCGCCAAGTCTAACCCTTTCGGACTCCCCGAAGTTTGGGCGTCCTTCAAAGGGTCAATGATTGCGGAAAGAGTCTTAATCAAAATCGTTTTTCCCGTGCCGTGTTGCCCCGACACTTGTACAACCTGATATCGTAGCAGATGAGGTGTTCTATGCCGTGAGAGATAAGTTAAGGAAACCGAAAACAGGAAAAATAAGGGCATCGCACGATGCGGAAGCGTGGTTAAAAGGGCTTGTGTGTTGTGCGAGGTGCGGTTATCAAATGTCGTATCAGCATACGGCTGTGAATTGGTTATCCGCAAGAGACAAGGGTATTCCCGTTGTGTATCGTCCTGATTACCGATGTTCTTCATACAAGCATAGGGGCGGGACGCTTAATCCCTTTGGATGCGCCACGCATCATATTAGGGCATCGCAATTAGAAACCATTGTAGAGAAGTATCTTGACGCCATAGGCAAAACCTTGTCGGGGCAGGACGGGGATTTAACAGGCGGAACGGTAAGAATTGAACAAGCCCCTATGTCTTTTGATGAGCAAGACCCGCAAGAGCGAATCGGCATTGAAGAGGAAATAGCACGATTAGAAGCGGAAAACAAACGTGTATGGGATATTGCTTGTAAGTGTGATACCGAATCCGCTTTTCAAAACTCAAAAGATACAATGCGGGGGCACGATAAGCGGATAGCGGAATTAAAGAAGCGACTAGCCGAAATGGCGGAAAGATTGACGCCCGATGAAATGTTGCGCCGTGTTGAAGCGGCGAAACAGACACTACGGGACAGTAATTACCGGGCGAAGAAGGAAGCGGTAGCGAAGGTGATAGATCGAATTGACTGTTATTTTGAAAGGTTCGGACTGTGTAAGTATCGCCTGTCATCCGTCAAGATCATCCCCGTTACGGTTGAATTTCAAGCGTCCGATACGCCAGAGGAAACGGTACAAAAGACGGACTTGCTTGAACAACAAAAGATCGGTTTGACGGGGCTTGAACAAGACGGGGTCAAAAGTGCGGGGAACGTCCGCTTTACTACGGCGGGCGTCCCGTATGAAGGTGGAAGGATGCGGGCGGATGTAGAAATATCCGCTACTTGACCCCGAATTGCTCCCCTAACCATCGGATACAATCGTCAAATTGTTCCGTGCTGGGGATGGTATAGTTTCTGTCCGCTACGGTGTCGGGGGCGTGTCCGAGGAAGTAAAAACGAAAATCCGCATACTTGCTCTGACGTATCAAGGTGGAGGAAGTCTTGCGGATTGCCGCTAGGGGCTTGCGGGCTGTTCCCGTAATTTTCAGGCGGGTTAGCAGGCGTTCATACGCCAATTCAATAGCGTCCGTATCTGTGCGGGGATTGACAAGGGCGGTACCGTTCTCATTGACAATCGCTCGGGGGTCTCCCTTTGCGTTCGGTTCGGCATCGGCGGGGGCTTTATGCTTCCGTAGCAAGTCAAGCGTTTCCTGCCATAGCAGATAATCCACCTCGGGGACGTTCCGTTGTTTCCGTCCCTTTGAGCGTTTGCGGCGGATGCGCCCTTGCTTCCAATTGACTTCCCCTTGACCTAGTTCGGATACGTCCGTTTGCTGATACCCGCAATTCATCATAAGCAACAGGCATAGCCGCAAGCGTCCCGACGATGCCGCATAAATCATCTTGAAGGCGTCAAGATTATCCACCCAGTTTCTTTCCCGTCTAAGATCGGTGGCGGTATCATCCGCCGTGCCGAAGGATAGAAGTTTGTTCGGGACGGTCAAGATTTTCGGGAGGTGGTCAATCGCCCCGAGCAAGCAAGCCGTGTTCAAAAGATGCCGCACCGCTTGAAATTGGGTCTTTGCTCCCCCCGCCGTTCGCTTCCGTCCTTTCACCTCGTCAAGCAATAGAGAATGATAATCAAGTAGGGTTCGGGCGGAAACGTCCATAAGGGGCGTGTCTCCACCGATCCAAGTACGGAAGTGTGATAACTTGTCCCCGTAGCGGGTGGCGGTCTTGTACGCCAATTTCTCGGCGTCCGCTTCCGCCTTCTTGCGGGAAACTTGGCTGCCAATTTCTTCCCCGACCGTAATAATTTCGGGAGTCTTGCTCCGTAGTTCGGACAAGATCAATGTAAGAGTCCGAGTTAGGCATACCCCGGATTGGCGGTCGGCGACAGTCGGCCGGGTGTGGGGAAGAGGCAGCGGGCAGCTATTTGCAGTCCGTTGGCTGGGCGGCGCGGGCCGCGATGCGCTTCTTCGCCCGCTTGCTTCGCTTGGCGTCTGAAACGATTTCCCGTTCCTCGGCACGGTCCTGGCGGATCGACTCGGGGTGAGCCTGTGCCCAGCGGTCCGGCAGCAGATCGAGGAGGTACGGGGCGCCGAGTTCGAGGTGGGAGGGATGGTTCTGCTGCGCATCGGCGAGCTTGTACAGCACGTCCTCGAGATAATCGGCGATTACCAGATGGTGGCGATGGGCGCTGCTGACGATGCTGAACATCTGCATGCGGCCCGGCGCAGCGCAGGGATGGGCCAGGAACAGCCAGTTGACACGTCCCACAGTCAGCGGCCGAATCGCTCGCTCGGACTGGTCGTTGTCGAAAGGGATCCGCGGGTCAGTCAAGTAGACCATCAGTGCCGACCAGTGGTTGCGCAGGTAACCGAGCGCTCCGCCAATGGCGCTTTGCGGCAGTGCCCGCCGCACAGGCTCGCTGTCCAGCCAGAGCCGCATGCGATTCCAGATCGGAAGCGCATCGCGCTGCCGCAACTCCCCTCGCGCCGCGTTGTCCAGAGGCTTGCCGCGCTCCTCAACTTCGTACAACTGCCGGTAGAAGGAAGAGCGCCTGTGACGCCAGGACCGGATCGTTCGACTCGGCCTTCACGAATTCCCGCCGCGCATGCGCATTGCAGGCGGCATGCACGATCCGCCCTCCCGAACGTTCCTCGAGGCGCACATTGGCGCCGCAGGCGTCGCCCACGAAGACGCCTCGATAGCCGGCCAGATGCTCGTCGATCACGCAGTTCTCATGCGTCAGCGACCAATGAAAGACATTGAAAGGGGCCATGCCGTCCAGGCCCGTGTAAAGCCATGCGTAGCTGGTGGCCGATCCGGGAGGGCCGGTCGCGTCGCAAGCGGTTGCCGCGCGGGAGCGGCGGCGATTCTCCAGCTTCGCTGACTGCTCATCGTCCACCGCGCCCCGCAACAAGACGCGCAGGTGCGTGTCGTCGCCTAGGAGGATCGACTGGGAGAGCAGCAGAGACCACATCTGCCGGCACAAGGGGTCAACCGTCGCCACGCCGTAGTTGATCAGGTCGTTGACCGTCGAGCGGCTGGGGAACCAGCCGCACTGGGCGAACCAGTCCTGCTCCCGGTAGGTCGGCAGGTGGAAGGCGAACTTCATCGCCAGGACCGCGGCGATCACGCTGAAGTCGTACTTGCAGCTCTCCACGATGGCCAGCGGCGGCGGCATGCTTCGCACGCCCTCCTCGGGCTTGCCTGGCACGGCATATTGCGGCCGCTTGATCACTTCCACGTACACGTGCGGCTTCTCGAACCGAAGCCGCTGGCTCTCCTTCACGGCGATGAGCTTCAGGCCCTCTTTTTCGTCCTCGGGGAGGTCGATGATCCGCTCGCGGCGCTCGATGCCCGGGGGAAACTCTTCGCGGCCTTGCTGCTGTTGCTTCGCCCGGCGGGCCTCACGCCGCGCCTTCAGCCGCTTGAGCAGTTCCTGATCTTGTTCTTCGTCCGCCTGCTCCTGGGCGGCGATGACCACCTGCTCCTCGGCGCTGGGCGGTGCCGCCGGCCCGTCACCGAAGTCCAAGTGCTGCTGATCGGGAGATTCGCTGCGGCGTTCGCTGCAACGTCCCCACAGCATATCGACCAGGCGATGATTCATCGCCTCCAGTTCCGCCGCGCGCTGCTTTAGCGCTTCGCGTTCCTGGCTGAGCGTCCGCGTGGCTTCCACGAGGGCCTCGTAATCGCGGCGGAGGGCTTGTTGCGACTGCAAGACCGGGTCGAGGGCGGCGCACAGCGAGGCGAGCTCCTTTAGCAGCACCTCATTGCGCTGTAGGCTTTGTTGCAGTTGTTCGGCAAGCAGCGTGTCATCCATGATGCTGCAATCATTATCGGCCCGCGGCAAAAGTCAAGACCATCCAATCGCCCGAAAGAGAAGAATCCAAGAGAAAGGGCTCCAGCGGCCGCGCTCGCGCGCGGCGACTGGAGCCCGTCATAGAAATCCATAGTTGTGTGGCAGCGCCTACGTGCTCTTGTTGGGGACGACCACAGTACCGCGGGAGAGCGACAAGCAAAACACGCGGATTGTGTCTTGCAAACCAAGTGTCCTATCCGGCCAGGGCCTGATAGCGTTTGCGACGCTTTACGTTCTTCAGATCGACACCGCCGAGCATCATCGCCAGCGTCACGGCGTCGATCTCGATCGTCAATGATGCCGCGTCACCGCCGCCAGGCAATTCGAAAGTCCCTCGCTCCAAGCGCTTTGCCCAGACCACGAGGCCGTCGCGGTCCCAGAAGAGGATCTTGCAGCGATTGCGCGGGCGATTGAGGAACACGAAATAGTCGCCCTGGAAAATGTCTTTGCCGAAGGCATGGATGACGATCGCCATGAGACCGTCGAAATGCTTCCGCATGTCGGTCGGCAGCACATGCACGAAGATGCGAATCGAGGGAGAGATGCTAAGCATCGCCGCGCTCCTCAGAAATCGCGCTGCGAGATTCGCCGCGCAGTTCTCGCAGCACCGCCAATACCGCGGCCGTGTTTTGTTGGGGCACGCGCAGCACCGTGCCGTCGGCCAGCGACAGTTCGATCCAGGGACTTTGCGGCGGAGGCGCTACGGGCAGTTGCAGGAAGCCGGCCGGGCGTAGCGACGCGGCCAAGGTAGTTCGTCGCTGCTGGCCAGGCCGCGCCGCCCGAACGTCACGGGTTGCCGCGGGCAACTTCCGCCTCCAGGAATGGAACGTGTGCGGCGAAAGGTTCTCTCGGCGGCAGAATTCGCTGATCGACAGGCCGCTCTTACGCTGCCTTCTCAACCGCTGCCGCCACTCGTTCCAAAGCACGGAATTCACTTGTCGAGCCATGATCGGATAGCCTCCAGATTCAGGGTGGAAAGAAATAGACCTACCCTTCAGGCTACCTCCAGCGTCAACGGTGCTTATCCCGGACGCTTACAGATCAATTCGGAATGTTCGTCCCCCTTGAGGGACTCTTCAAAAAATTCCCGTCCTTGACTTTGTAATCTTGCACCATGGACGCCTAAAATTTCGCTGGGGGTCAAGGGGATACATCCACCTTCCTTTGACTCCGCCGCTTTGATCTTCTCAAGGGTGGCGTTCCACTCCCGCAAACATCGGTTATAGGACACGGTCTTGCTTTCCCCCTCTCGGATGGAAAAATAGAACATTTTCCCCCGATATTTTTTTCTCCATCGCCTTCCATCGGGCATCCAAGTAAGTTTGTAGCGGGCGTTGTAGGTCTTGCTCCCCATTGTTTCACCTTCGGTATGATGGTAAGATATTAGATTCGGACGTTTGAACTACGGCGGTCTTGACGATACCTTGACCCGTGCGGGGTTCGGCGTCCTGATACCTTTTTCGGATACCATTATAACACGGAATGAGGCAAAAGGTATCAAAGTAGTCGGCTGGAGTCCTTGATAAATAAGGACTTACGGAAACCTCTTGCGTTCGTAATGCGGGGGTTGGGGGTTCAACTCCCCCCGCTGGCTCTTCGGCAGGAACCTCGTAGAATTAACGAGGTTCTTTGATTTAATCCCAGCGGCAGCGTACTCCCTCTGCCGCGTGGAAACGCCAGGAGGTAGGTAGATCGATGGTCACGACCGCGGAATTCGACGTCAAACAGGCGATTTTGGTCAACGGTCCGTTCGGCCCTGCCGAAGTAGCGCAGATCCGCGAGGCGGTTTCCAGGGACCATGCGAATTTTCAGCTTCTTCGCGATGCCGTTAATGAGCTGCAGGCCAAGGAAGAACAAACCCCGGCCAGCATGGTCCGGCTGGGTGTGGCCCTCTACCTCTTGGGCCGCTACTATCGGGCCTCCGAAGTGCTCAAGCAAGCCGATGGCGGGGCGATGGCGCACTTCTATCTGGCCAAGTCGCTCTTCGCCCGGCTTCGTTACCAGGAAGCCGTCGAGAGCTATCAATCGGCGGAAAAGGCCGGCTACGAGGCCGGCCAATGCTCCCTGGGTCGGGCCGAGGCCCTGCGCTATGCCGACAATCCCAAGGCCGCGCTAACGGTGCTGGACAACCTCTTTGGCGCGGTCGAGCACACAGCCGAGTACCTCTATCAGCGCGGCGCCACGGTGGCGGCCGTCGGCGGCAACCCGACCGAAGTGGTCGCCCTGTACGAGCGGGCCGTCGAGGCCGACCGCAATCATCCCGGCGCCCTGTTCGGCTTGGCCCTGGAGAACGATCGTTACGGCAACGACGGCATGGCCTTGGAACTTTACCGCCGGGCCGCGTCGGCGTTTCCGGCGCACGTCGGCTCATTGCTGAATCTCGGTTTGCTGTATGAAGATCGTGACCAGTTCGAGAAGGCCGCGCAGTGCTATCAGCGGGTGTTGGACGCCTATCCCGATCACGCCCGGGCGGCCTTGTTCTTCAAGGATACCGAAGCCTCGCACGAGCAGTTCTTCGACGACGACGCCGTGAAGAAGCGCGATCGCATGGGCCAGGTGCTCAGCATCCCGGTGTCGGACTTCGAGCTCTCCGTCCGCAGCCGGAATTGCCTACAAAAGATGGGCGTCAACACCCTGGGCGACCTCTGCCGCACCAGCGAAGCGGAACTGCTGGCCAGCAAGAATTTCGGCGAAACGAGCCTGGTTGAAATCAAGGAAATGCTCGGCTCGAAGGGGCTGCGGCTGGGCCAGCTCGCCGCCGAACGACCGGCTGCCGAAACTTTCGAACCCGAGCCGCTCTCGGCCGATGAGCAGGCCCTGTTGGCTAAGTCCGTAGCTGATCTGAATCTCTCCGTTCGCGCCCGCAAGTGCATGATCCGCCTGGGCATCAACATCCTCAGCGAGTTGGTCCGCCGCACCGGCGACGACCTGTTGGAGTGCAAGAACTTCGGCGTGACGAGCCTCAACGAGGTCCGCGAGAAGCTTACGCGCGCTGGGGTTGAAGCTCCGGGGCGAATAAGACGTTTACCTTCCATCTCCACCACGCCGACGCCACAACGGCCGCACGGCGAGCGACCTTTGTTACCCCGCATGGCGCGGTCGAAATGCCGGCTTTCATGCCGGTCGGGACCCTGGCCAGCGTCAAGGGTCTGGAGATCGAGCAGCTTCGCGGCACCGGGACCCAAATGGTGCTGGCCAACACCTACCACCTGGCCCTGCGGCCGGGCGAACAGGTGGTGGCGGAACTAGGCGGGCTGCATGCCTTCATGGGCTGGGACGGCCCGATCCTGACCGATAGCGGCGGTTTTCAGATTTTCAGCCTGGCGCACATGGCGAAAGTCAGCGAGGAGGAGGCCGTCTTCCGCTCGCACATCGACGGTCGTCTTCTGGCCATTTCGCCGGAGCGAGCCGTGGCCATCCAGGAGGCCCTGGGTAGCGACGTGGCGATGGTGCTGGACCACGTCGTGCCATTGCCCAACGAACCGGCCGTGATCCGCGACGCCTGTGAGCGGTCAATTCGCTGGGCTGTCCGTTGCCATGATGCGGCCCGGCGCAACGATCAGGCCCAGTTTGCCATTGTTCAAGGGGGACTCGACGCCGATCTCCGCGCCACGTGTGCCGAAGAACTGGGCAAACTCGACTTCGCTGGCTATGCCGTCGGCGGGTTGAGCGTGGGCGAAACGCCTTGTGAGATGTATCGCATTCTCGACGCCACGGTGCCATACTTGCCCGCCGATCGGCCGCGGTACTTGATGGGCGTGGGCCGGCCGGAAGACCTGCTGGAGGCGATCGCTCGGGGCATCGACCTGTTCGATTGCGTCATGCCCACGCGAAACGGCCGCAACGCGATGGCGTTCACGGAGGCCGGGCCGATTCGGCTGCGGAATCTTCAGTATGAGCGCGATCCACGTCCGCTGGAGGAGGGGTGCCCCTGCCCGGCTTGTCGGCGGAGCCGAGCGTATATCCGCCATCTTTTCATGGCGGGCGAGATGCTCGGGCCGATCCTGCTTTCGGTCCACAATCTGACGTATTACCAGCGGTTGCTTGCCGGGGCCCGGTCGGCGATCGAGGCCGATCGCTTTGCGGCGTATCGCACGGAAAAACTCCGCGGTTGGTCCCCACCGTAGGGTGGGTGAAGTACGGGAGTGGCGTGTAAATGGTGCGTTACGCGAACCGGTCCAGAACAGCGGTGAGCGTTTTCAAGGGTTCGACTCCGTGCGTAACCCACTACTTTTCCACCGATTCGCTTCACGCACTCTACGAACTCGGTTCCCCTTGTCGCTTTTGCGACAACAAGTTAAGATTCAGGGCTACAAACATGTCGCAGTGGCCCGGCTGGGCAGGTTCGCCGGGCCGTTTGCTTTGTGGCAAGCGGCTCGTTGCCTTGGGGGTCGACAACCGACCGCTCGACGGGAATCGACAGCAGGGCGGGCTTTAGCCCGCCTCCTCTAGGACAAGAAAAGAGCGGTGGGCTAAAGCCCACCCTACAATTCGCGTCCAACGCGGTCGGGCGAGGACTTTGTTGAATCGAGGAATGCTAGCCGTGAATACGATGTTGAATATGTTTGCGATCTTGTTTGCCGACGGAGACGGCGGAGCCGCCCCAGTTGGCCCTGGCCAGGGTGGCGGCAGCCTGCTCAATTCGCCCATGGTCCCGATGATCATCGTCTTTGCGGCGATGTGGTATTTCTTCCTCCACTTGCCCATGAAGCGCGAACGGGCTCGGCAGGCGGCCATGTTGGCCGCGATCAAGAAAAATGATCGCGTGCTCACGACCAGCGGCATCTTCGGCGTGGTCACCAACGTCAGCAAAGAGTCGAACGAAGTCACGCTGCGGATCGACGAGACCACCAACGCAAAACTCCGCGTGACCCTCACTTCGGTCGCCCAGGTCCTGGGCGACGAACCGCCTGCCGACTCCCCGGCGAAATAGCTTTTGCAGGAATTTTCTCTCATGTTCGAAACCATGGTCCGCATCTGGCATTTGTTTCTCGAGTATCGCATCCAACATCAGCTCCTCGTCAATTCCGCCATCCTCATCCTGCTCGTAGCCGGCTCCAGCTTCATCGGCCATTGGCTGGCAAAGACCTTGCGGGTAGCCGAATACGGGGTGAAGTTCGGCGTCATCGCCTTTGCGATCCTGGCCAGCCTGGTGGTCGTCGCGCTCGGCTGGCCGCCGAAGCTCGGCGTCGACCTCGGCGGCGGATCGATCCTGGTTTACAAGGTCGATGAGAAACAAACCGTGTGGCGACCGGAAAAAATGGACTCGCTGCTGACCTCGATCAGCAAGCGCGTCAATCCCGGCGGGCAGAAAGAAATCTCGGTGAAGAGCCTGGGCAACGACATGGTCGAGATCGTCATGCCCAGCGTCAGCGGCAGCACGAAAGAGGAGAAACAGGTCGAGGCCGAGGAAATCCGCAAGATCATTCGCACGACCGGCGCCTTGGAATTCCGCATCGTGGCCACCAAGCTGCACGACCAGTCGCTGATCGAATTGGCCAAGAAGGAACGGCTGAAACTCCCCGTCGATTATTCCAAGACCAAGACCCTGAGCATTCTTGACGCCGAGGGGCATGAGCGGGCCAAGTGGGTCCGTGTCCGCCCGCAGGAAGTCGATAAGATCAAGGGTGAATATGCCGCGCTGGACGTAGGCAAGGACGAGCAAGACAAGGAGGTGTGGGAGGTCCTCGTTCTTAGCCCGAAGAACGAGGATTACAACGTCACCGGCGGCGACGTCCGCGATGCGCAGGCGGGGATGGACCCGGAAAAGGGTTCGCCCGAAGTCCGCTTCTCCTTCAATCAGCGGGGCGGGAACAAGTTCGGCCTGTTCACGGGCGAGTACGTGCCCAACGGCGAAGACGTCCACAAGTTGGCGATCGTGCTGGACAACGTCTTGCAAACGGCCCCGAACCTGCAAAGCAGAATCTCCGATTCCGGCCGCATTACCGGTAATTTCACGCCGCGCGAGGTCAACGAGCTCGTCGAGATCATCAACGCCGGCAGCCTGCCGGCGGCCCTGGAGCCGGAGCCGGTCCGCGACATGACCACTGAAGCCACGCTGGGCGCGGAGACGATCCGGCAGAGCAAGATGGCGATGATCATCGCGGCGATCGTGGTGCCGCTGTTCATGCTGTACTACTATCGCTTCGCCGGCCTGGTGGCCGTGCTCGGGCTGGCCTTGAACATGCTCATGCTGGTGGCCTTGATGATCCTGGTCAAGGCGCCCTTCACGCTGCCGGCGCTGGCCGGTTTGGCGCTGACCGTGGGCATGGACGTCGACAACAACGTGCTGATTTACGAACGCTTGCGCGAGGAACTTGCCCACGGCGCCGCCTTGCGGATGGCGATCCGCAATTCCTTCCATCGCGTGGGCGTGGTGATCATCGACGCCAACATCACGCACATCATCGCCGCCACGGTCCTCTATACCGTGGGCACGGAGCAGATCAAAGGCTTTGCCGTCACCTTCCTGTTGGGGGCCGTATTGAGCATCTGGGCGACGATGTTCGTCGCCCGCGTGATGTTCGAAGTCGCCGAGCGCCGCCGCTGGATCCAGCGGATGAACATGGCGCAATGGATCGGCCACACGACGATCGACTTCATGGCCTGGTTCCCGGCCTGTGCGACCTTCTCGGTGCTCATTACCGTGCTGGGACTAGCCGTCGCCGTGTATCGCGGGCAGGGCTTGTTCGACATCGACTTCACCGGCGGCGTGTCGGTGCAGACCGTCTTCCACGAAAAACAGGACATCAACAAGATCCGCGAGCAGATCAATACCGTTCGGGACAAACTCCCCGACGCCACGGTTACCAATGCCCACGGCCCTGATGAGCCCGATGACCAGCGGTTCATCATCGATACGTCGAACAGCAATAACGAGGAAGTCAAGACCGTACTCAGCGAACTCTTCAAGCAGTATGGCGAAAACCTGGTTGACATGGTATTGACGGCCAGTCCGCTGGCGCAAGAGAAGCCGCCGATCAAGACGCCTGAGAAAGCGGGTCCGCCGACCGCCGCCAAGCCAGCGGAAAAGAGCGTGCCCAAGCGGGAAGACAGACCTTCCGAACCGCCGGTGGACAAGTCGTCGCCCAAACCCACGGACACCAAGTCGGCCGGCACGAAGCCGCCTGCGACGAAACCGCCTGAAACAAAGCCGCCTGAAACAAAGCCGGCGGAAACAAAGCCCGTTGAAGCAAAACCGGTGGAGACAAAGCCGCGTGAAACAAAGCCCGCGGAGACGAAACCCGCGGAGACGAAACCCGCGGAGACGAAACCCGCGGAGACGAAACCGGTTGACGATAAGCCTGCTGAGAATAAGCCGAAGCAGTCGCGATGGGACCTGCCGGCTCTGAGCCTCGTGGCGATGGCCGGCCACGACGCCATCCTGCTTGCCGAGGCCGACTCGACTGCGGCAACCCCCGTCGCGAAACCGCCAGCCGAGGCCGACGCGAAGACGCAGACGAAACCGGAAGCGAAGACCGAAGCTAAACCGGCAGCGAAGACGGAAGTCAAACCGGAACCGAAGACGCAAACGAAACCGGAAACGAAGAGCGAAGCGAAACCGCCGGCCAAGGTCGCCGCGGAGAAACCCTCGGTTTCCGCGGCCAAGGTCGAGTCCCCGACAGCCGATTCGACTTCGCCACAGGTGTTCCGGGCAGTGCTGACACTATCGTCAACCGTGGCCGAACTGAATAAAGAGGGCGACGTGACGCAGGTCGAGAAGCACATCAGGTACGACGGAGATCGCCTCAAGAACCTGGTCGAACGGGCGCTGGCGGAGCACGAGGTCAACGTCGAATTGGTACGGATTGACCTGACCGCTCTGAATGAGCTTAATGTTCCCGACGAGTCGAAGAAGTCGGACCGCTGGGAACTGAAAATTACGCCGAGCACTGCGGCGGCGACGATGTTGGTGCGGGAGAAGTTCCGGGCAGTGTTGAAAACGCTGGAGGCTGACGTTGCCAAGTTGCCGTACTTCCCGATCGAGGACAAGATCGGCTCGGCCGTGGCGAACGACACCCGCTTCTGGGCCGTCGTGGCCTTGGTGAGCAGTTGGTCGCTGATCATCCTTTACCTGTGGATTCGTTTCCAAGGCGTGGCCTTCGGTTTGGCGGCGGTGATCGCCTTGATCCACGACGTGCTGGTCATGCTCGGGGCAATCGCCTTCAGCAGTTATCTGGCGCAGATTCCCGGCATGTGGATCACGGGCATAGAGCCCTTCAAGATCAACCTGCCCATCGTGGCGGCTTTCCTGACCATTATCGGTTACTCGGTGAACGACACGATCGTGGTCTTCGACCGAATCCGGGAGATCCGCGGCAAGTCGCCGACGCTTACCCGGCAGATGGTCAACGACGCCACGAATCAGACGCTGAGCCGCACCGTGCTGACGAGTCTGACCGTGATGATGGTGGTGGTTATCCTGTACGTCTTCGGCGGTCAGGCCGTCCACGGATTCGCGTTCGCCTTGATCATCGGCGTGCTGACGGGAACGTACAGCTCGATTTACGTGGCCGCCCCGATCCTCCTGTGGCTGTTGCACCCCAAGGAAATGTCGGTGACTACCGCCCGTAACCAGTAAGACGGCCAGCAACCAGTAAGACGGGTTGAAAAGCCGTCGTCCGAGGGCACACCTCTTTAGATCAGGTGAAAACAAACGGACAAACAACCCGTCAGAGGGGTGTTTGGGGCTGGATTTTTTTTGCCGGCCACTCCAGCTAGCATTTATTGTTGCGCCGTGCTATGATGACGCATGTGTCCTAGTGTGCGCGGTGGCAAGAGCGATTCAACCGACAAGGTTGAGCGCCGGCGGCAAAAACTTTTCCCGACGAGGCCTTCCGGGTCCCTGCTCTAAGGTTGGTGTGGGCATGCCCAAACCCAACGTCGAAAAATTCCTCGACCTGGTGCAACAGAGTGGGCTGGTGGAAAAAGACCGGCTTCAGACGTTCGTTGCGCTATTGGAAAAAGAGTCGGACGGCAAGCTCCCTTCCGACGTGGACGAAGTCGCACGACGATTCGTAGCCGAGAATCTTGTTTCCCCGTGGCAGTGCGATCGATTGCTGGAAGGGAAGTACCGCGGTTTCTTTCTCGGCCGCTACAAGCTGCTGGGCCAATTGGGCGCCGGCGGAATGAGCACGGTCTACCTGGGCGAGCACGTGCTCATGCAGCGGCGGGTGGCCATCAAGGTCCTGCCGAAGAACCGCGTTACCGACACTTCCTACCTGGCCCGCTTTCATCGCGAGGCGCGGGCCGCCGCCTCGCTGGACCATCCCAACATCGTGCGGGCTTACGACGTCGATAACGACGGCGACACGCATTACCTGGTGATGGAGTTCGTCGATGGCCGCGACCTGCAACAGACGGTCAAGAAGGGCGGGCCGATGGATTACCCTGCCGCCGCCGAATACATCCGCCAGGCGGCCGAAGGACTTGGCCACGCCCATGCCAACGGGCTGATCCATCGCGACGTCAAGCCGGCCAATCTTCTGGTCGACCAGAAGAACGTCCTCAAGGTTCTCGACCTGGGATTGGCCCGATTCACCGACGAAGATCGCGACCAGTTGACGAGGCAGTTCGACGAGAACGTGCTGGGAACGGCCGACTACCTGGCGCCGGAACAGGCCATCGACAGCCATGGGGTCGATGGGCGGGCCGACATCTACAGCCTGGGTTGCGCCCTTTATTTCCTCTTGACCGGTCACCCGCCCTTCGCCGACGGCCTGCTTGCCCAGCGGCTAATGGCGCATCAGAAGCAGCAGCCTCCCAGTATTGCCAAAGAACGGCCCGATGCTCCGGCCGATCTCATTGCGATCTGCACGAAGATGATGGCTAAGAAGCCGGCCGATCGCTACCAGTCGATGAACGACGTCGCACAGGCATTGCGGCGCTGGCTTACCGATCACGAACTGGGTTCGGCGGGCAGCGGCTTGGGTTCTGCCGGTGGCAGTGATCTGTCCGGTTCCGGCCGGTTGGGCAGTGGAACACCTCCCATCGGCCGGCGGTTGACGCAGACCGGCGCGCCATCCAAACGCCGCGATTCGGGCGAATTGCCGCGGGCCGTCGCCGTGGCGCCCGCGACGGGGCCCGCATTGACCGACACGGTTTCGAACTACGATCGTTCGACCAGGCCGTCGCCCACGCCGTCGATCGGCCGACGCAAGTCGGATAGCGGGGGGATTTCCGATTCCGAACTGCACGGGAAACCGCTGCCCAAGGCAACGCCGCTGGATGCTTCGGTCCCGTCTCCCGGCGGCAACGACGACTTGGCCGTTTCTTTGGAAGACGTATTGGGCAGCAGCGCTCCCGCAACCGGCGGGACATCCGCGTGCGGATCGCGGCAATCGGGCGAATTCAGGGCACTGCCCAGACGCAAGCCGAAGAACGCTCCCTCAAAATGGGTCTGGATCGGCATCGGGGCGGCAATGGTCGTCGGCCTGATCCTGCTGATCATCGTCATTCTGATGCCGCCACGCGGCAATTCTCGTCCCAAGGCGGACGGCGGGTCGAGACCATCGGCCACGACTCCGTCCGATTCGGGGACCAACGGTTTGCCGTCGGGCAAGTAAGGGTTGCAGGCCCATTGCAAGCGGTCACGATATCGATTATCATCCCGGAATCGTCGTTTCCCGCCTTCACAAGCCCGCCAAAATCTCCCCAGCCAGATCTCGTTTCTGAAAGGAAGGGTCGTTTCCATGTGTCATCGATGGTCGCATCTTCTCGGTATCGCTGTTGCTTCTCTGCTGATTTTCTCCCGGCCGCTCGCGGCCGACGTGCGGTTGCCGGCCGTGTTCACCGACAACGCCGTCTTGCAGCGCGACATCCCCGTGCCCGTTTGGGGTTGGGCCGATCAGGGCGAGCAAGTCACGCGTGAAAATCGGCGATCAGACCAAGACCGCCACGCCCGACGCCAAGACCGGCAAGTGGACCGTCAAGCTCGATCCCCTGCCTGTCGGCGGTCCGCACACGCTCACGGTCTCCGGCAAAAATACCATCACGTTGAAGAACGTGCTCGTGGGCGAGGTTTGGATCTGTTCGGGCCAGTCGAACATGCAGATGGCGGTGAACGGCGTCCGCGGGGCCAAGGAAGAAATCGCCGCGGCCAACTACCCCAAGATCCGCCTGATCAGCGTTCCTTTGCGCGGCACCGCCACGCCGCAAGACGACTTCAAGGGCAACTGGGTCGAGTGCAGCCCGCAGACGGTCGGCGGATTCTCGGCGGCGGGCTATTTCTTTGGCCGCGAGTTGTTCAAGAACCTGGATGTTCCCATCGGCCTGATCCACTGTTCGTTTGGCGGCTCGTCGTGCGAGTCGTGGGTCAAACGGTCCGTTCTCGAAGCCGAACCAGGCTTGAAGCCGATGCTGGATCGCTACGACCGGGAGTTGGCCGCCTACAGCGAAGGTGCGGCGAAGGCCAACTTCGAAAAGCAAATGGCCAACTGGAAGAAGGCCGTCGCCAAGGCCAAGGAAGCCGGCAAGGAGAAGCCCAAGCCGCCCCGCGCCCCCAGCGACCCGCACACCAACAACCAGTTCCCGGCCAACCTCTACAACGGCATGCTCTACCCGGTCCTGCCCTACGGCATTCGCGGCGCGATCTGGTACCAGGGCGAAACCAACGCCGGCCGGGCCTATCAGTATCGCACCCTGTTTCCCACGCTGATCAAGTCGTGGCGGGCCGAATGGCAAGAGGGCGATTTCCCCTTCTACTTCGTCCAGTTGGCCAACTTCATGGCTGCCAAGCCCGAGCCCTCCGACAGTGCCTGGGCCGAATTGCGCGAGGCCCAATCGCTGACGCTCAAACTGCCCGCCACCGGCCAGGCCGTCATCATCGACATCGGCGAGGCCGGTAACATCCATCCCAAGAACAAGCAGGACGTGGGCAAGCGGCTGGCCTTGTGGGCCTTGGCCAAGACCTACGGCAAGGACGTCGTTTACTCCGGCCCGATTTACAAGTCGCACGAGATTCAAGGCGACAAGATCGTGCTCTCGTTCGACTCCATCGGCGGAGGACTGGTGGCCAAGGGCGGAGGCCAACTGAAGGGGTTTGCGATCGCCGGCAGCGACAAGAAGTTTGTCTGGGCCGACGCCCGCATCGAGGGCGACAAGGTGGTTGTTTCGTCGCCGAAGGTCAAATCGCCGGTCGCCGTGCGCTACGCCTGGGCCGATAACCCCGAGTGCAATCTTTACAACCAGGCCGATCTTCCCGCCTCGCCCTTCCGGACGGATGACTGGCCGGGCATCACGGTTGGCAAGGAATAAGACAGCCGTAGGGCGGGCTTTTAGCCCGCCCCGCTAGCAGGTGCTGGAAAGGTGGGCGAAAGCCCACCTTGCGACCACGTTCCACACCCGTTGACTGAACTGCCCGAGCAGCGAACAATGATGCGGGGACTTGGTTAATGGTCCCGGAGGAGGAATTGCCATGTCAACGCAAATTGTCGAATCGTTCCAGAGGAAGAAGTGCCGTCCTTGTGAGGGTGGGATCGAGAAGTTCTCTCACCAGGAGGCAATTGACGGCCTTCAATCGCTTTCCGGCTGGCGGATCAGCCAGGACGGCCTGCGTCTGGAAAAGGAATGGCTCGTGCAGAACTTCAAGGCCGGTATCGACTTCATCAACCACGTGGCCGAGATTGCCGAAGAGGAAGGCCATCATCCCGAGATCCACTTGACCGGTTTCCGGCATGTTTGGATCGAGATCTGGACCCACGCCGTGGGCGGTCTCACGGAGAACGACTTTATTCTCGCCGCCAAGATCGACTTGCTGCCGGTCGAATTGAAGGTCTAGGGCCCAACTTCAGGCCGGCAGCTCGAGTTCAGCCTTCCCTGACAGCCTAGTCCGCAGGCGGCGGATCTCCTGCTGTAATTCCAGCTTCTCGGCCTGGGCGTGACGGGCATATTCGCTCATGTCGGCCTCGCGACGATCGAGATCCTCGCCCCGGGCCAAGAGCCGGGCCGCCTGTTGCTCGACTTCCTCGCGGCACTGGGCAGCCCAGGCGTCGAAATTGCGCTTCTGTCGTACGAGTTTTTCGTACTGCTCCGACAACTGAGCGCGAAGCCGTTCGAGTTCCTCCTTCTTCTCGTGCAACTCCAGGTTCGCCATGCGATAATGATCGGCCAGGCGGCTGCGGATGCGACCGAGCGATCGCGTCAGCGCGGCGGGCGGTGCGGACCCAGAAAGTTCGGCCCACAATTCCTCGGTAGCCAGACGAATCTCCAACGTCTCGCGGTGCATCCGGCCCAACTCCCCACGGAACCCCTCCAGGGCCACACGGGCCTGCTCGGCTTGCTCACTTCGCTGCTCGACCTCGCGACGCTGCTGTTCGATCTCCCTCGCGAGTTGCTCCTGATTGGCGGCCAGCCGTTCGCGTTGAATCCGCGATTCTTCTTCCAAGCGTTGACGATCGGCCGTCAATTGCTCGTGGAACTGTTGCAGGGCCGCCCGTTGCAGTTCGAATTCGGATTCGGATTTGGCCAAGCGTTGCTCCCGTTCGGCCAGGGCTTCAGCCTTGCGACGGATCGCTTCATCCTGCACGAGGACGGTCTCGGCCGGTTGGGTCATCTCCTCCAACTCGGCGGTCCGTTCTTCCAGCCAGAGTTGGGCCGTGCGCGTATCGCGTTCCAGTTGCGCGGTCCAAGCGTTGAGTTCGGCTTCGCGATGATCGAGTTCCTGCTGCCGGCTGCGCAGATGCTCGGAAAGTTGTGCTGCCTGGGCCTGGACCTGCCGCGAGATCGCCTCGGGGTCAGGCGGCGAGGACAATTCTTCCCGGCTCCACGACTCCAGATCGATGCCGCTGTCCAAGCTGCCTGTCTCGGCGGCAACCGCTTCCTCAAGAGTCGCCGTGTTTGCAACGACGTGCGGCGAATCGATGCGGGTTTCAGAAACCAGTTCCGTGACTGACGGCGCTTTGCCGCCACGGATCTGATCGACAGACGGATTCGACATGGCCGGGTTCATCTAGGTTAGAGAAGAGGCTGAAACGGTGCCGGAAAACCTTGCGCAACCGGCAACATCTACCTAGATTACTTGATCGGCTGAACCGTCCACGGAGTTTACTTGTTCTTGCCCGCGGCAACGGGATCCCCTCTTGAGGCTACTGGAACCACTGGCTGACGCCCATCAACTGCTGGATAGGTCCGAGCCCGTAAAGCTGACCAGCGTTAGCGAACACCGCCGAAGGGTAGCCGTAACCGAGATACGAATTGTCGAAGTTAGAATACTGATAGCCGGACTGGGGGTAATAAGGCGAGTAGCCGCCTCCATAGGGGACAAGAAACATCGCACCCGTCGCTGGATTGTACCCGAGGATGTAAGGCGTCGTGCCCGGCGGAAGATAGCCGTAGGGAGGATAAGAGTAACCATACGGATTGTAGCCGGAGTAACCATACGGAGCATAACCTGAGGAACCGTATGGCGAGTAATACCCATTGTTTCTGTATCGCTGCACATTGGCAGCATTGCGGGCCGCGGCGGCATTATTCCTGGCTGCTTGGGCCGCCGCCGCTCGCTGTGCCGCCGCTGCGGCCTGAGCTGCGCGCTGATTGGCGTTGACACCGTTGCCGCCATTGTTCGGCGGCGCACCGTAACGTAAACCACCCGCTGGCGGCACTGGTTGAGGCGGGTTGGCCGCCAGGCAGAGGCCGGCGAGAAACATGACTGACGCACCTATGCCCATCGACACGAAAATACGCTTCATAGCCATTTCCCCTTGCGTTGAGAGGCTATCCGGAAGCTCCCCTCTTCCGCGCACGGCAGACGGAAGATCGGGCCTGATTTTCGACTTTCCGAATAGCGTCGGACTGCCGTGGATTCATACACTTTCATTATCCGCGAAAGACGGTGAATTGCAAGGAGCGTTGCCTGCCGGGCCGCGGGTTAATATTTCACCGTGGCTTCTTCCCGGGTTTGGCGCCGAGTGTGGGAAGTCGTGGGGCGAGCTTTAGCCCACTCTTGAATGGAGGCGGGCTAACGCCCACCCTGCGACACACGGAGCCGAAAGAACATTCCTGCTTCGTTATTTCCCCGCCCCCTGGATCTGTTTCTCCACCCAGGTCTGGTCTTTCTGATACCGCTGTGCCCGCAAGATCACCACCGGATCCTTGCTGAGGGCAATCACCTTGTCGAGGGCCTTGTTGAACTCGACCTTGTTTGGCTGCCGCAATTCCTTGTGATGGGCCAACTCGACGACCGTCTTGCAAGCCAACTGCGTAAACTCGGGCTGATCCATGTAGGGGGCGACGAAGCGCAGGGTTTCCAGCGAGAGAATCGCCGAGGCCCGCTTCAGGACCAGGGCCTTCTGTTCGTCGTTGGAGGCCAACTCCATCGCCTTCTTGAGCATCGCCAAGCGCACGGCGACCGGCCGCTTGTCGGGCAGCGGGGCCACGCGAATCAAGGCGTCGACAACCAGCTTCCGATCGGCCGGATCTTTGGCCGCTAGGGCTATTTCGACCAGTTGCGGGGCAATACTGCCGTCAGGCCAGTTGCAGAGCGCCCGCAGGGCCGCCGTCTTGCGTGCCGGATCCTTGTCGGCCAGGGCCGTTTCGATGACTTTCAAGGCGGGTTTGCCACCGATCCGACCGAGCGCCGAGAACAACGTCGTCTGATCCTTTTCGCTCAGGCGGGACATCACTTTCAGGAGCGGATCGGCCCGCTGGTCGACCTTGACCTTGGGATCCCGCTGCGCGATGAGCATCAATGCCTTTTCGGCCTCCTCGCGGGCCGTGGCATCCTTGGCGTCGAGGATCAAGTGGGCCAACTTGGCAACTCCCTCGGGACCGGCCAATTGGCCCAGGCCTTCCAGCGCCGCGATGCGCACGCGGGCATCGGCATCCTTGGCCGCGTCGAGCAGCGTAGGCACGGCAGCGACGGCATGTCGGACGACGAGCAATTGCAAGAGTTCGACGCGCTGGGCCGGCGTGGCGGCTTTCATTTCCGCGCACAAGGCCGCATTGACGGCCTCGCCTGGCAGCCGGGTGATGGCGGCGACGGCATCCTTCCGGCTGTCGGCATCGCCCAGTAGTTTGGTCAACCGCGGCACGTCGCCCTTATCACCCAAGGCGCCTAGGGCGCGGATCGACGCTCCGCGGACCTCGGCCTGGGAATGGTCCAGCAGATCGATTACCGCGGGCCGGGCCGCCGCATCGCCTCGTGCGGCCAACGCGCCGAGCAGGCCCACCTGCGCCTCGGGCGCCAGCTTGGGCAAGAGCGCTGCAAAGCGGCGTGTCGCCTCGGGACCTTTCACCTCGTCGCGAACCTGTTCCAGGCCGACGGCGCGGGTGTCCTTGTCGCTATCGCAAACAAGGTCGCTCACCGACTTCACGAGATCGTCATCCGCACGGGCGGGACGCGTGATCGGCAGAGCGAAGGTCAGAAGGAAGGCGAGGGACGTCGATGCGAAAAGGGAAATGCGGCTCATGTTCATGGCGGGGTGAATGGAAAAATGATGTGGCAGATAAAGGACTGGGTACTGAGTACCGAGTACTCAGGACCCAGTCACGATTTCAAGCATACAGGCAAGAACTACTGCTTACTTATTCTTACCGCGGGCCTTCAACTGCCCGCGTCGTGCAGCCAGGAGGATGGACTTCGCCGGTTTGCTGGCGATCAACGATTCATAAACGGCCAGGGCCCCGGCCTTGTCACCGGCGGCCAGCAGACGTTCGCCGGCGGCCAGCCGGGCGTCGGCCACGCGCAGCTTGACGGGATCTGACGCGGGCTTGGCATCTTGCAACGCCTTGGCCGCTACGGCGGTGCCGATGTCGCCCAGGGCCGTGGCCGCAGCGGCGGCGATCGACGCATCGCTGTCGCCCACCAAGGCGGCGAGGTCCGGGATGCTTTCTTCATCGCGGCGAGCGCCGATCGAGCCGATCACGCCCACCTTCTCCGCACCGCTGGTCTTGGCCAGGGCCTCGCGAAGGGCCTGGGTGGCCGCCGCCACGGGAATCTGCTCCAGGGCATAGCGGGCCATGTGCGAAAGGTCCTTGTCGGGCAATAGCGCAGCCAGCGCCGGCACCGATTCGGCCGTGGCGATGATTGCCAGCTTGCGGCCGACAAAATCCTTGGCCGCGCGGGATGCCCCAGTGGGAAGCACCGCGGCCAGCCTGGTTTCCAATTCCTTGCGCGCGGCGGCATCGCCGTGGGTGGCCGGGATCGCGTCTTCGATCGGGCCGAGCACTTCACGGTACTTCTTGTAATCCACGCCCCAGTCAAAGGTCTTGAGGGCCTCGAAAGCCTTATCGATCGCAGCCTTGTCCAAGGCCGGCTTTTCCCCCGCCGCGGCCGCGGCCGCACCCAGGACGGTAGCGGCGGTTGCTACGGCAGATCGCGTGATGGTCTGATATTGCATCGTTGTTGTCTTTCTATCGGTTGAGTGTTGTTGAATTGAGGCGAGCGGCAGGAGAAACTATCGGCTGCCGCACTCTGCGTAGGACGGATTGGCAATCCGTCTTACGGGCTGCCTAGAGGGTCCACGGCTCGCGGCGGGCGCGATCGACCAGACGGTTGGCTTCCTCGTCGCCGGGGAACTCGTTCTTGGCGCCGTCCCATTTCAGCGACCGCTTCAATTGGTAGGCGATCGCGCCCAGGTGCGCCACGGAGATCGTGTGCGTGGCCAGCTCGATGTCGCGGAACGGCTTCTCGCGGGTCTTGACGCACTCGATGAAGTCGCCGTAGATGCCGCCCGTGCCCTTGTAGGCCGGCACCGGCTTGGGAGCCCGCTTCTCGCCGGGCGTGCCCACGACCTGGAGATTGCCCATGCCGGGATGGTTATGATAGAGAATGATGCCGTTGGGGTAGCGATAACTCACGTACTCCTGGCCCTTTTCGCTGTGATAGGTGACTTCCTCGGGCTCGAATTCGCGGCAATCGATGGCGAAGACCGCGCCGCCGAAGTGGTGCGCGCCCCAGTCGGTCATGCCGCCGCCGGAATAATCGGAGAACGACCGCCAGCAGGTGCCGTTGATGTTGTAGCTGCCGCTGCAACGATAGGGGTGATACGGGGCCCAGGGCGCGGGACCAAGCCATAAGTCCCAGTTCATGGCTTCGGGAACCGGCTCGCCGCCCAGATAGCACGGCTGCGAGAGCGGCCCGACGTTGACGTTGATCGACTTGATCGGTCCCAATTCGCCGCTCCAGCACTGGTCGACGGTCTTCCGATAGTCTTCCAGCACGCGCTGGCTGCCGCCGGAAACGACGCGGCCATAGCGCCGGGCCGCCGCGACCATCAAGGGGCCTTCGCGGAGGGTCTTGGTCTCGGGCTTCTGGCAATAGACGTCCTTGCCGTGGCGGCAGGCCTCGATCACCACGAGCGCGTGCCAATGGTCCGGCGTGGCACAGTGGATGGCGTCGATATCGGTGCGGGCCAGCAGTTCGCGGAAATCGACGTAGGTCTTGCAATCGTTGTTGTGATACCGGCCGTTGGCGCGATCGCGCGCGGCGTTACGATGGTTCTTCTCGACATCGCAAACCGCCACGTATTGCACGTCGTCGCGGCCGAGGAACGCCCCTTGGTCGCCCGAACCTTGATTTCCAATACCGATACCGCCCATCACGATCCGCCCGCTGGGCACCGTACGGCCATCGGCGCCGAAGGCCGAGCCGGGGATCAGGTAGGGGCACGCGACGGCGCTGGCCGCCGCTGCCTTGAGAAAGTCTCGCCGATTGGCACGTTGTTTCATGGAATGCACTTCCTTTCTTGAAGCACGGCAGAATGAACCCAGCGCTGCGCAATGCACGCCATGGACCAATACAACCAGGTTTGCCGAAGGTGGGCCGAATGCCCGACGGAGGGCAACGTCGCAAGGCGACGTCGTGGCGACATTCGGATAGGCTATAAGATAGTTGGGAGGCGGGCGGATGTCAACTTTCCCAAGTGCTCGCAAGCGAAAAATTCTGTAGGGTGGGCCGAGTGCAACGAGTCCCACCAGGAAAAACGCCGGAACTGGTGGGACTCGTTGCACTCGGCCCACCCTACAGGGGCCACCACAGGGCCACCGCCCCAACGGCCAGCAATCCCAGGCTAACGATCGCATTGATCCAGAAGAAAGCCTGGTTCACGCGGCTTAAATCATCGGGCCGCACGATCCAATGCTCGTAAACCAGCAGCAGCCCGATCGCGGCCACGCCGGTCAGATAGACGGCCCCGAACAGTGGCGGGTAAGTCCAGGGAAGAATGGCCAGCAGCACGACCATGGCAAAATGACAGGCGGCCGCCAGGCGCAAGGCGCCGGCCACGCCCAGTCGGACGGGGACGCTGTGCAGCCGCATGGCGACGTCGAAGCCGTAGTCCTGGCAGGCGTAGATCATGTCGAAGCCTGCCACCCATAGCGCCACGGCCGTGCTGAGCACCAGCGGCGGCCAGGCAAGTTCCGCCCGCAACACGACCCAGGCCGCCGACGGCGCCAGGGCCAGGGCAATTCCCAGCCAAAGGTGGGACAGCAAAGTGAATCGCTTCGCGTAGCTGTAGCCGAAGAGAAACAACAGCACCGGCAGCGACGCCGCCAGGGGGATCCAGTTGGGCAGGAAGAGCAGCGTTCCCAGCACGAACCCCGCCGCACAGAGGATCGTGAAGGCCCGGACCCCTCCCACGCTCAGCACGCCGCTGGGCAGGTGCCGCAGCCTGGTTCGCGGGTTCAAGGCGTCGATCTGCCGGTCGGCCAGGCGATTGAAGGCCATCGCCGCGCTGCGGGCGGCGAACATGCAGACGAGGATGCCCACGAGGTCGAGCCAGCGGAACGGCACTGGCGGCGTGCTCCGCGCGTTCAGCGTCCAGGCCATCGCGGCGGCCAGCAAGGCAAACGGCAACGCGAAGAGCGTGTGACTGAAGCGGATCATCTCCAGGAGGTGGCGGAGTTGTTGCAGCACGGGAAACTGAACCAGGAGTTTCTCAGAACTTCCGCCTTCATGGGTATTTCTTTCGCATCTCAACGAACACATCTTCCGCAGGAACGCCAGGGACGGTTCCGCTCTCCATGTCCTGCCATCTTTGCTCCAACTCCGCTTCCCAAGCCGACTGAACGTCGCCTTCGTCTGCATCGTCAAGGGAACGGATCAAGCAGTAGGCCAATTCCGCTCGGTCTTCGGCGGCAAGTCGCGAGAGTTCCGCCTTGAGTTTTTCAGCGATTTCGGTCATGGTTCATGAATCTCCCTAATATAAAAAAGGCTCCTGCGGGTGAATCCCCGCCTATACTCGGCGGTCAATTGCGTGGTTCCATATTCGTTCATTTTCCCACGACCGATCGTACCCATTCTGCCAGGGAAGCCTCCAGTGGCGGCTCGACGGGGGAGTGGTAATCGAGGGCATAGTCATAACCGGCCCGGTCATAGGTCGTGGTAAAAGCCGCTTGCAGATCGAGCCGCGCGTCGGGGTCGTCGCTTGCCAGGGGTATCGGAATTACGGGAAGCGGATCGCGCAAAGTCCAGCCGTAGACTTCAACGTGAGGCAGTTTTTGTTGGCGGCAGACGAATGCAAAAAAATCGGCGGCGGCGAGCGGCTCCCGCGTGGGCAATCGTTGACCGCAACGCAAGAGATCGATCTCCACAAGATGGGCAGGCGTGTAGAAAATGTTGCTGCGCTTCACCAGATACTCGCTCCATCCATCGCCCGGCGTCTTGTTCCATGGCGAGAGCAGTTCGATCACCGTGACGACGTTTCGTGATTGCGTGTTGCGGATCGAGAGGAATCTCTGCCGATGTTGTCGCGGAAGTGGAATGGTGTGAATCGCGGGCGCAAGCGTGGCTGTAACGGCTGAATTCTCCGCGACCGTGCTTGCTTCGGCCGGTCCTTCCACGACCGCGAGGTCCGGTTCGAATAACCGGTCCGGCTCTTCGTCCTCGCGGGCGAGATAAACATATTCTTCAATCTGAACCACGTAGCGCGGCCGCAACTGGGCCACCAATATCTCACTCAAAACGGCAATGAACCTGGTATGAAAACCTTTCCCCACTTGACCCTCGATAAAAGGGTCCATTCCTGGAAACGGGCTAGGCATGGGAATGTCCTCCGGGGAGCATGAACTCTGCAAAGATTATACCTCGCCAAGAGGTCCAAAAGTAGCAACAGGTTATTCGGCACGACTCCTTGCGACGCAGTTCGACTACGACGGTCTTCCCTTCGCCTCACTCCTCGCCTCCCCAGCGGTGGATCAGCGAATTGCGAATGCCCAACTGATCGAGGATCCGCGCCACGACGAAATCGATCAGGTCGCTGATGGTCTTCACGCCATGATAGAAGCCGGGCATGGCGGGCAAGATCACCGCGCCGTATTCCGCGGCGCGTTTCAGGTTGTCCAGCACGGTCATCGACAGCGGCGTCTCCCGCGGCACGAGGATCAGCTTGCGACGTTCCTTGTAGTGGACTTCTGCCGTGCGGTGGATCAGGTTGGCGCTGGTGCCGTGGACGATAGCGCTGAGCGTGCCGCTGGAGCAAGGACAGATCACCATGCCGTCGGTCAGAAAGGAACCGCTGGCGATCGCGCCCAGGTAGTCGCGATAATGATAGTAGATCAGCTTGCCTTCCTCGCCCGACCCGACGGCCAGGACGTTGCTCTCGTCGCTGGAAATGCCCGACATGGTGCGCAGGACCTGCAACTTGCGATCGTTGGGCCGGGAGCCGATGTCCAACATCAGCATCGACGGCGAGAAGTTGTCCAGATCGACCGAGAGATCGAGTTCCTGCCGCAAGACCGTCTGCGCGGCCGGGCTGATGATCAAGTGGATGTCGCAACCGGCGGCGTGGAGCACTTCCAAGAGCCGCGTGCCATAGACGACACCGCTGGCCCCGGTGATGGCGACGACGATGTTTCGCTTCATGATGTTCGAACCTTCCAACGACCGATCTCTGGACGCAAGGCGGGCCTGCGCTGCGCTCGACGCCAACTACTTCCGGCCCACGTAGAGCGTGGCGATCCCCAGGGTAAAGCGGTGGTACTCGACCCGTGCCAGCCCGGCGGCCCGCATCCGCGCGGCAAGTTCCTCGCCCTGCGGGAACTGGCTGACGCTGGCCGGAAGATAATTATAAGCCGACTGATGATTCCGGGCCAAGGCCTGTCCGATCCGTGGCAGCACGTAATGGAAATACCAGCCGTAGAGCGGGCCCAGCGGCCAGAGCGTCGGCGTGGAAAACTCGAGCACGGCCACGCTTCCACCGGGCCGGCACACGCGCGTCATCTCCCGCAGACCGCGGTCCGTATCGCTCACGTTCCGCAGCCCAAAGGCGACGCACACGATCTGGAAGTAGTCGCCGGGAAACGGCAACTGCTGGGTATCGGCTTCGAGCCAGGTGATCTGCTTCTCGGCCCCGGCGCGACGGCCCTTCTGATCGGCCAGCGCGAGCATGGGCTGGCAGAAATCGGCGCCCACGATCTCGGCCTTGCGGCCGCTGACCTTCCAGTAGGCCAAGGCCAGGTCGCCGGTGCCGGTGCAGACATCCAGGATCGGCCCGCCGTCGGGCTTGGGCGGCACGAAGCGCACGGTCTTCCGCCGCCAGGCCAGATCGATGCCCAGCGAGAGCACGTGGTTCAGCAGATCATAGCGCCCAGCGATCTCGCCGAACATCTGACGCACGCGATCCGAGGATTTATCGAGCGGCATGGGTCAACTATCCGGTCCCAAGCCATACTGGGCCCAACGGTCGGTGACGAGCTTTTCCATATCGCGATCCAAAGAGGCATTGCGCGGTCGTGTTGCGCGGCCCTCGGCGGCAAATTTCCGCGTGGCGTCGATGGCCATCCGCTGACCCAGTCCGTCCCAAGCTGAAGTCGGGTCCAAAGGATCAGGCGGCGCAACATGCAGCCAGACATCGCGGACAAGATGTGCTTCGTGGGCTATCGACGCCCAGACTTCTTCCGCGTTGCGGACATCCACCTCCGCGTCGACCAACAACAAGAACCTGGCAAAACAAAACGGCCGCAGTCCCCAGGCCATCGTCGCCACCTGCCGTACCTGGCCGGGGTATGTCTTGCGGACGGCGACAATCGCCAGATGCCTGGCGCCGCCGGACAAGGGCAGATCGAAATCGACCAACTCGGGAATTCGCATCTTCAAGAGCGGCAGAAAGACTCGTGCCATCGCCCGGTCGCGCAAACAGACCTCGTTGCGGCCCATCCCGGGAATCGCCGCCGGAAAAATACGATTAGCCCGATGCGTCATCGCCGTAACGTGGATCACTCGCCCCGGCTGCTCCTCGAGCAGGCGATCGGTGGGCGACCAGCGCGGGGCGGTTCGCGTCTCGGCAACGGTGGGATCGATATAGCCCTCCAGCACGATGTCCGATTCGGCCGGCACGAGCAGATCGATGCTCCGGCAGGTCACGGCATCCAGGGGCTTCTCGCGCACCAATCCCGCGAGCCCCAGCGGATCGACGGCCGATGGCAGGGGGGCCGCAGCGGCCAGGTGTACCGCCGGGTCGCCGCCAATCAGAACAGCCACGGGCATGCGAGTCTTTCGACTGGCGTATTCCTGGAAAAGAGGAATCGCTACGGCCACGTCCGACCAGGCGGCAATCAGTCGATCACGGCCGCAGATCTGCACGTCGCCCGGCAAGAAGACCTGGGCATGCGAGTCCGGTTCGGCGGAAAGGACCGTTGCCGAGGTAATTGCCGGCGTCTTGACTTCCGCGCCAGATAGCGGACAGGGAAGTTCTTCCAGATGAACGTCGCTGCCCAAGCGGACAATCTGCTGGCACGCGCCGGACTTCACGCGATTGGCGGCAAAACTTGCGGCGGCGCCGCTTCGCGCGCCAAAGCGGAGCCGTTCCAGCCAGCCGTCGCCGCCGCTGGCATTCAGCAGGCGATCCGTCCGGCCGATCGCCTCCTCGATGGTCTCGACGCCCAAGGCCCGGCAGATACGCGACTCGGTGCCCAGGAGGTTCGCGAGCAGGGGAATGTCATGCCCTTTGACGCTACGGAAGAGCAGCGCTGGCCCCGCCTGCCGGGCGACGCGACGGGTAATTTCGGCGACTTCCAGGCAAGGATCGACCTCGGCATCGACCGGGGCCAATTCCCCGGCCCGCCCCAGTTCTTCCAGGAAATCGGCCAACGTGCGATGCATGGGGGTCATTGTAACCTTTGCCGGGTTTCAAGCCAACGCAAGTCCCGACCGACCCCGCGTCGGTGGATCCATGATTGAGCGGCTAAGACGACGGTCCGACAAGGAAATCGTTCCCCACCGACCTCGTGTCGATGGAAACGATGTTTGAGCAGCGAACGACGACAACGCGAAAAGGAACCGCTTCCCACCGACACGCTGATTGAAGAGGGTCATTTCCGCCTCCTGTCTTTCGCCTTTCGCCCTCTACTTTCCCCCAACCCCCTTTTTGGAGAAGTTCGGCAACGTTGCCGAACGAGAAACGCCGGAAGATTCGTCCAGGCGCAGATATAAGTTGTTTGGCACAAACGACGTGCGTCGATCGCGTGGCTTTCCCGCCGTACCGCCGTTCACCAACCCCGCCGAGCGGGCGCCGGCATCTCCCTTCTCGCTTGCTGAAAACGCAGACTAGTTCCGCAAGAGCATTGCTCGATCGGAATCGCCGTTGCTTGCATCGCCACTTGGGGGGCCGTCCCGACGACCACCCGGGCTTTTTCATCAAGCTCTTCCTGGGTGGCGCGAAGCGAACTCCTCGGCGTCCGACCGCGGCGCGACAACCGTTTGCACCTTTGAGCCCGACCGGCATGTAAGTCCATCTTGCGATGAACCCATGCGGTCGGCCTTGGAACGGTTCCACTCCCGCAGGGCGCGCTGGTACAGCGACTCGTAGCGGGCAGCCAGTTTGGCGGTCAGCCGCGCCGTGTCCCGGGGCCTTGGCGGCGGCCCGTCCCAGCGGCCGACTGCGGAGCCAGAGGCAGACGGTCGACTTGGCGATGCCGAGCGTGTCGGCGATTTCTTCGATTTCCCAGGCGTATTCGGGCTCGTGCGACGGCCTGCCCGAAATGGATGCATGAAGGGCGATCCTCAAGCCGCGGGTGATTTAGTCATGGGCGTCTAGGTCCTTTTTCAAGGATCATATTCATATTATAGACACTTCCTCACGGTCGGGAAAGCGAGCATTACCGCCCCGCATCACGCCTTCCCCTTCATCGCTTCCGTCAAAATCGCCGCCGTGCTCTCGCGCATGATCCGCGGATCGACCGGCCGGCCTTCAATCAGGGCCTTGCGAACGTCCTTGCCGGAGATGAACACGGGCTTCTCGCCAGGATGATTGTCCATCAGGTCGACGCGGCCGATCGAATCGTAGTAGGCCGCGAAGCCGACCTTCAAGGGTTGGATCTTCAAGTCGCCCTTGAGCCGGCCGAAAATCTCCTGGGCGTCGAAATCGCCCCAGATCGGCTTGCCGTCGTGATACGGGGCGTCGGCGTGCTTCCGCCCGATGACGATGTCGGTGAAGCCGAAGTTCTGCCGGTAAATGGCATGCATCACCGCTTCCTTCGGCCCGCCGTAGAACATCTTGATATCCAGGCCCAGCAGGATCACGCGGTCGGGCAGTTTCTCGCCGCGGGCTTGCCAGAGCTGCGGGTCGCTGTCGCCGTCGCCCAAGGCACGATTCTCGATCAGCACTTCGTAGGTGTGCATGCGAACGTCGGCATCGACGTCGTCGCCCTTGGTCTCGCCGATCAGCGGATTGAGCACCGCGCCGGCGTTGTGTCCCGCCTTGAGCAGCGTTTCCAGCCCGTAGACCAGGGCGTACTCGTGCGCACGGTGCAACGGATTGCGAGTCTGGAAAGCGACGACCCGCTTCCAGCCTTTAGTTTCCAATAACTTGCGGACCTCGCGCGGCGAAAGCACGTACTTGCCGAAGCGCGGGTGCTTGGGCTGCGGCAACACGCGGATCGTTCCGCCCAAGAGGTGCGTCTTGTCGGCATCGCCGTTCAGCACCATGTCGCCGCCGGGGTGATCGGTCCGGTCGGTGAGATAGACCGACTTGAGGTAATGGGACTTGTCCCAGGCATAGACGTCGTTGAGTTCCAGCACGGCCACGATCTCGCCAGCGGAGTTCACCAGGGCCACTTCCTGGCCGGCCTTGAGCTTGGTGGCCAATTCCGCGGTTGCCGGCAGGGCGATCGGAATCGTCCAGGCATACAGCTTTCCCTCATGCTCGATGACCGACTCTTCCAGCACGCGGTGATAGGTCTTAGAATCCATCGGACCTGTCAAAGGGCTCAAACCACCATCGCCCAGGCGATAGACGGTCGACAGATCGGCGTCGGAAACCGGAACTTGGGCCAAGGTCTTTGCGTGCGCGACAAAGCTCGCAATCTGATCGGCAGGCACGGTACGACAAACAGGTTCGGTGAGACCACCGTGAACAGGCACAAGGGCAGGCATAAGAATCCTTAGTAAAGCTATAATCTAAATGCAGTAATTCAATAACTCGTTAATATACGGCGATGCTTCCGGGAATGCAAGCAGAAAGGGGACGAAGAGGGGGCGTAGGCTACCCGGGCTACTGTCCATTTCGAGTAGCGTTGTAGTGGCGGCCCATTGTTTCCCAACCGCGGAGCGTGGAACTGCTCAGCCCGGCGATGCCGGCGATGCGTTCGATCGGGGCAGTGACCTTGCCCAATATGTTGGTGAAGGTGGTCAGTTCGTCCTCGGACACGTACAGCCGGTCGCCGGGCATCAATTGGTAGTTCGTCGCCGTCTGCGCCCCTTGGGTGATGGCGTCCCACTCGATGGGCAGGATCTGCTGGCAGCCGAAATTGTGCGGCGCCGGCCGGGCGATCCAGATTTTCTTGCTGGAGATCTGCGACAGGCCGTTGACCTGGCTGATGGCGTCCAAGACCGTCTCGTTGCCGGTGATCGGCAGGCGGCGGACATTGTCGCCCAGGCCGGCCCCTTGGGTGATGATGTAGAACACCTTGCTGTTGTAGGCCACCACGTCGACCGCCAATTCGGGCGAGTCGAGATACTGTTTCAAGTGGTTTTGGAGGGCGACGCGGGCCTCGGTCACGGTCTTGCCGGCGAGGTGGACCACGCCGTACTGCCGCAGGTTGACGGTGCCGTCGGGACCGACCAGGTATTGGCCGGTGACCGGTTGAGCCCCGGAGACGCGGGCCAGTTGCACGCTCACGGCCGGTTCACGGAGCCACTGTTGCAGCCACTTGTTCAACATCGTGCGGATCTCGTCGATGGTCATGCCGGCCACGCGGACCGAGCCGTAGACGGGACCGAAATTGATCGTGCCTTCGGCCTCGACCATGAAGTTGTCGTAGACCGGCGGGTAGTCGGGCGGGGTGTTGGCGCGGATCTGCAGCACATCGAAGATCTCGGCCCGATAGGGCGGCAAGGGGATGAGCTTGAGCATTTCGATCTGGATCACGTCGGGCGGCTCGATGCGATAGGCCGGCAGGGAGACCTTGTTCATTTCCCGCGGCGGCTGGAGGGCCGCGGGCATGGGCGGTTCCAGTTTGGGATCGTAGGGGTTGACAGTGCGGCAACCGGCCAGCAGCAGCATGGCAAGCCAGGCGGCCGCGATGGCCGACCTGGGACAGCAGCCGAATTCAGAACCGACTTCAAGAACCGGGAAGCAGCGAACCCGTCCAGGCGGTGTACCCGGTATTTGCAATCGCGTCTTGGGTTTGCTGGGCATGACCGGGAACCTGTGGGGTGCAGGTTTAGGGTACTCTAGTAAGCCTGGTCGTTTAGGAATGTTCGGAAAGTCTCTTTTGTGTCCAGACTGCCGTTAAAGTCTTCCTAAACGGTGCAGTCGGAATAATCGGCAAACTTACCCTGGTTCTTTGGACTGTTTGCGTTCTTTGACCAAAAAGACCGTTTTTTTCGATTCAACGGGCGATTTCTGCCGATCTAGCGTCGAAAAACGCCGTTTTCGGAAGAGCGGGGCTCGCGGGCGACCTGGAGTGAGGTAGATTAACGTATCCGTTGAAAATTTTTTCCTAATCTTGCCGAAGGAGTTCACTGTGTCCAACGACCTACAAGCCCAGCCCGAAAACCCCCAGGCGGCCGGCCAGGCCCAGCAACGTGCCCAGCCCCAGATTGACGACACGAAGGCAACGGCGCTTTATGCCAACTTCTGCCGCGTGATGGGCACGCCGGAGGAGTTGATCATCGATTTTGGTCTCAATCCGGGAGGCGCTCCCGTCCAACCGATCGCCATCACCCAGCGGATCATCACGAATTTCTACACGGCCAAGCGGTTGCTGCAACTCTTGCAGTACACAGTTCAACGGCATGAACAGGCATTCGGCGTCTTGGAAACCGACTTCCAGAAGCGCGTTCGTCCGAATTTCATGGGCCCGCAGGGCTAGGGTTGAGCGAGCTGTCCGCAAGGCGCGACAGAAGAAACAGTTTCGACAGAGAAGCAAGGGACGGAAGAGGGGCTGCGTTGGGCATGCCCATTTTTCCGTCCCGGTTTTTTGGCAAGTCAACTCTTCCGCGGTCGATAGAGATCGGTGGCGGTGCCAAAGAAAACTTCGGCGGCGAAGCCCAATGATTCGCTGAGCGTGGGATGGGGATGGATCGACTCGGCGATGTCGGCCACGGAGGCCCCCATTTCGATGGCCAGCACGGCCTCGGCAATCAACTCGCCGGCACCCGCGCCGACGATGCCGCAACCCAGTACGCGCTCGCTGGCGGGATCGATGAGCCACTTCGTCAGACCTTCGGTGCGACCGACGGATTGGGCCCGGCCGCTGGCCGCCCAGGGAAACTGGGCCACTTCGACGGTGCGGCCTTGCTGCCTTGGCCTCGGTTTCCGTCAGGCCCGGCCCAGGCGATTTCAGGATCGGTGAAGACCACGGCCGGAATCGCGCGGGGTTCGAAGGCGACCTTGCGGCCGGCAATGGCCTCGACTGCCGTCTTGCCTTCATGGGACGCCTTGTGCGGCAAGCATCGGCTGGCCGGCGACGTCGCCGATGGCCCATATATGCGGCTCGGCCGTCCGCCGCTGGGCATCGACAGTGACGAAGCCTTGCTTGTCGACCTGGACCTTGGTCTTCTCCAAGCCCAGGCCGTCGCTGTTGGGCCGGCGGCCCACGGAAACCAGCACGCGGCTGAACTGCTGGACTTTGCGATCGACGTTGCCCTCGAAGCTGACTTCGATCGTCTGGCCCTTGTCGACCATGGAAACGACCTTCACGCCCAGCAGAATCTCGGCGAAATCCTTGCTCAGCTTCTTGTGCAACGGGCGGACCAGGTCGCGGTCGGCGCCGGGCAGCAAGCCGTCGGTCAGTTCCACGACGCTGACGCGAGTGCCGAGGGCCGCGTAGACCGTGCCCATTTCCAGGCCGATGTAACCGCCGCCGACAACCAGTAGCGACTCCGGCACGTCGGGCAGTTCCAACGCTCCGGTCGAGTCCATCACGCGCGGCGTGGGCAGGTCGAAGGCCGGTATCCGCGAGGGCCGCGAACCGCTGGCAAGGATGCAGTTCTCGAAGCGGATGCGGTCGTCGGCCAGCGGGGCGTTGCCGACCGGTTGCAACCGCAGCGTTCGCCCGTCTTCGAAAAGGGCCTTGGCCTGAACGATTTTCACTTTGCGCTTCGACGCGACTTGCTTCAGCCCGCCGGTGAGCGTGGCGATGACCTTCTCCTTCCGTGCCCGCATGGCGTTGATATTGACGGCCGGCTTGGGGAAGGAGACGCCCCATTCGCTCAAGTGCGAGGCGTCCGACATCGCCTTGGCGACGTGCAGCAGGGCCTTCGAGGGAATGCAGCCGCGAAGCAGGCATGTGCCGCCCAATCGCGATTCCAGATCGACCAGGGTGACCTGCATGCCGAGATCGGCCGCCAGAAATGCCGCGGCGTAACCACCCGGCCCGCCGCCGAGAACAACGAGTTGTGAATCCATGGGGATGAAGATTCCAAATCCAAAATTTCAAATCTCAAACAAATTCAAAGATCAAAATTCAAAACGTCGGAAACGCAATTTGGATCTTTGTCATTTGAATTCTGTTTAGTATTTGGTGTTTCGGATTTGGGATTTGTTTCGGACTTGATGCTTCGGATTTGGAATTCTTACGTTCAGGCCGCCATCCACTTCATGCCAGCAATAACATGCCGGGCGTTTCCAGGTTGCGAATGACTTCATTAAGGAACCGGCCGGCCGTGGCGCCGTCGACCAGACGATGGTCGAACGAAAGGCTCAAAGGCATCATCAGGCGGGTTTCGATGCGGTCGTGATTCTCGCCGCGGACTACCGGCAGCCATCGCGCCCGGCCCAAGAGCAAAATGGCCACTTCCGGAAAATTGATGATCGGCGTGCTGTACGATCCGCCAACCGCGCCAAGATTGCTGATCGTGAACGTGCCGCCGCGGAGGTCGTCGATGCCGAATTGCGAACCGCGGGCGCGCTCGGCGATCGAGCCCAAGGCTTGGGCCAATTGCAGAATCGTCAGCCGGTCGGCATTGCGGATGTTGGGCACGACGAGGCCGCGGGGCGTATCGACGGCGATGCCCAGGTTCACGTATTCCTTGTAAATGATCTCGTTCGTTCTGCTCGTCGAAAACGGCGTTCAGCGACGAATGACGGCGCAGGACCATGCCCACGGCCTTCATCACGAACGGCATCATCGTGAGCTTGATGTTCTGGCCCAACTGGCCCGCCGGCACGCCTTGCCGGAGCCGTTCCAGTTCGGTGACGTCGGCGTCGTCGAAGTTGGTGACGTGCGGAATCGTCGAGGCCGCGCGGGTCATCTGCTCGGCGATGGTGCGGCGAATGCGGGATAGTTTTTCGATGCGGATGGGTCCCCAGGCGTCGCTGCCCGACTCGCCTGGCGGAACAGTCGGCTGCAATCCCGAGGGTACCGGCGCGGTCAGGCAGGGGAGATGGCGACGGCGGGGAAACCGGTGCAGGAGAGCCCGGAGAAGCTGCCTGGACATCTTCGGCAGTAATGCGTCCGTATTTTCCACTGCCGGCGACCGTTCGCAAATCGATGCCTTGCTCCCGCGCCAAGCGGCGTACCGCTGGGCCGGCGGGAATCGGGCCGGGCCGGTCGAGCACGGCCGGCTTGGCGCCCGCAACCGCGTTGGCTGCCTTGGCTTTCGCGCTTTCCGGCGGTTGAGATGCCGTGGGGGCCGTGGGCGCGGCCGTTCGGGCAGACGTTGTCGCAGCGGCCGCAGGCTCGGACGTTTCACCGCTGGCAATCGTGAGGATGGCCTGGCCCACCTTCACCGTATCGCCCTTTTTCACCAGCAGTTTGGCGACACGGCCGGCATGGGGGCAAGGGATCTCGACGACCGCCTTGTCGGTTTCCAACTCGACGACGCCATCGTTGGCCGCGATCACGTCGCCCTCCTGCACGAGCACGTTCACCACGTCGCCGCTATGGACATTCTCGCCGAGTTCAGGAAGCTTGAAGTCGATGTTCATAAGTTCGGAAGCTGACTTCTTGCCCTTGGCGGCAGGCGCCTTGGCAGCAGGCGTCTTGCCGGCCGCGGCCGGAGCAGCGGCTGCATCCGCACCCTCTTCGTCTTCCTTGGCCTTCTTTTTCTTCTTCTTCATCGCGAGCTTGTAGACGCGAACCTTGGGCAAGCCGTACGGGCTGTCCCCTTCCTTCCACCGCTCGGCATCCTTGAGCCGCTTGATGCGCTCATCGCGAGTGAGCACGCTTCGCGCACGGGCCATTCCCGATCGCACGCGAAGACTTTTGTCCATCGTCATGGTCGTCGTTACTCCTGAAATCCCCTCGTACAACCCCGTTTTTCGCAGGCAATCCCTATCCGGAACCCCGGTTGTGCTGGGGGCTCAATAAAGATAGACGGTCAAGTATAAAGATTGGACTTGTTGGCGGCAAGGGGGGCAGATTTTGCTAGTTAGCGGCCGTCCTTTCCGGATCGTGCAATCATCACAACGGCGAAGATATTTGCAGTTTGGACCTGTATGTAGCGATGATTTCTGCCCTCGTTTGCGCTCCCCACTCCTTGCATTGGCAGTGGGTTGGTGTAGAATTGGCCTTTTGCAACTTGGCCCCGGGTCTTGATCGGGAGCTCTCAAAGGGTGGAAATCTGGCCTGCAATCGACCTGCGTGGAGGCAAATGCGTGCGTCTCCAGCAGGGCGACTACGATCGCGAAACGGTTTTCGGCGAGGATGCTGTCGCCATGCGCAGCAATGGTCCGAACGGGGGGCTAGCCGTCTGCACCTTGTCGATCTCGATGGTGCCCGGGACGGCCAGCCACGGAACCTCTCCGTCGTCGCGTCGATTCTCAAGACCGTAAACCTCTCATGTGAGTTGGGCGGCGGCATTCGCAGCGAACAAACGATCCGCGAACTGCTGGACATGGGACTATGCCGCCTGGTGATCGGCACGCTGGCCATTCGGCAGCCCGAGTGGTTTCGCAGTGTATGTCGGCAGTTTCCCCAGCGGCTGGTCCTGGGAATCGATGCCCGCGACGGGAAAGTGGCGACGCACGGATGGTTGCAGACCAGCGAGATGGCCGCCACGCAACTCGCCCGGCAGTTCAGCCACGAGCCGCTGGCGGCGATCATTTACACCGATATCGCCACCGACGGCATGCTGGCTGGACCGAACGTGGCGGCGATGGCCGAGATGCAAGCGGCGATCGATCTGCCGGTGGTGGCGTCGGGCGGAGTAACGACTTCGGCCGACGTTGCCCGTCTGGCCGCCGTTGGCATGGCCGGCTGCATCATCGGCCGGGCCCTTTACGAAGAAACTATTACCTTGCCCGACGCGCTGGCCGCGGCCGGGCTTTAGCCGCGATCCACATTGAAGCCCGACGCGCAAGCGAGGAATGTGCGTCAACGAATGGGAAAACCGATTCCTCGCCGACCATGCGTACATGGTGCCCGCGTCGGGCTTCAATACCGACAACCAAGAATAAAAGGACTACCTAACTATGGCCAAAATTCCAGTCACAGACATTCGCAACGTGGCCTTCGGCGGACACGGGGCCGCGGGAAAGACCGCCCTCTTGGACAAGATCCTTTCCCTGACGGGCACCGTCACGCGACCGGCCAACGTCGACGACGGCACGAGCATTTGCGATTTCGACGAGGAAGAGAAAGTGCATCACCACTCGGTCGAGGCCCACGTCGTGCATTTCAATCATGACGGCAAACGGTTCTACGCGATCGACACCCCCGGCTACCCCGATTTCGTCGGACAGACGATCGGCGCGGTGCATGCCGTCGACACGGTAGTCATCGAGATCAACGCCCAAAGCGGTATCGGCGTGACCACCCGCCGGGTTTTCAACGAGGCGGGCAAGGCGGGCCTGGGCCGGTTCATCGCCATCAACAAGATGGACGCCGACAATGTCAACTTCGGCACGCTGGTGAAGAACATCCAGGAGATGTTCGGCAAGAGCTGCCAGCTTCTGAACGTTCCTTTCGGCCAGGGCACCGAGTTCCGCGGCGTGGCCAGCACGCTCAAGGTGCCGGAAGACACCCAGGGCGCACTGATCGACCCCAACGATATTCATACGTCGCTTATCGAATCGATCATCGAGATCGATGAGGACGTGATGACCCGCTACTTCGACGGCGTTGAACCAACGGACGAAGAACTCGCCCGGTTGATCGTCCATGCCGTGGCCGGCGGCGCGTTGATTCCCATCGTTTGCTGCTCGGCCAAGACCGGGGTGGGCGTGAAAGAACTGCTCGACGCGCTGGTCTTCTGCGGCCTGCCACCCACTGCGGTCCACCGCACCGCCGTCACCGCCGACGAGAAGGTGATCGACGTCATGGCCGATCCCGACGGGCCGCTGGTTGCGCAGATCTTCAAGACCCGCATCGACCCCTTCGTGCAGAAGCTGAGCTTCATCCGTATCTACTCGGGCACCTTGAAGAGCAACGACACGGTGCATGCCGAGGGAGTCCGCAAGGGCATCAAGCTGGGCCAGTTGTTCGAGATCCAGGCCGACAAGACCGAAGCCGTCGACTCGGCCGGCGCCGGCCAGATCGTTGCCGTGACGAAGATGGAAGACCTCAAGACGGGCATGTCGCTGGGCGACCTGCTGCTGCCGCACATCCACTTCCCGGCGCCGATGGTCGGCCTGGCGATCTCGTCGAAGGGCCGTGGCGACGAGGCCAAGATCGCCACGGCGCTCAGGAAGGTCGAACAGGAAGACCCCACCTTCCGTCTGCAAAACGATCCGCAGACCAAAGAAATGGTGGCCTATGGCATGAGCGAACTGCACCTGCAACTGCTCCGCGAACGCCTTAAACGCCGTGACAAGGCCGAAATCGACACGAAAGAGCCCAAGGTCCCCTATCGCGAGACGATCCAGGCCAATGCCGAGGGCAGCTACCGGCACAAGAAGCAATCGGGCGGACGCGGCCAGTTCGGCGAAGTCCACATCCGCATGTTTCCCTTTCCCAAGGACACGAACCCCGAGGAGTTCTGCGTCAAGACGCGTTTCCCCTCGATGAAGGAGTACCATTTCGACGCGGAGAACAACTTCGTGTGGGTCAATTCGATCGTGGGCGGCACGATTCCGAGCAACTTCCTGCCTGCCATCGAGAAAGGGTTCAAGGAGCGCATGGAGCGCGGCGTGATCGCCGGCTACAAGGTGCAGAACGTCTGCGTGGAGGTCCACTTCGGCAAGTATCACGACGTCGACAGCTCGGAACAGGCATTCAAGACGGCCGGTTCGATGGCCTTCCGCAACGTTTTCCAGCAGGCCAAGCCGGGCCTTTTGGAGCCGATCGTGAAGATCGAGATCACCGTGCCCGGCAGCAAGGTGGGCGACATCACCAGCGACATGTCGGGCCGTCGCGGCCGCGTGCTGCGGATGGACTCGGCGGGCGGCGACCTGCAAACCGTCGTGGCCGAAGTGCCGCTGGCCGAAGTGATGACCTACGCCCGGGCCCTTTCCAGCATCACCGGCGGCCAGGGCAGCTACTCGTTGGAATTGAGCCATCTCGACATCGTGCCCGGCAACATCCAGCAGGAGATCATTGCCAAGGCGCAGTTGAAGGAGGAGGAAGAGGAGTAGTAACTCCCGGTCGTGCAGTTTCCGCGGTTCATCCAGCGCGGGTCTAGCACTCCGGTTAGGAGAAAGCTAGAATTTTCAGAAGGAGTTAATGATCATGGCAATCTCATTCGAGCTACCGACCGAGATTGAACGGCATCTCCGCGAGAAGCTCTCCGATCTCGATCATGTTTGCGAAGGAATCCGCACTGGTAGAGCTTTAGAGGACGGTTTCTCATAGAAGCGGAAACCGCGGGTTTCGAAGACGAACCGGCCGGCCGGGCCGTCAAGATATGCTTGGATTGCCGGCGCGAGCTTCTCTTGCCGGACGAGGGCATAGCGGACTTCCGGCCGATCGTACGTCGCGCGGAAGGCGTTCAAACTCTCGCACGTGCAGCAAACGCTCCGCGGTCCCAACTCCGGCAGCCATGACATTGCCTGGTAGTTGGTGGCGATGATCGCCGGGCCGCCGTGCGATTCGACCGAGGCGTAGAGCCGCAGGTTCAATTCCGGAATCCCGACCAGCCGCTGCTGCCGCGCTTGCCATTCTCGGAGCGTCTTGTCGCTCACGCAGAGACATGCGGCGAAGACGGCCAGCGCCAATGCCGCGGCGACGTGGCCGACGCGCAACCAGTGCGCACCGTAGGGTGGGTGAAGCACGGAAGTCTCCGATCGATGGTGCGTTGCGCGAACCGACTCGGAAGGGGACGAATCGTTACCAGGGGTTGGACTCCGTGCGTAACCCACCATTTCCTCGGCGGTTCGCTCCACGCACCCTACGGGCTCCGCGCGGAGAAAACCCGATCGTGGCAACGCATTAGTCAGCCACTCCGCCGCGCGCCACAATCCCGTGCCGGCGGCCCCACCCGCGAAGGGAAGAATCAAGGCCAGGTTCCGCAAATCGTAGGAAAATGCGGCGGCCCAGATCAGCCCCAGCGGCGCGACCACGAGCCCCACGAGCCAGCGCTGCTGCCGATCGCGAAGGCCGACGCCGATCCCCAGCAGCAAGAGCACGGCTCCCACGGACGTCGTGGCGTCGACCAGCGTGCTCGCGCCGTGGCGCATGCGCTGCGGCAAATTTCTGCCCTCGTGGAAATCGTACAGCAGCACGGCCGTGTTGTTGCGGTCCCGGGCCTCGTGGAATTCGGCGAACTTGTGGAGATACCAAGGTGTGGCCAGCACGCCCGTCAGCAAGGCGACTCGCAGCAGAGTGCCGACATGCCGCCGCAGACCGTCCGGTTGGCCGCTTCGCAAGACGAACAGCCATGCCAGCAGCGGATAGACCAGCGCGATGTACAAACCGGTCTGCTTGGTCAGCGCCGCTCCGGCGGCCAGCACCGCGCCCACCATGACGTATCGCTGCCGCATCCCCGCTCCTTCCGCGTCTTTCGCCAGGAATAAGGCGTAGACGGCGGCGAAAGCAAAGAATGCCAGCGGCATGTCAGCGTAGCCGCTGGCGATCATGCGAAACCGCAGCACGGCTACCAGGAGCCCATACGTCGCTAACACGCCCGGCACGAAGCCGAAATTGCCCGTCGCCCGCGCCGCATCGAACATCGCCAGCAAGAGCATCAGGCAGAAGAGAAACTGGAATGCCTTGGCGAAGATCCAGACGTCGCTGGTCTGCATGAATACATAGGTCAGCGAGACGTTGCTGGGCAAAAGCTGCGGATAGAGGCTTGTGCCGTCAGGCAAGCGGTTCGCGGCCCAGTCGATTGCCCAGCGGTTCCAGGAGACGACGGCGTCCCACTGCTGGAAGATCTGGCCGATCTGGGCCATGCCGGCGAGGGCGAATCCGGCGATGACGACCATTGCGGCAGCCGTCAGTACCAGCCGCAACGGCGAGCGTTGACGCGGAACGATGGAGTCGTCGAATCGAATCCGGCACGCGACGTTCGCGCTGGTCTGCAAGAATCGGCGTTCAATCCCCAGAAAGAGGGCCGCTTCCGCGGCATATACGGCATAGACGATGGCCGGCCGGTAGACCCTCAGTACGACCAACCCTGCGACCAGCACGTGATTCGCGACGAGGCTCAGGGCGAAGGCGAGGACGAACGTCGCCAGGACTCCGCCGCGAAGCCGCAAGGCCCTGACCAGCAGATAACCCGGCAGGAAACCGATTTGCAGGATCGAGAGGACACCTAGCAGCGCCATTGGCGTTCATGCCCCGGCCTTGATGGAAATGATGACATTGCTAGAGGGACCTGCCACCGGCCGCGAAAATAGGTAATTTCTCCACTCGAGTCAAGCTCAAGTTGATTCCGGGGGGGAACAAAGTTTATACTGCGGCTTCGACAGTCACATCGCCCTGAAAAAGCCGAGGTTCTCCCTTCATGCCTGCCTCTCCGCCGCGAGTCGTGGCCATTTTGCCCCGGCTCTGCCCTTCGACGTGGATTGGTATCGTCAAGCCGCTGGTGGCTTTGCACGAGGCCGGCCGGGTTCGGGCGTGGGTAACGCTGGAAAGCAGGGCCACGCCGCGCGACGTTCAAGAGGCCGATCTGGTCGTGTTCTGCCGCAACGTCCGGCCTGATCGGGCCGAACTGCTGCGCACGGCGGTCGCCGCGGGCGTGCCGGTGCTCTATGACCTGGACGACAACTTCTTCGAACTCTCGCCGGAATCGGTCAACGGCAGGGCCTATGCCCAGCCGGAGCAGTTGGCGATGCTCACCGAGTACCTTGCCGCAGCCAGCCTCGTGCGCGTTTATTCGCGGTCGCTGCTGGCGCGAGTCGAACAGTTGAATTCCCGCGTGGAAATGGTTGCCGGCGCGGTCGATCTTCGCCAGGTGCGGCGATCCGCCGACCGCGACTCGCGACCGGGAGTACCGCGTGCCCCGGATGCCTCGGCGCCCGTGCCCGGCAGACCACTGAAGCTGATCTATGCGACCAGCCGGCTTGACGACTCGCTGGCACGGATCTTCCTTCCCGCCCTGCGGCGGCTGATGGACGAAGAGGGACCACGGATCGAGACGCACTTCTGGGGACCGCGACCGCCGGCCGAGTTGCCCGCGGTGCGGCATCACGCCGTGGTACACGACTACGACCGTTTTCTCCGCCGCTTTTCGTCCGCCGGTTTCGAGATCGGCCTGGCCCCGGTAGCCGACGACGCCTTTCATCGCTCGAAGACGAACAACAAATTCCGCGAATATTGCGCTTGCGGCATCGCCGGCGTCTATTCCGACGTCGAGGTCTACTCCGATTGCGTGCGGCATGGCGAGACGGGGCTCCTCGTGGCCAACGATACCGAGGCCTGGTATCGGGCCTTGCGACGACTCGTTGACGATGCCGATTTGCGAAGGAAGATCCAGCAGCGGGCCCGTTTGGAAGCCGAGCAACGTTACTCGCAAGAGAAATTCGAGGCCGTCTTTCTCCGCCAGATCGAACAACTCGTGAGCAGTACCTGGCCGCAGCGGACTCTGCAGATCCAGTCCTTGCACGCCGGGCCAGGAAGCGCCGGTCTTTTCGGGCTGATTCCGCAGGCGATCGGGCATTTTCGCCGCAACGGTTGGGCTCGCTGTTGGAACGCGCTGCGCTGGATGGGTTTCAGCGGCTGGAGCCTGGCCCGCTTGCAGTGGCGGTTGCGAAAGTAGGCTTGCCGCACAACCTCTCATACAAGGCCAACATCTCGCGCGACTCGCGCTGGGACGTGTAACGCTCGTACACTGCATGCCGGGCGAGCCTGCCACACTCCGCAGCAAAGGCATCGTCGCACAACATGCGGCGCAGGGCCTCGGTTAACGCCTCCGGACGCCGCGGATCGTAGAGCAGACCGCCGCGGGTATCGGCAACCATCTCCGAGAAGGCGCCGTGGTCGGGCAGCACGGCCGGCACGCCGCTGGCCCAGGCCTCCAGTACCGGCAACCCTTTGCTCTCGCGAATCATACTCGGCAGGCATAGCACGTCGATCGATTCGAGGAAAGCGATCTTGCCCGCCCGGTCCAACTCGCCTACATACTCGAAGCGATCGGCCGCTATCCAGGCGGCAACTCGTTTCTGGATTTCAGCGAGATAGGCACGGTCCAACCGATCGAGATAACCGGCCACGCGCAGGCGGCAAGGCGGCAAGTTGCCTGCTTCGCTCATCGCATGCAGGGCGGCGACGAGCAAGTCCAACCCTTTGTCAGCACAAATACGGCCGAAAAAACCGATCGTTTTGGGGTTACTGCCGGGAGGTTTGGCCTCCCTTTCAAGTCTTCCGCTCTCTCCACCATACCCATCGAGGTTCAACCCCGGTCGGATGACTTCGATCTTTTCTCGCGGCACCGCCAGATACTCGGCCATGAAATCTGCGTAGTACCCGCACATGGCCACCAGGCCGGCTAGGTCCGCGGCTCGGGCGCGCAACTCGGCCCGCGCCTGGGCGCCGTACGGAGAGGGCAGCTTCTCCAGGAAGCTGTCTTCGCCCGACAGCGTGGCGATGACCGGCACGCCCAAACGTTCTCGGAGCGGCCGGGCGAGTCCCGCCAGCATCACGTTCGACAAGTGTACGATGTCAGGCCGGATCTCGGCTTGCAGCCAATCGATAAGCTGTTGAATATCACTTTTCAAGGGCCCGTCTTCGCCACGGAACATGGCCACCGCCAGCCGCCCGAGCTGTTGCGGCCGCGTGCTGCCGGCGCGCGGGCGATCCAGGAGACCAGCCACGGCCGGTCGAGTTGTCGCCGTATCACCGCCGGCATCCACCGCCAAAACGGCAGGCCCTCATCCAGGAAGACATTTATGCCGCCCATCGCCAGCCGGTCGATGCTGACGTTCTCTTCGTCCGTCCGCAGTGGGGTATAAACGGGGGCCAGAATGACGTCGGCCCCCGCCTTGCGCAGCCCTGCCACCAGCGTATTGCCATGCATGCAGCTTCCGCAATACATCGAGCCCGCACCGGCAAGCAAATGGACGATCTTCATAGACCCCATTCTACCCGGCACGGAATTTTCGAGCTACCAGCCGACTCAGTGCTTGCCGTCCATCCTCGCGGACTGAATTCCGTCCTGCCCACTCCGAACGGAACGAATTCCGTTCTACTTACCGGGCGTAAGCCGGCCGGCGTCCTGGCCGACGGGGGGTGCGAGATACGGTGTTCCCCGTCTCGCCAAGCACCCGCTGGGCCTTCACCAGGTCGTTGACTTTGACCACGGCCACGACCCCCATTTTGGATCCCTTGCTCGGAGCGAACGAGCAGTAGGCGTAGTCGATATTCAGGTGCTCGACAGCCAGCTTTTCACAAATCTTGCGAAAAGCCCCGGTTTGACTCGGCACTTCGACCAACAAGACATCCGCCGCGTCGTAGTGGAGATTCATGCCCTGGAGGACTTCCATGGCCGCATCCAGGTTGTCGGGCACGAAGCGGACACAACCGCGTTCGCCGGAATCCATGACCGAAAGGGCCAGAAAATTGACTTTTTCCTTGGCCAGGGCGGTCATCATCGCGGCCAGACGGCCAGGCTTGTTGAGCAAAGAAACGGAAAGCTGCTTGGCAGTTTGCATCACAGACACCCTTTCTGAATCGAGGGACCATGCAAAATGAGAAGATAGGGGAAGCATCTGCCTCCCATTGATCTTACGCACGTCCCGGCTAAGGTCAAATCGGGGGCGGGCAGATCCCTCTTGCCGGGAGGGATTATCGTGCGAGGTATCAGCGGAAAAACCGGGAGTTTTCTTGTTTAGTGCCTGTCCGTGAACAACTCCCCTCTCCCGTATGCGGGAGAGGGGCAGAGGGTGAGGGCAGCTTGGACCAAATCACGGACTTGTTCTTGGACAGGCACTTCGCCTGGGGGCACATCAGGTCCCTCTCGACAAAAGCGAACTACTTGAGATTCTGGCAAGCGGTCGATTATTTCGGAACTCCCCGCCGGCCAGCCGCGTCGAACTACTGTACGATTCGCACGTTCTTCGAAACAAGGAGACTTATCATGGTTGCCAGGTTGAGCCGGTGGATTGCCGTTGTCGTGTTTCTGTTTCCGGTGCTTGCCAGAGCCCAAGGATTGCTGGTGGTGGTCGATCCGGCGGAGCATGTCCGCCTTCCTCGGCCGATCATCATCTGGCCGCCACACCCTTATCCGCATCCCTATCCGCACTCCATTTCGCGGCCGGAACCTGCCCCGGTCTCTTACAAGATCGACGCCCTGGAGGTCGACGCCCACCTGAGCGACCAGGTGGCCAAAGTGCAGGTCTCCCAGTCGTTCGTGAACACGGGCAGCCGGCTGATGGAAGTCAGCTTCATTTTTCCGCTGCCTTATGACGGGGCCATCGATCGCATGACCCTGCTGGTCGACGGCAAGGAGATGCCGGCCAAGTTGCTGAGCGCCGACGATGCCCGCCGGACCTACGAGGAGATCGTGCGGAAGAACCGCGACCCGGCCTTGCTGGAGTGGATTGGCACGGGCATGTTCAAGACGAGCGTCTTCCCCGTGCCGCCGGGCGCCAAGCGGACCGTTTCGCTGCGCTACGTGCAGCTTTGCCGCAAGCAGGAAGGAATGACCGACTTCCTCTTCCCCTTGAGCACGGCCAAATACACCTCGCAGCCGGTCGAAAAGATCAATTTCCGCGTCTCCGTGGAAAGCCAGGAGGACATCAAGAACATCTACAGCCCGACGCACGCCGTCGAAATCAAGCGGCCCGACGACCGCCATGCCCTGGTCAGCTATACGGCCAAGGACCAAGTTCCCGTCTCCGACTTCCGCCTGCTGTACGACATCGGCCGCGGCAAGGTGAGCATGCGGGTCTTGACATACCGGCCCGACAAGACTCAGGACGGCTACTTCCTCTTGCTGGCCAGCCCGCAGATCAAGGCCGGCGCCGAGCGGCCGAAGAAGACGGTCTTGTTGGTGATGGACCGGTCGGGCAGCATGAGCGGGCAGAAGATCGAGCAGGTCCGCGCGGCCCTGAAGCACGTGCTGAACAACATCCGCGAGGGTGACTTGTTCAACATCATCGCCTTCGACAGCGAGGTCGAATCGTTCCGGCCGGAACTGCAACGCTATAACGACAAGACCCGCCGCGAGGCCCTGGGCTTTGCCGAGGGGATATATGCCGGCGGCAGCACGAACATCAACGAGGCGCTGCGGGTCTCGCTGGCGCAACTCACGGACGCCAGCCGGCCGAGCTACGTGGTCTTTCTGACCGACGGCCTGCCCACGGTGGGCGAAACCAACGAAATGCGGGTCGTCGCCAACTCGAAGGAGTTCAACAAGGTCCACGCGCGGGTTTTCTGCTTCGGCGTGGGCTATGATCTGAACGCCCGCTTCCTCGATAAACTCGTCCGCGAGAATTTCGGCCAGAGCGAATACGTGCGGCCCGACGAAAACATCGAGGAGCACGTCGCCCGGCTGTACAACCGCATCGAATCGCCCGTGCTGACCGGGATGAAGTTGGTTTACGACTTCGACGCGGCGAAGACGGAAGAAGGCTCGCCCATCAGCCGCGTTTATCCCCGCGAGGCGGTCGATCTGTTTGCCGGCGACCAGTTGGTGATCGTGGGGCGTTACAAGAAGGCGGGCACGGCCAAAGTAATCCTGACCGGCAAGATCGGCGACAAGGAGGAGAAATTCGACTTCCCCGCCACGTTCGTCGAGCAGAGCCACGACGAATCGTTGGCCTTCGTCGAGAAGCTGTGGGCCGTTCGCCGCGTGGGCAAGATCCTCGATCAGATGGACCTCAACGGCAAGAATGACGAACTGGTGAAAGAGCTGGTCGAACTGGCCACGCGGCACGGCATCCTCACGCCGTACACGTCGTTCATGGCCGACGAAACGACCAACCTCCACGATCTGACCTCGAACTTCGACCGCGCCAACCGGCGGCTGGAATCGCTGTCCCAAACCGGCGGCGCGGCAGGCACCGCGCAGCGGGCGATGAAGGGCGATTTCCAGAACGCCTACAACTACTCGGCCGCCACGGGCTACTCCGGCCAATTGCGTGCTGCCGAGAAGAGGGATTCGTCCAACGGCTTTGGCCGCTTTGCCGCGGCCGCGCCGGCGGCCCCCTTAGCCCGTGTGCGTGGCGGGGGCGGATATGGCGGCAGTGGCTATGGCGGTCAGGCCCCGGCCGACGGCGCCACGACATTAAACAGCGCTCCGATGGTCGAAGCGGCCAAGGCGACTAGCGAATTGTCTTACGGCGACGAAATCCGGGCGGAGGCCGACAAGGCGCAGACCTCGGTCCGCAATATCGGCAATCGCACCTTCTATCGTCGCCAGAACCGGTGGGTCGATTCCCAGGTGACGCCCACGCAGCAGCAGGACGCCCGCAAGGTCAAGCAGTTCAGCCAGGAGTATTTCGACCTGGCTCACCGCTACGGCCGTTCACTGTCGCAGTACCTCGTCATGGATGAAGCCGTGATCGTCAACCTCGACGGCCAGGCCTACTTGATCGAGCCGTAGGGCTGAGGACTTCCAAATAGCAGTGGCTTGTGGTATCCTCCTCGTTGAGTGGAGGCTTGGGTATTTTGCCCAGTGTCGGGGTCAGGCCGCCATTCACCAGTTTGTTGCGTAAGGTGGTGAATGCCGGCCTGACCCCGACGCCAGCGGATAATTACGGTTTGCAGAGGACTTTTTGCGGGCCGCCCGCGGCCGGTTCACTGCAACCGTTCCTGCCAGTGCGAAGGGTCGCGCCGCGCATCGCTGACAGCCACGACAACAATCTCTTCGGCCAAACAGAGGAATGCCACGATGTACGGGAACCGATGCAATCTGCATCGACGCACGTCGAGGCCGCCGTTGTAGTATTCCAAACGTGGAAAAAGAAAAAGGGTTGCGCCGAACCCGGTTGATCGCATGTTCAAGCTCGGCGAAGAACCGGTCTCCCAACCCCGGCTGCTAGTCGTCGTAGCACAAGGCAGCCTTGGCGGCATCCAATTCGGCTAGGGAAAGAACGCGGATTTTCACGACTTCGCCTTGCGAGTCGGGTGTGCCGCAAGTTGCTCACGCATCCGCCGCATGACCACGTCGGCGTCCGCGGCCTGGATTTCACCGCCCTGGAAGGTGGAAATGCGGCGGTCAACTTCCGCACCCCATGCTGCGGCAGCCTCGGGCGAAACAAACCCGCTGGCACTGAGGCGCTGTTCCAATTCGTCAACGACAAAGGCTTGGTCTTCGGGCGACAAGGCCAGCGCACTTTCTAAGACCTGCTCACGCAATGTCATGGCACAATCTCCTCTAGGATTCGGATCCAAATATTCTCACACATTCCAGTTGGATTGTTAAACTGAACTGATACGAAATTTGACTTCCGCTAGAACCGAGTCTAAACAGAAGCCGATTGCGGGCAGGCAAGTCGGGTCGGGCAAAATCTGCCTGCGGAAAGACGGGCTCGCCGGCGCTGCGGGTTGGGTGGGTTGGAGGGGCGGCGGGCGAAACAGCAATTGAAAAATGCTATGTGCCGGAACTGAGCGTACCATTCCATTGACTATAGCCACCGCCGCCGCCGCCACCATACTCAGTATGAATTCCGTCGTTCCAGCCATTTTCACCATTGCCACCCGCTCCCCAGCATTGAACTTCAATAGTACACGCGGGCAATGTGACTGACGCTAAACCAGGGGTCGAAAAGGACAATGTGTCTGCCGACCCAGGAGAAACAGAGGAAACCGACAAGAGCAAAGCCAGAAAAATAATCTTCATTCGCAATGCCACCGCCAACGACTCGCGCACGATATTCTCGCACATTGGAAAACTCCTCAAGAGATTTTCGATTTGCCCGACTGCGCACGTCTCCGCGATTGTATGACATTTGAGAAAGAACTGCAAACTGAATATTCGGCCGGCGGAAAAACGGATCGGAGCGAATAACAGCGCGAAATGGCTGAGCGGAAATACGGGCATCACTGATAAAAGCGGAAAAGAAGCGAAGCGGACGCTTACAGGTATTGTCGTTCTTTTGCCGCGGGCCGCTTCGCGCGGGGAAGCGTACACCGCTCGTTTCCCCTTTCTTCCCTACCGGCCGCCCGCCGTCGCCGCGCCGCTACCATCGGTCGTTTTTCCGCGTTCGCCCTTCGCACGCATAAGCGCAACGGCCGCGGGCAAGCCCCATTCGCGCGCAATTTGCATTTTCAGACACGTCACGCAAAGTCGCAAAGCTCGCAAAGAAGACGCCGCAAAAGCCTCTTCCTTTGCGCCTCTTGCAGTTACGCGTTCCCTCCCATAAGCCCCTTCAGCAGTGCCGGAAACACGTCCCATGCCTGTTGGTACGTCTCCTCAAGGGGCGCGGGGATGTAGCGGTCGGGCGAAAGGAAGATCGGCAGCGATGGCAGCCCGTCGCCCACGCCAAGCGGCTCGACGTAGGCCATCGGAAGATCGCCGCCGAGGAAGGAAGCGGCGATCAGCGGCTTGCCGGGCACCTCCTCGAACCGCTCTTCACCGAGTTCGTCCCAAATCGCCTGGTGCCGGCCCGTGCCGACGGCGTCAAGGGCGTGCGGGTCGCGAGGAGTGGGCGGAAACAGATCCACAACACGCAGGTGTACGCCCTGATTCAGGATGTCGGCCGCTTTCAGGGATTTAAGATCACTTCACCGGTCGTGCCGCGGAACAACACGTCAATTCGATTCAGCACGTCGCGTCCGAGGATGCGTTCGCGCCCACCAACTTCGCCGTGAATCCTGCACGGATGCATGGTATTCTCAATACATGCCCACGCCGCGAATGCGACCGTCGCTGTAGACAATTGCCCCACACCGCCCACCATCGTTGGGATGCCGTCCGATGCAACGAGTTGAAGTCGCTGACAGTCTGACCACGGCAAGATAGTAATGTCCGCGCCGATGTCGGGGATCACCCGAGCAACGATTGCGCCGGATTGAAGAGGATCCGTGCGAAATTCAACGGAAACTTACGGCATGGCCTCGCCAGGATAACTTGTGTCGTACGCATAGGTTGTTCGTCGAAACGCGCTCCGGCTCGTTCTCGTGGCCAACCCGAGTGAAATAGGGATGCCGCCCGGTCGCCATGCCGTCGTGGAACACGTTCGTGGGATTGCGGCCGAAAGCGATTACCGAGCCGTCTGCGAATGCGACCCACTGATCACGGTATTGCTGCAGCAGCGCGTCGCGGACGGTCCAGTAATCGGCTTCGTTCTTGCGCCAGTCGGGATGAATCTGACTGGCAATTTCGGGCGGCAGAGCATCGGCGAGGCTTTTCACGGCAATCCTACAATGGAGGTCGGGCTGAACAGGAGCATTTTGCGCGAGCAGCGGGCGGAAGTCGAGCGGCAGGTCGGGACGGCTGCCGAGTGTATGGTACAAGAAAGTTCTAATCCGCATCCGGGTCCGGAACGACACCGGTCTCGACCGCGACGCGGAGTGCCTCCGGGCTGGCCGCCCAAGCCGCCCGGTAGGTCGCCTCCAAGGGAGTCAAAACGTGCAGGTCTCCAACCAGAAACAACGCCATGTCCGGCAACTCGTCCCCGACGGCCAACGGCTCGATGTACGCGACACACTCGCTGCCGGCCTGATACGATACCACGGTCCGGTCTTTCCCCGCGGGAAACGTGAAATCCTCTTCCTCGATCTCGTCCCAGATGGCCTTGTGGATGCCGAAGGGATCACGTGGCGTGGGAGGAAAAAGGTCCACGATCAAGACGTGAATGCCCGCGCGGAGGAAGCCGCTGGTTTTCTCGACGAAATCGCGCAGGGCGGCACGGCTGTCCTTGTTGCCGGGCGAAACGATCTCGATAACGGCCACGATCCGGCCCAGATGATGCCTGACGACCACGCGGTTTGCGCGGCTGGCGTAGGGCTGCTTGGCAGCCCGCCGCACGAGCCGCGTGGCCGGCGGTTCCGCAGTTGCCGTTCCGCCCCCGCGGTCGTGTCCGAACCGCGTTGCGCCCCCAGCGCTTTCGATTGCCAGCACGTCGGACTCAAGGGGGCCGGCCCGTTGTTCCACGAGGGCCGAGAGGCTGCGAGGAAGACGGCCGCGGTTCAACTCCCGCGCGATCTCGATCGACCAATCCTGGTGGAAGTGGTGAAACAACCCGGCCGGCACGCGGGTCCAGTCATGGATCGGCATGGTCTTGCTCCTGCTTGTGTTTCTTCTTACTCCTGCTTACGTTACGTCCTCACGTCCATTCTACGTTGCGGAGAGGACCGCATCAATCTCGTCGGGAGACACCGCAGGAGAGCGGATTACAGAGAGCGGTTTACAGAGAGCGGTTTACAGAGAGCGGTTTACAGAGAGCGGTTTACAGAGAGCGGTTTACAGAGAGCGGTTTACAGAGAGCGGTTTACAGAGAGCGGTTTACAGAGAGCGGTTTACAGGGAGCGGTTTACAATAGACGGCCGTCGCGGTAGGATGATCTTGCTGGACGGACCTGACTGAAAGCGGAACAGTTGTTGCCATGACGGAAAAAAGCCTTATTCCCCCTCGCACCCTGCAAGGCTTCCGCGATTATCCGCCGGAAGTGATGATTCCCCGCGAACGCCTCATCGAAACGGCCAGGCGGGTCTATCGTTCCTACGGCTTTAGCCCGATCGACACGCCGGCCCTGGAATACCTGGAGATCCTTACCGGCAAGGGCGGCGAGGAAACCGACAAGCAGCTCTATCGCTTCCAGGATCATGGCGAGCGATGGGTCGGGCTGCGGTTCGATCTCACCGTACCGCTGGCCCGTTTTGCCGCGCAGCACATCAACGAGCTGGGCACGCCCTTCAAGCGGTATCACATCGCCACCGTCTGGCGCGGCGAACGTCCCCAGGCCGGCCGCTTCCGCGAGTTCATGCAATGCGATTTCGACACGATCGGCACCCGCTCGACGGCCTCCGATATCGAGACGGCGCTGGTCATCCACGACCTGCTGCGGGCAATCGGCATCCGCGATTTCACGATTCGCCTGAACAACCGCATGCTGCTCACCGGGCTGCTGGAGCGGTTGGGACTCGTCGAGCGATCGGGCTCGGTGCTTCGCGCGCTCGACAAGCTCGGCAAGATCGGGCCGGAGAAGGTTGCCGAAGAGATGGTCGCCATGGCCGGCACCACGCCCGAGCAGGCCCGCGACGTGCTCAAGCTGGCCGAACTCACCGGCACGAACGATGAAGTCCTGCGCCAGGTCGAACCGCTGGTGGCCGGCAACGCCACGGGCGAGACGGGCGTGGGCAAGCTCCACGAGACGCTCGCCGCGCTGGCCGCGGTCGGCGTGGTCGAGCCGCGGGTGAAGCTCGATGTCTCGATTGCCCGCGGGCTGGACTATTACACGGGCACGATCTTCGAGACCTTCCTCAACGAACTGCCCTCGATCGGCAGCATCTGTTCCGGCGGCCGTTACGACAACCTGGCCGAGCTTTATACGAACCAGGAACTGCCCGGCATCGGGGCCTCGCTGGGGCTCGATCGATTGCTGGCGGCCTTGGAGAAGCTTGGGCTGGTGGAGAAGGTTGCCACGCCCGCACCGGTCTTCATTCCTTACTTCGACGAAGCCCGCTTGCACGACTACCTGCGTCTGGCCGCCGCGTTGCGGGCCGCGGGCATCGGCGTAGAGATTTATCCCGAGGCGAAGAGGCTCGGCCAGCAGTTGAAGTATGCCGACCGTCGCGGCTTCCGCATCGCCCTGATCGCCGGCCAAAACGAATTTGATCAAGGCGTGTGCCAGGTCAAGGATTTGCAGCGCGGCGAGAAGAAAGACGTGCCGCTGGGTGGGGATTACGCGGAGTTGATCGCCGAGGTGCAGAAGGTTTTGGGGTGAGCGACCTGACCGTTTTGGAGTGCGGTGGCAAGCCACCGCACTCCAAGAGACGCGGCCCCGCCGACAAACTGGCAAGATGCATGGGAGGTGGAGCAGTATTCCGCCGGAATTCCATCACGCCGAGCGTGAGGAGTACGTGCATGCATTTGCTCTGCCCCGCCGAATCGGCTATCCTGATGGCTGGTCAGAGGCGTCTCCTTTCTCCCATCATTCTTGGAGACCGGGCGAATGAAAGCGAAGTCGCTTGCACTTGCCGTTGTTACGGCAATTCTGTTGCCCTGTCTGGTTGCTCGCGGGCAGGGCCAGGACTTGAGACACGGTGGCCGCTCCATGAGTGAATGGATTGAGAAGACCAAGGATCCCAATCCTGAAATTCGGGACGAGGCCGCGGTTGCGATCTACAACATGGCGCCTGCTGCGAAGGCCGCCGTGCCGGCGCTGACCAGGCTACTCGGTGACAAAGAGAGACTTATCCGGCAACATGCAGCGATGGCTTTGGGCAGAATGGGTCCTGCCGCGAGTATGGCCGTCCCGGCGCTCACGAAAACGCTAGATGATAAAGTGTCCTACGTTCGTGTATCCGTTGCCGAAACGTTGGGAGAGATCGGCCCGGAAGCCAAATCGGCCGTGCCTGCCCTAACGAGAATGCTCGCCAGGAAAGAATGGATGAACCGCGAGGCGGCCTTGAATGCCTTACGGAAGATCGAACGAGGTTTTTCGCGAAGAATCGAGGTGGAGGCGGGAACGGTGGCGGCTCCTGTTGCCGAGCGGGCGGAAGCCGACGACCGCCACGTCTCCGCCACGGAACTGGAAGCGTTAAGTCGATCGTGTCGCGGCGACGTAGCGGACGTGCCGGCGCTCAAAAAGTCACTCAAACAAGAGGATAACCAAAGTCGCTTTCATGCTGTTCGGGCCTTGGGCAAGATCGGCCCGGGGGCAAAGGAAGCTGTTCCGGATCTCGTCGAGATGCTGCAAGATGCCTATTGCCGTAATGCGGCGTTCGATGCTTTATGCGAAATCGGGCCAGCCGCCAGGGAAGCGCTGCCGGCGCTGGTCAAGTTTGTGAACGATGTTAACTATCTGGCAAGTTTGGACTCAGCGGAGGCGAAGGAGAAGATTGGTCTGCCAGGACCGGAGTTGGCTAACTTAATTGTCCAATGGATGAACGACCGCTCACCATTGGTGCGCTCACAGGCGGAACGGTTATGGAACGTGCTCGGTCCGGCGGACATCCCGTCGATCAAGGCATTCGTTCGGAGCAAGAACCCTTCCGACCGGTCCATGGCCCTTTGCAAATTGGGCGACTTCGGGCAGGCCGCATTGCCGGCGCTGATTGAACTGCTAAAGGAGAACGATCCAGACGTTCGTCGCGCGGTTGTGGAAACTTTGGGTCAAATCGGTCCACCGGCGAAAAAGGCATCGCTGTCGATCGCCGAAGTCCTGCACGACAAAAATTGGCATCTTCGTTGTGCGGCGGCCATCGCCTTGGGACAGATCGGTCCTGCGGCGAAGCCGGCCGTGACGGCGTTAACTGCCTCGCTCAAAGATATGGGTGGCGACGTGCGGGTCTGTGGGATCGAGGCCGTCGGCCGGATTGGCCCGGATGCGGCGGCCGCGACCGCCGGCCTCATCGAACGCTTGCACGACGACCACCCCTCCGTCCGTTCCGCCGCGGCACGAGCGCTGGGGCAGATCGGCCCCGGTGCGAAAGCGGCTGTACCAGAGTTGGAGAAATTACGGCCTGGTTCAATTCAAGGTAACAGTTTTCTGGCTAGTTTGAGCGAGGGTAGCAAGGTCATGCTAGCATCGGCCCCACTTATTGGGAATTGAAGAAGTGTCTGTTTCCCCCTAACTGGTTTATAGAGCATCAACCACCAGTTTTTACGGAGGAAACAGACATGGTATGTTATTGTAACGCCTCGACGGTTCATCCGCAGTCGGGAACCAATTGTTTTTGCGCGGCCAAAGCGATGGAGCCGCGACAGCGGCAGGACCTGGCCCTTCAGGCCCTCGCGGGAGCCGAAAGTATCCGCGGGCTGGCCACAGAACACGCGGTCAGCCGCAAGTTCATCTATCAGCAGGTTGACACAGCGAAGGAGGCCCTCCAAGAGGCATTTGCCCCCGAACAAGACGACGCCACGAAGGTCCTCTTCTACCTGCCCGTGACCAAGCAATGGTTGGAGCAGGCGTTCCTGGGGCTGACGTTGATATGCCACAGCTCCATTCGTGGCATCAGTGAGTTCTGCCGCGATCTGCTGGATTATCCCGTCTCGGTCGGGAAGGTCCACAACGTCCTGCAAGCGGCGGTTGGGCAAGCCCGCGCCTACAACCGTCAGCAAGATCTTTCTGGCGTGCGGATCGGCGCCCATGACGAGATTTTTCAGAGCGGATGGCCCGTGCTGGTGGGGGCCGACGTCCGCTCCAGCTTTTGCTATCTGCTGAGCCGGGAAGAACAACGTGATGCCGAGACATGGGCCATCCGCATGTTGGAACTTCAGGATCGAGGCTTCCGCCCCGAGGCAACCATCGCCGACGCCGGCAGCGGTTTGCGAGCCGGACAAGCCCTGGCCATGCCGGGAACTCCCTGCCGCGGTGATGTTTTTCATGCCCTGCAACTCGTGCAACCGCTGGTCACATTCCTGGAAAACCGGGCGTACGAGGCCATCGCCCACGAAGCCACGCTGGCTCACAAAAGCCAGAAGGCCCAGAAGGCCCGCACGACACGGCGGCGACCACGCCGGCACCCCCTGCCGAGCAAAGAGAGCTTTGCCGAACAACTTCGCCTTGCCACCCAGACCAAAGCCCAGGCCATCGATCTGGCCGCGGACGTGGCCACGTTGTTCGATTGGCTGCGTCGCGACATTCTCTCGCTGGCCGGTGCCGATTACGCCACACGCCGCGAACTGTACGACTTTGTGGTGGCCGAACTGCGGGCTCGTCATCCGCTTTGCCCACACCGCATTGCCCCGGTCGTCAGCGCCTTGACCAACCAGGGTGACGATCTGCTGGCCTTCGTAGCCCAATTGGATCGGGACCTGGCGGTCCTGGCTACCCAGTTTCAACTTCCCGTTGCCACCTTGCGGGAGGTGTTTAACAATGAGGTTCTCGATGTGGACCATCCCCGTCGCTGGCCGCGAGACGCCGCGTTACGAGAGCGGCTGGGATGCCGCTATTTTGCGGTCAGCGTCGCTGTGGCCGAACTGGCAGAACATACGGTCCGTGCCAGTTCCGTGATCGAGAACCTCAACAGTCGGCTACGAAACTACTTTTTTCTCCGACGGCATTTGGGTCCAGACTACTTGGTCTTGCTCCAATTCTTTCTCAACCATCGACGATTTTTGCGCAGCGCGCGGCCCGAGCGAGTCGGGAAGAGCCCTGCCGAACTACTGACTGGCCAGTCACATCCCCACTGGCTGGAAATGCTCGGCTACACGCGGTTCTCACGGAATTGACTGGCCCGTTTGGCCCAAGATCTTCATCACTCCCTTGCGGATCGCGCTGAGAGTCCGCACTTGTTACCCAAAAACAGATGAAAATGAACCACGCCGAAATTACGGCATGATCCGGAAGATTACGTCCGGCAGGCGGCCGACGAAGCCTTGGCGGCCATTTCGCAAGGCACCGCGCGCGAGCCACGCGAACGGCGTCGGCGAAACGGGTCTTTTGCCCCAGAGGGGCAGTCGAGAATAGCCCAGCGATTTATCGCTGGGATAGGGTTTTCTCGGAGTCTCATCCAGTCCCGGAGGGACGATTGAAACGTCCCGCGTCATACAACTTCAATCGTCCGGGACTGTCGGTCCCATTCGCCTTCCCAACCCAGCGATAAATCGCTGGGCTATTGTCAAATGTCCCTCCGGGACGGAAGAGCGGTAAACGCCTAGCCTACAGCAAACTCTCCAGCAGCAGCCGCATCTTCCGCATCTCGGCAAACTGGTCGACGCCCTCCACTGGCACGATGTCGACCGACAAGGCGCGGTCGTAACGCACGCGGCCCAACTGGCTGATGAGCTTGCCGTATTCAATCAGGCCCTGCCCGATGCGGACCTGCAACTGGTCCTTGCTCGTGTCGCGGAGGCGGACGTGGTAGACGTGCGAGAGGACCTGGTCGTAGCTCTCGCCGCGATGCGGACCGCAGATGTAATGGCTGGGATCGAGCGTAATGCCCAAGCCCTTGACGTTGTCGCACAAGACGACCGCCGTGGCGGGATCCTGCGTCATTCGCCCGACCTCGGTCAGCAGACCAATGCGAACCCCTTCCAGCGAGGCGATGGCCACCATTGTCCGCAACCGCTCGACCTCGGCGTTGTAGGGCGTGCCCAACTCGGCCGAACGCACGGTCACCGTCACTACCTTGCTCGCCTTGGCCAACCGGCAGCAGGCGGCAAACTGGTCGTAGTACCGGCGGTCGGAATCGGGCAGGTCGATGTCCACGCTGAAGGCGACGGGCGTGAGCCGATGCGTCTGGCGGCAGGCCCGTATCGCCGCGTCAAGATCGGCCGCCACCTCCGACGGCTTCAAGTGGCCGTCGGTCTCGTGAATGGTGATCTCCACGCAAGTGTATTCCAGGTCGACCAGCCGCTGCAATGCAGCATCCAGAGGCAGGTCGGCAAAACAGCGGGTACTAGCAGCAACAAACACGCCCAAGCTCCTTAAGCAACAAACCGGTCAAGTCCAGCGCGTCTAGCTTACCGTGAAATGGGCTCCCATGGCAACACCAGCGGGCGCGGGGCATTGCTTGATCGGGAAGACCCGATAGAATGGGAAGTGCAAATTATAATCCGCCCGGCCCAGGACGAATGCCATGTCGACCGCCCCCCACCCCGAAGGGACACCTGCACTGCAGCCCACCGTTGCGCCCCAGTCGCATCCTCCCGGCACCCCCTGCTACTATCCACCGCCCCCTCCGCCCCCCCGCAGAGGATTCTGGGGGAGATTTTTCCTCACTTTATTCGTATTGGCGTGTGGCGGATCGTTCTTCATGAATCTCTTATTGGGCGGTCTGCTTTTGGACGGCACGCCGCGGGTGCAGGAGAAGTTCATATCGCACAATCAGAGCGGGAAAGACAAAGTCGTAATCCTGCCGATCGAGGGGGTCATCCTGGAAAGCGAGGACGGCTTCATCAAGCGGGCGATCGACGCGGCCATGGAAGACAAGCACGTCAAGGCCGTGGTCCTTCGCGTCGATAGCCCCGGCGGCAGCGTCAGCGGCAGTGATTATATCTTCCATCACCTGCGCGAACTGGCGAAGGCGAAGAGCATTCCCATCGTCGTCAGCATGGGAAGCATCGCGGCCAGCGGCGGATATTATGTCTCGATGGCCGTCGGTCAAGAGCCCGACACGATTTTCGCCGAGCCGACCTGTTTCACCGGCTCGATCGGCGTGATCATGCCGCATTATAATCTTGCCGGATTCATGGAGAAGTATGGCCTGGCGGACGATTCGGTCGCCAGCCACGAACTGAAGAAAATGGGCAGCCCCGCCAAAGCGATGACTTCCGCAGAGAAGAAAATCTTCCAGGATCTGGTCAATGACGACTTCGAACAGTTCAAGAAAGTCATCCGTTCGGGTCGCCGCCGATTCGAGCAGGAGCCGAAGAAGTTGGACGCCCTGGCCACCGGTCAAGTCTACACCGCCGATCAGGCCGTCAAGAATGGCCTGATCGACAAGATCGGTTTCCTGGAAGATGCCGTCGATCGGGCGATCAAGCTGGCCGACCTGGACGGCAAGAAGGTCAAGGTCGTCCGCTACAAGCAGGAGGCCGGCCTCAGCAGCATCCTCTTGGGCGGGCAAGCGAGCAAGTCGCCGTCGCTGGATCTCAAGGCCCTGCTGGAGCTGACGACCCCCAAAGCCTATTACCTCGCTTCCTGGCTGCCGGGACTGGCCGGCGCCGACAAATAAACTAAGGAGATTTCAATGCCGCTGGTAGTTGTGGGTTCGGTTGCCTTGGATAGCGTGGAAACGCCTGCGCATGGGAAGCGCGACGACGTGCTGGGCGGTTCGGCCGTGTTCTTTTCCTATTCGGCCAGTTTTTTCACTTCGGTCCGCCTGGCGGGCGTGATCGGCGAGGATTGGCCTCCGCGGCACTTGAAAATGCTGCAAGAGCGCGGCATCGACACGGCCGGCCTGCAGGTCATCCCCGGCGGCAAGACCTTCCGCTGGAGCGGCCGCTATCTGACGAACATGAACGACCGCGAGACGCTCAGCCTGAACCTGAACGTCATGGCCCAGTTCGATCCCGTCTTGCCCGAGCACTATCGCAAGTGCAAGTTCCTCTTCCTCGCCAACGGGGCCACGGAAATCCAGTTGCGGGTCATCGATCAGTGCCCGGGCGCGCAATTGATCGTGGCCGACACGATGGATCACTGGATCCTCAACGACCGCCAAAACGTGCTGAAGATGCTCAAGCGGATCAACGGACTGGTGCTCAACGACAGCGAGGCCAAGCTGCTGACCGGCGACGAGAACCTGGTCCGCGCCGGCCGCAGCGTGCTGAAGCTGGGCCCGCGATTTGTCGTCGTCAAGAAGGGCGAGCACGGGGCGATGTTCTTCAGCGAGCATGAAACCTACGTCCTGCCCGCCTTTCCGACCTGCCAGGTGATCGATCCCACCGGGGCCGGCGATTGCTTTGCCGGGGGCATGATGGGCTACTTGGCCGAACGAGGCAATTTCGAGCCCAAGACGCTCAAAGAGGCCATGGCCTACGGCACCATCGTGGCCAGTTTTTGCGTCGAAGATTTCAGCCTCGACCGGCTGCAGCAGATCGATCGGGCGTCGATCGAGCGCCGCATGACGGAATACCGGCAGATGCTCACGTTTTGAGAGATTATCCGAGAAGTTTGCCCGGTTACTTGCCGGATTGAAGCCCGACGCGCAAGCGAGGAATGTGCGCGAACAAGTGAGGGACGCTGATTCCTCGCTTGCGCGTCGGGCTTCAATGTTGAGCCGAAGACGAGGTACTGCCCATGATTCGCGTTGAACAGGCGACGACCGAGCACATTCCGCAGATGGCGGACCTGCTAGCCGTGCTTTTTTCCGAAGAAATCGAGTTCCGCCCGGACCGCGAGAAGCAGATCCGCGGTCTGCGGATGATCATCGGGGCGCCGGAACGAGGCAATATTTTCGTGGCCACGGAGGAAGACGAGATCGTGGGCATGGTCAGCCTGTTGTTCACCATCAGCACGGCCAAGGGCGCGCCGGCCTGCTGGCTGGAAGATATGGTGATTCGCCCCGATCGCCGCGGCATGGGCCTCGGCACGCGGTTGCTGCAACACGCCGTCGCCTACGCCAAGTCGCACGGCTTCACTCGCATCACGCTGTTGACCGATCGCGTCAACGAAAAGACCATTCGCTTCTACGAGCAGCAACGGGTTCCAACACTCCGACATGGTGCCCATGCGGCTGCACTTGGGGTGAGGGTTCATTGGCTGCCCACGCCATGCACCCGCATCTTCAGCCCGTAGATGTGCTTGCTGGCCGTGATGAACAGCGTCTGCCTGTCCTTGCCGCTGAAACAGATGTTGCCGGTCCACGCCTCGGGCACGTCGATATGCTCGATCTGCCGGCCTTCGCGGATCGAAAACCGTCACGCCTTTCCCGGTCAAGTAGACGTTGCCGCGATCGTCGATCGTCATGCCGTCGGAGCCCAGCTTGCAGAAGAGCCGCTTGCCGGCAAGCGTGCCGTCGGCCTGGATGTCGTAGGCATAGGTCTTGCCGCCGCCGATGTCGGCCACGTAGAGCGTCTTGCCGTCGGGCGTGCCGATGATGCCGTTGGGTTGCACGAGATCGGCCACGACGCGCGTGAGCTTCTTGTGGTCCGGCGTCAGGTAGTAAACCGCCTCGATCTTCAACTCCTTCGGCCCGCGCTTCCAATACGGCCGCGTGTAATACGGATCGGTGAAATAGAGCCCGCCGTCGGGCCGCAGCCAGACGTCGTTGGGCCCGTTGAGCAGCTTGCCCTCGTAGTCCTTTATCACGACCGTGACCTTGCCCGCCGGGTCGATCCGCCACATCTCGTTCTTTTCGTCGGCGCAGGCCCAGAGGTTGCCCTGGGCGTCGAAACAGAGGCCGTTGGATCGCCCGCACGGCTTCATGAAGGTGGTGAGCTTGCCGTCGGTGCTCCACTTCATGATCCGATCGTTGGGCTGGTCGGTAAAGAAGACATTTCCTTGGGCGTCGGCGGCCGGACCTTCGGTGAATTTGAACCCGCCGGCCAGTACGGTTAGTTTCGCGCCCGGCGCGATGATCGGATTTTCGGCGGCCCAGCCGCCAAGGTCGCCGAGGAAGATCGAGACGGCGAAAAGAGCAATAATTTTGGACATCGATAGTACTCCAGTGATTCACATGATTCTAAACTGATTCTAAACCGCGAGGCCGGCCGTGTCAAAATATACAAAACGGAGCCCCGCTTTACTTGGAACGGCCGATGCCGTATGAATAAAGTAGGACTAATCCGCACACTTGGACGCAAGGGACCGAATGATGGGTTCTTTCAATCGACGCGACTTCCTCAAGACTTCGATCGCCGGCGCCGGCCTTCTGGCCACGGCCCCGCGGCTGCTCGCGTGCGGCCGAACCGGTCGTGCATTTCAACGGCGCCGACATCGTCGAATTGGGCAAGACCGGCATCAAGGTCTCCCGCCTGGCCCAGGGCACGGGCTTCAACGGCTACAACCACTCGTCGGAGCACACCCGGCAGGGCAAGGCGGCCTTCGACCGCCTGCTGCGGCACAGCCTCGACCATGGCATCTCTTTCATCGACATGGCCGATCTTTACGGCTCCCATCCCTTCGTCAAGGACGTGATCAAGGGCCTGCCCCGCAACAAGTTGACGCTCTTGAGCAAGATCTGGCCGCAGAAGGCCGATTGGGTCAAGCCGTCGGGCGGGGCCAAGGAGGAGGTCGATCGCTTCCGCAAGGAACTCGGCACCGACCATCTCGACGTCTGCCTCATCCATTGCATGCAGAATGCCAAGTGGCCCACGCAATTCGAGCGGATCCGCGACGAACTTTCCGATCTGAAGCAGAAGGGGGCCGTCCGGGCCGTCGGCGTGTCGTGCCACGATTTCGGCGCTTTGAAGGTCGCTTCCGAGCATCCTTGGGTCGACGTGATTTTCGCCCGCGTCAATTACAAGTGCGGCAAGGAATACTCGTGCGACGGCAGCGTCGAGGAGGTTTCCGGCGTGCTGAAGACGGCCCGCAAGAACGGCAAGGCGGTCGTCGGCATGAAGATTTTCGGCGCCGGCAAGCTCGTCAAGCCGGAGGAGAAAGACGCCTCGTTGAAGTTCGTTTTCAGCAACGACCTGGTCGACGCCATCACGATCGGCATGCTGAAGACATCCGAGGTCGACGACACGCTGAATCGCATGGGGCAGGTGACCCGCGGGTAGCTCACCAATTCCCCGCTTTGCGCTGCTCGCGCTTCAACCGTTCGTCGAGAAGTTTTTTCTTCAAGGCCTTGCGATCGGCCTTGCTGAGCTTGCGGTTCGCGGACTCGGGGTCGGAAGCAGAAGCCTCGGTCCCGGGACTGGCCGGCTTCTGCGCGAACGACGGCGCGGCGGACGTCCCCGAGACGTCACGCGTTTCAAGACGGGCTGAGCCTTGCCGTGCGGCGGATCGACTGCCACCCAAGTGTCGCCGGACTCCACGTCGTCGGACTCTTCATTGTCGGGTTCTTCCTCGCCATCGTCCGAATCGGCCGCATCGCTCCCGCCATTTTTCGGGGGAGCTTCCTCTGCCACACCGCCAGTCGCGGCCCCGCCGGCCTGATCGGTCTTCTTTGCCGCAGTCTTCTTCTCTGCCTTCTTTTCCGCCTTCTTCTCGGCCTTTTTCTTCAGGGGCCGCTTGGGAAGAGCCCCCTCGGCGTCGAGCACGACATAGCGAGCGTGCAACGCCATCGACATGGCCAGCAGTAAGTGTCCACCAAGCAGAACGCCCTGGTACGAGCATTAATTGGGAAACTTCCGATTGCAAGACAAGGCCGTGGAAAAACGCCGCGAAAGCCGTAAGATAGGCAATTGCGGCAAGTATCAAGGCCGCACTGGAAAGCCGACTCGACCACATGTCGATCAGCAAACGAGAGCCAATAGACACTACAATCAACAAGGCGGGAACCACCCACCAGATTGATCCGTCACCCGTAATTCGGGTGCCAGCGAGTGAAATCATCACTTGCTGGAGGCCCTGGTGCAGACTGGCGGCCACATCGGTCGCCATGAGAAACCAACAAGCGGCCGCCCAGAGCCATACATGATAATGTCCACGATAATCATCAACTTTATGTCGACGGACACTGTAAATGATGATCGCCAGCAGGGCAGCCATGAGAAGCAATAATGAGGCAAACCAGTTTCCTAGACTTCCGCAACTGCCTAAATCAGTCGCCGCCAGTCGACTCTGTTGGTTGCGAAGCAGGTCCGGCGATCCAGACGTAAAGTGCCATCAGCCCGCCAATTGCGGCCAAGCCAACCATCAGGAGCAAGAAATGGGAAATCAGACGCCGGGGAATCAAGTCGGTCAGGCGAAGTTGCGTTTGCAGGAACTCGGCATCGCCGTAGTTTTCTGATTTATGAGCAGGCGGATGACCATTTTGCGTCCAGGTCGCGGAAATGTCCGTGGCTTGCTGATCGGAATTGGCCGTCAGATCTTCGGCGAGCAGTCGGCGACGCCGATCGTCGCGATGCCCGCCGCGACCCATTGAAGACGAGTGCAACGTCATGGCTAACCTCACGAAAGCCCCTAGCCCACCCAGCCGACCGGGGGAAACGGTTCCGGAACCTTTTGCTCACGACGGGATTCAAGGGCGTATCACCATAAAGTTCGGCATTAGTTGCTGAAGAAATGCAGCGCGGACAGGTAGAATTACGATACCTATGTCGATTTCCCTTGAATTGCTGATTATCGCCGGATTGATCTTGGCCAACGGTTTCTTTGCCGCGGCCGAGATCGCGGTGCTGACCGCCCGGCGGAGCCGGCTGGAACAACAGGCGCGGTCCCAGAACCGCTCGGCACAAAAGGCATTGGATCTGGCGTCCAATCCGGGCAAATTCCTGCCGGCGGTTCAGGTGGGAATGACGTTGATCGCAACGCTGGCCTCGGCCTTCGGCGGGGCGACGCTGGCGCGGCCGCTTGAGCGACTGGTTGGCAGCCTCCCCGTTTGCGCTGCTTGCGGAGAACCACGCGGCCATCGCCCTGGCGACAGTCGTCTTGGGACTGACCTTCGTGACGATCGTCTTCGGCGAGCTGGTTCCCAAGCAGTTGGCGCTTGAGCAACGCCGAGACCGTGGCCCGCTGGGTCGCCTTGCCCATGGCGGGCTTGCTGCGCATCGCCCGGCCGGCGATCTGGATCATGGAAATCGTCTCCACGGTCGTGCTCTGGCTGCTGGGCTGCCGCAAGGCCCAGGAGAAGACCGTTTCGATCGAGGACATCGAGCACCTGATCCACACGGGCACGCACCAGGGCGTGCTCGATCCGGCCGAGCAGATGCTGGCACGGCCGGGCCTTGCGGCTGGGCGACCGCACGGTGCGCGACATCATGCGGCCGCGGATTGAGATCGACGCCCTGGACGTCGACACGCCGGCCGACGAAGTGATCGGCGCCGTGGCCATGGCCGGCTTCTCGCGGCTGCCGATCCACGAAGGCGATCTCGACCACATCATCGGCTTCGTCTACACCAAGGACCTGCTCTTGCGGCAGCACATGGGCTGGCCGATCGAATTGCGGAAGCTGGTCCGCCCGGCGTTGCTCGTGCCCGAGTCGCTGCGGATCGACAAGCTGCTGGAACGCTTCCGGCAGAAGCGGACGCAGATGGCGATCGTGTTGGACGAGTTCGGCGGCACCGAGGGCCTGGTGACGATGGAAGACGTGCTGGAAGAACTGGTCGGCGAGATCCACGACGAGCACCGCGCCGAGCGTCAGCAGCAGATCGTCGCCCGCGACGATTCGAGCTGGTTCGTCGACGCCGGCATGCCCTTGCACGAGCTGTTGGAGCGGATGGACATGGCCGATCGCCGCGGCTCGCTGCCGGCCGACGTGAGCACGGTCGGGGGGCTGGTGCTTTCCGTGCTGGGGCGAATCCCCGCCACGGGCGAGTGCGCTGCCTGGGAGGGGTTGACGCTGGAAGTCGTGGCCATGGATGGGCGGCGGTTGGAGCGGGTCTTGATTCGCAGGACGGTTTGAATTAGCGGCGGCGATTTACAGGTCGCGCTGCTGACGGTAGAATAATGGCGAAAGGTCTGCAATATGGTCAAGACAGTCGATTTATACGAGCCATACGCGACCTTGGCCGAGTTGGTCTCTCTTGTGACTTCCGGTACTCAAGTGATCGTCACCCAGGCTGGGAATCCGGTCGTGCGCCTTGTTCCGGTCAATGCCGTTATGGAACCGCGGGTTCCAGACTTGCATCCCGGCGCGTTCGAGCCAAGCGAGGATTTTGACGCACCGCTTCCAGACGAGTTTTGGACTGGAGAAGCATGAAACTCTTGCTCGATACCCACGCTTTCATTTGGTGAGATTCTCAATCGAGTCGGTTGTCTGCGCTAGCTCTTGCGGCATGCCGATCCTGTTAACGAATTGCTGCTGAGCGTGGCTAGCGTTTGGGAAATGCAGATCAAGGTCCAGTTAGGCAAGTTACAGTTGCGCGCTCCGTTGGTCCATATCGTCGAAGAGCAGAAGCGTACCAATCGGATCAGGATGCTTCAGATTTCGATTGACCATGTGTTCGGGGTTGGGCAGTTGCCCCTTCTTCACCGCGACCCGTTCGATCGCCTGCTGATAGCTCAAACAATCGCGGAGGAGGCGTCGCTTGTTTCCAATGATCCGCTCATATCGCAATATCCTGTCAACGTGCTTTGGTAGCAGTTCAGGGAGCGCTGCGGTCGCCTGTCTCTTTCCAATCTCACGCCACCACCTACGCCTTTGGCTGCCACAACCTATACGTCTTATACCCGCCGCCGATGTTCGCCGCCGCGAATCCGGCCTGTTGCAAGATGCGGGTTGCCAGGTAACCTCGCTGGCCCACCTGGCAATAGACGGCGATCTGACCCTGACGCGGCAATTCTCCCAGACGCCCGCGCAACTCATCGACGGGAATATTCAGCGCGCCGGGGATATGGCCCTGGCAAAACTCCTGCGGCGTGCGGACGTCGAGCAACAACGGCCGTTCGTCCGGCGGCGCGGCAAGGACCGTTTCAAGGTCGATTTGCGGATGGTCTCCCCGCAGCATGCCCGCGGCCACGAAGCCGGCCATGTTGATCGGGTCCTTGGCCGAACCGTATTGCGGCGCGTAGGCCAGTTCCATCTCTTCCAGATCGAACACGGTCATGCCCGCCTGGATCGCCACGGCCAGCACGTCGATCCGCTTGTCGACGCCCGCTCCGCCCACGGCCTGGGCGCCGAGGATTCGGCCCGTCTCCGGATGGAAGAGCAGCTTCAGCACCATCGCCTCCGCGCCGGGATAATACCCGGCATGATGGGCCGGATGGATGTAGATCTTGCGGTAAGGCCGCTTGGCCCGCCGCAGGGCCTTTTCCGACGCGCCGGTCATGGCGGCGGTAAGCTCGAAGACGCCGACGATGGCCGTTCCCTGCGTCCCCCGATAGCGGACGGAACGGCCGAAGACATTGTCGGCGGCGATGCGGCCTTGCCGATTCGCCGGACCGGCCAGCGGAATCTGCGTCGGGCTCGCCGGAGACGAAATCGGCGACCTCGATCGCGTCGCCCACCGCGTAGATGTCGGGGTCGCTCGTCAGAAGGTGATCGTTGACGCGGATCCCGCCTCGCGGCCCGACCTCCAGCCCGGCCTCGACCGCCAGCTTGTTTTCCGGGCGGACTCCCACGCCCAGGATCACGAGTCTGGGCCGGCAAGCGCTCGCCCGATTTCAGCCGCACGACGAGCCCGTCGGAGGCTTGCTCGAAACCCACGGCCGACTGGCCAAGCAGCACGGTCACGCCCTTGGCGGCGAGCGTCTCGACGATCGGCGTGGTCATTTCCTTGTCCAGCGGCGGCAAGACTTGGTCCTGCAATTCAACGAGCGTCGTGGCAATGCCGCATCGCACGAAGTTCTCGACAAGTTCCAGCCCGATGAAGCCCGCGCCGACCACCACCGCCTGCTTGACGCCCTGGTCGATCCGCGCCTTGATCTGGTCGACGTCTTGCAGGTTTCGCAAGGCGTAGATCCCCGGCAGGTCGATGCCCGGAATCGGCGGCCTCACGGGCGCGGCCCCCGGGGCGAGAATCAGCTTGTCGTAGCTCTCTTCGTACTCTCGCCCGGAGGCCAGGTCGCGAACCCGGACCGTTTTCGCCGCGCGATCGATGGCCTCGACCGACGAGCGGGTGCGAACGTCGAGATTGAAGCGGGCGTGCAGGCGTTCGGCCGTGGTGACCAGCAACTTCTCGCGCTGGGCAATCGACCCGCCGACATAATAGGGCAGTCCGCAATTGGCGAACGAGACTTCCGGACCGCGCTCGAAGAGCACGATCTGGGCGTCTTCCGACAGGCGGCGGGCCCGCGCCGCCGCCGAGGCCCCGCCCGCCACGCCACCGATAATCAGCAATTTCATGAGCAAGACTCCATTTTGTAAGGCGGGACCAGATCCGGGGTGCCCGCTTGCGGGGCGGCGAGCACGACCCACCATGATCGGTAATGACAAAAGCGTTGGTGGGCCGGCATCGCGGCCATGCAAGCATATTGCCCGATGGTGCCCGCTCGCTTGTCCTACCTTACCACTCACCGCGTGCAGGCGCTCTTGTTCGTGCCGCATTTGTTCCACGGCATGCGGGCCAGGAGCATGCCCATGCCGCAGGTGTCGGTGATTCCGGCAAACACCAGGCCGGCGCCGACGAATGCCGACGAGCCAGATCAAGGCAGGATAGCCGGCACGATCCTATGCGACTCCCAACAACACGAGCGATCCGGCGGCGATGCGAACCTGCCGCTCCAGCGAAATGGCCTTCTTGCCGCGAACGACCGGCAAGCCCGCCTCGATGCAGGCCGTCGTGCCGCCCTCGACGTTGACGACATCGGTGAAGCCGGCCTTGATGAACTTCTCGCACGCCTGCTGGCCCCGTCCGCCCATTTTGCAAATCACGTACAGCGGTTCCGTGCTCGGATCCGTTGCGGGCTTGCATCAGGGCTTTGGGATCGAGTTGGTCCAAGGGCACATTGCGGGCGATCTCCAGATGGACTTCGCGGAATTCGACCGGCGTGCGAACGTCGATCAGTTCGATCTTCCGGCCTTCGCGGGCAAGCTCCGCCAGCTTGGCAGGTGAAATAGTAGCAACGCTCATCGTTCTTCTCCTTTTCATAGGGCGGATTTAGCCCGCACTCCTAGAATCAAATGCAGAGGTGGATAAAGCCACGTTACAAGTCAACGATCATTCGTGTTGGCCGCCGAAACGCGATTCGATGCAGGCGATGATGCCGGCCAGATGCATTTCGACGATCCGGTAATAGGCCTTGCGGCCCTCTCTCTCGTTGGTCAAGAAGCCGCACCGCTGCATGAGCCGCAAATGCTCGGAGGCCATGTGGCTGGGTATGCCGCAGGCCTCGGCCAGCTCTCCCACCGTGTAGCGGTCGCGAAGCAGCATCTGCACCATCCGCAGCCGATGGGGATGGGCCAGGGTCTTCAAGCACTCTGCCGCCTGCTCCAAGGCGTCCAGCGGCGTCAGAGCGGCCAGTTTTTCGAGGTTGAGTTCAGTGGTCATGTTGTTCAATTATATCGCAATATATCGACATGTCAATACATAGAATCTTTGCTATGTACCCCAAGAGGATGGTTAGCTACAATATGAGGGTCTGAAAAATGTCGCGAAACCCCTCTGATGATCCCATCGATTAAGGGGGTAAGTGACAAAACAGGCAAATGTCGGCGGGCCGGATTTTCCGAAGAATACTCTTTGAGGCCCTCGACATATCCGCGCGGGGCGGTATAGTGAGAGATATGTTCGGTGGAGGCGACTTGTTGTTGCCGGCGTCGGTTGTTTCTTGAAACTGATATAGGAGAAGTTGTGGTCAAAATTGTGTTACGCGAGCGGGAATCCGCTCAGGAAGCGGTGCGACGGTTGCGGAAGATTCTGGATCGTTCTGGATTGAAGCGGGAGTTGCGGCGCCGCGAGCGCTATGAAAAGCCATCGGCCGTGAAGCGTCAGGCCAAGAATCGTGCGATTCGCCGCACGAAGGCCCAGGCCAGGGCTGTCACGTCATCTGTAGTCAATCTGGTCCAATTTCGAGCGTATCCGCAGGGTGCGCCCGGCTCAGCGCTTCGTAGATGGGGCCTTGGGGAGTGAGTTGGCTGGAAAAGACGACCAACTCGGCGACGGGAAACTGCCCGGCGGAGAAGTCGGCATGCTGTTGGATCAAAGGGCCGAGTTCGCCTAGTCCCGGGCCCGGACCGCGGACCCGGCCGATGGTCAGGTGTGCGGCGAAGCGGCGATGCTCCTTGGGAAAGCCCAGCGGCTTTAGTGCGCTCTCCAAGGCTGCATGCAGTCTGCCCAACGGTTCGCTGCCCTGGCCCGTGCCCAGCCACAACGTCCGCGGCCGGCCGGCGTTGGGAAACGCGCCTGCGCCGCGGATCTCCAACTCGAACGGATCCAGCGCCGCGGCCGCCTTCTGCACGGCGGCGCTTACCTCGGGAATCGAATTCAGCGGCACTTCGTCGAGAAATTTCAGCGTCAGGTGCAGGTTGTGCGGCTGGACCCAGGAGACCTTGGCCCCCGTTGCCGCGAAGATCCCGATCAATTCCGCCGCCCGTTGCCGGACGGCATCGCTCGTTTCGACGGCGACAAAAGTGCGAACGGTATTTTTCATGGTTCGTGCTACCCGGGCGGCCAAGCGAATCCTCGTCCGCCCAGCAGATGAAAATGCAGATGCGGCACGCTCTGGCCGGCGTCGGGACCGCAGTTGACGACGACCCGATACCCGTCGGCCAGGTTGCGCTCCGCGGCCAGCTTCCGGACGACCACCAGCAGATGTCCGGCCAGGGCCGCATCGTCTTCGCTCAGATCGGCCAGCGAAGGGATTTCCTTCTTGGGGATGACCAGGATGTGAACGGCCGCCTGGGGATTGACGTCCTCGAAGGCCAGGCAGCGGTCGTCCTCGTAAACAATCTTGGCGGGAATCTCCCGGTCGATGATCCGTTTGAAAATCGTTTTGCTCATTTGCACGCTAATCCCCTCCCATGGCCTGCACCTGTCGACGCACTTGCTCGCGCGTGAGACGCACCTGCACGACCGGCAATTGCGGGTCGGGAAGCTCTTCCTCCTCCGGACCGTCCGACAGCACGCGATCGACTTCCTGTTCCAAGGCTTCGAGCCAGGCGGGCACGTCAAAGCCGGCGCCGGAGATATCGCGGGTGAACTCCTGGATGCCCTCTTCCAGCCGGGCAAAGGCGCTGGGCTCGTCGCTGCCCGGCGCATGCCGCGGACTGGGGTTTGCCGGGGGCCTCGTCCATGGCCGGTTCGATCAGGGCACAAAGCCGGTCGACGACCAGCGGCCGCACGAAGCGTTCGCCCAACCGGTCGGCGATGCTCGGCAGCCGCATGCCATACTTGCGGTTCAGCCGCATGAATTTCTTCAGATGATCCTCGGCGATGCTCGACGTCCGCTCGCCCACCGCCACCCGCCAAACATCGGCCGCGTCATCGTGCCCGCTACGGACCAGGACCTCGTGGGCCAGGACCACGGGCTGAAGATTCCAGGCCACGCGGTCGTAGCTTGCCCGCAGCCGCAGGTAGTCCAACAGCGTGTAGAGCATGTCGCCGCGGTCGGATTGCGTGGTGGTGCTGTTGTAGTCGACGTATTCCGCGTAGTTCTCCACGACGGCCTCCAAGGCGATCGTCAGCCAGCGCACGGCCTCCTCGCGGCCAATGCGGTTGTCAAGATCGTCGAGCAAGCGGAAGTGGTCCTCTTCGTCGGGCTCCTCGGTGAGCGAGTTCAGCCAGGCATCGACTCCCTGGTGCAGGATGCCGCGGAGATTGCCGTGGTTCATGAATCGCTGCGTGAACAGGTCGCTGCCGTAATGCTCGACGAACTGCTTCAACTCGTTCCAAGGGCCGCGGTTATTGACGGCTTCGAGAACCGACAGCCGCACGCCGCGGCTGTGGACCAGCCAGGCGCGAAGCAGGGCTTCGGTGGCCTGTTCCAGGAAGGCGATCAATTCGCCGTCGTCGCTGGGCGAGCTTTCGCCCCGTGAGGCTTCGCCCGGTTCGGACCAGCCTTCGCTGGCGGCAACGAGGCTGCGGACGATCGCCCGGCAGCCGATCTTGAACATCTGGTCGAACTCGGTGATCGCTCCCGGGCCGACGGGATGATTCGTTTCCATTTCCTGGATCGTGGAGATCAGTTGCACGGTTTCCCGCAAGAGGCCCAGCCGCGGCAGATAGGCCAGCAGGCGGCGGAGCACGGCCTGCAAGCCCCGCGAGGCGACGATCCGCTGTGGATGGCCGCTGCGGGCCAGGGCCACGTACAGCAAGGTCTGCTCGCCGAAGGTCGCAATCAACTGACGCCAGACCTTTCGCACACCCTGCGGATCGCCGCGCAAGACGGCCTTTAACGCCGCTTCGGCCGGCTCTTCCCATGCCTCCTGGGCTACGGTCGGGCTGCGGCGGTCCATGACCACGCGGATCAACCGCACGGCGTCGCCCGTCTCGACGCAGGTGGCGATGATCTGTTCCAGCAGCATCTCCTTGACGCTGCGGCGGCGTTCGTATTCCACCAGGGCCTCTTGCGTGCCGCGCGGCGGCGGAATGCGGTAGCGATAGACGGCGTTGAGCAAGTCGAGGATCTGCTGCCGGTTCTTCATCGCCTGATCGAGCCAGCCGGCCAACACGGGCTCGCGCTCGACGGCCGGCAGGTCGCTGCCGAAGGAAGCCACGGCCGCTAGTTTCCAAAGCTGGGCCAGCGTAGCGAGGAAAGTCAGCCGCCCGACGATCCGTTCGGCCTCTTCCACGAGTTCGAAGTCGGTGGCCTCGCCGCCGGTATTGCCGCCTTCGAGCATTTCGCCTTCGACGTCGTCTTCGGTGCTGCCGCGGAAGGTCACGCCTTCGTAAGCGGCACTATAAATGTCGTCGACATCCTCGCCCTCCGCCTCGCCCCCGGTCGATTCTTCACGTGCCAGATCGAAGCGGGGAACCTCCCAATACTCTTCGGCGTTGGCCTCCAGGTAATCAAGGAACTTGCGGGCCAGGGTCCAGCGCTGCCGCGGGGCACGGCGGTCGTTGGTTTCCGAATCTGCCGCTTCCCGATCGTCATCGTCGTCCCATAGATCTTGCATCCAGTCCATGGCCAGATTGTGGAATGAATAGTCTTCTTCGGCCAGCGGAATCTGGTCGGCCTGGCTGAGCCACTGCACCAGCAACGCCATCGAGGCCACGGGGCTGCGCTGCTCCAGCAGGGCGTCGACCACCAGGGCGTAGGCCTTGGCCGAGCGGAATTGCTCGGCCCGCTCGCGCCAGAAAGCCAAGTCGCCCGAGGCCGCCCCCGCCTCGTGCCATGCCCGCAGGGCCGACGCCACGTGATCGGCCGACTCGCGGGTCTCGCGGCCGGAGAAGCTCTCGACCGAATTGACTTCGGTCGTGGCGAACTTGTCCCACCAGTCGGCCAGGACATCCAATCGCTGCGAAACCTCGGTTTCCTGGGCGGTAATGCCGATGGCAGCGGCCTCTTTCTGAATCTGCACGCCGACGGTAAAGATACTGCTCACGACGCCGATCAACTCGTCGATGCGGTGGTCGTAAACGCTGTTCTCCGGCGAAGGAAAAAGGCTGTACTGTCCCCCGAAGCCGAGAATATTCCAGGGGTCCACCAAGGCCCCGCACTCGATCGCGCGATGCAGCAAGTCGATCGTTTCTTCCAGCAAGCCTACGGCATGTTGCAGTTGCTCCGCGGGATCGTCGCCCGCAGGCCGCTTCGCGCCTGCCCCGCTATGGACCTCCTCGATGGTCAAATGGGCCGTGGTCAGCCGGCAGTGAATATCGCATTTTAGTCGGGCGGAGGCTACCGGCACGACCCGTGCCTGACGCTGGGCCGCTTCGGTATAGCCCATCCGCGCGAAGAGTTCGGCCAGGTGGACATGCTGCAACTGCTCGGCACGGCGACGGGCCAAGTGCTGATTGAAATGCTGTCGCACGCCGCCGAACGGTTGACGCACCGTCAGGGCCTCGGCCCGCAACCGCTCGGCATGACTTCCCTGCATCTGGGCGAGCAACCGCTCGTAGAAGGCATCGCGGTAAACGGCGATCTGCTGCACCAGCGACGACAAGGTCACGCTCGAGTCGTGGGCTTCCGGCCGGTTGCCGCTGATCCGCGAGCCCATCAGGATCGTACCGGCCAGCACGGCGGCTCCTTCGAACAACATTTCATCATAAGGCAGAGTGCCGCGATGCTCGATCCGTTCCATCATGGCGTCCAGCGACACTTGCTGCAGCACGAAGCGGTGGCAACAACCCGCATTGTCCAACTTGCCAAGATCCCATTGGCCGAAAAGATAGTTCGGCCGCTTGTTCACCGGATGATCGAAGTCGTAGGCGCGGGGATCGACGGCCAGTTCTTCCAGCATCGCGGGGTCGAACATCGATTCGAACTGCAGCGAGGAGTCGACGTCTTCAAGGATTACCAGGGCACGCGAGACCAAATCGTGATAACGGCCCACGGCCACGCCCGCCCCGCGGATGAAAAGCGGGATCGGCCGCACCCATTCATGCGCGTAAGGCTGGATTTTTTGTTGGGTGCGCAGCACGGCGACGGGCCGGTGGCCGAGGTAATCGTTCAGTTGCCTGATCGCCCCGCCGACAATGCGATCGGCTTCGTCCCACGGTCCGCCCTGCTGCAACACGGCTTCGCAGGCCCGCCCAATAAAGAACGGCTGGAACAGGGATTCTTCCGACTGGTGGAATAACAGGTCGGCGTGGAACTTGCGGTAGCCGGGCAAGGTCTTCCCGAAGACCAGCCGCAGCACGGCCTCCGCCTGATCGATTTGGCGGAATGCCTCGCCGTGGCCGTGCAGGTCTTGCAGGGTCGTGGCGAGAAAGCGATGCACCGCGGTCCAGGTCGGCTCGACAAGCTCGGGACAGGCATCGATCACCGCGAACAGGTGGTTGATGTTTCGCAAGAACCGGAGATCTGCCGCGCCGGACGAAAAATTGAGATATCCGAGGAGTTCTTGCCCTGTCTTGCCGGCATCCGTCCCCTGGCCCAGTTGTTGCATGCAAAATCTCCACCACTCGTTCGCCGCTTGGAAATCAGTTCACTTTGCCATAATTGTAGGAAGCGGCGGCAAAATGTGTTAGAACCCCCTCTTGTTGCGTTATTCGATCTTGCTTTCCCCGCCCGGCACAGAACGTATAATGAACCAGCGGCCGAAAACCAGCGCAAGCTGCGGTGGCCGAAAAGCAGAAGAATTCGTCTACGGACGGGCCCTGAAAATTGTCGATAGTGAAACTACCTGAGACGCGGCTTCCAAACTCGCTACGCAGGCTAAAGGCTGCACGGCGAAGCGGGTTTAGAAACAGTGTCCAGGAATACCCTCTCGCCTGCTATTCCGACGGAGGTGCCAACCCTTTAGCGTGAACCGAGGTCATCACGAGGCAAGTGCATAGCACGCCCGACCCCGCGTTCGTCTCGCAGCGACGCATCCAGTCGCAATCGGCGGGAGGATTCTACGAGAGCCGCCACGGGCCCCAAGGGGAACGTGGCGGCTCTTATTTATCCTGCTTTTCCTTCTTCTCCACGAAACGGAGCGAATGGACGAGTTGCTCGTCGGCTTGGCCGAATGGTTCCAGCCATTTCTCCTCGACCCGAAAGGAGAACGCTCACCTGCCGGCCCTCAGGATCCGAAACAAGGTAATAGAACCAACGCACGGGGACTTCGTTGTCCTTGCCTTTCGCCTTCACCCGCAGAATTCGCAAGTGGGCCGGGGACTCCGCCTGGGATAGTTCCACGAACTCGCCAAAATTCTCGCCCAGCGACTTTCTGCACGATGCCCTGGAATTGTTCGAGGGTGGGCAGTTTCGACAGGCCGACTTGAGGCTGCGGCGATATCTTGCATAGGCCGATGTCCTGGCCGCGATCCAGACGGCGGAACTCGTCGTGATCGCGGGTCCGATCCGTCGGGAACCAGGAACGATCGTGCGTCAACTGGCATCCGCCCGCCACTGAGAAGGTACCGCACGAGAGTCAAGTCGTCCGTTGGTTTCAAGCTGAGATCGGCCAGCGCCGCATCGCTCAGTTTCTCCGCAGTCTCCAGTCGCGTGATCTTGACCTGCACCAACACCGTGGCGTCGAGACCGTCCTCGACCACTCCGATCTCGCGGCTCTGCTTCAAACGCATGGCGAACCAGTCGATGCGCCCCGTGCGACGATCGAAGCGGCACTTGGCCTTCAGGCTGATCTGATTGCCGGCCCCGTATAGTCTGCCTTCCACTTGACCGGCCAAGTCAAACCGCGCAAATTCCGGCGTAACTTCGTTGAGCACCATCTCCGCTGAATTTGACGTGATTTCCTCCACACCTAAGAGCAGAGCCATGGTATCGTCCGAGATTTTCCATGACTCGCCGACCTTCACTGGCTTGTCGGGCAACAATTGGTCCAGCGGCAGGCTCTCGCCAACCGTGGTCACCAGCTCCAGATCGTCCACGTCTAAAGGACCTGTAGGCGAGAAGAGCGTCGCCTTACCGCCCACGATTTCCACGGCCACGAGGCGGTTCTCCGACCTTAAGGTGGGCTTCAGGGCCACCGATCCTTTCTTCCCAGTGGCCGAAGCTTCGTGGTAGTAGCGAACCCCGCGCAGCGTTTTCTGTGTCTGAGTGGGAAGTTGCAACGTTTTTTCGTCATAGTCGCGGCCGCAGGCAAGAGTCGAATTCCTGCCGCTCAGGCGTGTCGACGCTGCCCGACTTGGTCAATACGTCGCCATTGACCTCCAAGCGGACATTGACATGGTCGATATGGTTAACCTGTCGCCGGCTTGCGAAGGTATAGGGCGTCGCATCCTCGGGGGCGGCAACGAGAAGAGAAAGCCCGATGGTCGCCGCGCAAATAAACACAACAAAAGAAGAGGTGTATTTCATGATCTGCTCCAATTCGGCAAGGCGTACAAGCGATCCGGCAGTCGTTGGCCTGGAATCTTCATGGCCAGACGATCGCGGCCCAGAGTGCGCCATATTAACCCGAAGCGCAAACGAGGGCAACATGATCACGGGAAAACCCTTATGACCGATCAAGGTTTCCCGCGCTATGCAAGTGGTCAAGGAAAGGCTATCAAATAGTTTATCGCACAGGAGTATGGAAAAAATTTCGCCAGCCTATTGCAATTTTTTGACAATTGGTATAGGCTAAAATCTAATGGCGTTCTGGAAAGGACTTAGGATCGGTCAGGCAGCGGAAGCGACCCTTGCCGGCTGAGTTTGGATAGGTGGGAAATCAGTCAGGCCAACGAACAATGGACACTTTGGAACGTATACAGTTAGCCGCTCCACGGCATGAGGAAAGACAGGGACGCCTGTGGCAACATGGCTTGGAACGCCAGTTGCTGTAACTTACCCTCGGATCTGCCGGTTGCCGACGAAAGGATGAAGAAAAATGCACACCGAGTATCGAGTTTCAGCGATGCGGGAACTCCGGGACCAGCAAGTGCGTTTTGCTCCCCGCGAGAAGAAGCTCGAACAGGTCGCTGCGGCGGAGAAACTCCTGGCGGAGATCGAGCCCGACCGGATCTATACCTACGAGTATCTCTGCTATCGGATCACGCGGTTTCGACCGGAGGCCCATCGCGACGTGAAGTTCGACGGACGCGATGCCAAGCACGATCTGGGATTGTTCGTCGAAGATTTGTCCGACGCCGCCAATGTGGCTGCCGATGCGGCCGGCGAACGGGTGGTCACGATCGAGGAGCTTGCCAAGCGTTTCAACGTGTCGACGAAGACCATTTCTCGCTGGCGTCGATTGGGCCTGATCAGCCGCCGTTTCGTGATGGACGGCCGCAAGCGGGTGGGTTTCCTGGAAAGCTCGGTCGACCGGTTTGTCGCCCAGAATTCCGACAAAGTCCGTCGCGGATCGCTGTTCAGCCAACTCAGCGAGGCCGAGCGGGCGACCATCATTGAACGTGCGCGGCGTCTTGCACAGGCGGGGGGGGCGCCGGCCGAGATCGTCCGCCGCATCGCCCGCAAAACCCGCCGCAGTCCCGAGACGGTTCGCTACACGCTCAAACAATTCGACCTGGAAAACCCGGATCAGGCGATTTTTCCCGATAATCACGGTCCCATTCGCCTGGAAACCAAGCGAAATATCTTCTATCAGTTTCATCGCGGCGAGTCGGCCGAATCGCTGGCAAAACGCTTTTGCCGTACGCGAGCCAGCATCTACCGCATTATTGCCGAGATGCGGGCCGAGCAGATTTCCGAGTTGCTCTTGGATTACATCCCCAATGACGATTTCCCCAAGGCGCTGCGGGCACCCAAGCGCGAGAAGCGGATTCTCATGCCGATGCCGGCCAATGACGAACCGCTGAAGAAGGCCCGGCTTCCCTCGGGTCTTGCCTCCGTATTTGGCCAGCCTGTATGAAGTGCCCTTGCTCAGCCGCAACCAGGAAGCCCACCTGTTCCGCAAGATGAACTTCCTGAAATATAAGGCGTGCAAGCTGCGAGAGAAACTCGATGCCAGCCAGCCCAAATCGACGCTGATGGATCAAATCGAAGAGCTTTACGAAGAGGCGGTGGCCACGAAGAACCAGATCGTTCGCGCGAATCTCCGGCTGGTGGTCTCGATCGCCAAGCGACACGTTGGGCCCGGTGGAGAACTTCTTCGAACTGGTCAGCGACGGCAACATGTCGCTGATGAGGGCGGTGGAGAAGTTCGATTATTGCCCGAGGTTACAAATTCAGCACCTATGCAAGTTGGGCAATCATGAAGAACTTCGCCCGTACCATCCCTGATGAACACCGCTACCATGACCGGTTCCGCACCAGCCATGGGGAGATGTTCACGAGCACCGAGGATGACCGCAGCGACCAGTTCCAGCAGGAGTCGTCGCAGTCGCAGCGGGAATGGCAGGTGGAAAGGACTCTTGGGGGGGCTTGACGAACGGGAGCAGAAGATTATCATCAGACGTTTCGGCTTGCAGCGGGGGCAGGAGCCCCTAACGTTGAAGCAGGTTGGTGCCGAATTGGGGGTAACGAAGGAGCGAATCCGCCAAATTGAGGCCCGCGCCTTGAGTAAGCTGCGCAAAGCGGCTGAAGAGGAGAAGATCGACTTCCCCGGATAGTTCGCCCCGCCACTTCGCTCAGCGGATCGAGGGCCATGCGTGGGCTGAGGAAGATTTGCGTCGAGGCGGTTCGATTCGACGATCTTCCCTTCAGCGGATCGAGGGTCTGCATGGCGGTCGACTGGAATTTAGTTCCTTGGTGTGGTGTTCCGAGGTTCTTTCGGGTGGTTTTCCTGGATTTTTGGTGGCTCTCTGGGCGAAATTGATGGAATCGGATTTTTTTAGCCCGCTTGCACCCTTGCATTGCATCGGAGTGTCGTTATACTAGTGGATTCGCGTGTCGTGTCGGCTCGAAGAGGCTAGCGTAGCTCAACCGGCAGAGCAGCGGTTTTGTAAACCGCAGGTTGTGGGTTCAAGTCCCTCCGCTAGCTCGTATTCGTCGATCCTGTGGAATAAATTGGCGGAGGCAATTCCCCGCGGGGAGCAAGAAGTTGAAGCCGGAGGGTTTCCCGAGTGGCCAAAGGGGTCAGACTGTAAATCTGATGGCAATGCCTTCGAAGGTTCAAATCCTTCACCCTCCACTTTGAATATGAAAGTCCGCGGGTGTAGCTCAATGGTAGAGCCGTAGCCTTCCAAGCTACTTACGTGGGTTCGATTCCCATCACCCGCTTGGTCGGCTGGAAGGACCCGCTTGGTCGGCTGGAAGGATTACGTAGAACGGAATTCATTCCGTTCACCCGAAAAGAAGAATGCAACGGAATGAATTCCATTCTGCGGAATGGATAACGGATGGAGTGTTTGGAGAGAAGGGTACTGGAACGGCGACATTAGGCTGCTGTAGCTCAGTCGGTAGAGCGCGTCCTTGGTAAGGACGAGGTCAAGGGTTCAAGTCCCCTCAGCAGCTCTCGGTCGGCCGGACGCGTAATGGCCGTTTGTGTTAACCCCCAACGGGTTGGAATCAACCCCGAACCGGGTACCGTGTCAACAATCCAGACGTCCTTTTGACACGGTACCGGGAAATACGGTCTGACAAATTCATCGTTACTCGCTAGTGATTGCAGGGAGATAGAATGGCGAAGGAAGTTTTCCAACGTAAGAAACCTCACGTCAACGTAGGCACCATTGGCCACATTGACCACGGCAAGACCACGCTCACGGGCGCGATCCTGGCGACTCAGGCCGCCAAAGGGTTGGCCAAGTTCAAGTCGTATGCAGATATCGCCAAAGGCGGTACCGTCCGCGACGCGACCAAGACGGTGACCATCGCCGTGTCGCACGTCGAGTACGAGACTGAGAAGCGGCACTACGCTCACATCGACTGTCCGGGCCACGCCGACTTCATCAAGAACATGATCACCGGCGCCGCCCAGATGGACGGGGCGATTCTCGTCGTCTCGGCCGCCGACGGCCCCATGCCGCAGACCCGCGAGCACGTGCTTCTGGCTCGCCAGGTGAACGTGCCGGCGCTGGTCGTGTTCCTCAACAAGATCGACCTGGTCGACGACGCCGAGTTGTTGGAGTTGGTCGAGTTGGAGGTCCGCGAGTTGCTCACGAAGTACGGTTTCCCGGGCGACGACATTCCGATCACCCGCGGCAGTTCGTTGCCGGCCTACAACAACCCCACGGATCCGGTTGCCACGAAGTGCATCAGCGACCTGCTGGACTCGGTTGACGCCTACATCCCCGAGCCGATGCGCGAGGTCGACAAGCCCTTTCTCATGGCCGTGGAAGACGTGTTCTCGATCGAAGGTCGCGGAACGGTGGCCACCGGTCGTATCGAGCGCGGCGTGATCAAGGTCGGCGAAAAAGTCGAGATCATCGGCTTCAATCCCCAGTCTCTCAAGACGGTCGTCACGGGCGTGGAAATGTTCAACAAGTCGCTCGATCAAGGCATGGCCGGCGACAACGTCGGCTGCCTGCTCCGTAGCGTCAAGCGCGAAGAAATCGAGCGCGGCCAGGTGTTGGCCAAGCCCGGTTCGATCACGCCGCACACCCAGTTCGAGGCTGAAGTCTACGTCCTGTCCAAGGAAGAAGGCGGCCGGCATACGCCGTTCTTCAGCGGCTATCGTCCGCAGTTCTACTTCCGCACGACCGACGTGACCGGCTCGGCGAACCTGTTGGGCGATGCGGAAATGTGCATGCCGGGCGACAACGTCAAGTTGTCGGTCGAGTTGATCTCGCCCATCGCCATGGACGTCAACGTGCGTTTCGCGATTCGCGAGGGCGGCCGTACGGTCGGTTCCGGCGTCGTGACGAAAGTCATCAAGTAAAGTCGTGACGAAAGTCATCCAGCAGGAAGGTCACCAAGTAAACCAGGCGTTTACCCGTCGAAGCGTGGTCTTTGCCGCCGTGAGCCGCGGAGGCTGTCGGCGGCGAAGGTCCAGGCGACGACAAACAGGGACGTAGCTCAATTGGCAGAGCATTCGCCTCCAAAGCGAAGGGTTGCGAGTTCGACTCCCGCCGTCCCTGCAATTATAGAAGGTCCATAGCTTTGAGCACGATGATTCTTGAGGAATTTTTCCGGGCCCGTCTTTACAAACGAAGCCAGGGACGCATCGTCCGGCAGGTGACGTTTGCCGCGCTGGCGGTGGGCTTGCTCATTGGCTTGTGGAAGATGCTGCAGATGCTGCGCGGCGTCGGAGAAAGTTGTCCGTCGTGGCTCTGCTATGGTCTCCCCGGCCTGTTGGCTGTCTTTGGTTTATGGGCTGCCTATCGAACTGTCAATCTACCTGTCTTCGCCGACTTCTTGATTGCCGTGGAAGCCGAAATCAACAAGGTTTCCTGGCCGTCCTGGGGCGAAATGTGGCGTTGGACTATCGTCGTAATCGTGATGATTTTCGCGATCGGGCTGTTGTTGGCTTCGTTCGACGCTTTTTGGGTTTGGTTCTTCAGGACGATTGGCGTGTATTCGGCTTGATCGGTGGTATCTGGATCGGATGGGTTTTTTGGCAGAGGTTGAACCGTGGTGACAGAACAGAGCGGGCAAAATTCCGAGATTCTGCCAGATCTCCCGGCGCCTGCGCAGAGGCTGGTTCGCAGTCGAGCGGTGATCCGCAGGTGGATGTTGCGCCGCCCGATCTTGGTTCGACGGCGCCGGAGCATGATCCGGATGGAACGGTAGATGTCGCAGACGTTGCGTCCGAGCCCGCTGCCGAATTGGCGGATGAGACCGGAGAGCGTGACGTGCCGACTGTCGCGGAAGAGGCTGCGCCTGAGCCCGTCAAGGCCGCGAGGCCGGCCCGACGGCGGACCGAGCCGGGCAAGTCGCGGAAAGCAGCGGCGGCGCCTGCAATCCTGTCCGATGCTCCCAAATCCGAAAACATGAATTGGTACATCCTCAAGGTCCAGAGCAACCGCGAGGAGTCGATCCGCGAAGGCCTGTTGCGCCGGGTTTCGATTCAGGGGCTCGACCGATATTTCAGCGAGGTCATTGTTCCGACGGAGAAGGTCACGGAATTCAAGGGCGGCAAGAAGCGGGTGATCAAGCGGAAGCTTTATCCCGGCTACATCGTCGTCCACATGGAAATCAACGAAGACACCTGGTTCCTGGTGCGAGAAACGCCGGGGATCGGCGATTTCACCGGCGCCTCCGGCGTGCCTACGCCCATGCTGCCGCACGAGGTCGAGCGGATTATAGCGAAACAGGAAGAAAAGAGCGAAAAAGCCCCCGATCTCAAGATCCCGTTCACCAAGGGCGATCGCGTGAAGATCATCGACGGGAACTTCGAGAACTTCGAGGGCGAAGTGGAGACCATCGACAAGACCAACGGCCGCGTGACGGTGATGATCACGATTTTCAATCGGACCACGCCCGTCGAGTTCGAGTACTGGCAGGTCGAGTCGGTTTAACAAACAAATTTGCAGAACGGAGTTCATTCCGTTGCCGATGCATTAGGATTCAACCATGGCGAAGAACCTTGTAGGCGAAGTAAAGTTCCAGGTCCCGGGCGGCCAGGCCACGCCGGCCCCTCCCGTGGGCACGGCCTTGGGCAAGTATGGCATCAACCTGGGACAGTTCGTGTCGCAATTCAACGACCGCACCCGCGAGGCCGGCGGCATGCCGATTCCCGTCGTGGTGAAGGTCTACAGCGATCGCACGTTCGAGTTCGTGACCAAGAGTCCGCCGGCCGCCGCGTTGCTGAAGAAGGCCGCGGGCATCGCCAAGGGTTCCGGCGTCCCCAACAAGGATAAGGTCGGCAAGGTCACGTGGGCCCAGGTTGATGAGATCATCAAGTTGAAGCAGAACGACCTCAGTTCCGCCAGCCCCGAGGCCGCCCGCCGGCTCATCGCGGGCACCGCTCGCAGCATGGGACTGGAAGTCATCGATTAGTGATTACGAACCTCTAGAGTAGGAGGCGACTCGTTCGCCGCAGGACTACGGGAGAAAGAAACGAATGCCAAGAGTAGCGAAACGTATGAAGGCCATGCGGGCCAAGTTGCCGGCGGAATCAACATTGATGCCGCTTCCCGAGGCCATCGGTCTGCTGAAGACTTTCAATACCACCAAGTTCGACCAGACGGTTGAGATCGTCATGCGGTTGGGAATCGATCCCAAGCAGGCCGACCAGTTGGTGCGCGGTTCGATCGTGTTGCCCCACGGCATCGGCAAGACGCTCCGCGTGATCGTCTTCGCCAAGGGAGATAAGATCGACGATGCCAAGGCCGCCGGCGCCGATGAGGTGGGCGGGCCGGAGTTGGCCGAGAAGATCAAAGGCGGCTGGACCGATTTCGACGTCTGTATCGCCGCACCGGACATGATGGGCGTTGTCGGTCCCTTGGGTAAAGTCTTGGGGCCGCGCGGTTTGATGCCTTCGCCTCGTGCCGGCACGGTAACGCCCGACGTGGCCAAGGTGATCAAGGAGTACAAGGCCGGCAAGGTCGAGTTCCGTTGCGATGCGGGCGGCAACGTCCACGCGGTGGTCGGCAAGCTGAGTTTCGAGCCTGCGAAGCTCGTGGAAAACATCTCGGCATTCATCAATTTCATCGTGCATCTCAAGCCGGTGGCGGTCAAGGGTCAGTATGTCAAGGGGATTGCCGTCAAGGCGACAATGAGCCCTGCCTTGCGGATCCCGGCGGCATAAGCGCGACATAGCAACGAAGGCGAAACAAAGCAACCAAGGCACGGGGCCATGAGCAAGTTAGTCAAGAATCTCGTATCGGATGACATCAAGAAACGCCTGCAAAACGTCAACGACGCCCTGCTGGTGAATATGATCGGCATGAACTCCTCCTCCACGTATTCGTTGCGGAAGGAGTTGCGTGCCAAGAAAATCAACATCCTCGTGGTGAAGAACAGTCTGGCCGCCCGGGCTACGGCCGGCACTTCCCTGGCGAGGTTGTTTGATGAGGTCGGCGGATCGGCGGCGATCTGTTGGGGCAGCGACGACATCGTGGCCCTGGCCAAGTCGATCACCGAGATCCTCAAGAGCGAGAAATTCCCCGCGTTCCAGCCGCGCGGTGGAGTCATGGATGGCGAGCAGATCTCGGCCGATCAGATCGCCCAGGTCGCGAAGTGGCCCACTCGATCGGAGCAACTGAGTCTTCTCCTCAACCAAATCCTGTCGGTCGGGTCGCGGTTGAACGGCCAGTTGATCGCGGTCGGCGGGGCCCTGGCCAGCCAGATTTCCGAAAAGGCCAAGGGTGGCGAGGAAGAGGCATCGCCGGGCACGGACGTATCACCGTCGGAGGGGACGCCTGCCGTTGATCAGCCTGGAAAGTCTGATGTACAGCCGGCGGAGGGGATCGCGCCCACGGCCGCATCCCCAGCGGATGGGGCTCCCCCCGCTTGAGAATATACCCGGGGTGGCACGTCCTTGAGCTTGCGAAGGGCGTGGTTTTTGCGAGCCCATGCCCGTCGCAAGCTCAGGGACGTGCCACCCGAGACTGATGACTGGCAACTGTTGACCATTTTGGGGACTAACCCATTTCAAACCACTAGTATAGAATCGTGTCGGCGGCCGGTTTCAGTCAGTTCCGCGTCGCGACGCCTATGTGAGAAAGGAACGAATAACAATGTCGACTGCTGAAGCTACCCGCCAATACTCCCCGGTCACCAAGGAGTTGGGCGATAAGATTGTCGCCTTGACCCTCAAGGAGGCCAAGGAGCTGAGCGATTACCTGGAAAACGTCCACGGCATCAAGCCGGCAGCCGGTGGCGCCGTGATGATGGCCGGGCCTGCCGCCGATGCTGGCCCTGTCAAAGAGGCTGTGGTCCAGACCGAATTCGACGTGGTGATCGAGGATTACGATGCCACCAAGAAGATCGGGATCATCAAGGTCGTGCGGGCTGCCACGAGCTTGGGGCTGAAGGAAGCCAAGGATCTTGTCGAAGCCAAACCCGCCAAGGTCAAGGAGGGCCTGTCGAAAGAGGATGCCGAAAAGCTCCGGAAAGAACTGGAAGAAGCGGGCGCGAAGGTTGTTGTCAAGTAGCAAGTCTGTGGCACGGGCTGCCGACTCGGCCGTCAGCCATGAGTACATGGCGCCCGGGTCGCCCGTGACTACGACACGGCAAGATGCCTGTGCTACGGTCGATGGCCATGGACCCCCCACGAGTCAGGGGGGAAATGGATTGCTTGGATCGTGTTTTATCTCGTTGCTTTCCCAAACCTCCCCGGGGCCAAGCCGGTGGCGCGGCTGTCTGTTGCCGTGCCGTTCGGCTGTTTCCCTCCGGCCCGGGGGATTCCCTTGCTTTTCTCAGAGGTAAGTGCCCATGGCGACTTCCGCTCAACGACGTATTCAGCCTAAGGAAATTCGTCGTTTTGGCAGTCAGCGAGCCCCGCATGGGATCCCTGACCTGACCCAAATCCAGACCCGCGGTTACGACGCCTTCCTGCAACAGGAAGTTCCCTGTCAAAAGCGCAAAGACCAGGGGATTGAAGGCGTGCTCCGCGAGATTTTCCCGATCGAGAGCTACGACAAGACGCTCCGCTTGGAGTTTATCCGCTATGAGTTGGGCAAGCCCCGCTACGAGCCGGACGAGTGCCGCCAACTCCGCCTGACCTACGGCCGGCCGTTCAAGGTCTGGCTCAAGCTCACCAAGGAGCAGCCGGTGGAGGAAGAAGTCTACTTGGGCGACATTCCCGTCATGCTCGGCGGCGGCGAGTTCATCATCAACGGCGCTGAACGCGTCGTGGTGAACCAGCTCCATCGCAGTCCCGGCATCGATTTCGTGATGGAAGTCGAGGGTACCGGCGAGCGCCGCTTGCACAGTTGCCGCATCATTCCCGAGCGCGGGAGTTGGATCGAGTTGAACGTGACGCGCAAGGAAAGTCTGGCGGTTCGCATCGACCAGAGCGGCAAATTCTCGATCATGACCTTGCTGCGGGCGATGGATCCGAAGTATGGCGAAAATGCCGCCTTGCTGCGGGTCTTCTACGAGACCGAGACGGTGAAGACCGTCGATGGCCGCAGTGCCGCGAAGATCGAAGGCAAGCTGGCCGTCAACGACATCATTTACCCGGCCTCCAGCAACCGTCCCGGCGAAGTGCTGGTTCAGAGCGGCGAGAAGATCACCAAAACCGTCGCGGAGACGATTTGCACGGCGGGTCTGACCGAGGTTGAAGTCATGGCCGACCCGAAGAACCCGCTGCTCCTGAAATCGCTTGAGGAAGACGCCACCGGCAGCCACGAGGAGGCCTTGTTGCGGATCTATCAGCGTCTGCGGCCGGGCAATCCGCCGAACCTGGAGAAGGCCAAGGCGTTGTTCATCGAGAAGTTCTACGACACCAACCGCTATCGCCTCGGGCGGGTGGGCCGTTTCCGCATCAACCGCAAGCTGGGCCTGAAGATCCCCGAGACGGAGATGACCCTCCGGCCTGACGACCTGATCGCCGCGATCAAGTATCTCAACAAGCTGCGGGGCAACGAGCCGGAAATGGAGGTCGAAGACATCGACGATCACGGCAAGCCTAGTCGCCGCAAGATCCCCGTCGAGATCGACGATATCGACCACTTGGGCAACCGCCGTTTGCGAACGATCGACGAGTTGGCCAGCGACGAGCTCCGCAAGGGGTTCCTCAAGCTCCGCCGCACCGTGCAGGAACGGATGAGTTTGAAGGACATCGAGGACATGACGCCGCGGAGCCTGGTGAACCCCAAGAGCATCTCGGCGGCGATCGAATACTTCTTCGGCCGCGGCGAGTTGTCGCAGGTGGTGGACCAGACCAACCCGCTGTCGATGCTTACCCACGAGCGGCGGCTCTCGGCCTTGGGGCCCGGCGGTTTGAACCGCAAGCGGGCCGGCTTCGAGGTCCGCGACGTACACATTTCGCACTACGGGCGGATCTGCCCGATCGAAACGCCTGAAGGCACGAACATCGGTTTGATTTCCAGCCTGGCAATCTACGCCGGCGTGGACGACTACGGCTTCCTGGTCACGCCGTACCACAGGGTGAAGAACGGCAAGCTGGAGTTCGACAAGGACGGCAAGGCAGTCACCGAGTGGCTCCGCGCCGACCAGGAGCACGAGGCCCGCCTGGCTCCGGCCGACGTGTCTATCGAACATGGCAAGCTGACCGGCGATTCGGTCATCGCCCGCTATCACGGCGACTTCCAGATCATCCCCTGCGACCAGGTGCAGTACATCGACGTGGCCCCGAGCCAGATGGTGGGCGTTTCGGCCGGCTTGATTCCCTTCCTGGAGCACGACGACGCCAACCGCGCCTTGATGGGTTCCAACATGCAACGGCAGGCCGTGCCGTTGTTGATCACCGATCCGCCGTTGGTGGCCACGGGCATGGAAGTCGAGACCGCGCGGAACTCGAGCATGATCATCCGCGCCCGCAACAAGGGCACGGTGACCTATGCCGACGCGCGGCGGATCGAGATCGGCGGCGACGTCTACCACCTCCGCAAGTTCGTCGGCCTGAACGAGCGGACCTGCCAGAACCAGAAGCCGATCGTCAACGTCGGCGACAAGATCGAGAAGGGGCAAGTCATCGCCGACGGCGCCGCCACGTACATGGGCGAGCTGGCCCTGGGCCGCAACGTCCTGGTGGCCTTCATGGCCTGGGACGGCTTCAACTTCGAAGACGCCATCATCATCAGCCAAGAACTGGTGGAGAACGACGTCTACACCTCGATCCACATCGAGGAGTTCGACATCGAAATCCGCGAGACGAAGCTGGGCCGCGAGGAGTTCACCCGCGACATCCCCAACGTCAGCGAAAAGATGCTCCGCAACCTCGACGAGACGGGCATCGTCCGCGTAGGCACCTATGTCCGCCCGGGCGACATCCTCGTCGGCAAGGTCTCGCCCAAGTCGAAGACCGAGCTCACGCCCGAAGAGAAGTTGCTGCACGCTATTTTCGGCCGCGCCGGCGAAGACGTGAAGAACGATTCGCTGGAAGTGCCCTCGGGCGTGGAAGGCATCGTCATCGACACGCAGCATTTCTCCCGCCGCATGAGCCTCGCGGACGACAAGCGGAAGGAGTTCGAGGCGGCGCTCAAGGACGCCGAGACGCAGGGCAACGAACGGATCGCCGTCGCTTTCGGCAACCTCGTGCTCGCGATCGAGGAGCTGCTGAAGAAGAAGCTCACCGACGAGGACGGCCAGCCGCTGGTCGAAGGCCGCGAGCACCGCAGCGTGGCCGAACAGGCCCAGAACTTCAATCTCGAAGCCCTCGACGTCCGCAGCCCGGAGCGGAAGGCGGCCCTGGAGAAGCTGTACAAGCAGGAATGGCCGGCGGTCGAGGCCGCCATCGACGCCCGCGATCGCAAGCTCAACTCCATGAAGCGCGGCGACGAGCTGCGCAGCGGCGTGCTGCAGATGGTCAAGATCTACATCGCCGCCAAGCGCGTGATTTCCGTGGGCGACAAGATGGCCGGCCGTCACGGCAACAAGGGCGTGATCTCCAAGATCCTGCCCCGCGAGGACATGCCCTTCCTGAAAGACGGCACGTCGATCCAGATCATGCTCAATCCGCTGGGCGTGCCCAGCCGCATGAACGTGGGCCAGATCCTGGAGACGCACCTCGGCTGGGCCGGCGCCAAGCTCGGCTTCCAGTCGATCACGCCCGTCTTCGACGGCGCCACCGAGGCCGACATCCACCAGTTGCTGATTGACGGCGGCCTGGACAAATCGGGCAAGAGCCAACTCTTCGACGGCCGCACGGGCGAAGCGTTCGAGCAGATGTCGACGGTAGGCTACATTTACATGCTCAAGCTCCACCACCTGGTCGACGACAAGGTGCATGCCCGCTCCACCGGTCCTTATTCGCTGATCACGCAGCAGCCGTTGGGCGGCAAGGCCCGCTTCGGCGGCCAGCGCTTCGGGGAAATGGAAGTCTGGGCGCTGGAGGCCTACGGCGCGGCCTACATCCTCCAGGAGTTGCTTACCGTCAAGAGCGACGACGTGGAAGGCCGCACGAAGATTTACGAATCGATGGTCAAGGGCGAGAACACGCTGGAGGCCGGCACTCCCGCCAGTTTCGACGTGTTGACCAATGAAATCCGCGGCCTTGGATTGAATATGCAGTTAGAGAAGGCACGAGCCTGAAAACAGTCACGACGTAGGGTGGGACCAGCGAGCGGGCACCGTGCGCAGCACGGTCGCGAGCGCCGGCCCACCGTTATTTGGCGTCGGTGGGCCGGCGCTCGACGAGCATGAGTACATGGTGCCCGGCGAGCTTGTCCCACCCTACCAAGAGGAGGCATTCCAGTGAGCATCGGCGAAACGACATACGACCGGATCAACGACTATACGGCGGTCAAGATCAGCCTGGCCCGCCCCCACGATATCCGCAGTTGGTCGTTCGGCGAAGTGAAGAAGCCGGAAACGATCAACTACCGCACCTATCGCCCCGAGAAGGACGGCCTGTTCTGCGAACGGATCTTCGGGCCGGAGAAGGACTGGGAGTGTTCCTGCGGCAAGTACCGCGGCATGAAGTACAAGGGCATGATCTGCGACCGTTGCGGCGTGAAGATCACGCATAGCCGCGTGCGCCGCAAGCGGATGGGCCACATCGAGCTGGCCGCGCCGGTCGTGCATATCTGGTTCTTCAAGGCCATGCCCAGCCGCCTGGGCGCCTTGCTGGCCATGAAAACCAACAGCCTGGAGAAGATCATCTACTTCCAGGACTACGTCGTCACCCGCACCGGCGACACGCCCTTGAAGCCGCAACAGCTCCTCACCGAAGACGAGTACCGCGAAGCCCGCAAGCAGCATGGCGAGGGGACTTTCGACGCCGACATGGGCGCCGAGGCCATCCGCAAGCTGCTCATGGAACTGGACCTCGTCAAGCTCTCGCAGGACTTGCGGGTCGAATTGGCCGAGACGACCTCGAAGCAGAAGAAGAAAGACCTCATCAACCGCTTGAAGATCGTCGAGGCCATCCGCGACAGCGACAACCGCCCGGAGTGGATGGTGCTGGACGTGATCCCGGTCATTCCGCCGGACCTGCGTCCGCTGGTCCTCTTGGACTCGGGCAATTTCGCCACGAGCGACCTGAACGACCTCTACCGCCGCATCATCAACCGCAACAACCGCTTGAAGAAGCTCGTCGATCTCAACGCCCCCGAAGTCATCATTCGCAACGAGAAGCGGATGCTGCAGCAGTCGGTCGACGCCTTGTTCGACAATAACCGCTGCAAGCGGCCGGTGCTGGGATCGAGCAACCGCCCCTTGAAGTCGCTCACGGACATGATCAAGGGCAAGCAGGGCCGCTTCCGCGAGAACCTGCTGGGCAAGCGCGTCGACTATTCGGCCCGCAGCGTGATCGTCGTCGGTCCGGCGCTGCGACTGCACCAGTGCGGCCTGCCCAAGAAGATCGCCCTGGAACTGTACCAGCCGTTCATCATCCGCCGGCTCAAGGAGTTGGAGCACGCCGACACGATCAAGTCGGCCAAGAAGATGTTGGAGCGGAAGGACGAGGAAGTCTGGGACATTCTCGAAGAAGTGATCCAGAACCACCCCGTGCTCTTGAATCGCGCCCCCACGCTGCACCGCATGGGCATCCAGGCCTTCGAGCCGATGCTGGTGGAAGGCAACGCCATCAAGCTCCACCCGCTGGTCTGCAAGGGTTTCAACGCCGACTTCGACGGCGACCAGATGGCCGTGCATCTGCCGCTGTCGATCGAGGCCCAGGTCGAGGCCCACACGCTGATGATGTCGACGAACAACATCTTCAGCCCGGCCAGCGGCGCGCCGATCATCAGCCCCTCGCAGGACGTGGTGATGGGTTGCTACTACATGACCGCCGCGCAGCCGCAGGTCAAGGGCGACGGCATGAAATTCTCGTCGTTCGCGGAACTGCAGCTCGCCTACTCGCTGGGCAAGTTGGCCACGCACGCGGCGATCGAGGTCCGCATGCCCGAGGGCCGCTACATGAAGCCCGTTCCGCCCGTCGAGGGCGTAAGCCTTGCCATGCCGGACGGCCGGCACGTGATGGCCGATCCGTCCCACCTGCCCGGATCGCTCCTTGCCACGACCGTGGGCCGCGTTTTGTTCAACTCCTGGTTGCCCCTGGGGATGCCATTCTACAACCATCCGCTGCGGTCGAAGGACCTGGCCGAAGTGATTTCCGACTGCTACGAGATCCTCGGCCGGCGGCAGACGATCGACCTGCTGGACACGATGAACCGCATCGGTTTCCGGTCGAGCACCAGCAGCGGCTTGAGCTTCGCCACCGACGACCTCATCACGCCGCCCAACAAGCTGAAGATCATCCAGGCCGCCGAAAAGAACGTGGCGCTTTTCCAAAAGCGCTATCAGCGCGGCATCATCACCGAGGGCGAGCGTTATAACCAGGTGCTGGACGCCTGGACACACGCCCGCGAACAGATCACCTCGGAAATGATGGACATCTTGGAGAACGACCGTTATTCGGGCGAAGGCGGACGCCGCCCGCCGGGCTACGTCAACCCGATTTTCCTCATGGCGCACTCCGGGGCCCGCGGCGGCGTCGAGCAGATCCGCCAGTTGGCCGGCATGCGCGGCTTGATGGCCAAGCCGTCGGGCAAGATCATCGAGACGCCGATCAAGGCCAACTTCCGCGAGGGCCTGAGCGTGTTGGAGTACTTCAGCTCGACGCACGGCGCCCGCAAGGGCCTGGCCGATACGGCCTTGAAGACGGCCGACTCGGGTTACCTCACCCGCAAGTTGGCCGACGTGGCCCAGAACGTCGTCGTGACGAGGCACGACTGTGGCACGACGCAAGGCATCACCAAGGGCGTGATCTACCGCGGCGAAAAGGTCGATGTCAGCCTCAAGGACTCGATCCGCGGCCGCGTCAGCCGCGCCAACATCGTGCATCCCATCACCGACGAAGTGGTCGTCAAGGAAAACGAACTGATCACTCTCGAGGTTGCCCGCCGCATCGAGGAGATGGGCCTGGAGAAGATCCAGGTCCGCAGCCCGATGACCTGCGAAGCCGAATTGGGCATCTGCGCCTTGTGCTACGGCATGGACCTTTCCACCGGCACGCTCGTGGAAGAAGGCATGGCCGTGGGCATCATCGCCGCCCAGAGCATCGGCGAACCGGGCACGCAGTTGACGATGCGCACGTTCCACATCGGCGGCACGGCCGCCCGCCACGTCGAAGAGAGCGAGATCAAGGCCAAGAAGCAAGGCGTGGTCAAGTTCACGCGGATGAAGGTCGTCCGCAACGACGCCGGGCAGCAGGTCGTGCTCACTCGCAACGGCGAGATGCTCGTCTTGGATCCCAAGGGCCGCGAACTGGAAAAGTACGAAGTGCCCATGGGCGCGAACCTGACGGTCGCCGAGAACCAGGAAGTCCTGCCCGGCACGCTGCTCTGCCAGTGGGACCCGCACGCCGTTCCCATCCTGGCTGAAGTCAGCGGCAGGGTCCGCTTCGAAGACATCATCGAAGGTGAAACGATGCGGATGGAGAAGGATCCCAGCGGTCACGAGCGTAAGATGATCTCGGAGCACAAGGGCGACCTGCACCCGCAGATCATTCTCGAAGACGAGGCGGGCAAGACCCTCGATTTCCAGTACCTGCCGGAAAAGGCCCACATCGAAGTCACCGAAGGCAGCCAGGTCTCGGCCGGCACGCTGCTGGCCAAGACGCCCCGCGAAGTGGCCGGCACCCAGGACATCACCGGCGGTCTGCCCCGCGTGACGGAGATCTTCGAGGCCCGCAAGCCGAAGGACCCAGCCGTGATCGCCGCCATTGACGGCATCGTGAGCCTGGAGAAAGAGACCCGCCGCGGCAAGCGGACGATCGTCGTCCGCAGCGAAAGCGGCATCGAGCGCGAACACCCCGTTTCGCACGGCAAGCACTTGCGCGTGCATGCCGGCAGCTTCGTCCGCGCCGGCGAGGCCCTGGTCGATGGACCGCTGGTCCCCCACGACATCCTCCTCATCTCCGGTGAAGAGGCCGTGCAACACTACCTCACTCGCGAGATCCAGAACGTCTACCGCAGCCAGCGCGTGGAGATCAACGACAAGCACATCGAGATCATCGTCGCGCAGATGTTGCGGAAGGTCCGCGTGGAGAGCTTCGGCGACACGAGCCTCTTGCCCGGTTCGATCATGGACCGCTTCGAGTTCTATGCCGTGAACAAGGAATTGGCCAAGTGCCTGAAGATCTCGCACAAGGGCGACAGCGACTTCGCCGTGGGAGCGATCGTGCCGATCGAGACCTTGAATCAACGGAATGCCGAGATCGAAGCCCTGGGCGGCGAACCGGCCAAGGGCGTCAAGCCCAAGCCTGCCACGGCCAGCACCCAACTCCTGGGCATCACCAAGGCTGCCGTGCAGAGCTCCAGCTTCATCTCGGCCGCCAGCTTCCAGGAAACCACGAAGGTGCTCACCGAGGCTGCCCTGGCGGGCAAGATCGACCGCCTCGTGGGCCTGAAGGAGAACGTGATTCTCGGACACTTGATCCCGGCCGGCACCGGCTTCCGCACTTACCAGGAATCGGAAGTCCGCATCCGTCCGCAGGCATTGGAAGAGCTGGGACCGGAGAAAGAAGACGTCCTCGCTCGTCATTTCCCGCTGTTGGAGGGGGCCGGCAGGGCCGAGCCCGCCAGAGAGGGCGATGGCCGTACTCCAACCGGTCCGAGTCCCTTGGACAAGTTTTTTGAGCATGCCGCGGTTCCCAAGGATGACGAGGACGAGGAAGAAAAAGAGGAAGAGGAAGAGGAATTGGTTGCGGAAGTGGGCGATGATGAGGATGAGGGAGAATAGTTTTCCCAACTGCCCCCTCTCCCGCTGGGATTGGGGAGTTGAGAGTCCGGCCCCCATTGACAGTCCACAAGAAACAGGCAAAATAAAGAATCTCGCCGTGTGCGGGAATTTGGAAACAAGAATTTTGAAAACCCCCGCCGACCCTGCGTCGGTGGAAAGATGACTGGGAAGCTATGCCGACAATCAACCAACTTGTCCGAAAGAAGCGCGTTTACCAGCGCCGGTACAGCAAAGCGCCGGTCTTGGAGCAGTGTCCCCAGAAGCGCGGCGTCTGTCTGCAGGTCAAGACGATGACCCCCAAGAAGCCGAATTCGGCCTTGCGGAAGATCACCCGCGTGCGGCTTTCCAACGGCAAGGAAGTCACCGTTTACATTCCGGGCGAGGGCCACAGCCTCCAGGAACACTCGATCGTGTTGATCCGCGGGGGCCGTATCCGCGACCTGCCCGGCGTGCGTTATCAGGTCGTCCGCGGCGCGTTGGACACCTTGGGCGTCGAAGGCCGCAAGCAGTCCCGCAGCCGGTATGGCGCCAAGAAGTCAAGCAAGTAAGAGGGATCAATCATGGGCCGAATCACCGCCAGTCGCAAATCGCTTACGGGAGATCCGAAGTACGGATCGCTCCTGGCCAGCAAGTTCATCAATTGCATGATGTGGAACGGTAAGAAGAGCAACGCTCGGCGGGTCTTCTACGGCGCCTTGGACATCATTCACGAGAAGCTCAAGGACTCCGAGCCGATCGAGGTCTTCACCCAGGCTGTCGAGAACGTCAAACCGAACATCGAGGTCCGTTCGAAGCGCGTCGGCGGGGCCTCGTACCAGGTGCCGATGCAGGTCAATCGGACCCGTCAGCAGTCGCTGGCCATCCGCTGGATCCTGGGTTCCTGCCGTGAAAAGAAAGGCCGGCCCATGCACGAGAAACTGGCCGCCGAACTCCTTCAGGCATATAACCGCGAAGGCGCCGCCTATACGAAACGCGAAAACGTCCACCGCATGGCCGACGCCAACAAGGCGTTCGCCCACTTCGCCTGGTGAGGAAAGCGGATTCCTCGTCGGCCATGAGTACGTGGTGCCCGCATTCGGTTGCAATGCCGATTTTCGACGACAGTCGTCCGGGTAGCCGCGCGGATAACCTTCAAGTTCCTTACGGTTCGACCTTCATCACCCGGCTCGCGGCAATTCCTTTTCCGAATCGCGTGACGATCTCGTCGCCGGGTTTCAGTTCCGCCGCGTCGCGAACGATTCGGCCGTCGGCGGCGCGTTGCGTCAGGCTGTAGCCTCGCGACAGCACGCCTAGCGGACTGAGCGATTCCAAGCGTGCGGCCTGCTGTTGAACCTGGCTGCGGGCGAGAAGCAACCGCTGCCGCAAGGCGCGATTGGCCCGGGCATCAAGCTCGTCGAGACGGCGGGCGAGATCCTCGATGCGTTCCAGCGGCCGACGGAAAGTCGCCATGTCCGGCGACGGCGTCCAATCGCGACCTGGCCGCCGCCAGCCGCCAACGCAGCGCCGCGGAAAGCCGCTTCTCCGTTTGCCGGAAGCGGGCGGCAAGATCCTCGGCTGCCGGGGCCACCAGTTCGGCCGCCTCGCTGGGCGTCAGGGCGCGAACATCGGCCACGAGGTCGGCCAGGGTCACGTCGATCTCGTGGCCAATCGCGGAAATCACGGGGATCCGCGAGGCATGGATTGCCCGGACCACGGCTTCTTCGTTGAAGGCCCACAGATCCTCCAGGCTTCCGCCGCCGCGGGTCACTACCAGACAATCGATCGCCAGCGGCAAGCGGTTGGCGGTGGCAATGGCCGCGGCGATCTCGGCGGCGGCGCCGTCGCCCTGCACTCGCGTGGGCACCACGATCACGTCGGCCCCGCGCCACCGCCGGCCGAGCACCTGCAGAAAATCGTGGATTGCCGCGCCGGCGGGACTGGTCACTACCGCGATCCGCCGCACGAATGGCGGCAACGGCCGCTTCCGCCGCGGGTCGAAGAGGCCTTCGCGGGCCAGCTTCTCGCGAAGCTGCCGCAGGGCCAATTCCAAAGCCCCGATGCCCTTGGGCTCGATGCTCTCGATGATCAATTGGTAAGTGCCCCGCGGGGCATAGACATCGATCCGACCGCGGCACACGACTTCCAAACCGTCGTGCAGATCGAATCGCACGCGCGTGGCCACGTTTCGCCACATCGCGCAATGGATCTGGGCCTGATCGTCCTTGAGCGTCAGGTAGCAGTGGCCCGACTGCGGCCGGGCGAGGTTCGAGATTTCGCCCGCCACCCACACGCTGCCAAAGGTAGCTTCCAAGAGGTCCTTGATATGGGCCGTCAATTGCCAGACCGAGAGCACCGGCGGCTCGGCCGGTCGTTGTGGGGGCGAATCGTCGGGGAGTTGGGAAAAGAGGTCGTAGGAGTCCATGAAATATAATCTACGCGGGCAAGCGTATTTCATCCCTTGAAAGGTGTATATTCGTTCTTTGTAAACTCCAGCCACGCCAACGCCTGCCGTGGCGGAAGCGGCTTGACGGCACGCTGCAGCATCAATTGGGCCGGTTGGCGACTGTCGGCCGCGGCCCACTGCTCTGCCTCGTCACAGAGCCGGTTCAGCACCTGCTCGACCTTCAGGCGGAAATGCTCCAGCCCGTTGCGGTCCAGATCGGGCGGGACGTGCAATTCCGGCGAGAGAATACATCGGGCCCGGCTGCATGGCCGCGGGATGGCAAACCGGTCCCAACTCGCGGCCCGCCACGGCCGGTTGTAGCCCACGCCCATGGCCACCAGCGGAATTCCCAGCTTCGAGGCCAGGAAGATCGGCCCGGGGGCCATTTGCCGGCGCGGGCCGCGCGGGCCGTCGGGCGTGATCGTCAGGTGCATGTGTCGGCTCTTGTCCAACAGTTGCCGCAGCGCCGCCACTCCACCGCGGTTCGTCGAGCCGCGTACGAATTCGAACCCCATGTGATAGGCGACATACGACAGGATCTCGGCGTCGCGGTGCCGGCTCAGGAGCATCGCCAAATTGCAGTGTCCCCGCATCGCCAGCGGGAAGCAGAATGTACTCGTGCCAGAAGATATAGATTTTCTGTCTGCGGCACCGCGGCGAGGCGGGATCGACGTCCGGATCGTAGAAAACGACGCGATTGTCCAGCGTATCCATCCACGCGCGGACGGCGGTGGAGCCCGCCAAAGCCGCGAGTTTGTACAGGATGGGGTGGTCGAGTTTCATGGGAGCGGCCACTCGCCGTGAAACACCTCTACCGCCGGGCCGGCCATGTGGACGTGCCCGTCTTCGGCCCAATGCAATTCGAGGTCGCCGCCGGGCAGGTGGGCGAGAATCTTCCGCCGGGTACGGCCGCTCAACACGCCGGCCACGCAGACGGCACAAGCCCCGGTGCCACAGGCCAGGGTTTCGCCTGAACCCCGCTCCCAAACCCGCATGCGGATCTCCGTGCGGCGATAGGACCTGAACGAATTCGGCGTTCACGCGACGGGGGAAATGCGGATCGGCCTCGAGCTTCGGCCCAATGCCCAGCACCCAGTCGTCGCTGAGTTCATCGACGTAGGTGATGCAATGCGGGTTGCCCATCGAAACGCAGGTGACGCACAGATCAGCCGGCCGGCCACCTCCAAATCGGCATCAACGATGAGATTGCCCGGCAGCGTCGTAGGGATGAGAGCCGCTTCCAGGATCGGCTCGCCCATATCGACGCGCACGCGCTCGCACCAGCCCACCGACGACTTCCAGCTCGAGGGCGAGGACGCCGCGGCCGGTCTCGATCCGCAAAGTCTCGTTGCGGCAGATGCCATGGTCGTAGACGTACTTGGCCACGCAGCGGATGCCGTTGCCGCACATCTCCGACTCTGAACCGTCGGCGTTGAACATCCGCATTCGGGCGTCGGCCTGCTGGCTCCGGCAGATCAAGATCAGGCCGTCGCTGCCGACGCCGAAGTGCCGGTCGGAGATTTTCCTGGCCAGGGCGTCGGGCTGCTGGGGAATCGGTTCGCGGAAGCAATCGACATACACGTAGTCGTTGCCCGCGCCTTGCATTTTGGTGAAGTGCATGGCGGTATTTTAGACTGCGGAGGGACTTGGGGCAATGGGAGCAGGGGGCAAGCGACGGGGCGTCCGGGGTACCCGCCTGCGGGTCGCGGGTCGGCGAGCGCCGGCCCACCCGACTTAGGGCGTCACCCGCTCAAATCGAGCATGTTGCCGCTCTGGCCGGCCGGGTCATGGACCGGAGGGCGGTGCGACTCCTCGTGGTCGGCATCCCGCTCGCCATGCCGCTGGGGAAGCTCCCACAAACGCCGGCCATCGGCGTCGCGTTCGGCGGTCTGGTGGTTGTCGCCGTCGGTCTGGCCGACGCCTGCGGCCAGTTCGGCTTTTTGCTCGCTGCGGGCGAGAACCTCCCGCGCGGTGCTTTCCTGCTGGGCACGGTCGATTTCGGAACCCCGGGTCTGAGCCAGGGAAGTTCCCGCCACGCTGCCGGCAATACTGGACATAGGTCCTATGCTCATGGGTTCTCCTGGTAAACGTTATCGCAAAAACCGCATGGGATACGCAGGGCGGGCCGAGTGAAACGAGTCCCACCGGAGGAAACGCGAGAACATGGTGGAACTCGTTTCACTCGGCCCACCCTACATGACTCGGCCTCCTACTCGTTACATTCCAGTGGAAATGGAGTCCAAGTTCTTTAACGCCTGGTTCACGCCGGGCAAGGCTTCCTCGCGGATGTCGGGATTCTGAAGGTTGCCGCTGACGCGAATCTGCATGAATTGTTGACTCGTTCTGGCAAAGAAGTTGCGCATCGCCGGCAGGCCGGCGTCGGCACGGCCGACAGTTGCCGCCAACACCATTTGCGTGTCGCCCTGAAAGTTCATTTCGCCCCTGCCCAACAAGCTGATGGCGTCGCCCTGAAAGTCTAGCTTATCGAAATAGACATGTTCGCCCTCGACGTGGAAGTTGATGTCGCTTTGACTGAAGGCGTTGGTATCGGGCGACTTGATGCGGAGAATCTTGAGCATGGAAATCATCACCGGCAAGTCGTAAATGTAGGCGTCGTGGAGGTGCAGACTGCCGCGGCCGCCCAAGGCGGCACGGTTGTGGCCAAAGCCTTGCAGTTCCACGTCGCCGTCGATCCTGCCCCGCAGATTGCGGTTGTTGCCGGCCAGTTCGCGGGCGCAGGTGGCCAGGTCGGCATTGGCGAGCCTGGCCCAAACCCTGAAGTTGGGCTGTGAACCGAGCAAGGTCCAGCCGTCGGCATTGACGGCGCCGCCGAAGATCCTGGCACTCACGGACAACGGCTGCTTCGGCTGGCCCCGCGGCAAGACCTGGTTGTTGCGCCATGCCGCCCACGAGCCGAACGTCGCCACCTGATCGTCGATCCAGAACGGCCCGAGCACCTGCGTGAACTGGTGGTCCCGCCAGGTCAAAGACTCGATGGCCAGGTCGCCGTGCATTTGGAACCGGGCGCCATCGGACCAGCCTTCCAGGCCGACGACGTTGCCGTAGATGTTCTCCAGCCGCACGCCGCAATCGACGCCCACCTGGTTCAGCCCCACGTTCAGTTTCCACTGCGAAATCATCGGCTCAGCCGGATTCGCGCCCCGCGTCAGAACGATGTTGCCTTGCAGGCTCATGGGCCCCGTGGCGTTGAGTTCGCCCAACCCCTTCTTGAGCTGTGCCGGCAGGACCTGCATGAGCTGCCGGTCCAGCCGCAGACGATCGACCGAGAGACGCTCGAGGCGAAGCTGCCAGCCGCCGTCGGGTTGGAAACTGCACGCGCCATTGCAGGCCATCTTCACGGGGCCGTGCCACGCGCTGCAGCGCTCGAAGGTCACGCGCCCGCTGTCGTAGGTGAAGACGCCTTGCACGTTCTCGAGCCGGTAAGGGAAACGGACCGGTTCGAGCGAACAGGTTTCGCTGCGCGGCTCGGCACAGACCGTGACATCCAGGCGGTTGGCCTGGTCGACGAAGCGGACGACGGCCGTGAGATCGATGATTCCCCGCGGCTGAAGCAAGGCCCACACTTGCCGCATGCCCGGCGGCAAGGCGTCGCGGAGTTCGCCTTCCAGCGGCACGTTGGCCGCGCGCAGCCGCAACAGCAGTTCGTCGCCCTGGGGCGTGTGCGTGAGCGTGCCCGCGCCGGTCACGCGGCTCGTGCCGTTGTAGCCTTCCAGATTGCGGATCCACCAGTTGCCGTCGATCATCTCCAATTCGCCGCAAACATTCGAGATGGCATAAGGGAAACGATCGTAGCGCAGCCAGCAGCGGCGGGCCTGCAGCTTGAGATGCTGGTGCTCCGGCCCATCGGCGACCTCGCGGGAAACCTCGTACTCGGCGCCGATGGTTCCTTTCAGATCCAGCGAACGGGCCAGCGACTGGGCCGGCGGCGGCAAGGCGCGGATCAGTTTCTCGTCAATCGGCAATTCGGCGCTCGTGATCCGCGTCCAGCCCGTGGGACCGGTCAGCGGATTGCGCAGCGCGCCGACGATACGCACCGAGTGGTTCTCGCTGAATGCCGCGAGGTTCGTTTCCAAGCGGTCGTCCTGCAGATCCAGCGTACCGTTGGCATGCTCCATTCGGTAGGGGAATTTGTAGTGGCTGAACGACACGTTGATGCAGCGGACATGCACTTGCGGTTGCCAGGCGCGGCCGTCGAAACGGAGCTTGACGCTGGCGTCGATGATGCCCTCCGGTCGGAGTTTCTGCCACTCTTCCTGCATCTTGCCGGGCAGGACCGCCAAGAGCTGCTCGTCCAACGGCAACTGCTTGACGTCCGCGTCGAGAGCCATGGAACTCGACGGATTCAGGCCGCCGCTGCACGTCAAGGACAATACGGCCTGGTTGCTGCGGGCCTTGAACTCCCGGACGGCAAAGCCTTGGTTATCGACGTGTACGATGGCCTGGACCTCGGTCAGCGGCCACGGCAGCCGCGGGTCGTCGATGCGGCCGTCGGCCAACTTGCCGTTGACGTTCGAACTTCCATTGCTGCCGCGCCGCCGGATCATAGCCGACCCGGAAGCGAACTTCGGTCTGCCCGCGCAACGACGCCAGCGCGGAAGGATCGCACCCGCAAGATGCGGGCAGGACATTGCGCATCTTGGGCGAGATCTCCACGCCGTCGATCGTGCCGCTGAGGCCCAACGCCGGCAGGTCGGGATCGATTTCGCCTTCGATGCTCACCTGGCGGAAATAATCGCCCGTGGCCGTGCCCTGGATCCGCCGCCGACGCGTGGCTTCCACCGGGCCGCCCGCAAGCCCCAAGGGCGAGAGCGTGAGATTGACGTTGCGAAGCGTAAAAGTGCAAGCTACGGCCTTCGTGGGATCGAAGATCTCGATCGTCCCGTTCTCGAAACGGACCTCCGGCGACGCATCGTCGAACTTCGGCAGCGGCAGCAGGCGGGCTGCGCTCCATGTGCCATCGGCACGACGGGTCATCCGCAGCGTCGGCCGGCGAATGGTCACTCGCGTGGGTCTGATTTGGCCGCTGTACAGATCGGAAAAATCGGTTGAGCAAGCCAGGATGCATTCATCGTAGCTCAAGAGTTCGGCGCCCGGTCCTTCCGCCGCGGGATCGATGATCGACAATCCGCGGACGGCAATCCCTTCGCCTTTCATCAGCATGGCCGAACGGACTTTGATCCGCAAGCCCGGGTACTGTTTGACCAGCAGGTTCTCGAAACCGCGGCGGATCTCTTCGTCCATCCGGTGATAAAAATAGAGCGCCAGCAGCGCGGCGCCGATCACGGAGGCAATCAGGCCCCACTTGAACCAGAACCAACAGAAGTTGATCAGGCGTTTGGGGAAAATGGCAGCGATTCCGTTTTGTGGATTCAGTGGATCGTTTTGAGTTCTTTCCGATGGTCACGACACGCCGCCAGGCAACCGGCTGCCAGCACGATCAGTCCCAACATGGCCGGCTGCCGATAACGAATCGAACTGACGAACACCGTGTGCAAGAGCGTGAAGTAAACGGCCGGCAGCCAGCACAAGGCGCCAGTCCAACCGAGCGGCAGCGCCCGCCGCAACCCCAACGCGGCTAGCAGTATCAGCGGCACGTAACTTGCCAGCACCGCCAGCCGCACCGGCCAGGCCGCAAAGGACGGCTCGTTGGGCCAGAAATTCCAGATTCGCAGGAACTTGATTCCGGCAAGTTGCACGACCCGACCCGGGTTCGCCCGGGCCCAGTCGCAGGCTGCCTGACGCTGGCGGCGGTCCAGCCGATATTCGAAGCCGTCGCTGGACGTGCAAGCCGCATCGCTTTTCCGCTGGGCCGCCGTGAATTCCGGCACGAAACGCATGTCGCTGGCCCCGCTGGCTTGCGGGTTCCAACCGTCATAGAGGCTGGCGCCGACCTGCAGCGTCGTGGGCACGAAGTGACCGGTGACGCGATGGTTCCTCACCCACCACGGCAACATCACCACGACGAAGCCCGCGAACATCGTCGTGGCCAACAGCAGTTGCTTGCGGCGCGAACCGTAGATCAATCCCCAGAGGAAGGCGAAGGGCAGGAATAAAATCCAACTTGGCCGAACGAGCGTGGCCGCGCCGGCAATTGCGCCGGCAAGCAGCCCGAGAACGTACCCAGCACGCTCCACGTGATGAAAACCTTCACGCGGAGCGTGAGCAGTACGTTCCGTGGATCGTTTCCACGCAGCGGTCCAAATCGCCATGTTCATGGCCACCAGCAGACAGAACGGTGCTTCACTGAGCACGGGGACGCTGATGGCCACGGCCTCGGGATAAATCGCCGTAATCAGTCCGGCAATCCAGACGGCACGAGAACCAAAAACTTGCCCCGCCCAACAGGCTACGGCCAGCACCGTCAGCGAGCCGAACAGGCAGCTTTCGACGCGTGCCGCCCAGACGGCGTCGCGGCCATCCCAAAACCAGAATACCGGCGAAAGCAACAGCGGATAGCCCGGCGTGCGGAAGACCTGTTCGCCGCTGGAGAGCTGGTAAGGCAGGCCGTGCGCGATCGCCCGGGCCAACTCGAAGTAGCTCTGGCTGTCGCCAAAAACAAATTGGCCGTGCCAATGCTGATGCCAATAGACGGCCGCACCCAGGCGGACGATACCCGCTAAGGTCAACAACCAGGCGACCTGCTTCCATGCAATGTGTCGCATTGGACGAACCACATCGATGAACAACCGGGGAAGGCGAACTCCGCTCGCCCCCCAAAGGTTGCAGTATGGCGACAAAATAAGGTGGGTATGATACCCGCGTGAGGACGGGGAGGTCAAGGAGGAATGACGAAATCCGCATGACGACTGACGGAAGGGCCTTCCGATGCTTCGTCAGTCAGGCTTGGCCACTCCCGGCTAGTTAATATAGGTAACTTACACAAAATAATACCTGCGAAGCGACGATTCTGGCTTGCGTTCGTGATGTTCTCTAAATTATCAAAACACTCCCATTTCACGGCGCGGCGAGAGCATGTATACTTTTACTTGTCCCCCCGGTGGAATTCTGCTGCTGGTCCTGGAGGGCTTGTGAAAAAATTCGTCCGAATGCGTCTTTGCCAAGTAATCGGGTTCTTTTGAGGAGAGAAAGTCTATGGCCTCGCTTCCGTCCTATGTCGCTGCCGCCCAACCGGTTCCCAAAGATAAACGCGTGCCGTGGTTCAAGACCACGGCACAAACCTACGCGGGAATCATGCTCTGGTTCGTGTTTTGGGTCTCGGTCCCGATCGGTGCTGCATATGCTCCGGGGTCACCTTATAGCAAATACGCTGGTGGCACGCTGTCCCAAGGCATTGGAGTTGCTTTGATTGGCTTAGTAATTGCGGCGCTCATTTGCCACTTTCTTTTCTATCTTGTCCCCGGCATGCTGGGGATGAAAACCGGTTTACCTCTGTACATCGTGGGCACGTCGACATACGGCGTGACTGGTGGTCTTTTAATGCCAGGATTCTTGATGGGCGTACTTCAGTTTGGCTGGCTTGGTGTTAATGCTTTTTTTTCGGCTCAAGCTCTAACCGAACCACTGGGATATCAGCCGGGAACGATCGTACATTCCGCCGTAGGAATAGCGTTTGCCGTTGCTGCAGCGTTCATTGGAGTTAAAGGCATCCAATATGTCGCGAAAGTTGCCACATACTTGCCGCTCATCCCGTTGGTGATCTTACTCGTCTTGTTTTCTCTCTAGCGTCGGTGGAGTCGGCAAGTTCGATTCCAAGAAGCTTTCCGAAACGACTCAGGTTTCGGTGACGTTGGGCGAAAAAAGCGCGGAGAAGACCGAGACTCTTGAATTCAAGCCGCCCTTGTCGGCTTTGGCTGTCATCGGCTTGCTATGTACCTGCATCGTGGGATTCTTTGCTACCGCTGGTGCCGCCGGGACGGATTTCGGCATGAACAACCGCGACGCGAAAGACGTGCATCTTGGCGGGTTGGTTGGGATTGCGGGCGCGACAATTTTTGCCGGGGGCATGGCGTTACTAATCGTCGCCGGCGCGCATGGACTCGGGAAAACGCCGGACGAAGCGAATTTGGGCGCCACGGCCATGATGGGCAAGATCGTGGGTAGCAAGACGCTCGGCGCCGTTATGATGTATTTGCTCGCAATCGCAGCTTTTCCACCGGCTTGTTTTTCCGCGTTTGTTGCAGCCAACAGTTTCAAGACAACGCTCCCGAAGGTAAAGCCGTTGATTTCTTGTGGAATCGGCACATTGGCCACCATCGGCCTGATTGTCTCACAAGCAGCCGGGAACGCATCCGATGTATTTACCGTCATTGGTGCCTCATTCGGTCCAGTTTGCGGAGCTATGGCAGCCGATTATCTGCTGGCGGGAAGAAAGTGGGCGGGACCCAGGGCAGGATTCAATCCGGCCGGTTGGATTTCGTGGATCGTTGGCTTTGCGGTGGGTGCATTCAACCTTGTCGCTGGAAAGATACCGGCGTTGGCTAATCTTCACATTGAGGTGCCCGCGGCGCCGGTCGCGGCTTTCATCGTCGGTTTCGTGCTTTACCTCATCCTGGCCAAGGTTGGGTTGGAGAGCCAGAAGCTCGAACATCCCACAGTGAACGCGTAATCAAGCGGGTTTTCACGACCTTCCGGCGCGGATTGTCATGACAAGAAATAGCCGGAGGCGAACTGCCTCCGGCTTTTGCGTTCTTGGCCATTGTCTCCCGCCATGCGAATCTGGACAGATTGCAAAGCAGGCCATCGGGCAATCGTCGCAGCGTGGGGCAAGTGATGGAGTACCAGAATTGCCCACTTGTGGGACACGGGTCGGCGAGTTTGCCCCCATTATGGGAATCGCGTAAGGTCATTTAGAACCCGAAGCGCCGTGAGTGGGCCCCTCTACATCGGCTCCGGGAATTGCTATAGTAGTGGCGGCTGAACAAACATCGCCCTGTGAGATTTACCCGCTTTTGGTATATTCGTTATCGTGGAATCGCCACTGGAGCGGAGGCACTAATCCGAACATGAGCAACCCAACAGACGATCCGCGCGATACGTTGGACCGCTTGGCCTCGTTGGGGTCCGCTTCCGACGAGCGTTCCGATTTGCGCGGGGGCGTACTCATCGGCAATTTCCAACTCCAGGTCAAACTGGGCCGAGGCGGTATGGGCGAGGTCTGGAAGGCCTGGGACACTAAGGCCGAGCGTCCGGTCGTCCTCAAACTCGTGCCGCCGGAGTTGCAGCATGCCGGCGAGGAAATGGCCCGTATCAAGGTCAGCTTCCAGCGGATCCACGCCTTGCAGCACCAGCACATCTGCCCGGTGTACCTTTTGGACGAAGACCGGCGCTTCGGCTGGTACCTGGTGATGAAGTACATCGACGGGCAGACGCTTTCCGCTTATCGGGCGACGTATGTGGCCCGGCAGGGAGAGTTCCCGGTGGAGCAAGTCGTCAAAGTGCTCTGTCCGGTGGCCGAGGCGTTGGACTACGCCCACGCGCAGCGAGTGATCCATCGCGACGTGAAGCCACAGAACATCTTGGTCGTGGGTGACGCGGAGGACGTGCAGATTGTCGATTTCGGCCTGGCGGAGGAGATCCGCACGATCGTGAGCCGCGTCAGCCAGCAGCAGATGGATACCGCGGGCACGCGGCCCTACATGGCCCCGGAACAGTGGAAGGGGCAGCCGCAGGACGCCCGCACCGATCAATACGCCCTGGCGGTGGTGGCCTATGAACTGATCTCTGGCCGGTTACCGTTCGAGTCTGCGGATCTTGAGATTTTGCGTCTCTGTGTCTTGAACGATCCGCCGGAGGCAATCGAGGGGCAAACCTCGGCATTGAATCGGGTCCTGATCCTCGGATTGGCGAAGCTTCGGCAGGAGCGGTTTGGTTCATGCCGGGAGTTTGTCCGGTCGCTGGCGGCCTCGTGTGCCACGGGGCAGTCAGCGACCCCAGGGCCGGACCGCCGGACCGTGCAGACGCCGGTTGTAGTTCCTGGGACAAGGCCGACTCGGGAGAAGGAAATTGCCGTGGGCTCGGGTGGCGGCGTGAAGCTGGAGATGGTCCCGCTTCCATCCTATGTCGCTGCCGCCCAACCGTTTCCCAAAGATAAACGCGTGCCTTGGTTCAAGACCACGGCACAAACTTACGCGGGCATCATGCTCTGGTTCGTGTTTTGGGAAAGCGTGCCGACCGCTGCCTCCACGCCTGGGGGTATCTTGGCCCAAGGAATCGGCACAGCGATTCTTGGCGTGGTAATCGCTGCCCTAATTTGCCATTTCCTCTTCTTTGTCGCTCCGGGAATGTCGGGAATGAAGACGGGTCTGCCGCTGGCCGTAGTGGGCACCTCAACCTATGGCGTGCAGGGCGGGTTCCTCATGCCCGGGTTCTTCATGGGCGTCTTGCAGTTCGGTTGGTTGGCCGTCAACGCCTACTTCTCATCCAAGGTGGTGGCCATCTTCTTTGATTTTCCAGAGAAGTCCAATATGCACTTGGTCATCGGCACGGTATGGGCAATCGTGGCCGCATTCGTTGGCCTGAAAGGGGTGCATTATATTGCCAAGGTTGCTACTTACCTGCCGTTGATTCCGCTGGTGATCCTGCTAGTCCTATTGGGCAAGACCGTGTCAGGAGTCGGTGCGTTCAAGCCCGAGATGGTCTCCGCCGACGAGACGGTGCCTGGAAGCATGGAACTTATGCTCGTCGCAATCGCCGGCATCGTCGGCTTTTTCGCCACGGCGGGCGCCGCGGGCGCGGATATTGCTTCAAGCAACCGTGATGGCAAAGACGTTCAGCTCGGCGGCCTGACTGGTATCGCCGGCGCGACGATCTTTACGGGCTGCGTGGCGCTGCTGATCGTGGCCGGCGCCTACGGCGCTGGTCTTGCAAGCGGCAACCCCGTGGTACTTAAACCGACGGAACTGATGAACTCGATCATGGGCGAAAGGACGGGGAAGATCTTCGGACTGTTGCTAGCGATCGCCGCATTTCCCCCGGCCTGCTTTAGTTCTCTGATCGCCGCCGCCAGTTTCAAGAATACGCTGCCGAAGGTCAATCCCTTCATCTCGTGCGGTATCGGTACGGCAGCGTCGATCGCATTGGTGCTCTCGTGCAAGGCGGGCAATGCGCAGGGCGTGTTCCTCATCATTGGAGCGTCGTTCGGGCCAATCTGCGGCGCCATGACCGCCGATTACTTGTTGGCTGGTTGCAAATGGCCCGGCCCGCGGGCTGGGTTCAACATTCCAGGCTGGATCTCGTGGGCCCTTGGATTTGTCGTCGGCGCATGGAACAGCCTCTTCGCTAGCCTTCTCCATGTCGATTTTCAGATGCCCTGCCCGCCGGTGGCGGCATACATCGTCGGTTTTGTGCTCTACATCATCCTGGCCAAACTGGGGTTGGAGAGCCAGCGGCTCGAACATCCCACGGTGAAGGCACAATAGTAGTTTCCCCCAGCGCCGTAGAGTCGTTTAACCCGGAGCCAACGGCGACGGCGCAATGACAACGGCAGAACAGCGTTGGCGGACGGCTGATGTCCGTCGCCGTTGGCTCCGGGTTAAACGAGGTGTGAGGCGGCCATGATCCACGGTTATCACGTGATTTGGGGTGCGTATGGCTTTTGGCTACCCAATGATCCGCGTGGATCGTGGTCGGACTTCGTTGCGTCATGGGAATTGCTCCGTTTCGGCAAGGCCACCTTTGGTTTGGAACGACGCGACGTTGACCCGCAGCAATGGCAAGCGTGGCGTACGGCGGCGGTCACGGCGCTGAAGTTTCCGCCCGTGGCCTTGACCGGCCTGCAGGCCCGCGCCGCCGGAACTGGGTTCGGCACCGGTGTCCGAAAGAGTGGGCTGACGATTTGGGCGTGTTCGATTCTGCCCGAACACGTCCATCTGGTTGTTGCGCGCCACCGCTACAAGGTCGAGCAGGTCTGCAATCTGTTGAAGGGAGAAGCCACTAAACAGTTGAAAGCGGAGTCTTGCCATCCACAGGCCCGCTTCGAGACCGACAAGGGCAAGCTACCCTCCATGTGGGCGGAGGGGCAATGGAAAGTCTATCTGGACTGCGAGGAGGCAATCGAGACCGCGGTACGGTATGTGGAAGAGAATCCAGTCAAGGAGCAAAAGCCACCTCAACATTGGTCTTTCGTTACGCGATTCTCCGGCCTAGACAAGTATGGTTGGACCACGTACTACTGATCGTTTAACCCGGAGCCAACGGCGACGGCGACATGGGACAGGCACGACACTTGCCATCGCCAAAGGCCAAAGGGCGCGGCCGAGCTGCCGTTGGTCGCCGTCGCCGTTGGCTCCGGGTTAACCGAGATACTTCTGATACGCGGCCACGGCCAAGACGTTGCAACGCTCGTTTTCGGGATGGCCTCGATGCCCGCGAACGTGCGTAAAACGGACTTGGTGCTTGGAGAGCAGTTCGTCCATTTGCCGCCAGAGTTCCTCGTTTTTGATCGGCTTGAGTTGGCCGCCCTCGCGGCGCCGCCAGCCGTTGAGTTTCCACTTGGGCATCCATTCGCTGAACCCCTTGCCGACGTAGATGCTGTCGCTGATGATTTCCACCCGGGCCGGACGCTTCAGCGCCTCCAGGCCGCGGATGACAGCCGTCATTTCCATGCGGTTGTTCGTTGTCTCGTGCTCACCGCCGGACGATTCCAGCTCCTTGCCCGTCGCCGGATGGCGGAGAATGAACGCCCAGCCGCCCGGCCCCGGATTGCCGCTGCAAGCTCCGTCGGTGAATAATTGCACCTCAGGCGTGTCGTCGACGGGAATTTCAGTCATGGTCGGATTGTTTCACTCGAACCGCGATTGCGCAAACTGGTCAAAATCAACGCCCACTGGCGCATCGGTCCGCGCGGGCTCGCTGAGCGTCCAGGGAATGCGAACGGTGAACGTGCTTCCCTGGCCCAACTCGCTGGCGACGGATACCTCCCCACCCAGGAGTTTACACAATTCCTTGACGATGGAAAGCCCCAGCCCGCTGCCGGAGTACTCGCGGGCGAGGGCGTCGCCGCTGGGCACGCCCACGCGCCCCTGGCGGAATTTCTCGAAGATCACCTGCTGGTCCTCCTCGGCAATGCCCACGCCCGTGTCGATCACGCGCAGCACCAGGCAATCCCGTTCGTCCCGTCCGGCGGCCACCGTGACCCGCCCGCCCTCGGGCGTGAAGCGGATGGCGTTGGAAAGCAGGTTGTTCAGGATCTGCTGTAGACGGACCTGGTCCTGGCGCATGGGCGGCAGGTCGGGTTCGATGCTGGTTTCCAGGTCGATGTTCTTTTTCTCGGCCTCCGCCCGGGCCCAGCCGGCCTGGGCGTCGATGATCTGCTGCACGCGGAAATCGGTGAGTTGGAGTTCCATCTTGCCGCTTTCCATCTTCGCCAGAAGGAGGACTCGCTCGATCATGTCCAGCAGAGTCTTACCGGACTTCTGGATATGCTGCACGTAGCGTTTCTGCTTGTCGTCCAGCGATTGGATGCCGGCCAGGACGTCGCTGAACCCCAGGATGCTGTTCAGGGGCGTGCGAAGCTCGTGGCTCATGGTGGCCAGGAATTCGCTCTTGACCTTGTTCACCTGGTGCAACTGCATGTTCAATTGCGCCAGTTCGTCGACCTTGCCGTCGAGATTCACGTTGGCCTGCCGCAATTCGTCTTGAATGGTGATGAGCGTCCGCAACATGCGGTTGAAGGCCGTGGAGAGTTCCTCGAACTCGTCGCCGGTGTGGATCTCGGCCCGCAAGGCGATATTGCCGCGGGTCACGGCGTCGCTCACGTCGCGGAGATGCCGCAGGGGTTTGACGATCACGTAACGCACGATGGCATACGAGGCGAGCACGCCGAGAAAGACCGTACCGATGGCATAGGCCCAGAGAATGGCCGAGTTGGTACTGAGCTTGGTCTTGGTTTCTTCCACGGGAAAGCTGACCCGCGCGATCGCGATCACGTCGCCCGGTTTCAGTTGCGTGTTGGGCGTGGAGACGCCGCCCGCCCGCGTCACGCTGACCGGATTCATGGGGTCGATGCCCGAACTGCCACCGGGCGGCGGGGCATGGCAGATCCTCAGGCAGGTGTCCCGGGCACGGATCGGCTCGAAGTAGCGGTACTCATGATCATCGACCAATTTCTCGTATTCGGTCTTCTTGCGCTCGTCCGGCGCCGAAGGCTGGGCCGGCGCTGCGGAATTTCTTGCAGATTTCGACTTCCTTTTCGTCGCGCGGGGCGTTCGGGCGCCAGTATTGGGGTGCTCCTGCGACCAGATCCAGTCGACTTCCCCCGCGTGCTTGCTGAACTGTTTTTTTTGCTCTTGGATATTCCGCCGCTCTTTTTCGCTGTCCTCTGGGGACACGGGAACGATGCTGAGCCGATTCGACTGGATTTTGTCGGCCCCGAGGTGGGTTGCCACCATGTGCTCCTGAAGCATCAACTGGGCCGTATTGAGGTTCTGCTCTTTGACGAGTTCGGCGGTGCTGGCGCCATACCACGAAAACGCCGTCCCAATGATCACCAACAGCCCGACACCGAACAGAAACAGCAGTTTCAGTTCCAGCTTGGTCTCGCCGAAAATGCGTTTGAGGGAGTTATAGGCCATGGACGTTCATTGTACTAGAGCATGTTGATCGGGTCCACGTCGGCAATCCACTCCACGTCCGCCGGCACCTGGACCTGGCTCTCGGCCGCGCGAACGGCAGCCCGCAGCACGTCGCCGTCGGGGCCTTGAATCTGAATCTGAAAACGGTACCTTCCGCGAATCCGCGGCGTAGGCGCCGGGGCCGGCCCCAACACCCGCGCCTCCAGTCTGCCGGGCCTTCAAGGCCGCGGAAACACTTTCGCCCAGCCGTTGGGCGAACTCCTTGGCCAGCGTCTCCGACTCGCCGCGAATCACCAGGCGAATCATCACCGCAAACGGCGGGTATTGCAACATCTTCCGCAAAGGCAACTCCTCGGCCGCGAAGGCCGCATAGTCGTGCCGCACGGCCGCACGGATCGCCGCATGATCGGGGCTGAACGTCTGCACCAGCACCCGCCCGCCTTTGGCCCCGCGCCCGGTCCGCCCGGCCACCTGCGTCACGAGGTGAAAGGTCCGTTCCGCCGCGCGGAAGTCGGGCAGGTGCAGGGCCGTGTCGGCCTGGATCACGCCGACCAGCGTCACGTTGGGAAAATCGAGTCCCTTGGCGATCATCTGCGTGCCCAGCAGGATGCGGGCCTTGCCCTCGCGAAACTCGCCCAGGGCCTTTTCGTGGGCCCCGCGGGCACGCATCGTGTCGGCATCCATGCGGAGCAAGGGGGCGTCGGGGAAGCGGGCCCGCAGTTCGGCTTCCAGCTTCTGCGTGCCCAGGCCCCAGTAGCGGATTTCGCCCGAGTCGCATTTTGGACAACGCGTGGGGGGCGCGGTGCGGTAATCGCACAAGTGGCAAAGCACCTGGTCGCCCGTCTTGTGATGCGTCAAGGCAATGTCGCAGTCGGGACAGCGCACCACCTCGCCGCAGGCCGGGCACTGGATATGCGTCGAATACCCGCGGCGGTTCAAGAGCAAGATCACCTGGCCATCGTCTTGCAAGGCGGCGGCAATCGCCTGGTGCAGCAGGCGGCTGATGCTGCCGCGACCGCGTGCCCCGCCCACGTGCTGACCTTCGGTCCGCAGGTCGATCGTTCCCACTTCGGGCAGCGGCCGATTCAAGACTCGCCGCGGCATTTCGAGCAGTTGGTACTGCCCCAATCGAGCTCGGTTCCAGCTTTCCAAGGACGGCGTGGCGGAACCGAGGATCAGCGGCACGTTCTCGGCGGTGGCCCGGGCCACGGCCACCTCGCGGGCGTGGTAGCGCGGAGCGGTTTCCTGCTTGAAGGTCGATTCGTGCTCTTCGTCCAGAACGATCAGGCCAAGTTGCGGCGTGGGGGCGAAGATGGCGCTCGCGCGCCGACGACCACCGACACCCGGCCTTCGGCGATCCGCTGCCAGTGCCAATACCGGTCGGCGTCGCTCAAGTGGCTGTGCAGCACGGCGACGGCGCCGAAGCGGCGGCGAAAACGCTCGACGGTCTGCGGCGTGAGACTGATCTCCGGCACCAGCACGATCGCCTGCCGGCCGTAGCGCAACACCTCTTCGATCGCCTGGATATAGACCTCCGTCTTGCCGCTGCCGGTCACGCCGTGGATCAGCAGTGTGCGATGTTGCTGCGAACGCAACGCGGCCAGCACGGCGTCCAGCGCCTTCTGCTGATCCGGGTTGAGCCGCAAGTGTTCCTCGCGCGGCAGGACTGTTTCGGCCTGCCGGGCGGTCGATATCCGCGCGGTCTGGGAACGGATCGAGCCCTTTGCGGCGCAAGCGTGGCGATGGGGGCCGGCGAGCAACGCGGCGTGGCGGGCCAGTTCCTGCGGCGTGAGCGGCTCCGGCGCAGCGGCCAACGCGCGGAGGATCTCGCGCTGCTTGTCCGACAGGCGACCGTACGCATCGCACTCCGCGTGATGAGCACGCCTCTCGCCTGCGGCCAAGAGTTCGGCCCCGCGGGGATCGAGCGTCAAGAGCGTCGCCATTCGCGTGCCGGCCTGTCCGCGGACGCCGGCCGGCAGAACCGTCTCCAGCACCTGGCCCCAAGGGCAGAGATAATAATCGGCGATCCAGCGCGTGAGCCGCAGCATGGCCGGCGAGAGCAGGCTGCGGCGATCGACCACTTCGGCCAGCGGCTTCAGCGGCCGCGGTCCAGCGAGCCGGCTTTCGACCCGCACGCAATAGCCCTGCACCTGCCGATTGCCCTTGCCCAGCGGAACCAGAACGCGGCGGCCCGGCTCGACCAGGTCGCGAAGGGCGTCGGGCACCAGGTAGTCGAACTCCTGGGCCGGCCCCGTGGCAAGCACGATCCCGGCAACGAGTTGCTCGGCCTGGTCGTCGGCCTCCCAGGGCTCGGGTTCGGTGTCGAAGAGACTGCGTTGTGGGTCCGACATGCGGGGAGTAAACTAAGGTGAATGAGGAACGAAAATCAAAATCCGAAATCCGAATAGGGGCCACGGATCGAACACGGATTGAACACGGATTTTCAAAATCTGAAATCCGTGTTCAATCCGTGTTTCATCCGTGGCCTAAACAATGCGGATTTCGATATTCGGATTTATTCCTTCCCCACTATCCCATTTTCCGTCAGGGCTTTCAAGGATGCGCATAGGAATCTTCGGCGGCAGCTTCGATCCCGTCCACTTCGGCCATTTGCTGCTGGCGGAATGCTGTCGCGAACAGGGCCAGCTGGACGCGGTGCGGTTCGTGCCGGCTGCGGTTCCGCCCCATAAGCAGCAGCGGGAATTGACTCCGGCGCAGAATCGAATCGAGATGCTGGAGTTGGCGATTGGCGGACATCCGGCCTTTTCCGTCAGCCGCTATGAAACGGACCGCGGCGGCGTGAATTATACGGTCGATACTTTGGCCCATTTTCGCGACGAGGATCCAGCCAGCGAGTTCTTCTTTCTGCTGGGGGCCGACATGTTCCGCGATCTGCCCCATTGGCGGCAACCGGAACGCATCTGCGAACTGGCCTTGCCGATGGCCGTTCGCCGCTGCGGGCGAGCCGCCGCTGGACTTCAATCTGTTGTCCGGCATTGCCTCGCCCGAGCGGATCGAGGCGATGCGGCGGCACGAGGTCGTGATGCCGGAGATCGGCCTGAGCGGCTCCGACCTCCGCCGTCGCGTGGCGGCCGGGCAGGGAATTCGCTATCGCACGCCGCGGGCCGTGGAAAAGTACATCGAAACCCACGGACTATACAGGTCGACAGCCGTTTTGTAATGGACGCCGTTTCAATTCAGCGACGGATCGATGGGAACATGCTTGATTCCGAGCATTTCCGGCAGCACGCCGGCCACGGCCCTTTGCATGAGTCGCTGCCAGAGGTCGTCGGCAGCGTCGAAAACATCTTCCAACTTGGCGGGGACCGCCCGCCACGCCCCCTGCTCGATCTCGCCCTCCAACTGCCCGGGCCCCCAGCCGGAGTGGCCGACAAAGACCTTGAAACGCCCATCGCGACGGACCAATTCGTCGAGATTCTGCTTCTTGGCGGCGAAGAACACGCCTTCGACAATCTCCATCTCGGCCAGGCCGTCCAGAGTGTGAATGGCCATCAACAGGCCCCTGAGACCGGACCACCCAAATGAACGGGTTGCTGGCTCTCGCAGGGTGATTCGCCAACCTGTTTCCACAGCTCCTGGACCGTTTTTCCGGTCGGTCGGTTAATCACTAACCCTAAGGCCCCCATATCGTTATGTTCAACGAGCAGGACCACCGTGCGGACGAAATTGGGATCCAGCAGTTGGGGTGATGCGAGCAGTAATTGGCCTTCGAGCGATTCCATGATGCCTCTCCGACGACGAATAATGGTAACAGCGGGAGTAGGGGGAAGAGGGGAAGGCGGAGGGACGAAGGAGGAGAAGACGTTTCATCCTTCCGCCTTCATCCTCTCGCCTTTATCCTATATCCTTTATTCATCCATCATCCTTCCGCCTTCATCCTTTCCCTTCATGTCCGCTCCAACTCTGCGTCTATTCTTTTGTGCCGGCGAGCCCAGCGGCGACCTGCACGCCGCCAACCTCATTTGCCAACTGCAACAACGCTACCAGCCGCTGGAAGCCGTCGGCTACGGAGGTCCGCGGATGGCGGCCGTCGGCTGCGAACTCCACGCCGATCTGACCGAACTGGCCGTCATGTGGTTCGGCCGCGTCCTGGCCAATCTTCACAAGTTCTGGGACCTGGCCGGCCGCGCCGATCGCTATTTCCGCCACCACCGGCCCGATGCCGTCGTGCTGATCGACTATCCGGGCTTCAATTGGTGGATCGCCTGGCGGGCCAAGATCCACGGCATCCCGGTCTTCTACTATACTCCGCCGCAAATCTGGGCCTGGGCGACGTGGCGGGCCAAGAAAATGCGACGGCTGAGCGACCACGTGCTGTGCAGCCTGCCGTTCGAAGAGGCGTGGTTTCGCCAGCGCGGCTGCAATGCCACGTTCGTCGGCCATCCGTTCTTCGACGAAGTGCGGCAGCACAAACTCGACGAATCGTTCCTCGCATCCCAGCGCCGTCCCGGGCCCGCTGGTGACCATACTTCCCGGCTCGCGAACGCAGGAGGTGCTGCACAACCTTCCCTGGTTCCTCAAGGCCGCCGCCCGCATGCGGCAAGCGGTGCCGGAGGTCCGATTCGCCGTCGCAGCCTTCAAACCCAAGCATGCCAAGATGGCCCAGGAAATGGTGGAAGGCAAAACGTGGAAGGCGGAAGGCGATCCTCAACCAATCATTGAGATTCATTCCGGCCGGACGCCGGAACTGATGCGCCTGGCCACCTGCTGCATGGCCTGCTCGGGCTCGGTGTCGATGGAGTTGCTCTACTACACCAAGCCGACGGTCATCCACTATTGGATCAGCCGGCTGGCCTATGCCGTGCAAAGACGATTTCGCAAGGTCAAGTACATCACGCTCGTCAATCTGCTTTCGACGGGCGAGCTGTATCCACCGGATTTGAGTCCGTACGACCCGTCGCAACCCGACGCGGAGAAGGTCTTGTTTCCCGAGTATCTCACGTGCGAAGACAAGTCGGCCGACGTGGCGGGACACCTGGTCCAATGGCTGACGGATGCGGCGGCCCTGGCCCGACAGATTGCCGCCCTGGAGCGATTGAAGGCTGAAGTGGCCCACGGCGGGGCTTCGGCCCGAGCGGCGGAATACATCTTGCGCGAATTGCAGTAGGATAGGTTTTCAACCTGTCGTATCGTGACAGGTTGAAAACCTATCCTACGAGCTTGTCACCCTACGAAAGCCCCCGCGATTGTGCTACAATTCTTCAGCTTGATCCGCGATTTCATCCGCTTGAGGAGTCTTGCCCGTGTTTCTGGCTGAACCGCCGCAATCGCCCTATGATCTGCACTTCACGATGCTGGGGTTTCCGGTGCGAGTCCATTTCTTGTTCTGGTTCGCGGCGGCGGGCCTGGGATTTGCCCTGGGCGACCCGATCTTTGTCGCTTTATGGGTCGTGGCCACGCTGTTGTGCATTCTCTTGCACGAGCTGGGTCACGCGGTGGTCATACAGAGCTATGGGAATCGCGCGTCGATCGTGTTGTACATCTTCGGCGGTCTTGCCATTCCACAGCCCGGCCGCTACAACGTCCGCCGGCCCGGCCCGTGGGGTGAAATGCTGATTGCCTTCGCCGGTCCGGCCTCGGGCTTCCTCTTGGCGGCGGCTCTGGTCCTGGGATTGCACTATCTGGGCGGCTATCCGCTGGCATTCTACTTCCACGTCGTGCCAGCCATATTGGTTCCCAATCAGTTCTTGTCCAACTTCCTGAATTCTGTTCTTCAGATCAGCGTGATGTGGGGCCTGATGAATCTCTTGCCGGTCTATCCGTTGGACGGCGGTCAAATCGCCCAGCAGGTCTTCGTCTTGATCCATCCGCACGATGCGATGCGCCAGTCGTTGATCCTTTCGGTGATCGTCGGCGGCATGATGTGCTTCATCGCTTTCGTCCAGTGGCAAGACTTCATGATGGGGCTGTTGTTCCTCGTGCTGACTTACTCGAATTTCATGACGCTACAGTCCCAGCCTGGCGGTTGGCGGTGACGTGGCACGTAGAATCTTATCAATGTCCTGTTGCAATTTGTTTGGAAACTGTTACAACTAGGTGCAAGGATGCTTTGACAGCACGTCGGCTTCATCCAAGTCGAAGACTTCGGCGAGGCGGACGTGAGGTTCGGGCGTCTCCAGGCGCACAGGAGTGCGCCGTGAGCGCTTCAAGGATGCGAAGCGAAGGAATCGCATCGAACGAAGTCGGCTCGAAGATTTGTTTCAGTCCCCTTGCCGCCAAGAATGTCTCGGTCCGTAGTCGGATCGAAAACCATTCAGGCGGCGCGAACCTTTGGACGGAGGATATCCTGTGGCCAAGAAGAAGGCAGCCAAGAAAGCCGTGAAGAAAGTCGCCAAGAAGACGGCGAAGAAGACCGCCAAGAAGACGGCGAAGAAGCCCGCCATGAAGAAGGGCTGCAAGTGCTAAGCTGACCTTTCAGCCATGCTTTTCAGACACGCTTTGCAAACCTGGTTGCCCTGAAGTGAGCAACCCCAAGTTTGATCCGAGCGTGAATTTCGACGAGAAAGAGCCGCGGGACCTTCGGGTCCATGCGGCTCTAAGCCTTTTGGCGTCAATGGGTTGCGATCTGGGGTGCGGTGCCCGCACCGCACTCCAAGACGACTGCCAAATTGTGCTCTCGGAACGGCGCGGCTATAGTGGAACAGAGACCGTTTCCCGCTCGATCCAACCCAAGTATCGCAAACGCTTCGACCGTCCCCATGGCAATCTTCCCTTCTCGCCCGCGAACCATCGATTTCATCGCCTGGACCCTGTTGGCGATGGCATTGTTCTTTGCCGTCTGCGTGCGCGTTCGCCTCCGCGAATTCCCCTTGGAGCGCGATGAAGGCGAATTCGCCTACGCTGGACAGTTGATTCTGCATGGCGTGCCGCCTTATAAACTCGCCTACAACATGAAACTGCCGGGAACGTACCTCGCCTATGCGGCTTTGATGGCCGTCTTCGGGCAGACGACGGCCGGCATCCACCTGGGATTGCTGGCCGTGAACCTGGCCACGATCGTGCTGCTCTACCGCTTCGTGCGCGGGCTTTTCGATCCGTTCTCGGCCGGCATGGCAGCCGTGGCATACTCGGTCCTCTCGGCCAGTCCGGCGATGCTGGGCATTCAGGCACACGCCACGCACTTCGTCGCTTTCTTCGGCCTGGCGGGGGCCTATCTGCTCTGGCGGCACCTGCAATCGGGCCGATGGTGGCAGGCCCTGGCGGGTGGTCTCCTGATGGGAGTCGCCTTCCTGATGAAGCAGCAAGGCGTGTTCCTGATGGTCTTTGGCGGCGCCGCCTTGGCGGTTCATGCGATCGCCGTGCTGCTGGATTCGTATCGCCAGGGCAAGTTCGGCTTCCAACAAGTGCTGCGATTGACGCTGAACGCCGTGATTTATTGCGTCGGGGCCGTGCTGCCGTACCTGTTGATCTGCCTTTGGCTATGGCAGGCGGGCGTGTTCGGGAAATTCTGGTACTGGACGGTCACCTATGCCAGGCAATACGTCGGCGAGATCCCGCTTTCCCTGGCTGCCGCGTCGTTCTGCCAAAACGCCGGCAGCATCTTCTTCTTGAATTGGACGATCTGGTTGCTGGCCCTGGTCGGGTGTATGAGTCTGGCGCTGCGCTGGGTCCTGGCCTTGGCCGGTTGGTGCGAGAAGGGAGAACCGGGGCTGCGGTCCTTCGTTTTCGGTTTTCTGGCCTGCTCTTTCTTGTGTGTTTGCCCGGGGTTTTATTTTCGTTCCCACTACTTCATCGTCATGCTGCCCGCGGTTGCGATGCTGGCGGGCGTGGGAGGCTGTGAACTTTGCCGATTGGCAAACCGCTGGAAATTGGCCGTGGCGGCAAGTCCCGAGAACGAAGGTCCCAACCGCCGCAAACGACGTCAGGCCAGGCCCGGGAAAGAAGCCGAAAAACCGGTTCCCTGGCTCGGACCGTTGGCCGTGCCGGTTGCCCTTGTGGTGCTGGTGGGCTTGGCCTGGCCGGTTTGGACGTTGCGGGGATTGCTGTTGGATTGTCCGCCTCAACTGGCTTGCCGGATGGTCTATAGCGGAAATCCCTTCGTCGAATGTCCGGTGATCGCGAAGTACTTGAAAGAACACACGGCACCCGACGAAACCATCGCTGTCATGGGTTCCGAGCCCGAGATTTTCTTCGACGCCCAGCGGAATTCGGCGACGGGCTTCATTTATACTTACGGGTTGATGGAAGCGCAGCCTTTAGCGGAATCGATGCAAACGGAGATGATCGCCGAGATCGAGAGCGCCAAGCCGCGATTCATCGTCGTGGTCGACGTCCGGTTCTCCTGGCTTTACGGGCCGGGTTCCAAGTTCCTGATTCAGGAGTGGTCGAAGCCGTATCTCCGTGAAAACTATGATGTGGTGGGCGTCGTGGAGCAATCCTCGAACGAAAAGCCGATCGAACACTGGGATGAATCCGGCGCCTCGGTCACGCCGCAATTCGTCGGGATCAAGAACGCCAAGGGAGAAGTCTACAAAGTCGGATGGGTGGGCAGCCTTGCCGGATATCAGCCGAACGTCGCCGCTTCCGACTGCGTGCTTTGGATATGCCGCAGGAAGTGAAGGTCTTGACCCTGCCCTTCCTCACGAGGGGATCTACGGGGCAATATTGAAATAGACCGAGTCGCCCGGCTTGAAGAAAGCCGTTCGCTCCTTGTTCAGGACCTTCATCACGAGTCGGTGCGGGTTGGGGCCCAATTGCGCGAGCGAAAAGACGCGCATGAAGCCACAAGCCTTGAGGCGGTCGGTGTTGAGAGAGCCTTTGCTTTTCAAAGCTTCTGCCACGTCATCCCTGTTGATGCCATAGTAGGTGGCGTACAGCTTGCCATCGACCTCCAGATAGACGCCGCCGACGAGATCCGGTCCGGTTTTGTCCACGGCCCAACCCGCTGCCGTTACCGCCCCGGACTGCTTGTCCAAACCGAACTGGTTGATCTGTACCTCGGCGGGGAATGAGAGCACCGGCCGTGGTTGCCGCGACAAGTACGGAAAAGAGGCGCCGCCCCCAAGGGTTGCAAAGTACTTCAAGGAGAATCCCAGAGGCGGATGGGCATGACGGTTTGACATAACCCCAGAAGTACACGATCCATTCAAACACTCCGACGGCACCCAGATCGACATCAGCGTAATCGTGCGGCGCTTTGGTAACGGCGCAAGGAGCAGCGGAAGCAACCCCGCGGGCCAGACCAGAAGCCCCTGACCACTGGAGAGCGTTGCCACCATGGCAGACATTACTGCTGCAGTGAACTTCCACATCAGACGCTTCGCATCGTTCCAGAGATCAAGCCACAGGTAGGCACCGACGATCGACCCCGCAACTACGATGTGGGGCATTCCATCTCCCATGATGAGCAGGTGGAACTGCCGCAAAGAGAACACGAGAAACGCGATCGGGACTGCTCTGGCCAAAGGCAGAACTTCTCGGCACATTCAACAGCGGCAAACGCCACGACAGGTTGTCGAAAGGGAACCACGTAGCCCCAGCAACCCATGTCACATATTTCCAATACTAAAAGGGCGGGGGCGATTTGTCAAGGCTCGCGACGGCATCTCTTTCCTTATGGCCGCAAGTGGACTATAAAGGAGAAGTTGTTTGGGGGACGAAAGGAATTAGGAATCGATGGCAGCCCGAAGACTCAAGAAGAAGCAAGATTTGCGGCAAGCCCAGCCGCCTTCAACCGGTACGGCGCCGCGTGACGGCGCCCTGCCGCGCACCTGCTGGAAATTTGGACGCTCCGCGTTGAGTGGGCGCTGTTCGGCCTTGCCTGCGTGATTGCTATCTATCTCGACGTGGTGGTTTTCACCCACTCGGGTTCGTTTTGGCGCGACGAAACGAGCAGCATCCAGGTCGCCAAAGCGCCGAGCCTGGTGGCCATGGCTGATCGGCTTTCGATCGATTCCTTTCCCGTCCTGTTTGCGAGTCTCCTGCGGAGTTGGATTCTTACGGGGGCGGGCGCGACGGATGCGGGGATTCGTCTGTTGGGAGCGCTGATCTTTCTGGGCATGTTGGTCTCGCTCTCGTTCAGCAGCCGCGCCATGAGCGGAAGAGCGCCGCTGCTAGCCTTCGCGCTCGTCGCTTTCAGCAGCACGGTCCTCTGCTATTGTACTTCGATCAGGGCGTATGGCTTGGCGGCCCTCCTAGTTGTGCCCTGCATCGTGGCGTTCTGGAGGGTCGCGCGGTGTCCGAGCAGGCTGAATGTTGCCGGTAGTCTCGTGCTGGCACTGCTGGTGACCCACTCGAATTTCCAGAACAGCTATCTCCTCTTTGCGATCGGCGTTGCGGGGGCATCGGTGTGCGCACTCAGCGGACACTGGCGGCGGAGCGTCCTCATCCTGGGAATCGGCTTCGTAGCAGCCGTCTCGCTCCTCGTCTATATTCCCACGTTCCGGGGCTACCATGATGCGACGATGATCCAGTTTGTCGGCAGCGATCTGTGGACCATGCTTGGCAATTGCGTGGACGCGATCGGCAGCGGGAACATCTGGCTGCTGCTAATTTGGGCGGTCTTGCTGCTGGCAGCCGTCGCGTGGTCGCTCACAAAGTACGTCGAGCAACGCAGGTCATGCCTGCGCGAACCATCGATTCATCTCTTCGTCGCGATTGCGATTGTCGGGGGCGTGGCGGGTGGATTGCTTTTCTTTCGTGGCATGAATCTCTATGTTAATCCCTGGCACGTGACGCCGCTGATTGCCTTTTTGGCCGTCTTGGTCGATTGCGGCCTGTCGCAGCCGCCAGCGGCGTGGGTGGCGAGGTGCAAGGCACCCGCCGCCTGCCTCGTGATCGCCGTGAGTCTTCTGCCCGCATGGCGAACGGCCCAGGTGCGCCGCACGACCCTTGACCTGGTGAGCCAGGCCCTCGCGCGGGAAGCGGCCTCCGAGGACCTCGTCCTGGTCTACCCGTTCTATCTCGCGCCAGGCTTCAATTATCATTACCACGGCCCCGCCCCGTGGAGTACGCTACCCGTTATCCCGGACGATGAAAACGTGAGGATGTTTCCGGCACACGGGATCATCCACGTGATGCAGGAGCGCCAGGCCATCCGGCCCACCCTGGCCAGAATTCGTGAAACCCTTGCCAAGGGGAGGCGCGTATGGCTCGTGGGCGGAGTTCAACCCCCGCTTCCCGGGTGGCAGCCTAACCAGTGTCCGGACCTGCCTCCGGCACCACAATCGGAGTTCCACTGGAACAGCAATCCATATTCCCTAGTGTGGGGAGTGCAGGCTCGCATCTTCCTGCAAGGCCATATCCTTCGAGATGGGCAGGTGAACTTGCCGATAGACGGCCCGGTAAGCGCCTTGGAAAGCATCCCTTTGGTTTGGGTCGAAGGCTGGCGGGAGAACTGAACGGCTATTTCGGGTTCTTGCTCAGGGGCGAAGCGGTATATTCAACAACTCATTCGTAACTGTGGTTCGCAAGCTCGGGTCGGATGGGTATCCCAAGGATACGGCGGATCACTCGGAGGACGGCGGCAAAAACGAGAACGGACCTCGAGTTAATGACAAGCCGCCCGTCGTCCATACGGAGTTGTCCTACAGCAATCAATCTTGGAAGGCGATAAGCAATGATCGTGTGCTTGTTGTACCGTTCACGAATCTCGCTCGTTCTTGCAGCGCCGAGTTGATCAATCGTCATGAGAATCCGAATGTGCATGGAAGCGTCGCTGACCGCAAAGACAAACCAGTTGAAAAAGACCACACAAATGTCGAACAAGAGAATAAAGATCAGTCCCGCGACGAAATTCAGCAGCGACCGATCGAGATAGAACCAGTGGATGGCCACATAGCATGGGATAAACACTACAGACGCGACCAGGCCGGCAACAAATGGGGTAACGTGCGGGTCGGCGCCGGGCCGGCGATTCAAGACCGCATGGATACCACAGAGCAGAACCGGGAAGATGAACATTGACAAAACAACCCACGGCATGGCCGGTATCCTTATTCCGACAGAATGATTCCAAGAAACGCGCGGTATTGCTTCCAAAAATTGACGACCCGCTGCCCCGCAGGAGTCAGCGTGAGTTGCTCGCCATCGGCGAGGACCATTTTGCTGGCCAGCAGGTGGTGGAAACGCTTCCCGGTCAACGCCTGCTCGGAAAGTGAGGCGACTTCAAGGCGTTCAGGCTCGATCCCGCGCGGCATGTGCTTCTCGACGGCTTGGAGTATTTCCGCGGATGGGCTATATTCCACAATTCCGGCATACCCGCACGTATAACACGCCGAAAGCGCTAGGTGCAGTGCGAAACCGGCCACAAGGCTCCACGGATATCGGATCACCTCGGCAATGCAACCGCCGAAAAACGGCAGATCGGGATACGCTACGAAAACGATGACCGCCCCAAGCGAAACCAACAAGGGTATGCCCACGAAGATGGCCGGCAGCCAAATGGGATAAGCCAAAGGACGGCGGATTCGCCAAATCACCAGATGAGTGAAGCCCGCCAGCACAAAGAAGCCCACGCCAGCGAAGAGAGCCAAAATCATGAAAGAAACTCACTTTCCGCCGTGATGGTCACCGAGGCAAGATGAAACACGGCACGGGACGAATTGATCGGAAGTTTGATTCCCGCCAATACCGAGTCTAAACCAAGGGGCTCTTGCGTGTCAAGGTGGTGTTGGTGAGTCAAGGGAGCGCGGGAGCGCGGTGCTGTCTCAGAAACATGAACTAGCGGGATGCCGCCGATGCACTGGAGCCGTCCGGCGGTGCGTCGTTGGCGGCGAGTTCGGCGACAATTACCGCCTGCACGAAGAAATCGCGAACGCCGAAGTGATACCCGACCACCTGGAATCCCGCTGCGTGGAAACACTCTTCGGCAAATTGGCGGGACGGCAGCAGCGAGATCTCTGCCGGGTGAAGCCGCACGTTCTGGCGAAAAACGACATTGACGACCCAATGGAAGGTATTCAGGACCATGACGCTTGTGGCCCTCGCATGCGGCCAAAGCACAACAACCTTACCCCCGGGCTTCAAGACCCGCCGTAATTCCGCGAGGATCTTGCCGATTTCCGCCGCAGTGAAGTGCTCCATCACGCCCAGATTATAGGCGCCATCGAAGGAAGCGTCGGGAAAGGGAAGGTGCATGATGTCGGCCTGCTCGATGCGCTCTGCGCGCGGATTGTTCTTGCGGCACAAGGCGAGGGCCGAAGCCGAAATATCCACTTCCGTGATGGACATCTCGTTTTGGATGTCGGCGTCGACCTGCGCTGCCGCAGCCGGCATGGAGCAGACGTGCTCCCTTGGGAAAATGCTTACGAATGAACCGATTGAGTTGCCGCCTGATGACCAGATTGCGGTATACGGCGGCGATCAGATCGTAAACGAAACTCGTGGCGCGCTTCTTCTTGTTCCAATACTCGTCCCAGTGCTGGGGGTCCACGAGATGCGGATTGAGTTGCGTGAACGGCTCCGGCAGACAGAATTGTTCCGGGTTGAGGAACGTCGCCAGATATAGTTTCAACACCCGTCCCAGGCTCCGCGCGGCTTCGCGGAACGACATCTTTGAATGGCCGTACGTACGCGTCGGCAGCACGATGGCGATCTCACGAACCGTGAATCCGTTGTATACGAGCAAGAACAGGCTCTCGAAGAAGAACGCATATCCGCCCGAAGTCACGCGCGCGAAAATGGGGTGAGGAATTTGCGAAAGTCTATAAGCTCGGAATGCACCCGTCGCATCGAACGGCATTCGCAGGAGGAGGCCAGTCAGAAAATGACCCAGCCGCGTGATGAAACGGCGGTGCAGGTTCCAGCCCGCCAAGCTACCGGTTTGCAGCCATCGAGAACCGACAACCACGTCACAACTATCACTCAGTTCCAATAACCGGGGGATATCCGCCGGCGAATGGGTAAAGTCGCAATCCATCGTTACCAGCCGCGTATAACCGTGCTCATAGGCCCAGCTAATGCCGGCGACGTGCGCACTGCCGATCCCCAGCTTTCCCGAACGGTGGATCACGTGCAGACGCGGGTTGCCGGCCGCCAATTCATCCATGATCTGGCCGGTGCCGTCGGGCGAGTTGTCGTCGAGAAACAGCACGTCCGCATCCAGGCCCAGCGCCACGAGCTGCTTGAAGAGTTCGGGCGCATTTTCGCGCTCGTTGTAGGTCGGAACGAAAATCAGGGTCTTATGCGAGTTCACGCCTGCGCTCCTCGGCTGCGAGTAGGATCTGGATCATTTCCGAAAACGAAACGGACGGCTGCCAGCCCGTCGCTGCTTTCAGCCGCTGCGGATTGCCCACCAGCTTGCGCGGCTGCCGGCTCACCAACGACGGCGCCACTTCGACATGCCGCCGCCAGTCGAGCCCGGCGCAAGCGAAGGCGACTTCCGCGAATTCCCGGACGGAGTGCGGTTCTCCGGTGGCGACGATGAAATCGTGGGGCTCGGACAGGTCGAGCATCCGCATCATGGCATCCACGTAATCGGGCGCGTATCCCCAATCGACGACCGCGTCGAGATCGCCGAGCAAGAGCCGGGATTGCTCCCCCGCCTTGATGGCCGCCACGGCACGGACGATCTTCTGCGTCACGAATCGTGGCGGCCGCTGCGGAGACTCATGGTTGTAAAGGATCCCCGCTACGGCGAAAAGACCGTGCGTGCGCCGATAGTACCGCAGGCAGCGCAGGCCGGCGGCCTTGCTGATGCCATACACGCAATCCGGATTGATGGGCGTGTCCTCGTCCTGGGGAATGCGATCGGGAATGCCGAAGATCCGCGCCGAGCCGGCATAAAACAGCCGCGTCCGCCGCGATTTCTCTTGGATCGCCGCCAAGAAATTCAGCAACCCCGAGACCTGGATCGCGAAGCTCTGCTCGAATTCGACACGATCGTCGGCGGCGCTTTCTTCCGCCGAACGGTGGAACGCGGCCAGGTAGTAGACTTCGTCGGGAACGACGGCCGCCAGCAGACTTTCCACGGCGGCGGGCCGCAGGATGTTTACCGGCGGAAAGTCGGCCGTTTCCGTGCAACGGATTCCGCCCAGGTCGAGTCCGACGACATAATGCCCCTGGGCGCGGAGCCGCTCGAAGAGAATTTCTCCATCCTGCCCCGAACTCCCCACCACGATCGCGCGCTTCATCGCCCTACGACCTCGATCCGGGGCAAGGGGAAAATCAGTTTGCCGCCGCCGCCCAGGTAGGCCGATTCGCGCTCGCAGATGCCGCGGCGGAAATGCCACGGCAGCACCAGCATGTAATCCGGACGCATGGCAAGCGCCTCGGTTTCCGAGATAATCGGGATCCCGGTCCCCGGCGTGAAACAGCCGAATTTCTCCTCGTTGACTTCGGCGATGTACGGCAAGAGCCGCGGCGTGATGCCGCAGTACTGCAGGATCACGTTGCCCTTGGTCGAAGCGCCATAGCCGATCACGGAGCGGCCTGCGGATTTCAAGCTCTCCAGCAGGTTCTGGAACTCGACGCGATGCGCGCGTGCCGCCTCTTGAAAGGCCGCATAGGGCGAAGCGTACCCAGCCCCAGTTCCTCCTCGCGCCGCAGGAGCTCTTCAACCCGTGCCGCATTCGCGGCGTACCGCGCCCGGCCTTGGCCACGGTAACCGCAAAACTGCCGCCGTTGACGTCATTGACTTGGACGTCAAGGATTTTCAACCCCGTGCGGTCGGCCATATACTTGATCTGCCGCAAGGCATAGTATTCCAGGTGCTCGTGACAAGCGGTGTCATACGAGTTCGCCGCCAGCATGGCAGGCAGATAACTCTGCTCGAAATGCCAGACTCCGTCGTCGTCCAGGACCGAGGCCACCTGGCGCATGAAGTCCATGGGGCGTTCGAGATCGTAGAACATGGCGATCGAAGTGACGATCTTGGCCTTGCGCTCGGCAAAAATGGCCCGGAATTTCTCGGCGGAAAAGAAATCGGCCACGCGGCGAATATGCGGCTTATAGTAGGCGGCGAAGCGGTCCGCCGTGGGGTCCATGCCCACCAACTCCAGCCCCTCCTCTGGGTAGCACGACAGGAGCGTCCCGTCGTTGGCGCCGATGTCCAAGAGCAAGTCCCCCGTACTCGGACGCACCAGGTCCAAGAGGTCCCGGACGATCCCTTCCAAGTGCAGCACCATGGAGCGATTCAGCCCGGAGCGGTAACCGTACTCGCCGCCATAGAGCAGCCCCAGGTCGTAGCTGAAACGCGTCTGCACGAGTCCGCAGTGCTGGCTGCCGGCCGGACCGTGGCACTTCACCAGTTCCATGGGCGCGCGGGCGACGGGCGGTTCCCGCTTGTGCGGGAAGATGCCCGTCAGATGCTGCTGGCCGAGATCAAGAATGGATTCCAAGTTGCGGTTTTCACAAACGCGACAAGAGTCAATCTTCTGGTACATGGCGAATCACACGGGGAGAAATCGGTGTAACTTCAGTTTAGTTATGGTGACTGCGTCCGTCAAACTGGCTTGGCATTCTGTGCCGTATCGTCGACACGGTGGTCTTCAACCTCCACCTCGTGCATGACCTCGGTCACCTCGCGGCGCCCACCAAGGAAATAATAGGCGGCGCCGATCGGCGCAATCAAGATCGCGCTCAGACGATAGACCAACGCAAGGATGAGACCTTGCTGCCTGGCAATTGCCGATTCCACGCCAGCCTGGGGCATCCGTAGCAAGGCCGTCTTGTAGAAGAAAACGATCCCCGTTTCCGCCGGCCCGGCCGGTAACGGAATCGTGCTGAGGATGCCGCTAATCGGATAGATGGCGAAATAATCCCAGCCGGAAACGCCGTTAAAACCCAAGCCTATGGCCAGCAAGAACATCGAAAGTGTCAGTAAACTGTGAACGGGAATCGTCATGAGCGAAGTCAGAAAGAGCACGAGTCGCTTGCTACGATAAACTTGGATTGCTTGCAGCAGGCTTTCGATCGCGCCACCGATCTTCGGTATCCGCGTCAGCCAGCGCACGAGAGGTCCTTCGAGAAATCCGGGAATCAAAACCAGCACGACCCCCACCGTGGAAACGAAGGTGACGATGAGCACGGCCCAACAAATCCGATGGACGATCGTCTCTGCGTGGTCCCAGAAACCCGTGATAAAGACACCCGCCGCGGCCACAAGGAAAAGAACATAGAGGCCTATGATCCGGTCGACCACGACCGAAGCCAGGGCCTTCGCTCGATTGCCCGGCTTCTCTCGCGCCAGCATCCATGCCTTGAGCAGGTCACCGCCCACGATACCCATGGGAGCCAAGTTGAATAGGTAGCCGAGAAAGCCAATTCGAAGGGCATCCGGCAGTGATAATTCAATCCCCAGGGCACGCACGAGATACCACCACCGCACCACGGTGACCAAGACGACCGAGAGCAAGACGAGAAAACCACCAACCAGCAAGCCCCAATCCTTGGGTTGCTGGAGCATTTCCACAAACGCCTTTCGTCCGTCGGGTGTATTTACCGCGGAGTAGAAGAGGTATCCGATGATTCCCAGCGAAGCGGCGACTTTCGCCAGCGTGATCAGCAGTTTTGTCAGGCTCTTCAAACCGATTCCCCCTCCGATTGATGTGCTTTGCATGGAACAGCCTACAGGCGATTTTGACGCTTGAGGAGTTCGAGATCGGAATCGACCATCATGCACACGAGGTCCTGGAACGAAGCCTGGGGCCGCCAGCCCAATGTTTCCCGGGCCTTGCCGGCATCGCCGATCAGCAGATCGACTTCGGTGGGACGGAAATAGAGCGGGTCGACAACGACATATTTCTGGTAATCCAGGCCGACGTGGTTGAAGGCCGCCTCGCAGAATTCGCGCACGCTGCGGGTCTCGCCCGTCGCGATGACATAGTCGTCAGGACTTTCCTGCTGCAGCATCAACCACATGGCTTGCACGTAATCGCCCGCAAAGCCCCAATCGCGCTTGGCCTCCAGGTTGCCCAGCGCCAGAGCCTTTCGCAAGCCGAGTTTGATGGCGGCGACTCCCAGCGTGATCTTGCGCGTGACGAAGTTCTCGCCGCGCCGCGGCGATTCGTGATTGAACAAGATGCCGTTGCAGGCGAACATGCCGTAGGCTTCGCGGTAGTTGATGACCAGCCAATGCGCGTAGACTTTGGCCGCGGCATACGGCGAGCGGGGGTAAAACGGCGTGCTTTCCGTCTGCGGTATCTCGCGCACCTTGCCGAACATCTCCGAGGATCCTGCCTGGTAAATCCGCGGGGCCAGGCCGCTTTCCCGGATTCCCTCGAGAATGCGCAGGGTCCCCAGGCCCGCCACATCACCGGTGTACTCGGGAATCTCGAAGCTGACTTTCACGTGGCTTTGCGCGGCAAGATTATAGATCTCGTCCGGGCGGATGGACCGCAAGAGCCGGTTCACCGAAGAAGCGTCGCACAAATCGCCATAATGCAGGAATATGCCGTCTCCGCTAATACCGGCGGCGCGAGATTTCGCTTCCGAAATGTGGTCGATGCGGCCGCGATTGAAGGTGCTGGAACGGCGCGTGAGTCCGTGGACTTCATACCCTTTGCTCAAAAGGAACTCCGCCAGATAGGAACCGTCTTGTCCGGTGATTCCCGTGATCAAGGCTTTTTTGCTCATGCTCTGCTCCGATTGGGTTCACTTTACTTTGCCCTCACGGGACTGTCAATCCGCATGCATGCCAGAGGGGGGGCTCCGGCTTCCCGTGGCGGGATCTTGCCGGTTGTAGCGACCTTATTGGCAAGGATCATGCTCAACTTTAGCATTTTCCGCGGGCTCATGTCGTGCAGCAGAGTCTCATTGCGATGAGCGGCGTAAAACGGTTTATTTGCTTGGCTTCTGCCCCAGGCAGGCGAACCAATCGCGTGTCGCCGTGGCGATGGAACCTGGATCCCAGACCGGCGCATCGCGCCACTTCTCGATGGCCGCGAGCATGATGCGCACGCCGTCCTCGAACCTCACGCGCGGCGTCCAGCCGAGCCCGGCCAGGATCTTCGCCGTATCGGCGAAGGTGCAATCGGGTTCCCCCGGCCGCTTGGGAATATAGACCACGGCGCCGCCCAGCAGTTCGACCAGCCGATTCACGCTGTAGGTGCCGCCCGAACCGACGTTGAAGATCTCCCCGTGGACGTCCGACTGGGCCGCGCGGACGAAGGCGTCGGCCACGTCAGTGACGAAGGTGAAATCGCGGGTTTGGGTTCCGTCGCCGACCACGGTGAAGGGCTTACCGGCCAGTTTCTGCGCCAGGAAGACTCCGAACACGGCTCCATACGTGCCGCTGGTCCGCGAGCGCGGACCGTACACATTGAACAACCGCAGGGCCACGCACGACAAATGATAGGTCCTCGCCCAGTGCATGACATACTGCTCGCCCACGAACTTGGTCAGTGCGTACGGATACATGGGGCGGATCTCCGCCGTCTCGGGCGTGGGGACCACGTCGGGCAGGCCATAGCAGGACGACGATGCGGCATAAACCAGCCGCTTCACGCCCGCCGCCCGCGCCGCTTCCAACACCGCGGCCGTGCCATCGACGTTCGCCTGGTGATAGGCCAGCGGATTCTGGATCGAAGGCACGATATCGGCTAGCGCCGCGAGATGAAAGACCCACTCCACGTCTTGGAAGCAAGGTCGAATCGCCTCGTGCTGCGAAACATCCAGGTGGTGAAACGTCAAGCGCGGATTTCCCCGGTGTTGTCCCAGGTTCGTGATCCGGCCGTTGGACAGGTTATCCAGGACCACCACGTCGTGGCCATCGGTCAGAAGGCGATCGACGAGGTGGCTGCCGATGAAACCGGCCCCGCCAGTCACCAGGGTTTTACAGGCTTGCTTAGACATGAGCGGGTTCTCCATTCCTGCTAGTATAGCATAGTAACCCTACGGCGCCGCCCGTCACCCCATCCTTGTTGATGCCATTATTCGCGGCCTACAGATCGCCACAGGCTCTTGGGCCCCCCTAGATTCCACCCGGTTTCAAAACAGCCTACTAAAGGGCGGGAGCGTATGCTAGAATCGAATAATTGGCCAGCCATCGCGAGCGCGAACATTGCGAGCAATGAAATTTACGTAGTCTGCGGGATGTTAGAAGGAAGGGAAGATGAAACGGAAGAAGAGTGAGCCTCCCACGGCCAACGCCGGCGCGATGCCGGATACGGTCGCGGACCGCTCGATTGCGACGTTTGACGCCGACCTGTTTAACCGCGTCCAGCGGCTGCTTCCCCCGTTGCTCGTCGCGAACTTGGCCTATGTGTTTATTGCCTTGCCTTTTCTATTGGGCATATCGTTCGTGTACTCCTATGGGGTGAACATTGGGTGGGAAGACCCCTTAACCAGATTCTTGCCTTTCATCCAAAAATCGTATGACGGCACGCTCACTTTCGCGGACCTTTGGGCTCAGCAGGCCGAACATCGTTGCCTGTTCGCGGTCCTGCCGGCGCTCGCCGTGGCGCTTGTCACTCACTGGAACTCTGTCGCCGAGATGTACCTGGGCCAACTTTGCCTACTGGCAATGATGGCGGCCTGCCTGTACGTCTTCCGGGGCACTTGCACTTCGCGGTTTCGCGGTTGGCTGTTCGTTCCCATAGGATTTCTCCTTTTCAGCGTACGACAGTATCAGACCCATGCTGCACACTCTAGGGCTCCCGCAAGCGGCCGCCCAAACTATGGCGGCATTCTTTTGCCTTTACCTGCTCAACTCGCCGCGGTGGGTGCTGGCGAAGTTTCTGGGCGCGGTGACCTTTGCGGTGATAGCCAGCTATACGTCGGGACAAGGACTTCTCGTTTGGCCAGTGGGATTGTTGCCGCTCGCTGTCGCTCCGTTCTCAAAGCGGCGCAAGATAGCCTTGGTGGCAGCCTGGTGTGTCATCGCTACCGTAGTTTCACTTCTTTACTTTTGGGGGTGGACCCGAGTGGAGGTCCATCCGCCCCCCCAGTTTTCTTTGGCGTATTTCGCAACGATTGTCGGCGGTGCCCTCTTTCCCGATCTCTCCGCCGCGATTACCGGGGGGGCGATTCTGCTGTTCCTGAGCGCCGCGTCCATCGTGTTGACCGTTCGGTTGGGAAAGGCGCAAGAGTACTCTTTCTGGCTGGCGATTGTGATCTACGGGATCCTCGTCAACGCCCAGACGACGGTAGGGCGGACGGGGTTTGGAACTGCGCAAGGTCTGTCTTCGCGGTATGCGACGTTCTCGCTTTCGACGGTCGTCGGCGTCTACGCGATCCTGTCCAGTCTTAACTTCGAGAAGCTAACTCGCGTTGTTCCGTCTCTATGGGGTGCAACGCTCGCGCTCGTGGTGCTCGGCGTCACGCTGTCCAGCGTGAATGGATACCAGATTGGGGCCTACATGAAGCAAGATCGGGAGTATCACGTGTTTCTCTTTCTCACCGCTGATACCCAACCGGACGAGGCGCTACCGACGGCCCCCTGGGAAAAGGGTGCGGAGGATCGCGTTAGACTTCAGTACATGAAGGAACACCGTTTGAACGCCTTCCATTCACCTGATCCTGCACCCAACTGGGCCTTGCCCGCGCCCGGGTTGACCGTCCTGAGTTATCCGGCACGAATTCAAGTTAGTCCACTCCAAGTCAACACCGAACATGGCCAGCAGGGCCTCCTCACGCTCAACGGTATCGCGCTGGACGGCAAGGAGAACAAACCTGTCGGCGGCGTTTTCGTTGAGGTTGACAACGTTATCTACCCGACCTACTACGGTCTTGCCAGAGAGGAGGTCGCCCAAGCACTGAAGACTTCCGAACGTCAGCCGATGCGGTTTTCGCCGTGATTTTTCCGCGACTCAACTCCGCCCAGGCCTGCACACTTTGAGGATCAGGGCGCTATCACCAGATCGAACTGCCATCTACGCGCCAACCAATTCAGTTACCATTGAAGTTCCCGCCAGCCCATAAACCGCCGGCGAGCGATACAAGATATGCGCAGAAGAACGCCGGATCCGGATGGCACGTTGGTTCCACGCCGCCCCTCAGTATGATGGGGTGACACCTTTGACAATTGCTTCGTTTTTGTTTAGAGTAAGGTGACTAGTCGTCGTAAGAAACTGGATGCCTCAGAAAGAAATTCGCGGGTATGGTGCCTTTCGAGTTTGCAATCGGATTCATATCCTCGGCCTTTCTAATCCATCTTGGCCTGTGGCGCGTTCGTGTTCCGAGTCGCCAGACCAGGGCCCTGTTGATGATCTTTCTGGGGATACTTCCACCAGGTCTAATGGCGATGAGTTTCGCGAACACGCTCGGCAGCGCCGGACCGATGGGATTGGGGGCGTGCTTGCATGTCGCAATTTTCCACGTGGCGGTGTCGCTCGCGTACATCGTAGCGTACTCCGCCCTGGAAAATCGTAGTCCCACGATGATGATCATGAGTTTTGTCGCAGACGCCCGGCAGGCGGGACGATTGCGCGAGGAGCTTGTCACGCTGCTCAAGGGGGTCTCCCCGGTCGAGCAGCGATTGCACGCGATGCTCCACGACAACATGGTGACCGAAGAGAACGGCATTTGCCGGCTAACGCCCAAGGGACGCATTTGGGCTCAAGTTTTCTCTGCCTGGTCGCGCTCATTAAACACGCGCACGGGAGGCTGACTCGCGATGTTCGACGCCGATTTGTCGTTGGCACTGACGCCCCTGGCAGGCTTAGCCACGTATTGCCTTGCACAAATTGCCGTCTCTTGGCTCGCCGCCAGGCAGACGCCCTACTTCTCGCTCTTCCTGGGGTTTGCGATCGGGTTTTCTGCCGTCATGGGAATGAACCTGGCTCTTCTGTGGCATTCATCCTCGTCCGGCCCTGATTGTCTTGGATTGCTGCTGATGAACTTGATCGCTTATGCGGCGCTTGCTTTTGGCTACTTTAACTTCGTGAATATGAGCATCACCTCGCTCCGGATCCGAATGCTGCGGGAGATGCTCAACCACGACGGCGAGATGTCGCGAGAGAAGTTACTCTCTTGTTACAGCACGGATCAGATGATCGAAATGCGAATCACGCGACTGATCGGCGGAGCGCACCTCGTTGAACGTCTCGGCCGCTTGCATGTCGGTAAGCGTCGTTTCCTACTCCTTGCCCGCATCTTCACCTTGCTGCGTTGGATCGTCTTCGGGCGCGCGTTCGCCGATGGGGCCGGCCCCGACAGGCCTTGCTGACGACGCGGACTTGATCGCGGCCCGACGTTCGCCGCGAGATCCTTGATCCGCGCAGTGATCGCAAACCCAATATCTCCCGCAGATGAACGTTGCGGTCGGCAGAAAAAGAGCATGCGCGGTCGTGCTATTGAATTCCGAAGTCACGCGCCTTGCCCGTTTCACCACGTGCCGGTTCCTCCGGGAGCTTTATCTCGACCGGGTGGGGCCAGTCTTTCCCATACAGCATCCTGCGAATACGGCGAAAGAATATCTCCAGCAAGGTGTGGCACACCGAAAGAAGATTCCGCATCGTTACCGCCGTCGATACCGCCGTCGAACCGCTCCCTTTGTTATCCACGCTTCGGGCGTAGACCTGAATGTAGGATTCACCCTGGTCCAGTAGCATCGTGGTCGTATCGGCCTGAAAACCAAATCCATAGGAAGTGGGGTGCCAGCGCATGATGCTGCGGCGGAGATAGACTGGCAGTCCGTTGTAGTATTTCAGTTTGTAGCCTCCGAGGAAATTGACAATCGCAGTGAAAGCTTTGGAAAGGCGTCTCCGCCCGGCGCTCTTGCCGACGACCTCCTCTTGGATCTGATACGGGATGATCATGTCGGCCTGCCCCACAAGTCGGTAAACCGCCACGAGGCATTCGACCGGCGTGGCGTTGTCGCCGCAAACCATATGGTAATACCGGCCGCGGCCGTAAAACGCTCCTTCCACGAAATTGTTCGCCAGGCCCCGGTTTCGCTCGTTCACGTGCAACCGGATCGGATAGGAAGGATGGGACTTGATATATTCGTTCACGCGATCGACCGAATGGTCGCGAGATTGATCGTCAATGACGATGATTTCGTGGGAGAGCGAGGTCTGCCGCATAGCAGCCACGACGCTTTCGAGCGTGTCGACAATATAATCGGCTTCGTTGTAGCACGTCACCAGGATCGTAATATCGAGTTGATCTTCATTGCAGCCCAGATTTGTCATGGTTCCCTTCTCTCTCGATCTGTACTTCGCACGATTGAATGTTCGACGCTTGCTTCATGGCGCACAGAAGCTACTCGGACTCGGGCTGGCCGTTCACGCAGTTCGAAGGTGGCGGCAGGTGGTAGCGCGCGACCAGTCCCCTGGTTCCGATCCGCTTGTGGATTTTTTCGGCAACTTCGTTGGGCAGGGCGATCAAAACATCGCTGCCCCCCGGCGCTTGTGCTGGGGTATAGACTGGAAGTCCCATGAATTCCCGGCCCGTCCGTCGCGGATCCTCATCCACCAGGAAGCTGACACTCGACCCGAGTTCGGCAACGAGCCATGTTGCAGCGATCGACGTTCCGAACAGTCCCAAGACTCCACGTTTCGCGAGATCGTGGGCATAATCGCGAACCACGGCCAGCCATTGCAGTTTGCCGCGAACAAGATCGAGGGCGGCGGTCCCGACAAGCGGGTCTTGCGACGCGGCGACTCTCGTCGGCTTCTCTGCCACCACGCTGACCTCTTTAGGGATCCAATCCGTGGCGGCGGAGAGCACGCTGTAGCCGCCTGCCATTGCCAGCCGCGAAAGAGTTTCCTGCGAAAAATGCGTGCAATGGTCGGCAACGAGCAGGTCGAACGGATTTTGTCCATACTCCGGAACCTCCAGGACGATAACACCGCGGTCGGCCAGCTTGTCGCCAAGATCACGCAGGGAATTCACGGGATTGGGCATGTGTTCAATCACATGAATCATCACGATGAGGTCGAACCGCCCGGGAACGTCTTTTAGATTGCTGACATGCATGGCCTCGACGCGCGGCAGCGCCTCGACGACAGACCGGTATTTGTCGTTCAATTCGCTGCCCACGAGCGACCAAGCGGGAAACTTGTCGCCGAAGGCCCGGAGAAATGCGCCGTTGCCGCAGCCCACGTCAAGCACGTGCCCACCCTTCTGCAAGTGCGACAGACGTGACAGACGCTCGACGATTCGCGCGGACCGCGACGCCGATTGGCCCGTGTCTTGCGCGAATACGGCCTGCTCGACACCTCCACCCTGGTGATAAATGGAGTACGCGGAGTAGATTTGCGCAATTTCTGCCTGCCACACCTCGTCGGTCGCCTTTTGGACGGTGTTGCACTTCCGGCACACGCCCAGCGATCCTCCCGCTAGCCACGGCCGACAATCGGACGTAACGCGGCGGAACCCTGCAAACTCTGGGATGAACTCGACGGCCACGGTTCCGCACACATGACATGGGCTCGCGGCCACGCTACTTTTCTCGTGCGTCATTTTTCCGTTCCCGGGGTGAGACCGAAAGCGCCGTCGATCGCCTCCCAAACACTGGGAGGTTCCAGGCCGAGCTCGGCACGCAGGCGGCCGGCATCCAACGTGGTGTGGGACGGCGCCGATTCCGGCAAAATGCCGGCCCTGGCAGCGGTGACCGGCTGCAGCAAGGACGGACTTGCGCCCAAGCGATTGGCAAGACGCGCGGCAGCCTCGGCATAAGCGACGTCGCGGTCGGCGGAGACTTGATAAATCCCCCTCCGCCCCGCGCTGCCGATCTTGGCCAGGAACGTCAACCGCGAATTCGATCGACACGGGAGCCATGACCATGTCGGAAAAGGGCTGGATCGGCTGGCGGCTTTCGAGGGCCGCACGCCACTTCTTCCCCAGCGGCCAGCCGGGCCCGAGTACCTTGGTCAGCCGCACAACGGCAGTATTCGGCAACGACAGCAGTTCGCGCTCGGCCTCGGCCTTTTGCCGCCCGTATTCGCTTTTCGGCGCGACCGGAGAATGGGCATCGCAGAAGGACGTTGAACCATCGAAAACCAGGCTCGTGGAAAGGAAAACGACGAACGCGCCCTCCGCTGCCAGTCGCCTGGCCAACTCGACCGTACGGTGAACATTGACGTGACGCGTACCGGCCGGATCCTGCCGGCAAAGATCCTGGGACGCGATCGCCGCACAAAGGTAGGCCGTGCCGATCGCATCGGGCAGCGACCAAAGTTGCGGGTCGTCAGTCAGTTCCAGGCACAGGCAGCCCGGCAGCAGTCGATCCTGCTGGCACGTTCCCCAAACCTCGGTTCCGCCGCCGACAAGCTTAGCTCGCAGCACCCGGCCGATCTGGCCATCGGCGCCGACGACCAGGGAACGACTTCCGCGGTTGGTTTCGGGGACAACGAGCATGTGGCGATGCGTCCTGGAGTTGCGAGGATCCGTGAGCTACCGCTTGCAACAACAAAGCGCCAGGAGGTAGTGAGCCATCGGATAAAAACCCGTATGCACAACCTCGTCGTTCATCGAGAAGACAAAGACATTATGGAAGTAGGCGCGGAGGGTTGCTTTCAACTGGCCGCCGTCCTGGCAGTTCACGTGGCCCGCCTTGCTCGGCGCCGAGGCATACGCCTGCGACTGGAGCGACGGTATGCCGAGGATGGCCGTGCCGTGCGCGGTCAGCGAAGCGACGAGATTGCCGAGAAATCGCCGTTCATCAGCGGGCTGAATATGTTCGAGTACGTCCAGGGAATAAATGCCCGCGAAGGGGCCGGGGACAGGTCCGTCCAACATGTCATGCACGCGGCACTCCAGCGGCCAACGCGGGTCCATGCGCGCGTTGGCATCCTGAACGAACACCGGATCAAAATCGACGGCGATAACGCGACCAACCTCTTGCTGGACGATCCGCGTGCCGAAAGCATCCGCACAACCGATTTCCAGCACGCGGTCAAGACCACTGAACATCTTGGCCACGAACTTGTACCGCGCCAGAAGGAAAGTCAGGCGGCGTGGGTCATCGTGCCAGACCTGGTTCGACATCAGGCCCAGCGGGGCCAGGCCCTGACGGTCGCGCAGCTCCAGGCAGTTCTCATATTGCGGCTCGCGGGTGTGTTGCCGATCCATGCGTAGTCCGTTTAAGTCTAAGTCATTGCCAACATTGCCCGCCCCACCTTGCCGGCCCGGACGTCGTCCAGTGCCGGATTGATCTCGGCAAAAGGATAACGGTGGGTGATGACTTGTTCGAGACTCAGCTTGCCGGCCTGATACAAGCGCGCATAGCGGGGGATATCGACGGTCGGGTCCGTGTCGCCCCCCTCGCAGCCGGTCAGGACCTTGCCGTGATGCAAGGGCAAGGAATGAATGTTGATGTTCTGGTCGTGCCGCGGCACGCCCACGAGGATCGTCCGCCCCTTGGGAGCCGTCAACTCGTAGGCCGTTTCAATGAGCCGGACCATGCCCGTGTTCTCGATGAACACGTCGACGCCCTGCGGACCGACGATCTTGCGGACCTCCTCGCGGACTTCGCTCTTGGACGAATTGATGACGTGCGAGGCGCCGAACTCCCTAGCCATGGCCAGCTTGTGGTCGTAGATATCGATGGCGATGATCGGGTAGGCCGCGACTAGCGCGGCGCCTTGCACGACGTTGAGCCCGACACCGCCGCAGCCAAAGACGGCCACCGATTGGCCGATCTTCACCTGCCCCAGATTATTGATCAATCCCAGCGCAGTCGTCACGGCGCAGCCCATCAGGGCCGCAATCTCGAAGGGCAGGCCCTTGGGGATCGGCGTGACGCGGTTCTCGGAAACGACGGCATACTCGCTGAAGGTTGTGACCCAGCCGGAATTGACCGTGCGGCCGTGCCACGCGTACTTGGCCGGTTTGGCATGGATGCCGGCCCCCTTGCGCCAGTGGAGCACGACGTGGTCACCCACCTTGACACTGGTTACGCCGGGGCCGGTCTCCACGACGACGCCTCCCCCCTCGTGACCAAGCAAATGCGGGAGGAACTTGTCCGGGCCCTTCGTCCCGGCAATCTCGTTGAGTTGCGCACCGCAAATGCCACTACAATGAATGCGGACCAGCACTTGCCCGACCTCAAGCGGTTGCGACTCGATCTCGTCGAGCACCAACGGGACGTTGAGATTTTCCAGAATGGCTGCTGTGAATTTCATGATCAAAAATAAATGAATTCGTAATCGCCGGTGTAGCCGAAGTGGTTGTACAGCCAAATCCACTCGGCCGTGTCGAAGAACGACTCGCAGGTCAAGGCCCAGCACTGCAAGTTGAACAATTCCAGTTCGTTGTTGTAGCTTTCCAGCATGACATAGCCATTCTTGCCCACGCGCTGGATTTCCCGCAGCGCCGTCTGCAGTTCGAAGATCCGCAGGTTGTGCAAGCATCCCATGGAGATGACGAGATCGAAGTACTTGTCGCCGTAGGGATAGGCGTCCTGGGCGCGATAGCGGAACAGATCACCACGAATTCCCTCGGGGGCGTCAGCCAGGCCGTGGCGCGAAACGTCGAACCCTACGCAGGTCGAATTCGGCAGGAGTTGCTTCAACTCATAGAGCACGTGCGCCTTGCCGCAGCCGACGTCGAGAATCTTCGCGTTGGGGGCAAGACCGTAGATGGCAATCAGCTTCTCGGCCACGACCTTCCAGCGGCCGTCGTACTTGTAGCCGCCGTAGCCGTAACGCCGATCGCCGTCCCAGTAGTCGAATTCGTATTCCTTGGCCTTGACCATGCAGTGGACCTTGTCGTCCACCATCCGCGCCAGGCAGTCGCGCTTCGCGCGCTTATGCAGCGGCGTGACGATCTCCAACAATCTACCCATGACTTGCTCCTATTAACATGTTTCTAACAACGCGTGGGCTAATGAGACGATGCGTGCCGTGCTGATCTCGTAGCGCTCCATGAGACTGGTTTGGGAACCGTATTGGTCGGGGAACACGTCAGGAATACCGATTCTCCTGAACCGCTTGGGAGCCGGGAAGTCGGCCTCGGCGATGAGCTCGGCAACCGCGCTGCCAAGCCCGCCAATCACACTGTGTTCCTCTACGGCAAGAACAACGGGAACTCGGTTAGTATAATCAAGCACGGTGCGGGCGTCAAGCGGCTTGATCGTAGGGACGTGCAGGACCGCGGCTTGAATCCCTTCCCGCTCCAGCACGACGGCGGCCTCCAAAGCCAACTTGAGCGTAATGCCCGTCGTCACGAGCAAGGCGTCGCTGCCCTCGCGCAGCGGCAATGCCTTGCCGATGGCAAAGGGCATGCGGTCGTCGGTCACGATCGGATCGCCGCCCTTGCCCAGGCGGATGTAAATCGGTCCGGGATAGTCCAGCGTCAGCGGCATCAGCCGCCGCATCTCGTCGGCGTCGGCCGGCGCTACGATCGTCATCCGCGGAATCGCCCGCAAGATGGCAATGTCTTCAATCGCTTCGTGCGTCGGTCCTAGCGGGGCGTACACCATTCCACCCCCGCTCCCAATCAAACGCACCGGCACGTTGTGCAAACAGAGGTCCAACACGATCTGGTCGAAACAGCGGCGCGTGAGGAACGTGGCAATCGTATTGACGAAGACCACGTGGCCATCCAGCGCCAGGCCGGCGGCCATGCCGACCACGTTGGCCTCGCTGACGCCTTCCATGAAGAATCGTTCGGGCATCTCTGCCTTGAAGCGGTCCAGCGTACCCACGCCGAGATCGGAACCAATGAACACGACCCGCGGATCGCGTTTCGCCAGATCGTACACCATGTCGAGGCAGGTTTTTCGCATCAGTCCGACTCCAATGCTGCCAGCAGCGACTCGATTTCTTCCTTCGACGCGCGGTTCTTATGGTGCCAGTTGAGATTGTTTTCCACGTAGCTGACTCCCTTGCCTTTGATGGTATGGCAGATGATCGCGGTGGGCCGGTCGCGTTCCAACGGAACTTGCAGCAGCGCGACCTGCAACTCGGCGACGGAGTGCCCGTCAACCTCGGCGACCGCAAAACCGAAGGCCCTCCACTTGTCGGCCAGCGGTTCCAGGTCGAGCACTTCCCAGGTCGTGCCGTAGGATTGTTGTTTGTTGTAATCGATCAGGACCGCGAGGTTGTTCAAGCGGTGCTTCGCCGCGCACAGGGCGGCTTCCCACACGGAGCCTTCGTCGCATTCGCCGTCGCCGCAGACGACGAACACACGCTCCGCGCCGCGGCGGAGCCGGGCGGCGAGTGCCAAGCCGAGGCCGATCGGCAATCCATGCCCCAGACTGCCCGTGGAAGCCTCGACCCCGGGAACCTTGCCGAATTCCGGATGTCCACCAAGGATGCCGTCGGCACGGCAGAATTTGTTCAATTCGTCGGCGGGGAAGAATCCCTTGTCCACGAGCAAGGCGTACAGCGCCAAGCAGCCGTGGCCCTTGCTGAGAATACAACGGTCGCGCTGCGCCAGGCAGGATTCTTGGCGTCGTAGCGCAACACGCCGTCGTAAAGCACGCGGAGGATCTCCACCACGGAGAACGCCGAAGCCACGTGCCCGCGGTTCCCCGCGGCCAGAGTGCGGACAATTTGCCGGCGGAGTTCCCGCGAGCGGCAATCCAAAGGCGTGGTGTTCATCGGCACACGCTTCGTCGGGGTAGGTTCGGCACTGGTTGTCATCGGCATCGCCTAGTCGAAGTAAGGAAAGGTCTCATATTCGTGGTACACGCGCTTGAGCATCCGCCGGGCCTTGGCCAACTGCTCCTGCTGGATCACGCGCCGATCGCGCGGCGGGCACCCTGTGCCCAGGGTCGCGGCGGCAAATTGGCGGCGGAGAAGGTGCTCGGGCAAGAACTCGTTCAACAAAATCAAGCACCAGATCAGGCCGTACAAAGGATACACACGCCGCAGACGTTCGGCAAACCCCGCGCTGGCGACAAAACGTTCCCGCAAGCCGCGCACGAACCATTTCCGGTGGGTATCCGACAATTCCATACCCGGGTGCAGCAGGAAATCGGAGATGGTTTTGGCGGGATCATCCCAGCCAAAATACTCGAAATCCAGGAACACCCATTCTTGCCCGCCACGCAACAAGGCGTTGTGAAAACCGAAATCGGACGGGCTCAGGCTGCGCTCGTGTGGCGCCAATTCCACTTCGGGCGAGTAATCTCGGCAGGCCGAGGCGGTGAACTGCTCCATCGCCGGCATGAATTCTGTCGACAGGAGGTCGCGAAACTCCACTTCCTCGGCCGCTGCTTGAGGATGGGCTTGCAAGCGACTTAACCGGGCGCGCAGGTATTGCAACGTCCCGGCGATGGAGAAACAGGCGTCCGCCGCAGCCGGCAGGGCTGCGCTCTCTGGTCGCGTCGCCAACTCCTTCAAGCGACAAAGAAAGGCCGCTGCGGCAGCGATATCCATTTCCGATAGCGCGGCGGCGGAGACTTTGACGCCGTCGATGAACTCGTACGCCGCGCAGCCCGCAGTCTCATCGGCGGCAATCGGGGCCGGAATGTTGCGGACCCCGCTCCGGCGGAGAAATTCGAGCGCGCCGAACTCGCGGCTCAGGCAGTTGCGATTGTCACCTCGGGGAAAGTAGCACTTCAGGGCGTAGGTCTGCTGACGGGTGGTCAGGATACGGTAGACCCGGCTATTCCGGCCGCCGCCGATCGCTTCGACGCTCGCCACGTCGGCGCGCAATAACCGCGAGGCAATCCCCACGATCGCGTCCACAGACGTTTCAGCAGTGGTCGTCAAAGAAGTACTCATTAATCTGCTTCCAGGATTGTGCCACCATGACACCCGGGGGGGAACTGGAGATGGGATGTGGCGCATATAAGATGCGGGCGACGTCGGCAGGAAAGCTCGATTCCGCGAAGGTCTCTTCCAGGTCGTCGATGAAATGCGTGCAGTGCAACTCGCGGATATAGGCGATTTTCTCCGCCCGCGTGGCCCCGAAGAAGACCTTGGCGGGGCTTAATCCCACGGAGTCGGCGAACAGCCCGTTGGCCTCCATCCAATCCAACGCCGCCCGGCGCAAACTCGTACCGGTTCGGTCCTGGCTCGCCCATTCGGTCTTGTGGCTGATGGTATAGACAGTGATCCCGGCGGCGCGGGCAAGTTCCAGGAACCGGGCGGCGCCGATCGCCAGGTGGGCCTCGCCGATGCGGGGACCGTAGGCGTCGGCTTGCAGTTTTTGCCACTCGATTTCCCCGTCGGGCTCTGCGCGAGCGTATCGCGGATCTGCCGCTTCCCCTGAATCGCACGATCGCCAAGCAGATTCCGATCGAGCGCCAGTTTCTTCAGCAGGTCATCGTAAATGATCAGGGTGTTGTCGAAGTCGACGCCGATGACGGCCGGCATTTCGGCCTTCCAAGCGGCGCGCGGCGCGTTGAGATTCACGTGGGGTGCCGGGCGTGTCGGGGCGGTCATCCGTGGTTTCCTAGGCCATGTTCAGGGCCTGCATGGTCTTGATGTTGTAGTAGCGGATGTCGTCCATCGAGTTGGGGATCTTGCCCGCCTGGAAAGCCGCCACCAGGTCGCGGATCGCGTCCTCGACCGAATGCCGGGCCGCGAAGCCCAATTCGCGGCGGATCTTGGCCGACGACACGTGGTAGGACCGCATATCGTCGCTGGGCGTGGTGACGATGCTCACGTCCGGCCCCACGATCTTGCGCGCCATTTCGGCGATATCGATCAGCCGGTAATTCTCGTAGCCGACGTTGTAGATCTTGCCGTCGACGGCCTCGTCGGGCCAGCGCAGCGATTGGACGTAGGCCTCGACCATGTCGTCGATATGGATGTTGGGACGCATCTGGGCGCCGCCGAAGACCTTGATCCGCCGGTTCGTCACGGCGTGGTTCGTGAGGATGTTCACCGCCAGGTCCAACCGCAGCCGCGGCGAGTAGCCGCAAACCGTGGCGGGTCGGAAGATGAAAACCACGAAACCCGGCGCGCGCTCCTCCAGCAACACGTCCTCGCACATCGCCTTGAACTTGGAATAGTCGGTCAACGGCTCGCGCGGCAGGTCCTCGGTGACGTCCTCGGTCTCCTTGATGCCGTAGACGCTCGACGACGAGGCGTAGATGAACCTCCGCACGCCGGCGGCCTTCGCCGCCCGCACCAGCGGCGGGAAGGCGTCGTAATTGATCGACTTGCCCAGGGCCGGATTGAGCTCGAAGCTCGGATCGTTGGAGATGCAAGCGAGGTGGATCACGGCGTCGCAGCCGGCCACCGCCGCGGCCACAGCCTGCGGGTCGCGCAGGTCGCCCTTGATCTGCGTCAGGCCCGGCTGGTCCTTCACCGCGTCGAGCACGCCGTCACCGAACAAGTACAGATCGAGCACTTTCACGCGGTAGCCTTCCGCCAGCAGCCGCGGGACCAGCACCGCGCCGACGTATCCCGCCCCGCCGGTCACCAGCACCTGCTCGAACCGAGATTTCTCGTGATATTCGCGCACCGTTACCATGTTTCGCACTTATTTCTTGAGAGGAGAAAGATCGTAATGCAGGAAGGATTCGATCTGCCCGAGCACCGTGGCGCTGCTGACGGCGCTGCGGTTTCCCACGATCTCCACCGCCTGCGCCCCGACCACGTTGCCGATGAAACCGATGATCTCGACGGGCGCCGCCTGGGCGGCGCACAAGGAACTGACGGCCAGCAGGGCGTCGCCCGCGCCGATGCGGTCCACGATGCGATTGGTGAAGGCGGGAATGTCGAAGAATCCTTCGCCCTTGCAGTAACAGAGGCACCCTTGCTGGCCACGGGTGATCAACATCCGCTCGCAGGAGAGCTTCGCGGCGATCTCGGCGATGATCAGGCGCAGGTCCTTGCTGCGGCTGCGGGCTTCGAGGCGGAGTTCCTTCTCCGAAATGCAGATGAAGTCGGCCCGGCGGTACTTCGAGACCGTGTTGTATCCCTGGTTGGCGGCGTTGGTTTGCGTGTTGATCGCCAGGAACCGCTCCTGCTCGCACAGCAATTCGACGATCTCCGCGGACATCATGCCGTGGCCGTAGTCAGTTACCACCACGGCGTCGAAGCCGGGCAGCCCCTTCCCCGGTTGGAGCAGGGCCTTCAACCGGGCGTAGAGCGCCTTGGAAACGGCCTCCGGCACGTCCGGTTCCATGGTGTAGATCTCGAACAGCTTCTGGAACGGATAAGTCTCCACGAGGCGGCGTTTGACGATCGTCGGCGCGCCGGGCATGTACACGAACGTGGCATCGATTTTCGGGTCGAGCTTCTCGCGGATGAATTGCTCGTGAGAGTTCTGCGTTCCCAGCAGCGTGACGATGCCGACGTGATCGCTGAAGGCCGCGGCATGATTGGCCGTGGCCATGATGCCGCCGGCAAACTGCTCGGAAGACAGGTGACGCACCGCCAGTACCGGCTCCTTGCCCGACTTGCCGATCGTCTCGCAGTACTGGTATTCGTCGATGATGGCTTCGCCCAGGAAAAGCACGCGCATGCCGCGGGCCTTCTCCAGGTACTCCATGACTTGCCGCGCCGAGTAGCGTGCCGCGAAGCGGCCGAGAAAGCCGCCGGCCTCTTGCGACAGTGTGCGCGTAAAACGCTGGGCCATGCCGTGCGGCCGCAACAGTGATCTGGGCAGGCGAACCAATTGTCCGCCCATGGCGTGCAGAATCGCTTCTTCCGCCGGCCCCGCGGGCGCGGCGCTGCCGCTTGCCGGCAGGTCCTCGTCCCAAGGAACGTAGACGTCGGGACGCAACGTCTGGATGGCATCGACCGCGGACGGCGACCTGGCGATCGCCACGTAATCGACGTGGCCCAGCGCGGCCACGGCTTCGGCCCGCAACGTCTCGTTGAACAGCAGGCTGGCGGGCCCGCGCGGAGACTGTGCGTCGGCTACCACGGTTACGATGAGTACGTCGCCCAATTCTTTGGCCAGTTGGAAGTGGCGCATCACCCCGACGTAAAGCAGGTCAAAGACGCCGTGGCAATGGACGACGCGCTTCTTCCCCGCTTGCAGCGACGCCCGAATCTCCGCCAGTTCGTCGAGCGGCTTGATCTTCGCTTCCAGGGTCATAGCCAATTCTTCCCTCTTACGAGGACAGTGGAGCCCGCTTCGCGAACTAGGGCTGGTCGGCACGTTTGCGGTTGTCGCGCTGCCAAGTAAGGATTTGAAGTCAAGTCGATCGCCGCTGATTGTTGGCTATACTACGTCAATTGATAAGTATACTTCATGGAGAAAGGTACGCAAGCCGCGCTACCCATCCGGAGGGACGGATGACGTAAAGCGAAGCTCTGCTTAAGATTATGGCATACTTGTAAGATTATCATCCCCAATCCACTCCACGATCCTGAAGCCTCATCTTCCATGCCCCCCCTCCGCAGAGCCGTGTTTCTCGATCGCGACGGCGTGTTGGTCGACGACCAGGGGTTTCTGGTCCGCAGGGAGCAAATCCGCCTGCTCGAAGGCGTGCCCGCGGCGCTCCGCGAACTGCGGACGGCCGGAATGTTTCTAGCCATGGTCAGCAATCAGGCGGTCGTCGCCCGCGGCCTGATTACCGAAAGTGAAATGTCGGAGTTGAATCGCCTGATCCTCGATCGGATCGCCGGCGCCGGCGGCCCGCGGCTGGACGCCGTTTACTATTGCCCCCATCACCCGGAGGCCACGCTGCCGGAATATCGCGTGGCCTGCCAGTGCCGCAAGCCCCGGCCGGGCATGATGATCCAGGCTGCCGCCGAGCATGGCCTCGACCTGCAAGCCAGTTTCCTGGTAGGCGACCGCATGTCCGACATCGCGGCCGGAGCCGCGGCCGGCTGCCGCACGGTGCTGGTCACGTGCGGCCAGCATGAAGCCCCGCCGATCGTGACGGTCGAGCCGCTGGATTCCACCTGCCGTCCCGACCATACTTGCCTCGACCTGCAAGCTGCCACGAAGTGGATTCTCAGTAAGGTGGGCTTTAGCCCGCCTCGCATAAATTAAAGGAGGCGGGCTAAAGCCCACCCTGCTTATGAAAGCCATGGTCCTCTGCGCCGGATATGGTACGCGACTGGGCGATCTGACCCGCACGATTCCCAAGCCGATGCTCCCCCTGGGCGGGGCACCCGGCACTCCGGGTCAGCCGATGCTGGAGTACATCCTCTGCCATCTCAAGCGGCACGGATTCGACCAGGTCGCCGTCAACCTGCACTTCATGCCCGAGGTGATCCAGGACCATTTCGCCGACGGTTCCCGCTGGGGTTTGCGCCTGACGTATTCCCACGAGCCGCAACTGTTGGGGACAGCCGGCGGAACAAAGAAAATGGAGTCCTTCTTCCAAGGAGACGGACCGTTTCTGGTGCAGTATGGCGATATCGTCACCAACCAGGACTTCACCGCCATGTTCGGCTTTCATCAACAGCGCAAAGCCCTGGCAACCCTGCTGGTCCATCAACGTGCCGGGTCCAACAGTGCGCTGAGCGTTGATTCCACGGGTTGCATCGAGCGTTTTCTGGAACGGCCATCGGAGGCCCAACGGAGCACGGTTGCCCAGAGTTGGGTCTTTTCCGGCATTACGATTTGCCAGCCGGAACTGCTGGACCTGATTCCCCCGCAGACATTTTGCGACTTTCCCCGCGACATCTTCGCGCCGCTGACGGCAACGCGGCGGCTGTTTGCTTTCCCCCTGACCGGGCAACGCACCGCCGTCGATTCGCCGGAGCGTCTGGCCGAGGCCCGCCAGGGTGTGGCCCAGGGGCTGTTCCGAACGGAAACCTAGCGTTTTGACTTACTCCCAGGCGTCGATCTTCACATTCGCGTCGGGAACGTCGAACTCGCCCGTCAAGCGGGCGCGGAAGGCGTTGATCATCTCCTGCGGACCGCATAAATAATAGGTGGCCGCTTTGCCATGGCAAGCACGACCGACGGCCCGCGCCAGATCGATCCGGCCGGCGATCGTCGCGCCCGTGGCGCCGGTTTCGGCGTAGCAATCGAGGTGAAACGACGGGAACTGCCGCGCAGCGATCGGCAAAATCGCGAAACACCAGCAAGTCCTGGCTGCGGGCGCCGTAGTGCAGCCAGACGTTGCCTTGCAGCCCCTTGACCAGGGAATCTTCCATGAAGGCCACGAAGGGCGTGACGCCGGTGCCGCCGGCAATCAACACCACGTCATGCTCCGAGCCCGTGCGGACGATGAAATCGCCGTAGGGGGCCTTCATCCAGACCTTGCGGCCCGGCTGCAATTCGGCCAGAATCCGCCGCGTGAAACGGCCCTTGGCGGCGATAGTCAGCCGCACGAGGTCCTTTTCCAGCGAGCCGCTGGCCATGGTGAAGCACCGCGATTCCGGCCAATGCCCCGACGGATCGTAGGCGTCCAGGGCCAGGTGCAGGAATTGGCCCGGCTTCCACCGCGGCCGCGGCATGAGGCAGCGGAACTGATAAGTCGCCACGTCGTCGCCATGCCGAAGGACTTTGGTCACTTCGGCCGAGAATTTTACGGGCATCGGCATTATTTGGCCTTCATGAAGCGTTGGAACGTCTCGCCGATGTAGGCCAGGTGCTCATCGGTCATTCCCGGGTAGACGCCGATGAAGAACGTGTCGTTCATGATCGACGTCGGTGTTGCGCAGGTCGCCGACGACCCGGTACTCGGTCTCGTCGTAGGCCGGATGGCGGACGAGGTTGCCGCAGAAGAGATTGCGGGTCTCGATCTTCGCGGCCTCCAGGAAGTCGACCAGTTCGCTCCGCGGGAAGCCGGCATGCGGGCCGAACCGTGATCACGAAGCCGAAGTAGCACGGCTCGCTGTCGGGCGGGGTTTCCGGCAGCAAGAGCCGGTCCTCGCAGGGCGCGAGCATCTCGCGCAACGCGGCCCAGTTCTTCCGCCGCGCGGCGATGAAACCGTCGAGCTTCTTCAACTGGGCGCAACCGATGGCCGCCTGGATGTCGGTCACCTTCAGATTGTAGCCGACGTGCGAATAGACGTACTTGTGGTCGTAGCCGCAGGGCAACGTGCCGAACTGCTGGCTGAAGCGCTTGCCGCAGGTGTTGTTCTCGCCGCCGCTGCAATAGCAGTCGCGGCCCCAGTCGCGGAAAGAGCGGGCGATCCGCGCGAGCAGCTCGTCTTCCACGACCACGGCCCCGCCTTCGCCCATGGTGATCTGGTGGGCCGGATAGAACGAGACGGTGGCCAGATCGCCGAAGGTGCCCACCGGTTGCCCGTGAAGCGTGCGTCCCCAGGGCGTCGCAGCAATCTTCGACGAGCCAGAGGCCGTGTCTGCGGCAGAGTTCGGCCACGGCCTTGGCGTCGAAGGGGATGCCCATGGTGTGGGCGATCATTACGGCCCGCGTCTTGGGCGTGATGGCGGCTTCGATGGCCGCGACGGTGGGCACGTAGGTGGCCAACTCCACGTCGACGAAGACGGGGACGGCCCGGTTCTGGAGGATGGGGTTGACGGTCGTGGGGAAGCCGGCGGCCACGGTGATGACTTCGTCGCCCGGCCGAACCCGCCGGTCCTTGAGTTGCGGCGACGTCAGCGCGCTGAAGGCCACCAGGTTGGCCGACGACCCGGAGTTGACCAGCAGGGCCGTATCGCGATCCATGCGCTGGGCCAGCGTGCTCTCGAACTGTTCGGTGAATCGGCCGGCGGTGAGCCAGAAGTCGAGGCTGGCCTCGACGGCCAATTGCAGTTCTTCGGCGTCGAACACGCGGCCGGCGTAGCGGACCGGGCTCTCGCCGGGCACGAACGGCCGCGGGGCGAAGGCCGCCTGATGGTACTTCGCGACCAGGTCAGCGATCTGGCGGCGTATTTCTTCGGACTGTGACATCAACTGTATCCTGTGCAAACGTGTATTGTTTGTGACCGAAGAAACTAACCACGACCGTTCCCGCCGTCAAGATCCCCCCGGCCAGATAGGGGACTGCGGTCCGCGGAGCGACGAACACGTTCAGCACGGCCATCAGCAGCGGCAGCAACACCAGCCCCTGCGCAAAAACGTGCTCCCGTACACAAGGAAACAACGCAGGTATTCCCGCAGGAAGTTGCCCTTGGTCCTGAACACCCATAGCTTGTAGCCGAGAAAGGCCACGGAGATGGCGATCACGTTGGCCAGCACGCTGGCGGCCATGGCGGCCAGGTACTCGCCCTCCAGCAGCCGCGCAAACAAGAAGTTCAGCAAGGCAAACGTTCCGTAGCCGAACAGCGTATTCCATGCGCCGATAACGAGGTACCGCGCGACCTGGCCGCGCGAGGGCATTCCGGGTAAGTCGCCTGAACTTGATTGCCATCCCTTTTGCCGTCATCCATCGCCAGAACCAATTCGATAACGTCAGCGGCGATTCGCCACTGCCGACCTTGCCCCCGTCACGATCTTGTGGCTCGCCCATGCTTGCGGAGCCCTTGGCAAGTCCTATTTGCATGATTAGTACCTTGTCAGACAGGCTCCAGCCCGAAATCCCTGAGGATCACGACTTCCAATCCGGCCGGGAATTTCTGCCGCAGGATCCTGGCCACCTCGTCGGAATAGCTGGCGGCCATCACGATCACGGCGTCCACGGGGTCGGAACCGAGGGTCTCGGGGGCGACGATGGGAATGTGCGTGGCCGGGGTGTACTTGCCCTGCTTGAAGGCGGCGGAATCGACGACATAGCGGATCTTGCCGCCCAGGTTCAAAAGCGCGATGACGGCCAGCGACTGGTGCCCTGCGCCCAGACGGCCACTTTCTTGTCAGGGAACCTGCCGATAAAGCTTTCCATCTCCGCCTGCAACTTCGCCTGGCAGTCGTGGAAACGGGAAATGTCGAGGATGCCGCGCTTCCGCACCACGGCCGACAAGATGTATTCGTGCCACTGCTCGCTGCAGTCGAGGATCTCGAATCCGTTGCGCTGCAGCGTGACGGCGAAGGTCTCCTTGGTGAAATAGAACAAGTGGTCGCCGATGAACTCCGAGAAGAGACCTTTTCGCAGGATCATGTCGAAGTTCGGCACTTCGACAAGCCCCACGCTGCCTTCAGCAAGCACGTGCCGGATGCCCTGCAACGAGCCGTTCGGGTCGGGCAAGTGTTCGAGAAAGGCCAGCATGACGAAGGCGTCGAAGGGGGCGTTGTCGCACCAGAAGTCGCTGCCTCCGGCAAATCCCCGCGAGACCTTCAGTCCGGCGGCCACGCACTGCCGCACCGATTCCTCGGCATGTTCCAGACCGTAGGCATCGACGCCGCACTGCCGCATGATCGAGAGATATTCTCCCCGGCCGCAACCGATCTCGACGACCTTCTTGCCAGCCAGGCCGAACCGCGCGACGAAACCGCGGAACTGTTGCTGCCGGAAAGACTTCATCTCCTCGGAAACGGCGGCCGCGCGGATCACGTCCCTGAAATACGAGACGGGCTCGCCGTTGAGTTGCACCAGGCCGCACCCGCAACACTGGTAGACTTCCAGGTCGACTCCCTCGTCGCGGTCCAGCGCGGCCGCGTCCGGCAACGACTGCGCGGCCACGGGCATGTTCGCGTAGCGAAGCAGGGGTTCCGGAAAGAACCGGGCGCCGCATGCCCTGCATGCGCGAGAACGATCTTCAGAACTAGTGTTTGACATGCGGAAACTGAACCTTGGCTGCGTCCTTCGTAAACCTCTCGGACGGGCATCCCAAAGCTGCCAACGGCAAGCGGCCGGCGCGTCTTCCGCAGCTCGCCGCGCAGCGTCTTTCAATCATCGAAGTTGATTCGTTCCTTCTCGATCACCAGGGGGCGATTGACCACTTGCGTGTGGATGGCGCCGATGTATTCGCCCAGGATTCCCGTGAAGAACAACTGCACGGCCGTAAAGAAGAAGATGCCAATGACCAGCGGCGCAATGCCAACTTCGAATCGGTACCAGAAAATCAGCTTGTAGACGAAATACACGGCCGCCACCAAGAGGCTGATCGCCGCCAGGCAGAATCCGGTAAAGGTGGCCAGGCGGAGCGGAATCTTGGAGTGGCTCGTCATGCCCAGCATGGCGTTGTCGTACAGCGAGTAGAAATTGTTTTTCGTGATCCCGTGCTTGCGCATGGGCGGCACGTATTCGATCTCCGCCCGTTCGAAACCGATCTCGCAGATCAGCCCGCGCATGTAGGGATAGGGGCCGCCCGTCTCTCGAAAGATGTCGACGACCTTTCTGTCGTACAGGCCGAACCCGTGAAAGTTCCGGATCAACTCCACCTCGGCCAGGTGACCGAGTACGGCGTAGTACAACTTGCGGAACATCCGCAAAGGCAGGGCTCCTCCACCGCCCTTCTTGACGCCCACCACGATCTTGTAACCCTGCTCCCACTTTTCGAGGAATTGCGGGATCACCTCGGGTGGATCCTGCAAATCGGAAACGATAGCGATAACCGCGTCGCCCTTGGCATGCAAGTATCCGTGGAACGGGGACCGAATGTGGCCGAAGTTCCGGGCGTTCACGATGACCTTCACGCGCTTGTCCTGGGCCGCAATCTCCCGGAGGAAGGGCACCGTTCGGTCCGTCGAGGCATTGTCCATGAAGATGTGCTCGTAGTCGTATTGCGGCAGACCGGCGAACACTTCTTTGATGCGACGGCATGCTTCCTGGACATTGTCTTCTTCGTTGAAGCATGGCATCACGATACTCACGAGCTTTTTTTTCTCCGGCATGTTCGTTCTCCACTCTTGTTGATCCGGGACGCCACGGGACCGCCTCGCGCCCTCTGCCGGCCGCCCTTTTGCAACGTCCTCGTCACGTTCCGCTGCGCTGGCTTTGCATCACGGCGGAGCGTGGCGACTACAGTCATTGATTCGCCGGTCCTGTGCGGCGTAGTCGGGGTCGGTCAACCGGCAGATGTCGATGACGTCCACGACGCCCTTGTAGTTCTCTCCGATCAGCGACGCAATCTGCGTAAAAAATGCGGGAATTGCCACGATCACCGCGGGGATGCCCTCGCGGTTGATGATCTCGGGGGCATGGACGCGTTTTCCATACAAGTCCATCTGCCTCTTCGTAGCGGAAATATCGACGGCGAATACGTTCTCGCTCTGCAGCACGCGGGAGTTCTTGAACAAGTCGGCAGTATTGAAGTTGACGCACCACACCGCCATCTTCCCGTACCTGTCCAGGAGCTTCGCGAAATTGCCCTCGATGTTCCCGCGCAGGACCGGGCCCAACGGGATCGTATATTTCTGCCCGCACTCGGTGCAAGAGAGGAAATTCGTCGCGAACAGCTTGATGTCGTCCCACCGGTTCTCTTGTCCGCACCCCACGCATCTGCCAGTCACCGCCACGCGACCGGTCTTATAGTTTGTGCCGGCGGTTTCCACCGCGGCCAGGGCCTTGGTCAGGCTGATGGGGGCCTCCATCAGACGGCGGGTCAACACGCCCATTTGCTCATCCGTCATCTTCGACACGTTGACCTGCGGGCAGCCATCCTTGAGGAACTTGAGCCGGTCTTGAATGATCCCCTTTTCGCACGCGTGCTTGTAGAGGCCGGAGCCCGGATACACGGTAATCAGGTTCAGGCTGATCCTGTATTGGCTATGCTCGCGCCACCATTTCAGGGTGTTTTCGGCTGTTTCCACGGTCTCGGCAACGTCGCCGAAGATGAAGGCCCCCTCCAGCGATATCGCGGAGTCATAGACCAGTTTCAACGCATGCTCGATCTGCTCGACGGTGGTATGCTTGCGCATGCTTTTCAAGACGCGATTGTCGGCGCTTTCCAGGCCGAAGGACATGACCTGGCAGCCGCTACCTTTCAAGACGTTGAGCAGCTCCACGGTGATGTTGTCGACCCTGAACTGGGCCCACCAGCCGATGCCGTACCTCTTGATTCTCTCGCAGAATTCCTTGACGCGTGCGATCTTCTGCGCAAAAAGTTCGTCGGCCATGCACACGAAGGTGATGTCGTATTGCGAGACCATGTAGTCCAGTTCCGCGAAGAACTTGTCGAGCGACCGTTGCCGGTACTTCTTGCCCGAGGTATGGAAACAGAAGGTGCAGTTGTAGGGGCACGAGCGGCTCGCCAGCATGAAGATCGTATTGTGCCGGTTCAGTCCGCTGATGCCGGGCGAGGTGGAAGCAAGGTACTTGTCCAGATCGAAGCCCTGGTAATCCGGCCAGGGAATCGAATCGAGATCCTCGCATTCCTTGCGCGGGTTCGTGGCCACGAGGCCATTGCCGTTCTTGTAGATCAGGCCGTCGATTTCGGAGAGGTCGCCGCCCCGCTCCAACGTGCGGCAAAGTTCGCACATGGTCTCCTCGCCTTCCCCGATCACGCCGAAGTCCGCGTATTCCAGGGCTTCCATGGCAGGCTCGGGGTCGCCGCTGACGATGCCGCCGCCGACGATGGTGACGATGTCGCCGTTGACTCGCTTGGCCGCCTCCACGACCCGCTTCACCGTGCCGTATTGGAAAGACAGGCCGCCGGTAGCCACGACGTGGATGCCGTGCTCTTCGACCACGTTCCTGATGATGTCGGCCGCATCGCCGTCACGGTGATTCAGGTTCAGCGTGACGACTTCGAATCCCGCCGCTTTCAGGCTCGACGATATGTAGGCAATCCCCAGAGGAAAAGAGTACCCGTCGCCGGGATTCTGGATCAACCGCGGCATGACCAGGAGATACTTCCGTTTCCCGGCGCCACGTATCGGCGTCTTCGGCACTGGCCGGAGCGACGTGAGCGCGGATGTTGCGGGGTTGTTTGCCATGGGGTTGAAATCGCTTCAGGCAGGAACGACTAAATGACCTTGCACGATTCTGGGACGCATAGAAGCCCGACGCGCAAGCGAGGAATGTGTTTTCCAAGAGCTTCGACCCACAATCCTCGCTGACCCGCAAGCGGGTACCCCGTCGGGCTTCTATAACCAGCTTCACTCCCAGAATCGTGCAATGTCATTTAGTCTTCCATCGGGGGAACCATCATGTTTGCGAAAAACTCGTCGCGTTCCAGCAGCGGCCACATGTCCTCCATTGGTTTGGAGGCCATCGAGCCGTCGCTGCGCTGGTAGGAGGAAACACGCGGAGCGGTGGCCTGACTCGGCGAGATCCGCACGCTGCATACTACCGGCCCCGGCCGTTGGAGAACATCGCACACTTGCTGCCGGATGTTAGTGTGGTCGCGAATCTCGACGGCCGGCAGCCCGTAGGCCGCTGCCAGCTTGAGCGTGTCGGGCAGCGTCAGGCCGCTGGTGGGGCCGCTGCCCACGTAACGCCCGGCAAAATGTGCAAGCTGCGTGGAACGGATCGAAACATAACCTTCGTTGTCCAGGACGAACAATTTCACCGGCAGGTCGAGACGGTGCAGGGTCTCGAGTTCCTGGCTGTTCATCTGCAAGCCGCCGTCGCCTTCAATGCAGATCGTGCGCCGGCCGCTGGCTACGCAACCGCCGATGGCGGCCGCCAGCCCGAAACCCATCGGTCCCAGACCCTGGCTGTTGAAAACCCGCATGCCGCAGCCCACGCGGAAGGCCTGCATGGTCACCTCGCTGGACGCGCCGGAACTGCCCGGCACCAGCAGGTCGTCGCCGCACATGGCGTCGGCGAGCACGTCCAGCAAGACATAGTTGCTCACTCCGCCGGGGACATCCCAGTATTCTTTCAAGACGACCGGGTAGCGGGCTTTCCATTGGCGGCAGCGGGTCCACCAGTCTGCCCGCGGATTGGGGACGACCGCGTGACGTTGCGAGAGCAGCAGATCGATGACCTGGCCGGCGTCGGCGCACAGCGGCACGCTGATGTCCATCTGCAATTTTCCAAGTTCCGCGGGATCGACGTCCACGACGATTTTGTGCGCCGCGCGCGCGAAGCCGCGGTGATTGTAGGCCGTCTGACCCAGGTCCAGCCGCGCCCCGAGGATCAGTATCCAGTCGGCGTTCTGCTGGGCGAAGTTCGCCGCCCGTTGCCCTACCGCGCCGGGCCGGCCGACGTACAGCGGATGGTCCTCGGCCAGGAAGTCCATGGCCTTCCAGGTCGTGAGCACGGGCACGTCGAGCATCTCCGCCAGGGCCAGGAATCGCTCTACTGCGCCCGCCAGGCGGACGCCGTTGCCCACCAGGATCACGGGTCGCTGCGCTTGGTTCAGCAAGCCGATCGCCTCGCGGACCTTGGGAAGCAACAAGGCCGGATCATCCGCCTCGCTCGGCGCCGGCGGGTCGAAGCCCGGCAGGGACGCCTCGTCCACTTCGGCGGCCTGCACGTCCAGCGGGATGTCGAGCCAGACGGGTCCTGGGCGGCCATGCCGAGCCAAGAAGAGCGCCTTTTCGAAATGGCAACGGATCGAGGCGGGATCGTCGACCCGGACGGCGTACTTGGTGATCGGCCGCACGATGTCGACGATATTGATCTCCTGGAACCCCATTTGCCGCACGTCCCGGCCCGTGAGCAGGTCGGCCCGCTTCACCTGGCCGGAGAGGAACAAGCAGGGGGTGGAATCGAGCCAGGCGGCCGCGACACCGGTGATCGCGTTCGTGCCGCCGGGACCGGTCGTCACCAGGGCCACGCCCAGGTTGCCGGTATATTGACTATAGGCGTCGGCCGCGATGGCGCAGGCCTGCTCGTGCAGATTGCAAACGTATTTCAAGTCGGGCGATCGCCCCAAGGAATCGACCAGATGCATGCATCCGCCGCCCGATACGAGAAAAACGTGGCGTACGCCGGTCTCGGCCACGCGGCGAAAGACATAATCCGACAATTTCGTCATTTGGAGCCTTTTTGATCGGAATCCCCTAGAGAGTATAGCACATCCATAGCTTCCACTAACTTGCAAACCACCCGAGCGATGGGTGCCCGATTGTCGCCCGTCGGGCAAGGTCTTGGGGAATAGAATTCATTCTGTTGGCTTGTCTTTCTTAGCTCTGGCTTCACTGAGGATCGGCTGAAGAATAATTTCCCGGTTTTCCTCGTGGGGTGGCTGAGCTTGCGAAGCCCCAGCTTTTCCGGCATCGGCTGGGGCTTCGCAAGCTCAGCCGCCAGCCACCCCCGCTTAATTGCGGAAGTTATTCTTCGGCCGGTCCTTAGCGGACCATGGTTGTCGAGCGAGGCGTGCCTTTCACGTACGCGACAGCACTGTCAACTCGTCAAGGACATCAGCCAAACTCCCCGGGCCGCGATTCCAAGGCCGCGGCACGCAGAAAGTTCGTATTCCCAATTGCTCCGCCGAAATCAGGTTTGCACGATCGTCGTCCACCAGCGCGTCAATCGTTTTCCATTGCCGCAAAGCCTCGCCCTTGGTGCGATGATAAAGTGGCAGGTCCTCTCCTTCGCGATGCGAGGGAACGACGTGGAAGGAGCGGATCCAGCGGCCGAAATGCCGCATCACCCATGCCGCCGCGGCAGGCGCGGCCCGCAGCGGCACGGCGGTGATCGCCACGTGGGAACATTGCCGGCCGTGTTCGTTGAACCACTGCAAGACTGGGGTCGCCGGCGGCATGGAAGCGGCGGCCGGCGAGAGCCGGAAATCGTCCAACGAGGCTCGGTACTCGGCCTTGCTCACGCCCAGCAGTGCGTGGGGAGGGTTCTCCGACAGTCCCTCGTAGCGAAGCCGGCAATCGGGATGCGCGGGGAGCCAGGCCCGTGAAAGCCATGTCCCCATCAGGTCGTTGAGGACGTCGTCCACGTCCCAAGCGATCGTTTTCATCGGTTTCTGCGCTAATCCAGCCAGTAAGTTACGTAACTCTTGCGGTTGCGGTTGGCCGCGATGAGGGGGTCCGTATAAAACGAATCGCCCGCATGGTGCGTGAGCGACACTTCTTCGAGCACTGCGCCCGCCGTGGAACCGAAACTGTGCTTGACGTTTCGTTCCACCAGGATGACGTCGCCGCGGGCGTACCGCTTGACTTCACCATTCAGGTCGACCCACACGTCGCCGTGCAGGACGTGAAAGGTCTCTTCCTTGACTTCGTGGCGGTGCTCGGGGTTCGTCTGCCCCGGCAGCACGACCAGCAGCTTCTTGCAATAACCGCGGTTCACCACCGTGATCATCGTCAGGCCGAACTGGTCGAAACGGTCGATTCCGTAGTGGTGAGAGACTTCGAGGTCGGCCCTGGCCGGAATGACGACGCCGCTGCTATGCACGAGCTGCTTGATGCGGCCCACGATCGCCTCGAGCTGCTCGCGAACGTTGACGCACGTGGTATTGCTGGTCAGCAGGGGCGCCAGTGCGGGGATCGCCTCGCTGGCCGTGAGTTCAAGGTACTTCGACGCGCCGTCGGCCAGCACCTGGTTCTCCACGCTGGGGATTGCCAGGAGAATATCGTCGGGCAAGACGCGCTGGCCCTTGGCCAGTGCCCGCCGCGCGAACAGGCCGCGTCCCAGCGCGCGCAACGAAGCGGTTTCACCCGCCGAGAACGCCGGCCGCTTGCCCGCCCGGCCGCACTTCCGCAGCGCCTGGCTTGCCGCTTCCAGCCAGCGGCGGACCTGGGCGGGAGCCGCCGAATAGGCGTTCAACGCGTACTGTTCGGTGGCCACGCCCACGTGCTTCTCGAACACCGCGGCGCCCTTGGCGACGGCCAATTTGACGGAATCGAGTTCGTCGGGCGATTCGTGCGTCGAATAGCCGACAACCGCCTTGGGATAGCGTTGGCGAAGCAGGTCGATCTGGTTCAATTCCAGCCGCTCGTCGGGCGTGGGATACTCGGCCACGCAGTGCATCAAGGTCAATTCCTGGTGGCGGTGCTCGAAGAACGACACCACCTTGTCGATGTCCTCCAGTGCGACGCCCGCCGTCGACGCGATCACCGGTTTCCCCTCCCGCACGATCCGCTCCAGCAGCGGCCAATCGGTGAAGGAGCAACTGGCGACCTTGAGCAGGTCGAAACCGTGCGCCTCGATCAGGTCCACGGAGGGCTCGTCGAACGGCGTGCAGACGGTGACAAACCCGCTTTCCGCCGCCGCGTCCTTGAGTTGCTTCAACTGGCCGGGATCGAGGCGGGTCTCCGAGAACCGCTTGATGTACTTCAAGTCGGTGCGGCCGCGATAATGCGGATGGATCAGCGTTTCGAGATCCCGGTATTGCAGCTTGAAACCGAACCGAAACGGAAAACCACGGCAGGCCGCATGCACGTCCCGGATGATCCGCAACCCGTGTTCGAGGTCGCCCATGTGATTATTGGCCATCTCGAAAATGAATAACAAGCGCTCTTCTTCATGCATCTTCATGGCTCGCCTGGCAGGTCTGTCGGCAATGTTGATGGAACGCGATCGTGCGCCGGATCGCCACGTCGAGAGGTGTGATCTGCCGCAGCCCCAGCTCCTCCCGTGCGCGGCGGGTCGAGGGAACATAGCGCTGGGCGGGCTGGCCGGGAACGGGCGTTTTCAGGATCCGCACTTCCCGCCGCGGGGTAAAACAGTCGGCCACGGTCGCGGCCAGCTCGCCGATCGAGAGCGTCTCCTCCGAACCTACGTTATAGGGTCGGCAGGTCTTCCCCCGGTAGAGGATGGTCCACAGCCAGACCGCCAGGTCGGCAGCGTACAGGTAGGAGCGGCAGGGCGTGCCGTCGCCTTGGACGATGATCGGACCGCCGGCCAGGCCGTCGCTGATGAAACTCCCCGCGGCATAATTGACGTTGGTCGGCAGGTAGGGCCCCAAGAAAGTAAAGCAGCGGGCAATCTTGATTTTCAGACCATACGTATCCGCGTAGACGGCCCCCAAGTATTCCATCAGACGCTTGCCGTGATTGTGGCAGGAATTCGGATTGGTGGTCTCGGGGCCGCCGCCATATTCCTCGGCAACGTGCGACAACTCCGCGGGCTGTGGCCCGTATACCGCGCCCGAGGTGGTCAACAAGACCTCCTCGCAGCCGCGCTGACGGGCAAACTCGAGTACCCGCCGCGTGCCCCGCATATCGCGATCGACAACCAGTGCGCGGTCCACCCCCTTGGAAAGATGGTACGCCTCGCGGGCCGCATGGATCACTGCGGAAAACTCGCCGGGGGGGAAATCGAAGTCGCAGATGTCTCCCTGGTGGAGCGTAACGGCCGGATGCGCGGCCAGATGCGGGACCTTGGCGAGAAATGCCTGGGGATCGCGCGTCAGCACGACAGCCTTCGCGTTCAAGCCGTGGGTCTCTTCCGCCCAGACAAAGGCGTGCAGCAGCCACGTCCCGAAGAAGCCGGTCCCGCCCGTAATGAAAAGCCGGCGGCCGCGCAGCCCGTCCCAGAGACCGCTCGTGTTCGCGAGCACGCGACCGAGGTCTTCGAAAACCGGACCGGGATGTAACAAACGCGGCTCCCTCAATGTTGCAATCTCCCCGGCGAACGGTTCGGGCGATACTCGCGGTGACTGGCTCATCCGCCACTCCTTGATTGGGATCGGGGATCGAAGAACACCGTCCCTAGTAATTTACCCAAACCTCGCTGACAGCGCCAGTCGGAATTGGCAGACCCAAGGGCGCCACGGAACCCTTGCCGCCCTCGTAATGTTCGATATCCTCCCGACAGGCCGCGGCCATGTTCGGAAGATTTCTTCTATGGAAGCGGCGATACCAGCCAGCGGTGCGCGCGGTCGCCTCGGCCACGCCCCAACGCGGACGCCAGGAGAGTTGGTGGATGGCCTTGTCGATGCTCAAGCGAAGTACGCCCGCCTCATGCGGCTGATTGTGGTCGCTGACGTCCTTCCAGCTTCCCGTCCCCCAGGCGTGGATGAAGTGTTCCACCAGTTGGTAAACGGGAATCTCCTCGCCCGGCAAAGGACCGAAATTCCAGCCGTCGCACAGAGAGGGATCGTCGCTTTGCAGCATCCGCGCGGCCAACGTCAGGTAGCCGCTCAACGGCTCCAGGACGTGCTGCCAGGGACGCACGGCGCGGGGACTGCGAACGGGAATCGGTGCGCCGGCACGAAGGTGGCGAACGATGTCGGTGACGATGCGGTCTTTGGCCCAGTCGCCGCCGCCGATGACGTTGCCGGCCCGAACCGTGGCCAGTTTAACGCCGTGTTTTCCAACCGCTCGGGCGGGAAAAACGAGCATCGGTAGGAGGCGGCGACGATTTCCGCGGCACCCTTGCTGGCACTGTAGGGATCGTGCCCTCCCATGGGGTCCGATTCGCGATAACCCCAAACGTGTTCGCGGTTCTCGTAACACTTGTCGCTGGTAATCACCAGCACCACGCAGGGGCGGCCCAACTCCCTTACGGCCTCCAGCACGTTGACCGTGCCCATCACGTTGACGTCGAAGGTCTCGCGCGGCCGGGCGTAGCTTTCCCGCACGATCGGCTGCGCCGCAAGATGGAAGACGACATCGGCCTCGGCCGCCTTCAGCGCCGCCTGCAACCGGCCGCCGTCGCGCAGGTCGGCCTCGTGGTGCGCGGCCAGGAAGTCGCGCACGCCGGAGGCAATGAAGTTGCTGGGCTCGGTCGGCGGCGCCAGGGCATAGCCGGTTACTCGTGCGCCAAGCCGGTGCAGCCAGATCGACAACCACGACCCTTTGAACCCGGTGTGCCCGGTGACGAACACGGAACGATTGCGAAAGGCCGTAAGTGTCGACATGTTCATTTCCCGATCTGGCTGGAGGCAATACTGCCCCTATCCGTGTGCTGGACCGACAGAAAGCGGCGGTAGACTTCGTGCGCGGCGATCAGATTTGCCGGGCCATGGCAGTGCCAGGCCCATTCGCCGTGGCGCGGCGCATCGAGATTCGTGCAACACCGCTGCTCGTCGAGCGAAGAAGTCAGCCGGCAGCGGTACAGCAGGGAGATGAAATGCCCCCGGACATCCCGCTGGCAATTGATTTTTTCCAGAATCGTGATCGGTTCCGGATCTGCCTCGACCGTCGTCCCGAGTTCCAAGGCGGCGACCGCCTTGATGCGGTCCGCGGCAAGTTCCTTGAACCGGATGATCCCGCCGGCGATGTGCCAGCCGCGGTAAAACTCGTCGTCGCGCCAGACCAGGAGCGTTCGCCCGCGCGCGTCCTGGATGAGCAGGTCGACATTCAGCAGGGGAGTCAGCCGGCTGACGAAGTAGAACAGGTCCTGGGGGAGGCCTTGCCGCGGATCGGAAACAAGGCCGTCGAGTTGCTGGATCAGTCCCCGCATAGTTGGAGAAGTTGCTTCACCGCCGCCCGGACGCACTCCCGCCGCAGCGCGGGAAGGAATTTCTCGGCTGTCCTCGGACCAGTTTTCACGCGGGCTGGAATCGCTCATGTCATGGAAAATAGTAATAGTTGTCTCCCCGAGGTTCCCATGGTCCTCAACCGATCACGGTCAGTCCGCCGGCGCAATACTCCGAGACGGCGCCGATCATCGATCGATAATTGAAGGTCAAGTTCCACCCGTAGGCCTCGAAGAAACAGAAGAATCGCTCCTCGGCCGGGACGACGGCGGAGAGCGCGAGAAGATTGGGATATCCGTCCCGTTTCATCAGCAGTTCCGGCACGCCGATCAAGGCCGACGCGGCCTCCAGGGGGCCGCTGAGGATCAACGGCGCGGGAAGCCGCGCAACGAGCCCGCGCTGGTCCGGAATGCCGAAACCGCGCAGGCAGGTCGGGAAATACCAGCCGACAACGGGCGACTTTCTCCGCGCTTCGAGCAGGGCCTCGTAACGGCAAGCCGGCGCCACGGAAATCCGCTCTTGCATCCCTCCGTGCTTGTAGTTCCGGAAAGAGAACGGCGGGAACCTGGCGGCAAAGGACCGCTCTACCCCCTTCAATAAGACCGCGTCCAACTCCTCGCCAAGATCGGATTCTTCGCCTTCCGCCGTCATCACGAAGGGAACATGGACGCCGTGGAAGAGCCCGCGCAGCGCCTCGTCGGCCATGATTTGCCCGCGGAGCCGCTCGCAGCGATCCTCGAAATCACGCGCCGAGACGCTGTGTTCGAGGTCCGGCCGGTCCAAGCACTTGGCGACGTTGGCATGGATGGCGGCATAGTTGATTTCCGGCTGCTGGAGAGCAAAATAACCGCGGTCCGTCGCCTCGTAGACGCGTTCTCCCTCCACGGGGACCAGCCTTCCCGCGGAATCGAAGAGCGCCGCCCCCGCGTGCCCATTGCCGGAACGCTTCGGTTCCGGCCTGGACGCCACTTCCACGGCCGACACTTTGGGCAGCAAATCCGCATCCGAAAAACCTTCGCCGTAGGGAACGGGCAGCAGCTTGCGGTCGCCAACCCGTTCGTTGTGGAACTTGATGAACACCCGGTCCTCGCCGATCAGGCAGTCGGGACGGTAGGGGCCGAGCCACTTGTTGCCCATCCCCCGTTCCAGAATGTCCTTCAAGGGCTCCTGCAGGTAATTGCCGATGGACATGTCCATGTACGGGCAAGGCACGATTTCGCCGGTGGAAGTCACCGTGATGATCCCCTTCACGGTGATGCAGCCTTGGAACATGCCGTAGGACGGGGTCATGTGGGTGAAGACGGGGAACTCCTTCTCCAGTTCGCGGAGATAGTCGGCGTCGTCCTTGTCGATCAGCCAGTCCATGTGCTCTTTGCAGGAGCCGACCGGTTTGGCGTAGGTCACGTAGAGTCCGATCCCGCGCTGTTGCGAGAAGGAACAGAGGTCGCGGAACTCCTGGCTCCGGGCCCGCGCATGTACGAGGCAGGTGGACAGGATTAGGTTCAGTCCGGCATCCAGACAGGTATCGATGGCCCGCATCACCCGCTTGTAGGAACCCGGCCTGTTCCGGAACGCGTCGTGTTCCGCTTCGAGGTAACTGTCCAGGCTCAACTGGACCTTCTCCACGCCGACGGCCTTGACGTGCTTTGCCTTTTCAGCGTCCATGAACCAGCCGTTGGTGTCGGTGATCACGTAGTGCTTGATCGGATCGATGGCCTCGACCACGTCTTCGAAACTCGGGTTTCGCATCACCAAGGGCTCGCCGCCGGTAAGCACGAAGCGCGCCAGCCCGTATTCGTCGGCCTGCCGGGAGAGTTCGCGAATGTCGTCCAAGTCGAGCTGGTGGCGCTGCTCCGGCGTGCCGACGACCTTCATCAAGTGCCGGTCCATGTAATGCTCCGCACAGCAGTGTTGGCAGCGGAAATTGCAGACCATGCTTGCGCAAAGTCGTATCACGGGCGTGGGCAGCCCGCGCTCCTGCCGTTCCTTGTTCGCCGCCAACTTGGCGGCAATATAGGGCTTTCTGCGGGCAAGATCGCCGCGCTTGGCAATCTCGGCCTCGCTCAGCTCCTTCGGCAGCATGTCTTGCAAAGCCATCACTTCGATCGTTGAACTCATACGGTTTGTCCCTGGCGGTGCGTAAAATCCGGTTCTTGAAACCTCGGAGGGGCCTCTGCACTTTCGCGTCTTTTCACGCCCATTTCTTCAGAAAAGCGCCTTTTTCCCGCAGGTGGTGAATCGCCCTCTTCATGGCCAGACCTTCCAGGGCGCATCCCCGGAATTCCACATGCGGTTGAGCGCTTCATATTCGCGGTAGGTATCCATCCCGTAAAAGAAACCCTCGTGCTGATAAGCAGCCAATTGCCCGTCGGCCGCCAGGCGGGCAAGCGGCTCGCGTTCCATGATGCTCGGATCCCCGCCGTCCAGATACTCGAAGAAACGGCGATGAAAAATGAAGTAGCCGGCGTTGACCCAGCCCTCGACCTGCGGTTTCTCCGCAAAATGCTTCACGCCGCCGGCCTCGTCGAGTTCCAGGATGCCGAAGCGCGAGACGGGCCGCACCGCGGTCAGCGTACCGATTTTTCCGTGCGCGCGATGGAAGTCCAGCAGCTTGGAGATATCGACATTCGCCAGCCCGTCGCCGTAGGTCACCATGAAAAGGTCGCCGTCCAGGAACGGTTCAATGCGTTTCACGCGCCCGCCGGTATTGGTATCGGCGCCGGTATCGACCAAGGTCACCTTGAAATCCTGTTCCTTGTGCCCCCCGTGATACTGGATGCTTTGCCGGGAACCCAGAGAGATCGTGAAATCATTGCTCATCGCCTCGTAGTTCAAGAAGTACTCGCGGATTACCTTGCCGCGGTAACCGAGACAGAGCACGAACTCATTCAGCCCGTAATGCGAGTAGATCTTCATGATGTGCCAGAGGATCGGCCGCCCGCCGACCTCGACCATCGGCTTGGGGCGGAACTCCGTTTCCTCGCGCAAACGAGTTCCTAGCCCGCCACAGAGTATCACGACCTTCGTCATCTCAGCCTTTCCAGGGAAACCCTAGCATATTCAAAGCGTCTCCCGACACGGAGACAACCCACGCGAGTGTTGTTTAGTACACTATTCATGGGGTGCAACAAAAAGGGCGGGCCGCAGCCAGTTTAGCCGCCGCCTCGACCAGATCATTTACGCAGTAGTCCGCCGAAACGACTCCGGCGGCCTCATGCTCGGCGCCGTAGCCGGTTCGCACCAGCAGGGTCGTTGCCCCCACCGCTCGGCCCATTTCGATGTCGCACGGCTTGTCGCCGATCACGAAGGCGTCACGGGCGTCGAACCCCAGTTCCCGCGCCGCTTGCTGCAACAGGGTCGGCAAGGGCTTGCGGCAGCGGCAACCGTCCTCGGGCGCGTGCGGGCAGATGTAAATACCATCGACCGTCACACCTTCTTCGGCGAGCAGTGCCCGTAGCCGGCCATGGATTGCTTCCAATCGGGCCATGTCGAAATACCCGCGTCCCACGGCGGACTGGTTCGTCACGATCACCAAGCCGAGTTCCAATGCACGCATCGCCCTCAGGCCGGCCCCCGCTCCCGGCAACAGTTCCACTTGGTCCGGGTAGGAAAGATACTGGCATTCCACGATGATCGTGCCATCGCGATCCAATGCCACAAATCTGCGCCGGGTCATGACAAGGGTTGTTGAGAGAGAATCGGGAAGGGAAAAATGCCGGGCCGAATGCGTCGCCACCCTAGTGTGCAACGACACCTTATACCGGCCCGGCAAACGCGGTACAAGAGAGAAAAAGCCACGTCTGTCGGGTGGTGACGCCGAACTCTACCATTCGTGGTATTCGACATCCAAACCCGAAAAAACGTCGTACCGGGCAAATCTCGGCAAGAATCCAGGATCGGCACAGTCTGCATAAACCGCATAGACATACGGAAAAACGGTGCTGGTTTCAAGTCATTTTCGCGAACTGTTTTTCAAAATTTAGGTAAAGTGTGATAGAATGGAAGTTCGAGCAGGGCAAACAGAACTCCTCTTTGCAGCAAGCACCCATGATCTGGAAATTCTTCTCAAAAGTGTTCGGTCGCAGCCACGCCCCGCACAGTCGTTCCACTTCTTCCAAGAAGAAGATGGTCCGCCGGATTGCGATCGAGCCGCTCGAGTCGCGCCGTTTGCTGGCGGTCACCGGCATTATTTCCGGATACGCCTATCTCGACACCCAAGACGCCGGTAAATGGAGCGCCGCTGAGACCGGTTTCGCCGGGCTTACCGTGCAACTGCAAAGCGTGGGCAGCCAGGGGAGCCTGGCCGATGTTTCCGGCGTAGGGCCGGTGCAAACCGCCGCAGATGGGGCGTATAGCTTCCCCGCCGTGCCCGCCGGTACCTACCAGATTCAGATCGAGCCGGCGCCGTATGTCATGGTGGGCCAGTTGTCTCCCGGCTCGGAAGGCGGCACCGCCGGCACCAACGAGATCCAGGTGACGTTCGACGGCCAGAACGCCACGGACTACAATTTCGCGATCCTTGGCGCAAAACCGAACTATCTCTCGCTGCAGATGTTCATCTCGGCGACCGACTCGCTGGCGACCTATTTGCCCACGCTGGACGTTGCGCCTGCCGTGGCAGCGGGCGGCAGTGGCAGTTCGACCAATACAACCACGTACAGCACCGGCGCGACCGCGGTCTTCGTCGCCCCGAAGGCCACGATCACCCAGACCGACAGTCCCACGCTGGCGTCCATGACCGCGACCATCCAGAACCCCGTGGCCGGCGAAGAGTTGTCGGTCGATTCCACGGACCTGGGCACGGCGCTGACGGCCGCGCCTTACGCCAACGGCGTGTTGAAGATCACCGGCGTGGCCAGCGTGTCGACCTATCAGGCGCTGTTGCAAACGTTGCAGTATAGCGCCCCCATGTCGTCGGCCGGCATCGGCAATCGGATGATTTCCATCGTCGTCAACGACGGCACCGCCAGCAGCACGGTCGCCACCTCGACCGTCGCCGTCGCACAAGGCACGCAGACCGCGCCCGCGGTGACCACCAGCCCGACCAGCCAGACGGTCAATGCGGGCAGCACGGCGACCTTCACGGCGGCAGCCAGCGGCAGTCCCACCCCCACCGTACAGTGGGAGGTGAGCAGCGATGGCGGGAAGACGTTCACCACTATTTCCGGGGCGACCTCGACCACCTACAGCCTCACGGCCAGCAGTGCGAACAACGGCAACGAGTACGAGGCGGTCTTCGCCAACAGCGTCAGTACGGCGACCAGCACTGCCGCCACGTTGACGGTGGACTCCGTCACCACCCAGCCCGCCAGCCAGACGGTCAACAGCGGCCAGAACGTGACCTTCACGGTGGCCAGTTCCAACCCCAGCAACGCCGATAAGGTCCAGTGGCAGGTGAGCAGCAACGACGGGCAGACCTTCACCGCCATCTCCGGGGCGACCTCGACCAGCTACAGCTTCACGACCGCAAGCTCGGAAAACGGCGACCAATACGAGGCCATCGTCACCAACGCTTCCGGCACCTTCACCAGCAGCCCCGCCACGTTGACGGTGGACTACGTCAAGACCGAGCCGGCCAGCCAGACGGTCGTCGCGGGAAACACGGCAACCTTCACGGCGGCCAGTTCCAACCCCAGCAGCGCCGATACGGTGCAGTGGCAGATGAGCAGCGACGGCGGGCAGACTTTCACCGCCATCTCCGGCGCAACTTCGACCAGCTACAGCTTCACGGCCACCGCCGCGGAAAACAGCGATCAGTACGAGGCCGTCTTCACCAACAGTCTCGGTACTTTGACCAGCAGTCCCGCCACGCTGACGGTGAACTCTCCGCCCGCCGTGACCGCGAGCCCGGCCAGCAAGACGGTCAATGCGGGCAGCACGGCGACCTTGACCGCGGCGGCCACCGGCAATCCGACTCCCACCGTGCAGTGGCAAGTGAGCAGCAACGGCGGGGCGACCTTCACCGCCATCTCCGGCGCCACCTCGCCCACCTACAGCTTCACGGCCAGCAGTTCGAACAACGGCAACCAGTACGAGGCCGTCTTCAGCAACGGCATCGGCACCGCGGCGACCACCGCCGCCGCCACGTTGACGGTCGACTACGTCAAGACCCAGCCGGCCAGCCAGACGGTCACGGCGGGAAACACGGCAACCCTCACGGCGGCCAGTTCCAATCCCAGCGGCGGCGATACGGTGCAGTGGAAGGTGAGCAGCGACGGCGGGCAGACCTTCACCGCCATCTCCGGCGCCACCTCGACCACCTACACCTTCACGGCCACCCCCTCGGAAAACGGCGACCAGTACGAGGCCGTCTTCAACAACACGGCCGGCACTTTGGCCAGCAGCCCCGCCACGCTGACGGTGGACTACCCGCCCACCGTGACCACGAGCCCGCCGGCCAGTGAGGCGGTCAATGCGGGCAATACGGCGACCTTCACGGCGGCGGCCAGCGGCAATCCGACCCCCACCGTGCAATGGCAAGTGAGCAGCAACGGCGGGGCGACCTTCACCGCCATCTCCGGCGCAACCTCACCCACCTACAGCTTCACGGCCAACAGCTCGGAAAACACCTACCAGTACGAAGCCGTCTTCAGCAACGGTATCGGCACGGCGGCGACCACGACGGCCTCCACGTTGACGGTGGATTACGTCAAGACCGAGCCGGCCAGCCAGACGGTCGTCGCCGGAAACACGGCAACCCTCACGGCGGCCAGTTCCAACCCCGGCGGCGCCGATACGGTGCAGTGGAAGGTGAGCAGCGACAGCGGGCAGACCTTCACCGCCATCTCCGGCGCAACCTCGCCCACCTACACCTTCACGGCCACCCCCTCGGAAAACGGCGACCAGTACGAGGCCGTCTTCAGCAACACGGCCGGCACGCTCACCAGCACCCCCGCCACCTTGACGGTAAACTACCCGCCGACCGTGACCACGAACCCGACCGCGCAGACGGCCGATGCGGGCGGTACGGCCACCTTTACGGCAGCGGCCAGCGGCAATCCGACCCCCACCGTGCAATGGCAAGTGAGCACCAACGGCGGGCAGGCGTTCACCCCCATCTCCGGCGCGACCTCGGCCACCTATAGCTTCAGGGCCGCCACCGCCGAAAACGGTTACGTGTACGAGGCCGTCTTCAGCAACGGCATCGGCACGGCGGCGACCACGACGGCCGCCGCGTTGACGGTGGACTACGTCACCACCCAGCCGACCAGCCAGACGCTCAACGTCGGCCAGAACGCCTCCTTTACGGCGGGCACTGTCAACCCCGGCGGGGCCGATACGGTACAGTGGCAGGTGAGCGGCGACGGCGGCAAGACCTTCACCGCCATCTCCGGCGCCACCTCCGCCACCTACACCTTCCCGACCACCAGTGCGCAAAACAGCGACCAGTACGAGGCCGTCTTCAAGAACGCGGCCGGCACGCTCACCAGCAACCCCGCCACCTTGACCTTGGACTATGTCTCGACCGAGCCGAGCAACCAGTCGGTCGTCGCCGGAAACGCGGCGACCTTCACGGTGGCCAGTTCCAATCCCGGCGGCACCGACAAGGTCCAGTGGCAGGTCAGCAGCGACGGCGGCAAGACCTTCACCGCCGTCTCCGGCGCCACCTCGACCACCTACACCTTCACGGCCGCCAGCGCGGAGAACGCCAACCAGTACGAGGCCGTCTTCACCAACAGCCTGGGCAGTTTCACGAGCAGTCCCGCCACGTTGACGGTAGGCTACGCGCCCGCCGTGACCGGCAGCCCGCAAGCGCAGTCGGTCGTGACGGGCGGGGCGGTGACCTTCACGGCAAAGGCCAGCGGCAATCCGGCCCCCACCGTGCAGTGGCAGGTGAGCAGCGACGGCGGCAAGACCTTCGCGCCCGTCTCCGGCGCCACCTCGACCACCTACAACTTCACGGCCACCAGTGCGGAGAACGGCAACCAGTACGAGGCGGTCTTCACCAACACCTTCGGTTCGGTGACCGCCACGGCGGCCAGCCTGAGCGTTCAGCCCTGGTCGGTCGCGGCCGATAAGGCGGCCGTGAACGCCACGACCGGGAAGACGGCCGGATTCACGATCACCAGCGTGGGCAGCGGCACCTACAGCTATTCGGTCACCAGCAGCGGCGACAGCAGCAGCACCGCGGCCGTCACCGGTTCCGGTTCCATCACCGCGGCCTCGCAAGACATCACCGGCATCAACGTGACGACGCTCAAGGACGGGACCTTGAGCTACAGCGTCACGCTGACCGATGCCGTGGGTAGCGGCACGCAGACCGCCACCAGCCTGCTGGAAACCGTCGCTCCCACCGGCTACATCGTCACGCCAATTCTAAGCACCTACAACCTCATTACTGGCAAATCGGCCGGTTTCCAAATCACCGGTGCCGAAGTCGGCGCGACCATGCAATATGTCGTCACGGGCCAGTTAAGCGGTGTCGTAATTGAGGATGTCAAGATCACTTCCTCGACGCAAAACGTCACGGACATCGACATTACTTCCTTCACTCCCGGCAAGATCACCTTTGACGTCAAGCTTACCGACGCCGCCGGCAACGTAGGGTACCAGGCGATCGCTCTCGCGACGCTGAACGCCACCGCGCCCGCTGCGTTCTCGATTTCCGCGTCTCCCGCTACGATCAATAAATCCGCCGCGACAAGCACCAGCTTCAGCTTCAGCGGCGCGGAGGTCGAGCAGCCCGCCGATACGTTCACCTATAGCGTGACCAGCAGCGGCAACAACGGCGCCACGTCGGTCACCGGCAGCGGCACGGTCACCACGGGCAATCAATCCGTCGGCCAAATCAACGTCTCCAAGCTGCCGGACGGCACGTTGACCTACAGCGTGACGCTCACCAACTCGGTCGGCAACACCACGACGGAAACGGCGACCGCGACCCTCTACGCGGCCGCTCCCAGCGCCTTCACGGTCACTCCCGACCAGGCCGTGCTCGACGCCGCCGAACTCGGTTCCGCCGGCTTCACGCTGGCCGGCGCAACGGTCGGCGATCCGTATACCTACTCGATCTCCGACAGCGCCAGCCCGGCCCACACGGTCACCGGCAGCGGCAACGTGGGTTCGGCCACGCAGGATCTTACGGGGATCAACCTCGCTTCGTTGGTCGACGGCCAGGTCACCTTCAGCGTGACGCTCACGAACGTCAACGGCACGACCACGGAAACGGCCACGGCCACGATCGACCACGTGCCGCCGGCGGCCATCGAGTTGTCGACCAGCGTTGCCGTGCCCGATTCGGTGACGGGAGGCGCAGGTGTTGTCGGGAACCGAGATCGGCCTGTTGCAGACCATCGGCTTGCAGACGACCGGCAATTCGCAGCCCACCGGCATCAAGTACACGCTCGTGCCGGGCAACAACGCCACCGACTACCAGTTGTTCACGTTCAACAAGACTGAGCCGGATGAGCTGGTGGTGGGGACGACCGCGCTCGGCTCCAGCCAGGCCGGCTACACCCAAGGCTACAGCATCGGCATCCAGAGCACCGATGCGCAGGGCGTCTCGGTGACGCAGATCTTCACGATCACGGTGGGCACGGGCACCACGCCGGATCCGATCACGCCGGTGTTGGGCCTCAGCAACATGACCGTGGCCGCGGGGGCCAAGGCCAATACCCCCGTAGGCACGTTGACCACGACCGCCCAGCCCGGCTCGGTGGCCCCTTCGCAGAACAACTACAGCGTGGTTTCCGTGAGCGGCGCCGGCACCAGCGGCTTCACGGTCCCCGCCGGCAGCAATCAACTGGAGACGACGGGACCGCTCGCCGCGGGCACGTACACGGTCGTGGTCAAGAGTTCCGGCACGTTCCTCATCAGCGACGTGGTTGACCTCACCGGGGTGAACAAGCCTAATGCCTACGAGGTTTCCTACGACCCGTCGCAAGTGTCCAGCGCCTATCTGGCCGCGGCGGTCGACGCCGGCCTGGTTTCCGTGGCTTCGGACTCGTCCGGCACCTGGCTGCCGGCGGTCAGCAGCAACAAGGAAGTCGCCGGCAACCTGGCGCAGCCCGACTACCTCGGCCCCTACGGCAAGTTCTGGACCGCGGTCACGACGAAGAACCCCTTGGCCACGCTGGCCAACGTGGTCGGGTCGTCGGGCGTCGACCAGTCGTCGAATACGGTCTGGGCCGTCATCGACCAATCGGGCGAATATGCGGTCGGCATCCAGGTCTTTACCGAACAGACCTTCATGATCAC
>CAWAAL010000009.1:0-94479 GCA_963779975.1 uncultured Planctomycetia bacterium | reverse complement strand
ACCGCTTTTTTGGTCTTCTGGCCCACTTTGGCCCGTTTTGTCCCTTTTTGGTAAGCTAGGCAATTTCATTCCGTTGTCTCCGCAGAGGCTTGGGGCACCATGTCAATAAAATCCATTTTTCCTGTCGCACATCTTTATCCCTTGGCTCCGCGGCGGCGGTTGCCTGCCGCGTGCGCAGAGGATCTCTTTGCCGGGGCAGCCTCGCGCCGGCTGCCCCGGGTTGACGCGACGCGCCTTGGTGGGCGCGTCGCCGAACCGAATTCAAAGAACAAAACCCGTATCCGGACGCTATTCGTCGTAACTATCCGTAATTATTCCCGCCATTTCCTATTTCCACTCCCGCCAACTGGCGGACGCGTTCCGGCCGGAGGGTCGGCCCGGCCTTCCCTGGAAAGCGCTTCCTGCTTATCGTGATAACTCCGTTTCTATACATAATAATACGTATGAGACCGGTCAAAGGGGCAGGTCGCCGCCGCGGATTTCGGCGCGGTCGCGTCGCCCGCAGTTCGGCCGGGCCCGCTTTTCCCGAGGAATGTGCCGGTTTCCGGCCGTCGAAAAGAAGTTGCAAGCGGCGCACAGGGAGGCGCGTATTCGCGGCCTGGAGTGTCTTTGGAGACTATTTCGAAAACCGTATGAGTTGACGGCACGCCAGCGAGACGTTGAAGCAGTTAGTCCAGGACGTGGAGCGCGGCCGGCAGCGCCAGCAGGAGATGGTTTCGACGGCGCCCGGCCCCCCTTTTGCCGGAAACAAAACCTTCCGCCGCGAAGACGGCCCTTGACACCTCAGTCAACTTGTCGTAGAATGATGTCAGTCAGATTGACTTAGACAAGCAGGAGCGGGCAATGGCGAGACAACGACGACGCGTGACCGAGTACGAACTGGCGGTGCTGGACGTGCTGTGGAGCCACGGGCCGGCCACCATTCGGGAGATCACCCAGGCGGTCTACCAGGAAGAGTTCTCCGACCAACTACGCCACCGTGCAGAAGCTGCTGGAACGTTTGGAAAAGAAGGGCTGCGTCCGCCGCGATCGCAGCGGCTTTGCGCACCGCTTCCATGCCAAGGTCGCCCGGACCGAACTGATCGGACAGGGCCTTGAAGACCTGGCGGAAAAACTCTGCGGAGGCTCGCTCACGCCGCTGCTGATGCACCTCGCCGAGACCACCCGGCTGAGGCCCCAAGATCGGCTGATGCTCCGGAAACTGATCGACGAAACGAAATAGCCCTTTCCAGAGGACAAGACGATGGACACTTTCCTGCAAGCCGTCCTGGCCAACGCCGTCCTGGCCGGCCTGCTGGCCTTGGCGGTCGGCATTGTCGGGCGCTTCCTAAGACGGCCCGAAGTGGTCTACTGGCTGTGGGCGCTGGTGCTGCTGAAACTGGTCACGCCGCCGCTGATCCACGTGCCGATCCTGCTCAGTGGGATGGCACCACCGTCGGGCGTGGTCTCCGCGCAACAGGTTCAGCCACCGGGCGCCGTATCTGTATCATCGGTTTTGCGGCCGGCGACAACCGTCGCCCACGGCAAGTCTCTGTCGCGCGTTCCGTCCGAGCGATTCCGCCCGCCTTCGTCGCCTCGCGCGCCGATGGAAATCGTCGCCACGGGCGGCGCGGGCGTCGCGTCCCAACGGAGCGAGCAACCCGAGCCGCAATCGCCTGCGCTGGGCGAGCAATCGCCCGCGCCCAGAGGGAATCGCCTGCGCCGGGCGAGCAGTCGGCGGCGATCGCCGCCGGCGTCCCCTGGCGTTGGGTTCTCTTGGGGGTATGGCTGGCAGGCTCCGTGCTGTGGTTCGCCCTGGCCGGAGTTCGCTTGCTGCAGTTCGGCCGGCTGATTAGCCAGTCGCACCCTGCGCCGGAGCATTTGTGCGCGACGGCCCGGCAGTTGTGCGAGCGATTGGGCGTGCGGCGATGCCCGGTTCTACGCGTGCTGGAGGCGCGCGTTCCGCCGCTGCTGTGGTGTTCCAGCCGGGGGGCGGTAATCGTGCTGCCGAGCGCGCTCTGGCGCAGTTGCCGTGGAGCGAGCAATCCGCGCTGGTGGCGCACGAACTGGCCCACTACCGCCGCCACGATCATCTGGCGCAATGGGTCACGATGATCATTCTCGGGCTTTACTGGTGGCACCCCGTGGTTTGGTGGGCGCAGCGGCGGTTGCAGCAGGCGGAGGAACAATGTTGCGACGCCTGGGTGGTTTGGGCCTTGCCGGGCGGAGCGAAGAGTTACGCTGGCACGCTGCTGGCCGCCGTCGAATTTCTCTCGCTGCCGCGGACCCGCCTGCCGCTGGTGGCAAGCGGTTTTGGCGAGGTGGGGCAGTTGAAACGCCGGATCGAAATGATCCTGGCACGCACGTTGCCATGGCGGATGTCGTGGGCCGGACTGGCGGCCCTGCTGATGCTGGCGGCGATGGTGCTGCCGTGGTCGCTGCGGGCGTCGTCAGCCGAACCGGCCGCGGAAAAAACCGCCGCCGCGCCCGGTTCCTCGGCGCAGCACGCCGCCGCGCCGCCCGTCGCCAGCCCGGCGCACCGCCGGATTTCGGGCGTGGTTCGCGGGCCGGACGGCGCCGCCGCGGCCGGGGCGGAAGTCTATCTGGAAGCCTATCAGACCGCGGTCTGGCCAACGATTTCCAGGCAACTCCTCCTCATCGCCTTGCCCGTGGAAGAGCGGGCCAAACAAGTTCAGTTTGCGCGGAAACCGCATTTTCGCATCCTTGGCCGCGCCCATACCGACGCTGCCGGCCGCTTCGTCCTGGCGACGGATTCCATGCCGGCGGGCAATGAGGCCGGCCGAGTGGTGGTGGCGGCGAAGCATTTCGGGCTGGCCCTGCAATCGTGGGACGGCAAGGCCGCCGAACTGGATATCCACCTGCCCGCGATGGTCGTGATCGACGGCCGCCTCTTGACTCCGGATCGCGGGCCTGCAGCGGACGTTGTGGTCACGGCCACCTATCTGAACCAGGGGAAAAACGACTATCGGGGAGTCGATCAGTTCCTGGCCGAAAAGGACTACCCGCCCTACTGGCCGCGGCCGGTCCGCACCAACTCCACCGGCGGATTCACCTTGACCGGCATGCCGGCGGGCTGCCACGTGTGGCTCTATCTGGCGCATCCGTCGTTTGCGCGGGAGGAGGTGACCGTCGACACGGGCCAGGGCCCGACGGATTTGACTCGGGGGTTTGAGATTGCACTCTTGCCGCCAGTCTTCACCCACGTTCTCTCGCCGCCACGGCCGGTCGAAGGCGTGGTCACGGCGGCCGACACGGGCAAGCCGCTTCCGGCAGTGCCGGTCGAGGTGTGCCCCATGAACCGACACGGCGGCATGCCGATCTACTCGCACACCGATGCGGCCGGGCATTACCAGGTGAGCGACGAGGTGGGCGAAAGCTATTCCGTCACCGCGTATCCTCCGCCCGAGTCCGGCTACCTGAGCCAGAGTGCGTTTCGCGACCGCTGGCCGAAGGACGCCAAGAGCCTGGTCGTAGACTTCAAGCTTTCCCGCGGCATCATCATCCGCGGTCGTGTGGTGGACGGCGCCAGCGGCAAACCGGTTGCCGGGGCGAGCGTTCAGTATCAGCGCGCGGCGAAGAAGCCGAACTGGAATTCAGTCGCTTCCGATTTGATGTACGGTCCCTTTGAGGTCTTGACGCCTCGCAGAACAATCGTCTGGTCGCTTCGCAGGCCCGTGGACTTGTCCACCACACGGGACTCGCGGCGGTAACAGTCGATGTTCTTCTTGGCACGCGTGACGAAGAACGCCAACTGTGAAGTAAAGCGATGCAAGCGAGCAAAATCGACGTATCCTCGATCCATCATGTAGAAGGCGCCCGGTTCGATTGGCAGGTGATCGAGGACGGTCACATCGTGCGTTTTCCCGTGAGTTATGCGGATAAAACAGGGGATGTTGCCCCGCAAGTCGATCAGCGTGTGAAGCTTCACGGCACCTTTGTGACGACGAAATCGCACCCAAGGAAACAGGGCAAGACAAAGATCGATAGTTGTGGAATCCAAGGCATAGGCGGCCTGCTTGAGCGATACTGCGAAGTTGTCCTTGGCGTACAGGGCTCGGGCGCGACGAATGAGCACTTGAGCGAAGTCGGCGTAGATCCGCCAGTCGCGACGCTTGTTGGCATCGCTGAGCGTGCTCCTGGAAACCCGGCCGCGAAGCCCGGCGTGGTACAATTTCGACGGCACCGCATTCAAGCAGGTTTCGATGTCCCGCAGGCTTTCGCGATAAGTCAACTGAGCGAAGGCCATGGTGAGGAACTGGTCCCGACAAGAGAAATCGCGGACCCGGTAGTTGCCGCGATAGCGTTTCACACATTCGTCGAAATCCCGCTTGGGAATGAAATCCATCAGTTGAGCAAAAACCAGCCTGCCCTCGTGCATCGCAATCTCCTTTCCACTTAATAGTGCAAAGGAGGGGGCGAAAACGCCAGGGGGCACTGAAATCGAGTACAAGCGGAAATCGCGGAACAACCCTAGAAATCACGATAGTTTCAACCACCTACTCATCGCTCAACCGGACAGTAGTGGTACGGTCCTCATCTTGTCGAGAGCTTTCTGGGAGTTGCTCCACGCGAGAATTCAGCGAGTCCCGAACCGTCGTACGAGTTCCGCAACCCGGCGCTCACCGATGCCGAGGGCCGGTTCAAGCTGACCGGCCTGAGCGGCGCCGGCTATTTGTCGGTCGAGACGCCCGAGCCGATCTACATCCGCAAGCCGCTGGTCGCGCAGGGCGCTGGCCGAGGCCGATGCCGATGGGTTACACGCCGATCGACGTTTCGCCGCAGGCTGCCGGGAACGAAGAGGTGATCGTGCGGCTGCCGCGAGGCCGCACGGTGACGCTTCAGGCCGTCGGGCCCAACGGCGAGCATCTGCCGGCGGTGCTCGCCGATTGGGAGGGGCACAGTGCGGTCCACGACGGGGTGTGGCCCGAGAGCGAGAGTTTTCCCGACGGCAAGATCGTCGTGGAAGGCGTGGATCCCGACCGCACGACGCGGGTACTCATGATCAACCTGGAGCGGAAGCTAGGCGCGGTTTGCGACATCACGGCGAAGACTCCGGCAGGGCCGGTCGAAATCCGCATGCAGCCGACGGGCACGATCACCGGCCAGGCGGTCGGCGAAGACGGCGAGCCCGCCCGCCAGGCCGTCCTGGAAATGTGCTTCGATCCGGAGGTCAAGCAGCTTTCGGTCGCCCCGGAGATCTACCAGTACTCGTTCTACGCCAACCTCGTCAAGGAACACGTGGCTGACGCGCCGATCTCGGGCGGGCGGTATCGCTTCGACAACGTACTGCCGGGGATTCCCTTGCTCGTGTGGGTGAACGGCGCGCTCGACGGTTGGGGCACGTCGAACTACGTGCGCGTTGCACCCATGCGGCCGGGCGAGCACCGCGACGTGGGCAAGGTGGTGTTGAGAGGGCCGCTGGTGCTGAGGCGGATATGGCCGAGTTGGTTCGTGCAGGGGAAAACCAAGTGACGGCGAAGACAACCGTTTCTCTGAATGTGTTGTCCGGAAAGGAAGGTCTTCCGATTTGACCCCGGCTTTACGGCTTCAACGCGGTGGTCGCAGTTGCCGGGATTCCAGCGGGCCCACGCCGGTTCTCGGGCAGGTTCTTAGGGAGTAGGACCAGATGATGTCTGCGGTGTTTGAGCACGTAGCGCGCGAGGCGGACGCGCTGCCCTCGGATGAACAGCTTCGGCTGATCGCGCGCCTTGCCGAGCGCCTTGCCGAGCGGCCGGCAGGAAACCGTCCTCGATGGGAAGATTTTGCCGGTAGCGTCGCATCGCCCACGTGCGGAGAAGATGCGCAAGACTCGGTCATGCGGAACCGCCAGGAGTCCGACCAGCAGCGGGCAATCCGATGAAAATCGAAGATGCCACGCGGGGCGTGAGTTCGGTCATGCTGGACACGGCACCGGCCATTTATCATTTGGAGAAGAATCCCCTGCTCGGTCCGGTGATGGACCGGTTCTTTCAGATTCGCGCCATACAGTTTCTGTGCCGGTTCGTGGGATGACTGCAACACCGGCAGGCACTTGGGAATTTCGTCTGGCAGCGAGCGCGCGAAAGCGCGGCGCAACGGCCCTTGTGTGGCGTCACGTTTCGCGCGTGGCCAGGTTCGAGAGATCGGTTATACCGGGTAGTCCGGGCGGACAGGAGCACCAACGTGGCAACATGTACGGCCTGACGCCAGCCAGCCCCAACCACGTTCCCCGGCATCCGCTTTTTGTGCAGGTGAGCAAGGATTGTCGGGACGCCGAAACTCGGCCAGGCTTCCAGGCCGCCATCGGGCCTTGCCGAATGACGTTTTGACAAACGGCTGGGCCGTGAGCCCAAACCGGTGGTATCCCCCACACATCGCATCGCCGGAAAACATTTGCCGAGTCTGGCATTGGTCGATGTGACGAATGGCACTAGCTTAAGCGTGGAGCCGTCGGCCAGCCTACAACGGCTTGTGGTGACACGCCAACGCAGGTACGATCCATTGTGGTCGCGTTCCTTAAGCTAGCGACATTCGAGTGCCCCACCTCCGCGTCCAAGGGCACGTTTCGATGGCAGCCGAAGTAATGCGCTGATTCTCCGGTCGGAGCCTGTCTCACCGGGTTGCCGAACCCCCCACACATGCTCCAAAATGAGTGCTGCCGCGTTCAGTGGCCTCGTGTGGCACCCCCGCCGATGATGCATTTTACCGCCGCTGCTCTACCTGTCCGCTTCGGCCAAACTCCACGCTGAAATCGGCACAACCCAACACTTCTGATGGTATTCATGTTACCTTGTAACGGTATCAGCGAATATATAGTAGATGATGGATTGGGCCGAAAGGGTGACCGTGAGCGATACTGGGATTCAAGATCCACTTTCCGATGAGCGCATGGAGCGACTGCGCCAGGGTGATGAGAACGCCCTGGCCGAAGTTCGGAAACTCCACACGCCGTGGGTCGCTACTGTCATCTGTCGTCACTATCCGGTCTTCAACGAGTCGGACGTGGACGACGTGTTGGCCGTGGCGGTCTTTCGGCTTTGGCAGGGCAGGCATAGGCTCGACCGTGCCAAAGGACAATTGCCGGCACTTTTCTGCCGCATCGCCCTAAGCAACGAGTTCAACGGCCTGCTCTTGTCCAACGGCTGGAAGGACCACGTCGGGCAGTGCCACTGGCAGTTGACCCGCAGCGGAAGGATGGATCTCGGCGTCAATCTGGGACCCAGTGCGCCCTACGAAACGATCTACCGTTCCTCCTCGCTGCCGGAGGCCGACGATTTCGGCCGCTGGCTGCACCTGGCCGTGGTCTATGACACGGCGGCCAAACAGGTCGCGTTTTATGCCGATGGGCGGTTGGTCACCGTCAAGTCGACCGCGGACGACACCGCGCCAGTGCTAGGCCCCTGCGAGATCGGCAATTGGGACGCCTGGACGAGCCACCCTTTCGCGGTGCGCAATTTCCGCGGCCGTATCGACGAGTTGATGATCTTCCGCCGCGCCCTAACCGCCGCGGAAGTAAAAACCATGTACGACAACGGAAAACCGTGAGGGATGGAGGAACGATGAGGTATGAGGGATGGAGGAGCAGAAGAAACGATCTGCCTGATGCAGGGGCATTCATGCCCCTTCGCCGCGCAGCGGTAGTAGGCCCGTGCTTCAGCACGGGTCCGGAAACCGTTGCCCCCCTGACGATTCCGCTCCTCCCGCCCGCCGCCGAAGGCGGCGGGCGGGGTGCGGGCGGAGCGGAGCAAACAACGCGTGTCTCGCAATGGACCCGTGCTGAAGCACGGGCGTAACACCGCCTCCGGCGGGAAAGGGCCATGAATGGCCCTCAAAGACCAAAACCTGACAACTGACCTTCCCCCGCGCCCACGATGGAGATGCTTTCCCGAGCTTGGAAACCCTTGGGGAAAATATCGAAGTCCTTTGAAGAGGAGTTTGTACGAATGCTGTTTCGACCCACGAAACGTACTGTGTACGTCTGGTCTAGTTTAATGTTGCTGATGGTCCCTTCGGCGGCGATGGCCGAAGGTCCGGACGTATCGAAGCTGAAAACCTTCGGCACGATCGGCAAGGAGGTGCGGTCGCTCAAGGGCGATACCGAGGCCGAACTGTTTCGCCACCAGGGCCGTGGCTGCCTGACCCACATGTGGTTTGGCGGCGACTGGAAAGACTGCGACAAAACCCGCATCCGCATCTATGTGGACGGCGAAGCCAAGCCGTCGATCGACATGCAGCTTTTCCTGGGCCACGGCATCGGGTTCGGGGATGCCACGGCCCCGTGGGGAACGGCGCGGATCGGGAAGACCGGTTCCGGAACCAACGTCTATGACACGTACCGCATTCCCTTCGGCACGAGCATTCGGGTGACGGCGCAGCGAGCCGCTACCGCCCCCGATGCCCCGCCCTTCTGGTATATCATTCGCGGCACCGAGAACCTGCCGGTCGTCTTGGGCGGCGCAACCCTGCCCGAGGCGGCGCGGCTCAAGCTGTACAAATTGGAAGACTATACCGCCAAGCCGCTGGAGGAGTTCAACCTCTGCGACGTCAAGGGATCGGGGGCACTGTACCAGGTGACCATGGCGGCCAAGGGCTTGCGGAAGAGCAAGAAGAACGACTGGCCTGATCTCAGCTACATGGAAGCCTGCATGAGGGCCTACATCGGCCAGGCGAAGGAGCCGCTCATGCTTTCTTCGGGCCTGGAAGACTACTTCCTGGGCACCTACTACTTCAACCGCGGCCGATACGCCACGCCCGTGGCGGGCCTGACGCACTTTGATTCCGCCAAGAACGAGTTCTCGGCGTATCGCTTCCACGAAGACGATCCCGTGTTCTTCCACGACGGCCTGCGTCTGACATGCCGCTGCGGCGAGAAAGTCGGCGACAGGGTCATTGGCGATCCGCCGCCGACGCGCTACACCACCTATACCTGGCTCTATCAGTGGTAATCATTACGTTCACAAAGAATACTTTGAAGACTTTTCGGCAATCACGCTTTTTCAACCAACTGGGAAAAGATCATGCACGCTCGATCGTTCCTGTTTTTTTCCGCCCTGCTGGGCATAGCGGCTTCCTTCTTGTGCGCCGTAAAACCCGCCCTGGCGCAAACAACCTACTATTTCTGTGTGAATGGCGGCACAGGCGGCTCGGGCGTCACCAACGGCGCCACATACAACTGGTTAAGTGATCCGAATTGGAGCACCGACCCGACCGGCAGTTCTCCCACGTTTGCGGCCCCCTTCAACTACGAGGCCGGCGATAACGCGGTATTCGTGGCGGGTTCCGACGCCGGCAGCAATGCCTTCACTGTAACCGTCAATGGCTTCATGGGCGTACAGAACGTTAACGTCAATAGCGGCAACGTCTTTATCGACGTCAATCAACAAAACTGGACGCTCAGCGGCGATGGTGGCAATAATGGCAACGACCGGGGTACTGCGACCTGGACCGTTCCCGTTGGCACCAGCCTGACCGTGGGCGGAGCAATTCCGGGATACAGCTCTTGGGCGCGCTGAACATGGACGGCAACTCACTGACCATGAATGTCGACGGCTCGGCGACCATCGCCGGCATGGGCAACGGCGCCTTGCTGACGAAACAAGGCGCCGGCCGAACAGTCTTATCGACGTTGAAGGCGGCGTACTGCGAAATGAGTGGGGCAATAGCGCCTGGGGCGGGAATTTGGCGGCCTTGAACGTCGCCTCGGGCGCTTACTTCGACTTGTGGGACGGCAACGCCGCCGTCGACTACTTGAGCGGCTCCGGGACGATCAACAAGGCATGGAGCAGCAATAACACGCTCACCATTGGCGTAAATGGCGGGAGCGGCACGTTTTCCGGCGTCATCCTCAACAACGTCACCACTTTTTCCTGCGGCGGGACGTCCGGCGGCAACCTCAGCCTGGTGAAGATGAGCGCTGGCAACCAGACGTTCACAGGCAACAATACCTACGCGGGCAACACGACGGTCAGCGGCGGCACGCTCGCGATCGGCGCGGGCGGCGCCGTGACGGCCACCAGTCAGGTCAACGCCTACAACGGCGGCATCCTGTCGGTGTCCGGCTTCCTGACCGTGGCCAACAACGGCGTGTTCGCCGTCGGCTCTTCCAACGGCACCACGGGGGGCGGGGGCACGATGGTCATCAACAGTGGTGCCGTGGTCAATGCGGGCTTCGGCAGCGGTGGCACGGTCGGCGGCACCTATATCGGCGGGAAGATCAACAACAGCGGCACCGCGGGCGTGGGCACGCTCACGATCAACGGCGGCATCCTCAATGTGGCTGCCGGGGGCACTGCCACCGGTGGCGATGGTAGCACTTTGTGGCTCAATCCGTGGGGCGGAAGCGGCAGCACGATCAACCTCGACGGCGGCACGCTGAGCACCGCCCGGCCTATCGCCAACGGCACCGGCGGCAGCACGGCGAATTTCAACTTCAACGGCGGCGTGCTGCAGGCCGCGGCGGGTGGCATCAACATCCTGACCAGCCCCTTCGCCACCTTGACGGTCATCAACGGCGGCGTGCTGCAAATCACCGCCAATAGCAACCTCGGCGTCAGCACGGGCTCGCTGACGCTCAACGGCGGAACCCTGCAGGTCGCTGGCGGGGCCAGTGATGTCGAAACGAACCGCCCCACGACGCTCGGCGCCGGCGGCGGCACGATCGACGTCGTCAACACGAATCCGGGCGGCGCCGTGTTCAGTGGAAACATCACCGGCAGCGGCGGCTTGACCAAGACCTCGGCCGGCCTGTTGGAACTCGACGGCAACAATACCTTTCAAGGGGCGACGGTCGTGCAGGCCGGAACGCTCCTGGCCGGCGCCGCTAATGCCCTCTCGCCCAGTTCCGGCATGACCGTCAACGGCGGGACCCTGGACGCCAGAAACTTCACCCAAACCGTCAAGTCGCTCACCATCGGCAGCCTGGGCACGCTGAATCTCACGATCGGAGACCCGCTGATTAGCACGAACTTCGGCAGCCTGAACGGTACGCTCAACCGATCCAAATGGTTCTAGCGAGCACCTTGTAAAGTCACCGACGTCCAATGGCGGTTCTCTCTATCTCTGCCGAGTCGATCGCGTCGACACAACCAACGGTATGATATCACTTGTCGGTCTTGCCCTCGACCAAAGACACGTTCAGGCACTCCGCATGCCCAGGATTACCATGTGATGGAGCCACGCCACGGCCACTGTTCACCGGTCGCCAACGGCGAAACGGACCGGCGGAAGCTTAAGCTAGCGACATTCGTCGACGTGACCGAGGCGCGCAACCGAGATGCGTTGGGCGCGTCGGCGGGGGCGACCGAGGCAGGTTGAACACATCGAACGACCCCACGGGCACTTCCAGCCTGGCAAGCTCAGTGCCTTTCCAGGCCGGCGGGAATTTCAGTCGGGTGCCACCCAACGCTACAATCACGGACTGACCCCTGCCCGACCTGGCGATCTTCAAGGAGAGGAGGACTGGTTACCGCCAGGCCCGTTAGCAGTTAAGGTCAGGCCCCGTGCCCCCCGTGCCCCGGCGCCTTCGGGGAGCGGGAATCAGCCTCTGGTATCTGGATAATGAACTGACGCCGCCAGAACTCGCTATCGTCGGGCGGCGGCCCGACAAAGGTGACCATCGCCAAATAAACACCCGGCTCAAGAATAATGCCGACCGAAAGGGGCTGACCCTCGGACGGCTCGATATAAAAGTCGTCCTTTCCCTCCACGTCATATTCGTACTCGCTCAGTAAATCGACCTTAATATCAGTGTCTAATGGACTCTTAGTGTTTCGGTCGGGAAACCATCGAATCTGCGTCGCCACGGGCGCCCCCGCCTCAACGCGGCGAAGAAGCAGACTGCAACTGTGTTCGAGATTCTCGTACCTGTCGGAAAATGCAAGCTGTCCTGGCGTCCTCCTCCTCGCCAGCACCTGACGTTGGCTCTTGTTGGTAAAAGTTGCGTCGAACCATGCCAGAAAACGACCGTCTTTATCCGGAATCGTCCGGTAAGTAAGGCCGATGTCCAGCGCGGGCTTGCCTTCGCGATTGAGACGAAACTTATAGAGTACCCATATACCGCCAACCACGAGGGCCAGGGTTGGGAGGCCCGCAAGGATTGTCGGCAATGATGGATACGGCTCGTGCTCGTGTCGTACCAGGACGACAGCGAGTTCATTGCTGCCAGTTCCGGGGGGCACCCAGTATCCGCATACTGAAAGTACTAGTAGAACGATCCACAGACCTGCAAACGCGATCGAGAGGGCCGTCATCCAACGGCTAACCGACGGCTTCCAAACTACAAGCCACTCGTAGAAACGGCCTATCTTCCCCGGGTTGCGGACCCTAAAGCTCTGCCGAACATCGTCCTTGGCCGTTTCCTCCGACGCCGATAATAGGTTCAGGCCCTTTCGGAGGTTTTCCTCAGTAAGGCCGGCCCTATGTTCCCAGCGGTTCTGCCAGAACTTGCTGCCGAGGTTAACCATAAACCACAGCACCGCTACCACAACTCCAAACAGGGCCAAGGGCCAAGCGTACTTGCCATCTCGGATGGAGAAGAAGGCGATCGCAATCCCGGTATTCAGGACCAGGAAATAGTTCGACCGCTGCCAAAACAGCCCGATCTCCATCGCGCGGGTCTCTTTGGCAACACGGTACGCCTCTAGATCGATCTGCTCGTCTTTCGTTAATTCGCTCATCGCCTCGCCTTTCTGAGAACTGAAAAGGGGACGTCAATTGCGCCGGGCCGCGCGAACGCAAGACGGAACGCAAAACGGGTCAGGACGGTTTAGAATTCAGTTCTGATCCGTTCTTGCGTTCGGCATCGTCTCCGTTCGGTATCACAACTGGCGGCGGAAGCGCGAGCCGATTATACGGCATTCCGAATCGATCGGAAAGAACAGCGGACTCAGGGGCTGAGGGCGGCCTGGCGATGCACCCCCTAAATGGAGGACTTGCGCAGTCCATGCTGTACGACCTTTTGCGCGCGGCAGTAGCGCACACGGACGCGCTCTGCGCACTTCAACCGACACTCTATCTTCTCTTCTTACCACTTGTCTACACTCAATCTGGCTTCGATCTAGCTCCGATCTGGTTGCGATCTCCATTGCCGCGGAGGAAAGAGTTGCCCCCAGAGGACACACTCACCCACAGATGCCACCAACGGCTACTGTCATAATGACCACAACGGACAGCGCTGCTTGCGATGGCCATCAGGAAGTTGGCCACCCACGGGAATGTCGGCCCGGCGTGAAATACGGCCCGGCTGTCTACCAATCGGTTTCCTGCATACCAATCCCGCGCAGACAATCACAGAAATTGCCTCGATCGACGTGGCCGATGCTGCGTTGGCCGGTCCGGCGGCGTTCCCAAAATACGGTGCTTTTTCGGAACGTCGGAATGACCCTGACACAGACGTAGGGTTGCTTGGAATGACATAATTCAAGCGGTTAGGCGTCATTCTGGCCCTGTTGCGTTCGACGGACTTCGCCTCCCGCCAGAAGCATCGGCGCGCCGACGGCCAATAGGTTGATGCGCTCCGGACAAAGGAGCCGACGTTCCGGCCTACGCTACTTGCCCAGAGCGCAGGGCGCCGATATACTGGTTCCCGAAACGCTGAAATCGGGCGTCGGCCAACATCAACCGTCAAGTGGCTCAGGAGGTTGTGGCATGCTGGAAACTGTGGCATCACCGGAGCGGCAACTCAGCGACAACGACATCGAAGCCGTCGATCGCCCTTCGCATCGCGTATGACCGGCTGCGGCAGGAGCTTGGTTGCGTGATCGTCGGGCAGCGCGACGTGATCGAGCGGCTTGTCGATCTGCCTCTTTGCCCGCGGGCACGCCCTGCTGATGGGCGTGCCGGGGCTGGCCAAGACCCTGCTGGTCAGCAAGGTGGCCGAGACGATGTCGCTGCAGTTCAGCCGCATCCAGTTCACGCCCGACCTGATGCCGATGGACATCACCGGGACGGACATTCTTCAAGACAGGCCCGACGGCAGGCGCGAGTTTCGAGTTCGTGCACGGGCCGGTGTTCGCCAACATCGTGCTGGCCGACGAGATCAACCGCGCCCCGCCGAAGACCCAGGCGGCGATGCTCGAAGCGATGCAGGAACACAAGGTCACCGTCGCTGGGCAAGACGTTTCCGCTGGAGCTGCCGTTCCTGGTGCTGGCCACGCAGAACCCGATCGAGCAGGAAGGGACCTACCCGCTGCCCGAAGCGCAGCTCGATCGCTTCATGTTCCTGATCGAGCTCGACTATCCGTCGGAGGCCGAAGAGATCCAGATCGCGCGGACGACGACCGGCGAGGCGCTTGCCGCAGCTGAAGCATCTTTTGACGGCCGGCCGAGATCATCGCGCATCAGAGTCTTGTCCGGCGGGTTCCGGTTCCGGACCACATTTACGCCTACGCCGCCCGGCTCGTGCGCACGCACGCGGCCCAAGGATCCCGACGGCCCCAGCCTGGCTGAAGCCCTTGGTGGCATGGGGGGCCGGGCCGCGCGCCGTGCAGTACCTGATCCTCGGCGGCAAAGCGCGCGCGGCGCTGCTGGGCAGCTACATGGTCCGCCTGGAGGACATTCAGGAAGTCGCCGCGCCCGTGCTGACGCACCGCGTGATCACCACGTTCGCGGCCCAGGCCGAAGGGATCGACGCCAAAGAGATCGTGCAGCGATTGTTGGAGGAGACCAAGGTGGAAGGATGAACGGCGGATAGCGATGAAGGATGAAGCGAGGATTCTTTCGTCATCGCTTCATCGCTTCATCCTTGGAATCGCCGATGTTCCCCGATCGCCAGTCCCGCAGTTTTCTCGATCCGCGGGCGATTGCCCGCCTGGCCGCGGTTCCCGCTCTGTGCCCGCTGGCCGATGCTGGGGAGCGTCTCGGGGCGGCATCCCAGCCCGCACCGCGGGGCTCGAGCGTCGAATTCGCCGAGTACCGCAAATACGTCCCCGGCGACGATCTGCGGCGGCTGGACTGGCGGGCCTACGGCCGCTCCGATCGCTTCTACGTCAAGGAGTTCGAGGCCGACACCAACCTCCGCTGCTGCCTCGTGCTCGACACCAGCGGTTCGATGGATTTCGGCTCCGACGGGCGTCGACGAAGATCGAGTACGCCCGCAGGCTCGCCGGGGCGCTCGAGCTACCTGGCCGTGCAGCAGGGAGACGCGGTGGGCTTGTCTTGCGTGGCCGGGCGGCATGGTCCAGAACATTCCGCCCCGCCGCAACCCGGCGCACCTGATGCACGTCTTCGACGTCCTCGAACAAGCGCAGCCCGCAGGGCGAGACGCAGCTCGTCGCCGGTGCTGCACGAACTGGCCGAGACGATTCGCGCAGCGGGCCCTGATCGTCATCATCTCGGATCTGTTCGTCGAGCCCGAGCTGCTGCGCCGCTGCTTCCAGCATCTGCGGTTTCGCAAGCACGACGTGGCCGTCGTTCCACCTGCTCGATCCGCGCGAGCTGCGTTTCGATTTCCGCCGGCCGATGCGGTTTCTCGACATGGAGGGCGGCCCGTCGATCTTCGCCGAGCCCAACGACATCGCCGACCGCTACCACAAGGCGCATCGGCGCGCTACCTCGACCGACTCTGCAGGCCGTCACCCTGGAATTGGCGATCGACTACCACCGGGTGAGCCTCGACGAGGATTACGAGCAAGTGCTGATGCGGTTCCTCGTCGGCCGGACGCGGACGCGAGGGGCTGCGATGAGCTTCCTGCAGCCGTTCATGTTGCTGGCGCCTTGCCGCTGGTCGCCCTGCCGATCATCATCCACCTGATCAACCAGCGCCGGTACCAGACGATCCGCTGGGCGCGCGATGATGTTCCTGCTGGCGGCCCACCGGATGTCGCGCGGTTACGCCCGGCTGCGGCAGTGGCTGATCCTGGCTTGTTCCGCATGCTGGCCATCGCCGGCCTGTTCTCGCCGTGAGCCGGCCGCTTGGCCAGCGGCTGGCTCGGACTGGCGGCCGGCGGCCGGGCCGATACCACGATCGTCCTTCTCGACCGTTCGCCCAGCATGCAGCAGCGCGAGGCCGGCGGCGGCGTGTCGAAACTGGAGACCGGACGCCGGCAACTGGCCGACACTCTCGCCACCTTGGGCTCCTCGCGCTGGGTCCTGATCGAGAGCACGACCAACCAGCCTCGCGAGCTGCAGTCGCCCGGCGCCCTGCTGGATCTCACCGGCGCGGAGCCGACGGGCGCCGAGCCGACCTTCCCGCGATGCTCGAAGCCGCGCGGACCTACATCCGGGCCAACCAGCACCGGGCGCACGGAGATCTGGATCTGCTCCGACCTTCGCGAGAACGACTGGCATGCCGACAGCGGCCGCTGGCGGACCCTCCGCGAGAGCTTTGCGGAACTGACGCAGGGCGTTCGCTTCCACCTGCTGGCGTATCCCCAGACGGCGCCGGGCAACACGGCGGTGCGCGTCACCGGCGTCCGCCGGCAGCAGTCCGGCGAGCGCGCCGAGCTGCTGGTCTCGCTCGTCTTGTCGCGCGAAGGGCAGGCGGACGGCAAAGCGACGATCCCCGTGCGAGTTCGAGATCGAAGGGGCCCGATCCGAAGTGAACGTCGAGATGGCCGGACCGCAATACGAGTTGAAGGACTACCGCATCGCCCTGGAAGGCAAACGCGAGCGGGGCTGGGGACGGATTTCCATTCCCGCCGACGCGAACCCGGCCGACAACGATTTCTTCTTCGTCTTCGACAAACCGGCGCCGCGGACCGCGATCATCGTTTCCGAGGACCCGCAAGCGGCGTGGCCTCTGCAGTTGGCGGCGTCGATTTCTCCCGACCCGGCGTTCGCCTGTGCCGCGGAAGTGGTGCCGTTGGAACAACTGGCCGGCGCCGCCTGGGAGAAGACCTCCCTGCTGATCTGGCAGGCCCCGCTGCCGCAGGACAGTGCCGCGAAACTGGTGCAAGCGTTCGTGGAGCGGGGCGGGCAGGTGATCTTCCTTCCGCCCCGGGCCCCCGGCGCCCAGGAATTCCTCGGCATGCGGTGGGGCGAGTGGGCAGACGGCGAGTCGGAGAGACTTCCGTCGAAACCTGGCGCGGCGATCAGGACCTGTTGGCGCACACGCTGAGCGGCCAGTCGCTGCCCGTCGGCGATTTGAAGGTCAGAAGATACTGCAAGGCTGTCCGGCGAGGTTACGACGCTGGCCGCCTTGCGGGGCGGCGACGCCGCTGTTGGCCCGGGTTGCCACGGAGCGCGGCGGCGTCTATTTCTGGCGACGACGCCGGCCGCGGCCGACTCCTCGCTGGCGGCCGACGCCGTCGTTCTTTACGCCGCCGTGCAGCGGGCCATGGCCTCGGGAGCGACCGGTTCTGGGCAACACCCGCAACCTGATCGCCGGCCGCCCGCCTCGCGCGGGCATCCCGGCGCGCAATCCTGGCAACGCCTGGCCGGCGCCGAGAGCGCTCTTTCGACCGATTACCCGTTCTGCCCCGGAGTTTACCAGGCGGGCGACCGGTTGCTGGCCGTCAATCGTGCCGTCGCCGAGGACCAGGCGGCGGTGCTGGACGACGATCGCGTGGCCGGGCTTTTCCAGGGGCTGGACTTCGCCCGCGTGGACGATCGCGCGGGAAGCTCCAGGGCATTGGTGCAGGAGATCTGGCGGCTGTTCCTGCAGGCGATGATTGTGGCGATGATCTGCGAGGCCGCGCTCTGCCTGCCGAAGCCGCGCCCCGTGAGCGCAGGCGTCCCGTCTGCCCCGTTCTTCGGTCGCAGGCGAGACACCTGCGCTACCAGGTTTCTCGCGCAAGGAAGGAGTTGGTTCGTGAACGCCACGCACTCGCTCACCTTCCTCTGGACGCCCTGGTCGGCCGTCGCCTCCGTGCTTCTGGTGTTGGCGGCGGCCGGATTGTGTTTCGCCGCCTGGCGGCGGAGCGGATACCGCGCTTCGATGGGGCTGCTGGAACTGCTGCGGTTGGCGCTGGTGATCGTGGCGGCGCTGCTGCTGAATCAGCCGGAGATCGTCCAGGAATTCCGGCCCGAGGAAAAGCCGGCGATTGCCGTGCTCTGGGATGCGTCTCCCAGCATGGAGACCCGCGACGCCGCCGCCCGGCGACCGGCCTGGCCCCGTATCGCGCCGCCAGGCGATCGCCGCGCTCGCGGACGCCTCGTTTTGGAAGCAGCTCGACGAGCGATTCCAAGTGGTCGTGCAACCCTTTTCCGGGCCCGGCGGGGCACGCGGTACTCGACGGCAGGCACCGGTCCCGGGTCCGGACGGGCAGCACGGACCTGTACGGCCCGCTGGCCACCGCCCCGGCCAAGTTCAAGAACCTGGTCGGCGTCGTGCTGGTTTCCGACGGGGATTGGAACGCCGGCCTGCCGCCGGTCGAGGCCGCGACGCTGCTGCGGCTGAAGGGGGTGCCGGTGCTGGCCGTGCCGGTGGGCAAGCCCGACCGGTTGCCCGACGTCGAAGTCCGCAGCCTGGATGCGCCGACCTTCGCGGTCCTCGGCAAATCGGTGCGCAGTCCCCTTCACGATCGAGAGTTCCCTGCCCCGCGACTACGTGACGACCGTGACGCTGCGCACGTCCGACGGCGACGAGGTGTCCAAAGAGGTCCGCATTGCGGCCATGGGGGTCACCCACGACTGGCTTGCATGGAAGCCGGCGGCGCTGGGCGACGTGACGCTGACGCTACTGGAAGTCCCGCCGCACCACGACGAAACGCTGACGGACAACAATCGGCTGAGCGTGCCGGTCTCGGTCCGCCAGGAGAAGCTGCGGGTCCTGGTGGTCGAGTCGTATCCCCGCTGGGAATACCGCTATCTCCGCAACGCCTTGTCGCGCGATCCCGGCGTCGAGTTGTCGTGTTTGTTGTTCCATCCCGGCCTGAGCAAACCCGGCGGGGGAAACAAGGACTACATCCGGCAATTCCCCGCCGGACTGGACGAGCTCTCCCGCTTCGACGTGGTCTTCCTGGGCGACGTGGGCGTGGGCAACGGCCAGCTTACCGACGAGCAGTGCGGCTGGTTGAAGGGACTGGTCGAGCACCAGGCGAGCGGCATCGTTTTCATGCCGGGCTTGCGGGGGATGCAGCTCTCGCTGCAGAAGACCGAGCTGGACGCGCTTTACCCGGTCGTGCTCGACGACGCGCAAGCCCGACGGCTGGGGATCGAGCACGCCCTGCCATTTCGCCCTCACCGAGCTCGGCCGGCGCAGCCTCCTGACCAAGCTGGCCGACACCGAGGAAGAAAACATGGAAGTCTGGGAAGGACTGCCCGGCTTCCAGTGGTACGCCCCGGTGGTGCGGGCAAGGGCCGGCGTCGAAGTGCTGGCCGTGCACAAAGACAGCGAGAACAAGTTCGGCCGCATGCCGCTGTTGGCGACGCGGACCTACGGGGCCGGAAAGGTCCTCTTCATGGGGACCGACGGCGCGTGGCGCTGGCGCCGAGGGGTCGAAGACAAGTACCACTATCGCTTCTGGGGCCAGGTCGTGCGCTGGATGGCCTACCAGCGCAACATGGCCAAGGGAGAAACGATGCGGCTCTACTACACGCCCGATCAGCCGCAGATCGACGGCACCTTGACCCTCAACGCCAACGTGATGAACCGCAGCGGCGAACCTCTCCAAGGCGGCGACGTCACGGCGCGAATCACGGCGCCTTCCGGCAAAGCGGAGAGCATCGGTTTTGTCTCGTCGGGCGACGCATGGGGCGCGTACTCGGCGCAGTTTACGGCCCGAGAGCCCGGCAGACATCAAGTGGTTCTCACGTGCAAGCAAACCGGCGCGGCCTTGGAAGCCTCGTTCTTTGTCCAGGGCGACGCGACCGAGCGGGTCGGCCGGCCGGCGCGGCCGGAAGTGCTCGAGGAGATAGCGCGGGTGACGCGGGGCAAAGTGATGCGGGTGGACCGCCCCGAGGAAATCGTCGCTTCGCTGGCCAGCCTGCCCGATCCGGCCCCGTCGGTACGCCGCGTGCAGGTGTGGAGTCATCCGCTCACGGCCGGACTGGTGATTGCCCTGATGGGAGTTTTTTGGGTAGGTCGAAAAGCGATCGGATTGATCTGATGCCAAGGGAGCAGGGATTATGAGCATCGACACAAGCACGAGAGCCGTTGCGTTTGCCAGCCAATCTCCAGACGCAGTTGCACGCGTTTCGCCGCCGGGTATGGACAATCAAGATGGCGGAAGCGGCAGGCGCGGCCGTCTTCGCAGTGATCGTGGCGTTTCTCTGTGTCTTTGCGCTGGATCGCCTTTGGGATACGCCCCGCTGGCTGCGATTCGGCGTATGGATCGGCAGCCATGTGCGGGCTGCGCGATCGTGCCGTTCTACCTGCACCGTTGGATTTGGCGGCAGCGCCGCTTGGAGCAACTCGCCCGATTGCTCACCGCGAAGCTCCCGCGTCTCGGCGACCAGTTGCTGGGCATCATCGAACTGGTTCACAGCGAGGGCGAGCAGGCGCGGTCGCGGGCCCTCTGCGAAGCGGCGGTTCGCTGCGTCGCCCGCGACGCGCAGAAATGCGATCTCGACGTCGCGGCGCCCAGTTCGCGCCATCGCGCCTGGGGGCGCTCGCCGTGGTCTTTGGCGGCGGCTGCCGTCGGCCTCGGCGTGGCGTTCCCCGCCGCGGCCGTCAATGCCTGGGAGCGGTTTCTCGCGCCTTGGGGCGGGACGCCGCGCTACACGTTCGCAGCCGTCGAACCGCTGCCCGCGGAGATCGTCGTCCCCCACGGCGAGCCCTTCCAGGTTGCCATTGCATCTGGCAGCCGGCTCGCTCTGGCATCCTCGGCAGGGCTGGGCCCAACTCGGCTCGCAGCCGCCGGTGTCGTCGCCGCTTGGAAGACGGCGGTTACCGCTTCGAATTGCCGGGGCAGATTGTCGAAGGCCGGTTGCACGTGAGCATCGGCGATGCCAGGCAGGTCGTGCGGATCAGGCCGGTGCTGCGTCCCGAGCTGACGGCGATCGTCGCCGAGGTGACGCTGCCCGCCTATCTCGGGCAGCCCCGTCCGGTTACCAAAGACGTGCGCGGCGGCGCGATCGCGTTGGTCAAGGGAAGTCGCGTGCGGTTCACGGCCACCGCCAACCGCAACCTGTCTGCGGCCAGCGTGGACGGCCGGCCGCAAACGCCCGCCGGGGCGGTGATCCGGAGTCCGGCGATAGACGTTGACAGCCCGAGCAAGATCGAATTCCAGTGGCACGATGAGTTCAACCTGGCGGGCAAGGAGCCGTTCGCGCTCACGGTCACGCCTTGTGACGACGAAGCCCCGACGCTGGCGTGCGAAGACTTGCCGCGATCGAAAGTGGTGCTGGATTCGGAGCAACTGAACTTCCGCATCAAGGCCGAAGATGATTTCGGCGTAAAGCAAGTCGGCATCGAGTGGCAAGGGGCCGACGCTACGGCCGTCACGACTCCCGCCAAGGGCGAACGCATCCTTCGCGGCAGGCGGATTCGAGAAACGCAGCGTGGAAGCCAGCGGCACGTTCTCGGCGCAATCGTTGGGAATCGAACCGCAGCCGATCCATCTCCGCGTATTCGCCGAGGACTACTTCCCGGGCCGCAAGCGAGTCTACTCGCCCAACTACGTCTTGTACGTGCTCAATGCCGAGCAGCACGCGATCTGGATGACCGAACAGCTCAACAAATGGCACCGCCAGGCGTTGGAAGTTCGCGACCGCGAGCTGCAGTTGCACGAAACCAACAAGCAGCTCCGCGACCTTCCGCCGGAGGAGCTGGATCGGCCCGATGTCCGCCGGCGGATCGAGAACCAGTCCGCCGCCGAGCGGGCCAACGGCCGCCGGCTCACGGGATTGACGGCGGCGGGCGAAGATCTGCTCCGGCAGGCGGCCCGAAATCCGCAGTTCGACGTCGGTTCTCTGGATCGCTGGGCCGAGATGCTGCAGATTCTCAAGGATATTGCGGCCAATCGCATGCCGTCGGTGGCCGATCTGCTGGACGAGGCCGCCAAGGCCCGCGCCGCCGGCGGCAAGCCGGCTGCCGCGGGGCCGAAGGCCGGGCTGGCCCGCGGGCACCGCTGCGGGTCACGGCAAACCTTCCTCCGGCGACCCGCCCGGCAAGAAGGCGGAAACGCCGCCGACCCGATCGTGCCCGCAGGTCGCCGACATGCGAATCCTCGTTGCAGCCGCCGGGCAAGAACGCCGCGTCGCAGGCCCCCGGCAAGAAGCCGTCGACTCCCGAGCCTGCGGCTCCCCACGACCACCTTGATCGGCCAGGCCGGCGATAATCCGCAAAGCCCGCAAAGTCCGGCGGGCGACAAGATGGAAGAGGCGGTCCGCCGGCAGCAAGACCTGTTGGTCGAATTCGAGAAGATCGTCAACGAGTTGAACAATATCCTCGCCAACCTGGAAGGAAGCACGCTGGTCAAGCGTCTCAAGGCGGCCTCCCGCGAACAGTATCGCGTGGCAGGACGCGTCGGCGATCTGCTGGAGGGGTCCTTCGGCAAGGATGCGGGGCAGATCGGAGCGTCGCAGAAGACGGTCTACGTGGAACTGTCCAAGGTGGAAAACACCAGCAGTCAGAACGTCTCCACGATCATGGACGATCTCCAAGCCTATTTCGAGCGCCGCAAGTTCCTGAAGTTCAAGACGGTGCTGGACGAGATGAAATCGCAGGACGTCGTCGGCGGCCTGCGACAAATCGCCGATGAGCTGCCCGAGCGAGCCGGGCTTGTCGATCGCCGAGTGCGAATTCTGGTGGGACACCATGGACCGCTGGGCGGAGGACCTGGTCGATCCGGCGTGCAGCGGCACGTGCCAGTGTTCCGGATCGCCGGACAGTTTGCCGCCGGCGATCGTGCTCGAAGTCCTGAAGATCCTGGAAGGCGAAGTCAATCTCCGCGAAGAAACGCGCGTGGCCGAGCAGGCGCGGCCGGCCCTGGCCAAGGACGAATACGGCAAGCGGGCCGGCGAACTGTCGAAAACGCAGGGCGGCCTGGAGCAACGCGTGAAGGACGTGACCGAGCAGATCCGCGAATTGCCCGATGCGCGACGCGCAGTTCGGCCGCGAAATCAAGCTGCTTGGCGCGGTTGCCGAGGTCATGGACGACGCGAAGCAAATCCTCGCCCGCCCCGAGACGGGCCCGCCGGCGATCGGCGCCGAGACCGAAGCGATCGAGCTCCTCTTGCAGTCGCGCCGCATCAACCCGCGTGGCGGCGGCGGAGGAGGTTCGATCGCCCGGCGGCGGAGGCGGCGGAAACACCGTCGATTCCGCGCTGGCGCTGTTGGGGATCGGCGTCAACGCCAAGGAAGTGCGCGACGCCGGGCACGGCAACCCAAGCCGTCGGCACTTCGGGGCGGTCGCTTCCGGAAGAGTTCCGCGCCGGCCTGGACCAATACTTCAGCCGGCTCGAAAATCGGGAGTCCCCGTAGTTCGAACTGTAAATGGCCCCGTTGTGCTTCCCCAAATGGCAGGAGATCGAGAGGCAAGGACATGGCACGAAACTTGTTGTACGTTGCAATCACGCCAACTTGCAGGAGCAAATCGACAGACCGCAAGCCGGCGGCATTGACCCATTGATCTCGCCAATGGCCGAGTTGGATTGTGCTGCTGTGCCTGGGGCTGATGCCGGCAGCCGATGCGAGTTGTTTTGCCGCGGATGTCTCCGCCGCAGCGCGGCCCGCGCGGCGCCCGCCGCCGCAAGAAGCCGAGCCGATCCGCTAAGCCGGCGGCCAAACGAGGATCGCTGCTGGAGGCGATCGTCGAGCATGCTCGGAGCGACGACCAGGACGGCAACAATGCGGCGCGCGCAAGCTGCCGAGGACCAGAACATCCGCAACCTGGAAGCACAGTTCCGTCCCCAGTTTCAACAGTTGCTGTATGTGGAATTGGCGTTCTTGCGACGCGCATGCAAGCCGGATGCGAAACCGTTTGCAGAGGTCGCCAAGGCGGCCAAAGCGGACCTTCGCGTGCCGTTGCGGGAATACGTCGTCTCGCGCTCCGGAGCGAGGCAGGTGACCGGCGGAGGCCCGAATGCCGCCGATCCACGCTTGGAGATACGGAAACTGCTGGTGCCGCTTGTCGAAGCGAAACTCGGCCCCGAAAAGGCCCGGCTCTACCGGCAGGAGTGCGACAAACGGACCGAGGCCCGCAAACACGCCGTGGTCATGAATCTGGTTGCCGCGCTGGACGAGCGGCTCGTCTTGACCGCCCAGCAGCGCGCCAAACTGGTCCAGTCGTTGTCGGCGAACTACGAGAACGCGTGGGACCAGTACTTGGAGATGTCCTCGTTTCAGCAATCGAGCAGTTCTTGCCCTCGATCCGTGACGATCGATTGTCCCACTGCTGGATGAGAGACAAAAGAGCGTGTGGGCACAGACCGTGAAGCAGAACATAGAAGACATGTGCGTTGGGGAGAGTGTTCAAAACGCTCTGTCAGGCGAAGCCACGGAGATCCAAGAAATCGCACGCATCGTCGAGGAGGCCCAAAATGGCCGATAGCGTTGAATTTGGCGGGGCGTGGAAGGACGCCCTGATTCGAGTGCGGGGCGGGCACCAAACTTGTTTGGTCGTCGCCGCTTTCCGGCCGTTTTGCGGCCTTTTTTACCTGAAAACGGGCAGACTCGCTGCGCCGCACTCGACGGGATCGCTTGTTCTTTCGCTCGGCCTTCTGGTGACGGCCGGCATGGTCCTTGCGGGCGGACCTGCTTGGCCGGCCAGCCCGGGCACAAGATGATTGGGACGTGGCAGAGAAAGCCGTGGATCAGCCGGACCAACAGGGCGTGTTGGCGCTGCCCGACTTCGACCAGTGGGTGCTCGGCGGGAAGACCCGCGACCAGATCGGAACGCATGCTCAAGTCGCAGCTCGCCCTGCAAGTCGAATCGGTCGCCCGCGCCTGCCGAGCTTTCCGCCGCCCAACGGGAGAAACTGCAACTGGCGGGCGAGGGCGACCTGAAACGGCTGCTCGCACGATCGACGAGTTCAGGGACAAATTTCGCGAGGTCGGACAAGACCAGCAGAAGCTCAACGCGATTGGCCGTGAAGCGTCGGTGCTGCAGACCAAGATGCAAACCGGGATTTATGACGACTCGTCGCTGTTTCAGAAGGTCCTCCGCCAGACACTCAACCGCGAACAATCGGTCCGCTATGAACGGCAGGAGCGCGAGCGACGGAAGTTCCGCTATGAAGCCAAGATCGAGTTGGTCTTGTCGAATTTGGAGAACAGCATCGTGCTCCGTGCCGAGCAGCGGCAGCGGCTGGTCAAGCTCCTCCTCGACGAAACGGAACCGCCGAAGAAGTTCGGCCCATACGATTTCTACCTGGTCCTTTTCCAGGCGGGCAAGCTGGGGGAGGCGAAATTGAAGCCGATTCTCGACGATGCCCAGTGGCAGTCGCTCAAGAAAGTGCTCGATCAGTACCGAGGGATGGAGCGGTTTCTGCCAGTCACAGGGATACTGCTGCCGTGAGCAACGAATGTGTCATCGTGCGCGCCGGCAGATGCGTTCGATGCAGCGTGGGAGCGCGGGCGCGATCTGCGCGACATGTTGCCGGCCACGGTACTGCGCGTCGCCGAGGGCAGGCTGCTGGCGGCGGCGCTGGCGGCTTGCGTTTGCTTCGCCGCAACGTCCGGGATGGCCGTGGCACAAGCGCCGCTGCTGCACCACGGCGAGGTCGTTCCCCGCGACGTTCGAGAGATGTACGATCGCGGTTTGCAGTATCTGGCCGGCAAGCAGACCGAAAACGGCGACTGGAACGACGGGCAAAACGGGCCGGGCACCACCGGAATGGCCCTGATGGCCTTTCTGGCGTCGGGCGAGGACCCGAACTTCGGGCGCTACCGGAACCACGTGCGGCGGGCATTGCGCAGCATCATCTCGGCCCAGGACGCGACCACCGGCTACATGGGCTCCAGCATGTACCATCACGGGTTCGCGATGCTTGCCCTGGCCGAGGCCTACGGGGCGGTCGACGATCGCGACCTTTGGCCCGCCGGTCAATCGTCGAACCGCCGCTCGATCGGCGCCGCGCTGGAGTTGGCCGTGCGCGAGGCCGTCACCTCCCAGAAAAAGAACCCGCTTCACGCGTGGCGATACTCGCCCGACGCCACCGACGCCGACACTTCGGTCAGCGGCGCAGTGCTGGTGGGATTGCTCGCGGCCCGCAACGCCGGCATCGAGGTCCCGGACACCTCCATCGACAAGGCCATCGCCTACTACAAGAGCATGACCTCCGACTCGGGGCAGGTCGCTTACTCCGGACTGGCGGCTTCGACGAATCGACCCCGCGGGTCTCCATCGCGACGCTGGTCTATGCCCTGGCCCGCCGCACGGATCTGCCGCAGTACAAAGCCACGCTGGCGTTCCTCGTGCAGCGGCCCGAACAAGAGTCCTCGCTCGTATCGGGAGTACGGACGTTACTACCAGGCCCAGGCCTTGTTTCAAGGCAATATCGAGGCCTGGGAGAAATGGAACAAGCAATTGATCCGGCAATTGAAGGCCAGCCAGCAGAGCGACGGCAGCTTTCCGGGACAGTTCGGGCAGTCGACGGGCACCTCGATGTCGCTGTTGGCTTTGGCGCTGAACTACCGGCTGCTGCCGATCTACGAACGATAGGACCATGACGTCATGAAATGCCGCATTTCCTGGTTGTTGGCCGTCCCCCTGCTGCTGGTGCTTCTTGCCGGCTCGCCCGGCGCGGAGAGGCCCGCCGCTCCCGGCGCGGCGGGCACCAGGTACCCATGGTCGACGCTGCACCTTTCCGGCGGCGATTACCTTGCAGGCGAATTGTGCGACTGCGACCAGGCGGACCATTTGCTGTGGCAAGGCTCGGCTTTCGTGGCACCGCTCGACTTTCCTCTCGCCGCCGTCAGCGCCGTCTCCTTTCCGCGACGCTCACCCGTGCGTTCCGAACCCCAGCCGCGGCCCGACGGCCCATACTGCCTGGAGCTTGACGGAGGTGACGTTCTCTTCGGCGCTCTGGCCGGACTGTCGAGCCAGGCAGGTCCAGTTCGACTCGCCCGGCCTTGGCCCCCTGCACGTCCAGCGCTCCGCCGTCCGGCGCATTTGTGCACTATCGCGGGGCAGCCGATCTGATCTACGTGGGACCGAACGGCTTATTGGAATGGAAGGAGTCTCCCGGCGGCGCATGGGAGCAGGATGCCGGCCGGCTGTTTACGGCCCGAGACGGGGCGTCGCTCGTCGGCGAACTTGGCATCCCCGCACAAGCATGCATCGAGTTCGAACTGTCCTGGACGTCGGAGCCTGATTTCACCTGGCAATTGGGCACGAGCGCCGCTTCGCCGCAGCGAGCTTCCTACCGGCCCGGTGGCCAGGGCCTTGGGCGGAAATGACGATTCCCCGCAGGAGGACCCGGCCTTTCGTATCGAGGTTTGGGATCGCCAGTTGGTGTTGCTCGAGGAAGCTCGCGGAAAAGGCGGACCTGGTCTCGCTCCAAAAAATCGCTCCCGGCGCCGGTCGCTGCCATTTCCGGATTTACCTCGATCAAGAGCACGAGCGGGCCGTCGTCTTCGGGGCGGACGGCAGGTTGCTGGCGGATTTGGCGATTGCCGGCACCCGTCCAACCGGCTGCTCTTGCAGCTAGGTGCCGTGCTGTCTCGAGGGCCCGCGGATTCGGCTGGCGCCGCGCCCCGTCGCGTCCGGGGACGGGCCTGCGGCTGACCAATCACCACGGCAATGTCCGGCTCGAACAGCTCTCCATCACGCGATGGAACGGCCGGCCGCCGCGCGTGTCGCAGGGAGGCGATTCCCGGGTCCAGCGCTTCGACGGCTCGGTTGTGAATGGCGAGATAGCGGGTTTCGATCCCGCGGCGAAGGAGTTTCTCGTCAGCGAAGGCGAGCGGCAATCGCGCATCCCGGCAGACGCGGTCGAGAGTGTCGTGATGCCGTCGTCGGGCAGCCCCTCTGGCCGCGGCCTGCGTGCGATTTGCCGGGACGGCGTTCGGCTGAGCGGCGATTTGCGCAAGGTGGAAAAGGGGCGATTGTGGCTGAGCCGTCCGGGCATCGTTGAGCCGCTTGGGATAGAACTGTCGGCGCTGCGGAGCCTGGTCGTGCTCGAAGGCCGCGGGCCGCTCTCGCAGCCCGGCGGCGGGCACCATGTACTCATGGTCGGCGGATGGTTGGAGAGCGACGGCATGAGGCTGCAGGGATGTTTCGTGGAATGCAGCGGGGCACCCGCCTGCGGGTCGCCCGCGGCGAGCTGCCTGGCGTGGCGCCCGCGCGACAGTGCCACGGCCAGCTCCCTGAAGCGGGAGTTCTCCGGCCGGGTAGTTTATCGCGATTCGTTGCCGCCGGCGAACACCCCTCCTCCCACAGATTCTAATGTAGTCGTCGCGCAGGTACCGCCAGTCGCGCCGGCAGCGGGAGTTTTCGTTCCGGCGCCTGCGGTCGCACCGCCCGCAGGAGATGTCGTTCCGGCGCCTGCGCTCGCACCGCCCGCGGGAGTTTACGCTCCGCCACCTGCGGTCGCACCACCCGCGGAAGTTTACGCTCCGCCACCTGCGGTCGCACCGCCCGCGGGAGATGTCGTTCCGCCACCTGCGGTCGCACCGCCCGCAGGAGATGTCGTTTCGGCACCTCCGGTCGCACCGCCCGCAGGAGTTTACGCTCCGCCACCTGCGGTCGCACCGCCCGCGGGAGATGTCGTTCCGCCACCTGCGGTCGCACCACCCGCGGGAGTTTTCGTTCCGCCACCTGCGGTCGCACCGCCCGCGGGAGATGTCGTTCCGCCACCTGCGGTCGCACCACCCGCGGAAGTTGTCGTTCCGCCACCTGCGGTCGCACCACCCGCGGGAGTTTTCGTTCCGGGACTCGTCGTGCAGGCGGTTCCGGGAGGTGCGCCGCGTCCCCCTTCTCCGTGGGCTCCCAGGAAGGGCCAGGCATTGTACTTGCGCTCGGGCGATATCATCCCCTGCGAGGTGAAACGGATCGACGAGCAAGGCGTCACGTTTCATTCGTCCCTGTTTGACGCCACCTTGGCCCCGCACGACAAGGTCAAGGCCGTGGAGTTGGAGAACCTGAGCCGGGCCACGAAGATCGACCATTCCAAACGAGATCGGCTGTTGACGCTGCCGCGCATACAAAAAGAGGACCCGCCCACGCACCTGATCCGCTCGACGGAGGGCGACTATCTGCGGGGCCGGCTCATCGAGTTGGACGACAAAACGCTGACGTTCGAAGTGCGGCTGGAAACGCGGCGCGTGCCGCGCGATCGCGTCGCGAGCATTATCTGGCTGGACAAGAGCGGGAAGAAGGACAAGGCGGGTCCGCCTGAAGAAACGGCAACGGGCGGGAAACCGGCGACCGGTGCGAAGTCGTTGTCCGCCACCCGCAAGCGGGTACCCGGGGTGCAGGCGCTCCGCCGCGACGGTGTCCGGTTGACGTTCCAGGCCGAGAAGCTGACCGGCACGACCCTGCGGGGCACGAGCGACGTGCTCGGCGCGTGTCGCGTGGAGTTGGGCGAGATAGACGAACTCCTCATTGGCGGGGCCGTCGAGCAAGCGGCCCGGGCACTTCCCTACCAGCGGTGGAATATGCAGCCCGCCATAGAGCCCAAGTTCGCTCAAGGCAACGGGGGAGTAGGCGGCGGACTGGGGACCGAATCGGAATTGGTCGGCAAGCCCGCCCCCGATTTCGAACTGGAGACGCTCGACGGCAAGCGGTTCCGGCTGAGCGATCAGCGGAACAAGGTCGTTGTGGTCGACTTCTGGGCCACGTGGTGCGGGCCTTGCCTCCAGACGCTGCCCCACCTGGTCAGCACGGTGGCGAAGTACCAGGACAGGAACGTGGTCCTGCTTGCAGTCAACTTGCAGGAGGGTCCCGAGGCCGTCAACGCCCTGTTGGGGCGTCTGGAATTGAAAATGGCCGTGGGGCTGGACCACGACGGGGCGGTCGCCGAGAAGTACGCGGCGGTCGCCATTCCGCAAACGGTCATCATCGACGCCGACGGCAAGATCGCCCGCCTGTTTGTCGGCGGCGGACCGCGATACGCCGACCAGGTGGGTGAGGCGCTGCAGGCCGTAGTGACGTCCGCGAAGGGACAGGGCAAGTCGCCATGACGCCGCGGATGCCTTGATCGTAAGCTTGCCAATTGCGAGCAGCCTTGTTCGAAGGGGATGGCATCACGCGGAAGCAGAGATTGCCCCTCCCACTTAGGGACCAACTCCTCGGATCAATCCCGTTGCCGCGGGCTTCCTGGCCCCACGACCGGCGACCGGGCGAAAGCTAAATGCCCAAACGGGTGTAGCACGGAAAAAACCATAACAGGCATTATTTCTCTTCGTACGCCCGGATCTCGAATACGCGGGCCGATTTCGCCCCGTTGGTTGCCAGCACGGTCAGACGCAGCCTGGCGGCGGTCACCGCATCGAAGTGATGCGCGCGGCGACGCTGGAAGTTTCCGGTCACCGACTCCAAGCGGACCCATTTCGAGCCGTCGTGATAGGAAAGTTCATAATCGCGCACGCACTGCGGCACCAAGGGCACGGTGTGGAAAGGAGCATTCATATCGGTGTCGAACGTGAGATACACGGTGTTCAAGCGCGTGGGCGAGTCGAAGGCCAGCTCGATCCATTGCGGCAGGGGCCGCGCCGCATCCGACATCCAGACGTTGGGCTTCTCGCCGATGATCCGCGTAATGCCGCCGATCGCGTTCTCCGGCCGGAAACCGCCTTCCAACGCCACGGCGGGCTTGGCGTAGAAGGCATAGTACTGGCCCTTGATCACCGTCCACTCGTGTCCGCCTCCGCCGCCATAAGCCCGGCAGGAACCCGACGGCGAGTCGCTCATCAGGCTCCAGACAATCCCTTTGGTCGGCGGGAGCCAGATCCACGCATAGGGCTCAGGCACTTCACAGTCGACGGGGAACTCGACAAACCCCTTCGTTCCCGGCCGGACCGTGACGCGGGTGGTGGCCAAGTCAGTGCCGGCCGAAAAATCACCCATGGCCGCCGACTGTCGCAGGTGCAACGTCAATTCCACCGCGTCCTCGCGCCGGGATTCCAGGTAAACCGAGACCGATTCCAAGTGCCGATGCATGCCGCGCGGAAACATCATGGCGCGCGAGGTCGTCAGTTGGTGTCCCGGCTGGCGCCGCACCTGTCCGCGGGCGAATTCTTCATACGCCGCGGTACTCGAAGCGCTGACCCGGGCTTTTCGCGCCACGTCGCGGGGATCTTCGTTCTTGATCTCGGCGATGTACTGGTCGTATTTCAGAAGCGTCTGCTGCAGCTCGGCGATGTGTTGCCGGCCGAGTTCGCGAGGCGTGAGATGGTGCCCGATGCACAGGGCGGCGGCCGTGCCGGCGGCCTGTCCCAGCGCCGAAAGGGTCCCCTGCACGCGGACCGTGCCCAGGGCGATGTGCGTGACGCTCATGTCCCGCCCGGCGAACAACAGGTTGTCGATGTTCGCCGAGTACAGGCAGCGGAAGGGGATCGAGTAGATCGGCACCGTGGTATCGCAGTGGAAAGGTCCCTCGAGTCCGGAGTAGATTCCCTTGGCGTGATGCACGTCGATCGGCCAGCCGCCATAAGAGATGCGATCGGGGAACAGAACGGCCTTCTGGACGTCGTTCTGCGTGAGCACGTAATCGCCCATCAACCGGCGGCTCTCCCGCTTGCCCTCGTTCCAGGGGACCCACACCAGGGCGTGGTTCGCCGCGCGTTGCCGCTCGGGCCATACGTTCTTGAGGAAGTTCCAGTACCCGAAGCTGATCCGGATCAACTCGTCGCGCGATTTCTCGGCGTCGGCAATCGTATCGATCGTACCTTCGCGCTCCAGCCACCAGTCGCCGCCGATGCCCCCAACGTGGCGTCCGAACTGCTCGGCGGGCGGAAGCTGCGCCGCCCACGGCGGGGGCGTATACGTTACCGGCCGGCCGGCGTCTTGCGAGCGGAAGCAAAACGCCTGTTGGCTTGCGTTCATGATACAGCCGCTCATGTTGATCCGGTCAGCCTTCTCGGGCGCGAGTGATTCGCCGAACTCGTCGCGCGATTCACGGCCCTGGCGGCAGCGGGCGCCCGCGTAGAACCCCAGCCAGCCGTCGCCCGTGCAGTCGAGGAAGATTTTGCCTCGGTAGGACGTCATCTGACCGGTAAGGGTGTCCACGGCCTGGACGCCGCCGACGTGCGTGGAACTTTGCATGTCGGCCGCGATGACCCGCCGGTTGAGGAACACCGACAGTTTCTTCTCGCCCCGGGCCAATGTCAGGAAGGCTTCGCTCATTCCCCGGTAACCGAAGCGGGCCTTGATGCGGCCGGCCTCCTCGATGATGCCGCTCTCGCGGGCGTTCGGATGCAGGCTGGCGGCGCCGTTGATCGGCACGCCGATCTCGATGCTGCTGTTGCCTCCCAACACCGGCCGGTCGTGGATCAGGGCGGTCTTCGCGCCGAGCCGGGCCGACGCCAGGGCCGCGCAACACCCGGCCCCGCCGCCTCCCGCGACGATCACGTCGAACTCGCCCGCCGGAATCGGCGCCAGCGACAAGCCCGTCAGCCGGCTACGCTCCCTTTGGATCGCCTCCGCCGTACCCGGCGGCGCGTAGCCCAGGTCGGTAGTGAGGATCAGAGACTGGCAGCGGGCGAAATAGCCGGTCAGATCGTGCAGCGCCAACCGCACGGGCCCGGCGGCAAGCTCGAAATCGCCGGCCGACTGCCAAATCCATGCCTCGGTATCGGCCGTTCCGAAAACGACGGGCGATTGATGCCCGTTGACCGACACCTGAAACCTGCCCGGGGGCGTAAGGTTTGTACCAGTTCTTCGCCCGTACCCAGAGGCGATACTTCCCCGCCGTGGGGACCTTAACCGTGGTGGTCGCGTCTTTCACCGCAGCGCCGACGCCTGGCGCCAAGAGGTAAGCGGAACCTACCAGGTGAACAAACTGGGTGTCGAGTTGCCAGCCGCCGTAGTGGGCAAAGTCTGCCGCATCGATCCACAGAAAACCATCCTGGACCATTGTTATCGGGCGGGGTGGCTTGATCATGGCGGTTGACGCAATGGGCGGCAAGGGAGCATCACGGTCCGGCCCGAGTGCCTTGCCCGACGCTCCCGCGGGGACGGCGGCCGTCGCCGACCCAGAGTACTGGGTGCCCGCCAGTCCGGCCATTGTCGCCAGGAAGGCGGCACAAGAGAACAACCGCCTAGGGAGCGGTCTACGAGCGGTGATCGATCGCTGCATGGGCGTGGAGTTGAACATTTGTTTGACTATTGCCTTGATGGTGTTTCGAATAGTACTGGCCTTATAGTAGTCGAAAGAGACCCTGCCGTAAACTGAAACGCAGGCTCACCAAAATGTGCTTTGCAGTCTTTGCAGTCTTGGCTTGACAATTGGCCGGGAATTAGGGAAACTTGAGGCAGGCTCGGATTGCGGATCCTTGGGGCCGTGATATTCTCGATTGTCTGCGTGACGGAGGTCAATCATGGGTTCATCAGCAACCTTCTCGCGGCGCGGTTTTACCCTCGTGGAATTGCTTGTGGTGATCTCGATCATCGGTATCCTGATGGGTCTGCTCCTGCCGGCCGTCCAGTCGGCGCGGGAATCAGGTCGGTTAGCGCAGTGTCGTAACAATCTGCACCAGATCGGCCTCGCCATGCAGCACCACGAGACCGACCACGGCACGTTCCCGGCGGGCGGTTGGGGCTATGGCTGGGTCGGCGATGCCGATCGGGGGTATGGTTTGCAGCAGCCGGGGGGATGGATCTACAATATCTTGAACTACATGGAGCAGCAACCGGTCCACGACCTGGGCATCGGTCTCGACCCCACGCAAGCCAATCCCACGGTTGCTGCGAAAATGGCGGCTAATACCAATCGCACTCAAGTGGCGCTGGCCGGCTTTCTCTGCCCCACTCGGCGGGCCGTCGCCCTTTACCCGTATACCTGTACCACCGCGATGAACTTCACGCTGACCAGCGTGAGCGTGGTTGCCAAGACCGACTACGCGGCCAATGGCGGCGACGTTTACAATTACCCGAATTGGACTCCCTATTGCGGCGTCAGGGCGGAGTGTGGGCCGCCCGCCGGTTCCCCCACTTCGGCCGCGGTTACCTCGTTGTCAAGTAATTATTCCTCGGGAAGCGCCTCCGGGGTATCCGGTGCTCCCGCCCCCACGGGAATCGTTTCCGCCTTGTTGATGACTTCGGCGGCGGACATTCGGGATGGGTTGTCCAATACCTACTTGCTCGGAGAAAAGTATGTTGCCAAGGATCTTTACGTTGCCGGCTCCGACTATGGCGATGACATGAACCTTTACATCGGTAACGAGTTCAACATCACGCGTTATACCTGCGCCCCGCCCGCACAGGACCGCCCCGACGGCGGCGTCCAAGCTGACCCCAATGAGCAATACTTCGGCAGCGCCCATGCCTATAGTTTCAACGCCTGCATGTGCGACATCTCCGTTCGCCCGATCGCGTATTCCATCAATCCCCAGGTGCATCAATACCTGGGCAACAAGGCGGACGGCCTGAGCATGGTTCCCGGCACGAACACGCCGATCCAGCCGCCGCCGCAGTAGGTCCTTGGAAGGATGAATGCGGAAGGATGAGGGATGTTGGATGAAGTGTTGGGGACGGTGGATGAGCTGGTCGCCGGTAGCCGGTGCTTAGTGGTCCATTTCATAAATAATGTCAGGGTTTCAAACGGCAATCGCGGAGACCAGATCGCGTAGCGACCGCAGGCCCACTCTACAATCTTATCCCTGACATTATTTGTGAAATGGACCACTTGGCATCGACGAATCAATGAGTGTCGCATAGTCGCCTTTCGCTCCGCGAAAGAACGCGACTTTCGCGGAGCGAAAGGCGACAGTTATCAATCGGCCTCCGGCGGCACGAACCAAACTGGAATGGTTCTTGGGGATCGCTGAGCGCGGCGGGCATCGTGGTCAACGACCCGGTGGGCATCGCCCTGAACGCCGACGGCAACACCCTGACCCTGGGCGGCAGCGGCATCACGCTCAACGCCAGCGCCGGCACGGCCGCCCTCAATGCGGCCCTGGCGCTGGGCGCATCGCAAACCTGGACGAACAACATGGCGATCAGCCCCAGCTCGACCGGCGTGACGCTGACCGTCGACACGCAGACCTACAGCCCGACTTTCAGAGGGATCATCAGCGGTTCGGGTGGCTTGACCAAGATCAGCAACGGCGTGCTGACGCTGACCGCCAACAACACGTATACCGGCGTCACGACCGTCAACGGCGACACGCTGCAGACCCCCGCCGGCAACAGCGCTACCGGCGCGGTCGGCCCGTCTGCTTCCATCGTGGTCAACAGCGGCGCGATCCAGGACGGTTCCAGTCTGGTCATCGGCGCCGGCGGGACGTTCGTCTTCGATCTCACGGCGACCGGCTCGGCCCTGGCCAGTTCGTCGCCGAGCCTGACAGTGGCACCCGTGCCGGAACCGGGAACGCTCGTATTGCTGAGTGTAGCCGGAATCGTTGCGGCGGCAGCAGTTTGGCGGAAGAGAAGAAAGTAACACAAACTGAAAACTGAGAATTCGTTTTCTGACCGAACGCCAGCCTCTGGTGCTTGCGTGCGTCGGTCCGATACACGACGCGCGCTAACGCCCCTTGGCCGTCAGTTCTGCCTTGGCTCCGCCCTTGAGCCGCACGGTGAACGGGGTTGCTTCCGTAACACCGGGCAAGGTCACCGTCACCGTGGCCTGATCCGCCGAAGGGTTACCGACCACGTAGTTGCCACCGGCGAGTTTCTCAACGTAAGCCAACCCCGCTTCACTGCGCTGAATCGTCGCCCCGGCCGCTTGCAGCGTCTTTCCGCCGCCCAGGTACATGGCCCGTACGTGCCGGCCGTCCATCACCACCATGGCCTGGGCCGCATCGGTCTCCAACCCGCCAGCCTGATAGGTCCCCGGCCGGTAGGCCGCGAAGCACAGGTCCGTACCGTTGGCCGTCTCCACCTTGAGCAAGCCGTAGCCCGCGCTCAGCCCGCCTTCCTGAGCCACGCTCTTGACATACCCTTCCTGTTGGCCCGAAAGGTCCACGGCCGTTCCGTACAAAGCGGAATGCTTGCCGACGCGCCGTTCCAGAACCGTAAGCGGCCGTTCTTTCGGGCCCTTGAAGTAGCCGTCGCCCAGAATGACCTCCGTTTCCGCGCCGCCGGCCGCGACGAGCCGGGCCGGCCGCCCGTCCAGCGTCAGAGATACCGACCAGGCCTTGTCGCTCGTCGCGTGGCGCACGTTGTCCAGGGCGTTGTAACCCGGCGCGACCGGCCCCGTGAAGGTCATCGGCTCCAGCTTCAACGCCGAGACCGACGGCTGCTGGCCGCGGACGTGCCACGCCATGTCGTACTTGTGCGGACTGGCGCTAAACGCCCCGTAGAGATCGGCGAGATAGTCCTGCGTCAGGAACAGCGCCCGGTCCATCGTCACCCCCGAGCCCACGACGATGGTCGCCGGGTAAACCGTGTCCGACCAGGCCCGTTGGAGGCCCATCGTCGCGGCCGGCCCATAGACGGTTTGGGCCGCTTGCGGCGGGGCCGATCCCCGATGCTGCCACATCGTGTGTTCGTAGAGTTGCACCGCCTCGTCGACGGTCAGCGTGCAGTTCGCCAGCGTGGTCCAATACCACTTCACGTCCAACGGATCGTTGTACGGGAAGATTACGCCCGGCAGCGGCAGCAGCACGTCGTCCAGGGCGTAGAGATCGATCGCCAGCTTCGACGGATGACCGTGCGAGCGGCTGGGACCGTATTCCAGGAGCAGGCTGTTCGGTCCGCCCTTGCCGGTGGTCCGCAGGACGCCATACCCGACGTCAGTGAAATTCACGTTCTGCAGGACTGCTCCGCGGCTGGTTTCGGCCCCCGCGCAGAGACCCGACTGGCCCGCGGAGCAGGACGCGCGGCGGGGCCTTGGCCGTCGACGATGAGTCCATGGTGCCCGCCGGGTCCAGATCGTAGAGCACCGAGGTCGGGCCCTGATGCACCGTCATGCTCAGACCCTTCTGTTCGTTGCGGATGATCGGCAGATACTGCGGATCGCGATAGCGTCGATAGCCATACTCATAGGCCACGCCCACTTCGTGGTTCAGCCAGGCGGCGTCCGACAAGAGCGGCGTCAGGCCGCTGTCATGGGTGGCCGGCAAGGTCATCCGGGCGTCCGGGCCCGCCAGCAGGACGGCGGAGTTCAGCAGGCGTTTCAGAATACAGTCGTGATAGCTGTACATGTCGATGCCGTGATGCCAGACGGTTTCCGCGTCGTCGATCAGGGCGCACAACGACATGTTCGTATAGCCGGGCGAGCCCTCGTTCCACAGCCCGTCCGAGCCGATGCAGTCCGGCCCGAAGTGCATGCCCAGGACCCCGCCGACGGGCTTTTCCTTGGTTCCGCCCTTGCCGTACAGGCCGTAGTTGATCAGCTTCTCGTCGTCCGTCGCGTAGCCCGCCATCAGCACCCCCGCGTTGCAGATTACCGAGCGATTGTGGGTCTGGTCCAGGTAGGACGGCGTGCCGAGGATGTCCGCGACGAACTCGTAGGCGACGGCCTCGAAGAGGTCGTCGCGAACGGTCTTGCGATCCTCGGGCGTCCAGGAGGGCAGGTCCCAGACCAGGTCGCAGCCCCGCGCCGCCCGAATCAGCCAGCCCCCGTCTTCCAGGAACTGTCCCGTCAGCCGGCCGTCGGTGGCGCTGCGGTAGGCCCGCTCGGTCCATTTCTGGCCTCTCATCAGCGGGTGGCCGTAGTGGGGATAACCGATCCCGTAGGCCACCAGCATCTGCTTGCAATACTCACCGTACTTCGCCTCGCCGCTCAGGGCATAGAGCGTGCCCAGGTCGGAGATCACGTCCGCGTTCTCGTGGCTCAGGCGGTAGTACTTCTTGTCCTTGAAGGCCTCGGTATCACCGGGAAACATCCACTCGCCGTTGGCGTCTTTCTGCGCTACGGGAACACCCAGCGGCTTCGCTATTCGTTTGTCCATGGCCGCTTTGAGCTTCGCAAACTGGTCCTGGAGTTCCTGGCTGGTCTTGAGCATGGCCTGGAAATGGTCGACGTCCTCCTTGTCCCACAGCGTGCAGGGATGGCCCTGACTCCTGCGCGGCTGGCCGAAGACCTCGACCTTGCCCAGCGATGCCGTGGCAATGGTCGGGGCGATGGCAGCGCCCAACGTCACCGGCTCATAGCCCGCGACCGGTTTGGCTGCCTCGACCGCCGCTGGTTTCGCCTTCGCGGCCTTGGCGGCAGGCGCTTTTGCGCCCGACTTCACCGCCGCCTGCCCTGCGGCCGCAGCCGCGACCAGCCCGACTACCAGCACTGCCGTCAGATACCGCATTCCCATGCTCCTTTGTCGTTCGAGGTATCACCGCCGCGTCGGCTCCAGCGCGATCGCATGCGGCATTGAACCCCTCTTTCCACAGGACTGATTGTAATCAGGGAAAAGGGGGAGAACAACGTGGGCAGGGGAGGGAGGGCTGCCCAGGCGACGGGGCTGCCGCAGGCCGCAGGACCACTGGATCTGTTCAATATTTGCCAACTCTTTTAACGATCTGAGGTAATGAACCGCGGATGACACGGAAAGTATCCTCCGGCTGGCGGCCAGAATCAACTTGCGGTAGACTGTGTGAAAACAAGTTGCCGTTCGTTCTGTCTTGCCGGAGCCGCCCCAATGGCTGATTATGACAGTCCCTGGAAAGAAGCCTTGGACTTCTTCTTCGAGCCATTTCTGGAATTGTTCTTTCCCGAAGCGCATGCCGATATCGACTGGACCCGTGAGTGCGAGTCGCTCGACAAGGAACTGCAACAAATCGCCCCGGAAGCGGAAATCGGGCGCCGGTACGTCGACAAGCTGGTCAAGGTCTGGCTGAAAAGCGGCGCGGAGCAGTGGGTGCTCGTCCACGTGGAGGTGCAGATGACTGGATGATGGAATTGCCGAATCCCTTGGCCGACGAATTTTGGAAAGAAGTAAAAGAGTACGAGGAGAAAGAACACATGTCATTCATTACCACGCCGGAACGATACGGCCGCCTTGAGGGCCGTGCCGAGGGCCGTGCCGAGGGCCGCATTGAGGGCATCGAGGCGATCCTGGAACTGAGATTTCCGGATACCGGCACCCAACTCATGCCGGAGATTCGCCTGATCAACGACGCGGAACAGTTGGAAGAGATTCTCCGCGCCGCCAAAACAGTTGCCAGTCTTGAGGATCTGCGGAAGCTTTGGGCCGGCGGATCGGCCGGGTCGACGACATGATCCTCGTCCGCGGCGTATACCTCTATAGCACGACCTGGAGCGCGCCCTGCGCCGCGCGCACTTGGCGATCCAGGGCGAGGTCGTGCGTCCCGGAATCCAGAAGAACCGGCTGAGGTTGAAGGAGACATCGTTGTTCGGCTTCGGCGTCTTCGACGTCTCCGCGGCGCGCTATCTCGACCACGACGACGCCCGCGCCGTGTTGGCCGAGATCGGGTGCCGGCGGTCGAGGTGCTCGAGCAAGGAGATTCCTTTCAGCACACCCAGGAAACCCTGCTGGCCTTGGCCGAAGGCACGTACCCCTGCACACAGAATGAGCGCGAGGGCATCGTTCTTCGTCCGCGCCGCGAGATGCTCAGCGCGGCCCTGAACGGCCGCCTGTCGTTCAAGGTCATCAGCGACCGCTTCCCCACGACCTTCCCGATCTCAGCAAACGGAAGCCGCCACACAACCACCGCAAGGAAAACATCGAAGAATGCTGGTTTGCTCGGCGCCGCCGCGGTGAATTGCCAAACGAGTATTGAACGGCTCGGTCTTTGCCGTTGCCGCCAAGAGTTGTGGGCGCGTCCAAGGCGTGCCGGTCTGAAACTCCGCCGCGCACGCTGCGGCGTGAGATTACCAAAAAATCGACGAAAGTCCCAAGCACCCATGGCGCGTGAGACACATCAAGAAACCACCGTTTTCGGAACAACTCAGCGGGAAGTCCTGGTGACCACGCGAACCCGCCACCGGTCTTGCCTGTTCCATTCCTAGCGAGGCGCCATTTGGCCCGGCAGCGGAGCTGGAGCTGTGATAGGCGCGGGCGTTCAGGAACGGTGAGCCGCATCCGAACGAATTCACTGTCGCAAGAAGCCCCATGCTCGGGCCTTTCATGAGGCCGAGGCGATCTTTCCAATTCGTGAATTCGACGAAGCGTCGCTAATGCTGCCTGGAGGAATTAGCGCGCTCGCAAGATTATGCATGGCCAGTCACGCGGTCATCATTGAGGACGTGGATTTGGATGCTCGATACTTGCGATGGCACTTGGAAACGCGCAAACTGAGTCTTCTTGCGGCCTCCGATGTTACGGACAGAACTCGAATGCACACGGCGAACCTCCTCTGCGTCACGGAGCGAGCAAACGCTGCGCTGCTTCCCGGCCGCCGAATCTGGTAGTGTTTTGGAAAGGTTGTACCATGAGCGTCGTTCTCGTCCAGCGCAAGTCTGATGTCTTATGTCGTTCCAGCCTCGCGTGTCTGGCAGACGTCGCTTCCATCAACTTGACGACCGGATGCGCGCACGGATGCCTCTACTGCTATTCGTTGGGATATGCCAATACGCCCCAAGATGCCTCCGTCCATGTCTACGCGAACACAGCGACGAAACTTCGCGAAGAACTTCGACGAAAGCGGAATTTGCCGCGGGCGGTTTACTTCAGTCCGTCGAGCGATTTGTTCCAGCCCGTCCGCGAGGTGCTCGATCTCGCGCTGGAGGTGCTCAGCGTGCTGTTCGAGCATCGCATCCGGGTTTCCTTCTTGACCAAAGGCCGTATCCCCGCGGAGCACATGGCGTTGCTGCAAGCCCATGCACCGCTGGTTGAAGCCCAGATCGGGTTAATCACTCTCGAAGAAACCCGTCCATAGTCTTTTCGAGCCCAATGCCGCTCTTCCGGCGGTCCGGTTGAAGCAAATCACAAGACTGGTAGCTGCTGGGATCGCAACTTCGGCCAGATTGGATCCCATCCTGCCGGAGGTGACGGACTCGGAATCGTCTTTGCGGCAGATTTGCTCGGCGCTGGCAAGAACTGGCATCACGCGCTTGGCTGCCGGTGCGCTCTTTCTTCGCTCGGCGGTCGTCGCCTCGTTGAAGCGGAATCTCCGGAATTCGCCGTTCCTGCAACCGCTGCTCGATGCATTCGCGGCCGGGCAACCGCTGGTCCTTCGCGGCGGGAAAAGCTCGATCCGTGCCTTGCCGGCCGGCACGCGTCGGGCCATCTTTTCGCGAGTCCAGAACATCGCCGCCGAATTCGGCCTGATCGTCCAAGTCTGTGCCTGCAAGAATTCGGATATTGCCGGGGGAAGTTGCCAGATTGCCGGCCAACAGGTTGCCCAGGATCAGCCTCTTAAACAGCTTGACCTGTTCCGTGCCGAGTGCCGCACCGCGAAAATTGTCGTTCCCATGTCTTGACGCGAATCTTGGCCTTTGCATGAAAACGTGCGACTCGGCACCCCGCGCGAATAATTCAGGCGGCAATTTGCGATTCCAAATAGGGCGGATAGCCGCCATACGCAGTCCTTGCCCTTCTCCTTACCGGAACAGTCTTGAATGAAGAGGGGGGCAAGCGAACTCGAATTCGGCGAGAGACCTGGGCAGTAGGGTGGGCTCTAGCCCGCCTGTGTGAGTAGGCCGGCTAAAGCCCACCCTATGGGGAACCCCCTTTTTCGCATCAATTCGGTCCGGCCGCTCGGCAACTAGCCCCTGCGCCAGCTTTTCCGTGTCGGTTAGTTGAAGCTTATGCAACGGTGATTTAATGTGGAGGTTTCGACCCGGTGTGCCCGCGCCGCACTTTGCCCTATATCCCATTCGCGCCCCGCCCGGCACGCTCTATGATAGAGCTTGCCGGCGTGGGCCGTGTTCCAGGTTTGCGGAAAAACCTTCGTTTTCGGTGAAATTCAGCTATGGCTACTCGATTCGTGCGTATTGATTTGTCGGAGACCGCCCGCGATTATCGGCCCATCGCCGTCGAGCCGGGCGTGCCCATGCTCGACCGCTCCGGGGCGAATAACCGCATCCTCTTCCGCTGGCTGGGGGGTATGGTTGCCGAACCGGTGTGGGGGGATGATGATACCGTCGGCTTTTATGTCCGCGACGACAAGGGCGGGCGGTTGGAAGAGGTGATCTGCCAGCCGGCCTCCGCCCAGGACCTCCAAGCGCTCCTGCGCGACGACCTGGGCAAGTTGCGGCAGCGACTGGAACAGTCGCGGGGCGAAACGCCCACGGAACGCACGCTCCGCAAGATTCTCATGCGGACCTTCGAGGAACTGGTCGACAATCCGGCCCGCACCGACCTGGACAGCTACTTCTTCCGCTATCGCGACGTGATGGGCAACTGGCGGCTGATCTGGTGCTGGGGCTACGACCGGTTGGACCACGAACCGGCCCCCTCGGTCGTCTGCACCGATCCGGAGTGCAACCTGCTGTTCGTCCGCCGTCCGGGCAAGAGCCCCCGTTGTCCCAGTTGCGCGGGAATGCTCCAGACCCGGCCGAAGCGCAAGACCAATTGGAAGATTGCCGCCCTGGCCCTCTTGCTGCTGCTGCTGCTGTGCAGCGGAGGGGGCTGGTGGCTGGTGCGGCCGGCCGCCCTGGTCGCCACCCCGGCCCAGTTCACCGGTCCGGTCGGCACGCGGATCGATTGCCAGGTAAGGGAAAAGGGCCTCTTCAAGAACCATGAAGTCACCCACGAGGCCGTCGGCATCACCTTCGACCCGCGGGTGGCCCGATTCAACCAGGCGACCGGCTCGATCCGCCTGACGGGCGTGGGCGATACCATGATCGAATTCCAGTACGGCGACCGCAAGGCCGTGGTGAAAGTGACTGCCACGCCGTCGGCCAATCCCGACAAGCTGGTGATCGATGCCCAGCACGGTCGATCTGGCCGTCGGCACGACGGCCCGCTTGAAGGTTTTCGGCGAGTATAAGGACGGTACGCGGGTCGATCTGACCGAGGCCGCCGAATGGGTCCCGCAGAACGACGGCAAGGTCTTTGCCCAAGGCAGCCTGGTCGAGGGGCTGGCCACCGGCAGTTCGACGATCGCCGCCCGCTACCGCGGCTGCCGCAAGAGACCGCCTACGTCGAGGCCGCGGCCACGGTCAACGTGGCCAAGGCCGATTTCCAGTCGATCGACGTCGGCGTCGATCCGTCGACCGTCGGCGTCGGCCTGCAGCGGCAAGGTCCACATCGACGCCGTCACCAGCGACGGCAAGCACTATAACCTGCTGGAATCGTCGCAACTGAAGACCGAGGTCAGCCCAAGCTACGTGGCCACGCTTGCAGCGCGAGACCCTCCAGGGCCAGCGCGTGGGCAGCGGCAAGCTGGCGGCCACCTTCGGCAATGGGCTGACGGGAGCCCGCTGCAGGGCAGCGGCGATTTTGCCGTGGCCTTGCCGCGGGCCTTCGCGTCGGCCAGTCCATCCGGAAAACCTCGACCTGGCGGTGGGCGAGATCGCCGACATCGCCTACATCTCGCCCGATCGCAGCCCCGTGCATCTGAGTTGCTCCAAGGCGGGCATCGTGGAAATCACCGCCGACAACCGGCTCATCGGCCGGGCCGTGGGCGATACGCAGGTCACGGTCAACCAGTCGGGCAAGACGCTGGGCACGGTGGCCGTGACCGTCGCGAAGGCCGAATTCCAGGGCATCTTCTTCGATCCGGGCAGCCTGGCCGTCGAGGTTGACGACACGACTGCATCCCAAGGTTTTCGCCATGGTCGCCGGCAGCGATCCGCCGCGGAACGCGGAGATCGCCCCCGAGTGGATCGCGACCGAAAAGAAGCCCGTCGCCCGAGTTCGCCGGCTTCGACGCGAAGGCCTTCGAGCTGACCGGCGTGAAGCCGACCAACAACAGTTCGCCGCAGGAACTTGCCGTGCGGATGGGCAACTTGAAGGCCACGGCCCCGGTGGAAGTCGTCTTGGCGCCGTGCCGCCTGGAACTGACGCCGCGCGGGACCGATCGATTTGCCGCTGGGCCAGATGATGCGGCTGCAAGGCGTTTGCCAACTATAGCGGCGGGCGCCGCGTGCAGATCCCCTCCGAGCGGTTGAAATGGTTCAGCCAGGAGAAGTCGGTGCCGGGCCTGGAGTTGTACGACAAGCGCGAGGCCGTCGGCGCCGTGGGGGCCCTCAAGGCCGGCGCCGGGCCGCTGAACGTCTATGCCAATTATCACGGCCAGGAATCCAACCGCGTGGCGTTCAAGAGCGTCGAGGCCGATCCCAACGTCAAGCTCGACATCGACGTCGATCGCACGCTCCGCATCGCCGGCGAAGCCGGGCCGGGTCGTGCTCACGGCCAGCGGTCCCAGCGGCGACGTGGAACTGGTGCCCTCGCTCACCTCGTTCAAGAGTTCCAACGACAAAGTGCTGAAGGTCGCGGAAAAGACCGGACTGTTCGCCACCGGCATCCCGGGCGATGCCATGGTGACCGGCAGCCACCTGGCGGCCAAGGAACCGGCCAAGAAGGAGTTCCGCGTTTGCGATCCGGCCAAGGCGAAGCTGGTGTTCGACCCGGCCAGCGTTCGCGTGCCGGTCAATCAGAAGGCGGCGCTTGCCGCTGTTCCTGGTGGAAATGGAAGCCGGACGGGAAGAAGGAAAAACAGCGGGCCGAATTGCTTGGGCAGGGGGTGGGCTACTACGTCGCCCAGCCCAAGGCCGTGCGGTTCTATCCGCCGATCCTCACCGGCCTGAAGCCCGGCGGCGCCGTTTGACGTCAGCGGATCGATCCCCGTGCTGCCGGCCGGCCACGGCCAAGGTCGAGGTGGTCGACGCCGAATCGAAGGCCCTGCGGATCACGCCGTCGGCCGCTTCGCCGCTGGCCCCGGGGCAGTCGGTCGCCCTGATGGTCGAGCAGCAAGTGGGCGATTCCGACGCCTGGCAGGAAGTCCGTCCCGACGCGGTCAATTGGAACGTGCCGCCCCAGACCCGATCATCTGGACGCCGGCCACGGATAACCTGCGGCCGACGGTCACGCTTGCTGCCCGATCTGCAAGGGCGAAGTGAAGCTCGACGCCACGGTAGGCGGCAACACGGCCTCCGTCGTCTTCACCCTGAAAGCCGCCGGGCCGGATGCCAAAGATCCGGCGGCCCGACTGATCTTGGATCGCGAGCCGGGCGGAAAACTCCTGCCGGTCGGCCAGAGCCAGCGGTACTCGGTCCTGGTCGAGAAAGACGGGCATCAGGAACCGGCCGCCGACGTGCATTGGCCGGCGAATTTCGAGAACGAATACGTCAAGTGGGAAGCCCCCGTGCTGACGGCCAAGAAGGAAGGCTACACGCAGTTCCTCCGCGCGGAAGTCGGCGGGCGGAACGTGCTCTGGCACACGACGACCTATCGGCCGGGCGAAGTTCGCCGTCGATGACCGCCGCCGCCGATCGAACAGAAGCCCGACTGGGTCAAGATCTTCAGCCAGCAGGGACCGCAGCAGGTCCAAGAGGTGCGGTTCCCGGTGGGGGCCACGTTCACCGATTTCAAGGTCGAGGTCCACTATCCCGACGGCTACACCCGTTTCGTCACGAAAAAGGCCCTTCTCCGCACGCCGGAGCCGCCGTCCAGCGCGCTGTTGACCGCCGAGCACGGCAAGTTTCTCGGCCTCCGCCCCGGCTCGACCCAAGTCACCGCCGAGTTCCAGGGCATGTCCTCGACGGTTCCCTTGAATGTCGTTGTCACGGCGGACGTCGAAATCGACAAGATCGCCGTCGAGCCGGGCAATGTCCCCTTGCGGCCGGGCGAAACCTATCGAACTGCACGCGATCGGCTACAAGGACGGCAAGTCGGTCGGCGACATCACCGGCCTGGGCAACCTGACCTGGAAGTCGTCGAAGCCCGACGTGGCCCGCATGTCCGGTTCCTCGGTCATCGCCTCGAGCCTCGGCCAGAGCGAGGTGACCGTCGAACGGAAGGGACTGACGTCGCCTGCCCGCCCAGGTGACCGTTTCCAATACGATCGCCGGCGAACTTCGCGTCGAGCCCAAGGCGATCGAGATGTTCCTGGGCGAAAGCCAGCAATTGGGCGATATCGATCCACGTCTTCCGCGGTGACTTGGACGTCAGCCAGCAGGCCACGGCCGTGCCGGAGAGCCCCGGCGTGGTGCGGTTCGATCCGGCCACGCGGACCCTCCATGCCGAGCGGCGTGGGCGCGGTGCCGTTGGGCATCACGATGGGCGACAAGGTCACCCGGGTCAACGTGACCGTGAGGCCCCACGCCGTTGAGCGGCGGCAAGCTGGTCGTCGAACCGGGGTCGCTGATCCTTGCCCCCGGGCAGGCCGACCGCTTGAGCGTCTTCCTGGAAATGCCCGGCGGCCAGAAGGTCGACGTCATGGCCGCGCTTCAAGGTGGCCGATCCGTCGGTGGCGAGCGTCGACGAGGCGATCGGACGAGTCCGCGCCCTGAAACCGGGCAAGACCGAGATCAAGGTTCTCGTTGCCGGGCAAACGGCCACCGTTCCCGTGGAAGTCACGAACGAAGAAATCACCGAGTTGACCGCCAATCCGGCCGCGCTGGAGATGGCCGCCGGCGAACACGCCCACTTGCAGGTCTTCGGCCGAGCCGCAACTTCGGGCCTCAAGGAGATGTTCCCGCAGCCCGATCTCAAGGTCGCGCCGGAGAAGGGCGGCACGGTCGATGTCATCGGCGGCGAGGACGTGCAGGCCAAGGCCATCGGCAAAGACACGATCAACGTCGCCTGGCGCGACAAGCTCAAGATCGCCGTGCCGGTCAAGGTGGCGGCCAATACGATCACCGACCTGCAAATCAATCCGGCCCCGGAAAAAACGATCAACATCGGGCAGGCGGTCACTTACGAGGTATCCGGCATGCGCGGCGGCAACCGCGTGATCCTCACTCCCGACCGACGGCGTGCAGTTGAATGTCACCGATCCAGCGGTCGCGAACGTGGCCGCCGGCACGACCGTCGCCACGCACCGGCCCCGGACAAACCAAGGTGGTCGCCGATTTCGCCGGACAAAAGGCCGAGACTACCCTGAACGTTACCTGGCGGCGTGGCTGGCGAGACGCCGGTAGGCACGGGCGTCGACGTCATCACCGACGGCGTCGTCTACGATGCCGATGGCCGCAGAGTCGTCATCGGCGACGGTGTGACCGTTGCCGGGATCGACCACCGGCAAGGTCGTTGCCCTGGTGTTCGAGCCGCCTTTCTATCGGGCGGGCGTTCAGGCCATGCCGCAAACCGCCAAGCTGCTTCGCCAGTATGAGAACGGCGGCTTCGACGACGTGAGCAACGATCCGAACGTCAAAGTCACCGAGCCGAAGGCGGACATCGCCAAGATCGAGAAAGTCGACGGCGGATGGAAGGTATCGCCGGTCGCGGCGGGCATGACGAAGATGACCGCCACGCTTGGCGACCAGACCGCCACGATGCCGATCGAATTCAGCGGCGGCGATGCCACTGCCGGCACGACCATCGCCGGGACACTGATCGTCAATCCCAGCACGCTTTCGCTCTGGTCGGGCGAGACGCAAACGATCGGCAATGCCGCGATCGATCCGGGCGGTGGACAACCCCCACGATGCCCGGCTCGAGTAGTCACGGTCAAGGCCCCGGACGACCAGGGGATTGTCAGCGTCGACGGCAACAAGATCACCGGCCGCTCGGTGGGCGATGTGACCGTGACGGTTTCCGCCGGCGGGCAGTCGGCAACGGTCAATGTTCACGTTTCCGCTGCGGATTCAATTTATTTCAATCCGCCGGAGATAAATCTTGCAGGTGGGCCAGACGGCGCGGTCCGGCCGTCATGGCCAAGGGCGCCGACGGCACGGAAGTGGCCGTCGCAGGCCCAGATCGAAAGCATGGACAAGAATGTCCTCGATGTCGATCCGCCCAACCCGGCCAATTTCGTCGCCCGAGCCCAGGGGCAAACCCAGCTTCAGGCGGTCTTATCGCGGCAAGGAGGTCTTTGCCAAGGTTTCGGTCTCGGGCAAGCGTTTTGAGAGCGTCAATCCGACGCACAACCGACTTGACACAAGAACATTTCGACGTGACGATCGAGGTACTAGCGGCAGGCTGCGAAGGTGAGTTAGAATATCGGGTCTACGCCGAAGGGCACCAGTCCGCAAGAGAACTTGGACGGCGAACGAACCGGCCGAAGGCGACAACCGCAAGGCGACCTTACGCAGCGACGTTGACTTACGGTCCGCCGAGCCAGGTCTACGACCTGGTCCTGGAGGCCCGCGACAAGGCCACGCAGCGAATCGAACAATACCCACTGAACCTGCAACTTGACGTGACCCGGACCCTGAAGAAAGTCGACAACCCTCAGGCTCCCAACAATCCCCAAGTCCCCATCAAGGATCCCAATTCAGGGAAAGACACGAAGTAATATGCCATTTCCAGATGAACGCGACCGCAACATCATTCGGCGTGCGGAACAGGTAGAGAACCTGGCAACCGATTTGTGCGATTGGCTTTCGGAGTACAACCCGGCACGCCGGCGAACGGAGTTGCTGCCGGTCAACGAGAGCGACGAGTTCGAAGTCTTGCAGCTTCGCCGCCTGGCCGGCAGCCTCTACACCTCGTCGAAGGTGCCGGTGGCGGCCGCGGCCTACGGGGCCTCGCAGGTGGGCAAGAGCCTGTTCATGGGCCAGGTGCTCCGCCCGCAAAGCGAGAACTACTGCCCCATCGGCGGCGACGAAACGCTGGGCGAACCGGCCTACTTACAAGAACCTCTCCTTCGACAACGACCTGAACCCGCAGTGCGGTTCGCAGGAAGCCACGGCCCTGGTGACCCGCTTCACCACCAAGGACCGCATCGGCGCCGGCGTCTCGCCGCAGTATCCCGTGATGGTCCGCGCCTTGACCCGCGCCGAGTGGCTGCGGGTGCTGGCCCGCGGTTTCCATGCCGAGTGCAAGACGCCCGCCACGACCTGGCAGCAGGCCGAGCTGGAAACGCTCTTCGAGGACCTGGCGCGGAAGTTTCCCGACCAGCAGGTCGATCGCAAGTGGCGGATGGACATCCTCGACGCCTTCTCCTACATGCGGGCGGTCGATCGCCGCGGCTTCCAGGCCACCGAGGCGGTGATCAACGGCCTGTTGAGCCGCTACCCGCTCTCCGAAGACGGCTACGTGGCGGTCGCGGCGGCGCTGTTCTGGGACAACTGGCCCTCGCTGACCGCGCTGTTCGTCAAGATCGCCAATTTCCTCAAGCGGATCACGCTGGGCAACCACGACCCGGCCATCTTCTGCCACTGGGCCGGCGTCCGCTTCCTGCTGGACAGCCAGCGGTCGAAGGTCTACGAACGGCCCAATTCCAAGATCTGGAACCACGTCGCCTGGAGCGACATCTACCTCACGCCCAAGGAGAAGTATTTCGTCCTCGAATACCGCCCCAACTCGGGCATGGGCACCGAGGAACTGGAAACCATCCAGGCCGGCATGCTGGAACTGGTCATGCCCGTGCTGCCGCACCGCCTCAGCGAAGAGTGGCGGAAGGTGATCGAGCAGATGGACTTCCTCGACGTGCCGGGCATGCGGGCCGTGCGGACGGGCATCGAGCAAGGCAAGCGGACCAGCGCCGACACGCTGGAAGAGCAGATGGAAATCGTCAAGCGCGGCAAGGTCTCGTACCTCTTCGAGCGCTTCGTCGACGAATTGCAGATCCAGACGCTCTTCCTCCTGCTCCGCGGCGGCAACCTGGAAGTCAAGGCCCAGATGAAGTATCACGTCGAGAAGTGGGGCCGGGCCCGCTACGGCGAGAAGGTCTGGCCGCTCCGCGTGCAGGACGAGATTCCCGCCTTGTTCATCGGCATGTCGGGCCTGGACGAGGAGTTCCGCAACCGCGAAATCTTCGCCGAGAAGATCCTCTACGACACGCGGCTGAATTCGATTCTCGACACGCTGGGCAACGTGATGACCGATTTCGGCGGCAAGGGCAAGGCGTTCACCAACGTCTATCCCATCCGCTATCCCGGCACGTGGGACACCAACGAGGAGCAGCGCGAGGACGACAACCCGGAGAAATGGGACCGCGCCCGCAAGGCGTTCCTCGAATCGGAACTGGTGAAGACCTACGTCCGCGACCCGGCCGCTGCGCTGGGACACGGCCATGAAGGACGGCGACGGCGGGCAATCGCTGATCAGCATGGGCATCCGCGCCGTGACCAGCGCCGACGCCAAGCAGGACCAGTTGACCAAGGAGATCGGCGACGTCCAGAACCGGCTCTTGCAGCTTTCCCGCGACTGGGTCGTCGATCCCGACACCAACATCGACCGCGAGCGCCGCGTGCTGGCGGCCAAGAAGGTCGTCGATTGGCTCACGGCCGACGAGGAGCGGATCTACCATCGCGTCCACGCCCTGGAGGAGTCGCTCTGCATGGCCGAGGGCGAGGAATTGCAGATCGCCGATTGTGCCGACAACGCCAACCGCCGCCACGGCGACCCGCTGCCCAGGGAGTTGAAGAACTACCTGCACGAATGGGCCACGGTGGCCGTGCCCAAGCGTTGGGAGACCTTCTGCAACAACCACAAGGACGGCGAGCCGTGGCTCGATCCCAACGACATGAACATCTTCACGCGCTTCCTCCGCGACTACCTCTTGACCGACAAGGTCTTCGACCAGTTGGTCGCGCAGGTGCAGCCGGTGGTGGGCCTGAAGACCCGCGACGAAGCGGCCCGCCGCCGCGCCCGGCGGAAGTACGTCCGCATCATCCTCAACGATTACGTGATGAACCCCGGTCCCAGCCGGGCGCCGCTGGAGACTCCGGAGGAGGAGGCGCAAGAACAAGGGCAACGGCGAGGAGGATTTCAGCCGTTTCGGGCTCATGGCGTCGTTCGTCAAGCAATGGGCCAAGCGTCTGCCGCTGGCCCTGGCCCTGGGGGCCGGCGAGCACATCAAGCTCCCGCCGGGAAACATGGAGTTGATCCATATTCTGGAGCCGTTCGACAGGAAGTGAGGAGGACATGAGTTCCCTGCAAGAAATCTTCGAAGCTGCCCAGACCTTGCCGGCGGACGAACGAGTCTGGCTCATCCACGCTCTATGGGATACCGTGGAATCGAAAGACTGGGCACCGCCCAGCGAAGAGTGGATTGCAGAGGCGCAACGCCGGTCGAGGCAACTCGATGCCGGTCAAATGACGGTATCGCCATGGCCAGAAGTTCGCGATCGGGCTCGCCGTCAGGCCGGTCTCGATGGTTGACGTTGTCGTTTGCTCGGCGGCCGAAAGTGATTATGCCGACGCGCTACGCTGGTATGCGGAGCGCAGCGCTGAGGCAGCCGACCGATTTCAAACTGAGTTCGGGAAGGCGCTGGAAGCCATAGCCGCGGATCCGAATCGATTTCCAATGTGCGATGCCCGGCATCGTTATTACCTTATGAGGCATTTTCCGTTTCAAGTAGTCTTTCGCGAATTCGATAGCGGCGTCGCGGTTATTGCCGTGGCCCATACCAAAGGGCGGTCCAGCTACTGGGCCGGCCGCTAGCTGGGACTAATCACGGCAGGAAAACGGGCAGGGGACGGGTCCAAAAAGAAAACGCAGAGTAACGTCTTTCGTCTTTCTTTCCCTCATTTTCCTTTCCAAATCATGCGCGGCAATCCGGCCATATCATCGTTCCCTTCGCGGCAATCTGCTCCGTGAAAATCGCCATGTCCAACGCTCCGCGTAAAATCGATGACGCCTTTCGGCGACGGCTGCTGTTCAAGCATTCCGCCATGCCCGTAACGGCCTCAGCGATATTGTGGCTGCTCTACGCCATCAATGCCCTCTTCCACGTTGATATCCTCCACCTGCTCTCCTCGCCCGACAGGGGGAGGCTCTCGCCGACGGAAACTCTCGTCTTCGCAGTCATCATGACGTGCGTCTTGCTGGTGGTTGCGATCGTGCGGACGCGCAGGGCAATCGACCTGGCGCGATTCGGCGTGGAGGTGGAGGGCACGATCAGCAAGCACGGCCTCTTCTCCTATCGCGGCCAAATGCGAGCGGAGTGTACCTACACAGTCGGAAATGCAGAGCACGTTTTTATCTGGTCAACGCTTCGCGACCTCGCCCCGGCGCTGGGCGAACACGTGGTCTTGCTGGTCGATCCCCAAAACCCGAAACGTTGCATGCTGATCGAGGACGTATTTGCGGATCGAAAGCGGGAGCTCAAAACAGCGGCCAAGACGTTGCCGCGACGCATCTTCGAATACGCCCTCTATGGTCTCGGCGCGATTGGACTGGCCTGGATGGCCTGGAACTACTTCCACGGAGCCGCGCCAAAACCGGCGCCAGTTGCAGCGAACGCACCCGCTCCGGTGAATCCGCCTCCTGCCGTAGCGCAGGCAGCGCACAAATCGGCGGTAAAGCCGCCGAGCAGAGAGATTCTTTTCCAGCCGATGTTCGTTTGGGAGAATTCCGAGCCAACCTGTCAAGGGACCGGCTTTTTCGTCAAGGCCCCTGGCGGCAAGGTCGCGGCAGTGACGAGTTCGCACTTCCTCGACGTACACGGGCCGCGCTTGGCGGAAGCCCGCTGGCTAAGTCTGGGGAACGAAAAACCGGTGGCCGTACTCAAGCGAAGTTGGGGGCCGCCCGGGAAGACGCGCGTCATCCAAGTAACAGCAGGCAAGGATTCCGACGGAAAGCCGATTATCTTCACTATTCCGTGGGAGGACAAACGGACCGACTACCTGCTCATGCCGGTGTCCGAAGGGGTTCCCCCCAGCGTCGTTCTTGAATTAGATCCGCGAACGACGATTGATCTCAACGAACGCGTCTACTTCCACGACAAGTGCGCGTTCGGCCAAGAGGACTATGCGATTCTTGAGGGCACGGTTGTCAGGACAGCTCCGGAGCAACACCAGGTGATGTTGTATCAGGAAATCAAGCCGGAGTCGCAAAGCGGCTCTCCAGTCATTAGCTAGACGACCGGAAAAGTGATCGGTATCGTGGCCGAAACGGGCGGATCACGCGAAGGCGAGGCCAAAGTTCTCGCTGGGGTCGGCGCCGCGTCGCCTCGAATGCTGGTGCTTACGCCGTCGTGCGCCATTCTGAAAGCCCTGAAAGAATGCCACGATTTTCCGCTCCTGCGGGATGTGATCGGCAAGAAGGCGGCCGACAACTCACCGACGTCGGGAGAAGAGGAGAAAGAATTGAATAAGAACATTGGGAAGAAATGAGCGGGAAGCCTCGAAAAACGGGGGACTCCCATCAACACCTCCGGACGTTCTAAGGATAAGCCCAGTTGCTGATACGACGACCTAAGAAGCGCCAACTGCGGAATTCATTTTCATTGCTGTTTGCCCTCGCGTCAATGCCTTCATCTGGTCGTAAAGGAATTCCGGTGCCAAGTCCGCCCCGTTCTCCCAAGCTATTGTCTGGAGTTCGGGATCGACGCGGAATCGCTTGAATTCGTCCAGGTCTTGCAAGGGAGCAAACATCTCTCCGGTGAGTTCGCTCCGCAAATCGAGCTCTCCTTCGGCGCCATCGGAGAACTTCAGCCAGAATACGTAATCGTGCAAGTACTTCGCTTCGCAAACATGAAGGAACATGCTCATCACTCCAGGGAAGGAATCGGAATCAATTGTCTTCTTTCTTCCGCTAATCTCCAATTGGCCAGCAACTCTTGTTCATGCATTTGCCGCCATTCCTCAAGCAGCACCAAAGCGCGACGATTCATCCCTCCCGTAACCACGCCGGTGGAAATCTCAATCGCGACATCCTCATTACCGTACCGCGCATGGAAATGTGCCGGACGGTGGTCACGCCAATGCATGAATACGACAATTCCAAAAAAGCGCGAGACAACAGGCAATCGTTACTCCTCGAAGCAATTGGCCATGTTTCGCGATCAACGGTCGTTTGCCGCGGAGATTGCAATTCAAGCCCGTGAATTCTCAAATTATAATGATCTTTTGTTCTCGGTGGAAGTCGAGAAAGCCCCCCCTTTGGATTTCGACGGCTCGGGCACCAATTTTGCAACGTTGCCCTCTGTAGAACGCGTTGGGACTCCCTCCACAAACCTCCCGCTTGCATTATAATGACGGAACGGGCCGATTCTGCCTCCCGAGGCGCCCGCCGGCCCGCCTAACTCCAGTCGAGATAAAATATTTAGATCATGCACGTACTTTTCGCCAATACGGGGGTCCAGGTCGTTTGCATTCCCTTGCGCGGCGGCAGCCGCTACCAGACCAACCAGATCGGTTACGGCTGGCAGCGCTGCGCCATGCGCCGGCGCGGCCGCCAACGATCCCCCGCGGACCTTCCCCTACATCCAGTGGCAGATCATCCAGTCGGGCACGACGCGGCTGTTCCTGGCCGTCGACACCTCCTGCGGCGACCCGGAAGTCGGCTACTTCTGCTCGCCCACCTCGCTGACCCGCGACTTCCTCGTCAATCTGCAAGGGCTGCTGGACATCGAGGGCAAGCCGCTGAAGGGCGTGCCGCGACATCGAGCTCTGCATCCGCCCCGCGGCGGCCACGGCCGGCGACGCCAAGCACGTCCACATGGTCATCGACTTCGGCAACAGCCGCACCGGCGTGCTGCTGCTGGAACTGGCCGGCGAAATCAGCCAGACGCCGCAGATGCTCCCCTTCGAGCTCACCAACCGCTACCACCTCGACGCCTGGAACGAGGAAGGCGAGTTCGTCAGCCATGCCCGCCGCGCGGTGGTTCTCGTCGAAGACCCACTGGTGCAACACGCCCTACCTGCCGCCCTTGGAGCAGAAGAAGATCGACTACCACACCGTCGGCGAGGAGGACGGCAAGCGCGGCTGGTTCGGCCGCGGCGGCAAGTCCCGGCAGGCCAAGGTGGAAATGGTCGTCACGCCGCCGCTTGTTCGACGACCTCTCCATGGTCCGCATGGGCCGCGAGGCCGACGACGTGGTGCAGGTCATGCGGGCCGAAGGCGACATCCGCACCGGCGTGAGCTCGCCCAAGCGCTACCTCTGGGCCGACGACGCGAGTTGGCTGGAAGGGGCCAACTGGCACATGGCCGATCCCGCCGACCGCTGCAAGACCGGCGCCTACGCCTCGCCGCTGAAGGGTCCCTTCCTCAAGTACATCCACGAGGACGACCGCGACTTCCTCCTGCAGGACAGCGAGCCCAAGGAGAGCGAGTACGCCGCCGAGGCCCCGCTCAAGCCGCGGCACGCGCCCCGCGTGCTGATGACCGCCGCGCTCTACGAGATGCTCTGCCAGGCCTACACCTACGTCAACTCGATCGCCTACCGCAACGCCTCCGGCGAGGCGGGCCGGGCCCGCGAAATCCGCACGCTCACGCTCAGCTATCCCAGCGGCATGATCCAGGAGGAGCAGCAGCGGCTTGACGGCCCAGGGCACGAAGGCCATCAACATCTTCGCCGCCACGCTGGGCAAGAACCAGCGCTGCAAGCCGGAGATCAACCTGGGCATCGACGAGGCCAGCGCCTGCCACCTGACCTACATCTGGAGCGAGCTGCGGATGCTGGGCCAGGACCCGCGGCTCTGGTTCACCACCATGCACCAGGACCGCGGCCGCAAGAAGCCCAAGGTGGAAGACATGCCGGACGTGACGGCCGCGCGCCCGGCCACCGCCCGCCGGGCCGTCGCCCGGCCCGGCGCCCCGCGGCCCGGCGCCCCGGCCAAGGGCAAGCAGGCCGAGCCGGAGACGTTCGGCGACGAGGCCAACGAAATCCGCATCGCCTGCATCGACATCGGCGGCGGCACGACCGACCTGATGATCGCCAGCTACAACTTCGAGTCGAAGATCGACGACTACATCCGCGGCCAGGTCCTCCACCAGGACGGCATCTCCCTGGGCGGCGACCAGTTGGTCAAGCGCCTGCTGGAGACGATCATCGTGCCCGCCTTCGCCGATTCGCTCGGCCTGGAAGAAGAAGACGTGCAGGTGCTCTTCGGGCCGGAAGTGCCGCGGAACCGCGAACTGCGGGCCCAGCGGGTCAACTGGATGAACCGCCTCTTCGTGCCCCTGGCCCAGGCCTATCTGAACAACGCCGGCGACGACGTCGGCGAGCCGATCACCCACACCGATCCCGGACCTGGTCGACCCGGTCGTCGTCGAATCGCTGCAGAAGGCCTTCGACCAGCCTCCGCGGCCCGGGCTACTACAACGCCCAGCAGGAGTTGAACCTGGTCTTCGACAAGACCGCGTTCGAGGGCGTGGTCTACGACACCTTCGCCGACCTGCTCTACGACTTCTGCCACCGCATCGTCGAGCACGAGGCCGACGTGGTGCTCCTGGCCGGGCTGCCCTCGAAGCTGGGCTACATCCAGCAGCTCGTGAAGATGTACGTGCCGCTTGTCGCCGTCGCGGATCGTGCCCATGCACAACCACTACGCCGGCAACTGGTATCCGTACCAGGACGAGAAGGGCCACAACCCCGGCGTGATCATCGATCCCAAGAGCCCCGTGGTCGTGGGCGCGGCGATCGAGTTCATGGCCCGGCACGGCATGCTGCCGCAGTTCAAGTTCGACATGAAGGGCCGCACGCACGAGAACACCTATTACTGGGGCGTGATGACCGACGCCACCTCGGGCATCCGGCCGGAACGGATCCTCTTCGAGCCCGTCACCGAGCAGAGCCGCGAGGACATCACCGAGTTCCCCACCAGCTCGCAGCGCGTGCTCATCGGCCGCAAGCTCAGCGGCGACGAGGGGGCCCAGGCCACGCCCGGTCTATCTCTTGAAGATCGATCCGGGCGACCGCATCGGGCCGACGCAGATCACCGTGAAGATCAAACGCAAGCACGCCACGAAGGACCAGGAAGAGATCCTCGAGATCGACCAGGTCAGCGGCGTCGTGGCCGGCGAAGACGCCGTGCTCGGCGAGAACGTGTTCTTCTCGCTGGCGGACCTTGGCCGACGAGCGCTATTACCTCGACACCGGCGGACTGGACAATATTGAAATCGGAAACCGCTGACCTTCGTTTCCGCGCCGACCACGCCGGCGCAGCGCCCGGCGGCAACGCGCTCGATGGACGCCCCGCGTCCCCGCGCGTGATGCCTCGAGGAAAATGACGACACAATTACTCGGAATGCTGCGATTGCATTTCAATCACTCATAACCGCAAAACCTGGAAGCTTGGAGGGAACAATTGCCATGGCTTTTCCCGATATTTTTGGCCAGAAGAAGAAGGACAGTCCGGAGCCGACGCCGGCCCCGAAGCGTGAAACGCCCTCGTGGCTCGGCGAGTCCGAAGACGCTCCCGCGTCGTCGGCCGCGCCGCGCGAACCGATGGCGGTCCGTGCCGTGGCGGAAGACAGCGGCGAGTCGTTGTCGGAACTGACCGATCGCCTCGAGCGGCTTGACAAGGTCATGAACCAGACGAAGGAGCAAGTGCTCGCCTACCTGCTGCATCGAGATGCGAAGCCGGCCGGCGGCGATCAGGGCAAGTCCGCGGATGAGAAGTTCGACGGCATGCTGGACAAGATGGTCAGTTACGGCCTGGTGCTGGATGCCATTCACCGGAAGGTGGATCAACTGGCGAGCGCTGGTCCGCGCGCCGCCGCCGCTGGCGCGGCCTCTGCGGGCGACGGCGGCGGTTCGGGCATCAGCGAGTCGGCGCTCAAGTCGGCCGTCCGCCCGGTAGGTGAAAAGCTCGAACAGTTCGAAGCCAAGCTCAAATCGATCGACGCCCTCAAGGACGGCCTGGTGGCTGCCATCACCAAGCTCCGCGACTCGCACGCCGAGCAGCACAATTCGCAGAGCGCCGGCATTCAGCAGATTGCCGGAATTGTCCAAACGATGCCGCAGAGCTTCAACACGGTGCAGCAGTCCTTTACCGGCCTTTGGAACGGCATCCATCAGTTGCTCCAACAGAACAACGCGAACTTATTGCAAGGAATTCACGATATCATTCATCCCCCGCAACCCGAGCCCGCTGCGGCTGAACCGGCTGTGGGCGGTGATTGGCAAGAGGCCTTGTTGGGCGGCGAGTTGGCCCACAATCCGGCGCTGAACCATGAAAAGAGCCAGTTGCTCAACGGCGTGCTTCGCGGCGACCCCGGGGCCTGCGGCGTGGTGGGAAACCTCTTGCTGTTCCGCGCCGCCGCGGCCGACAAGATGCCGCCCTTGCTGAAGGACGTTGGCGAGGCATTCTATCGCTGGCAGCCCAAAACGTCCAACCGGCCCAGCGAGTTCGAGAAGGCCCTCGTCGAGTGGCTCATGCGGGCGTGCGACCAGGCCGGCATGGCCAATACCATCGAACTGGTCAATCCGGGCGAGCGTTTCGATTCGCTGCGGCACAATGCCTCGCGGCCGGGCGTGGAGATTACCCAAGTCCTCGGCTGGATCGTGCTCCGCGACAATGGAAAGGTCTATACCAAGGCCAGCGTGGCCGTCAAGTAGGATGGGCCTTGACCCACCGGCTTGGCCCTGAAATAGTAGGAGCACATGAATACATTCCGCTGTTCGAACTGCGGCTTTCAAATCCAACGGCCTACTCAACCTTTCAGTTGTCCCCAGTGCGGACGGCAGGCAGTTGGGTTGTTCCGCCTGGTGGCGTTCACTCCGCCGGCGCAAGGCGGCTGGCCTGGTCAGCCCGGCCAACCCGCGCAGCCGGGCATGCAGCCCGGCATGCCGCAACAACCCGGCTGGCCCCAGCAACCCGGCATGCAGCCGGGAGTGCCACAACAGGGCATGCCGCAGCAGCCGGGCATGATGCAACCGGGAATGCCGCAGCAGGCTCCTGGCGGATGGCCCGCTCAGCCCCAAGCACCGCAGCCACCGGCCAATCCCTGGGGACCGCAGCCCGGGTGCCACAGCCGGCCGTTGGTGGTTGGCCCGGTCAACCGGGCATGCCGCAGCAGCCCGGTATGCCGCAGCAGCCGGGTATGCCGCAGCAGGGGGGGTGGCCCGCGCAGCCGCAGGTTCCGCAGCAACCGGCCAATCCCTGGGGACCGCAGCCCGGCATGCAACCGCCGGCCGTTGGTGGTTGGCCTGGCCAACCGGGCATGCCCCAGCAACCGGGAATGCCCCAGCCGGGAATGCCGCAACAACCGGGTGTGCCGCAGCAGCCGGGTATGCCCCAGCCGGGCATGCCGCAGGCGCCGTCGCCCTGGTCTGGCGGCATGCAGCAACCGCCTGGCGCGCCGTGGTCGGGGCAGCCGACGATGGGGCAGCCGGGCCTGCCGCCGCCAGGTATGCAACCGCCGCAGGGCTTCCAGCCGGAATGCAACCGCGCTATCCGCAGCCGCCGTCACCCACGATGCCGCAATCGCCCGCGGCCCCCCAGCAGCCCCCGACCCAGGGACGACAGCCGCCCGCGCAGGGCCCCCAGCCGCAGCAACCGCCGCCCGGTCCGCGGCAACCACCTGGGCCGCCGCGTCAACGCGCGCCTGGCACGCCGACCACGCCCCAGGGAACTGCGCCTGGCCGCACGGCTTTTCCACCGCCTCCCGGCGTTGCGAAGCGGCCGCCGCCGGCACAAACGTCTCCGGCCGCGCCACCCGCGGAACCTCAGCAGTCGCGTCAGCGACCTTCACCGCCGGTGACCACGCCGCCCGGTCCGGCCGGTGGGTCGGAAGGCCCTCAGCCTACGGTCGAACGTCCGCCGCAGGCGCCGCAGTCCGGTGCTGCGCCGTCCACTTCCGCGCCGCCAAGTCCTGCGTCGCCGCCCGCCAAGCCGTCGGAACCCCGACAACCGCAGGCCGCCGAGCAGCGGCCTTCGTCAACTGTTGAGCCGTCGCCGGCGAAACCGCCCGCGGAGCCCGCGGCCCCGCCCGAGCGCCCTCGTCCTGCGCCAGCCGCACCGCAGCCGCAGTCGCAACGGCAACCGAAGCCACAGCCCGCGCCGAAGCCGGCGGCCGCGCCGCAGCCGCCCGCTCAGCCCAAACGGGCGCGTCCCGAGAGTTTGGTGTGGTGGTTCCCGGAGGAGTTGCTGCCGGAAGAGCAGGCCATTCCGCTCCGCAACGCGCCCGCGGTCGACGCCGCCGGCCGCGTATTCCTCCAGTACCAGGACCGCCTCGTGGCCCTGGTCGAAGAAGACAAGAAACCGAAGTTGCTCTGGGAGTACGTCATCGGCAACCGCGCCCCGGGGCCGGTCGTGCTCGGCCCGCAAGATACGCTCCGCCTGCACTGCTGCGACGGTTATCTGCACTGCCTCGACGCGGCCACCGGCAAGCAGGTCTGGTCGCCGGCCAGCGTCGGCGAGCCGTTGGGCTATGCCGTGCCGGTGACGGACCGCGACGGCAACACCTGGGTCAGTTCGCATGAAGGCGGACTCACGAAGGTCGATTACCAGGGGCGGATCCAGAAGCCTCCGTTTTTCCGTTCCCGGCAGAAGTTCGACTCGCCCGCCGTCGTTGCCGACGGCGTGTTGTACGTCGGCTCGGAACTCGGCTACCTGTTTGCCATCGACCTCCGCGCCGAGCGCGGCGTGAATCAATGGAACCAGGCGACGGATCAGGGCTACGTGGGAATCATTCACTCCGCGCCCCTGGTGACGTCCGAAAAGACGATCGTGGTCGCCGGCCAGGACGAATGTCTGTACGGCGTGTCGCCGGTCGGTACGCTGGCCTGGAAGACGCAGTTGCCGGGCCAGATTCTCGGCTCGCCCGTCGCCGACCGCCACGGTCACATGTACCTCGGCCTCAGCCAGGCCCCCCGCGGCATGGATCCGCGCGGCGTGCTGGTCTGCATCGACGGCAACAGCCACAAGGTCCGCTGGGAGTATCGCACCACGGCGCCCGTAGAATCGACGCCCGTGATCGGCGACGACGACCTGATCTATTTCGGCGACAACGCGGGCGTGATTCACGCCGTGAATTTCTCCGGCAAGGCGCAGTGGACGGCCGACGTTGGTTCGCCGGTCCGTTCCCCCGGCACGTTGCTGGCCGCCAAGCGTCTGGCCTTCGGCCTGGACAACGATTCGTTGGTGGTGCTGGACTGCTCGTCCGGCGGTCTGGCCGCCGAGGGCTGGCCCAAGGTCGGCCGCACGCTCGGGCAGAACGGGCTGGGGTGACGGCGCAGCGGAGGTCCGCGGATGGTCGTCTTGCTCGGCCAAACGCGGGTGCGATGTTGCACCGAGAATTGCCGTTGACGAGATTCCCGAGGGAATAGGGGTCAGAATAAGTTCCCAGATCCGAAGTTCATGTCCGCGGCTTTCACGGTATATACAATCGCCCCGTCCCCCGAAGGCTCTCCAGGTCCACGAGATCTTGGAGCAATTGCGCGGCTGCGGCCTGCGCGTAGTCGCGGTCTCTCAGTAATCGCTTTGAGTCGCTGATGGTGATGACCGGCAGGCTCTTCTCCGCGCCAAGTTGACGAATCGCGATCTCCAACGAAGTCGGGCCGTCGGCATTGCGATTCCCCGTGACGAGCACGATCTCGCGCTCCTGGCAAAGTTGCCATACCTTGATGTCAGTTGTCTCGTGGGAAAGGCCCAACCCCTCGAAGGAATCAGCATGGCAGGCCAGCGATTCCCAGATCTCGGCCCATTCCGCCGAGGCGCACAAACGGAGCAAGACCTGAACATGTCCCTCGACATCGTGGTCAGCCAGAATCCTCAGCGTCATCGCGTGTTCCTTGCGCTTGGGGACCGCGAACCTTCCGCAATAACTCCTCGGCCTTCCGGCGGCTTTCATCCACCTTGGCCTGCGCCTCCGGAGGGTAGCGGTAGGATCTGTGTCGCTCAAGGATGCGCTCGTACTCCGCCTCGACCTCCGCGCGGTGCGTCTCGATGTAGTCAATGGCTGCCTGCACGTCAAGCGGCGACAATCGAAAGAGCGCAGGCAATGCTTTCGCGATACCAGCCGTCCTTCAAGTAATCCATGACGTCGAACACAGTAATCCGCGTTCCGGCAATCTCCGGCCCGCGCCCGCGCTCGATGATCGCAGGCTCCCTTTCCTTTAGCGGAACACTCGCAGGTCCCGGAACCGACACCTCGACTTCCGTGTTTTCCGGGAAATCGCACACGGTTGTCGGAACGAACACGCCATTGCGAAAAACTGCTTTCACGGTGGCTTCCATGAGTGGACCTCGCCGCTTGAGTTCTCAAATCTGCCTCACCCCAAATCATAGTCCTGATTGGCTGCATTGGCAACGACTAAATAACGCTGCACGATTCTGGGGGTGAAGCTGGTCCCAGAATCGTGCAAGGTCATTTAGCCGCCACCCGCTCCCACGAGATCGTTCAGAAATTAGCCCTTCTTCCAGGCAATCGCCGCCGTGGGGCAAGCGGCGACGCACTCCGCGGCGACTTTCAATAGCGCCTCGGCCGCCGAATGACCGAGCGGCACGCCGATCCGCACGTCAAAGCCGCGGCCGATGTAGGTCAGACCGAGAGCCTCGCCGCCCGCCGCCGTGATCTGCACGCAGAGGCCGCAATCGATGCACTTGCCCGGCTCGAAGAGGATGTCGGCATGGCGGATGTCTTGCTCGTACGTCCGCCGCTCGGCCTTGAAGCGGCGCGGATCGGCGCCGTACAGGGCCGAGTATCTTGCGCAGCCGGCACGTCGTCAGGGCACGGCAATCGCAATGCAGGCATCGCCCGGCCTGCCCGGCGGCTTCCGCAACCTGAACGTTTGGGGATTGGTTTCGCGGCACTTGCGCCGTATCCGCCGAAAGCTGCACCAACTCGTCGCGGGCCATCTTCCCGATCCGCGTCGTAAACGGCGGACTGATGCCGGTTACCGCTTGCCCGGAAAGATACTGGTCGATGGCCACCGCGGCCTCCTTGGCGTCGGCCACGCTGCGGATGCCGGTGGTTCCCTTGCCGCGCAAGCGCATTCCCCACCGCAAACACGCCCGGCAGGTTCGTCTCGTAGGTCCGTCGTTTGACGGCAATTCCGCCGCCGGAAACGCCGACGCCCCAGGGCGGCGCCTGCTCGGCCGCGGTCCAGCCGACGGCGATCACCACCACGTTGTACTGGGCCCGAAGCTCCGCCAGCGAAACGTCGCGGCCGATCCGCGTGTTCAGTCGCGTTTCCATGCCCAGGCGCAGGATCTGGGCGATCTCGCGTTGCAGCACGTCGCGGGGCAGTTTCTCTTCCGGGATCTCGCGGCCGAACATGCCGCCGAGCGTATCCGTGTCGTCGAAGATCGTGCAGGCATGGCCGCATTGGGCCAGGTAATAGGCCGCCGCCAGCCCGGCCGGCCCGCCGCCGACCATCGGCCACCCGTTTGCCCGACGCGGGGCGACAGGGCGGCAGATAGGGTTCCGCCGAGTCGAGATCAACGTCGGCCACGATCCGTTTCAGCTCGCAGATCGCGATCGAGCCGTCGAGATTTCCGCGGCGGCAGACCTTTTCGCAAGGGGCCGGGCAGATTCGCCCCAGCACGGCCGGCAGGGCGATGTCGGCCTTCACCGTGATCAGGGCCTCGCGCAGCTCGCCCGCGGCAATCTGGCGAAGCATCTGCGGGATGTTCATCTGCGCCGGGCAGCCGAACGAGCAGGGGGCCACGCAATCGCCCAGGTGGTCGCTCAGGAGCAGTTCCAGCGTGCTGCGGCGGACGGCATGGACCTCGTCCGTCTCGCTCTCGACCTGCATGCCCTCGGCTACCGGCGTGGCACAGGCCGGCACGATGCGGCCGCTGGGCAAGAGTTTCACCAGGCAGACCAGGCACGAGGTCGACGGCTCGCACTGCCGCGAGAAGCAGAGCGTGGGGATCTCGATACCCAACTGCTCGGCCGCGTCGAGGATCGTCGATCCGGCGGGCACCTCGATTCGGCGTTGGTCGATGGTAAGTCTGGGCATCAATGTCATTCCACGAACACGACAGGGTGGCATGCCTTCACGGCGTAGCCGGGTAGGCATGTTTCTAACCGCGCGGAGACATGCCTACCCGCCGACCATGAGTACATGGTGCCCGGCGTGATGACATGCCACCCGACATCCAATCTGCGCAGGCCACTCCTTTACGGCTCCCATGCTATTCCACGTAAACCGCCTGCGTCGGACACACCTGGCGGCAGGTGTCGCAACGCGTACACTTCTGCATGTCGATCGCGTGCCGGGCGTAGGGCGTCATGGGGATGGCGTCGGCCGGACACTTCTGGGCACAGAGCGTGCAGCCGATGCAGGCATCGTTCACGCGATAGGCGATCAAGTCCTTGCACTTGCCCGCGGGACAGCGGCCGGCCAGGTGGGCCTCGTACTCCGCGCGGAAGTAACGCAGCGTGGAGAGCACCGGGTTGGGCGCGGTGCGGCCCAGCCCGCAGATGCTGCCGGCCCCCACGGTGCGGCTGAGTTGTTCGAGCTCTTCGAGGTCGCCCTTCTGGCCCTTGCCGCCGCAGATGCGATCGAGGATGTCGCGCATCCGCCGCGTGCCGATGCGGCAGAGCGTACACTTGCCGCACGATTGGTCCTGGGTGAAGCGGAGGAAATAGCGGGCCATGTCGACCATGCAGTCGCGATCGTCCAGCACGACCATGCCGCCGGAGCCCATGATCGCGCCGACCTGCGACAAGGCCTCGTAATCGACGGGCGTGTCGGCCAACTCGGCCGGCACGCAGCCGCCCGACGGCCCGCCGATCTGCACGGCCTTGAAGGTCCTGCCGCCGGCCACGCCGCCGCCGATCTCCTCGACGATCTGGCGGACGGTGATGCCCATCGGCACTTCGATCAGGCCGCCGCGGCGCACCTTGCCGGCCAGGGCGAAGACCTTCGTCCCCTTGCTCTTTTCCGTGCCGAGCCGGGCGAAGGCCGCTGGCCCGTTGCGGAAGATCCAGGGGACCATGGCATAGGTTTCGACGTTGTTCACCGAGGTCGGCCGGCCCCAGAGGCCCGATTCGGCCGGGTAGGGCGGACGCAGCCGGGGCATGCCGCGGCGGCCTTCCAACGAGGCCAGCAAGGCCGTCTCTTCGCCGCAGACGAAGGCCCCGGCCCCTTCCTTCACCGACAGGTGCAAGCGGAAGTCGGTGCTCAGCACGCGGTCGCCCAGCAGGCCGCGGTCTTCCAGCGCGTGCAGGGCCTCGCGGATCCGCTTCACGGCCAGCGGATACTCGGCCCGGATATAGAAGATGCCTTCGTCGGCCCCCACGGCCTTGGCGGCGATCGCCATGCCTTCGATGATGCGATAGGGGAACGACTCCAGGAGCATGCGGTCCATGAAGGCGCCGGGATCGCCTTCGTCGCCGTTGCAGATGACGTATTTCTTCTCGCCCGCCGCGGCCTGGGCGGTGGCCCATTTTTGTCCCGTGGGAAAGCCGGCCCCGCCGCGGCCCCGCAGCCCGCTGGCGCGTACTTGCTCGATGATCTGCTCCGGCGAGAGATCTTCCAGGCAGTGCCGCAGGGCCTTGAAACCGTCGTGACGCATATACTCGTCCAGGTCGGTCGGATCGATCTGGCCGCAATACTCGGTGGCCACGTGCCGCTGCGGGCCGAGGAACGCACAGACCGGCCGGTCGCGGACGTCGATCGCGCGCTCGGTCGCCGGGTCGGGCGTCTCGTCGCTCAGCAACCGATCGAACCAGCCAGCCGCGCGATGGGCCAGTCCGTCGCCAGGCAGTCTTGGGCTTGAATTGCGAAAGCACGATTTCCCGAGCATCCTCGGCCTGACGCGGGCGAAGAGCTTTGACGGTCCGCCGCCGGGCGGAATCAGTTCCACCAGCGGCGTCTGATGGCACATGCCCACGCAGCCGACCTGCTTCACCACGGCCGCGGCCCCGCTGGCAGCCAAGGTGCGGCAGATGGTCTCATGGACCTTCCCGCTGCCCTGGGCCACGCAGCACGAGCCCAGGCCGACGCGAATCTCGCCCACCGGTCCGTCGTGCGCGGCCGCGGCCAAGTCGGAAGGCCGGCCCTCGCGGTCGTCGGAGAGAAAGGCCTCGATCACTTCGCCGCTGCGGCGCCAGTTGAGATGGCCGTAGGTCACGTCGTCGATCTGGATCACCGGGGCCAACGTGCAGCAGCCGAGGCAGGCGACCTTCTCGACCGTGAACAGCCCCTTGGGATCGGTATCGTCGCCGCGGGCGATGCCGAGGTGACGTTCGAGGGCGTCCTGCACCAGTTCCGAGCCCTTCACGTGGCAGGCCGTGCCGTGGCAGACGCTGATGATGTGCTTGCCGACCGGCCGGTGGCGGAACTGTGTGTAAAATGTGGAAACGCCCGCGATCGTCGCCGGGGTGATTTCCGTCAGCCGGCAGACCCGCTCCATGGCCTCGCGGGGCAGGTAGCGAAAATGCGACTGGATGGCCTGCAGAATGGGGATCACGGCCTCGGTGCGTCGGCCCAGCCGCGCGACGGTTTCATCGATGAACTGGAGATCGTGATCGTTCAAGACCGGGCGAGTGAAAGGTAGGTGATCATGGTGTGGAAAGCCAGATTACATTGTATCACGTAGCGACAGGTGGTGACAGCGGAACGGCCTGGGCGCAGGGTTAGAGAATCGTGGCACTGTTCTCCGCCTGTTTTCTTACTCGGCGCAGACCGATTGCAGATCGCATGTGGGCGCGGTATAATTCGGTGTACGATGAAACACGCAGAATCGCTTCCTGTTCTCGACCGTCTCGTTTCGCCGCTGGGCGATTGTCTTACGCCCGAGTCAGCGCGGCGAGTGCTTGCGCTCAAAGCCGATCGCAAGTTTCAGGCCTATGTCGACAATCTGGCAACCCGTCACAGCGAAGGCGGGCTTTCGCCCGCGGAGGAAGTTGAATACGGCAGATACGTTTCCTTCAGCACTTTTGTCGCCATTCTTAAGTCGAAAGCGCGCCAACTTCTCGCCGGCACCGGGAGCGACTGATGGACGCCGCCCTCCGTCGCTTCGTTCGCGAGCGCGCGGGCCGTCGCTGTGAATACTGCCGACTGCATGAAGAGGACGCCGACTTCCTGGTGTTCCACGTTGAGCACGTCGTCGCCAAGCAACATGGCGGAACCGACGACCCGGAAATCCTCTGCTATGCCTGTGCGGAGTGCAACTGGGCCAAAGGCCCCAACCTCTCTGGGATGTTACGCGGGAAGATCTACCCGCTGTTCAATCCGCGAAGGCAGAGTTGGACGCGTCATTTTTGCTGGGACCACACAATCCTGCTCGGCAAGACGAAGACAGGCGTCGTATCAGTCCAGGTCTTGAATATCAACGATCCTTCGAGAGTAATGCTTCGTGAAAACCTGCTGTTCGAGGGCCGGTTTCCGCCTCGCGAATAGCAATTCAACCTCCCGCCCGCATGCGAAACCGAATCGGCACCAGCACTTCGCACTCGACCGGCAGGCCGCTGCGACGCGCCGGCTCGAAATGCCAGCGATCGCGGACCGTGGTCAATGCCGACTGATCGAGCGAGGCATCGCCGCTGGAGGTGTCGACGATCGCGCTTTGCACTCCGCCGTCCGCGCCGACTACGACCCGCAACGTCACCACGCCTTCAATGCCGCGAGCCAAGGCTTCGGGCGGATAGGGCGGGCGGATGTTTGCGTTGGCGCCGCTCGGCAGGCCGTCCGAACCACCGCCGCCGCCCGATCGGCCGCCGCCCTGGAAAGCCCCAGGCGAATCTGACGGCCCGCTGCCGGAACTGGGCGCGGCCTGCGCTGTTGACGATCCTTTCAGCAACTCGCCCACGTCGACATCGGCAGTGCTCGCGCGCGGCTCAGGCGGGCTCGGCGGCAACTCGACCGGCTCCGCGGCCCGCGGAGCCATCTTCGCGGCCGGCAAAGGAGGCGGGGCAGGGGGAGGTTCCGGGATCGGCGGCTCGGCCTTCCGCACGATCTCTTGGCTTTCGACCGCCGGTGCGGACAATCGCCCCGACTCGATGGTCGCAACGTCCGTCAATTCGCTACGGACCGCCGCCGGATGGGCGGCGGGAAGCGGATCGATGTGGAACTCCGTTGCCTGGCTGCAAGGCCAGACCGCGCCGTCAAAGACAACCGCGTCACCGTCATCGAGACCACCGCCCCCGGAACCGCCGCCCGTGCGGAGCGAGAACTGCGGCGGCGTGAATACGTTCCAGGTGGCCACGCAAGCGAACAGGCCCAGCACGAACGCGTGAATTGCGAAGCTAATCAAGTAGTATCGCAGGTTTCGCATGATCGATCATTCACGGACTGTGCGAGAGACCGTAGGGTGTGGTCGAGCCGCAGCGTTGACCCACCAATATCCTTGCCCGTTGCCTGCACCGCCCACAAATAGCGGTGCGAAGCGACATACAATACCCCGTTGGCCGCGACCGGCGTGCAATAGGCGGGCATGCCGAGGTGGATGTTGGCCAGCAGCTTCGGCTCCTTGCCGGCAGCGAGCACGAGCAGGCCCTTCTTCGTGCCCAGGTAGATCTTTCCGTCGGCGACCATGGTCGAGCCCCAGACCTCCGAACCCGTGGGGTAAAACCAGTACTTCTTGCCCGTCTCCGCGTCGAAGCAATACAGGCCCTCGAACGTGTCGGCGACGTACAGCAGCCCGTCGACGATCGACGGCGACGAGAGACTGCGGCCGATCGGGTACGACCAGACCTTGGCCGTACCGGTCACGTCGCCGCTCTTCGTGGCGTCGATGCAAGTCAGCATGCCCACGCCGCGGCCGTGCGACGGGTCCTGGCCGATGGTCACGTAGACGCGGTTCTTATAGAAGACCGGCGTGCCGATGATCTCGCTGAAGCCGACGAACGTGCCGTCGTTGTTGTTGCAGCGGTGCTTGCGTACGTCGCCGTCGAAATAGGCGACTTTCCGCCCGTTGAACGACCTTGTACTCCGGCGGATTGCAGTCGAAAGACCAGAGTTTCTTGAGCTTCACCGGCTCCTTGGGCAGCGACGCCAGCGGCTCGAAGGCGTACAGCACGCCGTCGCCGCCGCCGAAGAAGACTTGCGGCTTGCCCTCAACCACGCCCAGCGAGGGCGACGACCATTGGCCGTGGAACAAGCGGGTGCCGATCCGTTCATCGTCGCCGGCCACCATGCGGCCGGTCTTCTTGTCCACCACGATCAGGCTCGGGGCCAACGGCCGCGGCACGCGGACGTGCGAGCGATCGACGCCGTTGGACGTGCAGACGTACAGGAAATCGCCGTGGACGAGAATCGAGCAGTTAGCCGCGTCCTGGACCCAGACGTCCAGATCGTGGATGATGTCGAGCTTCCACACGATGTCCGCATCGGTCGGCCGCAAGGCAACCGGCGGACGACCGGGCCCGGCGATGAAGCGGCCTTCGTCGGTGAACGGCCCGTCGTTGCCGTTGGCCAGCCCATGGACGTCGAGGCAAACGACTTCGCAGCGGTTGGTCACCAGGTAGACGCGATCGCCGTCGACGGTGGGCGACGAGCAGACGCCCAGGCCCATATTGTCGAAGTTGAATTCCGGGAGGTTCGTTTCGAACTTGGGCACGATCAATTGCCAGAGCAGCTTGCCGGTGGCCTCGTCGAGGCACATCACCAGCCCGCCCCGCGAGGAACGAACCCGCGAGTCCTGCATGGCCTCGTCGTTGGTTCCCAAGTAAACGCGGCCATTGGCGATCGTCGGGTTGCCGTAGGTCTGCGTGCCGAGCCGGGCGACCCATTTCACGTTTTGCGTCGTACCCATGTCGATGCCGGTGCCCTGGGGGCTTTTCTTGCCCGGCACGAACGATTCCGGCAGACCTTTTTCATCGGACATCATGTTACAATCGTCGCGGCCGCCCCACCGCGGCCAGTCGGCGGCATGGAGGCTGGTAGCCAGAAGAATGGTGCCAAGGAGCGAAAACCGGAAGATCGAGCAGCGACTAATAGACATGATGAAGTTCGAGGCGGGAGAGGGCAGGGGCGGGTCTGCCCACTATTATAACATGCCTCCAGCGCGGTTGTATATGGCGAAACGTACGCATGCATCCACGCTACCTTGCCGCGAACCGATGCGTCGGCACGGGCCGGCCGGGACTCAGACTGCGAATCGCGGTGATCGTGGCGTCGAACCGCTCGCCACCTGCCTCGCGCAACGCATCTTCCACGATCACTTGAAGCTCCTCCGGCCCGATTTGTACGCGGGCGTTGATCCGCATCGCGGCCTGGCCTGCCGCCGGATCGAGACCGCCGCGCACGAAAGCAGGACCATCGTTGCTCGTGATATTGCCCGTCAAGCTCTGGCCGCCTGAAGCCGATAATCAGCTTGACGTGGGCGATCTCCGCCCCGCGGGCGACCAGCATGACAGCGAATCCCTTCCAACAGATCTTCAGCAAACGCCTGCCAGTCCACCGGACGCGAGCGGCCGCAGCGCAACCGAAGCGTTGAGCCATCCCAAGGCGGCCTCGCCCGCGGCATAGGTGTCGTAATCAACCTCGACCACGTTCTGACCGGCCGGATGCTGGCCGGCGACGCACTCGAGCCAGGCATCGACGCCCTCGCCGGTCAAGGCCGACATGTAAGAACGGTTTGCCCGGAAATCGCGCGGCGAGCGAGGCCGTCAAGTCCGCCAGTTCGCCGGCTGCCAGGCGATCGGCCTTGTTGAGCACGATAAGGTCGGCCTCTTCGAGTTGCTTTTCGTAGATATAGAGCACGTTGTCGGGGAACCGCTCCGCCACGGCTTGTTCCTTCGCCGCGCGCAAGCGGGCGAGCACGCGGACCTGGTTGCCGTCGACCAGCACCGACAGCGGGGCCAGGTCGAACTGCGCGGCATGGAGTCGCCTGAGCGGCCGCATCACCGTGGCCGCCAGATCGGTGCAACTGCCCACCGGCTCGCCCAGCAGCACGTCGGCCTGCTCGCGGTGGGCCAGGCGCTCCAGGGCGGCAATCATGTCGGGGAAGCGGCAGCAGAAGCAGCCGCCGGCCACCTCCTCGACGCACGCACCGGCGATCTTGAAGACCTCGCTATCGACCAGGTCGGCCGCCTGATCGTTGGCCACCAGGCCGACGCGCTTGCCCAGCCTGGACAATCGCAGGGCCGCCTGGGCCAGCAGCGTCGTCTTGCCGGCGCCGAGAAAGCCGCCTACCAGAATCAGTCGCGGAATGGTCATTATGGGGTCCGGCCGAAGAATAACTTCCCGGTTTTCCTCCTGGGGTGGCTGGTGGCTGAGCTTGCGAAGCCCCAGCTTATCCGGCATCGGCTGGGGCTTCGCAAGCTCAGCCACCAGCCACCCCGCTTAATTGCGGAAGTTATTTTTCGGCCGGTCCTGGGAAGCCTGAACGTACCTTTTCAGTCTTTCACCTTGTACAGAATCTTGCACTTCGGCAGCGATGCTTGCAACCGCTTCACCCCTTCCGCCGTCACTTGCGTGTGGGTGACGTGTAATTCTTGCAGCCTGGTCAGGCCGGTCAAGTTCGGCAGACCGGCATCGCTGATTTGCGTGCGGCCCAGGTGCAAGAACTCGAGGTTGACCAACCCCCGGAGTTTCGGCAGGCCGCCGTCCGAAACGGCCGTGTTGTCGAGATTGAGCCACTTCAGGCCGCCGCAGCGATTCGAGCGAACCCAGGCCGCCGTCCGTAACCCGCGTGGTCCACAGGTTGAGCTTCGCTAGCTTGGGCAAGCGGCCCAGCGCGGCTAGACCTTCGTTGCCGGTCGTCGTCTTGCTCAAGTCGAGATCTTCCAGGGTCTTGAGATTCGCCAGCCGCGCCGCGCCGGAATCGCCGATCTTCGTGCCCGCGAGTCGTAATCGCTTGAGCTTTGGCAGCCGCAGCAAGTGCTCGACGCCCGCATCGCCGATCTGCGTATTGGCCAGGAGCAACTCTTCCAACGCGGGCAGCTTTTCCAGCGCCGCCAGACCGGCGTCGGTGACCTGGGTTTCATCCAGGCCCAGCGATTTGAGCTTTTTCAGAGTCGTCAGTTTTTGCAACCCGGCGTCGGAGATCGGTTGCTTCGAGAGCTTCACCGCCCGCAGGTCCGGCAGGGCCACGATACGATCCAAATCCGCGTCGGTCAATTTGGCTTTGGCAGCATCGACGGCAACCGCTTCGCTATGTTCGCCCAGTTTCACCGTGACGCCAAGGTTCTTGATCGCCATGACATTGGGCGTGGTGTCGCCAGCCGCCATGCATGCCGCAACAATCAGGAATGGCTGAATCATGTCTTGCTCCTTTCAATATGGAGTGCAATGGCTTGCCGCCGCTCTTCACAACGCGCGGGAAGTCGCGTGACGCGAAGTCTGCCGTATTGAAAAGCGGCGGCAAGCCACCGCACTCCAATTATGCCGCCGGACTCTTCCGCCGCGCGGCGTCGGACTTCAACCAGCGGCCGATCTGCTCCAACTCGCCGTTCCAACTCTTGCCGACCCGCTGCTCGCAAAACGCGCGGAACAGCAGGTCCACCGTCTCGTGCAGACTCCGCACGCTCTCGATGCGGTCTTCCAACACGCCGCGGCCCTCCGACGTGTCTTCCACGTGGATCTTCGCCCCGCTGACCATGAAGGTCTCGGGCTGGATCGCCAAGTCGTACTGCTCGCCGTGGCGGACGATCGTCATGCCCGCCTTGCGCGGCAGCTTGCCGCTACGGATCGCCTGCATGGCCTCCGGCAACGCCGTGGGCCCCTCCGCCGTGATCGTTTCCTTGCCGGACTCGTCGCGCGGACACTGCAAACTGAGCGTGCGGGCGAACATGCCGGTGACCTCGGACTGGTCGGGGAGGGCGATCGTGTCGCTCACGGTCTCCCAGCGCCACCAGAGCCAAAGCAGGAACTCGTTGCCGAGGAAGTCCCAATTGCCTTCCTGCTGGTTCCACCAGGAGATTTCGGCGGTGGTGTTGTTCGTATGAAAGACGGAAGGGATCGTCTGATCGAGCGTCTTGCGGCGTTTGGCCTCCGCGGCCCAATCGCGGGCCCGCCGGCTGGCCGTCATCCGCTGCAACTCCAGCCCGAAGGCCTGCGAGAACAGGTCGCAACAGAGATCGGCCGCCGTGCTGCTGGAACCGCCGAAGTACAGGATGCCGCGACCCAGCGTACCGGGTGCCCCGGCGTCCCACAGCACGGGGAACTGCTGCATGCGGAGAAACCGGCCGCTACGGATCTCGTCTTCGCAACGGGCCTCGACCGCTTCGCGGGCTTCCTGGCGCTGGACCTTAGTCGGCCGGCTGCCGGGGTTGTCAGCCGTCAGGGCGGCAAGTTCCAATTGCAGCCAGGCCTTGCGCACGGCCGCGGGAACCTGGTGCGTATCGATCCGCAGCGCGCAATTCAGGGTCTCGCCGATGACGTTCTTTTCCAGGCTGAACTTGAGATCCAGCAGATGTTCGCCGGCCAGAAACCCGACGCCGGGCTGCTCGGCCGTGGCCGCCATCTCGCTGATGGCGAACTTCTCCAGGATCTTGATGTCGCCCGGGCCAAACTGCCGCTTGGCGTCGCCCTCGATCCGAAAGCACTGGAACGACAACGGGCCGGAAAGAAATCCCATATTGCTTGTTAGTCCTTTACAATTATCGAAGGCTTAATCCCTCAAAATCTTCAACCGCACCTTGCGGAACTCGGCATTGCCGCCGTGGTTTTGGAAGCTCAGATATCCCTCCAGCGGTCGCCCCGCCATTTTCTCCACCTGGGTCTGATCGGCGTCTTGAACGGTTTGGCCATTCAGGACGACGCGGATTTTCGGGCCGCGGCAAGTGATCTCCAGCGTATTCCACTGCCCTGCGGGCCGGGCCGCGTTCACTTTGGGGGCCAACACTCCATAAAACGCCCCGGTGCTGTGTATGTCGGCCGGCTTGCCCGCGTCGTCCAGGATTTGCACCTCGAAACCGACGTGCGAGGGCAAGGTGTTGGGTTTCAAGGTCGTATAGGGGACGCGCGAGCGAATGCAGACGCCGCTGTTGCAGCGCTTGGCGGTGCGATATTCCAAGGTCAGACGGAAGTCGGCCAGCTTCTCGCGATAACGCAGGAAGCCGCAGTTTCCGTAGGAGCCGTCGCAGGACAACACGCCGTCCTTGACCGACCAAGTATGAACGTCGTTGTGCCGCTCTTTGAAAAACCCGTGTTGCTCCTCGACCCACGCGGAGAGGTCCCCTGGGGCGAACAGGTCGACGCTGTTCTCGGCATTATCGGCCACCGTTTTGTCAGCAGCCTTGCCGGCGGAAAATCCGCTCGTCGGCATCGCAATCAATGCCGCCAACGCCGACAAGCCGATCAGCAAGAGTGGAACGCGGGGGAAGTTCCAGGGTCGTTTTCGCAGAGTGTTCGGCATGGGGAATTGCTCGCAGGTCGTCGAAAAGGCCCATTATACCCGCCCAGGCGGGTTGGACTAGCGGCACGGGCAGAGTTCTGCGCCCGCGGACGACTCGTATTGCCCGAATCCTGCCTGGCCGGCCAGAGAACCGCCGTGCGGATGATGCCATCGAGTCCCGGCGTTGCTTCCGGGTGAGGGCTGCTGACGAAGACGCGGCCCTTGCCGAATTTACCGCACGCCATGGCCGTCGTTCCGATCATCACGCCTTGGGACGCCCCTATCTCGGCAACCTCCGAGTCGAAGCCAAGGACGTATAGCACGGCAGCACGGCCTCCGCGGGAGGAGCAAGCAACGGTCCCTGGTTGTAGCGACATTGGTCCCGGTGTATAATTCAACGGCGCATGAAGTCGTACCCCACTTTCCTCGCGAGGAAACACCATGCCTGTTCGCCAACGCCGCTACCCCAAAGAAGAATTCGCCCAACGCGGCAAGGCAATTTACGAACTTGCCATTCGCCCGCAGGTGGAATCCGATAACATAGGCAAGTACGTTGCCATTGACATCGAAACAGGCGAGTGGGAGATGGACGCCAGCGAGACGGCGGCGGGGGATCGCCTTCGACTGCGCATTCCCGACGCGCAGACTTGGATGATGCGCATTGGCTATGCCTATATCAGACGTTTCGGCGCGGGCCGCGCCGGAGAAGCCCGTGATTACCGGGACGGTCAATGCCGACCGGGAACCGATCGTTCGCATTCGAAACCCCCAAGGCCAACCTATGCCGTCTTGCCCGGCACGGGCGCCGCAGCGGCCGGCGGCGCGGCCGGCGTCGCCGGCGGCTTCTTCGGATTGACTTCGATGCCCAGCTTCTCCGTGGTCAGCAGGCTCAACAGCGCGCCGAGCATGCTGGCCTGCCCGCCTTCGCCCGTGCCGCCGAAATTGATCAGTTGCGAGGGCACCAGCGGCTGCTGGCTCTGCCGCAATTGATCGGCCACGATGGCCACGGCGTACAGCCGCGGGTCGCGATAGGAATCGATCTTGAGTTGCAAGACCTGGGCCTCGGCCTGGCCGATGGCGGCGATCCGCTTGCCTTCGCCTTCGCCGATCGAGGGCCGCCTTCTTGCCTTCGCCCTCGCCGATCAGCGCGGCCTGCTTGGCCTGGGCCTCGGCCACCACCAGCATCCGCCCGGCCTCGCCTTCGCCTTGCAAGCGGGCCTGCTTGGCCGCCGCCTCGGCCTGCACGACCGTTGTTTCCGCCACCTTGCGGGCCTTGGCCAGTTCGGCGTCGCCGGTGTTCTCGGAAATGCGGATCTGCACCTGCGACTTGGTCAGCTCGGCCTGCAATTGGGCCTGGGCCACGGCCTCGTTGAGCGACTTCTGGCGGACGGCCGCCTCCTGCTGCTTCTGGTAGGTTTCCACCTGCTCGATGGCGAACTGCCGCTGCCGCAACTGTTCCAGCAGGCTCTCGATCTTCGTGTCGCCGGCCTTGCTCTCCGGCCGGCCGATCAGCACGTCGACGCACTCGATGTCGAAATGCTCGAACCTGGCCCGCAGTTCCTCCCGCGCCTGCTGCTGGATCTCGTCGCGGCGATGGATCAGCTCCAACATGCTCTTCTTGTGGGCCACGTCGCGGAAATAGGCGCTCGAGCATGCGGGTCGAGCGTCTGCGTGATCAGTTGCTTGACGTCGCCGAACCGCTGAATGACCGACGGCGCCTTCTCGTAGTCGATGTGGACCACCACGCGACAGCGGCAGCATCGGCTCGTAGGCGTCGGAGGTGATCAGCTCGATCGATTTCAGCGAATCGTCGTAGTGGTGGCTCTCCGACCGGCCGGTGATCCAGTGCAGGACGAAGTTCGTGGTGGGCACCTCGACGATCACGCCCGCCGACGTGTTGAAGGCGTACTTGCCGGGGCCGAGGGCCGTTTCCCAAACGCCCTTTTCGCCTTCCCGCACGCGCTCGCCGTGGCGGAACTCCTTGCCGGAGGTATCGGCCCCCTTCTTGCCGTAGAAGCTGACGACGACGCCCACGTAGCCGATCGGCACGACGCACTTGGGAATCATCTCGATCGTGCAGAACCAGCGGTTGATGAAATAGGTGCCGTCGATCAGCGGCATGTACTGCACGCCGCGGCGCCCGCCGGCCGCGCAGGAAGGCCTCGATGTCCTGGTAGTTGTTGTGGAAGTTGGGCTGGTCCTTGTCGGTGCCCACGGCCGGGGCGATCAGTTCGCCCGGCGGCAGCGTGGGACCTTCGTGGACCGTCACGATGCCGATCTCGTCGGTCTTGCCGCGAGATGATCAAGCGGGCTGAAGCCGCTGCAGTTGCCGGAGTTGGTGCTGCCACTCCTCCAGGCTCTTGGCATATTCCAGCGTGAAGACGCGGTCCTCGGTAATCACGTTGAACAGGGCGATGTTGATGGCGTAGACGCCTTCGCGGAGGATGCCCCGCTGGCGGCCTTTTTGCCCGCCGTGGGCGAGGAACTTGCGGGCGTCCTGGAAATTGTTGCAATCGACGATTTCGCCCAGGGTCTGCGAGGGATCGAGGTTTTCGCCGCCGCGGGAGAAGACATAGCCGATCTTGCCCTGCTTGATCGTGATCAGGGGAAACTTGTGGACGGCGTATTGCCATCGCCAGAGGCCGAAGTGGAGTCCGCCGCGGAGGATGTCGGCCTGGTAGCCGGCCTCGCCGTGCAGGGCGATGACCGCGCCTTCCGTCAGCGACCCGCTGGTGGACCAGAGCTTTTCCACGATGCCGATGCGGTCGTTGGGGATATAGCGCGTGGTCAACCAGAAGACGCAGAAGCAGCAGGAATAAGAACGGAGCACCGAAAGTCACCACGGTAACAAGGAAGGGAATCATGGAGGGTCCTCTCTTCGATAGCGCGGCAATTTACCTAAACACCCGAAATGGGTTTGCTTTAGTTTACTTCAGGGCAGGACGAATGCAAGAGCGAGACCCCCTCCCGCTAGGGGACTGTTGGTTCTGCGATACGATCCTGCCCTCGCTGCGCTTGCCCCAGCAAAGGCGGAAGCTTGACGGAACTTGCCAGCGGTAGTGGCCAAACCTGCGCTCCGCTGGGGCAAGCCCAGCGGGGGCGTTTACGGCTCGAGCCACTCACCGTTCCTTCTTTTCCTCCTCATTCAGTTCTTTGACGATCTTCTCAGCGGCTTCCCCTTTCTCCTTGAATTGTGCCAGCCGCGTACTGTCATCCTCGCGAAACGCAGCCAGCAAGTCATCAAAGCTCTCCTGCCGCAAACGCATATATTGCTCGCGCTTCCCCTCTTTGGTCGCGTCAATGCGTCCCTTCATCGCCTCGGACCTTTCCTTGGCCAGTTCGCGCCACGCGTTCACCACATTGGTTTCCAACTGGTCGGCAAATTCAAGTTCCGATAGGTTACCCTGCGATAACTTTCTTCTCAGATCGTTGTATTTCTCGATAATCTGACGTTCCTTCTCCGGGGATTGCTTAAGCACGGTCATGAAATCGCGGGGCGGCGGAGGCAGGAGGCGGACAGCGAGCAGGACCGCGCCCGTGCCAACGACGGTCAACAACCCGATTCGCAGCCAATACCCCGGCGATTTGGCGGGCACGACGATCAGGCCGGCCAGCAGCCCGGCAATCGCGCCGCCCACATGGGCCGCGTTGTCGATCCCTTGCACCGACAGTCCGAAGAATGCGCAGAAGATCACCATCGCGATGATGCCGCTGCGGAGTTGTTGAAGCCGGGCGGGCGGAACCGCATCGCGGGCGTGGAGCAACAGGCCGAACAAGGCGCCAATGACGCCGAAAATGGCCCCCGATGCCCCAACACTGACGCCATTCGGATGAAACGCCACGCTGGCCAGCCCGCCGGCGATTCCGGCGAAGAAATAGATCAGGGCCATCGCCGCGGGACCCACGAGGCGTTCCATCAGTCGGCCGACGTCCCACAGGACCCACATGTTCATGAGAATGTGGAAAGGACCGCCATGGAGGAAAAGATGAGTCACCAGCCGCCACCACTGGCCGCCAAGCGTGCGCGGTCCATAATTGGCGCCCCAGGCGACGTACGATTCGGTGGTTCCTCCCAGCAACGATTTGTCTTGAAAAGCCTTTACCAGGTAGACGACGACACAAACCGCGATCAGACTTGCCGTAACCAGCGGCCGATGCGACGTCACGCTCGACTGGAACTCGGCCAGTCGCTCGCCGGCGGAGTCGGCCGATTGCTCCGGCATGCCGAGGGCCGTGCGCAACTGGTTGACCTGCTCCAGCGTGTAGATTCCGGCCGGAATCACCAGATGGCATCCGTTGCGGCGATAGACCGCCGCCATGCGCTGGCGGGCCGCGTCGGGTTCGATCCGGCCGATGTCGGAGAGCGTCAGCAGCACGGCCTGTTCTTCCCGGCAAATGTCGGCCACTTCGGCCGCCGGACAGACGAGATTCGTTTGCCCGAAGCGGAGCGAAAACTGGTCATTGCGAATCGCCATCTGCGGCGGCCGGAAAAAAGCGGCAAGCATCGCATAACAGTTCATGCCGATGAAAGCCAGGAGCATGATCGTCGTCAGGTTCGGTTCCTGGCGAACATAGTACAAGAGCACGGCGAGCACGATGCCGCTGGGGACCATTGCCCACAACGTGAGCCGCCGTCCGTGGACGCAGGCGTCCGAAACTGTCCTGGGAAGTTCCTGGCCAAAATGCCAATCATCCGACTGCATGCAGCACCTGAAGTTTTCCTGGAAACCGATCCTGGAACCCTGAAATGGCGGTGGAGCATATCGGGCTCAATCTGGTTCCGGGATAGGTTCTACTAAGTGGGCCAAAGTGAAGTGTACCAGCCTGGGCAAGCGGCGGCCAGGGGACGCGGCGGGCAACCTACTGGCAATCCCTGTCGCCGCAACTACAATAGCGTTACCGCTCAAATCCGCGAATTCACGCCTTAGGGATAACGCCATGCCTGCCTCCCGCCGACCGAATCCCGCCTGGCGGCAATTCGCCGCTAACTACAAACGCCCCCGCTGAGCTTGCCCCAGCGGAGCGAAGGATTGGCGACTAAAGACGCGATTCGCCACCCCACCCGCGCCTTTCTCTCCGCTGGTCCGCCGCCCGCAGGGCGGGCGGCGGACCAACGGAGAGAAAGGCAAGCAGGGAGCGCGTTGGTGGCCTGGCTGCAGTGACCAATCCTTCGCTCCCCTGAAACAAGCCCAGCGGGGACGGGAAGTGCATAACACCTGACACATTCCACAACCAAAGGCATAACACAATGAACCAAGAGACCACCATCCCGCGTCGCACGTTCCTGCAACAGACCACCGCCGCCGGCATCGCTTTGACGGCAACCGCAGTCCAGGCCGATACCGGCTCGGCGCCCGCCAAGATCGACCGCAAGCTCAAAGTGGGCCTGGTCGGCTGCGGCGGCCGGGGAAGCTGGATCGCCGGGCTCTTCAAGCAACACGGCGGCTACGAGTTCGTCGCGGCGGCCGATTACTTTCCGGACCGCGCGGAAAAGACCGGTGCGTCGCTGGGAGCGCAAAAGTCGAGATGCTTCTCCGGCCTCTCGGCCTACAAGCGGCTGATCGAAAGCGGCGTGGAGGCCGTGATCCTGGAAACGCCGCCCTACTTCTTCCCCGAGCACGCCGACCGCCGCCGTCGAGGCCGGCCTGCACGTCTACATGGCCAAGCCCGTCGCCGTCGACGTGCCGGGCACGCTCAAGATCGGTGCGGCTGGGGAAGGCGGCCGCCGCGAAGAAGCGGGTCTTTCTCGTCGATTACCAGATGCCGACCGACCCCTTGAACATCGAGGTGCGGAAGCGGCTGCACGAGGGCGGCTTGGGCACTTTGCAGATGGTCTTTTCCGTTGGCTGCAGCGGCGGCGGCGGTTTCAACGATCCGCCGCTGGGCCCGTCGCTCGAGAGCCGCCTGACCGGCCTGATCTGGGTCAACGACGACGCCATCGGTTGCGGCTACATCGGCAACTACGACATTCACGCCATCGACGCCGTGATCTGGGCCCTCGATCGCCGGCCCGTTTCGGCCTATGGTCGCGGCACCCGCTGCCGCCAGAATCCACACGGCGATTCCCTGGACAGCTATTTCGTCACCTACGCCTTCGCCGACGGCCTGACCTGGAACCATCACAGCGCGAAAGGCACCACGCACGATTGGCTGAACCAAGGTTCTCTGCAGGCCTCGATCCAAGGCAGCCAGGCCGCTGCCCGGCTCTCCTACTGGAGCAAGGCCTACGTCCGCGGCGGTCCCCGGCATTTTGGCGGCGGCACCGTCGCCGACTTGTATGCGGCAGGGGCCAAGCGGAACATCGCCGCGTTTTACGAACGCGTGCTGGCGGGCAATTTTGGCAACGAAGCTGCCCAGCGTTCCGTGGACTGCACGCTGACCTGCATCCTCGGCCGCGAGGCCGCCCGCCGGGGCCAGCTCTTGACGATGGACGAACTGATCAAGGAGAACAAGCGGCTGGAGATCGATCTGAGCGGGCTGAAGACGTAGACCGCGGTATAATAGATGGAGCTAGAGGCATTATTCACGGAGGCTTGGCATGATTGTTCCATTACCCGCAGATTTGGAAGCTCAGTTCACGCCGGAAGAGATGCGGCTGCAACTTGCCGTGGGCATGTTCCTCGATCACCGCGTTACCTTGGGGCAGGGCGCCGTAATTGCCGGCTTATCGCAATCCGAGTTTCTTCACGAACTTGGACGACGGCAAATCCCGGTCCATTACGATGACGCCGATCTGCGCGAAGACATCGAAACCGCACGGCAGTGGAGTCAGAAGTGCTGATTGTAAGCGACACTTCAGCAATTGCCTCGCTGCTCAAAATCCCGCAATCTCTCCGCCAAGGGCAGCAATTCTTCCACGTCGCTGATTTGCTCATCGGACCCATCCTCGTCGTCCGACTCGCCAAGCCAGCGAAGTTGCAAGAACACGCGGGCGGCGGTCAACCGCAGGGCGAAATCGTCGGGCGTGCCGTCGGGCCAGCGCGCCAGACAGTATTCCTGCTCGCACAAGGAAACCAGATCGTCGTCCCAACCCCAGGTGAGACTGGCCAGGTCGATCTCGCCGGCGGCCAACGTGGCCGACTCCCAATCGATCGCCACGTTTCGGCCATTGCAGACAAGAATGTTCTCGCCGTCATATTCGCCGTGGATGATCGTCGCCGGCGGCAACAAGGCCGGCAGGCGACGCTGACAGCGCTCGCAAAGGTCCGGCAGCCAGGGATAACGCTCGTGCAGGCGGCGGGTGAAGTGGCCGGCCCGCTGCATCCAGACGCGATAGAACTCGGTATCGTAGCGATGCAGAAACGAGGGCACGGCCGCCGTCTCGCTCCAACGATGGAAGCGGGCAATCCACCCCGCCGCGGCCATCAGGCCGGCCTTGGACTGCGGCGCTTGATCCAACAATACCGCACCGTCGAGGTAATCCAACGCCAGTACGATCGTTTGCGTCGCCTCGTCCAACATCGCCCCATGCAATCGCGGCACGTCGTCCTGCCAGGCGGGCAAGAGTTGATTGTAAACTTGCGCCTCGTAGGCTAGGCCGTAGCGTAGGGTCGGCTGCCCGACTTCGGCCACGGGGCCGAACTTGCAGAACAACGGCCGCTCGCTGCCGTCGGGCATGCGGCAGACGACGCGTTCGCAGTCGGGACTGCTCCCGGCAGGCAACCTGGCCCGTAGAACGATCGCCGCGGCGCCGAGTCCGGCGGCCAGCACTTCATCGTCGAGATCCATGGGCAACTCCTCTTGAGCGAGCGATCCGTTATAGCCTACCTTTTGGCCGCGGAAATGCAATAAGAACGTTTGGAAGAAATTGATCAGTGTCCCGCGTTTTTCGCGGCTTCCCCCCCTTAGACGCCGCAAAAGAAAAACTCGCGCGGTTGCTCGTAGGACGGATTGGCAATCCGTCGTTTCTTCCTGGACGGATTGCCAATCCGTCTTACAGTGGTTGCTCATATCTTTCCTTTACAACTCCTTAGGACCGGCCGAAGAATAACTTCCGCAATTAAGCGGGGGTGGCTGGCGGCTGAGCTTGCGAAGCCCCAGCCGATGCCGGAAAAGCTGGGGCTTCGCAAGCTCAGCCACCAGCCACCCCAGGAAAACCGGGAAATTATTCTTCGGCCGATCCTTATTTCCTCTGAACGTTCTCGGCCCTTTCGGTTCCCGCGGTTTTCGGTTACGTTAAAACGATGAGAATTTGCCTGGTCTCGCAAGAATATCCGCCGGAAACCGCCTGGGGCGGCGTGGGAACGCAAACCTGGGTCAAGGCCCGCGCCCTGGCCCGGCTGGGGCACGAGGTCCACGTGCTCTCGCGGTCCGCCGACGAGGGGACCGATCTGCGCTCGGAAATCCAAGACGGCGTTTTGGTGCATCGCATGCAAGCCCCAGGTTTCGACTTCCCCATCTTCGGCAAGCCGGCCTACATGATCGGCTACACCTGGAACGTGCTCGCCGCGCTGCACAAGCTGCTGGAACGCTTTGAGTTCGATGTCCTCGATTTTCCCGAGTTCGGCGGCGAAGGCTTCGCCTACCAACTCGATCGCACCCTGTGGAACTGGGTGCCGGTGGTCGTGCAGTTGCACGGCCCGCTGGCCATGTTTCACGAGTTCTTCCGCTGGCCCGAGCCCGACAGCCGCTTGCAGCAGGTGGGCATGTTCCTGGAAGAATTTTCCCTGAAGAATGCCGACGTGATCATGGCTTGCAGCAGAAGCGTCGCCGACCTGGCGGGCCGCTACTACGGAATTCCGCGCGAGGCCGTGGAGGTGGTGCATTGCGGCGTCGACACCGACGTCTTCTTTCCCCAGCCGGAAACCCCGCTGGAGAGCCGGCCCACGGTGCTCTGCGTGGGAACGATCGTGGACAACAAGGGGACCCACGTCCTGGCCGAAGCGGTCCTTTCCTTGCGGCACAAATATCCCGACATCTGCCTGAAGCTGCTCGGCGCGGGCCGCGGCGACGTGGTTGACGTCATCCGGGAGATGTGCCGGGCCCAGGCCGCGGAAGGAAACGTCGAATTCGCCGGCTTCGTCCCCTTGGACAAGTTGCCCGACTATTACCGCCGCGCCCACGTCTTCTGTTTGCCGGCCAAGTACGAGAGCTTCGGACAGGTCTATATCGAGGCCATGGCCTGCGGTTGCCCGGTGATCGCCAGCACGTCCGGCGGCGGGGCCGAGGCGGTCATCGATGGCCAGACCGGCTTGCTCGTTCCGCCCAACGACGTGCCGGCGACGGCCCAGGCCCTCGATCGCATACTCGGCGATCCGGCCTTGCGACGGCGGATGGGCCAGGCGGGGTTGCAGCGCGTGGCCGATTACTTCGCCATGGACAAGTACGTCCGGCGCGTCGTCGCCGCCTACGAAAAGGCCATCGAGTTCTCGCGCGGCCTGGACGAAAACAGCAAGGAGCAAGTGGACTGGAAAACCACGCTCCACGCGCGGAGATGGAAATCATGAAAGCGGGCCGATTCTTCCGCATCCCGGAGAGGCCCAGCGAACTGTGGGACCTTTGGAACCAGGCCCGGCCCCTGCGGCCTGATCGCTTGCCCCAGTGGCTCACTTGGGAAGACGCCGCGGCATACCGCTACCTGGCCAGCGCGTCGGCAGCCGGTTTGACTGCGGCGGAGAACGCCGTTTTCCTGGCGGAAATTGAAGAACTGGAACTGGCCCGCCTGATCGTCGACGCGGACCCCGGCGACGCCCATCTGCGGCATGTCCATATCGAAGCGCCCCGCAGCGAGGCGGTCTGGTCGATCGGAATCTATCAAGGGCCATCGCCGCTGGAACTCTCCCCGGCCGGCATCGCGCAGCCGGTGTTGACGGCCGAAAGCGTTACGGACGTGGCCGCCGCCTTCGTCGCCGATCCCTTCTTGCTCCGCCCACCACGAGTACATGGTGCCGGCGGCCGCTGGCACATGTTCTTCGAAGTCATGAACTGGAAGGCCAACAAGGGCGAGATCGCCCTCGCCACCAGCGACGACGGCCTCGGCTGGCGGTACCAACAGATCGTGCTTGCCGAGGAATTCCATCTTTCTTATCCGCACGTGCTGGTCGACGACGACGAAGTCTACATGGTGCCCGAGAGTTTTCAGGACAACTCCGTGCGGCTCTATCGCGCAGGCGCATTTCCCGCACGACTGGCAGTGCGTCGGCGAATTGCTGTCCGGCGGATATTACGTTGACTCGTCGCCGTTCCGGCACGACGGTTCCTGGTGGATGTTTACCGAAACCGGTTTGCGGACCGACGACACGTTGCGATTGTTCTACGCCGACCGGTTGCCTGGCCCCTGGCATGAGCATCCCCACAGCCCCATCATTGCCGGCGACGCCCGGCTCTCGCGGCCTGCCGGCCGAATCCTGGCCGGGCAAGAGCGGATCCTGCGCTTCGCACAGACCTGCGTCCCAGACTACGGCACGGCCGTGAGGGCCATGGAGATCACCCGGCTTTCGCGGGGCGATTATCAGGAACAGACGGTTTCCGCATCACCGATTCTGGGGCCGACCGGCCGCGGCTGGAACTCCTGCGGCATGCATCACGTCGATGCAATCCCCCGCGGCGAAGGTGATTGGCTGGCCGCGGTCGACGGTTGGAGTAGGCCGGGCAGCTAATGAAGCCTCTATTAAAAATTCTCGCTTACTTGGGGAAAAACCTGCCTGCCGCTTGACGGAAGATATAAAACGCTTACATTAAGCGGTAGCTAGAGTTTTTCTTGCGAAACGTGAAGACATGCTTCAAGACCTAGGCCCTGCCGGGGGCCTTTGGCATTTTGTTGCCGAGGCCAGGCCAATGGCTCCTTTGCGATGTTTTTCTCGCTCCCACATCGAAGGTTCGATGCTGGGAAAAATGATACGTCGATGGTTTTCACCGCAGCGGCTTTTCTTGGCAAAACGGCTGTTTTCGGCAAAAGGAAAGCCGCGAGAGTCCGGTTTTACGCTTGTCGAGTTGCTCGTTGTCATCGGGATTATCGGGATCTTGATGGGGCTGCTCATACCGGCCGTCCATTCGGCGCGGGAAGCCGGCCGCCGGGCTGCCTGCGCGAACAATCTCAAACAGATCGGCCTGGCAGTGAATGCGCACATCGCGACGAACCAGGTCTTGCCTAGTGGCGGGTGGGACTACGACACCCCTCCAACGTACTTGAACGGTGGGCCGGCCATTGGCGACGGACAGCAGGCAAGTTGGGCGTTCCAGATACTTCCCTTCCTGGATGCCGTCCCCCTTTGGGAGGGACGCGGAGCAACGGATGACCTGCAAAGAGCCATCCAGGCGATTGCCACGCCGCACCACGTTTACTTTTGCCCCTCGCGCCGAGGCATGATGACGGTTACCTATAGCGATCCCAGCTACATGGGAGGTCTGACTCTCACTCATGCCCTGACCGATTACGCGGCCAGCAACTGGGAGGGGACCGGGGCCATCCAGCAGTACCATGTAACGCGTCCCGCCGAGATCACCGACGGATTCTCCCACACGCTCTTGGTGGCGGAAAAACGACTGAATCCCCTCACCATGGGGAAACTCGACGAAAACGGCATGCCGCCGCCCGACGACAACGAAGGATACACGACCGGTTGGGACGAAGACACGGTCCGCAAGACGGGCGATATTCCCTATAGCGGCGACAACGCGGCGCCCCAGCACGACCCCACCGGCCCCGACGACGACGGCGGATTCCTGTTCGGCTCCTCGCATCCGCAAATGTTCCAGGCGACTTACGTCGACGGCTCGGTACACGTGATTACCTATGACATCGACCCCCAAGTCTTCGCCAGTCTCGGCAACAAGAACGACGGCATGATACTTCCCGACGATACCCCTTAGGTCGCGCCCCGATCATCGCCATGCATCGCGAACTCGACACGAATCCGATTGCGCCCTTTCCGGGCCGTGCCGCGGCAGCAACGCGGCTGACGGTGGACGGTCGATTCCTGTCGCGCGGCGGCCGCGGATTTCACGTCCGCGGCGTGGCCTACGGGCCGTTCTCGCCCAACAGCAGCGGCCAGCCGTTTCCCGAAATGCAGGTGGTCGCCGCTGATTTCGCGCAGATGAAGGCCATCGGCATCAACGCCTTGCGCATCTACCACGTGCCCACGCCGCAGTTGCTCGATCTGGCCCATCAACACGATCTGGGCGTCATGGTCGGCATCCCTTGGTCGAAACATCTCTGCTTCCTGCACAGTTCGCGGGCCTGCCGCGAGGCCCGCGCCGCGGTCCGCGGCGCGGTCCAGCAGTGCCGCAGTGCGCCGGCGGTGCTGGCCTGCGTCATTGGCAATGAGATTCCCGCCGACGTCGTCCGCTGGCATGGGGCCCGGCGGATCGAACGGTTTCTGCGGGAACTGGCCGACGTCGCCAAACAGGCCGATCCGGATCGCCTGGTCACGTACGCTAATTATCCGCCGACCGAATACCTCGACCTGTCGTTCCTCGATTTCGCGACGTTCAACGTCTATCTCCACGACCGCGAGACCTTTCGCCGCTACCTCTTGCGGCTGATGAACCTGGTCGGCGACAAGCCGCTGTTGCTGGGCGAACTGGGCATGGACACGCTCCGCCAGGGGGAGTGCGGGCAGTCCGAATTCCTTGCCGGTCACGTTCGCGAGGTCGCCGCGGCGGGCCTGGCCGGGTCGATCATCTTTGCCTGGACCGATGAGTGGTTCACCGGGAGGCACGCCATCGTCGACTGGGCCTTCGGCATCACGCGGACCGACCGCTCGCCGAAAACGTCGTATCACGCCCTCCGCACCGCCTACGCCGACAGCCCGGTCGACATGTTGCCCAGCCAGCCGCGGGTTTCAGTCGTGGTTTGCGCTTACAACGGCGGCAGCACCTTGGCTCCCTGCCTGGAAAGCCTGACGGCCCTGAATTACCCGAACTACGAAGTCATCCTCGTCGATGACGGATCGAGCGACGACACGCGGACGATTGCCGCGCGGTTTCCCGGCGTCCGGGCGATCCACCAGGAGAACCAGGGATTGGGGGCCGCGCGGAACGTCGGGTTGCGGGCCGCGACCGGATCGATCATCGCCTATACCGATGCCGATTGCCTGGCGCATCCCGACTGGCTGACCTTCCTGGTCGGTCAACTGGAGCGGAGCCAGGCGGCGGCAGTGGGCGGGCCGAATCTGGCGCCGCCCGGCGGGCGCACTGCCGCCTGCGTGGCCGCCGCGCCCGGCCAGCCGATGCACGTCCTGGAAAGCGACCAGGTGGCCGAACATATCCCCGGCTGCAACATGGCTTTCCGCCGCGAGGCCCTGGAGGCGATCAACGGCTTCGACGTCCAATTTCGCAAAGCGGGCGACGACGTTGACATCTGCTGGCGGTTGCAAGCGGCCGGCCACTGGATCTCCTTCGCCCCGGCGGCCATGGTCTGGCATCACCGCCGGCAGACGCCGCGGGCCTACCTCCGCCAGCAGGCCGGCTACGGCGAGGCGGAAGCCCTGCTGCGCTTCAAGCATCCCGATCGATTCAACTTCCGCGGGCAAGGCAAGTGGAGCGGCATGTTGTATGGCGCATCGCTCCAAGGGCTCGTGCTCGATCAGGCGTTGATCTATCGCGGCACGTTCGGCACGAGCCCTTTTCAGTGCCTCTATCAGCCCGCCCCGGCGCATTGGGCCATGATCCCCAGTACCCTGGAATGGCACCTGGCGGCTGCCGCCGTGCTCCTGTTGGGTTTCTTCTGGTGGCCGCTGTTGGCCGTCGCGGTGGGCATGCTGGCGACTTCCCTGATCGTGGCCGGCTTGCAGGCCTGGCAGGCGCGATTGCCGCCCTGCCACGAGGGCCGCCACGCGCGTCTGCTGATCGCCGCCTTGTGCTACGTGCAGCCGCTAGTCCGCGCGTGGGCCCGCTATCAACGGCGCTATTTCACCTTTCAGGCCCCCGCCGCGCCGTCGCTGGAACAACCAGCCCGGCTCTCGCAGTTCTTTTCCTCCACTCGCATGGCTGCGTACTGGGGCGCCGGCTCTCCCGATCGCACCCAGTTGGTCCAGCGACTGATCGCTTACCTCGACGCCCGCCGTTGCGGCAAGACGATCGACACGGGCTGGACGGATGCCGATCTGTACGTCTTTCGCGATCTCTGGGCCGAGGTATCGATCGGCACCGTCCAGGAAGAGCATGGCGAGGGAAATCGCGTGATCCGCGTCCGTTGCCGGCTGCGGGCCAGCATGCTCACGCGGATCTCGATCGCGCTGGGCGCCACGCTCGTGGCCCTGGCCGCTTGTGTCAGCGTGCCCATCGCCGCGGCCTGGGCCGCCGGCGTCGGCCTGTTGCTGGCCGGCGCCCGCTATCGGGGCACGAAGCTGTTGGCAAAACTCGACGAAGTTGTCGACGAATTGGCCGGCGAGATGTCGCTGGTTCGCGTCCATCCCGAGAAGGAGGCGGAGCTTTGACCGAGGAAGCCTCATGAGCGACGCTGCGCGGGACCCACGATGTCTGATCGTCAACGCCGACGATTTCGGCTTGAGCCACGGCGTGAATGCCGGGATCATCGCCGCGCACGAGCGCGGGATCGTCACCAGCGCAAGCCTGATGCTCCGCGACCCGGGGCACCGGGTGCCCCGGGCGGCCGGCGAGGCGGCGGACTACGCTACCGCCCACCCCCGCTTGTCCGTCGGACTGCACGTCGATCTCGGCGAATGGAACTACGTCGACGGCAATTGGAAAGCGCTGTACGAAGTCGTGCCGCCGGATGATCCGGCGGCGGCCGCGGAAGTCCGGCGCCAACTGGACAAGTTCCGCGCGTTGGTCGGCCGTGATCCCACGCACGTCGATTCGCATCAGCACGTGCATCGCCACGAACCCGTCCGCACGGCCGTGCTGGAGATGGCTGCGGAACTCGGCGTTCCCGTGCGGAGTTTTTCGCCCGAGATCCAATATTGCGGCGGCTTCTACGGCCAGACCGGTCGGGGCGAACCGTGGCCGGATGGCATCAGCCGCGAGGGACTCGTGCGTTTGCTGGAGAATCTGCCGCCCGGCATCACCGAGCTTGCTTGTCACCCCGGCTGGGACGACGAACTGCCGACCATGTATTGCCGGCAACGAAGGCAGGAGGTCGACGTGCTCTGCGACCCGCAAGTGGCCGCGGCCATCGACCGCCTGGGAATTCGCCGCATCTCGTTTGCCGAGGTGCGCGGTAGAGCCGTAGGGTGGGCCGAGCCGTAGGGTGGGCCGAGTGAAACGAGTCCCACCATGAAATACGCTGGAAGATGGTGGGACTCGTTTCACTCGGCCCACCCTACAATGTCTCGTTTGCCGACGTCCGAGAGATCGAAACATGAACCAAAATCTCCAAAACTGCCTGATCTTGCTCCTGGCCGCCGCAGCGCTGGCCGGTTGCCGGAGGCATGCCAAGGAAGACCTGGTTCCTTTCGACGAGTTGGCCGAAATGGCGCGGAGCGACGATGCCGACAAACGATACGAGGCGGTGAAACACCTCGCCGACGGGGCCCCCAAGCACACCGAAGCCATTCCGCTGCTGGTTGCCGCCCTGTCGGATGACGACGAAAATGTTCGCTACATCGCCACCGCGGGGCTAGCCAGGTTCGGCAAGGCCGCCGCCGACGCTGTGCCCAAGCTGACCGAGCTCGTCAACGAACCCAACCCCAAGGCCCGCGGGCACCAGGTACGCGTGGTCGGCGAGACGCACGGCGATCCCAGCGCCATGGTCCGGGCCGGCGCCGCGCATGCCTTGAGCACCATGGGCGCGGCGGCCGCTCCGGCCATGGATACCTTGGCCGGCGCGGCCGTCCGCGATTCCGACAAGGACGTCCGTGATGAAGCCAAGCGTGCCATGAGGACGATTAAACTACTCACGATGTACCAGGCCCCGGGCTCCCCTCCCGCCCATTGACCGCACCGAACGCCGCCGTGAAGTATCTCCGCCGAGTCCTGCCCTACCTTTGGCCCTATTGGCGCCTCACCGTAATCATGGCCGTGCTGACCGTCGTGTCGGGCGTGATCGAATTGGCCGGTCCCTGGCCGTTGAAGTTCATCGTCGACAACGTGCTGGGCGATCAGGCCTTGCCCGGCTGGCTGGCCCCCTTTTTTGATCTGCAAAAGAGCCGCCTGCCGCTGCTGACGGCGGTCGTCGTCGCCGAATTGCTGATTGCCCTCAGCCACAACGTGCTGAACGTGGCCAGCAATTACGTGGAAACAAGTCTCGAGCAGTGGATGATCTTGGATTTCCGCAGCGACCTGTTCCAACATGCCCAGCGGCTTTCGGCGGCCTTTCACGACCGCCGCCGTTCGGGCATGCTGATCTACATCATCAACTCGCAGGGCGAAGCGGCCGCCAGCCTGGTGATGAGCGTTCCCGCCATCGCGCATAGCCTGATCACCTTGGTGGGCATGTTCTGCATCGTCTTCTACATGGATTGGGGCTTGGCGCTGCTGGCCACGATCGTGCTGCCGTTCCTCTTCTACTCGGTCCGCTACTACACCACGCGGATCCAGGGCCGCCTCTTGCAAACGAAAATGCTGGAAGGGGAGTCGCTGTCCATCATCCACGAAGCCATTTCCATGCTTCGCGTAATCGTGGCTTTCGGCCGCGAGGCATTCGAGTTCAAGCGCTTCCGGGACCAGGCCGCGCGGGCCGTCAATGCCCGCGTCGACGTTACGGTCCGCCAGACCCTCTTCTCGCTGGCGGTCAACATGACGACGGCGGTGGGCACGGCCGCCGTGCTGGGCTACGGCGCCTATCGCGGCTTGCAGGGCCGCCTCACGGTGGGCCAACTGCTCGTCGTGCTCTCTTACCTCAACAAGGTTTACCAGCCGCTGGAATCGATCAGCTACACGCTCGGTTCCCTGCAAGACAAGTTCGTCAGTCTCCGCATCGCCTTCGACGTGCTCGACACCGTGCCCGAGGTCCGCGAGGCCCAGCCCGCCAAGACCATCGAGCGGGCCAGCGGCCGGCTGGCTTTCCAGGGGATCGACTTTTCCTATACGGGCCGCACCGACACGCTCCGCGATATATGTTTCGAGGTCCAGCCCGGTCAGATCGTGGCCATCGTCGGTCCCACCGGCGCCGGCAAGACGACGCTCATCAGCCTGATCCCGCGCTTCTACGACGCGCAGCAGGGCCACATCCTGCTCGACGGCGTGGATACCCGCGAGTTGAGCCTCCGCTCGCTCCGCGCGCAGCTCAGCCTGGTGCTGCAGGAACCGTTGTTGTTCTCCGGTTCGGTCCTGGACAACATCCGCTACGGGCGGTTGGAGGCCGGCGAGGAGGAGGTCGTCGAGGCGGCCCGCGCGGCCAACGCCCACGACTTCATCACCCGCTTGCCGCAGCAGTACAACACCGAGTTGGGCGAGCGCGGGGCCCAGCTTTCCGGCGGCGAGCGGCAGCGGATCTGCGTGGCCCGCGCATTCCTGAAGGACGCCCCGGTGCTGATCCTGGACGAGCCGACCTCGGCCATCGACTCCAAGACCGAGGCCGTGATCCTCGACGCCCTGGACCGCCTCATGGTCGGCCGGACCAGCTTCATGATCGCGCACCGTCTTTCGACGATCCGCCGCGCCGACCTGATCCTGGTCATGGACCAGGGCCGCATCGTGCAGCGCGGCACGCACGAGGAGCTCGTCGCCGTCGACGGCCTGTACCGGCAACTGCATGAAATCCAGAATCGGCAGGGCCGCCGCCGCGCCGCGGCGGGCCCGCCGGGCGGATCGCCGTAGAGGCGTAGGGTGGGACTAGCCTGCGCAAACGAGGCAAAGACTGCGAGAAGATGGGACCGGTGATTTGAGTGGTTTTTGTTCCATACGGAAAAGACCCCGCCCTGCTTGTCAGGGCGGTGAATAAGGCTGAACAGCTAAGAGCCGCGTACGCAACAACCCAAGACCCCGCCCTGCTTGCCAGGGCGGTGAATAAGGCTGAACAGCTAAGAGCCGCGTACGCAACAACCCAAGACCCCGCCCTGCTTGTCAGGGCGGTGAATCAGCGATTTTCTGGGCCTTGTTGATTTTCCCTCGTTTCGGGAACCCGACCGCCTCATGCTGCAATACGTTGCCCGGCGTCCTAGATAAGTCTAATAAAATATGGCGACATCCTAAGTCGTTGCTGCTTAATTAGTTGCGTACTCAGCGAGGTATCACGCGTTGGCAGCGGATGTATTTCGCCATATTTAATTAGACTTTAGTCGCCGTTTGTGCTAGGATGGGCATTCGGACGCTCGCGCCCTTTGGCCGAGCAAAGGAACTGCTTTTACGGAGGATGCAGCAATGGCACAATTCGACGTGGACAAGCATGCGCTGGTCGGACCGAGTGGCAGCTTGAGCGTGCGCGAGGACGACGAGGTCACTCGCAAGCTCTTGATGCTTATGGAAGGTGAGTGCGAAGAATCGGGACCGCTCCAGGCGGCAATCAAATTCGGGTTCAGTAAGCAGCGTTACTTTCAACTCCGCACAGCCTTCAACGAATCAGGCGCGCTGGCTCTGCAGAACCAGAAACGCGGCCCGAAGACCAAGTACCGGCAAACTGCCGAGATGGTTCGCCAGGTGATCCGACATCGCTTCCTCGACGGCGATGCGTCCGCGGAAGTCATCGCACAGAAACTGCGACAAACCGGCAGCACCATCAGCAACCGCACCGTGGAACGGATCATCGCGGAGTACGGGCTTCAAAAAAAAACTCCACAAATTCCGCCCAGGCGTGGTGCCCGAAAAGGTCGCGGCCCAAATCACCAGTGAAGTGGTCCGCAACACCGACGGTGATCCGCTCAGCATCGAGCGCGGCGTTCGGCAACGACTGGCGGACAAGATCAGCGACACCATGGCGGGCTTGTGGCTGCTGGTCCCAGAACATCTTCGCCTGGGCACATGGGACTTGCTCTGTGGCTGGACGCAACAACCCACGGTGCGGATCGAACCACGCCTGGCACTCCAGTTGGTGCATGAGGCGGCGTTGTGTCTCAAGGGAGTTCGCGAGCGTCGCTGTGTAGCGTTGCGCGGTTTCGAGATCCTCAACGGGCTCCCGTTCTTGGCGACCGATACGGCGGTGCATCATCTGCTCGACAACCATACCGTAGCCGAAGCCCAGCAACTTCAAGTTGCCCTGGGAAAGATCCGCCGCGTCTCCGGGGATTTTGCGGGAAAATTGCTCCTGATCGATCCCCATCGGCCGTGCAGCTACAGCCGCCGACACCTGCGCCGGCACCGCAAGGACACCGCTTCCAAGCCGAAAAAAACGGCGCAGATGTTTTTTTGTCTGGACGGCGATACGGAACAACCCCTGTGTTGCATGATCGGCACCTCGGCACGCACCGTGACTCAGGCCACCCCGGAACTGTTGGAGTTGGCGGCCCAGATTCTCCACCCCGTTCCTCAGAACGCATTGGTCGCCGCAGACACCGAGCACTTCAGCGCCGAACTCATCGACTACGTGCATCTCCATACGCCGTTTGATATCATCACGCCGATTTCCGCGCAAAGCAGCACGCAAGAACGCCTCGGTGCAATTCCTTGCGAGCAGTTCACGCCGCGGTGGGCCGGTTACGCTACGGCGGTTCTGCCGTACCAGCCGCTCAACAGCCAAAGCGGTCCCTATTACGAATTGGTGCAACGCCAGGGAGAACGACCTGACCAGTGGCATTTCAATTCGTTCCTTTCTACCACGGATCGCGACCCGCTCGACGCCCTCACCTGCGACTATCCCAAGCGTTGGCACCTGGAGGAGTTCTTCAATTTCAATCAGGCATTGGGCTGGCGGCATGCAGGCACGTTGAACCTTAACGTCCGTTACGGCCAGATGAGCATGGCGATGTTGGCCCAAGCGGCCATCCAGCGTCTTCGTAATCGGTTGGGCGAGCCCTACCAGCACTGGGACGCGCAACACTTGGCAAGCACTGTTTTCCGAGGGCTGGAAGGGGACATTCGCGTTGTCCGGGATACAATCGTGGTCACGTACTACAACGCCCCGAACAAAGCTCTGCTATGCAACCAGTATGAGGGACTGCCCGAAAAGCTGAAGGCCGAAAACGTGGACCCTCGAATTCCCTGGCTCTATGGATTTCAACTCGATTTTCGCTTCAAATGATAGCCGCCGATACACCGCCGGCCGAGTCCAATCAACAAGGCCCAGAAAATCGCTGATTCACCGCCCTGGCAAGCAGGGCGGGGTCTTGGGTGGTTGCGGGCGCAGGTATTAGCTGTTCAGCCTGATTCACCGCCCTGGCGAGCAGGGCGGGGTCTTTCCCCGTCACGAAGAAGCCCGCGCACGAGGCCATGGAACGCCGAAAAGGCTTCCCCTCTTTGCGACTCCGGCAAAATTCTCTTCGCCGCGAGGAAATACGTGTATCCCGCGGGAAAAGCGGGCCCGGCCGGGCGGCGGGTGAGCGGTTTGCAGAAATCCGCCAGCAGTCGGTGCCCCAAAGCGCGGGCTCAAACGTATTATTAGGTAGCGACTTTTGCAGATTTATCCGTTGTTGCTGATAACTGTAATTAGCGTTCATGAGCGAAGATTAGCGTTCCAGGAGTTTTTTCACCCTGCGTGCGCACCCGATCCCACCGTATCGAGGACTTAATAAAAATGGAATTTATTGACCCGGCGTTTCCCGTCTTGTCGGGAGCAGAGAAACCAACTTACCTAACTTACCAAAAAGGGACAAAATGGGCCGAAGTGGGCCGAAAACCACGAAAGTGGGACGAAAGTGGGCCGAAAATGGGCGTGGTTCATTTTCATCTGTTTTTGGGTAACAAGTGCGGACTCTCAGCGCGATCCGCAAGGGAGTGATGAAGATCTTGGGCCAAACGGGCCAGTCAATTCCGTGAGAACCGCGTGTAGCCGAGCATTT
>CAWAAL010000008.1:0-322162 GCA_963779975.1 uncultured Planctomycetia bacterium | reverse complement strand
AACGGGCTTTTCTTTGAAGTCTTGTTCATTTCTTGCCACCATTAAGTGTATTACGATAACCATACGAACTAATCGCCCATCAGAAATCCTCGGGAAAAACAAGGCATTCAACTCCTTTGGTGAAAATATCCATACGAAAGGAGGGATGGCCAGAATTTGCCCGAAATGGTCGCAGTGAGCCATGGCCCTGATTGGCGACAGGAATGTCTCCTTTTCTGCGGCCGCGGGGCCAGTTGCCGCTCGTTTTTTACCGGGGCCTGGCGCGGAGCCGGTTGCGGGCAGTCGCTTGTCGGCCTTTTGGCGGTGGCCGATCTTTCGGCAGTGCATGGCATGGCCCCTCTCCGCTGGCGCCTTACTTGCTATTGATATACATAACTGTCAGCGATTATCCATAGTTACGAACTCCTGTCAAGAGGCGGAAACGAGAATTCTGGAAAGATTCCCGGTGCGAGGTGGTCGCAATCGCTCTAAGTGGTTTTCCGGCAAGAGGTTCCGGCGAGGGAGAAAAACGCGGAATTCGCGGGAAATTTCCGCGAGAATCTTCCGGTGATGAAAGGTTGGGCCGGAACGGCAGCAGGAGAATCGACGTAACATGAACGCTTCCAAACACTTGGGAATTCCGACGCCCCGCCGCGCGTTTTCGGAGAGGGCTGGGCCGATAGGTCCTTCCTGCCGGGGTCGATATCGAGGGTCGATCCCCTGCCGCACCAGTTGGAGGCAGTCTACGACTTCTTGCCAACCGCCCCACCCGCACCGACTCTTCAGGAATCGCTTTCGCCGCTGCTCCGGCATTTGAGCGAATTGACTCGGTTCTTTTTGAACACCGGTACCCTGGAACGGTCGGAAGAGGACTTCGATCTGGGCCTTCATGCGCTGGAGGCCCTCTTGAGGCTCGGCGATCCGAATGCACTGGATTTGGTACGCTCGGCGATGGAAGTGCCCCGACGCTGGATTCGGCGGCAGTTGGCCGATTCGTGCCGACAGGCGCTCGTTGCTTGGTCGCGACTGTCGCCGCCGCCGGATCCGCAGTGCATCGAGCGGATGGAGAAGGCCCTGGAAGTGCTTGCCGGCGATCCCGGTGCAAAGCAGCCGTCGGAAAGCCCTTTTGAGAAGAACCATGATATTGATATACGCGGTGCGCAACAAGTCGATAGAAATATCGGCTGACCGCCGAGGGTCTGCGGCCGAGGACTCCGACGTCTGGCGAATGCGCTCTCGGCACTGTATCCTTGAGGTAGCGATGAAGCCAAGGCCAGGTCTTTTTCCATCAGGAGCGACAACATGACCTACGAGGGACATATCGAAAACGGCGTCGTGGTCTTTGATCGACCGGTTGCGTTGCCGGAAGGAACGGAGGTGCGCGTCGAGCCCTTGCTGCCTGTCGAGCATCGCGAAACGCCCTGGCAGGAAGAGTTCTGGCGGAACCGAACGCTCGACGAGGTGGCCGCCGAGCAAGGCATGAAACCCGTCAGCGATTTGGACGAGGCGCTCGGAGGCTGGCCGGAAGACGAGCTCGACGACGCGTTCGAGCAGGCCGTCGCGTCATGGCGCGAGGCGGAATTGGAACAATCCGCATGAACGACACCGTACTGCTGGATTCGGACGTGGCAAGCTTTCTATTCAAGAAGAGCCCGTTTGCGGAACCGTTTCGGCCGCTCCTTCGCGGCAAGCGGCTCGCCTTGGCCTTTACCTCCGTGGCCGAGCTCTACCGGTGGACGCTGAAGCGGAAATGGGGGCCGCGGAAGACCGCAGAATTGGAACGGGCCCTCCGCACGTATCTTGTCCTTCCCTACGACCGCAACATGGCCTGGTCGTGGGCGCGGGTCGTCGCGACTTGCGAAAACGCCGGAAGGCCGATCGCGCCGTCCGATGCCTGGGTCGCGGCTGCCGCGCTGCGCTACGACATCAGCTTGGCAACGAACAACCTCAAGCACTTCGAAGCGGCCGAATTGTTGTGCGGACTCAAATTGGTTCGCCCGCAAACCGCACAAGGGACCCCATGATCCCCAAGGAATGCAAACGCCTGGCCGAGGTCGATTTCCCGATCGCCGTGGTGTCGAAGCACGCGGCGCGAGAGAAGTCCATTCGGCACGGGCATCCCTCGACCCTCCATCTTTGGTGGGCGCGACGACCGTTGGCGGCTTGCCGGTCGATGCTCATGGCCCTGCTGCTTCCTGATCCGTGTGACCCACACTGCCCGGCAGAGTTCAAGACGGAAGCGCGCCGGCTGTTGCTGAAAACACGCAGCAACATCGACAGCGACGATCTCGGATTGCAGCACGCCATGCTGAAGTTCATCGGCGATTTTTCCAACTGGGATTTGTCGGCCGACACAACGTACTTGGAGGCGGCGCGCGGCCTGATCAGAGCCGCTCACCCGGAAGAGACGCCTCTTGTCGTCGATCCGTTTGCAGGCGGCGGATCAATCCCTCTGGAGGCACTACGGTTGGGGTGCGATACGTTTGCCAGCGACCTGAATCCCGTGGCTTGTTTCATTAACAAGGTTTTGTTGGAGGACATCCCGCGGCACGGCCCGGAATTGGCGTCGGAACTTCGTCGCATGAGGGCCGAAGCGAAAAAGGCCGTCGAGACACACCTTGCCGAGTTCTATTTCTATCCTGCTGATCCAGATGGCGCCCGTCCTATCGCCGTTCGACTTCATGGTCCCGGAATCGGCTGTGCCGGAGATCAAAGGCCGCGGCAAGCGAAAGCCCTCACCCCCGGCCTCTCTCCCGAAGGGAGAGCGGAGGCGGGTCGCTGATGTTTCCGACGAGTCGCTCCGATCGCACCGCGGCGCCACGACGTTGGATCGGGTCCACGCAGCCATGCTCTTGCAGTCCTCCGGCCGCACCAACGCGCTGCGGCGCTGCTGAAATCCGAAGTGGACCGCGGCCCGGACTTCGTTCGTCTGGCCAACGCCCTCTCGGCCCTGTATCCTAAAGAGAGCGATGAAAAGCGGCTGTTGGACGCCATGCTGCTGGCCACGCCGAGGCAGGCGAAACGGTAAACGGCAAGAGTGAGAACATGATCACAATGGAAGGAGAAACCGATGACTGAAGATGAATTGATCGAGCGCATCATCGTGGACGCGGCGATCTTTGGCGGCAAGCCCGTTATCCGCGGCATGCGGATGGCCGTCGAACACGTGCTCGGAATGTTGGCCGCCGGGGATACGCCACAACGGCTCCTCCAGGAATATCCGTTTCTGGAAGCGGCTGACATTCAGGCCTGCCTGGCCTACGCCCACCGCTCGCTGTCCGGCGAGCAGGTCCAGGAACGGATCGCGGGGGCCAAGGCGTCGTGAAATCCTTGCTCGACGTTTGCGTGTCGTCGCGGTCACTCGAAGCCTTTCTCGCCGCGCAGGGGCACGACGTGTTGTCGGCCGTGGCCGTTGACCTCAGGGCCACCGACGAACGTCTCATGGCTGTGGCGCTTCAAGATGAGCGCGTACTAGTCACCGAAGACAAGGATTTCGGCGAACTCGTTTTTGTTCGCAAACTGCCGCACGGCCCCATCGTCCGACTGGTGGAGTTGACAGTTGACCAGCACGTCAGCGGCATGGCCGAATTGCTGGAGCGCCATGCGGCGGAACTCGTTGGTTCCGTCATAATCACCATCACGCGCGGCCGTATCCGAATTCGACGATTCGGAGCCAACTAGATCAAGCCCGCACATGGAGAACGATCGGACCATTTGGCAGATCTCCGGCGGGCCTGCTTCGCGGGCCTATGCCGACGTGTTTCTGCGTCACGGCGTCGGACTAAGGATCGGCCGAAGAATAATCTCCCGATCTTCTGCCCGGGGTGGCTGGTGGCTGAGCTTGCGAAGCCCCAGCCGATGCCGGAAAAGCTGGGGCTTCGCAAGCTCAGCCACCAGCCACCCCCGCTTAATTGCGGAAGATATTCTTCGGCCGGCACTAATCGGGCCGGGCGACGCTGGCCCGTGGACCGCCGATCGCAACGACGAGGATTTCGCTGACAACCAGGGCGCGGCCGGCGGCTTCGTGCGGCGCTTCGCATCGGAACCCCAAATTGGCGACATCATCTTGCTCCGCACCGGCCTGTCGCGCAAGGCTTACGTCCAGGAACTGGGTGTCCCCTTGGACATCCTCGTTACCGACGGTGTGCGTTACCGCATGTACGCCGCAGCCCTGAGTTACGCGCGCCATTGCCTATGCCAATTTGATCCGGCTCAAGTGCTCGGCGCTTAACCTGTTCGACAGACTCAAACGACCGACCCTCCAATGACAGGTTGAAAACCTATCCTACTTGACCTGAACCTGTTCGACCGAATTAGAGAACCATGACCCTGACCCCCGGCCCCTCTCTCCGGGCACCATGCACCCATGGTCGCGGGAGAGGGGAGATACGGAAGGAATGAAATATGGAACCCTGGTACAAGATCGTGACGCCTCGCAAAGAGGTCCGCGAAGGAAGGTCCTTCAACCCGGACGAGTTTGCCATCGCCCTGGAGCAGGTCGTGGCCGGCACCGCCCCGGACGACTACAAGAAGCCCGAGCTATTCTTCGCCCGCACCTGTTTCACGCGGGCGCTGGTGGAGAACCCGGGCCTGGTGCTGCGGCGACTGGCCGGCAAGACGGAGAATACGGCGCCGGTCCAGGCCCTGGTCACCCAGATGGGCGGCGGCAACACGCACATGCTCACTACGCTAGCGCCGAAATCCTCTCCACAACTTGCTCGAGAACCGACGCGGGCACCGAGGCAATCTTCTTCGCCTTTCGAGCTTTCCGGTCCAAGAGTATAGAGTATAGAGTATACAGTCTGTGCGGAACTGCGGCAAGTCGGACGCCTTGCAAATCGTCGCCTCCCACTACCTACCCCTGGCCTGCCCGCTTATGATGACAATATGAACGCTCAACTACTCGAACAGCTTGCCGCCCGCCTGATCGCCGGGCAGCTTACGGTGCCCGATTTCGTCGGCCGGGTGCAAACCTCGGGCATTGCCGACGTGGGACCGGCCCAGGTGGACCTGGATCGCCAGCGCCGCTGCGGCTTTCCCGAGGTGGTATTCTCGCAAGGCAAGACGGTGGAGGCGCTAGCCAGGATTTTTCACGCCCAGCTCGAACACGGGGTAGACGTGCTGGCCACGCGGATGTCGGTCGAGCAGGCCGCCGAACTGCTTTCGCAGTTCCCCGCGGGCCAATATAACCCGATCGGCCGGACGTTTCGCATTCCCCAACCGCCCAAAGACGAATCTGTGGAAACCGCGGTCGGCCGCGTGACGGTCGTCACGGCCGGAACAAGCGATCTGCCGGTGGCCGAAGAAGCACGGGAGACGGCCCTCTGGACCGGCGCTACGGTGAACTACGTGCAGGATGTCGGCGTGGCCGGGCCGCATCGGCTGGCCGCGAACCTCCATCTGCTGGCCGATGCCGACGCGATCGTGGTCGTCGCCGGCATGGAAGGGGCGCTGCCCAGCGTCGTGGGCGGCTATGTTTCCTGTCCCGTGATCGGCGTGCCGACCAGCGTGGGCTACGGCGCCGCCTTCGGCGGATTGGCCGCCCTGTTGGGCATGCTGAATAGCTGCGCCTCGAACGTGACCGTCGTCAATATCGACGCCGGGTTCAAAGGCGGCTACGTGGCGGGGATGATCGCCAAAAACGCGGCGCGGTGCAGAGGAAGCTGAATCTGATATCTCTGATCTGAGATTGGAATTTCGAACCGCCATGACTATTCCTGTCGACTCTACGTTGCCCGTCCTTCCGCCTCGGCCTTCCGATGCGCACAAGGGCCTGTTCGGCACGGCCTTGATCATTGGCGGCTCGCGCGGCATGACGGGCGCGGTGGCGCTGGCCGGCATGGCCGCCCTGCGCGGCGGGGCGGGGTTGGTGCGGCTGGCGGTCGCCGATCGTTGCCTGGAGACGGTCGCGGCCTACGAGCCGTCGTATATGACCGCGGCCCTGCCCGACGACATCCACGGCCGCATCAGCGGCGCCGCCCATACGCGGATCGTCGAACTGGCCCAGTCGGCGACCGTCGTCGCGATGGGGCCGGGCCTGGGACGCTCGCCCGACTTGGATCGCCTCGTCGCCCTGCTCTACAAGGAACTGTCGCTGCCGATGATCTGCGACGCCGACGCCTTGAACGCCTTGTCCACCCAGCCCGAGTTGTTGTCGCAACATGCCGGGCCGCGGGTCTTCACGCCGCATCCCGGCGAATTCGCCCGCCTCGTCGGCCACAAGTATCCGGGCGCGGAGCAGGAAACGGCCGCCTTGGAACTGGCCGCCCGCTGCCGCCTGATCGTCGTGCTCAAGGGCCATCGCACCTTCGTGACCGACGGCCGCCGGCACTGGCACAACTCGACGGGCAACCCCGGCATGGCCACCGGCGGCTCCGGCGACTCGCTGACCGGGCTGATCACCGCCCTGGCCTGCCAGCGGCTGGAGCCCTACGATGCCGCTCGGCTAGGCGTCTACCTGCACGGCCTGGCCGGCGATCTGGCGGCGGAGGAATTGGGCGAAGCGTCGCTGATCGCCAGCGATATCGTCAGGCATCTGCCCAACGCAATGAAAATGGTGGCATGCCTTCACGCGGAACGCGGGTAGGCATGTTCTAACGGCCGACAAACATGCCTACCCGCCGACCACGAGTACATGGTGCCCGGCGTGAAGGCATGCCACCCGTCGCTCACTCTTTCAACGCCTGAATCAGGCTCGTGAGCACCGCCTTGGCGTCGCCGAAAAGCATGAGCGTGTTGTCGGCAAAGAAAAGCTCGTTCTCGATGCCGGCAAAACCGGGATTCATGCTCCGCTTGATGACGAACACCGTCTTGGCCTTGTCGGCGTCGATGATCGGCATGCCGTAAATCGGGCTTGACTTGTCGTGCCGGGCGGCCGGGTTCACGACGTCGTTGGCCCCCAACACCAGGGCCACGTCGGCCTCCGGCATCTCGGGATTGATCTCCTCCATCTCGATAAGGCGGTCGTAGGGAATCTCGGCCTCGGCCAGCAATACGTTCATGTGGCCCGGCATGCGGCCGGCGACCGGATGCACGGCGAACTTCACGGTCACGCCGCGCTTGGTCAGGGCAGTCGTACAACTCGCGAACGCGGTGCTGGGCCTGGGCCACGGCCATGCCATAGCCGGGAATAATCACGACGGTGCGTGCGGCATCCATGATCTGGGCCGCGTCCTCGGCCGTGGCACTCTTGGCCGTTCGCTGCTCGACCGCGCCGCTGGCGGCCTGCACCTGGCCGAAGGCCCCGAACAACACGTTGGCGAACGAGCGGTTCATCGCCCGGCACATGATGATCGAGAGGATCAGGCCCGACGAACCGTCCAGCGCCCCGGCCGCGATCAGTAGGTTGTTCTTCAAGACGAACCCCATGGCCACCGCCGACAGGCCCGCGTAGGAGTTCAGCAGGGCGATCACCGTCGGCATGTCGGCGCCGCCGATGGGAATGATCAACAGGACGCCGAAGGCCAGCGAGAGCAGGACGATGAGGGGGAACAAGGGCCACCAGGTCGGGAAGCAAACCAGCAACACGCCGCAAAGTACGGCGATGCCCAGGAGCGCGAAGTTGATCGGATTTTGACACTTGTAGGTGATCGGCCGCGTGGGGATCCACTCCTGGAGTTTGCCCGCCGCCATGAGGCTGCCGGTGAAGGTCAGGAAGCCGAGAATGACTTCGGCGGTCAGGGCGCCGGTGGCGAAGCCGGTCAGCTCGTCGGTCTGGTAGTTGAGTCTCACAGATAGTATTCTGCGGCGCCCACCAGGCCGGCGGCCAGGCCGCCGAAGGCGTGCGAGAGCGCAGTCCGCTGGGGAACGGCCGTCAGGGGCACCATCGCCAAGGGCACGCCGAGCACGAATCCCACCGCGATGGCCCCAATGATCCAATGGTACGACTCGAGGCCGGGAGTCATCAGCGTTCCGCCGATGGCCGCCACCATCGCCACCACGCCGGAAACAATGCCGCGGCGGGCCGTGCTGGGATGGCTCATCCACTTCAGCGAAAGGATGAACAGGGCCGTGGAAACCAGGTAGATCAACTGAATCCAGACTTCCTTCATGATTTGCCGGGCTCCCGCTTCTTGAACATCTTGAGCATCCGATCGGTAAGGATGAACCCGCTGACGATGTTGGTCATCGAGCAGGCCAAGGCCACGCGCCGAGGATGGTGCTGAACCTCGTGCTGGGGACCTTCTGGCCGGCAAGCACGATCGATCCCACGACCGCGATCGCGGAAATGGCATTGGTCAGCGACATCAGTGGGGTGTGCAGCAGCCGCGAGACGTTCTTGATAACCTCCAGGCCGATGAAGGTGGCCAGCATCAGCGTGAACAGCGAGGTCAAGAAGGCAGTGGTCTCGGCGCTGAGCTGGCCGCCTTCCGGCGCCGACTCCGCCAAGAGTATCCAGGGGGTAAGTGGCATCGTTGGTGTTGTCCTTTCTACGTTATTTCAAAACCGGCTCGCAGTCTGAAAACTACGCTATATCATACGCAGCCTGGAAGGCTACGTTACGACGCAGCCTGGAAGGCTACGTTACGACGCAGCCTGGAAGGCTGCGCTACAAGCAACTGCTGAATCCTCGCACAGACGATCTGGCCGTCGCGGGCGATCAGCGTGTCGCGGATGATTTCGTCTTCCAGGTTGATCTGCACCTGCTTGTCCTTCACCAGGTTGAGCAGGAACGTGGAAATGTTCTTCGCGTACATCTGGCTGGCGTGCTGGGGGATTTCCGCCGGCAGATTGAGCGGCCCGAGGATCGTGACGCCGTTGTGGACCACCCGCTGGCCGGCCTGGGTCAATTCGCAATTGCCGCCGCGCTCGGCCGCCAGATCGACGATCACCGAACCGGGAGCCATGCCTTCCACCGCCTGCTTGATAACCAACAACGGCGACTTCTGACCGGGCACCGCCGCGGTGGTGATGACCACGTCGCTGCCGGCGACCGGCTTGGCCATGAACTCCTGCTGCTTCTTGGTAGAAGGCCTCGTCCATGGCCTGGGCGTAGCCGCCCTTGCCTTCGCTGGCCGAGGTGTCCAGCGGCATTTCGACCACCTTGCCGCCGAGGCTCGTGATCTGCTCCTTGGCCGCGGGGCGGACGTCGTAGGCCGACACGGCCGCGCCCAGTCGCCGGGCGGTGGCGATCGCCTGGAGGCCGGCCACGCCTGCGCCGACGATGAAGACCTTGGCCGCGTTGAGCGTACCGGCCGCCGTGATCAGCATGGGGAAGATCTTGGGCAATTCCTGCGCGGCCAGGAGCACGGCTCGATAGCCGGCAATCGTCGCCTGCGACGAGAGCACGTCCATGCTCTGGGCCCGCGTGATGCGGGGCAGAAGTTCCAGGCCGAAGAGCGTTGCCCCGCTGGCGGCGAACTCCTGGTTGGCCTTCGGTTGCCCCAGGGGATCGCACAATCCGATGACGACCTTGCCCGCAGAGAGTTTGGGCAAGTCGGCCTTGCCCGCCTCGGGATTGGCCCCCGCGGCGCGGACTTGCAGGATCACGTCGGCGGCAAAGACCTCGTCGCGCGAGGCGACGATCTTGGCCCCCTTGTCGACGTAATGGGAATCGGGAAACCCGGCAGCCTGGCCCGCCCCGGACTGCACGTGGACTTCGATTCCCACTTTGGCCAAAGCCGGAATGCTGGCCGGGATGAGGGCAACACGGGTTTCGCCCGGAAATGTCTCTTGCGGAATGCCAACGATCATGGTTCTACTCAATCGGTGGGGTAGGGATACTGTGGTCTGCTTGCCTGTAGGACTTTAGGTAGGGTGGGCCGAGTGAAACGAGTCCCACCATCCGCAACATTTCTCATGGTGGGACTCGTTTCACTAGGCCCACCCTACGCTTGCTGCGCTTGCCATCGTCCTGAAGTCTAGCTTCTAGGAAGCTGGTCGTACCGGAATTAGCGAATTATCGCTATTGAGCCGCGTCTTTGAAAATCCCCTCGACATGGTGGCTCCGTACTGCCGGGCAAAATTTTCGCGTTTCCGGCTGCCGGACACCCTTGTCGCGCGGCCGATAAATAGCTAAACTACAGGTTTCCCGGCTTCAGGCTGGGCGAAAGGCATACAATTGTCCGGATGGGAACCGATATTATCCGGATGGTAATCGTTTTGTCAGGATCGTGACCATGCTTAAGATTGCGAAAACGTACGTGGCCAAGCCGGGCGAGCTCAAGGCCAAATGGTGGCTGGTGGACGTCACGGACAAAGTGGTGGGCCGGGTGGCCAGCGATATCGCGATGATTCTCATGGGCAAGCATCGCCCCACCTACACGCCCCACATCGATACGGGCGACTTCGTGGTCGTGATCAACGCCGAGAAGATCATCTTCAGCGATCCCGACAAGTGGGACGAGAAGGAATACACCTGGTACACCGGCTACCCGGGCCAGCACCGCGAGACGGCCGCCGCGCGCCGCAAGCGCAGGCCGGAGAAGATCCTCTCCGAGGCCGTGCGGCGGATGTTGCCCAAGAACAAGCTCGCCTTCAAGATGATTCAGAAGCTGAAGATCTATACCGGCAGCGAGCATCCGCATCAGTCGCAGCAGCCCGAACCGCGCGAGGTTGCCATCAAGTAGTTCATTCCCCCGTCGCCAGCGGGACGGGTTGGATCGCAAGCAGTTGTAACACCCAGAAGATAGGTTGAAAATGGCAGAGGCAGTGACCACACTCAAGGGCCGAGCGGACGACATTCTGGGAACGGGACGGCGGAAGACCTCTTGTGCCCGCGTTCGCCTGCGTCCGGGACAGGGGACGATCGTGATCAATAGCCGCCCCTTCGACGAGTATTTTCATAGCATCTCGCACCAGAACGCGGTGCTCGCTCCGCTGGTGCAGACCGGCAAGCGCGAGCAGGTCGATATCATGATCCGCGTCGACGGCGGCGGAATCACCGGCCAGGCCGACGCCTGCAAGCTGGGGATCGCCCGGGCGCTGAAGAAGTCGGGCGAGGACTTGAACAAGCTCCGCGAAAACGCCCTCTTGACCCGCGACGGCCGCATGAAAGAGCGCAAGAAGTACGGGCTCCGCGGCGCACGCCGTGGAACGCAGTTCTCCAAGCGGTAAGAATACGATGAGGGATGAGAGATGAGCGATCGAGAGCCTCATCCTTCATCCCTTATCAGTCATCCTTCATCCCTCATCCCTCTGAATGGCTTCCAAACGGATCGTTCTGGCCGGCGGCAGCGGGTTCGTGGGTCAGGCCCTTGCCGGCCGTCTGCTTGCCGACGGCTATGAAGTGATCGTCCTTTCTCGCGGGACGCCGCGAAACGCCCGCGGCACGTGTCGTTCCCTGGGACGGTTCGACGCTCGGCGATTGGGCAAAATCGCTGGAAGACACTTTGGCGGTCGTCAATCTGACCGGCAAGAACATCAACTGCCGGCTGACGCAGTCCAATCGCCGCGAGATCGTCCGTTCCCGCGTGGCATCGGTCCAGGCGGTTGGCGAGGCCATTCGCCGCTGCCGCCGTCCGCCGCGGGTCTTCGTGCAGACAACGGCCGTAGGAATCTATGGCGATGCCGGCGACAAGATTTGCGACGAATCGACTTCACCGGGTGGAGGGTTCTTCGGCCGAGACTCTGCCAGCAGTGGGAAAAGGCCTTTGACGCGAATTCCACGCCGGGCGTTCGCCGCGTGATGTTGCGTCTGGGAGTCGTGCTCGGCCGCGAGGGCGGGGCCTTTCCCTCGCTGGCCCGCCTGGCCCGCTGGTTCCTCGGCGGGGCCGTCGGCCGCGGGCGGCAATATATCAGTTGGCTGCACCTTGCCGACGCCGTGCGGATCTACCGCGACGCCATCGACCGCGAGGATTTTCAGGGCATCTACGTGGCCACCTCACCGCAGCCGGCGAGCAACGCCCAATTCATGCGGGAGCTGCGTGCCGCGCTCCACCGGCCCTGGAGTCCGCCAGTCCCCGCCTTGGCCGTTCGCCTGGGCGGCTGGCTTGCCGGCATCAATGCCGAGTTGGCGTTGACCGGCCAGCGCTGCGCCCCGCGAAGGCTCATGCAGCAAGGGTTTGCGTACGAGTTTCCGGAGTTGCGAAGAGCGCTGAAGGAGTTGGTCGGCTAAGGACTCCGCTTGCAAACGTCGATAGGGTCAACGACAGTTAGACCCTGCGCGAATCTGGCGAGCGCCGCAAAGTGGGCGGAATTGAACGTGAGCAGATTCTTTACGCCGTGGACGTGACAGACGGCCACCAACCGAGCGTCATGTACTTGCTTTCCAATAATTCCAAGCGATTCCACGATCGCTTTCCACTTTGGAAATATTTCCGGTGTCTCCGGCAGAAGCGAAAGCGTGGCTTCGAAGTTTGCCGCATTGGCCTCTGCCGCAACCAACGGCAGCCCAAGTCCATTGTTCCGCACTGGACGAGTGGCAACATTGCGAAATTCGATCAGGCTTTGCGGTGCGACGTGCAGGATTTCGCCGAGATCGTGCAGTTTCAGCATGGCCTGGGCCGCAACGCCATATTGTACGTCCACGCTGTTTGCGAGCCGAACCAAGATGCTCGTATCGACCAGGTATGCCATCACTCATATATGCCTTCGCTGCTGACAGCTTCGTTAGAAAGGGAGACACCGCAGTCGCAACTCGCTGCGAGCAGCGTTCGTCCCCAGTCGTCTTGTGGCTGAACGAGCGGACGCACGAAACGGTCCTTCAGCGCCTCGATTGCCAATTCCTCGGCGGTTACGCCTTGACGGCTAGCAGCCTCGTTCAAAAAAGATTCCAAATCGGCGCTAAGATTAAGTACCATGATAATCCTCCAGTTCACGAATTCGTCGGTCAAACGCCTCTCTCGTACGTGTTCCTTATATTCTACCGCGCCACGAATTCCTCTCGATTTTATCACAAACGTATTCGACTGACTACCTGCTCGGATCAACGCCGGGAGCTGGGGAGCCAGGATGACCGCGAGCGGGACCGGGGGCAAACCGATTCAGGACTTGACCACCTCGCCAACTCCGGTTCGGTAATCTCGCATTTGCCACCCGCATTTGCCACGAACGTACAGGATTCTGTACCGTCTGGAAGCAACTTTTCGCGTTTTTCCGAGGCTTTTGCAGGGCGTTCGACTCCTTTTGCCCGCGCCCTAACATTGACATCCGCCCCACAATCCGCCAAACTCGACACGCAGGAACGTATTTCTGGAGGATCTCGGCATGCGGCTGATATTGGTCGATCGTCCCACGCCCCAGCGGCGGAACTTTTATCCCTTGGCACTTTCCCGGCCGATCTGGGAACTGCGCTGCGGCATGACGACGCTCGGTGAGAAGCTGGTCGATCGTGTCCGGCCCGCGGAAACGGCCTGCTTCCTGCCGCCCTACATGGCCGAGGTCTGTCGCCGCGAGACGAGTTGGCCGGTTAATGACCCCCAAAGCCTTTCCGGCACGGACCTCCTGGTGGTCGATGCCCGCGTGAAGGCTGACGGTTTGGCGAACCTCGACAAAGGTCCCAGCCGTGTGTTCCTCGATGCCGAGGGCGCGGTGCTTGCCGCGCGAATCGTCCGCGCAGACCTGGCGAAACTGAAGACGGATTCCATTGACGCACTGTTGGACTCGGCGAAGCAGAATCTTCCCTTGGCGGATGCCAAGCTGCCGACGTGGAACTACATCTGGGAGTTGATCCTGGCCAATCCGGCACAACTGACTGAAGACTTTCGCGCCGCCGGGCAGAGCGGCATTGACGGCGAAGCCAAGGTCGAAGATCCGGTCGCCATCCGCGGCAGCCGCAACGAGATCTTTGTCGGCCGCGGCGTCAAGATCCATCCCATGGTCGTCCTCGACGCCGAGCATGGGCCGATCTATATCGACGAAGAGGCGGAGATCCATCCCTTCACCCGCATCGAAGGGCCCTGCTACATCGGCCGTAAATCGATCCTGCTGGGCGCCAAGTGCCGCGAAGGCAATTCGATCGGCCCGTTATGCCGCATCGGCGGCGAGGTGGAAGAGTCGATCATCCAGGGTTATTCGAACAAGTACCATGACGGCTTCCTCGGCCACGCCTACGTCGGCCAATGGGTCAACCTGGGGGCCCTCACCACCAACAGCGACCTCAAGAATGACTACTCCGAAGTCAAAATCACCCTCGACGGCCGCAACCAGCTTCCCACCGGTTCGACCAAGGTCGGGGCCCTGATCGGCGATCATACGAAAACCTCGATCGGCACGCTCTTGAACACCGGCACTTGCGTGGGAGCGATGACCCTGCTGGTGACCAGCGGCAAATTGCTGCCCAAATTCATTCCCTCGTTCACCTGGTATCTCAACGACGCGATCACCCAAGGCTTCGGCAAGGACTCGCTTTACGCCACCGCCCGCACGGCGATGGGGCGGCGGAAATGCCAGTGGACCGAGGCCGACGAGGCGCTGTGGAATGCCGTCTATGAAATCACCACGGCGGAACGGAAGGATGCGGTCGAAAAGTACAAACGGAGACCAATGTAGGATAGGTTTTTAACCTGTCATTTGCGGCAGGCTGAAACCCCGTTGTTTCGTGACAGGTTGAAAACCTATCCTACAAGTAAGGGGCTATGTGCGGCATCACCGGCGGAACTTGGCTCGAACCCCGACTTGCCATCGACGCCGAAACCCTGCGCCGCATGACCGACGTGCTCCGCCACCGCGGCCCGGACGACGAAGGGTTCTATAGTGGCGAACTGCTTCTTCGCCCCGGGCGGCCCTGCCTGCCAGGCGTGGCCCTGGGGCACCGGCGGCTGGCGATCATCGACGTGGCCGGCTCGCGGCAGCCGATCGCCAACGAGAACCAGACCGTATGGGTCGTGTTCAACGGCGAGATCTACAATTTCCCCGCCCTGCGCCGCCGCTTGGAAGGCCGCGGGCATCGCTTCAAGACGCAGGGCGACACGGAAACACTCGTCCATCTCTACGAGGATGAAGGCCCGGAAATGGTCGGCCTGCTGGACGGCATGTTCGCCTTCGCCCTGTGGGACGCCGAGCGCGGCCTGCTGCTCCTGGCCCGCGATCGGCTGGGCAAGAAGCCGCTGGTCTATCGCCACGAGCCCGGCCGGCTGTTGTTTGCCAGCCAGTTGAAGAGTCTCCTGCAGGTCGCCGGCGTGCCGCGGCACATCGACCCGCAGGCCCTGGACGAATATCTGACCTACCAGTACGTGCCGCATCCACGGACGATCTGGCAAGGAATAAGCAAACTGCCGCCGGGCCACCTGGCCATCTATCGCGAGGACCGGCTGGAGGTCAGGCCCTACTGGCAGCCCGACTTTCGCGTCGAAGATCGCTTGCCCACAGGCGAGTATGCCGCGCGGTTGCGGGGCCAGCTTGCGGCGGCGGTCGAGGCCCGCTTGCAAAGCGAGGTGCCGCTGGGGGCGTTTCTCTCCGGCGGCGTCGATTCCACGATCGTCGTCGGGCTGATGCGGCAACTCATCGCCGGACCATTGCGGACGTTTTCCATCGGCTTCCCCGTGCCGGAATATGACGAAACGCGTTATGCGCGGTTGGCGGCCGAGCGGTTCCAGACGATTCACGAGGAATTCCGCGTCGAGCCGAAGGCGGTGGAGGTCCTGCCGCAGTTGGTCTGGCATTTTGACGAGCCTTTTGCCGACAGTTCGGCCCTGCCGACGTGGTATCTTGCCGAGTTGACACGAAAACATGTTACCGTGGCATTGACCGGTGACGGCGGCGACGAACTGTTTGCCGGCTACCCGCGTTACGGGGCCGTATGGCTGGCCGACGTGCTCGATCGCTGGCCGGCGGTGCTCCGCTGGCTGGCCGTCGGTTCCTATTGGCAGAAGGTCCCGTCGCCGTCGCGCCAGAAGTCCCGCCTGCGGCAGTGGAAACGCTTCGCCGACGGCTTTTCCTTTCGGCCGGCGCGGCGGTATCTCGAATGGATTTCGATCTTTGGCGAGGCCCGCCGGGCGTGGCTGTATCGGGCGGAGCATCTTGCGCGGCTGCCAGACGCCGATCCGCTGGAGTTTCTTACCGAGGCACTATTTCGTTCCCGCGGCCGCGATGCCGTGACGGCGGTGAGCCTGGCCGACCTGGTGACCTATTTGCCGTGCGACTTGATGACCAAGGTCGATACGGCCTCGATGGCTTTCGGGCTGGAATGCCGGCAGCCTTTCCTTGATCATCGCGTGGTCGAGTTGGCCGCCCGCATGCCGGCGGCCGTGAAGTTCCGTCGGGGACGCGGCAAGCGGATCTTGCTGGAGACCTTTGCCGACCTGTTGCCGTTGCCGATTCGCCGGCGGAGGAAGATGGGCTTTGGCGTTCCGCTGGACCATTGGTTTCGGCACGAGATGCGGGATTTTGCCCAGGAGATCCTCTTCGACCCGCAGACGCAAGCCCGCGCGTTCTTCCGGCCGGAAGCTGTTCGGCAGTTGTTCGATGAGCACGTTGGCGGCCGCGCCGATCACAGCCAGCGGTTATGGGCGCTGCTGGTGCTGGAGTTGTGGCAACGCGAGTGGGCAAAGTAGGGTGTGGTCGACGGGCACCGAGCGCAGCTTGGTCGGCGAAGACCCACCACAAAACGCTGAAAAGTGGCGGGTCTTCGCCGACCACGCCGCGCATGGTGATCGTCAAAACGGTTATGCCAAAAGGAAGCGAGAAAAGACTCCAAAGTATTGCGAACGGTTGAATGTCAGCCGTAGTGTCTTATCGAGCCGTTGCTGATGAAGTGAGTCTTCGTAATCGGTTTCGGTGCCAAAGTCGAACCATTCAACTGAGTCGTTAACACGTTCGATGGCACAAGTCACGACACCGCATCCATAGTCCGCGCATTCTGGGCAGACGAATAGTGGAATTCGTCCAGGTCGCAAGTCGCTGTCAAGTTTTCGGAGAAGCATCTTCGCAAATCGGTCTTCGATGTCTGGTGCAAGCCAGCCAAATGGCGGAATGAAATCGCCGACGTCGAGTAATTCTCCCAGCCTTTGAGAATCAATTGCGTAGTCCCAGTATGAGCATCGATTGCGTTTTCGCATTCCGGGAATGAGGGTCAAGGTGTGCTGCATGTGTGTCTGCCTGCAAACGATGTAGCCCATGGCACGATGGATGCTCCATTTTCGCAGTCAAGCATGGGGTTGTCAGCAACGTTAAAGGTCAGCCGCCGGGGTTGGCAGGGTTGAACTCCCCGAAACCGAGATGGCGGCCCCGGCCGGCTGCGGTTTCTGGTTCGGCATGCCTTGCAACCGGGCTAACAACTCCGCCCGATGACGATACAAGATTGCGATGAGTTCGTCATCTTCGATGTAGCCAAGCCCGCGCTCAATGTGGACTTCGCCCAAGAAGCCCAGGTGGGCCATCAATTGCCCGAGCCGAACGTCCGGCGACAAGTCCCACACTTCGGCCAGCAACGCTAACGCCTCTTTCTGTAGATCGGTCATGGCAATAGGTCTCCAATCTTGGGCTCGACAGCGAACGCCTTGGGAAGTTTTCCGATCACTTCAACCCGGATCAACGTGCCCGGTGCAAGCTTGGCGATACGGGTCGCCCGCGTAACACCATTATACAGCATAAGAACGCCATCCGAGCCTTCGTATACCCACGGCAGCGGCATCCGGATGGCCGACCGGCCGAACAAGGCGATTTGCCGCTGCAGCTTGGCGGGGTCGGCGCCTTGGCTACGAGACGGCGGGACTCGCAATTCCCGCGGATCGACATCACGAAATTCAGCCATCCCGCCATTGTATCTAGAGAAGGCAAAAACAAAAAGCCGCTCCGCGGCCAATCCAAAGCGGTAATAAATCGCCGCACTTCAAAAGGGCGGACGGCACACGGAGTGTGCCTGTTACTTTCAGCTACTCGCACTCCGATAACTCTTCAGCGCCAACTGAAATAGCCAGCGCGAGGCGGCCATGCTGGCAACCGCCGCCAGAATTGCAAACCCGGCCAACGGCCAGTTCTGCGCTTCCAACGGACGGACCAGCATGCGCGCCGGCACGTTGATTACCACCAGCACGGGAATCACGAACGTGAACAGCGACCGCAGCGGCCGGCCTACCCGCCCGGTGTAAATCTCCATCGGGTAACGCGAAAAGGTGATGATGTAAAACCAGAAATCATAGAGCGTCAGGTTGCGGCCCATCCAGATGGTCGACGCCCCCAGGGTAATCATCAGGCTGTAGTAGATCGCGGTGCCGCAGATCACGTAGACGCAATAGAGCAAGGCCTGCGGCAGCCCGGGCAGGCAGGGCAGATGCGCGACTGAATAACCCAAGATCGCCAGGCCCGCAATGCCGTTCGCCAGCGACGACCAGTCGATGCGGCGGAGCGAAACCAGGAACTGCGTGTCGATCGGCTTCAAAAGGACGAAATCCAGCCCGCCGGTGCGGATCAGGTCGGTCAGTTCGTCGATGTTCGTCATGAAAAATGTCTGCACCACGGAGTTCATGACCAGGCCGGTGGCGAAGAAGACGTAGAACTCATATTGCGTCCAGCGCCAATCCGGGTCATTGCCGATCGAATCGGTGAAGCGGAAGACCTGCAAGTACAAGATCACGTTCGGAACCACCCAGGCCAGCGAACTGATCGTGTCGATGATGAAATTGCCGCGGAACGTCATGTCGCGGACCAGGCTGTTCCTGGCGAACGTGAGAAAGACGCGCCAGTACGACGTGATATTGCCCATGCCGATCAGCCTCCGAAAGCGCTGTCAGCGCCTCACGCCGTAGTGGAACATCGTGCGGGCCGTCATATAGAAGAACACAACCCAAAAGACTTCGGCCGCCAGCCCCCAGGCCAACTCGGCGCCGGTGACCTTGTGCAGGAAAACCGCGGCCGGGAAATAGGCCAGGTATTGCAGCGGAATGATCTTCATCACCATGGGCCAATAGGAAGGCATGATTTCCGGCGGAAACATCTGGCCCGAGAAGAAGAAACTCACGAGCATGTAGACGAACAACAGCGAGCTGACCTCCAGGAACCAGAAGCCGATCATGCCCAGCGTGGCCTCCAGGAAGAAGCCCAGCAGGAACGACATCAGCAGCGACGCGATGAAGGCCGCCATGGTCCACGCGTCGGGCCAGCCACTGAAGTAATCGCGGCAGATCCAGAAGACCAGGGCGAAGGGAACGACGGCCACACCGTAATAGACCAGCTTGTGGGCCAGCCGGGTCATCAACAAGAAGCCCAGCATGTCGACCGGCTGCAAGAGGTATTTCTTGATCGTGCCGTCGCGAATGTCGCGGGCGATGCTGGAGGCCAGCCCCGGCATGCTGGACAGCGCCCGCCCGACCATCGTCAGCAGGTAGTAGGCGATCATGTCGTGGTAGCTGTATCCGGCGATCGAGTGGTTTCCGCTCGTCATGCCTTGAAAAATGGCGTCCCAAAGGAAGACCTGCGTCACGATCGGCAGAAAGCGCATCAGCGTGCCCAGCGCGAAATCGACGCGGTACACGAGGCGCTCGGCGATGCTGATGCGGAGGACGGTAAGGTAGAGCATGGCGGGAAGGATGAGGGATGAGGGATGAGGGATGAGGGATGAGGGATGAGGGATGAAGGATGAAGGATGAAGGATGAAGGATGAAGGATGAGCGATGAGGGATGATTCGGTATTTATCCCTTATCTCTTATCCCTTATCCCTTATCCCTTATCTCTTATCTCTTATCCCTCATCCTCTTGTTTGTTATCCTTGAACACCTTGGCAATAATCTCCTCCAGCGGCGGGTCTTCGACGCTGACGTCTTCGATCGCGTGACGCGAGAGGATGCAGGCCAGAACTTCCGTGACCTTGCTCCGCTCGGTCCGCAGTTTCGCCCGCGGCGGCTCGACCGACAACACCTCGCCGTAACGGCCCAGGTCGTCGGGCATCTGGCCGTCGGCCACCAGCAACGAGATCACCTTCTGGCCGCCGAAGCGGTCCAAAATGCCTTCCAGCGAGCCGTCGTAGATGATTCGCCCCTGGGCGATGATCACCACGCGGCGGCACAGCGCCATGACGTCTTTCATGTAGTGGCTTGTCAGCAGGATCGTCACGTTCCGCTCCTGCTGGTACTGCTTCAGGAAGGTCTGGATGTTGTGCTGGGCCACCACGTCCAGGCCGATTGTCGGCTCGTCGAGGAACAACACCTCCGGCCCATGCAGCAGGGCGGCGATCAGTTCCATTTTCATCCGTTCGCCGAGCGACAATTCGCGGACCGGCTGGCCCAGCAGGCGATCGAACGTCGAGCATCTCGGCCAGGCCGTCGCGGGTCTTCTGGAACTGCTGGGGATCGATGCGATAAATATGCTGGTGCAGGCGAAACGATTCGGCGGCCGGCAGGTCCCACCAGAGTTGGTTCTTCTGGCCCATCACCAGGGCAAAACGGCGGCGATAGGCGTTTTCACGTTTCCACGGCACGAAACCGATGACCGTCGCCGTTCCGCTGGTGGGGGTGAGCACGCCGGAGAGCAGTTTGAGCGTGGTCGTCTTGCCCGCCCCGTTGGGGCCCAGGAAAGCGACGAACTCGCCCGCCTCGACCGTCAGATCAATGCCGCGGACGGCCTCGACGGTCTTGATATCGCGATGAAAAAGCCCGCGGATCGACGCCCCGAGTCCCTCTTTTTTCTGGAACACGCGGTACGATTTTGACAGTTTGGCGATTTCGATGATCGGCATGGTAAAATATTATATCGAAACGTTACTCAAGAGGAACACGATGCCGCTTCTTCCTTCACGAATTCAGCACCTTCGACGGGCCTGGCCGCCGTTGTGCGGTTGGGCACTCCTGGCGATCGTCGCCGTGCCGGCCGAGGCCTGCACGAGCATTCTTGTCACCCGCGGGGCGTCGGCCGACGGCTCGGTGATGATCACCTACAGTTGCGATCTTGCCGGCGCGTATGCGTCGTTGTCGCTGATTCCCGCCGCGGACCACAAACCGGGCGAGTCGATCTCCATCGAACCGCTGGGACCGGACGACCCGGCGTACCGGGTGCCGCGGCGTCCGCCCGTCAAGATCCCCCAAGTCGCCCACACCTACAAGGTGCTGGGCCTGATGAACGAACACCAGCTTGCCATCAGCGAGACGACCTTCGGCGGCCGGCCCGAGTTGCATAATCCCCGCGCCCTGATCGATTGTTTGCGGATGATGACCCTGGCCTTGCAGCGGGCACGCACCGCGCGGGAAGCCATCCAGGTGATAACCCGCCTGGTGACCGAGTACGGCTACGGCGACGAAGGCGAATCGTTGTCGATCGCCGACACCCAAGAGGCCTGGATCCTGGAGATCGTGGGAACCGGCCCCGGGGGCAAGGGCGCGGCGTGGGTCGCGGTGCGCATACCCGACGGCCAGGTTTCCTGTCATGCCAACTCCTCGCGCATCGGCGAGTTCCCCCGCGACGACCCGGCGAACTGCCTCTATTCCGAGAACGTGGAGAGCTTCGCCCGCAGCAAGGGCTGGTACGACCCCAAGTCGGGCCAGCCGTTCCGTTTTTGCGAAGCGTATAGCCCGGCGACGCCCTTGTCGCGGCGGATCTGCGAAACCCGCGTCTGGAACATTCTGCGGCGGGTGGCGCCGTCGAAGCATCTCGCGCCCGACTTCCATCGCTCCAAGCCGGGCGCGCAGCCTTATCCGTTGTCGCTGCCGCCCGACGCCAAGCTTTCGGCGGCCGATGTTTTCGCGCTGCTGCGCGATCATTACGAGGGCACGGAATTCGACATGACGCAAGGCGTCGACGCCGGGCCCTATGGCCTGCCGCAACGCTGGCGGCCGCTGGCCTGGAAGGTCGACGGCGTCCAGTACGTCTGGGAACGCCCCATTTCCACGCAGCAAACCGTGTTCTCGTTCGTGTCGCAGTCGCGGGCCTGGCTGCCGGATCCCGTGGGCGGCCTCTACTGGTACGGCGTGGACGACGCCTATACTTCCTGCTACATCCCGCTGTACTGCGGCATCGACGCCTTGCCCAAAAGTTACGTGGGCGGTTCGAACGCCAGGTTCTCCTGGGATTCGGCGTGGTGGGTCTTCAACTTCGTGTCGAACTACGCCGGTCTGAAGTGGTCGTACATGGTCCCCGAGATTCGGGCCTGCCAGAAGGACATCGAGTCGAACTTCCTGGCCCTCCAGCCGGCGGTCGAGAAAACGGCGGTCGAGCTGCTCAAGACCAGTCCTAATCTGGCCGTGCGTTATCTCACCGACTACTCGGTGATGCATGGCGAGCAGACGGTCGCCCGCTGGCGGGAGCTGGCCGAACACTTGCTGACGAAGTACAACGACGGTTATATCCGCGACATCCACGGCCAATACCCCGAGGTTGGCTATCCGGAACCATGGCTCCGCCGCGTCTTGCGCAAGCGCCCCGAGCAGTTCAAGGTTCTGGAGGAAAAGGCGGCCGAGAAGAAATAGCGTCACATGTTCGTCGTGTCATCCACCGAACGTCGGCCCGACGATCTGGTCCATCGCGTTGGCGAACGCCGCGTTGTGCGAACTGTCTTCCGCATAGATCCGGAAAATGCGGAAGCTCAACGCGATCCGCCGGAACAGTTCCCGCTCGTTCAAGCGATGGATCTTGCCCGTGGCCGGGTCGAGGAGAAAGTTCTGGTCGGCGGTGGGGGCCAGGGCTTCGGGCCGGTAGACGTGCCGGGGAATATCGACGCGAAAGACGATGTCCTTCAGTTCCGACGGCAGGTTCTTGCGGATCCGCCGCTGCAAGACCTCCTCGTCGCTGAACACGCTCGCCTCTTCATGCTGGCCGGGGGCGAAAAAGACCATCCGCTCGCAGGCCATTTTCCAATGCAGCTTACGCGCGAGAAACTCCCGCCACCGCTGCCCCAACGCCCGCAGACGCGGATCGACGCAGCGATGCCAGTCGGCCACGCGGACCAAGAGCGACCACTCGGTGAACTGCAAGTATTCGTCGAGGTGCTCCAGCGGGTTGCCGGGGAACAGGTCGGCCTTGCTGTCGACGAACAGCTCCTGGAGCGTCAGGTCGATCGCGCGGACCGTGCGATGGTAATAGACCGAGCGGAACAAGTCGCCCCGCACGGCGATGAACCGCTCCAGCGCGGAAAGGCCGCGTTCGTGAATCGTCAGCCCCCGGCTGGTGAACAGGCTGTAGCGCAACAAGCGGTCCAGGTCGAAGGCTTTCTGGCTGTAGCCCGACATGTAGGCGTCGCGGAGCACGAAATCCATGTTGTCGACCGTGTACAGGCCGCAGAACAAGCTCCGCAGGAAACGCAGCCACTGCGGGCCGTCGGCGGCGGTAGCGGAACTGGGCCGCATGATCAGGAAGCAGATCTGCTGCGGATCGAGATGCTCGTCGTCGGCCATCCGGCTGTTGGGGTTTCGCCGCACCCCGCGGATCAAGTCGGCCAAGGGGTCGAGAATGATCCGGCTGCCGACGATCTCGTGATTCAGCTTGTATTCGCCCAGATAATGCATGTCGAAGAAATGACCGAAGGGCCCATGCCCCACGTCGTGCAGAAGGGCCGCCATCCGCACCAGCGACTCGACGTGGCCGCGGCTGGGCACGTCCGGACAGGCAGCTCGCAGGCTGTCGTAGGTCGCCTCGATCATGCGGCTGGCCAGATGCATCGCCCCCAGGACATGTTGAAAGCGAGTGTGTTCGGCCGTGGGGAACACCCACCAGGCGGTTTGCAACTGGTGGATCTGGCGGAGCCGCTGGATCCAGGGATGATCGATGATCGCTTGTTCGGAGACCTCTCCCGCGGGCAGCCCTTGGGGCGACGTGAAAGGAATATATCCGTGGATGACATCGTGGCTGAGGCTGGCGTTCATGAACTCATTCATGGCCGTATTATACCACATGCGGGCAGAACCGAGCCGTTGGAGTCCCGGCTTTAGCCGGAATTCTCCGCGGAACCTCCGCCTAAGGATCGGCCGAAGAATAATTTCCCGATTTTCCACCCCCGCTTAATTGCGAAAGTCAATCTTCAGGCAGAAGGCGTAATGAGGCCGGATCGTCGATCAAGCTGATTGCCAACTTCCCGCGCTCCGCCCGCATGCGGACTGCCGTGATGCCGCTCACGACCCATCCCTCGCGATCGGGCGCCACGGACTGATAGTCGGCGTCCAACAGCCGAAAAACCTCGGGCTGCCGCGTATCCCGATCGACGATCCAGACTTCCGGAATTTGCAGTTGCGCGTAGAAGGGCAGTTTCTCGTACGACTCGTCGTCCGGGCTGCGGATCTCCACGACCGCGGTCGGCGCGCCTTCGAAATACTCATTCCGGTCGATATGAAAACGATCGGGCGTGAGCAGCACCAGGTCCGGAATCCGATAGTCCTTGGGCCAGCGACCGGGCAGGGCAAGGTTGATGGGCGGGTAAACCTTATTACCTTGGGGCCGGGCCCAAAAGGCCCTGAGCCATGCTCCCAAATCCAATTCCAGTTCCTGGTGCGAACGATTGGGCATCGGCGGCATGTGCAAAACTCCATCCCACATTTCGTCCCAGCGATCGGCGCCCGTGCAGCGACGCGCATCGAGGATTTCCGCTTTGATATCCAGCATGACGGCTTTCATGGAGCGCATTATACCATGCGGGAAATCATGGCAACAGGCGAAGATGGAAATGGCAGTATCCTTCCGCTAAGATGAACGGTACGACGCTATCTACCCTTTTTCCACCGTTCCTGCCCATGTCCGATCGCTACTTCGTCGAATCGCCCGTCACGTCCGACCGCGCCGTCCTCGCCGGCGCCGAGGCCCATCACCTGCTGCACGTGATGCGGGCCAAGACCGGGACTCGCGTCACGCTCTTTGACGGCTCGGGCTGGGAATTCGAGGCCGTCGTCGGGCGGACCGGTCGCAACGAAGTCGAACTGGCGATTGCCGCCCGCCAGGAAATCGACCGCGAGGCACGGATTGCGGCGACCCTGGGCGTGGCCCTGCCCAAGGGCGATCGGCAGAAGTGGCTCGTGGAAAAGGTGGTCGAGTTGGGCGTGGCGCGGCTCGTGCCGCTGGAGACCGAGCGCGGAGTGGCCCAGCCCGTCGAGAGTGCCTTGGAGCGCTTGCGACGCGGGGTCGTCGAGGCCTCCAAGCAATGCGGGCGGAACCGGCTGATGGAGATCGCCGAGCCGAAGGCCTGGCAGGAGTTTCTTGCGGAAAACGCGCGACGCGGGGTACCGGCTGGTGGCTCATCCGGCGGACAAACGGAATGGTGAGTCTCGCCGACCATGCGAACATGATGCCCGTCGGCCCAGCCTACTTCAGAACGCCGTACTGGCCGTCGGGCCGGAGGGCGGATTCACCGATGAGGAAGTGGCGCTGGCCATCGCTCAGGGATGGCAGCCGGTGGACTTGGGCCCGCGGATCCTCCGCGTGGAGACCGCCGCCGTGGCCCTGGCGGCACAGGTGATAGAATAACGTACACCTCACGCTCCGCCGTGAGGGCCCCGGGATGTATCTTCCGGATTGTATCCGAGGAGTGAATTCCGTTTTACGCAGGTGGGGTGGTAACGGCGGGACGAATTGCAACGAGCTTAATCGCCCCACTTGGCCCCGTCAATACAATGCCCGGTCGTAACCTATACTTTTGGAAAGAACCACAACCACCGGGGTCAACGGCCTTGATTCTCTTGATTGTCACGATCGGCTTGCTGAACATCTGCCTGGGATTCGGCCTGGCCATGTACTTTGATTATGGGCCGCCGGGTCTGGACGGAATCTTCGAGGCCTTGGGGCCGATGCCGCCGGCTGCGCCGAGTGCCACGGCGCTCGTTTCCGGCCGGCTTGCGCACCGTATGATCCGTCCGCTGGACCGGTCGCGGCGGAGTCGACGGTTGAGCCCGGCGCGAATCTGCCGCTCGGCAGTCCGGTCGTCCCCAAAGTGGAACCGCTGTCATCGGAGGGACTGGCCGAGGAGAAGGTCCTCGATGACGTTCGCGATCTGGCCACCACGGCCCAGTCCGCCATGGTCAGCGGCCAGATCGAGACCCGCGATTCAGGGCTTGCGTAGCAATAAGTTCCACCAGACTGTAGGATGGACTTCCGAGTCCGTCGGCCGTGGCAAGGACGGACTCGGAAGTCCATCCTGCCCAATCGACGAAATTCATGCCTGAACTGCCTGAAGTGGAAACCATGCGCCGCGGGATCGCCATCGCGGCGGGGGCCGTGATCTCGCGAATCGCCCGCCCGAAATCGTCCTTGCAGCCGATCACGATCGAGCCGCAACTCCGCCAGTTCTGCCGCCGTGCGGTGGGTCGCCGCATCGATCGTGTCGGCCGACTGGGCAAACGGATTCTCCTGGAACTCGACTCGGGCGACCGCATCGTCATGGAACCTCGCATGACGGGCCTCGTCTTCCGCGCCGACCCGCCCGACCGCAAGCACCTGCGGCTGGTCATCGAACTATCCGGCCCCGCGGAGCGAATTTTGTTCTGGGACCAGCGCGGGCTGGGCGTCGTGCGACTGGTTTCGCCGGAGGAGTTCGATGCACTCTACGGCGCCGCAAAGATCGGGCCCGACGCCCTGGAAATCTCGGCGGCCGAACTGCGCCGACGACTGGGCCGCAGCAGTCGGGCAATCAAGGTCGCATTGCTCGATCAAAAGGCCTTGGCTGGCGTGGGGAATCTCTATGCTTCGGAAATCCTGCATCGTGCCGGTATTCATCCGGCCCGCTCCTGCCGGCAGTTGCGGAAGGCACAGTGGCAGCGCGTCCACGCCGAGATGCTCCGCGTGTTGCACGACGCGATCGAGCACCAAGGTTCGACGCTTCGCGACGGCACCTATCGCATCGCGCGCGACGTGTCGGGCAACTATCAGTTTCGTCTTCGCGTCTATCAGCGGCACGGGCAAATATGCCTCGCCTGCGGAAAAGCCGAGATCGTGCGGATCGTGCAGGCCCAGCGATCGACGTTCTATTGCCCGGTCTGTCAGCGAAAGTAGCGGTACGGTTTTTCGCAATTTCTGCTTAAGTTGCGGGCACTCCCTGCTGCGCATCTGATCGTCTGGACCTGTCCCGTATTGCCTTCATTCCGAATACCAACGCGCAACTCCCGATATGCTAGGCAGTTACTTCTTGTCGGCCGATACGTGACACGGCTTGGCACGCCGTGTGCTCTTATCCACGGGCATGGACGCGGCCACGGACAAGGAGGCCCGAGCCAAATGGTAAGGATGTTCGGAAGGCTTCGAGTGTTGGATGTGTTTGTTTCTTTGACGATCAACGGAGGGCAAATCATGCAAGATCCACCCAGTGATTTGCGGGGAGAGGCGGCCTAGTCCGCTTCTCCGAGCGTGTTGTTCTTACAAGATCACTCAACCCCTAACCACGAGAACCCCGCTCCCCCGGCGGGGTTCTTTTTGCGCTAACCGGGACAGTTTATGCGGCAAAGCATTTTCGGCAGATCGATTGTCGGCCGGGCCATGGAGATCCTCTTGATCGAGGACGACCTTGTCGACGCCCGGGCGGTGATGCAGGTTCTCGATCTTGGGCATGTCCGTTGCCGGGTGAGCCTGGTCCGCGATGGCGACGAGGCCATGACTTTCATCCATCGGCAAGGGATCTTCGCCAAAGCGCCGCGGCCCGATCTGATCCTGCTGGACGTGCAACTGCCGAAGAAGAGCGGCTGCGAAGTCCTGAAGGAAGTTCATGCCGACGAAATCCTGAGGAAGATCCCGGTCGTGGTGATGAGCACGGCGGAGACGTGCGCGACGCTTCTGAACGGTGATTGCTTTGCCGTGCTGGACTTCATGCCCAAGCCGTTGGACGGCGAGCGGTTGGTCGGCATGGTCAAGTCGCTGCACTATTCGCTCTTGACCGAGTTGGTCGCCGGTTCGCTGGTTTAGAGGCAATCTGGAACGCGGTGGGCCGCGAATCGTCATTGAAGCCCCGCCAAAGTCTCAGGGCGGGGCCGCTTCGCCCTTGTCGGGCCGAAAATCGCCCACCACGTGTCCCCGCACAACGGTAAACGTGAGCGTGCGGTCCTCGAGGCTTACCCAGGGCAGCAGGGCCTCGTCGATGTGACGCAGGAACTGGGGGACCTCGGCGTCCTCGATGCCGGCATGCTCGAAGAGGAACACAGTCCCGGCCACGTGCCCGTCGGCAAGGTAGTGGAGATCGATCGCCGCCGAATCCTGGCCTTCCTTCTTCTGGACCAGAAAGCGTTCGGAGGTCATGGTGCGAAAAGTGCGAATGAGTTTCATGGCCAAATCCTCAAGAGAAACACGGTGGTGAGTGAACCGATTGCCGAAAACATGGCGGCCAGCAGTCCCAGGGCCAAGAGGCAGCCCTTCCGGGAAGAGGAACTATAGCGAATCCCCGTTCCCCGGATGCTGAACGACTTGTAGCTCCGACCACGGGCGTTGACCCCCGTGCGGAAGCCCCCGGCGCCGATGGAATAGCCGATCCCCGACTTGCTGATGTTGATCCGAAAAGGGCCGAACCCTACGCTTTTTCGATAAGACCAACCCATGCACTGTTCCTCTTTGCGGCATGCCTGCGGATTACGTTCTTTTCTTGCGCCCTTTGGACAACAGTGGGGCGGCAAGTTTCTCATACAAGGTAAAAAGGTACTCGACGCGCTGACGGTCGGAAGTAAAGGGCTGCGAGCGATAACAGCGATCCACCGCGCGGTCGAGGACGGCGTGCGCCTTGCTCAACGCGCGCGGCATAGCCAGTGGGTCGTAAAGGTCCGCCAGAGTCGAACCCTTCTTGAGATACTCCTCACGGGCATCAAGCACACCTTGGGCCGCTGTCTCAACGGCTGCGCCCTGCTTCTCCGTGGGTGATTCGGGCCACGGAAAGTTGTTGTAGACGAGCTTGGCCGAATAGCGAAAATCCGATTTGATTCGTCCGCACACCTGCCGCACCCAGGCTACGTGCATTGCCGACGAAAGAACGCCAAAATGGTAAAGCGTGACTTCTTCCATGAACAGACAACTATCGCTTGGGACGTAACTGGGCTTGAAGTAACTCATTGGCACGTACCGACGGTTTTCCGAGCTATGTCGGGGAACGAGCACGAAGCGGCTGGTCGGCTGCCGGACCTCCCCAAATAACGCCGGAGAATCGGCGAGTTTCTTTGTCACGGCGCGGCTACTTTTCAGTCGGTAGGTTCGTACCGCGTCCACTCGCCGCTTGACATCAGGCAACCTCCGGATCACGTGCGGGGGAACGTCTTCCAGCCAGAGGCACCACCGCAACTCACCATGCAGATACTCATGCGCGCTAAGCAACGGGCGAATCAAGGATTCGGCTTCCGGTTCCTTGGCAATCAACGCTTGCTTCTCCGCGTCCGACAACACGAGGTTTCCGTCGTCATTCGGCATGCTCCCAAATTGCATGTGCGGGACGCTGCACAAGGGGCTTTCGCGATTTCCAAGCGTTATATCGCCACCTTCGATAAGATACGGATTGATATTGGCGGCGCGATTGCCGGTCGCGGCGTCCCCGTTCGAGTCATAGTCGAAAATCATTTTCCCATTCCTTTGAAACGCGCCAAAACCAATGATTACGACATGAACGTGAGCCTTCCCGCGGGCCTCGCTTACCCAGGCGAAGGTTCGATGGGCGAAGTGGATTTCCAAGCCCAAGGAAAACAAGAGCGGCCAAAGCAGCCCAGGTTGCTCTCCCTGAGTAATCGAATTCGTCGAAACAAACGCCACGCATATCAGCGTATCTTTTATGTATTGAGCGGCTCGCAAGTACCAGCAACAGACGTAGTCCAAGACCCCTGTTCCGCGACTCTTGTCAAAGACCGTTTCCATATCCGCCTGCTGTCCGCTGTTTCTTGCCTTCTTTCCCACGAACGGCGGGTTTCCAAGCACATAGCTGCACTTTTCCGGGGGTAGTATCACCTTCCAATCCAATCGCAGCGCGTTGCCACAAATGATCGTCGGTGACTTCGACAGCGGCAGACGGACGAAGTACTGCCCAAACGCCTCGGACAACCGAATGTTCATCTGGTGGTCCATGAGCCACATCGCGACTTCGGCGATCCGCACCGGCCACTCGTCGATCTCAATGCCGTAGAAGGCGTCGACGTCCACCAGCGACAGGCTCTGGATATTCATGTGCTGCTGGCCCTTTTCCAGGAGTTTGAGCACCTTGATTTCCAGCAACCGCAGTTCGCGATAGGTGACCACGAGAAAGTTGCCGCAGCCGCAGGCCGGATCGAGAAAGCGAAGGCCGGCAATCTTCTGGTGAAACTGCTTGAGTAGCTTCCTATCACCCTTGATCCGCTCGAATTCCGCCAGCAGGTCGTCCAGAAAAAGCGACCGAACCACCTTGAGGATGTCACGTTCGCTCGTGTAGTGGCTGCCGAACTGCCGCCGCTCCTTCGGCTGCATCGTTCCCTGGAACAACGAACCGAAGATGGCCGGCGAAATTTGCGACCAGTCGAACCGCGTGCAGGCTAAGAGGCTGTTGCGCATGTCGCGATTGAAGTTGGCGAAGCCAAGTCGCTCGGCGAACAATTCCCCATTGACAAACGGGAACGCAGCCAGCGTTTCATCCAAATTCTTTTGTCGCTTATTGGCGGGCGTGTCGAGCACGGCGAAAAGCTGCGCCAGATGGGCCCCCAAATCCGAGCCGTCGGGCCTGGTGCGGTCCTCGATGAAGAGTCGAAACGCCTCACGCTCGAAGATGCCCGTGAATTGCGCGAAGAGACAGAACAGGATCCGCACCAGGAAGCGTTCGAGATCGTGACCTTCGTATCCTCCCGCCTCCAGAGTGTCGTGGAGGTCGTCCATGATAGCGACCGCTCGAAGATTGATCGGGTCGTGGTCCTTGAAGTGATGCTGCTGGTAGCCGGCGATGAACGCGAATTGATGAGTATTGCGATGCAAATCGGCAATCGCGAATTTGGTCGTCATGATCCTCGGCCCGGTCTCGTCATCGGGCTCCAGATCGTGCAGTTCAAAGCGCGCAAAATCGGAAACGATAACGTACCGCGGCACTTCGTCTTGATGTCCCTCGCGGACCAGGTCACGAATATAATCAAAGGCTTGCGACTCCGCCTTCTCCAGATCATGGCCGCGGCTCTTGTGCTCGACCAACAGCATCCCCCTCCAAAAAAGGTCGATCCTTCCGTACTTCCCGGAAATCTGCTTGACCGGTTTTTCAAAGGAGGCCACCGTCCGGCGTTGCACGCCGAAGACCGCGAAGAAGTCGTTCCAGAAGGTCTGCTTTTCCGCGCTCTCGCTCGTTGCCCCAGCCCAGTCGGCGGCGAAGCGAATGGCGTTCTGGCGAATCTCGTTCCATGAGATTGACATTCGGCTGTCCCTTTCGATTTTCCTTGCCGAAACGCCCCCCGCTGGGGCAAGCCAGCGGGCGGAAGGCAGTTTCAGTCTGAGTAATCTACTCCATCGGAGCGAGATCCGCAAGAAGTTCATAGTCATTGACGCGTTTTCAGATAGCGCGTGTTGCCCACCCGGCGCAGCAAGCCGGTGCGATCGAAGTAGTCCAGCAGCGGCAGGGCGAACTTTCGCGTCGTGTCCACCAGATACTTGAACTGCACGCTCTCCAGTCGCCCCTCCTTCTGAATGTGTTCGACCAACAGTTGCCGGGCGCGTTCGATGGCCTCCCGATGAAACAACAGCCCCTCGCCCACCGCCACCAACTGCTGATGCTCTTGAAGAAGGTGGAGGAGTTTGTCGATCGCGGCCGGCGAGAGCTTGATCTTCTCGGCCAACTCGGCCGCGCTCGGCGGAGCGAACGCCTGCTGCCGGAAACACGACTCGATCGCTTCCAAGTGGGCGGCGTCGCGATCTTGAAAGGTCGGCTGATGCTCGGCCCGTGCCAGACGTTGATTACGTTCCACCAGTCGGCCGCCGCTTTTCAACAGCCGGACAAGACCTTCCAACACCGGCTTCTGACAGGCGCAGGCCTCCCCAAGCTGCTCCCAAGTCATGCCCGGACTTTCCGGCGCACGGCGGTGATACTCGGCAAGCTGGGCCAGGAGCCGGTCGCCGGCCTCGGCGGCCGTGGCGCAGTGCAGGTAGAGATCCGTCCCCAAGGCGTACACCTTCTGCTCTTGTACGAGGCGCGACAAGATCGCGTCCAGCCTGGGATAGAAGCGTCTTGGTCCGGCGGGCCAGTTCGGCCTTGGGGACGGCGAGCGCCGGGGCCGTGCGGACGGCGTATTCCACGAAGCGGGCGTCGTCGCCGACCGCCGCGGCCAGCACGGCCATGTCTTCGGCAACGCCGGGCCGATTGCGCTTCAGCCGTCGCTCGATGGGCTCGAGGATCGTGCCGCCGCCGATCGTGCGGACCGGCGAAAAACTGCGGAGGATGAACGGGTCGCCCGGCCCCGCCACGATCGGCCGCTTCATGCGGAGTTGGACGATGTGCGTGGAATTGCCGCGCAGCTCGCCCGACTCCAGCGGGTAGAGCATGGCATTGACCTCGCTGGTGCCGGTATGGAATTTCAACTCGCTGCCGCTCTTCAAGGAGATCTTCTCCAGCGGCAGGAGCCGCAACCGGCAGACGTAGAGTTCCTGCGGCGTGAAATAACCGGGCAGGGTGAGCACGTCGCCGCGGCGAACTTCCTTGGCGTCGCAGTGGCCCAGGTTGATGGCCGCGCATTGGCCGCAGAGCAGCGTGTCGCTGGGCTTCCCGTAGACTTCGATGCGCTTGATCCGGCTGGTGAATTCCTGCGGCAGCAGGACCGTTTCGCCGCCCAGCGACGCGGCCCCGGCGATGGGGATGCCCGCCACGATGGTGCCGAAACCCTTGGCGGAAAAGGCCCGATCCAGCGGCATGCGGAAGACGCCGTCGGCCCGCTTGGGCGTGATCGACCGCACGAGGCCTTCCAGGGCCTCGAAGAACGGATCGAAGCCTTCGAAGGTCACGTTCGACAACGGCAGCAGCGGCGCGCCTGCGAGAAAGGTCCCGCGCAGAAAGGCGGAGAGGTCGGCCAGCACCTCTTGCCGCCGGGCGTCGTCCACCCGATCGATCTTCGTGATCGCCACCAGTCCGTGGCGAAGTCCCAGGAGCGTGAGAATGTCGAGATGCTCGCGGGTCTGGGGCATGATGCCGTCGTCGGCGGCCACCACGAGAATCACGCCGTCCATGCCGCACGCGCCGGCGACCATCGTCTTGATGAAAGTCTCGTGACCGGGCACGTCGACGATGCCGACCTCCAGATCGCGAATGCGGCAAGGGGCATAGCCGAGGTCGATCGACATCCCGCGTTCTTGTTCCTCCTTCAGGCGGTCGGTGTTGCAGCCGGTCAACATTTTCACCAGCGACGTCTTGCCGTGATCGACGTGTCCGGCGGTGCCGAGCGTGACGTTGAGCATGCGTTCATCCCTTTCCCGGATCTTCCGGGCTGAGGTACGGAATGCGGGAAGTTATAGTTGTAGGGTGGGCCGAGTGAAACGAGTCCCACCAATGAGGGTTCAACATGCATTTTGGTGGGACTCGTTTCACTCGGCCCACCCTACTTCTTTGAGGTGGTCGGCGTTGCCGCCGGTCAGTGCGCTGCAAAATGCGGCAACCAGCACGGCTTCCTCGCCGTCCAGGAGCGTGCGCGGATCGGCCAGCACGCGCCCTTGCCCGACCCGCGCAAAGACCGGCGGTTCGTGCCGCCGCAGGCGGCGGGCAATCTCGTCCTCCGGCAGGTTCTCGGCTTGGACGGCCACCAGCCGCGTCGGCAGGTCCTGGCCCGGCAGCGAGCCGCTTCCCATCTGCGAGACGCCGTCGACGACCGCGACCTTGGCGGCGGGCAGGGAGGCCCGGATGGCCGCGGCAATACGTTGGGCCTGCGTCTCGATGTCGGCAAGATCGCGGCCGAGCATGCGCAGCGTCGGCACCTCGTCCAGCGCCCGTTCCGGGTCGAGAAACAGCACGAGCGTGGCCTCCAGCGCGGCCAGCGCGAGCTTGTCCGGGCGGACGATCCGGGCAAGCGGGTTCTTGCGGATGGCCTGGATCCAACGCTCTTTGCCCAGCAGGATCCCGGCTTGGGGGCCGCCGATCAGCTTGTCGGCGCTGGAGGTGATGACGTCGGCCCCCGCGGCGACCGACTCGGCCAGCGTCGGCTCCTTCTCGAAACCGAACCGGGAAAAATCGATGAGCGGGCCGGCGCCGACGTCGTCGATAACGGTCAGATTGTGGGCCCGGCCAAGGCCGACCAGTTCCTCCAACGGCACCTCCGCGGTGAAGCCCACGATCTTGTAGTTGCTCGGATGGACCCGGAGGATCGCGGCCGAGCGCTCGCTGATCGCGCGCTGGTAATCGCGAAGGTGGGTCTTGTTCGTCGTGCCCACCTCGACAAGCTTTGCACCAGCCGCGGCGATGATTTCGGGCAGACGAAAGGAGCCGCCGATCTCGACCAACTGGCCGCGGGAGACGATTACCTCCTTGCCGGCGGCCACGGTATTGAGGACGATCGCCGTAGCGGCAGCATTGTTATTGACCACGGTGGCGGCCTCGGCGCCGGTGAGCAAGCGGAAGATCGCCTCGATCCGCTCATCGCGCCGGGAGCGCTGCCCATCGGCCACGTCGATCTGCAAGACGGAGAAGCCGGACAACTCGCGGGCGATCTGCCGCAGTGCCTGCGGGGGCAGCACGGCCCGGCCCAATCCGGTGTGCAGGATGATTCCCGTGGCGTTGACGGCCTTGCGATAATGGGGTCCCAGGATCGCCTTGATCCGCCCAGCGACGTTGGCCAGGATCCGTTCGCGCAGGGCATCCGCGTCCGCCGGGGGCGCCGCGAACGATTGCAGCAAGTCGCGGGCCGCGGCGACGGCGGCCCGGACTGCAGCGGCAATAACCCGGCGGGGGACTTCCGCGGGTGGCCATCGGCCTTCCGCGGCCTCGATCAACACTTCCACGGAAGGAATCTTCCTGAGCAGTTCATTTTGCGAGGGAGTCATAGGGTTATTGTACGGTCCCCGTGGCGGTGTTGACAGTTCCAGTCGCTAGGAAAAGCCCTCACCTCTGCCCCTCTCTGGAAGGCAGAGAGGGAGTTATCGACTCGCGCACGTCGTACTTGGGCTCGCCGAACACCAGCCAACGGCCCGACTCCTTGGACTCCCTCCGTAGTTTGACGTTCATCGCCACAGGGTGGGAGAGCTCGCCGGGAAGCGTGCCGCCGCGGTCGTTGCCGCGGACCCACACCGAGAATGTCGTTTCCGCCGTGGGCGGACTCGTTTGGTAATTGAACTTCACGTCGAGGTTGCGGATCGTAAGCTCCTTGAAGTCGGCGACCGACAAGGCCCAAACGACCTTGCCCCGTGCCACGTCGCCGTCGGGGCCGGGCACGATACAGGCGTCAACCTGCTGGGCGTTGCCCGCTTGCAGACCCGCAGCCGCCGTTTCCAGCGTCTGCCGGATCCGCTTCGTATCGGTGAGCGTCCAGCGTTCCATCAGCACGCCCAGCAGCACCAGCAGGGCCACGCCTCCCATCAGCCCGAGCACCACGCCCCGGCCCGTGCGAAACAGCGCGATCGCCAGCACGATTTCAACAACCAGACCGACGATCAGGATGGGCCAGGGGCTTTCGAGGAAGAGCATGGAACCCTCACACCTTCACTGCCCCGATGGTCCGCCGGATGACCTCACGCATCAGTTCGGCGGGCCCTTCGTGGCCGGTGAAAAACTTGAACTGCAGGCAGGCCTGGCGGACGAACATCTCCATGCCGGTAACGACCGTGCAGTTGCGGCTGCGGGCGTCCTTGATCAAGAGCGTGTTCTCGGGATTGTACACGGCGTCGAACACGACCATCGAAGGCCGCAGGTGATGCTTCTCGTAGGGGCTTTCATCCACGTTGGGATGCATGCCCACCGGCGTGCAGTTGACGAGGATGTCAGGATTCGCCTTGTGCCGATCGGCCCAATCGACGGCCAGACAATCGAACCGCTCGGCCATGACCTCGGCCTTGCGGGGCGCGATGTCGCTCACCAGCACGTGGGCCCCGCGGTGGACCAGGCCGTAGGTGATGGCCAGGCCGGCGCCGCCGCAGCCCAACACCAAGGCCTTCATGCCGGCGAGCGAACCTTCCCCTGCGGAAGACAGTTCCATGGCCTCCTCCAGGCTCGACATGGCGGCATGATAGTCGGTGTTGTAGCCCGCCCGGACCGGGCCGTTCAGCAGCACCGTATTGGCCGCTCCGATGCCGTGGACCGCCGCGTCGGCCTCCGTGAGCTTCTTGATCACTTCTTCCTTGTGCGGAATGGTGATGCTCAGACCGCGGATGCCCAGCGACTCGGCCTCGTCGATGAACCGGCCCAAATCCTCCCGCGGCACGCGGAACGGCACGTAGACCTTGTTCAAGCCGAGGTGGGCGAAACCGGCGTTATGGATCAAAGGGCTGAGGCTATGCCCGATCGGATCGGCCACGACGCCGTAGACTTCGGTTTCCGCGTTGATCTGCTCGTAGCGATAGACCTGGGTCATGTGCTCGAAACTGAGTTGGCCCGGCGCCAGGGCCCGCTCGGAATGAAACGTGGCATAGGTATGCGGGGCCCCGAACCGGCCGGCCAGGATGCGGGTCGGCACGCCGATATCGCCCATCCCCAGGCCGATCGTGGGGACCTTGGCCCGGCGGACCATGTCGAGGATCCGCACGTTGTCGCCAGGGTGGTTGACCATGGTCGAAATCTTGACGATGTCGGGATCGCACTGCGAAAGGCGGTGGTGGATCTCGTCGAGGTTGTCGGGCGTTTTGCGGAAATCGTGGAAGCTGACGATGCGTTTCGTCTTGCCGAAGCGGGGAACGCGGGCGGCGATGTCGTCTTCCAGGTCGATGAATTCGACGCCTTCGGCAATGGCCGTCCGCAGCAGGAGTTGCCGCTGCTCCTCGGAGCCCGCCCATTTGCCGCCATCGGTGGGACGGCGGCAGGAGATGACCACGGGGCACGGCCGATCGGTGATCAAACGCCGCAGGTTGACGGCCCCGCTGATGTAGTCCAGCCGCAGTTCGACCAGCCTGGCCCCCTGCTCGGCAAGGTGCCGGTGTTCGGCGATCATGAACTTATGGCGGCCGCGGCCGATACTGACGCAAATCATAGTTAAACTCGGAAAATCGAGATTCGAGAAACGCCACCGCGCACCCCCTATTGGTGGGGTGAATGCAGTTTGCGCAGGTAGGCAAACCTCGTCCCATTGTAACTCCCGCCGCGAACATTAAGAACCCCTGACACAACCCCGTCTTTGCCCCCGACACGACTTGCGAAGGTCCGGTTGTGTCAGGGGTTCTAAGAAGACAGGCCCCCGGGAGCAGTATCCACCCATAAGGCGTATCTGTTCGCTATATCAGACTTGGTCATCTTCCTCTTGCTTCTGCCGAATTTTCGCCAACAACGCGAGATCATCCATTACCTCTATTTCGTGATCGCGACAAAAACTCAAAACGCTTTCGTGAAACAGGTGCCGATTTCGCGTGCAAATGACGTTACCCTTGCCGGCGATCGCGGTGGCGACAATCATGTCGTCGTCGGCGTCATGGGGCACGATCCTTGGCAACGGCTCAGGAAGATGAACCGTCGTCGCGCCGTCCTTGAGGCTCTCGACAAGCTCGTCGATCTCGGGATCGGTACGTTTGTGCATCTCGCGAACGCGTTCATACCGCAGCACTGCGGATAGCTCGACAAGCAATTCCGAAGAAATCAGCAACGTGTGCGCTGCCGCGATCTGCTCAAATAACTCGCCAGCCGGTCCGCGCGGCGACGCGATTGCTCGTGTAAGCACATTGGTATCAAGCACAACGCGCATTACTGTTGGGACCGGCGGACTTCTCGAATTGCTTCGCCGATACGCGAGTCTACTTCATCGTCGGAAAAGTCCTGCAGCTCCGCAGCAGCCCGGCCTAGTCCGGCAATTTCAACTGCCCGACTCAAAGCCGAATGACGTGCCGTCGCCTCGGCATCTCCCTCCATCACGCTGACGACCACGCGCTGATTCTCCTGAAGAGAATGGCCGAGCACCGCTTCATAGATGCGACGTTCATCGGACGGAAGGTTTCTCACGCTACGAATGACGGATTCCATGAATTCAGCATAGCTCCGGAGGAAAACCGTGACCAGCCACCCATTCATTATACCCTTTTGAACTGCTTATCCAACTCCTCCCTCGTGAAAACCAGCTCCGTCGGCCGGCCGTGAGGGCAATGGTGCGAATCATCCACGGTGTGCCGCTGTTCCAAGAGCGCGGCGATCTCCGCGGCCGTGAGCCGATCGCCGGCCTTGATCGCCGCTTTGCAGGCCACCGTGTGCAGCATGTCGTCGAGCAAATCGCGGCGATCGGGCTGGCCGCCGCCGGAAACGAGCCGCTCCAACAAGGCGTGCAGGATCTCGCCGGGGTTCATGTTCGCCAGCATCGCCGGGAAGCCGGTGATCAGCACCGTGTCGCCGCCGAAGGGTTCGATCCGCAAACCAAGCTGGTCGAGCACGTCGCGGTGTTCCAGGGCGATGGCCGCCTCGGCAGGGCTCAAATCGACCGGTTCGGGCACCAACAAATTCTGCGTCTCCAAGGCCCCGGCGTCGATCCGCGCAGAAGCTGCTCGAAGAGGATCCGTTCGTGCAAGGCGTGCTGATCGATGATCGTCACGCCCTCCCGCGTCTCGGTAATGAGGTAACGATCGTGGATCTGCAGGGCCTGCGGCGGACGCGCGGAGACATGTTCCTCGCCCATTGGCCGCGGCGATTCGCCAGCCGGATCGTAGCGTAGGCATCCTGCCTGCGTCTCCGCGTCGTGGCGTAGGCATCCTGCCTGCGTCTCCGCCGCGTTCCCCCGAACAAGTTCTTCTTCCCGCGAAAGCGGGCTCTCCCCGCTTGCCCTTCGGGCTTCAACGGCGGCCCGGAGCAGATCGAGCCGCGTGAGTTCCAGCGGCCGGCGCTCCGCGGCCATGTCGGCGGCGGGGAACGAGTATTGCTTCAGCGGGTCCGTGCGGGCCCACGGTTCATCGCCGGCCGCTTCCGGCGTGGAGGTCGGCTGGTTCGGTTGCTGCCAGGCGGCGACCTTGCCCTTGGCCCAATCGACAAGATCCTGTCGCAACTGGGCCGCCCGCGTCTCGTCGTGCCCGCCGCTGGGATCCTCGCCACCGGCAAGCGGGGCCTGGGCCTGCGTGGTCAAGTCGGTTGTAAGGAACTTGCTGCGGAGCGTGGAAAGCAATTGGCTATAGAGCCGGCCGCCGTCGCGGAAGCGGACTTCCAGCTTCGTAGGATGGACGTTCACGTCGACCAGGTCGGGCGGCATCTCGATCGAGAGAAAGGCGATCGCGTAGCGTCCCACCATCAGCAGCCCGCGATAGGCTTCGGCCAGGGCGTGCTGCAAGGCGTGGTCGCGGATGCACCGGCCGTTGAGGAACAGGTACTGCATGCGGTTATTGTTGCGGCTCTGGCTGGGATGGGCCGCGCAACCGCTGATCCGCACGTCGCCGTCGCGGCTCTCGACGAAGATCAACCGCTCGGCCAACTCGCGGCCGAAGAGCGCCGCGATCCGCTCGACCGGACTTTCGTCACCCGCACGCGCGTACCCGGCAAGCGGGTGCCCCGGCAAGTCGAAGACCTGCCGCTCGTTGTGCCGCAAGGTGAAATGGACCCGTGGCAAGGCCAGGGCGATCCGCGTAAAGGCCTCGCTGACGTGGCCGAACTCGGTCTGCGGCGTCCGCATGAACTTCCGTCGCACCGGCGTGTTGTAGAAGAGATTGTGGACCTCGACGGTCGTGCCCACGGGGCATCCGCAGGGCACGACCTCGCCGGCATGTCCGCCGGCGACTTCGATTTCCGCCCCGCTGACCGCTGCGCGGTGCCCGTTGGCCGCCGTGCGGCTGCGGATCACCAATCGGCTGACCTCGCCGATCGAGGCCAGGGCTTCGCCGCGGAACCCCAGCGTGCCGACGCGGAACAGGTCGTCCGCCGCGGAGAGCTTGCTGGTGGCATGAGGGGCGACGGCCAGCGGCAGCTCGTCGGCCGGAATTCCGCCGCCGTTGTCGGTCACGCGCATCAGGTCCAGTCCGCCGTTCTGAACGACGACGTCGATCCGCGTCGCCCCGGCGTCGACGGCGTTCTCCATCAGCTCCTTGATCACACTCGCCGGCCGTTCGATCACCTCGCCGGCCGCGATCTTGTTGATGAGGGACTGAGACAGACGTTGGATGGGCATGCGGGATGAGGGATGAAGGTGAATGTGTCCGTCCCGGAGGGACGTTCGATAATAGCCCAGCGATTTATCGCTGGGTTAACGGAGCGACAGAAATCGATAGTCCCGGATGAAGTAAGCCGCGGCTATTTCAATCGTCCCTACGGGACTTACGGCGTATTGATCTCCTGTAACCCAGCGATAAATCGCCGGGCTATTCTCACCTGCCCCTCCGGGGCAAGAAACAGGTTGTTGCTCGCGATCACAGTCCGAACTCCTTAATCTTCCGATACAGCGTTCGTTCGCCGATTCCCAGTTTGCTGGCGGCCAATTCGCGGTTGCCGCCGGAAACCCGGAGGGTCTCGTTGATGAACATTCTTTCCACCTCTTCCAACGTCCGGCCGACCAGCCCGACCAGCGAACAATCGGTCGGTTCCGCGGCCGGCGACGGCGGACCGGCCAATTCTTCGGGCAGGTCGTCGGCGTCCAACAGTCCGTCGTAATCGACCACGACCATGCTCTCGACCACGTTGCGAAGTTGGCGGACATTGCCCGGCCATTCGAAGGTCAACAGCCGATGCCGTGCGGCGGCCGACATTCCCCGGATCCGCTTGCCGTGCCGCGCGGCAAACTGCTTGAGGAAGTAATCGATGAGCATGGGGATGTCCTGGCTCCGCTCGCGCAGGCTCGGCAGGCGGATGGTGACCACCTTCAGGCGGTGATACAGGTCGCTGCGGAACGCGCCGGCCTCGATGGCGTCTTCCAGGGTGCGGTTCGTGGCGGAAAGGATCCGCACGTTGACCTTGACGGGAGTGTTCGAGCCGACGCGGGTGATCTCGCCGTTCTCCAGCACGCGCAGGAGCTTGATCTGCGTGGCCAGCGGCATGTCGCCGACCTCGTCAAGGAAGAGCGTGCCGCCGTGGGCGTATTCGAATTTGCCCATGCGGTCGGCCGAGGCATCGGTGAACGCCCCCTTGACGTGGCCGAACAGCTCGCTCTCCAGGATGTTCTCGCTCAAGGCGGCACAGTTCAAGGCCACGAACGGCTTGTTCTTGCGGGGGCTGTTCTGGTGGACGGCCTGGGCGACGAGCTCCTTGCCGGTGCCGGTCTCGCCTTGGATGAGTAGCGTGGCGTTGGTGGGGGCGATGCGTTTCAGCCGCTCGATGATGTCGCGCATCTGGCGGCTGTCGCCGATCACGCCTTCGAAGCCGAATTTCTCGTCCAGCCGCCGGTTCAGTTCGAGGTTGGTGCGCCGCAGCCGCGAACTGTCAACGGCCCGCTGCGTGGCCGCCCGAAGCTGGTTCGTGTCCAGCGGCTTGGTCAGGTAGTTGAAGGCCCCCTTCTGCATGGCCTCGACGGCCGAAGGAATCGAACCGAAACCGGTCAGCAGGATGACCTCGGTATCGGGCTGGGCGTTCTTTGCCCGTTCGAGGACTTGCAGGCCGTCGACGTCGTTCATCTTCAAGTCGGTGAGAATGGCGTCGAATTCCCGCTCTTCGACGAGCCGGGCACCTTCGCCGCCGGAAGTGGCCACCGAGCAGTGGAAACCAACCCGATCAAGACTTTCGGCCACGGTCTCGGCGTGGTCCTGATCGTTGTCGACGATGAGCACTTCGGCCGCTGGCCCACCGAAAGTAGGGGAAGCATCGGTCGTGGGGCGAGCTTGTACGGGACTCATGATAATGATCTTACAGGCCAGTTTGAAGTATTTATGCGATCGGCGGCTTATCCGGCCCGCCCTCATGTTCGGGCGTTTTCGGCGATTCCGTCTTCTTTCCCCCCAGCATGCGGAAAAATCGCCATATCGGCCGGAAGAAATAGCCGAAGGTCCCCAAGGCACCCGCAATGATCACCTGGAGCAGAATGCTGCCGGAAGCCGGATCGATGTAGCCGAACAGCCCGCTAAACGTGGAAAACGAGAATTGACCCATGCGGCTATTGTACGCGACAAAGCTGCCGCTTGGAACCCTGTTTGTGATTCCACTACGTAGAACGGAATGGATACCGTTGCCATGCTTCGAGGAAAACGGCATGAATTCCGTCCGGCGTGGATCGGGGACCGGCTAAAGCCGAACTACGACCGCATTGCAGACCAGCCCGAGTTGAAATAGACTAATCTGAATCTGCTTCTCTCAGCACGCGGAGTTCTGGAATGCCTTACGAAACGACCTGTCCAAAAGGCCATCGACTTCAAGTAAGCGACGCCCACTTGGGGCAGCGGATCCAGTGCCCGGCGTGCAACGAGTCGTTCGTCGTCCCCGATGGCAGCCGGCCCCAGTCGCCGCCGGGCAAACCGGAACGCTGGAAAGTCTCCTCCGAGTTGGCTTCGGATCTTGGCCGCCTTTCTCTCCTGGCCGGACGGCCGATGGTGGCCATCGGCCTGGTCCTCGTACTGCTTTCCAAAGGCTGTGACTCGATCAGCCGTCGCGGCGTCGAGCGTGCGGAAGCGATTGCGCAAAGGGCCCCCGATCAATTCGACGACGAGCTCAAGAGCAAGCAGGCTGACATTCAACGCCAGATCGACGAAATCACCGCCCGCGGTGAAATCAAGCCCGAGGAGCAAAAGAAGAAGGAGCAAAAGAAGAAGGAGGAGCTGACCAAAAGTCTGAACGATCTGACCACCCGCTCCGCCCAGGATCGCAAGGCCAAAGCGTCGGGGGAGTGGCGTGTGATGGACATTGCCTCCCGCACGGCAAAAACGGACGACAAGATCAACGGCTATTGGCGCGAGTTGTTCTTCGTTTTCGCGGCGATCGTGCTGTCGCTGGGACTCTTGGTCCTTAGTTGGGGCGCCGAAGGGGCCGAACGCTGGGTCACGCTGATGATGCTGGCCATCATCACCTTCAGCCTGTTCATCGGCGGGTCTGGTTGGACGGCCATCCCGCACTAAGGACCGGCCGAAGAATAACTTTCGCAATTAAGCGGGGGTGGCTGGCGGCTGAGCTTGCGAAGCCCCAGCCGATGCCGGAAAAGCTGGGGCTTCGCAAGCTCAGCCACCAGCCACCCCAGGAAAACCGGGAAATTATTCTTCGGCCGATCCTAAATGACATTCCACGATTCTGGGAGTGAAGCTGGTTATCGAAGCCCCACAATCGTGCAAGGTCATTTAGTGATCGAAATCACTTGGCCAGGATGTCGTCTTCTTGTCCGCAGCCGCAACAATCGGCCCAATCGAAGCCGGTTTCCCGGCGAACCCGATGGTCGAAGTCGCCCAACAGACCGCCGATCACGTCCCACGTATTTTGGCGGCGGATTTCAATGTCGCCCTGGCGGTTGACGCGGATCATGCTCTCGTCGGTCACGCCGACCTGCCCCAGTTCGATAGCCTGGAGTTCATCCTCGCTGACGATGCGTTTCAGGGTCTTGCCCGACATTTCAATAAAATGCATGGTTTTTCCTTCCTTGTCGAATCTGCTTTTATCTTAATAAATGTCTGGCTCCAGGTCAAACGGTTGCCGCGCAGACGGCCTCGCAAAGGCGGAGCATTTCCTCCGGCCCCAGCCGCTCGGCCCGGACCATCGGATCGAGCCCCAGGCCGGCCAGCAGTTCGTCGACCTGGACCTTGCTGAACTGCTTCCGGGCACTGAGCAGTTCGCTGCGGAGCACTTTGCGGCGATGGCAGAACATCGAACGCACGAAGTCGTGGAAAAAGGCCCGATCCGGAATCCGCTGCCGGAGCGTTTCGTCAAGGGTGATCTGCACGAAGGCCGACGAGACCTTGGGTCGCGGCCAGAAGACCGACGGTGCCAGCACGCGAACAATCTCCGCCCGGCACTGAATCTGAATCCAGATGGCCAAGGCACCGTAGTCCTTCACTCCCGGCCGGGCGACAATTCGATCGGCCACCTCCTTCTGAACGGTGACAGTCATGACATACGGGGGGTTATCCAAAGCGAGCAGGTTCGAGATCAGCGGCGTGGCCACATTGTAGGGCAGGTTGGCCACGAGTTTCCAACGTCGGCCCGGCCCGGCCCCCAACTGCCGCTGCAGCGCGTCGAGCACGGCCGGCTCGATGCGGTGCTTGGTTTTCAGCACGTCGGTGTGCAAGAGGGTCACGTTGGAGAAGTGGAACAGCTCCTCGCCGGCCAGTTGGTGCAGGTCGCGATCGACTTCCACGCTCACCACCGCGGCCGCCAAGGGAGCCATCTGCGCCGTCAGGCCGCCGGTGCCGGTGCCAACCTCCAGAACGACGTCGTCCGGCCCGATTTGGGCCGTATCCAGCAACACGCGCTGCAGGTTCATGTCGATCAAAAAGTTCTGGCCCAGGTCGGTGCGCGGCACGATCCCGACCTGCCGGAAACGGCGCATCAGGAACGAAAGCGTCTGCTTGTCGGGAGACGGTTCCAAGTTTTTCATTCCTTGGCCCGCGGCCAATTCTCGGCTTCCGCCAACCGCTGCACGTACTTCGCCAGGATGTCGGTCTCCAGATTCACCTTGCCACCGACGGCCAGGGTGCCGAGTGTCGTCACCGCGAGCGTGAACGGGATCAGGGCCACGCTGAACCGATCGGGCTCGCTGCCGACGATCGTCAGGCTTACGCCGTCGACGGCGATCGAACCTTTGGAGGCCATCTGCCGGGCCAGCGCCGCGGCACCGAGAACCAGAAAGTGGACCAGTCGCCCGAGTCGGTCCGCTCCAGGAGCGTGCCGACGCCGTCGATATGGCCGCTGACGAAATGTCCTCCCAGCCGCGCGTTGACCGCCAGCGATCGCTCCAGATTCACCGGACTGCCCGGCTTCAAGTCGCCCAGGTTCGTCCGGGCAAGCGTCTCCGGTCCGGCCTGAAAGGCGAAGGTTTCACCTTCCACGGCCACGACGGTCAGGCAGCAGCCGTTCACGCAAATGCTGTCGGCGACCGCTGTTTCCGCGGCAATCTTGGGTTCACGAATAATCAACCAGCAACCGGGCGGCTCCGGACGGATTTCGCTCACGGCGCCAAGGGCTTCAACGATTCCTGAAAACATGAGTTACCTCAAAAGATGGTTTCTTCCTGATGCCTTCGCTGCACGACTTTCTCCCACGCGTACCGCAGGGGTCCGTAGAGCACGAAAGTCACGCAAACGATCGAGACCGAGTAGTCGCGGAAGACCATGATCGCCACGACCGTGAAGATAATGCCTACCAGGTGACGGAGCGTCCTCTGTCCGCGAAACACCTGGTTGACGACGTGGGGATAAGGAACTCGCGAGACCATCAACATCGCAGCCATCAGGGCGAAGAACGGCAGCGTGAACTGCAGGCCGATATCGATCTGCCGCGCGAACAGCAACTGCCACGTGGGCGGATTGTTTTCCTGGCGGAGCGTATGGAACATGATGGCAAACCCGGCCACGCTCGCCGCCGCCGCGGGGCTGGGCAGACCGCGAAAACTCATGTGGTCGTCTTCGTCGCTGGTCTCCACGTTGAACCGCGCCAACCGCAACGCCGCGCAGGCCGCGAACGAGGCCGCAATCACCCACACCGCCTCCTTGTGGAAAAACGAAAACTGCGGACACATCTTCACCAACAAGAACGCCGGGGCTACGCCAAAGGCCACCATGTCGCAAAGACTGTCCAACTCGGCCCCGAATTCGCTGGCCGACTTCGACAGCCGGGCAATGTAGCCGTCCAGCGCATCGAAGATCATCGCCAGGAAAATCAGCCATGCACTCAGCATACAGTGACTCGGATCCTTCGCCAAGGTTTGCGTGAAGCCCTCGGGCGAATCGGGCGTCGGCACCCGCGACGCGATCACGATCGCAAAGAACCCGCACACCAGGTTCCCTAGCGTGAACATCGTCGGCAGGATGGCGAAGGTACGGACTGGACGCATGCGAAAGTGCTTAGGTTTTAGGTCTTAGAGCTTAGAGCTTAGGTCTTAGTCGTGAAGTACTTGGTTCTAAGAGGCTATCCGGAAAGTTTTCGCGGTCACTTGCGGTATTGAAGCCCGACGCGCCAGCGAGGAATCGACTTTCCTGGCTGTTTACGGCACATTCCTCGCTGGCGCGTCGGGCTTCAATGTCGATTTGCTGCCAAGAACTTTCCGGATAGCCTCTAAATTCTAAGAACTAAGTTCTACGTTCTTTTCCTTGTAGGTCGCCATAACCGTCATTCCGGCCTTCGCCTTCTGCCCTACGCGGACCTTCACTTCCAGCCCCTTCTCGGCGGGCAGGATCAATTCCGTCCGCGAGCCGAGCTTGATCATGCCGAACACATGCCCCCGCGGGACCATTTCGCCCGGTCGCAAGTCGCAAACGATCCGGCGGGCAATGGCCCCGGAAATCTGCCGCACGACCAAGCGGCGATGTGGCGGCGACTCTTCCTCCAACGCAATCCATAAGTTTTCGTTCCGCAAGGCACTTTCCGGCCGCAAGGCGTTGAGAAACTTGCCGGGCGAGTAACGTAAGGCTATCACCCGCGCGGCCACCGGAGAACGGTTCAAGTGTACGTTAAAAATCGACAAAAAGATACCAATCCGTACGGCCGGACCGCCCACGAAATCGTCGTGATCCAAAGGTGTGATTTCGGCAATCGTGCCGTCCGCCGGCGAAACCCACAGGCCCGGTGCCTGGGGCACACGGCGGCGTGGATTGCGGAAGAAGAAAATGATTAGCCCCAGCGCAGCGGCCAGCGGCAAGGCGAGATACCACCATGGCCACGGCGCCGCGGCGGCCAAAATTGTCAAAATCAAGAGCGGACCGCCCATGAGGAGCAATTCGGCGGCGCCCCACGGCGCCAGGGGAATTGATCTCCGCCATTGGAACGGATCGTCGGACTCTGCCCAGGAGCAACCACAAACATTGCGGCAATACTTCAGGTCCCGCGGATCGACGACTTCGTGCGGTGCGCCGCGACAATCGCCCCGCCGCAACGCGGCCATCCTCTTGACATAGTCTGACCGAAAGTGCGTCAACCACCACCGCCGCCATCGTCCCCAGGCCAGCTCGATCTGATAACAAACTCCCCCTCCCGGCTGCACGCTGCGAAGGTTTTCCGGCAGCGGTTGGGGCTCGGCCCTGGGCGACATTTCTGGTCCACTCTGGCTGGCGTTCATGAAACAGGTCTCCGCATTCCCCTCATAATACCCGGCCTAGGGCGAAGGCGGAAGGAACTTGTTCGTCTTGGCATGGCGAAAGACCATCAAAGAAGGGCTGTTCAGCCAGCCCAGATGTGCCGCAATTCGTCGGGACTCGACACGGATTCAATAGCGTCGAGGATCGTTTTGAGTTTCTCCTCGTCGTGAATCTGGCGGATTTCCGGCAACAGCATGGACCCGCGCTCGCCGAACCTCATCCGCAAGGCCAACTCAATGCCCTCAAGGCGGCCCCGACTCAGGCCTATTCTTTCAAAACTCGTTACGTAAGGCATATGTTTCTCCTGTTCGTACCGTGTCACCTCGTCGCGCAATTCAACCTCCAACGGTTCCGGCAAATCCATAAACCAGTCGATCAAGCGGAACAATTGTCGCACGTCGTCGCGAGCCAGACCGCGCTGGTACAGGCCCTTGATCAGGCGGAACTTCCAGGCATAGCGTTCTGCTTCCGCGTGCCGGGTCTGAATCGCCGCCAAGTGAGCAAGCACCACTGTCGCGAAAGGATTGGCATCATGCTCCTGTTCGCGGCCGTCCGTGAGCCAGACCTTTACAAGCTTGTCGGCCACGCGCCGGCCGTGCTGCGACTCGGGCACGATCTTCTGAAGTTCCTTGTCGAGCGACTCGTAGCCCCGGCTCCAACTGATCTCGGTATGGGCCTGTGGGAAAAACAAGGCCAAGAACGGCTCAAAATAAACGTCCAGGGCCTCTTTCCACGCGCTGTCATAGTCGCCCATCACTTCCTCTACTAACTACTAGTTTCGGGGGGAATCTCGTTCGCGCGACTGGGTGCGATTATCTTTGCCATAGGCAAGTATGTCAAGTGGCCGGCGTACATATGTACTCGTAGACGCAACCAAACTCGATGGGAAAAAAACCTGCCCTCAATCTCGATCATTCGCGTTCAGCTAGTGTATTCCGTCGCCTTTTTTGCCCGTGGCACTTCTCACCCCCTCCCCCCGCTAGCCAACGGCGGGCGCATCGAGGAAAATATCCGCTTTTAGCCCCCCATGTTCGTTTCAGGAGAGTGCCATCATGAATTCAGAGATTCTCGATATCCATGCCCGACAGATCCTCGATAGCCGTGGAAATCCGACCATCGAGGTCGACGTGGAACTGGCCGACGGTTCATTCGGCCGGGCGGCGGTTCCCAGCGGCGCGAGCACGGGCGTTCATGAGGCCCTGGAACTTCGCGACGGCGACGTGTCGATGTATCTGGGCAAAGGCGTGCTGAAGGCCGTCGACAACGTCAACGACATTCTGGCCGACGAGTTGGCCGGCATGGACGCCCTGGATCAGGCCGCGTTGGACGAGCGGATGATCGAACTGGACGGCACCGAGAACAAGAGCAAGCTGGGGGCCAACGCCATTCTCGGCGTTTCGCTGGCCACGGCCCACGCCGCGGCGGCCCACACCGAGCTGCCGTTGTTCCGCTACCTTGGCGGCGCCGGGGCCCGTTTGCTGCCGGCCCCCATGATGAACATCATCAATGGCGGCTCGCACGCCGACAACGACGTCGACGTGCAGGAGTTCATGGTCATGCCCTTGGGTTTCAACTCCTTCACCGACGCCATCCGTTGCGGCTGCGAAGTGTTTCACAACCTCAAGAAAGTGCTCCATGGGAAGAAGCTTTCCACGAACGTCGGCGACGAAGGCGGTTTCGCCCCCGACTTGAAGAGCAACCAGGAGGCCCTCGACGTGATCGTCGAAGCCATCGGCAAGGCCGGCTACCAACCGGGCACGCAGGCCTTCATCGCCCTCGATCCGGCCGCCTCGGAGTTCTACAACCCCCAGACGAAGCGGTATTCCGTCGATGGAAAGGATATCGACTCCGCCGCCCTGGTGGAGATCTATGCCAAGTGGGTCGAGAAGTATCCGATCTGCTCGATCGAGGATGGTTGTGCCGAAGACGACTGGGAAGGCTGGAAGATGCTCACCGACCGCCTCGGCAAGAAAATCCAACTCGTGGGCGACGACCTCTTCGTCACCAACACGAAGCGCTTGCAACGGGGCATCGACGAGGGCATCGCCAACAGCATTCTGATCAAGGTCAACCAGATCGGCACGTTGACCGAGACGATCGAGGCCATCGAACTGGCCCATCGCAACGGTTACACGAGCGTGACCAGCCATCGCAGCGGCGAGACCGAGGATGCGACGATCGCCGACCTGGCCGTGGCCATGCGGACCGGCCAGATCAAGACCGGCTCCGCCTCGCGCACCGACCGCATGGCGAAGTACAATCAATTGCTGCGGATCGAGGAGATTCTCGGCGAGACGGCCGTGTATGGCGGGCCGTTGTTCAAGCGGAAGTAAACGGCGGTTGGCAGTTGGTCGCCGTCGGCGGCAGCCGACGCAGAATATGCGAGTTGCGCCTACTGGGTACTGAGTGCTCAGTGCCCAGTAGGTGACTCGCTGCTTCTCACTTCTTCGGGCCGAGATTTCGCCGTTTCAAAACCTCCCCGTCCCCACGCCCCCTCGGCTCAAACGGGGCGCCGAGGCTTGCGGGGCAAGGGCCACGATCTCGCCCTTAGCCAGGAATCGCGGCCGCCGCGCGACGACGCGCCATTGGCCGGGCATCCGGGCTTCCAACTCCGTCAGTTCGTCGCCGGTCGTGACCACGTAGGGATGAGGCGACCGATCGAGAAACGTGCGCAATTCGCTTGCACTGCCGCACTCGGCCACCGGCCCGCGAGCATAATAATCGATGCTGGCATCGCGAAATTTGTAGCGGGCGACCTGCGGCTCGGCCGGACTGTCGCGGCGGACGTTCCTCCATCAGCGGCCGGGAGTGCTGGTGCCGGTCGACGTGGACGGCCGCCCAGCCAAAGAGCATCGTGATGAACAACACCGAGGTCGTCGCGAACACGGCCAGGTACGATCGCCGCCGGTCACTGGCCAGAAAATGCCAACACACGCCCCCGCCCGAGGCAAGTACTAGTCCGAGAAGCGCCACGATCTGTTCGCCGGGAACATAGCGTGCCGTCACCCACGGCAAGACCGCCAGCATGGCCACTCCCACGGCCAGAACAATCCCGGTCGCGATCGACATGACGTGGCCAACGCCCGCCTCGGTCCGTTGCATCCAGGCCTGGAGAAAACAGCCCGTCAGGATCGCCAGCGCCGGGTAGGCCGGCAGGACGTAATGCGGCAGCTTCGTGCTGCACGTCGACCAGAAGCCGAAGAACACGCCGATCCAGCAGACCAGGAACACGTAGGACGGCAAGTCCTTGCCGCGGGCGCGGATCGCGCGATAGGCGTTGACCACCGTCGGCCCCAGGAAAACCGACCAGGGAAACAGTCCGACCAGTACGATCACGAAGTGATAAAAGAACGCGCCGCCGTGGCCGAGAAACGGCTTGCTGAAGGGGCCCAGGTTGTACTTCGTGACGAACTGCACGAGCCACTCGCCATGCGTTTCGACCGCAATCATCACGTACCAGGGCAAGGCCACCAGGACGGTAAACGCCAGCACCGTCAGCGGTCGCATGGCCCAGGTCACGCGCAGCAATTTCGACGGCGAAAACAGGGAGATGCCCTGCCATAGCACCACATGCGTGCGGTACATCCAACCTGGCCTCCCCGCGCCTTTCGGGAGAGGGGCCGGGGATGAGGGTGAAACGGTCGGCGCCGCCGGTTCGTTCATCACCAGCAGGAAGAGTCCCAACGCAGCGGCCGGCAGCAAGAAACCAACCGGTCCCTTGGCCAGCACCGCCAGGCCGAGCAGAACTCCGATCAACGCGTAAACCGACCATGACGTGGGGAGAAACGCCAGGCGTGCGGCAGATTGCCGATCTGCCGCATCGCCGGCGCGTTGGCAACCTGCCCCATACTGTCCGGGACCGCCCAAGGGCTGCAATTCCGCAGTTTCGCCGATCCGCGCCCCCTTGGCAAACAGGGCCATGGCCAGCGTCGTAACGAACGTCAGGGCCGAGTCCACCGTTGCCGCCCGTGCCGAGACCGTGAAAATAACGTTTGATGTCGTCACCAGCCCGGCCCAAAAACCGACTTCGGCCGAGAATAGCCGCCGGGCCAAGTGATAGGTTGTCAAAGCAGTGCCGATCGCCAGGATCGCCGCGGGCAGGCGTGCGGAGAATTCGCTCTCGCCTAGGATTTTGAAGCTGCCCATCATCAGCCAGAACATCAGCGGCGGTTTCTCGCAAAACAGGGCCGCGTTGAAAGTGGTCACGACCCAGTCACCGCGAGTGTTCATTTCGCGGGCGATTGAGCTGTAAAGGGCCTCGTCGAGATCCCACAGTCCGGTCACGCCTAGATTGACGAAACAAATCACCCCGGCGGCCAGCAGGATAATGAGCTGATGCCGGAGGCTCTGCGATTTGCAACAACTTCTGGCAAAAGATATGGACAAGATCGAGATTAGCGGTTATGAAGCCACAATTGACTTGACCGCGTTCCTTCCTACAACCGATACCAGACCAACGTATGCAACCCATTTGGCAAGCAGCCGTAAGAGGCAGGTAACCTTCCGGGTTGCGTAGATCGTGAGTCTACGGAATTCCGCCAATTGGGCCAACATCACTTCTCATTCCGCAACGCAGACCGAACGGATGGGGCCACTTGCCCAGCAGTTCATCGTGAAAATGGCCGCTGGGCCTGTAACTGTAGATAGAATATGCAAACTGCGCAAAACGCATCCGTGGTATCAAAGCCCGTGACTTTCTCAGGGGCAGAGCCCAAAGGCCGTCAGCTCAATAGCCGATCGCCCGTGGTAGAGTGCGGCTGGGTTTATTGGTGGTTACTATCGGGGGCAACGATTCTGATCAGTGGCGCCGTTGCCGCTTTCGGCGTTGACTGCTCGGTGGCCCAGTGGATCCACGAGTGCCACAAGTTGGGATATCTGCGATACCTGCGCGATCTGGCGTCGATCTGCGAAATCTTCGGGCGAGCCGAATGCGTGTTGCTGGTCGCCATCTTGATGTGGCGGCTTGACAGATTGCGACGTTGGGCCGTTCCCGGCGTGGCCGCGACGGCCTTGCTATCGGGCGTGGTGGCCGACGGAGTGAAGATGTTGATCGCACGTGCGCGGCCACATCATTTCGATTTCCTGGGCGGCGTGTGGAGCAGTTTTGGGCCGTGGCTGCCCTTGGGTTCGTTGGGGAGTGCCAGTCAGAGCTTTCCTTCGGCCCACACGGCCACCGCCGTCGGCCTGGCCATTTCCTTGATCTACATCTATCCGGCCGCACGAAGCCCGCTGGTTATTTTGCCCATGTTGGTCGCTATTCAGCGGATGGACAGCGGAGCGCATTTCCTCAGCGACGTGCTCTGTGGTGCGGCCGTCGGATGTCTCGTGGCGGTCCTGGCCCTGCGATTCCGTTGGCTTGACCAGCAGAATGCCGAGTGGTTCTGGGGGCGGGTCGGCGCGAGCGTCAATCGCTTGCGACCATGGCGGGCGGAATCGTAGGATAGGTTTCCAACCTGTCGTTTCATAATGGGTTGAAAACCTGCGGTTTGCTGACAGGTTGAAAACCTATCCTACGACGAGGCTGCTCCCAGTTTCTCAACCAGCGCGGCGATTTGCTCTTCCGTATGCCCCCAGGTCAAACTGACCCGCAGACAGGCCTCATTTTCCGGCACGGTGGGAGGGCGAATGGCGGGCACGAGCAGACCGTGCTGGCGCAGGCGTTGGGAAAGCTCCACGGCGCGCTGCGGTTGGCCGACCACGATCGGAATGATCTGACTGGCCGATCGTCCCAGCGACCAGCCCAGTGCGGCAAGCCGCTCGCGAAGGGCGGCGGCCCGTTGCAGGAGTTCGCGACGGCGATATGGCTCGGCGATCACGATTTCCAGCGCAGCCTGTGCGGCGGCGGAAAGCGCCGCCGGAGCCGCCGTCGAGTAGATATACGACCGCGCCCGGTTGATCAGCCACTCGATTAACAACCGGCTGCCGCTGACGAATCCGCCGGCGCAGCCCAATGCCTTGCTGAGCGTGCCGACCCGCGCGGCGACGGATTGCTCCACGCCGAGATGCTCGGCCACGCCGCGGCCGCCGTGGCCGAACACGCCCGTAGCGTGGGCTTCGTCCACCAGCAACATGGCCTCGTACCGCCGGGCCACGTCGGCAAGCTCGGCCAGCGGCGCGAGGTCGCCGTCCATGCTAAATAAGCTGTCGCTGACGATCAAGCGGCGGCGGTAGCCCGACGCCCGTGCCAGTACCACGCCAAGCTGCCGCCAATCGGCATGGGGGTAAACACGGACATCGGCGCGGGAGAGCCGGCAGCCGTCCCAGAGGCTGGCATGATTCTTGGCATCGCTGAAAACGACGTCGCCGGGACCGGCCAAGGCGGTGACAGCGGCAAGGTTGGCGGCGAAGCCGGAAGGAAAGACCAGCACCGCCTCCGTGCCTTCGAACTCCGCCAGGCGCTGTTCCAGCCGCTGATGCGTCGCGGAGTGCCCGGTGATCAGCGGGCTGGCCCCGCTGCCGAACCCTTCGGCCTGGATGGCGGCCGTCGCGGCGGCCGCCAGGCGCGGATCGGCCGCCAGGGCCAGGTAGTCGTTCGATCCGAAGTTGACCAGTTCTTGCCCGTCGAGGACGATCTTCGCCGTCTGGCGACCTTCGCGGGTAGACAGGCGGCGGCGGAGACCGGCGCGATCCAGGGCAGCAAGTTCATGAAACAGCCAGGATAGCATGGCGGAGGCGAAATTTCTTCCTTTGTTACGGCCCCGGCGTCTGGTTCGGCTGCATGCCACGATTCATGAGCCGCTTCTGCATGTCGTGGACGTACTCGACGTAGGCCTGGACCAACGACGAGGGCGCGGCGATCTCGACATGCAACTCGGTCGGCGTGGCCTCGATGGCATAGCCGAACGGCGGACACTTGGGAAACGGCGACACCGAGAATAATTCTGCGAATGCCGCGTTGCCCTTCCAAGCCGCCGCCATGAGCCGCATGGTCAACTGCACGTAGCCGCGCTCATTCACGTAGGCCACCCACTGTGCATTGGCCGGGAGCATGGCGGCGGTGACGGTCACGTCGGCGTCCGCGGCGAGGCTCTTCTTCGGTTGCCTGGCCATGTCCAGGGCCGCGGCCATGCGCTCCTGGGAAACGCCGACGCCGATGAAAACCGTGTGCTCGTCGGCGGCCACGTGATAGAATAGCAGGTTGCCGCCGATGCCCAGCACTTCGTCCACGAGGGCACGGTTGACCCCCGGCCCTGCCAGGCTCGAGAGATCGAAGTGTACTTCTTGTTGGAGGGCCGGTTTGCCGGCGATCTCCAGACGTTTGACGGTGATCGACTTCAGCATCCCTGGCTTGGCGTTTTGCACGAGCTTGTTCGCGCTCTCGGTGCCTTGCTCCAGCAAGTCGAGGATCCGCTGGGAGTTGTCGACGCGCAGCGAGTAAAATATATTGCTGCAGATCGGATCGCCGCGTTGCCCTGTCTTCAGGACAAAGCTCATCGAACGCACCTGGCGAAAAACGTCGGACAATCCCTTGCCCAGGCGTTCCAGATCCTCGGCAGGCATCCCCTCGACCGACTTCATGCTCTTCATGAGACCTGCGGCCAGATCCCGGTAGGCATCGGCCAGTTTGGGAACAGCGACGCCGGCGGCGGCCAGAGCGAACGAACCGCCCGGCGTGCCGGCGAACAGATTCTCGGTAAGCGGAGGAATTCCGGTGACGGCCTGGGACACCTGGCCGCCGCTGACGAACCGGGCCCGGCCGATGATGCGGATCGAGCCTTCCTTATCGCAGCGGATGCCGGCGACCGCCAGGGAGAACTCCTTGGGCGCGGCTTCCATCGTCGCGCCGTAGAGATCCAGGAGGGAATGGAGCATGGCTCCTTCCGGTCCGTTGGGAATATTGTCCTTGGATTTCTTCAGTTCTTCGCCGGCCGCCTTGGCGGCAAACTTGATGCCGGCCGCGGTGCCGACAACGTTACCATCGTTCGTCGCCAGCCACTCTTCCAGACCGACCATCTCCGCAGACATGTCCTGCGTGGCTTCGACGGCCGCCTGAACGGCCGCGAGCCCGCTTTTCGGCGAAAGTACGGCATAGCCGTTACGGAAGCAAAGGTAACTGCTTGAAACGCTGCGGGCTGCGCCAAAACCCTCGATCTTGGGCTTGGGCTTGTCTCCCTCAGTCTTGGGCCTGACTTCGTTGATCTTCTCGCCGGCCTTCACGACCTCGAAATTGCCGAACAGCTCCTTTTCGTCCGTGACGGCGAAGAATGTGGCGGTCGCAATTCCCTCTTTCTCGGTCTTGCCGGGCACCATGAAAAAGCCTGCCGCCCCTTTCTCGTCGAGACCCTTGACGATGCCCGCTTCCTTCTTGATCTGGTCCAGGATGTTGACTCCAGGGCCCTGAACGAGGGCAGCCAACTTTTGGACCTTGCCGCCGGCCTCGTTGACGTGGTTCACCGCGCCCCAGGCCAAGGCCGTGCCGGGAATGACCTTCAAGTAGTTGTCGGCAGCGTGGGCGAACGTCGTCGTCGCCAAAACCAGGAGGACCACGGGGAACGATCGAAACGGAAGCCGTCGGGTCAGCGTCATGGGTCGAGTCTCCTTCGCGAGATTGAGGGCCAGCGGATACTGGCCTTAAGGACCGGCCGAAGAATAACTTCCGCAATTAAGCGGGGGTGGCTGGCGGCTGAGCTTGCGAAGCCCCAGCCGATGCGCGAAAAGCTGGGGCTTCGCAAGCTCAGCCACCAGCCACCCCAGGAAAACCGGGAAATTGTTCTTCGGCCGATCCTAAGCTACCATGGGCGGAGGCGGTTGTCAAAACCCGCCGCGTCAGCGGTCGAGAAGCAGAGATACTTCCGCCACGCCCACCGATCGAGACCGCTGAAAAAGTGTAAGGCTCTCACAACACGTAGTACTGAGTACTGAGTACTGAGTACTTGGTACTATATCTTGTATCCGCTTGCACTCTTTCAGCGGTTTCCGATCACCACGGGAGCGTGACACGGGACTGTCAACTGATATTGCTTCACAGTTCTCCGCCGTTGCACAGTACGACGAGAATACCCCCCCAGTGGTTTGGCTTCATGCAACGAATCCATTTTATTGTAGTTGTGGCCGTAGCGTGGTGTTATATTAGCGGTCATGCGTTCCCACTTCCAGATCTTTCACTTCACGGGCGTTCAAGGCCCCGAGGTCTCGCATGAACCGAATTCCGCGTCTTCTTCCGCTCTGTGCTGCATCGGTGGCAATTCTGCCCTTTCTTGCCGCGACCACGGTCCGCGCCGAGACGCCGAGCGTCGTGCTGCAAGGCAAGGCTGGACCGCTGGCGGGCAAACATGTCGTGCTCATTGCCGCCGACGATGAATACCGCAGCGAAGAATTGATCCCGCAACTGGCCAAGATCCTCGCCGTACATCATGGTTGCCAATGCGCCGTACTCTTTGCCGTCGATCCGAAAACCGGGTTCATCGATCCCGGCGCCCAGAACATCCCGGGGCTGGAGGCGCTCGATTCGGCCGACCTGCTGGTGATCTTCGCCCGTTTCCGCGAACTGCCCGACGAGCAGATGAAGCATTTTGTCGAGTACATCGAATCGGCCAAGCCGATCATCGGTCTGCGGACGGCCACGCATGCCTTCAACTACACGCGGCACAAGGACAGCCCTTACGCCAAGTACAGCTTCAACAACGCCCAGTTCTCCGGCGGCTTCGGCCGGCAGGTGCTGGGTGAAACCTGGATCAATCATTACGGCCACCACAACGTCGAAAGCACGCGGACGTCAATCGTACCGGGCATGGAGCAGCATCCGATCCTTCGCGGCGTGGGCGAGATCTGGGGACCGTCGGACGTGTATGCCATCACCACCTTGACCGGCGACAGCAAGCCGCTGCTGCTCGGTCACGTTTTGGTGGGCATGAAACCGACCGATCCGCCCAACGAAAAGAAACGGCCCGTGCCGGTCGCTTGGACGAAGACCTATACCGGCGCAGGGCAAGGCGTCGCGGGTCTTCACGACTACGATGGGGCACTGCGACGACCTGAAGTGCGAGAACTTCCGCCGCCTGTTGGTCAACGCCTGTTATTGGTGCCTGGGCCTGGAAGACAAGATTCCCGCCAAGGCCAAGGTTGACCTGGTCGATGCCTATAATCCTAATCCAATTCACCTCGGTGGATTCAAGAAGAACATGAAGCCGAGCGATTATCGTTTAGAATAATCAAGGAAATCCAATGTTCAAACCGAAGCCAAATCAATCCGTCAAGGATGTCGTGCAAAACATCAAGGACAGCGGATACCAACTGCCGAGCATCCAGCGGCCATTCGTCTGGGAACCCGAACAGATGCTGCGGCTGCTCGATTCGATCATGCGCGGCTATCTGAGGGCCGGATAGGCGCTACGATGCGGCAACTGTTTACCGAAACCGAGCTCCACAACCTTCTCCAGCAGGACGAGGGTCAGTTTCAGGAGTTCAAGTCGCTCTGGAACTTGGCTGGCGGAACGCGGAAGGTCATCGAGCGCCGGACTGTGCGAGACATCATCGCCCAGTACATCGCGGCTTTTGCCAACGCGGACGGCGGTACGCTGTTGCTGGGCGTGGACGACGACGGTTCCCCTTCGGGGCACGGTTATCCCGAGGAGGCAATCACCGAATTCCTGGCCGTGCCGGACCGCCGGCTTCGTCCGGCAGTGGCGATTCGACACCAGCGGAGCATGCTGGGCGACAAGGAGATCATCGTCATCGAAGTGAACATCGAACCCGAGGCCGTAATGGTCGAGGGTGACGGATTTCCGTACCGCGTCGGCGACCAGATTCGGCTGGAGCCGCAAGAAGTGATCAACCAGCGGAAACAGGCTTACCGGACCGTGGGTTACGACCGCCGGGTGCAGCCGGAAGCAACGCTGGACGACCTTGATCTTGATCTGGCTCGCGATTTCCTTTCCGGTTCCGTCGATCGTGACCGGTCTGCGGAAGATACGCTGCGCGAGCTTGGCTTGATCCTGCCCAGAGGCGGCGGGATGGCTGTGACCAATGCCGCCCTGCTGTTGTTCGCCAAGCGGCCCTTCGTGCGCTGGCATCCTCGGGCCGGGATCCGCATGTTTCGCGTGGACGGCACCGAGCGCCGACACGGAAAGCACCGCAACGTGAGCCAGCTTGAAATGCCCATCGAGCCGCCGCTGGCGCGGGCCATTCCCGAGGCCCATCGGCTGGCCGCCAGCCAGATCAGGAAGTCGGAGAAATTGCACGACCTTTTCTTCCGTGAAACGCCGGAGTACCCGGAGTTCGCCTGGCAGGAAGCGATCATCAACGCCGTGGCACACCGCGACTACAATGATCCGGGGGGAGATCGAGGTCTGGTTCTTCGACGACCGCATGGACGTGCTCAGTCCCGGCGACCTAGTGCCGCCAGTGACCTTGGAGATACTGCAGCAACGGCGTCCAAGCCATGCGAGCCGCAATCCGCTCTTGGTTCGCGCCCTGGCGCAAGTTGGCATCATGCGGGACGAAGGCGAGGGCATCCCGAGGATTTTCGAGGAGATGGAGGAGTCGCTCCTGAAACAGCCGGAAATCACTCTGGAGGCGTCGCAGTTCTCCGTCGTGCTTCGCAACGAACCAGCGGTGCCCGGACCCAGCGCGGAATGGCAGGGCGTCGTGGCGAGTTTGGACCTGGGGGCTACCCAGAAGCGGATTCTTCTGGCGCAGCCGGAAGGGTTCACCAGCGCCGACTACCTGCGCATCAGCGGGAAGAGCGGGGAGGAGGCTGCCCGCGACATCCAGGACATGGTAGGCAAGGGTATGGTGCTGTTCGTGACTTCGCCCACGGATGGGCCAGTGTACTGGTTATCGCGCGAGTTGCGGGAGACTCGACTCTTGTTGGAGCGTCGGTTGCCAATCCTGCGGTCCTTTTTCCGGGGCCATAATCAAATGACAAATCGCGACTACCGGGAAATCGCCGGGTTGACGCGCTATGCGGCGGTTCGCGAGTTGGGTAAATTGGTTGACGTGGGCTGCCTGCTGCCCAGCGGCGAGCGCCGGGGAGCCCATTATTTGTCCGGTCCCCGTTTGGCCCAGAGACAATCGGGATAATTATGTGCGATTCATGCACATTATTGCCGCACATATTCCTGTAACTCACGGCTACAAAATAACTTATGAGTGCGAAACAACCGCTCATATTTTCTTCAAAATAGGAGTTCCATTATGCCAAATCATCAATCGACGCGTCGCAAGTTCCTTCAGCAAACCGGCGGGGCCCTGGCCGGGGTCGCGCTGGCCAGTGCCATCTCGCAACGGGCCTATGCCGGCGAGGACAACACGATCAAGATTGCCCTGGTGGGCTGCGGCGGCCGCGGCAACGGAGCGGTCGATCAGGCCCTGCGAACCGCGGGGCCCACCAAGCTGGTCGCAGTTGCCGACTTTTTCGAAGACAAGGTGAAGAATTGTGTCAAGGGGTTGAGTCGCGGCTCGCTGGCGGGACAGATCGACGTCCCGCCCGACCGCCAGTTCGTCGGCCTCGACGCCTACAAGCAGGCGATCGATGCGATCGGTCCCGGTGGGGTCGTGCTTTTGGCCACGCCGCCCGCCTTTCGGCCGATCCACGTCGAATATGCGGTGACGAAAGGCTGCCACGTGTTCATGGAGAAGTCGTTTGCCGTCGACGCTCCAGGCATCCGCCGCGTGTTCAAGGCCGGCGTGGAAGCCACGAAGAAGAACCTCAAGATCGCCGGCGGTCTCCGCTGCCGCCACGACAAACCGCTGGAAAATGCCGTCGCCCAGATCCAAGCAGGTCTTATCGGCGATCCGATCACCCTGTGGGCTTATCGCGAGCATGGTCCCGTGGGATTGCGTCCCCGCACGGCCGGCCTCAGCGAGTTGGCTCACCAGGTCCGCAACTACTCGTGTTACACGTGGCTCAACGGCAGTTTTTTCCTGGACTGGCTGATTCACAACCTCGACATCTGTTGTTGGATCAAGGGCGCCTGGCCTGTTTGGGCCCAAGGGCAAGGCGGTCGCCAGACCCGCACCGAGGCCGACCAGCTCTTCGATCATTACGCAGTGGAGTACCGGTTTGCGGACGGCACGCGCCTCATGGCCCAGGGCCGGGGGATGACCGCCTGCTGGGATTTCTTCGGCGTCGTGGTCCACGGCAGCAAGGGGTCGGCGGTCCTGGGCGAAGGGCAGGAAATGCCGCGGATCTTCAAGGGCTATCAGCCGACGCCTGCCAACCAGCTCTGGAAGCCCGCCAAGTGGCCGCACAATGCCTACCAGGTCGAGCACGACCTGTTGTTCGCGGCCATTCGCCAGGACAAGCCCTACAACGAAACGGAGTTCAGCGCCAAGGCCGCCATGGCCGGCATCCTCGGGCGGATGGCCGCCGAGTCGGGCGGTGAGATCACCTGGGATCAGGCCATGGCTTCCAACCTGGAGTTGGCGCCGGGATTGGACAATTACACGATGAGTTCCACGCCGCCGGTGGTTCCGGATGCCCAAGGCCGATATCCGGTCGCGATGCCGGGGTTCACGAAGGTGTTGTAGGGACCTACTCCGGCGGGCGGATCTTCAAAATCTCGAATCGCAACTTGCCTTGCGGCACGGGAATCTCGACCCGCTCGCCGACCTTCTTGCCGTTGAGCCCTTGGGCCAGGGGACTGGTGACGAGGATCTTGCCGGTGTCGTAATCCTCTTCGCCGGCCCCGACGAGGGTGAACTCCTCCTCGTCGCCGAAATCGAGGTCTTTGACCACGACCGTGCAGCCGAACGACACCTGGTCCTTAGGGAACTGGCTGGGATCGACCAGCACGGCGCGGGAGAGCTTGTCGCGGATGGCCCCGATCCGCGCCTCCAGCATGGCATGGGTCTCCCGGCGGCCGTGATACTCGGCGTTCTCCGAGAGGTCGCCTTCGGCACGGGCCGCCGCCAATCCTTCCAGAACCTTGGGCAGTTCCACGGACTGCAAATGATCGAGTTCTGCCTTGATCTTATCGTATCCGGTCCGAGTCATGGGGATGCGGTCCGACATGCTGACTCCTCGTGTAGCGTTTCTAAACCAGACCAGTAGCGTAGGCGTGCGCGCTGCTGGTCTTGAAATTACTGCTTAGAGCATTCGGAAGAAATTAGTGCGAGTCTCGCGTTCTTCAGGGCTTCCGCCATTGCTTTCGAACGTCCTTACGAAAAAAAACCGCGGCCACCCCACAATCTCGGGAGGACCGCCGGTCACGTGCGATTTACTCGCCCCCCTATTCTTTCTTGTTGGGGGGCGTTTGTAAAGGCATTACCACCACAAATAATACGCCAGGGCAGCCACCGCGGCCAGGAACGCCAGAGCCCCGAACAGCAGGGCTTTCCGAACTGCGACCCACCGCCGCTTGGCCGGTTCGGCGGACAAGAGCGTTTCGGCCACCATTTGCCGAGCGCGAATGATGGGAGTCGCCGGCTGCGGCTGTTTAAGTTGGCGAATATGTGCGATCATGATCCAGTCGTCCCGGATTTCCGCCAGCCTCGCCCTGGTAGGTATCGCGCAACGCCCTGGCAACCGCCTTCCAGGAGAAGTACGTGCAGACATGCTCGGCCAGATTCTTGCTGCGCTTGCGATCCAAGGCCGCCTGTACGCCGCGGCGGATGCCCGCCACGTCGTCGGGCCGGATATAGACGGCCTGCTGGCCGAAATACTCGCTGCCGCAACTCCCTTCGAACAAGACCAGCGGCGTGCCCGATGCACCGGCCGCCAGGGCGATCCGCTCCGGCGCGGCAACACCGCTGCCCACGACCAGGCAGCCGCAGGCCGCGTAGGCGCTGGCCAGTCGCGGATCGTCGCCGGCCAGCCGCGGGAGGAATTGAACCTGGGAACCGGCCACGCGACGGCATTCGTCGAGATACCACTCACATTGGGGGGCCACGTCGCCGAGGATTACCACCGGAACATCGACGTTCTTCATGGCCCAGAGAAAACCGAGTTGCTGGTTCTTGGGCTCGATCGTGCCGGCATAGAGCACGAAGTCGCGCACGCCGGCATATTGACGGAAGAGTTCGCGGATCGGCCTCGGCCAACCGCGGATCCACGCCGTGCGGGACCACGCGGAGCCGATCCAGCGGGAAGCTTGAACCGCCGGGCGATCCGCTGGGCCTCGACGTTCGAGTTGGGCAACAACAAGTCGACGGCCGCGTACAGCTCGCGCTGCCAGGCCGCTGGCCTGGAAAAGACTCCTCGCCCGGCTTTCGTAAACCAAGCTGCCGTCTTTTGCAGCCATCCGCGGGGATAGAGACCGCGATCGGCGTCGTTTTGCCACGATTCCGGCGAGAGCACCACCTTGACCCCGCTCCGCCGAGCGGATTCCACGACCGGCAGGAACTCGGCAGCCGTGCCAAAAAGGTGCAGGCAGCGCGAATCGGCCAGCGAATCTTCGAACGGCCGCCACAGCCGGGCGGCGATACCCGCTTGCGGCAACGCTTCCGACAACGCCTTCAGGGCAAACCGCTCATCCTCAAATGCCGGCGAGTCAACCGTAGCCGCCCACCGCGCTGCCAAGACGATTTCGGTCTTGCTGCCGACGACGCCCGTTTTGCTCCCGGAGAATCCGGGCTTGCTCCGGGAGAATTTCTGTGCGGCAGTTGTCGGGGATGCCTTTGCGGCTTGATTCTTCGATTTGGAGGCTGTCTTCATATCCTGACCGACTCAGTCGTAATCCGTTACCTGCCGCAGCGCAAAGCGGAAGCAACCAACCCACTGCGGAACCACGATTTTATATCATAGACCACGCGCCGCGGAAAGGCCAAGGGTCTAACCCTGGATCTTTCCCGCCCTGCGAAGATAGGCAATTACCTCGTCCGCAAGGATTTCGGCGGTCTTCTTTCCGGCGTCCAGCACCAATTCGGGCTTCAGCGGGGCCTCGTACGGATCGTCGATCCCGGTAAAACCCTTCAGTTCGCCTGCCCGGGCCTTCTTGTACAATCCCTTGGGGTCGCGAGCTTCGCAGACTTCGATGGGCGCATCGACAAAGATTTCCACGAAATCGCCGGCCGCAAGGGTCGCCCGGACCCGATCGCGGTCCACCCGATAGGGGCTGATGAACGCCGTGATCGCGATGATCCCAGCCTCGGCAAAGAGTTTTGACACGGCGCCAATGCGGCGGATGTTCTCTTCGCGGTCTTGGGCCGAGAAGCCAAGCCCGAACCGCTTGGCGAATTCCTCGCCATGCCGCTCCTTGAGCATGCCGGGGGCGGCGTTCAATCCGTGACGAATATTGTCGCCATCCAGGACGAAACTATGCACCCCGGCCGACCACAACTTGTGATCCACCAGGTTGGCCACCGTGCTCTTGCCGCAAGCGCTAAGGCCCGTGAACCAAACGACGCAACCTGCGTGGCCGTTTAGCTTTTCCCGCTCCGGCCGCGTGACGGCGTGCTCGTGCCAGTGAACCTGAACTTCGGATTTATCCGACATCGACGAATTCTCCCTGCTGTTAATGGTCGATCTAACAATCGAGACACAAAACTTCAGAACCTCGCATAATAGGCAAAATCAGCGTTTTGTGCAAGCTGAGCTATTGTCATCTCACAGGTCATATTTTTCTCCTGTCTTTTTGTCGCACTCTCCGCTAGCGTTCTTTGGGCCGCATCGCGTATAATCGCCAGTGGCAACCGTGGTTTCCCTAATACCAAGCGTCTTTTCAATAGGGGCGGCTTATATGAGTCAAATCGAGTTTGTTTCCGACGACGAGATTGAACCCGTGACATCCTACGGGCTTACGGCGGAAACGCTTTACGAAAAGTGCGTCGCCCTGGCCAGAAATCTGTGGTGGAGTTGGAACCACGAGGTGATCAACCTCTTCCGCGACCTCGACCCCATCCGCTGGCGGCAGTTGGACCATAACCCCATCGCCTTGCTCTCCGAGTTCACGCCCGAGCGGCTGGAAATGCGGGCGGCCGAACTGGTCCTCTACAGCCGCATCAACCAGGCCTATCGGCGGCTGAAGGAATACATGAGCGAGATCCCCGCCTGGGGCCGCACCAACACCGGCGTGCTCGGCTCGCGGCCGGTCGCCTATTTCTCCCTCGAATTCGGCGTCCACGAGTCCGTCCCGATCTACTCCGGCGGCCTGGGCGTGCTCTCCGGCGACCACATCAAGAGCGCCAGCGCCCTGGGCGTGCCGCTGGTCGCCTGCGGGCTGTTCTACGACCAGGGCTATTTCAAGCAGCACCTCGACAGCAACGGCTATCAGCAGGAAGAATACCTCGACACCAAGGTCGAGAACCTGCCGATGGAGCCCGCCCGGGACCGCGAGGGCAAGCCGATCACCGTGCAGATCGACACCCGCACCGGCACGTCTGCTGGCCAAGGTCTGGCTGATGCGCGTGGGCCGGGTGAAGCTGTACCTGCTGGACTGCGACGTGCCCAGCAACAGCCCGGAGGACCGCGAGCTGACCGCCCGGCTGTACGGCGGCGACAACCGCACCCGCATCCGCCAGGAATTGGTGGCCGGCGTCGGCGGCGTCCGCGCGCTGACGGCCCTGGGCATCACGCCGGGCGTCTATCACCTCAACGAAGGGCACAGCGCCTTCGCCACGCTGGAGGCGATCCGCCAGCGGATGAAGGAAGACGGCATGAGCTTCGAGGTCGGCCTGCGCGAAGTGGCCCATCGCACGGTCTTCACCACGCACACGCCCGTGCCCGCCGGCCACGACCGCTTCGACCGCAACCTGATCGAGGAGCACCTTGGCCCGCTGCGCGACGAGCTGGGCATCTCCTTCGAGCAACTGATGGGCCTGGGCCGCGTCGAGCCGCAGAACGAGCACGAGACGTTCTGCATGACCGTGCTGGGGCTGAAGCTTTCGCGGCGGGCCAACGCCGTGAGCAACCTGCACGGCCACGTCATCGCGGCGGATGTGGGCCCATCTCTGGCCGTGGCGGGCGGAAGAGGAAATCCCCATCGGCCACATCACCAACGGCGTCCACATCCCCACCTGGCTGGCCTACCAGATGATGCAGCTTTACGACCGCAACTTCCCGCCCGGCTGGATGGCCCGGCTGGGCGAGCCGGAAATCTGGCAGGGGATCTACGACATCGATCCGGGCGAGCTGTGGGAAACGCACTACGCCCTGAAGAACCTGCTGCTGGCCTTCGTCCGCCGCCGGCTCAGCCGCCAGTGCCGCCGCCGCGGCGAGAGCGACGAAGCGGTCGAAGCCGCGCGGAACATCCTCGATCCGAACATCCTCACCATCGGCTTCGCCCGGCGGTTCGCCACCTACAAGCGGGCCGACCTGATCCTCAACGACATCGACCGCATGGCCGAGATGGTCAACGATCCGCGAGCGGCCGGTGCAGTTCATCTTCGCCGGCAAGGCCCATCCGGCCGACGAGCCGGGCAAGCAGCTGATCAAGCGGATCGCCAACCTGCCGCTTCGACCCGCGCTTCGCCAAGCCGGATCGTCTTCATCGAGGACTACGACATCAACGTCTGCCGGCACCTGATCCAGGGCGTCGACGTCTGGCTGAACAATCCCGCGGCGGCCGCTGGAGGCCTCCGGCACCAGCGGCCAGAAGGCGGTGCTCAACGGGGCCTTGAACCTCTCGATCCTCGACGGCTGGTGGGCCGAGGCCTACGACGGCACCAACGGCTTCGCCATCGGCAAGGGCACGCAGCACGTCGACGACCGCATCACCGACGCCCGCGACGCCGCCGACCTGTACCGCGTGCTTGAGCGAGGAAGTGATTCCGCTGTATCTACGACCGCGACATCGACGGTCTGCCGCGGCACTGGATCAAGCGGATGATGAACTCCATCAGCTCGCTGGGCTGGCGGTTCAGCGCCGACCGCATGGTGGCCGACTACGTCCAGCAGTGCTACCTGCCCGCCTCCGGCGGCTTGAGCTGCCAGATGCCATAGGGATCGGTCCAAGAACAACTCCCCTCTCGCGTACTTGGGAGAGGAGCAGCGGATGAGGGCAGATTAGACCAAATCACGTAGTTGTTCTTGGAAAGGCGCGTAAGGTGCTCGTGCAAGAATTGCCCGGTCAATTCGTGATCAAAAATGGACTTGCGCCATGGTGGGCGTGGTAGTTGACGGCGAATCCTCTATTTGGTACTATGGTTTTGTTGAGGTAATCATATATTCGGCGGCAAGATCCTCGGAGGAATTCGAATGCCTGTCTTGTTCAACAACTGTCGTGGCCGCAAATACAACGAGCTTTACAGCGACGATAACGGCACCACGGCATTTTACGATTTGAATACCGCCGGCAGGCAGGCAGAGATGGCTACCAATCTCCAGCGCGGCGATGTGTGTGTCGTGGCTGCTTACGAGGATCGGGAGGTCGTCTTCAAATGGTATTCTTTTTCCCATGAATTGCTACAGCGAAACCCCAATGGAACGAGAACCAAGGTTCGAGTGCTTTGGGGGAATCAAATCAAGTCGAAGTCGAAGCGACTTGCGAAAGCCAAGGCATGGACCGCAGAGCCGTACTCCGACTATTTCAACGTCCTCGGAAACTTCACGAGGCGGTCCGTCATCTAGGCAAAGGTCACGCGGCGAAAGTAACCGGGGCTCCGACACAGTTCAGCGGCCAGTCAGATTGAAGGAGGAGACACATGAGTGCCACCGAAGAGACGATCGACGCCACGCTGGACCCCAGCGGTCAGTTATGGCTATCACACCAGCCCCGCCTCCAGCCCGGCCCCGTACGGGTAACGATTCGTGCCGCAGTGATTGGTCCGAGGCGCGGCCTTGCGGATGTGATCCGAGAGATCGCAGCCGAACAGCGAGCCCGCGGCTTCCCTGGGCGGTCCGGAGCAGACATCGGCGCCGAAGAAGCTGATCGCTTGGACGAGGACGCGGAGCGAGATCGGGAATTGGACGCTGCGCGTCGTGAGGCCACGCGGGGAGCGCCGTAAATGCTCTACTTCCTGGACACCGTGATCGTTATCTATGCCGTCGAAGGCAATCCTGCCGACCAGCAGCGAGCGCTCAACCACTTGGCCGCGCTTGAGCAGGCCGGCCATCGGTTCGCAATTAGTGAATTGACTCAAACCGAGTGCCTGGTTCCAGTTCTTGGGCCGGGCGGAGGCCAGCGGCTTTCAGACTTCTTCCGTTTCTTCCGCGGACCAAACCTGCGGACGTTGCCGTTGACTGCCGCAATGCACCTCCGAGCCGCCGCGATCCGAGGCGGCCACACTTACACGGCAATTCCGCCCGCTCTGCCAAAGCGATACGGCTTGGCCGACTCTCTCCATTTGGCCACTGCGATCGAGTCTGGATGCGATGTGTTTCTGACTAACGACAACCAACTGACAAACTTTACGGATATCACGATCGACGTACTGCCGTGACGCTCATGGAAACGATGGAACTCGAAACACAAAAGATCGACGACTTCACCCGTTCTGGCAATCGTTCGATACCGAGACGCCCCAGCGCTGGACGAAGACTTTACCAACCGCGGGAAGCACCCCACGAAGCGGAGTAAGAAGGACCCAGGGTTTTTGCGATACGCTCAGAGAATCGACGTGGCGCATTGGAAACATGTTGCGCCAGACGGTCGAAGTGTATTCGGACTGGCGACGGCAGCGCCGCTTCCGCTATATCGCCGAGCGTTGTTTTCCGTTGATGCTGAATTCTTCGCGCGAGTTTCGGACAAGCTGAAGCGCACGTAATCGGCGGTTTGAACGATGCCGGTGGCATCTGGTATCGAATGCCGGAGAATGGGAGATGGATCATGGGTTCTGTCAAGTGGAACAGCGACGCGAGTTGAGGCAGTTGCTGGAAAGTGGCACGCTTCGGAACCATGCGGCGGCAGTGCTGGCAGACGCCTACGCGGCGGCCCGGCGGCAGGCGGCGGCCGAGACGAAACTGCCGCCGGACGTTTTCCCGGCCGACGACGCGCGGGGCCTCGACGATTTGCTTGCCGAGCCTGACGCCGAACCCGAACGAAAAATGTCATGAAGATCCTACTTATCCTTGGCCATCAACGCCCTGGCAGTTTCTGCCACGCGATTGCCGCAACCGCGCGGGAAGAGCTATGCGCCGCGGGACACGAGGTCATCTTTCACGATCTCTATGCCGAAGGCTTCGATCCGATCCTGGCCGACGCCGAAATCCCCAAAGGGGCCGAACAGCCGGCGGTCATCGCCCGGCATTGCCGCGAAGTCGTCGAGGCCGACGCTTACGTGGTCGTGCATCCCAACTGGTGGGCCATGCCCCCCGCGATCCTCAAAGGCTGGCTCGACCGCGTCTTCCGCCAGGGCGTGGTTTACGAGTTCGGTCCGCAAGGCGTCATCGGCAAGCTCAAGGGCAAGCGGGCGATCGTCTTCACGACTTCGAACACGCCTCGCGCGGACGAACTGCGGCTGTATGGCGACCCGCTGGAGAACTTGTGGAAGACCTGCGTCTTCGGCTTCTGCGGCCTGGAGGATTTCTATCGCCGCAATTTCGAGTCGATCGTGATGAGCACGCCCGAGCAGCGCGCCGGCTGGCTCGCGGACGTGCGGCAGATCGTGGGGAAGCTGAAGGGGGAAGGATGAAGGGGGAAGGCGGAAGGATGAAAACGCGATGCGTCCCTCATCCTTCATCCTTCCGCCTTCATCCTTTCCCTCCACCTCTGGACCATCTTCTCCGCGCTGAACTCGTTCTCCACGCGCTGCCGCCCGGCGGCGCCGATCTGCCGGGCAGTGTCGGGATGGTTGAGCAGATGCTCGGCCCAGCGGGCGAACCCCGCGCGATGCCCCGGGGCGACGAGGTAGCCGGTCGCCTCGTGCTCGATCAGATCGCGCGTGCCGGGAACATCGGTGGCCACGACGGGCACGCCGGCCGCCATGGCTTCCAGGATCGCCTGGGATTGGCCCGCCAGCCGGCGGGTTGACCAGAACTGGTCCAGGTGCGGCAGGAATTCATCCAGGTCGCCGCGCTGGCCGAGGAAATGGACCTTGTCGGCAATCTCGACCTGCTCGCGGAAGCGGACGAGCCGCTCGCGGTGCGGCCCCGCGCCGAAGACAAGCAGGTGGACGTCGTCGCGAATCACCTTCAACAGATCGGCCGCCCAGATAGCATCTTTGCCGCCGCGGTTCGCCTCCAGCCGGCCGGCCCAACCGATCAGGCGGACCGATTCCGGCAGGCCGAGCCGCTCCAAAATTTGCCCTCGCGTGGCAACGGGCACCGCCGCTCGGCACGCGCCGCTGGGAATGACCTCGATTTTTTCGGCGGCGATTCCTTGCCCGACGCAATAATCGCGCACGGCCGGGCAAGTCGCCACGACCGCGCTGGCCCGGCGGCCGACATAACGATCGATCGTTCGTTGCAGCGGCCCGTGCTTCGATTGGGCTTCACGCCAAACGGCCACCAAGCGCCGCACGCCGCAGCGTCGTGCGGCGGCCGCCGCGTATGCCCGTCCCGCCGCTTGCCAAGCGTGGATTGATTTCGGCCGGAGTTCCTGCACGTGGCGGACCAGTTGCCAGAACGTCATCGGATCGGCGGGCCAGCGGCGGCCGATGACGTGGACGGGAATGCCCGCTCGGGCCAGCACGTCGCCGATCGGTCCGCCACGGCTCAAGGCGCAGACGTGCAAATCGAATTCGTCGTGCGGCAGGCCGCGGGCCAGCAGGCACAGTTGCTGCGCCGTGCCGGTGCGGTCGAGCGTGTCGATGATATGGAGGACGCGTTGTTTCAACGGGGATACCTCGGCGAATTTTCCGTAAGGGCCGTAGGGTGGGCTCTAGCCCGCCTGCATGCACAGGCGGGCTAAAGCCCACCCTGCAGTTTCCCGCACTCCGCACCCAAGCTCGAAAGAGCCAAATCTTCGGCACCCTCCTGGAGCGGGTTCGAGTGCGAGTTTGAGTTTATGATTGTCGCTTTCCCGAGCCCCGCTGTCCAGATGAGAGGTTTGTGGGGCTCGACCAAATATTATGGGCGCACCACGCGGCGTGCGCAACTCGATCTAACCTGCGAAATGCCCCACCTCCGGCGCAAGGACTCGCGAAACGTTTCGGATTGTTACCCCCCATAGGTGTCCGTGCCGTCGGTATTGGAAACCTCGATTTTCACGGCTTTCCGGCGATTTGAATTACGAGATGGCAACCTCGGAATGGGGTTGTCGGGAAAATCGGCCGCCCGGTGGGCGGATGGGGCGAGTGGCCGAATACGAACCGTTTGTGACACGGCGTTTGCCGTGGTATTATGGGATTTCAAATCAGTCTGGCAAAGTGCCAAGTGGGGAAGCAAGAAGTAGAAGTAATCGTCCGATCGATTGCAGACCACCCGCGGCAGGATGGCATCGTTTTCCTGCGAATTCAGGACCTGCCCTCCAACGCAAGGAACACTTTGAATGGGAATGTTCGATACCACGGGACCGGTCGCCGCACAGACAACGCGGAAAGCGAACACGTTGCGGAAAGTGGAGCGCCTGAAAAAAGCCCTGCGGCACGAAGAGCCCGACCGCGTGCCCATCAGCGATTTCTTCTGGGGCAGTTTCATTCGCCGCTGGCGTGCTGAACTGGGTTTGTCGCCCGACGCAAGCCCCTATTACCACTATGACCTGGATTGGATCTGCACTGTTCCCAATATGGACCCTTGGATCCGCTCCTTCGAGATCTTGCGGGAAACGCCCGAAGAGGTTGTGCTGCGGACGGGCTACGGCGCGGTCCTGCGGAAGAAGTTTGACTGCCCAATGCCCGAGTTCATTTCCTGGGACACCGACAGCCTGGAAAAGCTGGAAGCTGCCGTCTTCGACGATCCCTTTGACCGGCGGCGGTACTTCAGCGCGGGCGACAACCAGATCGCCGGCGTCGGCGACGGTTTCGAGCGGAACTCGCCCCCTTGGATCGAGACGGTGAAATCGCTATGGCCCGATTTTCCAGTCTTCGGCAGTATGATGGAGTGCTCGGAATGCATGACCCGGCTGATCGGCCCGGAGAACCACATGCTGTGGATGGCCATGGAGCCGGAGCGGTTTGGGGCCGTGCTCAATCGCGTGGGGCAGTTTTATCTTGACTGTGCCCGGGCGGCCATCGAGGCGGCGGGCCCCTGGCTGGACGGCTTTGTGATCTGGGGTGACGTAGCCTATAAGAAGGGCACGTTCATGCGGCCGGACTACTGGCGGACCTACTATAAGCCCTGGGTCAAGGCCATCGTCGAGCACTGCCATGACAAGGGTCTGGCAGTGATCTACCACGGTTGCGGCAACGTCCAGGCGATTTTTGGCGACTATATCGAAATCGGCGTCGACGCCTACAACCCGCTGGAAGCAAAGGCCGGCATGGACGCGGTCCGTTTGCGGCAGCGTTACGGACATCAGATCGGTTTCTGTGGCAACGGCGACATCCAGCTTTGGGAAAAAGGCGACCGCGACGCCATTCGCCGCGATGTGCTCCGCAAGCTCAACGCGGCCAAAGGCGGCGGCATGATCTTCCAGTCGGATCACTCCGTTTCCAGCGCCGTTTCGGGTGCAACTTACGACTATATCGTGCAACTCGTTCGCCAATACGGCAAGTATCCGCTGGACCTCGGTGAATTCGACGAGACGCTTTGAACCCCTGCCGTCATGATTCCCATCGCACCCAATTCGGTCGAAGGCGTCGGTTATCATTCCCTGGGCGCCTTCCTTTCGGCCAACTGCTACGCGCCGCAGAAATACGTCCGCCGCTGGGCCTGGGAGATCTACTGGATGACTCAGGCCGCGTGGTGCTGGCTGATTTGGCCCGTCGTCGGGGCCTTGCTGACGATTCCCAACATTGCCGCCGTGCTGTCCGAGGCGCCCAAGCTGGTCATGTTCCAGGCGTTCTTGCTGGGAATGGCGTACGGAGTCGGCGGCACCGCCTTCAATATCTCGATCCGTTACATCGGCTTCTCGCTGACATACGCCATCGCCGTCGGACTTTCGGCCCTGACCAAGACGGTGGCCATGCCACTGATCAAGGGCACACTTCCCGAGATCCTGGCAAAGAACGGCTCCGGCACGATCCTTGCGGGCGTGGCCGTCGGCATTTTCGGGATCGCCCTCTGCGGGGCCGCGGGCCGGCTTAAGGAACTCGATTTTCGCAGTCGCGCGGCAGAGGGTGGCGAATTCAATTTGCTCAAGGGACTCTTCTTCTCGCTGCTGGCCGGCATCCTCTCGGCCGTCTACGGCATTGCGATGGAAGACGTGGCCCGGCCCATCGTCGATCTGGCGTACGAGCATGGCGCCGGCTACTGGAAAGGCAATATCGCCTATCCGTTCGTCAACAGCGGGGCCTTTGTCACCGCGCTGGTGTACAGCCTCTATCTGGCCCGACGGCATGGGACGCTCGGACAGTTGACGCGGCTGGCGCCGGGCGAAGGCGGAAGCCTCGGCGGCAATTATCTGCTCGCCATGTTGACGGGCACGCTGTGGTACGGGCAGTTCTTCTTTTACAACCTGGGGCACGTGCGGATGAGCAATGCGAACACGAGTTGGGCCATCCACATGATCATGCTCGTGCTTTTCAGCAATTTCGTTGCTCTGGTTTTCCGGGAATGGAAAGGCTGTCGCGCCGGACTTCGCTGACCATCGCCTTGGGCCTGACGGCGCTGATCGCGTCTGTGCTGGCGATGACTTATGGAAACTATCTTGGCGAGGCAACCGGCGGCTGAAAAGCTGGGGCGGGACGCGAGTCTTTCCATCAGGAGGCACTCTATGAAGCGTTATGGATCGGTGATCGCGGTCAGACCGGAAAAGCTTGACGAATACGTGCGCCTGCACGCCGCCGTCTGGCCGGACGTGCTGAAGACCATCTGGGAATGCCAGATCCGGAATTATTCGATCTTCCTGCGGCAGCTTCCCGACGGACGGCATTACCTGTTCAGTTATTTCGAGTACGTCGGCGGCGATTTTGCGGCCGACATGGCGAAGATGGCGGCCGATCCCGTGACACGGCAATGGTGGGATTTGTGCAAACCGTGCCACGAGCCCCTGGCCGACCGCGCCGCGGACGAATGGTGGGCCTCGATGGAAGAAGTGTTTCACCAGGACTGATGCAGCCAGCTTGCGGGCTGAGGCTGAGGGCTTTTGCACCGAGCACCCAGTACCGAAAACACTGCCCGCTGTACCGTCTAATCGCTGAAGCTTTTTTGTTCGATGAAAAAAGGAATCAACGCACGAAAACCTGGCTTATCTCGTTCCTCGCCCTCCTGGCTATTATTTCCACCGTCCGCGCCGCCGACCTTCAATTGCCCGTCTCCGACGGGCCATTCAAGCCGGACTGGAACTCGCTTGCGAAATACCAGTGCCCGGAGTGGTTCCGCGACGCGAAATCTGGTATCTGGGCCCATTGGGGATCACAGTGCGAGCCGGAAGACGGTGACTGGTATGCGCGAAACATGTATCTCGAGGGCAGTGATCAATACAAGACCGCGGCCAATGTGATTCCAATGCTGGTGGATATCGTGAGCAAGAACGGCAACCTGATGTTGAACGTGCCGCTTGGCCGCGACGGCCAGCCGGACGCGGATGAAATGAAGATTGTCCAAAGCATCGGCGCCTGGCTGAAAGTCAACGGCGCGGCAATCTACGCGACTCGCCCGTGGAAGATCTATGGCGAAGGCCCCTCGACGATCGCGCAGGAGAAGGCGCCCTTTGACCGGACGGGCGTGAAGGACGTGGGCAGCAAACCCTTCACGGCGGAGGATATCCGCTTCACGCAGTCGAAGGACGGCAAGACTCTCTACGCCATTACCCTTTCCGTGCCCACGTCTCCTCTGCGGATCAAATCGCTGGCGGGGAGCACAATTGCCGGTAGTCCATCGAGTTTGGAACTGCCACGGCGGCTCTTTTTCTTGGGCCGATTCACAGATTCTCCTGTAAAGCCATCCCTTTTCCGGTTTTCCCGTCAAACCACCGTTCTTTGCGAACGGGCGCCACGGCGAGAACTACGGCGAGTAAGAGTGATCTTTCGAATCATGTTGAACTCCCGCGAAGTAGTTTGCTTTTCCATCCCAGTCACGACGAAAGCTCGCCGCGGTACGAGTGTCATCGGTGCCAAGGCGGGGCTAGGAAGCCGATGGCTTCTTCAAACGTCGCCTTTCGCCGGAAATCGCCCGGATCATAGGCGGGGTTTGCCGGGTCCGCACTAATCCACCGCGGAAGACGGCGGCCGAAGTAACTGCCGTAAAACTGGTAGTTACTGTCCACCCAGCGACTCAAGATCATCAATTCGCACGCCGTGAGCATCTTGGAATGGTCGTCCTTGGCGTTCTTGGGATGCTTGGGGGATGTCAAGATGGCGATCATCGTGCTCTTGGTACATCCCAGGCTCCGCGGCGGGAGGTACGCGCCGTTGTAGTTGCCCCGATCTCCATTGTCCAACGTGGTGAACTCGGCGATCAAAGGGCCGGCCATTTCCTTCCGCGCGAGCTGCTCGTAGGACGTGTTGTAGAAGTCGGTGATTTCGCCGGTGAGCCTCAGGCCGCCGGCGGGGGACTTGGCGCCGTGGCAGGAGACGCACTTGGCGTTGAAGATGGGCTGGATGTCGGTCGGGTAGTGAATGACCTGCCCGGCAAGGCCGGTGCCTCCGTTGGCCGCGAGGTCGCACGCCTGCGGCTGGGGCACGCTGGGGCGCCGAGTCAAGGCCAGCGGCAGTGCCGCGGTCCGCGCCGACGCGACGTGGCTGGAGTGCCCGTGGCAGCCCGTGCAGGAACGCACTTCACCCGGGGCGTAGTTCACGTACGTGCGCTCGCGCTGGATTTCGCGGAAGTTCTCGTCGAGCGCCTGCAGGAAAATGTTGCGGTTGGCCGGCACCACGAAGTGGGCGGAACCGTCGCTTTCGACGGGCACGATCCCCCACTGCACCCGGGGCCAGAGGGCAGCCTTCCAGCCGGCGCTGTCCATGGCCGGCGCCCAGCGCGGGCTGCTGGACCAGTAGCGCGACAAAGCCTCGTTGATGCGCAGCCACTTGACTTCTCCCGGCTTCACCCCTTCCATGCCGTGGTAGACATTGGCTAGCACGCACTCGGCCTGGCGGGCGGCGGCCAGTTCGGGATCGCGCGCCGGCCGCACCACCGGCGGTACCGGCCGCGCCGCCAGCGACAAGGGATGCCAACAGGAGAGCTGCGCATCCGCGTGCAGCAGGCAGCGGCGCCCGGCAACGTCGATCAGGCACAAGACATAAGCATTGTCCACGTTCTGGTAATGATCGCCGGGACGGACCTTGCACGAGACCAGGAATTCCCGGTCGCTGATGGGATAGGGGTGCGTGTAGAGCGGCCCACTGCGGCCTTCCGCATCGTCCACGTACCTGCCCTCTTTCAAGAAACGCCAGCCCTGCGAAATTCGGCGGGGGATGAAAACCTGCGGGGTGATGTTGATCATGGGGCGCCGCGGGTCGCCTTGCACGTAGGCCGGCTCGTCGGGATCCGGGCCGCGGGCCTCGCCCGCCGTGCCGTAGTCGACCAGCAGGATCGGTCCCAGGCAGCCTCCTTGCGGATAATGGCAGGTGCCCACGCACACAAAGCGGTGATTGCTGCCGGGCAGCGGCTGGGGGTACATGCAGACGGTCGTATCGTCGTGGTCCAGGCCGTAGAGCTCCCGGGGAGAACCCCCGTCGGGATTCATGGACCACACGCTCTTGCCCACCCGGGAGCCCTTGTCGACATACTCCCAGCGGTGATACATGACGCGGCCGTCGGCGAGGACCAGCGGGCAGAACTCGCTGACCGGGCTGTTGCTCAACTGTTCGACATGGCCGCCATCGGCGTCCATGCGGTGCAGGGACGGCGCCACGAGGTACCCGCCGCAAAGGACCGTGTGTTCGCTGCGCGTTGAGGAAAAGATGATCTTGCCATCGGGCAGATAACAGGGGTGGATGTCGTCCGTGTGCCAACGATTGCGGTACCGCGCCGCCTTCACGGCCTCGTCGGGCGGCGGGAACGAAACCTGGCGCAAGCCCGAACCGTCGGTGCGAACTTCCCAGATGCGAAACCCGCTGGCGGCATCCTGGCGGAAGTCGAAGAGGATCTTCTTGGCGTCGAACGAGAGTGCGATCTTGCCGATGACACCCTTTCCGCCCGGCATGCTGGCGGCCTTGACGACCGTCCGCTCCGACCGGGTGCGGAGGTTATAGACGTAGATTCCGTTGTCGGGAACGAAGCGGTCAGGGCGGGTACCGTCGCTAATATCCGTATAGTAATGGCTCGACGAGAAGGGTTTGCGCTTGACGAAGACGATCTCCTCGAAGCCGAAGGTGCCGGGCTCGGCGGCAATTTCGCCCGCAAGTCCGCCGCCACCGGCAAGCGGGTGCCGCGGCGTGGCGGCCACTTCACCAGGCTCCGCGGCGAGGCCGGTGGCGACTGCGATCGCCACCAAACCGAATACGCCGGAGACCATCCATCGAACTCTTGTCACGCGACTCATTGCCAACTCCTGACTTCTGAACTCTGAACTCTGACTTCTGAACATCGTCAAACACCTAGCCGCCTATTCCATCGTCGGCCAGACGACCTCGCCCCGCCGGTGGATCGTCAGAACTCAGTGAACTCCCGGCGTTTGAGCCCCTCCAGGTCCAACGTGCTGGTCTTGGGATCCAGTTTGATTTCCCATCGCTCCAGCGTCAAGGCGCCGAAAGCGCGGGTACGATTATGGGTCAAGGAATAGGCTGCCAATCGATCTTCACGTCTTCGCCGCTATCGACGGTCAAAAACGTTTTCAGCGTTTCCGGCGATAAATCGTTCGGCAGACAATGGGCCGAGCAGCTCATGCTGCCGCCACTGATCGCCCGCTTCGGAACTGGGCGCGGTGCGGGTATTGCCGCAACGGCGCGGGCCGCGATGCTCGTCTGGAAAACGAATGTTCTCCGACCTGCCCCAGGCTTTACCGCTTCAACTGTGGTCGCGTTCCTTAAGCTAGCGACATTCGAGTGCCCATCCTCCGCAGGCAAGCAGTCCGTGAAATACTTGGGATGCAATACAGCCAACAGCATCTCCGCTCAGCGCCGAAGCGCGGCCTGCGGCCAGACCTCGCATGGCGTGACCGCGATTAAACAAATATTCAAGCAGCTTTACAAGATTCGCCGTCAGGGCCGTCGCCTTGGAGCGACATAGGAATCTGTCGTGGCGGGCGGGGCGGCGGCGGCTCGACACGGCATCGCGGCGTACACGTGGCACGGACGGAAGGGAGAGAAATAGGCAACCCGGACGTTCGCTTGGTGGACATCCCGACTGGAAAGTAGCAAGCCGCTTTATTAATATGATGAGACTGTTGACGCGCGGGGCGTATCCGCACGGAGCACGAATGGGAAATACCGGTTCAGCCATCCAAGGACCACTGCCATGTCATCTGCATCGCGTCGCGATTTTTTGAAAGGCTCGCTGGCGCTGGGAGCCGCCGCCCTGGCCGGCCGTTTCCCGGCCTCTACCCTGGCGGCCACCCCAACCAAGGCCAACATCAAGTTCGGCCTGGTCACCTTCACCTGGGGCCAGGACCTCGATCTGCCCACGCTGCTGGATTATCTGGCCAAGGCCAAAATGCTAGGCGTCGAACTCCGCACCAGCCATAAGCACGGCGTCGAGCCAAGCCTGTCGCCCCAGGAGCGGGCGGATGTCAAAAAGCGATTCGCCGACAGCCCAGTGGCCTTCATCGGCATGGGCAGCGCCCAGGATTATCACGACCCCGATCCCAAGAAGGTCGCCGAATCCATCGAACGGACCAAGGCTTTCGTCAAGCTCAGCCATGACTTGGGAGGCAGCGGCGTCAAGGTGCGGCCCAACGCCCTGCCCAAGGGCGTGGCGGTCGAAAGAACATGTGAGCAAATCGGCAAAGCATTGAACGTGGTCGGAGCCTTTGGAGCCGGCTATGGCCAGCAGATCCGTCTGGAGATCCACGGCGGCTGCGCCCGCATCCCCGTCATCAAGCAGATCATCGACGTGGCCAACCATCCCAACGTAGCACTGTGCTGGAACTCAAACGTCAGCGACTTGCAGGACGGTGGTCTGCAGCACAATTTTGACTTGGTCCGAAGCAGGCTGGGCTACACCACGCACGTTCGCCAGCTTGACAGCGCCGACTATCCCTTCCAGAAACTACTGGAAATGTTCGTCAAGTCTGGCTACAACGGCTGGTGGCTCCTTGAAGCCGGCGGTAAGAAACCGCCAGCCGATCGCGTGGCCGCCCTGACGAAGCAGCGAATGATGTTCGACGACTGGTACGCCAAAGCTCAAGCCGGCGGCTGAATCTGGAAACCTGTCGCCTCACCAGGCGATTTTCTCCCAGCCCGGTGCCGCCCACCCTGCTGCCGGCCGGGTTGTGAGCGGGGTGCCTTTCCTTGCCTGCCAGACCTCCGCGCGCAAGCGGTCGTGAAATGCTCTGGATGCGATATGAAAGCCTCCTGACCGACGGCCACCTGACGCTTCTTCCCGTGCTCACTCGGATCACACACACATTGCCGATGCGATCGCCTCTGCCGTTACGACTGGATCAACCCCTGGCCGGAAAAGACTGTGGCCGCGATCGAACGTCGTGAATGCCGCAACTACGAAGGACAATTCGCTGAAGATCTGGGCCATTACCATCAAGAACACGGAAAAGTGATTCCAACATGATGAACACGCCAAATAATGAGATGAGCGGAGTGAAGTGACTGATTATCGCTGGAGTATCCGATCATCAAAGAACTGTGCGAATTTTGGGAGGACAACCTCAAGCATCGCGCAAACGGCAAGCTGATGACTTCTGGGAGTTCCGCGCACCGGATCGCGGCGGCGCACCGAAGGCGCTGGGCCGAATCGTTTTCGAAAACCCCGGCTTCACGGGCGCCAGCTACGCGGTCCAGCAGGACTTCGCCACGGCGACGACGACTGCGCGATTCAAGACCGGCGGTCACGCCTTGACCATGACAGCGTGGGTGGCGGCGACGGAGAATGTGTTGCTGGTTGAGTTTCTCGCGGAAGGCCGACCCGCGGAATTGACGATGTCGTTTCACTTTCCCGGTAATGACGTACTTGGCGCGGAAAAGGTGGCTGCCAGCAATCCGCCCGACGTTTACAAACGCGGGACGAAGGATCCCGCGCCGGTGGAGGACTGCGGCTGGTCAAACGGCGTTCTGTGGGCGGTGCGAACGTTCGACAAGAGCGTCTTTCAGCCCACTCGACTCGCAATGGCGGTACGCGTCATGGACACGCCGGTAGGCGATGGCAAGTTCACGGTCGCGCCTGGCAAGCCGGTGATGGTGGCAATCGCCTTGCGGAGTTGGTTCAAGACCGCGCAACCGCTGGAAAACGCCCGGCGGCGCGCGGAGCGATTTAGCGATGATGACGCCGGGTTCCTGCGGCAGATGCATTCGGCCTGGTGGCGGAAATATTGGGACAAATCGATTGTCACGCTGGGCGATCCGATGCTGGAGACGTCCTACTACCGCTCGCTGTATCACATCGCCAGCGTGAGCCGCGATCCTGATTTTCCGACCTACTTTGACGGGGTGGTCACTACCGACAACCCGTTGTGGTATTCGGATTACCATAAATCCTCGAGGCGGCGCGAACACGATCGCGCTCCGCACCTTCTTGGAATCGGCCGAAGGCCGGAAATGGCAAAAGGATCACAATCTCCCCGATGGACCCTACGGACGCGGTGCCTGGAATGACAACAACGGCGGCCCGCTTTTCTTTGGCGGTGCGGTGCGGATCGGGTATGATCCCGAAATCATCTGGAACAACCTGACCCGGATCGCCAGGAGCGCATCGCCGAATGGGTGCATCTGGCAAGGAGTTGAGAGCTGGATGTTCGTTCCCAATACCATCCAGGAAATGATGCTGCAGAGCCATGAAAATGTCCTCCGCTTCTTCCGCTGCTGGCCGAAAAAGATCGAACCCAACGCCAGCTTCCGCGACCTCTGGGCCTACGGCGCATTCCGCTGCTCGGCGGCTTTGAAAGACGGCGTCGTCAGCGACGTCCGCATTGTCAGCGAGAAAGGCCGCGCTTGCACCGTCGAAAATCCATGGCCGGGCAAGCTAGTCAGTTTGACGCGCAACGGCTACAAAGCCGAGTCGCTGACCGGTGCGCGCCTCACCTTTCAGACTGCGCCGGGAGAAACAATCGCAATAACAAGCGAGTAATTGCATGAAACACCGCATCCGTTGCCTGATCCTATCCGCCCTGCTGCTGGCACGGCTCGCCGCGCTTCACGCGGGCGAGTTTTCAAAACCAACGCGACCGATGCCGGCGCCGACTACATCATGGTCACCAGTTGGAACGAATGGCCGGAAACTACCGCGGTTGAACCATCTTCCACCTGGCCGGACCCGTACCTCTACCTGAAGATTCTTGCCGAATGGAAAGGCGTGACGTTTGTACCGCCACCTTTGCCGCAGGTGACAAGGTGAACTTGAGCTAAGACTTCTCAATCGCTGGAAAACGGCGGACCGACAACTTCCAACCTGTGCAAACGAACGGAAAAAGGCGAATGAAGAACATAACAATCCTTACCCTCGCCGCCGGTCACGGCTGGGCCATCGGTTGGGGTATCGCCTGGAATTGCACAGTGAAATATCTTCAGGTGCAAACACCGCCTGGATCTTCGAATCTGGTGATCGGATGCAAGGGCGAGCCACACAAGACATTCAGCCAGGAAGCGCTCTTGTCCCCCAACAAGCCCGTGACTCCCGCCAGCCTGTATCTCGCGCAATTGCGAGAGCGACTGGGCGAAGCAGCGGTGAAGAACATCGGCTATTGAAACCCGTTTACGGAACGTCAGACCATGAAATCCCTCCTCACCCTCCTCACCCTCCTCACCGGACTGCTGCTCGCTCCGCCGGCTGCGCTACACGCAGCCGATTGACCGCTCCAACGTCGATTCGGTGTTCGAACAAGTCAACCGTTTTCCAGAACGCGTCAGAATACGACCGCTTCCTCGGATCAAAGTGCCGACGATCCCCATCGTTTCCTGCGGCCGTCACCCCCAACTCCGCAGCGAAGGTCCTTTCCAGCCTGCGCGGGAGAACAAGAGGAAGAATAAGAAAGAATAAGGGGTCGAAGAAAGAGGGGGTCGGGAGTCGTAACGTCGAGCAAATGCCTCCGAGAACAACGACTCCCGACCCCTCGAGTCTCTTTGTCCCCTTTGTCCCTTTGTCCTGGGACCAGGAAAAGCCGATGCCACTACCAATCACCGATCCGCTGTTACCGCGCCCGACGCGCCGCCGGTTCCTGGCCGCGGCCGCGGGGCTGGTTTCCTGGACGTGGCCGCCTCCGCAAGCATCCACAAACCGAGGCGGTCACAAATGCACCGATCCGCTATAATAGACTTGTCAGCTCGGGAACCGGCCACCCGAGGGACGAGTCATGCCGATTCACGACTGGACCCGGGTTTCGTTCGGAACGTTTCACAACTTCCACCAAGGTTGGATGATCGCGCTCCGCGACGCCCTGAACGCGGGACGGCTTCCCGAGGGTTATTTCGCGATGGCTGAGCAGGTCGTCGGCCGGCCAGAAGCGGACGTAGTGGCTTTGGAAAGCGACAGCGACAATGACAGCGTCGGCAGTACTTTATCACGCCTTCGCGCGCACGCTCTCAAACAGTTCGAGATATCCCTCGACCATCTTCCCTAGATCGAACTCCGTTTCCGCCCGCTGCCAGGCAGCGGCCCCCAGCCGCGCGGCCAACTCGGAATCGTCCAGCAAGCGGCTGATCGCCGCCGCCAGGGCCGCCGTGTTTTCCGCCGGCACGAGCAGCCCCGCCGCGTCGTCGCCCAACAGCCAGCGATTCAGCGGCACGTCGATCGCCACGCTGGGCACGCCGGCGGCCATGGCTTCGGCAAGGGCCTGCGGGGAACCGTCGGCCGCAGGGGCAACGTGGACGTCGGCGGCGGCCAACAGGCCGTCGACGTCGTCGAACATGCCGATCAGGCCGACACGCCCGCTAAGCCCCAGGGCCTCGATCCGCTGCGCGACGTCCGCCGCCGCGGGCGCCTCGCCGGCCAACCACAATCGGGCAGCCACCTTCTGCCGGGCCACGATCGACCAGGCAGCCAGGAGTTGCTCCCAACCGCGGCCCGCTTCGAGCCGACTCGTCGAGACCACCAGCGGCGCCTCGGCGGCCAGCTGCAGCGCGGAGTTCGACTCGGCCAGCAAGCGCGCGGGCTTCGGCCTGCGTCTGCTGGCGTGCGCGGCGGCGAGCGCGGAACCCCCAGCGGCACGTCGAAGATTCGCTCCCGCGGATATCCGGCGGCTTCCAACTCCCGCCGCGCGGCCGGACTGTTCGCCACCAAGGCCCGCGCACGCAGACAGGCACGCTTGATGCCGCGGCCGCCGAGCACGCTGAACCTGGCGAAAACAATCGCCATGCCAGCCGGTCCGCTCCGGCACGAGCACCACCGGACGCCGCGGTTCCACGGCCTGAATCACGGCCCGGGCCTCGTGCATCAGGCCCCAGACGCAGACCAGATCGAACTGGTCGGCGTGCCGCTGCATCCAGCGGGCCAGCGCGCGGGTCCAGCGCCACGTGCTCCAACGTCCCGTCGGCGGCGGATCGAGACGCACGACGGGGATGCCATGATAGTAGATTTCCGCCGGCCAGTGCGAATGCCAACGGGCGGTGACGATCGTGACCTCCACGCCGCAGATCCGCCAGGCCGCAGGCCAATTGCCCCGCGCGGGTTTCCAACGAGCCGACGCGCGGCCAGAATCGCTGCGCTACGATCGCCAGCCTGAGTCGGCAGTTCGAACCGGCGAGTTGAGAACTTGCAGGATGGAGATTGAGAGCCACGAGCAACGTTGCAGAAGTTGTCGACGGATGGCATCGGCGTGTACTCAGATGTTCTCGGATTGACGTGCCATTCCATCGCTACGGCAAGTTGCCAAGCATTCATTCCGCCTGAGCCTTCACCGGCCCGGCTCCGCAAGGTCCGGCGGCTCCAACTCGGCCACGTAAGGCAGGTTGCGATACATGTCCTGGTAATCGAGCCCGTAGCCGACCACGAACACGTTGGGGATGTCGAAGGCCACGTGGTGCGGCTTGCATGGGCACTTCGCAACGGCCTTCCTTCCGCAGAGCACGGCCGTGCGCACGCTCGCGGGCCCCAAGTCGTCGATCTGCGGCAGCAATTCCCAAAGCGTGTTGCCGGTGTCGAAAATGTCGTCGACCAGCAGCACGTCGCGGCCGCGAACGTCGGACGACAGCAGATCGAGATTCAGCACCAGCGGGCCGGGCCGCGTGCTGTTGCCGCGATAGCTGCGGGCTTGCACCAGTTCCAACCGCAGCGGCAGGTCGATCCGCCGGATCAAATCGGCCAGGAACACGACGCTGCCGATCAACACGCCGATGATCGTCAGCGGGCGGCCCTCGTAATGGTCGCGCAGTTCCTTGGCAAGCCGGTCGATGCCCTCGCGAAGCTGTTCCTCGCTGATCAAGGTCTTCATATTTGTCATTTCCTCGCGCGGCGCCGGTCGCCCGCATCGGGGCCTGATTCATCTCCAGCGATCGCACGCCTTCGACCTTGACCTGGCTGGTCTTGAGGAAGTAAATGGATCTTCTGGGCGTGAAAGGCTCCGCCAGATGCCCTTCGCCTTCCTGTTTGTAAAGTTCGGCGTCGCTGCGGCCGTCGCCCTCCAGGATCAGCAAGTCCTTGGCCTGAGTCTAGGTCAGCCGGGCGCTGACGGGCAGGTGAAATTCGTCCCTTCGGCCATCACGTTGTCCAGGGCTGTCAGTTCCAGATTGCCGCCTGCTGCTGCCCGACACGGGACTCATGTCGTTCACCGCCAGGTGCTCGCAGTGCAGCACCACGGCCTGCGGCCCGAGGCGCTTCGGGTCGTCGCTTTCCAGCGTCGTCGTCCACGATTGCGCGGGGGCGTAGGCCGCGCGGACCTGCCCATGGAAGACGAGATCCTTGCGGATCTTGTTGCCGGTGATCGACCTCATGAATTGCAGGTGGATGCACGTCAACTGGTTGGGATCGGACGGCTGAGGGTTGCTGCGGGCCGAAGCCGACCGGGCGAGTTGTCGCCGGGCGCGCCGGGCCGGCGAGCGGGCCCGCCGGGCATGGCGAAACCTTGGCCGCCTCCGCGGCGGACGCTGACCAGCCAGCCCGGCCCGTCGCCGTGGAAATCGCCGGTGATGTTGTTCAGGTCGAGGTTCTTCAACTGCATGCGATCGTAGGAAACCTGTTGTCCGGCCTCGATGGTGCGGTTCTCGACGAAGACGCCGTCGCCGCAGATCAGCCTTTCGACCAGCGGCGGCGGTTGCTGCTGCCGGGCATCCGAGAAGCTGATCGGCTGCTGGAAGCAGACGTCGAGCCAGCCGGTCTGCAACAGTTGCGAATTGCCGGTGACGTTGACCGAGTCCTGGAAATGGGCCTTGCGGCCGTCGAAGATCATGCCCTTTTGCCAATCGATCTTGCATCGTGCCCCGGCTGGCTCAGGGGCCGGTTTTCCAGGTCGCGATCGAGGAACTTTCTCCATCCGCCCGGGACCTTCCATGGAGAGCACGTTGGCGCCGCGATCGATGTGGATGTTCGGCCCGGTGAGGCTCATGCCGCGGCCTTCCATGTGGGCCGGCTCGCCTTTGACCGTCACCTTGGCCTGCGGCGAGTTGGCCTCCGTGGCGTGCAGCCATTGGCCGGTGACCAGCAGCGGCCGGTCGCCGGGCAGGGCCGTCTGCGTCTCCTGCAGTTTCACGTTGTCGACGACCGTGACCTCGGTCAGGTCGCCATGCTGCTGGTCGCGCAGGAGCACGCGGGCCTGCAGCAAGCGGCCGCTGATTTCCATGTGGGCTTGCCGGCCGCCGGCCGCCGCCGGATCTTGCCCGCCCAGCGGCGAGAGCGGCCCTGCGGCAGGCGATTGCCCGATTGCTCCCCTCTCCCGCTTGCGGGAGAGGGGTCTGAGGTCGACGGCACGTACGGCTCGGACGCGCCGGCGGCCGGCAACTCCGCGCGGGGCTGGCGGCGCGGGGCCGTGCTGAACCAGACCTCCAACCGCTGCACCTTGGTGGAGAATTGCGGCGAATTGCCCACCACGTTCCCTTCGGCCAGCAGTCGATCGGGCTGGAAGCCCTCACCCCCTGCCCCTCTCCCGGAGGGCGAGGCGGGATTTTCCGGCGGCGACTCGTGCAGCCAGAAGTGAATCTCCCGGGCGTCGAGTTGGCCCATGGCCTGGAAGTTCAGCGTGGCCCCGCCGAGGAGCGAGATCACCTGGTTCTGGTCCTGGGGCCGGACCTCCAGCTTCTCCCGCCAACGGGCTTCAAGCTGCTGGCCCGGCCGGTCGGCCATTTCGCCCCGCAGCCAGCCGGGGCCTCCGGCCAGCAATTGGAATTGCCCCGTCGTGGTCGGGCGGTCCCGGCGTATAACGAAGGCTTGGCGCGTGGATCTCGTTGGCGTCCTTTTGCAGCATCACCTCCTGGGCGTCTTCCAGATAGATCTGTCCGTCGATCAGGTTGTATTGCAAGTCGCTCGGCCCGGGCTTGCAGATGATCCATCGGCGCGGTCAGCGTGGTGGGCGTGCCCTGGGCCTCGATGCGGGCCGGCTGGAGATCGAAGCCCGGCGCGGTCTGTTTTGCAGGCGGTCGCCGTGCCGGGCTGTGGGGCCGGCCGCGTGAAGAAGATCGAGAGCAGTTCGCAGCTCATGTGGTCGCTGGGGCCGTTGGGCTGAATCCGCAGCACGTCGACCTGGTCGCGGAAGGTGGCCACCTGCTCGATCAGATGGAAGCGGAACGGCCCGCGGCAGGTGATCTCGACCGGCGCGGCGTGCGCGGAGAGCGTGCCCAGCATCGGCGAGCCCGCCGGCTGCGACTCGGCGGGGTGCGCCGCGCCTTGGCGCGCGGCGGCCGAGGCCGAGCCCATATCCAGGTGCAACCGCTCGACGTGTTCGAGTTGGAACTGCTCGATGCCGCCGATGTTCGGGCCTTCCTGGTTTGCGTCTCGGGGTCCCAGGCGGGGCAAGAGCTTGATCTCCATCTGCCGCCCGCGGCCCGAGTTGCAGACCCCAGCGGAAATCGACGTCGCTGGCCGTGGTGATCCGCTGTTCGCTGAGATCGACGTCGTGGGTCAGCACGAGCAAGTCGTCTTGATGGTCCGGCCGCTTGCCTTGGCTGCGGATCCGCACCGGCCCGCGAAGCTTGCCTTCGATCAGCCGCCCGATGCCGCCTTTTTTCAGGTCCAGCGGCCGGTCGAAACGCAGGTTCGCCCCCTCCGGCACTTCCATCACGACGGCGTGGCGCAAGCGCTCGACCGTGTCGGTCACGGTCTCGTCGGGCATGAAGATGACCGTCAGCGGCGTGAGATCGACCCAGCCGTTGTCGTGGTTCATGATACTTCTGCCACAGCAGCAATGCCTGGCCGTTGCTGTTGATGATCTTGGCGTCGTGGCCAAGCTGCCAGGAACCGGGCGGGAAGAGGACCTCGAAAGTTCGTTGGCTTGCGGCATGATCGGAATGACGTGATTGTCGCCACCGATTGTCGGTGGCGGCGGGCGGCGGTTCGATCCACGGCACCGCCAACAGCGCGTAGGCCCAATAGGCCACCAGCACGATGGCGAAGCTGGCGCCGATATGGATCGTCCGAGGCGTCACCGCTGGATGATTACACTCGACCCTAGCCGAGAGAATTCCGAAGACGTCGTCCATGTCCTGCTCGCTCAGCCAGATCGTGCTGCGGCTGTCGCTGCCGCTGGTAACCTGCGTGTCGTTGGTCCCTGCATGCTGATACTTGCCGCTGGCGTTGCCCAATTCGATCCACTGCTTGCCCAATCCGCTGCCGGCCGCTGCCGTGGAGCGTTTTTCGCGGACCGCACCAGCAAGCTCTGTGGCATGGCTCAAGTCGTTGCTCAACGACGACGCTGAATCGGCCCGCATAGCGGCCGGCGAGCCACAAGGTCATTTCCGAGCGATCGGTGCTGATTTGGGCGCTGAAGGGTCCCTTGAGCACCTTGAGCTCCTTGCCCGAGCGGGAGGTTCTGCGGATCGCGGATGCCGTTGATTTTCGCCAGCAGCAAGGCCGGCACCTGGTAGTGGTCGGCGATCGTCTCCAAGGTGTCGCCCGCCTGGACCAGGTAAGCGCGTTCCAACCAGTGCTCGCGGGAGTAGATCACCTTGGCGGCCATCTGGTCCAGGATCTGCGTAACTTCCCTCGCCTGGGACGGCACGGCAGGTCGGGATTGCCGTAAAGCTGGCTGAGGTTCAGCAAGCGCATCGTCAAATCGATTCTCGTCGACCTTCAACTTGACCTGCTGCATGATCAGTTCAAGCTTGCTTGACGACGGATGGTCGGCAGGCGGCGACGACGAATCGGAGCGAGGGCCGCTACGGGCGGAGTCACCGGCGGCGGCGGCAAGGAATTTCGCCTGTCGAATGGATTCCCGGCGCCCGTCGGGTGGCGTCGCCGGCGGAGGCGGACGGCATCGGCGGCCGGCAGGGAGTTCGAGGCCGCCGGAGCGGCGCAAGGCGGCCGAGTCGCGGGACGTTCGAACGGTGGTCGTGCGGCGGCTGAACCGCAGGCGTTGGCGGCACGGAAGGGCGGGGCCATTCCGCCTGTTACTGGCCGGCGAAGCGGATGTTCAACGGTGGCTGGGCTGGAAAAGCGGGAGGGCCGCTGGATTCCGGGCCGGGCCGGAATCGACTGGCACTGGGGGCCCGTCAGACTCGTGGCCCATGTCGATCATCGGCGGCGTCGTATCTCCCGACAGGCCCGCCGGCAACGTAGGCTCCGGCGAACGGTTCAGCGAGAGGTAGACACCGCACAGCACTGCGAGCAAAAGGCCGAAAAACAGCACATTCTTGAGCGTATTCATGACCGTCCTCCTTGACGAATCATGTCCAACTTTCTGAGGACCAAACATGCCGCTCGGGGCGACATCCTGTCGCCCGGCATCAACCCACCCAAATGCCCTTGCACGGTCCCGAGAGACGAGTGGACCACGACGCACTGGGCTTTATGCCTTCGTGTAAAGGTGGGCTAAAGCCCACCGTACGAGGTCATGCAAGTTCATTTGCCAAAGACTACCGACTTCAGCGCGGGCATCATACGCAAAAAAGATTCGTGACGCCATGGCAATTTAGGGGTTTTTTACCGCGTGGCGGGTGGCTGGGGCATAGCGGGGCGCTGGGGCACCGCGGACCATGAGTACATGGTGCCCGTTTGCCACCAGCCACCCCGGTATGCTCCAGCTGCCCCGCGGTGCCCCAGCCGCTATCGCCAACGTCTGAATCACAGCGCGAACCGCTCGCGGAGGAACTTCGCCACGTCGTCCCACTTCTCGGCCGCCTCTTCGAAATCGACCTGCATCGCCCGGATCGTCCGCGGGGTCTTGATCGGCGGCTGGACGGTCACGTCCGGGTTCAGCGGCACCTGGGCGCTGGGACCCTGGGCCAGCCGGGCCTCGACCTCCGGCGAAAGGATGTAATCGACCAGCCGGCGGGCTGCGGCCGCGTGCGGCGAGCCTTTGATCACCGCCAACGTGTTGGGGATATAGAGCGTGCCGATCTGCCCTTCGCCCTGGTCCGGGTAGACGATCTCGACCGGCTGGCCGGCCTGGATCTCTTCATAGGCGTCGTCGGTATCGGTGATGCCGAAATCGATCTCGCCGCTGGAGACCGCCTGGGCCACCTGCTTGTTGCCGGAGAGAATTTTGACCTCGTTGGCCTTCAGGTTCTCGAAGAACGCCCGGGCCTTCTCATCGCCCCAAGCCGCGAACAGGCAGGCCGCATGGGTGGCCGTGGTGCCGAAAAGCGGCTTGGCCATGCCGATCCGCCCTTTCCACCTGGCGTCGGTCAGATCGGTGATCGACTGCGGCCACTGGTCCTTCGGCGTCCGCTTCGTATTGACCAGCAAGATCCTTGCCCGGGCGGCCAGGCCGTACCAGAGGCCGTCTTTCGAGCGATACATCTCCGGGTAGCGCTCGGCGATTTTCGGGCGGTAGACGTCCAGCAGCCCCTGCCGGGCCAGTCGCAGGGTGAGGAGGATTTCGTTATTCCAGAAGACATCGCATCGCGGCCGTTTGGCCTCCTCGACGATCTCGTTGGCCAGGCCGACCGTCTTGGTCGATTCCGCGTCGAATTTCGGCAGGACGGCGATGCCGGTGGTCTTGGTGAAATCCTCGAAGATCGGCTTGGCGAATTCTTCGTCCTGGGCCGTATAGACAACGACTTCCGGGCCGCTCGAGGTCCAACAACCAGGGAGCACAAGCAAGAGAAAAGCAAGAAACCAGCTCGTCGTTGCCCCGGAGGGGCACTTGAGAATAGCCCAGCGATTTATCGCTGGGACGGAGATACCAAAGCCCCCTCCAGTCCCGGAGGGACGATTGAAACGACCACTGGAATCGCGATTCAATCGTCCCTCCGGGACTACCGATCTCCAATTCTTCGCTAACCCAGCGATGAATCGCTGGGCTATTGCCAAATGTCCCTCCGGGACAGGCTCGTTCATCGTCCAGATTATTTCCGCCACGACTCGATTGACCATGGTTTTTGTGTTTCTGCCATTATACACCATGCTATCGGGTGGATACAGCAGCAAGGGACAACCGAATAGTTGACAGAAAAATGATGACGGAAAAATAGGAGCAGGCGATGCTTGCATTCTCAAGCAGCCTTCTCCGAATCCGCGTCCATCTGCGTTATCCGCGGTTAATTCTGATCCAAGCTGCTTCACGCCAGAATTGCTCTTGCCCCCCTCTCCCTGGTGGAATACTTACCGGCAATTGACGAATTCCGCCCGGCAGTCCAGAATGAAGGGTCTATCGTATTATCAACCGAAAGGCCGTCAATGAACTCGATCGAAAAGCAAGACCCCGACGTCTGGGCAGCCATCGCCGGCGAAATCGACCGCCAACGCGACGGCCTGGAAATGATCGCCAGCGAAAACTACACCAGCCCCGCCGTCATGCAGTGCATGGGCAGCGTGCTGACCAATAAATACGCCGAAGGCTATCCCGGCCGCCGCTACTACGGCGGCTGCGAGTTCGTCGACGTGGTCGAAGACCTCGCCCGCAATCGGGCCAAGCAAATCTTCGGGGCCGAGCACGCCAACGTCCAGCCGCACTCCGGGGCCCAGGCCAACACGGCCGTCTACTTTGCCGTGCTCAACCCGGGCGACGTCGTGCTGGGCCTCGACCTGGCCCACGGCGGACACCTGACCCACGGCATGAAGCTCAACATCTCGGGCAAGCTCTACCATTTCTATCAGCTACGGCGTCCGGCCGGATACGCACCGCATCGATTTCGACCAGCTTGCCGCCTTGGCCAAGGAGCACAAGCCGAAGCTGATCGTGGCCGGGGCCAGCGCCTATCCCCGCGAGATTCCCCACGCCACGTTTGCCGAGATCGCCCGCGAGCGTCGGGGCGAAGCTGATGGTCGATATGGCCCACTACGCCGGCCTGGTGGCCGCCGGGCTGCACGACGATCCGGTGCCGGTGGCCGACTTCGTGACCACGACCACGCACAAGACGCTCCGCGGCCCGCGCGGCGGCATGATCCTCTGCAAGGAGGCCTACGCCAAGGACATCGATCGCGCGGTCTTCCCCGGCATCCAGGGCGGGCCGCTGATGCACGTCATCGCCGGCAAGGCGGTCTGCTTCGGCGAGGCCCTCTCGCCGGCCTACAAAGCGTATATCCAGCAGGTCGTCGACAACGCCAAGACCCTGGCCGAAGTGCTCACTGCCGGCGGCGTGCGGCTGGTCAGCGGCGGCACCGACAACCACCTCATGCTGGCCGACGTCACGCCGCTGGGCCTCTCCGGCGGGCAGGCCGAAAAGGCCCTGGACCACGGCGGCATCACGGTCAACAAGAACATGATCCCCTTCGACCAGCGGAAGCCGATGGACCCCTCCGGCATTCGCATCGGCACGCCGGCCATCACCAGCCGCGGCATGGGCTGCGGCGAGATGCGGACCATCGGCGGCTGGATCCTCGAAGCCCTCCGCGGACACGACCAGCCGGCCGTGTTGGACCGCATCCGCGGCAACGTCCGCGAGTTGTGCAAGCAGTTCCCCGTGCCGGCAGATAGAGAACCTGAATTACCCCTCACCCCCTGCCCCTCTCCCGAAATGGGCGAGCTAGTCCCGGACGAGCATGATGCCATGCCCGCAAGCAAAATCCTGATCGCCGACGATAACCAGCCGAATGTCGAACTCTTGGAGGCCTACCTGGCCGAGGTCGATTGCGAGATCGCCGTGGCGGCCGACGGGCACGAGACGCTGGAAAAGGTGGCCGAATTCAAGCCCGACCTGATCCTGCTGGACATCATGATGCCCAAGCTCAGCGGGTTCGAGGTCTGCCGCACTGCTGCAAGGCCGACCCGGCGACCAGCCACATCATGATCTTGATGGTCACCGCCCTGGGCGAGCCGGGCGACATCGAGCGGGCGGTGGCCTGCGGCTGCAACGACTTCCTCAGCAAGCCGATCAACAAGCTGGAACTGCTCAAGCGCGTGGAGATCCTGCTCGAACTGCGCCACGTGACCGACGAGCGGGACCGCTTGCGGCGCTACATCGACGAAATGGAGCGCGAGCGGCCGAAACGAAAGCCGGCAGAATAGGAAAGGGAGAAGGGGAGAAGAAAAGGCCTAAGTTCCGAATCTCCCCCCTCTCCCTTTCCCCCTCTCTCCCTTTCTCCCACCGCTCTCTAACCAACCACTTCCCATGCCCGAACCCTGGTCCCCCGACTCCTGGCGCAGCAAGCCGATCGAGCAACGGATTGCCTATCCCGATCCTGATGCCTTGCAAGCCGTGCTGGCGGAGCTGGCCAAGCTGCCGCCGCTGGTGACAAGCTGGGAAGTCGAAGCCCTCAAGCAACAACTTGCCGAGGCCGCGCGCGGCGAGCGGTTCCTGCTCCAAGGGGGCGATTGCTCCGAGAGCTTCGACGATTGCCAGGCCGCGATCATCGCCAGCAACCTCAAGGTGCTGCTGAAGATGAGTTTCGTGCTCATCTACGGCTGCCGCAAGCGGGTGATCCGCGTGGGGCGTTTCGCCGGGCAATATGCCAAACCCCGCTCGGCCGAGACCGAAACCCGCGACGGCGTCACGCTGCCCAGCTACCGCGGCCCCTTGATCAATCGGCCCGGGCTTCACGGCCGAGGAGCGCACCCCGCAGCCGGCCTATCTCCTGGAAGGCTATCACCGCTCGGCGCTGACGATCAACTTCATTCGCGGGCTGGTCGACGGCGGTTTTGCCGACCTGCACCATCCCGAGTTCTGGAACGTCGATTTCGTCCACCACGCGGCGGCGGCCGACGACTATCGCCAGATCATCGACTCGATCAGCGCGGCGATCCACTTCATGGAGGCCGCGGCCGGCCGGCGGCTGGACGAATTGACCCGCGTCGATTTCTTCACCAGCCACGAGGGCCTGCACCTGGAGTACGAACAGGCCCAGACGCGGCAGGTCCCCCGCCGGCCCGACAAATGGTACAACCTCTGCACCCATTTTCCCTGGATCGGCGACCGCACGCGACGGTTGGACGGCGCCCACGTCGAATACTTCCGCGGCATTGCCAATCCCGATCGGGGTGAAGGTCGGCCCGTCGATGACGCCCGAGCAGCTCCTCGAGCTGATCGAGATCCTCAACCCGCACGACGAGCCGGGCCGCTTGACGCTCATCCATCGCTTCGGCGTGAAGCGGATTGCGGAGTGCCTGCCGCGGCTGATCGAAGCGGTGCTCCGCGCCGGCCGGCACGTCACCTGGTGCTGCGATCCGATGCACGGCAATACCCTGGTCACGCAGTCGGGCGTGAAAACCCGCTCCTTCGACGATATCCTCGACGAACTCAACCAGGCCTTGGACATCCACCACGGGCTTGGATCGATCCTCGGGGGGGTACACGTCGAGTTGACCGGCGAAGACGTGACCGAGTGCATCGGCGGCGCCCGGGGGTTGAGCGAGGCCGACCTCGGCCGGGCCTACTCCAGCGAGGTTGACCCGCGGCTGAACTACGAGCAGGCCCTGGAAATGGCCTTTGCCATCGCCCGGCGGATGAGTCAAGGCAGGGAACGGGGAGCAGGGAGCAAGGAGTAAGGAGCAGGGAGCAAGGAGCAGGGGAAAACGACGCGGAGAGGGGGAGAGGGGAGACGCGGCGAATCCGGCATCTCCGCATCTCCGCGTCCCCCCCTCTCCCCTTCTCCGCGTCCCCGTATCCCGGCGTCCCGCTCCCAATTCCTCCGCTTGCCATCGCCGCCAAAATGGGGTAGCATGGCATTAGAGCAGGCCAGATCTCGGAGCAAAGAGGTATCGCAATGAAACGTCCCCGACACGGTTTTACGCTCGTCGAACTCCTCGTGGTGATCACGATCATCGGCATGTTGGTGGGCTTGTTGCTGCCGGCCGTCAAGATGGCGCGCGAGTCAGGCCGCCGGGCCACCTGTTCGAACAATCTGCACCAATTGTCGATGGCCTGTCTGAATCACTCGCAAAAGCTTGGCTTCTTTCCCAGCGGCGGCTGGGGCAGCGCCTTCTTCGGGGATCCCAACAAGGGCACGGGCTCGAATCAGCCGGGCGGATGGATCTATCAGGTTCTCCCCTATATGGACCAGGACACCTTGCATGAGTTGGGCAAAGGCAGCCTCTCGAATTCTACCACGGCCAACGCTACGCGGATCCCGATGGCCTTGCCGGTTTTGTACTGCCCGACCCGCCGCGCCGCCATCGCCTATCCCGTCGCCATGAGCTGGAATTCAGCGACTGGTATAAACCAGGCCGGCCGCACCGACTACGTGATCAACGGCGGATCGGTCTGTAATCCGAACAATCAGGCCGCTCCCCCATCGACTTTCGACGGCATCGCCTGCTCTCAAAGCCAGGTCTCCGACGCCATGATTTCCGACACCAAGGATACGACCTACCTCGTCGGCGAAAAATACATGTCGCCGGAGAACTACGTCACCGGCGCCGATCTCGGCGATCTGAATAGTGCGATGTCGGGCGACGACGTCAGCCTGATTCGCTGGGGCAACGCCACCCTGCTGCCGAGCATGGATCGCGTGGCCGCCAACAATCCTCCCCCCTATCCGACGCAGATCTTCGGAAGCTCGCACGGCTCCGGATGGCACGCCGCCTTTTGCGACGGGCACGTGCAGTTAGTCGGCTGGGGCATCGCCGGGAAGCTGCACCGTAACATGGCCTCGCGCAACTTCGTGCATCTGCACCTCGGTCAACCTGACCCCTTAGACAGTACGCCAGTTCAGCCGGTCGATCCCTCGCAGATTCCACGTTAACGGCAGAATGCCGTAAGACGGATTGTTAATCCGTCCGCGATTTCCAGACGGATTACCAATCCGTCCTACGGCTAGGTGCTGAAGTTGTTGTTCCGACGGGACTAACGGCGGGCCGGCGCTCGCGCATCCGGCAACGCCGGGTGCGCGAGCTTGTCCCACCCTGTATCTAGAACGTTCGGAAGAAATTGATGCGGGTACGGCGTTTTGCCAGGGCTTTCGCGCATTTCTTCCGAATGTTCTCTACTCGTCGATGTCGTGGAACTCGGTCCGCGTGTGCGTCACGGTGACCTTGTCCTCGACGTAGGTCTCCGAGACCGAGCCGCGAAAGACCTTCAACACTTCCAACGCCGTCTTGGCGTGCTCGCGCACCATCTCGGCGTCTTTCGGCGGGAGATGCGCCGTGCCCTTGTCCAGGGCGAAGTCCACCCAGGGGGTCAGGGCGTCCACGAAGGCGGCAAAGTCCAGCCCGGCGACAGCCGCCAACGGCCGATCGGTCGGCAGCGCCAGGCCGGCGATCTTCGGTTCCGTCTCGTTGAACAGCCGCACCGTGTGCCGCCCGGAAAGCGTGAGCACGGCGATCTTCTCCGTCACGCCGGCATTGGGCAGCACGCGGCTGTCGACGCCCCAAACCGCCGGCAAGGGGTAGCCGTAGGCCGTGCCTTGGCGGAGGTTATAGACGTGGGGACGAGGAATCGTGAAATCCTTGGGAATCTCGCTCTTCTCGATGCCCTTCAGAACTTCCACGAAATCGTCGGCCACGGCATAATACTCCGCAAAGGCCGCCTTGAGCTTGGCCGCGTCGCTCACGCCCATCACGATCGCCGGCTCGATCATCGGCAGCGCCTGTTCCGTCGCCGGCAGGGCCTTGATGAACTGGCGGCTGGTGAACTTGGCGTCGATCACCAGGCCGCCTTGGCCGTCGGCCAGGGCCGGAATCAACAGCTCCCGCGTGGCCTTGTCGAGCCGGCCCAGCAGCGGCTTCACCTGGGCAAAGACCTTGTCGAACTCGGCGCGCTCCTTCGGTTTCAATTGCGGCAGGGCGTACTCCTCGACATAGCGATAGCCGATGCCGAGCCACTTGACCAGCAGGTCGTAACCTTCGGGCGAGGACTTGCTCCGGCCGACCAGCAAGGCAATCGGGTTGCCGCCGACGTGCTTGAGCAGATCCAGCGGCTTGGAGGAATCCAACTCGGGATGTTCGGTCCAATCGTAGGAATAGCCTTCCACGCCGCTGGGCGTGAGGAAACCGACCGACGACGAGGCGCCCACCTCGGGAATGAGCGTCTTGAGGTCCGCGGCCACGGCGGCCGAATCTTTCACGATCTCCTCGCGCAGCTTGTCCGGCACCGGCAGCGAGGGCAGAAGCGTCTTGACGGTCTGCAAGAGATTGTCGATGCCCGTCTTGGTCTGGCTGAATCGCTCGCTCAGCGCCTTGCTCAGGTAGCCGACCGAGCAGATCCGCTTGTCGGCGAGCTTGGCCACGGCGGCCAGTTCCTTCACCCGACGCAGCGGCGTGTCGCTGCCCAGGCGGGCAAGCACGTCGGTTGACGGCCCGATCGCCAGCAGCAGGTAGTCGTCGCGCAGGCCCAGGGCGACGACCAGGGTGGTCTTCTTCAAGTGTTCGATCAGCTTATCGCCGTCGTCGGGAGTCGAGGCCAGGGAGCGGATCTTTTCCACGATCTGCGGGTCCCAGGGGACCATCGCGCCGTCCACCTTGAACGTGAGGTACGAGTGGCCGTCGACGGTAGTTCGCTTCAAGCACTTCTGCAACACGGGCGGCGCCTGCTCCATGAACCGCTGCAGGTTCAGCTCGATCTGGTCCAACTGTTCCTTCGCCAGGGCCTGGTCCTTGACCTTGCAACCGATGAGCAGCTCGGGGAACTTGATGAGATCGACTTGGCTGACCATCGCTTGGACGAAGGCCCGGCCCTGGACCTCTTCCGCCCGGCTGCCGCGGACGTCGCCCTTCATGGCCGCCATCATGCCGCTGAGTTGCATGGCCCCGTAGGTGCCTTGCACGAGCTCGACCGTCTGGTTGAAGCCCGGTCCGCCGTAGATGAAGACCTCGTCGGAAAAAAGGTCCGCCAAGAAGGTCAGCGAGCGCTTGACCTCGGGATCGCGGCGCGCGGCTTCGAAGCGGCCCATGGGCGAATCGGGCTGGGCGGCCTGCATTTGCAGGAAGCCCAGGCCCATTTTCACGTACGGCAGGGCCATGATCTTCGCGAAGGCATTGCTGTTGACCACCGCGTCGAACTGCTCCCGGTTGCGGAGCGAGACCGAATAGAAGGCGGCGTCGGCCGGTACGATATCCAACGAGGGCACCGGCCCGGCTGCCCGCGCCGGCGCCGCGGCGGCCAGCAGCAGCGCGCACGCGGCCAACAGGCCGCAGCCGAGAAATGTTTTTCGAGTTCTTCCGACGGGATTCATGCCGTCGCTTGCAAACATCTTCATCGTGGAGTCTCCTGGAAAAGTGGATTGGGGCAATCGAACCTACCGGCGGATTATAACCGACGGCATTTCGCCCCGCAATCAACTTGATTGACGAGTGCAATAAAATGAAGGGAACGCCGTTTATAGGGGTGTGTGCGCCGCGTTTCCACCCGAAAGGGCAATCCCCTTGGGAAAAACCAGAATGACAGCGATCTTCCCGGCACTCTTGCTCCTGGCTGCCGCCATGCCCGCCCAGGCCCAGGCGAAAGAACAACGCCCAGTCTTGCCGTTCTGCATTGTCGATACCGGGCAGAAGAACATCTTCAGCGACCAGGGGCAGTTGCTCAAGGCGCCCCAGCCGGGCGAGCCTTTCTTTGGCCAAGACGGATTCTACCAGTGCCATCCGCTCAGCTACACGGCGAGCGGCGACGGACTGACGGTCTACGACAACAACACCGGCCTGACCTGGCAGCGCAGCCCGGATACCGACGGCGATGGCCGCCTCACCCGCCGCGACAAGCTGACCTGGGCCCGGGGCCGCCCCGCCGCGCTCAACGCCGCGAAATTCGGCGGCTTCAACGACTGGCGACTGCCGACGATCAAGGAGCTCTATTCCCTGATCGACTTTCGCGGCACCGATCCCAGCCCCGCCGGAACGGACATCTCCAGCCTGACGCCCTTCATCGACACCAGGTATTTCAAGTTCGCTTACGGAGACACGAGCACCGGCGAGCGGATCATCGATTCCCAGTACGCTTCCGGCACCATGTACGTCAACAAGACCTGGCGGGGGGACGATAAGCTCTTCGGAGTCAACTTCGCCGATGGCCGGATCAAGGGCTATGATCTGACCATGCCGGGCGGACTGAAAAAGACGTTCTTCGTGCAGTGCGTCCGCGGCAACGCGAATTACGGCAGGAATGATTTCCGCGACAACGGCGACGGTACCGTCACCGACCGCGCTACCGGCCTGACGTGGTCCAAAGCAGACAGCGGGAAGGGGTTGAACTGGGAACAATCACTGGCCTGGGTGCAGGCGAAGAGCAGGGAGAAGTATTTGGGCCACGGTGACTGGCGGTTGCCGACCGCCAAGGAATTGCAGGGCATCGTCGACTATGCGCGTTCGCCCGACACGACTAAATCGGCGGCCATTGATCCCGTCTTCACCTGCACGCCGATCACCAACGAGGCCGGCCAGGCCGACTACCCCTGGTACTGGAGCGGTACGACCCACGGCGCGGCTGGCGGCCGCGCGGCGATTTACGTATGCTTCGGTCGGGCCCTGGGGTTCATGTTCGGGGCCTGGCATGACGTCCACGGCGCAGGGCGCAGCGCAGCGATCCCAAGGCCGGCAATCCGGCCAGTTTCCCCTACGGCCGCGGCCCGCAGGGCGATGCGATCCGCATTTACAACTTCGTCCGCCTTGTCCGCAACGTCGATCCCCAAGCCGTTCGGCTCGTTGAGCCCGATCTTGCGGCATTGCCGGCCCTGCGATTTCCGCTCGGACCTGGTGCCGGGCCGGAAGGTCCCGGCGGCCCCGAGGACGGGTTCCATCTCCTTCCCCGCTTCGCGGTAGAGAAGATGAACTTGATTTCCGATCAGCAACAGCAGCTCGCCAAACTCGAGAAAGAGGCAAAGGCCAAACTCGATAAGATCCTCACGCCGGAGCAACAGAAGATCCTGAACGAGGCCTGCCCGCCGTTTTTCGGCGGACAAGGCGGTCGCAGGCTGCCCTTCGGGGCAGGCCCCTTTCCAGCGCAGGGTGGTCCGCCACCCGCGAGATGATGCAACTTAGAGGCTATCCCGAAAGTTTTCGCGGTTATTTGCGGTATTGAAGCCCGACGCGCCAGCGAGGAATCGACTTTCCTGGCTGTTTACGGCACATTCCTCGCTGGCGCGTCGGGCTTCAATGTCGATTTGCGGCCGAGAACTTTCCGGATAGCCCCTTAGGCGTAGGGTGGGCCGACGCTGATAAAATGTGTTTGTTTCGTATCCCATGTTTCTTTCATGAAGGAGTGTTTCCATGCGACGTTTTCCAGCATTCATTGTGATTTTCGGCGTCATCGCGATTGCCGCTGTTGCCATGCGCGCGACCGCGCAGGACGGCCCTCCCCCCGGCGGTCCGGGTGGTGGAGCCGGTGGCCGGCAGCGCCAGGGTGGTCCCGGCGGCCCTGGTGGTCCTGGCGGGTTCCACCTCATCCCGCGCTTTGCCGTGGAGCAGTTGCAACTCACGGAAGATCAGCAAAAGCAAGTCGCTGATCTCGAAAAGGAGACCAAGGCCAAGCTCTACAAGATCCTCACGTCCGAGCAACAGAAGACCCTCGAGGCGGCTCGCCCGCCACGTCAGGGACAGGGCGGTCAAGGTGGACCCGGCGGCCGGCGCGGTCTGGGCGGCGGCCAAGGTCGCGGCGGTCAGGGTGGACCTGGCGGACCCGGTGGACCTGGCGACGACCAGTCCGCTCGGCCCCCACGTCCGGCTGCCGAGTGAAATTGAGTAGCCTGGGGTGTGAGCCCTCGTTATTGCACACAAGTCGTCAGGTGTTTCCATCCCGGAGGGACGATTGAGAATAGCCCAGCGATTCATCGCTGGGGAAGAAGTTCGTCATTGCCTTATCTAGACCCGGAGGGACGATTGATAATAGCCCAGCAGTTCACTGCTGGGTAATGGGCAATATACGAAGCATTGTAGTCCCGGAGGGACGACTGAGTCCATTTCAGTCGTCCCTATGGGACTCTCAGGAATTCATCAGGGCTTGGCTCGTCGTCGCCAAGCTCCAACGGCGACGAACCCGGCACCCGCCAAAAGCAGAACCATGGTCCCCGGCTCGGGCACGGCGACGACGCGGTCGGCAGTCTGGTCGCTGACCGTGCCGCCCGCTGCCGAAGGGTCGAAGAGGAACGTGCCGCCGGCGCCGACGATGAGGCCGCCGCCGTCCGGCATCGCCCCGCTGTTGTTCACCAACAGCGTACCGGCGTCGACGGCCGTCCCGCCGCCGTAGCTGTTGTCCGTGCCACTCAGGATCAACAGTCCAGCGCCGTTCTTGACGATCGGTCCCGCACCGGAGAGGTCTCCGGAAAGCGTCAGGGTGTCAGTCACGTTGGGCGCGGCAATCGTCGCATCGGCAACCGTCGCGGGCGAAACTGATTGTCCGGCGCCGACGAGGCTGCCGCCGGAAACCGTCAGACTCGATGCTATGAAACTGGCGCTGGCGGCCATGTCCAGCATGCCGCCGTCGGAAACATCGATCAACCCGAACTTGCCCGATCCCTTTGCCGTCGCCCCGTATTCGACGTTGGTCGTGCCGGTCACGGTCCCGTTGTTGACCAGCAGGCTGCCTTGCAGGTCGAGTGTCACGCCGTCGGCGTTGCTGTCGGCATTCAGCGTTCCGCCGGAGTTGACGAAAATCTGGCTGCCGCCGCCGCTCACCAGGTTGCTGACGCTGTTGTTCAGCAGACCGCCGTTGTTGACGGTGATGATGCCGTCGTTATACCAACTGGAGACGTTGACCGTGGCGGCGTTGTTGACGGTGATCGCGCCGCTGGCGGCATTGAAACCGCCTAGCCAGGTTGAGTTCGCGCCGCTGTTGTTGGTGATCTGACCGGCGTTGGTAACGTCGGTGAAGTTGGTCGTCGCGTTTTGCCGGAGAACGGCACCGTTATTGATCGTCGTGGCGTTGAGGTTGTTGGTCGAGCCGGCCAGGAAAGTGTGCGCTCCCGGCCCGAGGAAGAAACCGCCGTTGAGTGTGGCGTTCTGGTACTGCACGTTTCCGCCGGTCATGGCCCGCACGAAGGCGTAGCCGAGATTGACGCTCGCGCCATTGAATTGCAGGGTGCCGCCGTTGTTGGCGGTGAAGGAGGAAGAAGAACTGCCTCCTTCCAAGACGAGCGTGCCGCCGCTGACCTGGGTCGCGCCGGTGAACTGGTTGTTGCCGCCAAGGGTCAGCGTGCCGCTGCCGGTCTTTACCAGGCTGCCGCCGCCGCTGAGGATGCCCGAGAACGTGGTATTGGCGTTGTTGCTGCCCAGTTTCAGGGCCACGGCGGCGCCGCCCGTGTCGCTGAGCGCGAAGGAACCGCTGCCCGCCAGGCCGCCCAGGTTGAAAGTGCCGATGCCGGTGCCGAACGTCAGTCCGCCGTTGGCGTTTACCGCTACCGTGCTGTCGGAGACGGCATTGGCGCTGGCCAGTTGTAAAACGCCCTGATTGATATTCGTACCGCCGCTGTAGGTATTGTTGCCGCCCAGCGTCAGCATTCCGCTGCCGTTCTTCGTCAGGCTGGCGACGCCGCTAATGCCGCCACTCCCTGAAAGCGTGTAATTCAGCGCGTTGCTATTGAACAAAACACTCTGCGGCTGGACGCTCATGTTGAGCGTCACCGCGCTGGCGCCCGTGCCGGCCGTGTCGTTGAAGGTTACCGTGTCGCCGTTGCTGAACTTGTCGGCCGTGCCGCTGTTGCTCCAGTTCAAGGCGGCGGTGTCCCAGGTTCCGCTCTGCGAACCGGTCCAAACGAGATTCGCCGGGGCCTTGGCAACTTCGAGCACGAGTTCGCCGGGCGAGGAACCGGAAGCGGCCAGCGAGAAGACCTGCCCGCCGCCGGTCAGGCCGTTGAGCGTCAACGTCGTGAGACTGCCGGTGAGGCTGCCGCTATAGTCGATCAGCGGGTAGTTTCCATTGCTCAGGGCGCCGCCCAGCATATTGACATTGATCGTCGTCGGCCCGTTCAGGTTCAGGTTGGTTGCCTTGGCCAGATCGCTTGCGCCCGTGGAACTCAGGTCGAGCTGCAACACGCCGCCGGCCAGCGTGAGGTTGCCCGCCTCCGTCAGCGTGGCCGTTGTTCCCATGCCGCCGATGTTGATCGTGCCGGCGCCGAGCGTGAAGTTGCCGTTGATATCGGTCCCCGCGCCGCTGGGCCGGCCGATCGTCAGCAGGTTGCCCGATCCCAGCGAGAAGCCGCCGGCGCCGCTGGCGTTGAAAACGCTCCCCGCGCTGACGGTGATCGTGTTGCCGGGCAGGTTCGTGGAGGCCGTGACGGCCAGGGTCGAACTGTTGCTTACCGTGATCACGCTGGCGGCCGCAATCGCGCCGCTGGGGCCGATCTGCAGCGTGCCGCCGCCGACCTGGGTCGGGCCGGTGAACTGGTTGTTGCCGCCGAGGGTCAGCATGCCGCTGCCGGTCTTTGCCAGGCTGCCGCCCCCGCTGAGGATGCCCGAGAACGTGGTGCCGGCATTGTTGCCGCCCACGCTCAGGGCCACGGCACCGCCGCCCGTGTCGCTGAGCGCGAAGGAACCGCTGCCCGCCAGGCCGCCTAGGTTGAAAGTGCCGATGCCGATGCCGAACGTCAGTCCGCCGGTGACGTTTACCGCTACGGTGCTGTCGGAGACGGCATTGGCGCCGGCCAGTCGCAAAACGCCCTGATTGACGTTCGTGCCGCCCGTATACGTATTGCTCCCGCCCAGCGTCAGCATTCCGCTGCCGTTCTTCGTCAGGCTGCCGGTGCCGCTAATGCCGCCGCTCCCTGAAAGCGTGTAATTCAACGCATTGTCGTTGAACAGCACGCTCTGCGGCTGGACGCTCATGTTGAGCGCCACCGCGCTGCGCGCGTGCCGGCCGTGTCGTTGAAGGTCACGGCGTCGCCATTGTAGAACTTGTCGGCCGTGCCGCTGTTGCTCCAATTCAAGGCGGCGGTGTCCCAGGTCCCGCTCTGCGAACCGCTCCAAACGAGATTCGCCGGTGCGCCGTTGACCACGTCCAGCAGCAGTTCGCCGGGCGCGGAACCGGAGGCGGCCAAGGAGAAGGTCTGCCGGGTGGCGCCGCTCGCCACGCCGCTGAGCGACAACGACGCGAGACTGCCGCTGAGGCTGCCGCTATAGTCGATCAGCGGGTAACTGCCGTTGCCCAGGGCGCCGCCCAGGATGTTGATGGCGATCGTCGTCGGTGAGCTCACGTTCAGGTTGGTTGTCTTGGCCAGACCGCTTGGGCCCGTGGAACTCAGGTCGAACTGCAAGACCCCGCCGGTCAGCGTGAGATTGCCCGCCACGGTCAGCGTGCTGCCGCCGCCGGCGTAAAGCGTCCCCGAGTTGCTCAGCGATCCGCTGGTCGTGAAGTTCAGGCCGCCGGCAACGGTGAAACTCCCTTGATTGACGGCCAGCGCATTGATATTGGGGAAACTGGCGCCCGTGCCGCTGAGGATGACAATCCCCTGGTTGGTCGAGAAGTTGCCGGCGCTGGTGACGTTCAGCGTCGAATTGGTCTCCGCGATCCAGGTGCCGCCGGCAAGCGTGCCGCCGGAAAACTGCGTCACCGGGCCGGCGACCGTGAGGGTGCCGTTCTGGGCCTCGATGGTGCCCAGATTGTTGAGCGCCGCGTTGATCATACCTTGACCGCTGATCGTGTGCCCGGCGGCCTGGGTGAGGACGCCGCTGTTGCTCGTACTGAGTTCGGCGTAAATGCCGCCCAGGACCACGCTCCCGGTACCGGAGAGCGTCTGACTGCCGCTGAAGGTCAAGCTGTTGAGATAGCCAGACGCTGGGGAATTCACCGTAATTGTGCCGTTGTTCGCGATCCCGTTGGCCACCGTCAACACACTGTTGCCATTATCGTACCCAAGGACACTGAACTGGGACCCGTTGGAAAGAGTGACCCCGCTCACGGTCCCGCCGCTGCCGTTGTTGTTGAAAGACAGATTCGACGTGCCCGTACTGGTCAACGTGCCGCCAAGGACCATCCCGCCATAGATCTGGACGCTGCCGCCGGAGGCCAGGATCGTGCCCCCGGCGTTGTTGATGGTGTTCTCGATGATGAGCAGGCCGCCGCCGCTGCCCTCGATCAGGCCCTGGTTGATCAAGGCCGCGTTGATCGTGCCTTGGCCGCTGATAGTGTGCCCGGCCGCCTGCGTGAGCATGCCGCTGTTGCTCGTCATGAGTTGCACGTTGGGACCACCCAAGATCACGCTTCCACTGCCGGAGAGCGTCTGACTCCCGCTGAAGGTCAAGGAAACGTCCGCGGAACCGTTGTCGGAATCCATCGTGATCGTGCCGTTGTTGGTGATCCCGTTGGCGACCGTCAGCCCAGCGCCGCTGGCGATATTGAACTGCGAGCCGTTGGAAAGGGTGATGGCGTTCAACGATGTGACGTTGCTGTAGCCGCCGACCTGGAAAGACGACGTGCCCGTGCTGGACAACGTGCCGCCGTTTATCGCGGCGTTGCCGAGTTGGACATTGCCGCCGCCGGAGGCCAGGATCGTCCTGCCGGCATTGTTGACCGTGGTGTTCTGGATGGAGAGCACGCCGCCGCCGGTAGCCTCCATCGTCCCGGCGTTGGTCATCGGGTTGCCATACAGGGCAAGCGTCCCGCCGCTGACGTTGGCATTGACCACGCCCTGGTTGATCAAGGCCGCAGTGATCGTGCCTTGTCCGCTGATCGTGTGCCCGGCGGCCTGGGTGAGGACGCCGCTGTTGCTCGTACTGAGTTCGGCGTAAATGCCGCCCAGGACCACGCTCCCGGTACCGGAGAGCGTCTGACTGCCGCTGAAGGTCAAGCTGTTGAGATAGCCAGACGCTGGGGAATTCACCGTAATTGTGCCGTTGTTCGCGATCCCGTTGGCCACCGTCAACACACTGTTGCCATTATCGTACCCAAGGACACTGAACTGGGACCCGTTGGAAAGAGTGACCCCACTCAAGGTCCCGCCGCTGCCGTTGTTGTTGAAAGACAGATTCGACGTGCCCGTACTGGTCAACGTGCCGCCAAGGACCATCCCGCCATAGATCTGGACGCTGCCGCCGGAGGCCAGGATCGTGCCCCCGGCGTTGTTGATGGTGTTCTCGATGATGAGCAGGCCGCCGCCGCTGCCCTCGATCAGGCCCTGGTTGATCAAGGCCGCGTTGATCGTGCCTTGGCCGCTGATAGTGTGCCCGGCCGCCTGCGTGAGCACGCCGCTGTTGCTCGTATTGAGTTGCACGTTGGGACCACCCAAGATCACGCTTCCACTGCCGGAGAGCGTCTGGCTCCCGCTGAAGGTCAAGGAAACGTCCGCGGAACCGTTGTCGGAATCCATCGTGATCGTGCCGTTGTTGGTGATCCCGTTGGCGACCGTCAGCCCAGCGCCGCTGGCGATATTGAACTGCGAGCCGTTGGAAAGGGTGATGGCGTTCAACGATGTGACGTTGCTGTAGCCGCCGACCTGGAAAGACGACGTGCCCGTGCTGGACAACGTGCCGCCGTTTATCGCGGCGTTGCCGAGTTGGACATTGCCGCCGCCAGAGGCCAGGATCGTCCTGCCGGCATTGTTGACCGTGGTGTTCTGGATGGAGAGCACGCCGCCGCCGGTAGCCTCCATCGTCCCGGCGTTGGTCATCGGGTTGCCATACAGGGCAAGCGTCCCGCCGCTGACGTTGGCATTGACCACGCCCTGGTTGATCAAGGCCGCAGTGATCGTGCCTTGTCCGCTGATCGTGTGCCCGGCGGCCTGGGTGAGGACGCCGCTGTTGCTCGTACTGAGTTCGGCGTAAATGCCGCCCAGGACCACGCTCCCGGTACCGGAGAGCGTCTGACTGCCGCTGAAGGTCAAGCTGTTGAGATAGCCAGACGCTGGGGAATTCACCGTAATTGTGCCGTTGTTCGCGATCCCGTTGGCCACCGTCAACACACTGTTGCCATTATCGTACCCAAGGACACTGAACTGGGACCCGTTGGAAAGAGTGACCCCGCTCAAGGTCCCGCCGCTGCCGTTGTTGTTGAAAGACAGATTCGACGTGCCCGTACTGGTCAACGTGCCGCCAAGGACCATCCCGCCATAGATCTGGACGCTGCCGCCGGAGGCCAGGATCGTGCCCCCGGCGTTGTTGATGGTGTTCTCGATGATGAGCAGGCCGCCGCCGCTGCCCTCGATCAGGCCCTGGTTGATCAAGGCCGCGTTGATCGTGCCTTGGCCGCTGATAGTGTGCCCGGCCGCCTGCGTGAGCACGCCGCTGTTGCTCGTCATGAGTTGCACGTTGGGACCACCCAAGATCACGCTTCCACTGCCGGAGAGCGTCTGGCTCCCGCTGAAGGTCAAGGAAACGTCCGCGGAACCGTTGTCGGAATCCATCGTGATCGTGCCGTTGTTGGTGATCCCGTTGGCGACCGTCAGCCCAGCGCCGCTGGCGATATTGAACTGCGAGCCGTTGGAAAGGGTGATGGCGTTCAACGATGTGACGTTGCTGTAGCCGCCGACCTGGAAAGACGACGTGCCCGTGCTGGACAACGTGCCGCCGTTTATCGCGGCGTTGCCGAGTTGGACATTGCCGCCGCCAGAGGCCAGGATCGTCCTGCCGGCATTGTTGACCGTGGTGTTCTGGATGGAGAGCACGCCGCCGCCGGTAGCCTCCATCGTCCCGGCGTTGGTCATCGGGTTGCCATACAGGGCAAGCGTCCCGCCGCTGACGTTGGCATTGACCACGCCCTGGTTGATCAAGGCCGCAGTGATCGTGCCTTGTCCGCTGATCGTGTGCCCGGCGGCCTGGGTGAGGACGCCGCTGTTGCTCGTACTGAGTTCGGCGTAAATGCCGCCCAGGACCACGCTCCCGGTACCGGAGAGCGTCTGACTGCCGCTGAAGGTCAAGCTGTTGAGATAGCCAGACGCTGGGGAATTCACCGTAATTGTGCCGTTGTTCGCGATCCCGTTGGCCACCGTCAACACACTGTTGCCGCCATTGTACCCAAGGACACTGAACTGGGAACCGTTGGAAAGGGTGACCCCACTCAACGTCCCACCGCTGCCGTTGTTGTTGTTGAAAGACAGATTCGACGTGCCCGTGCTGGTCAACGTGCCGCCAAGGACCATCCCGCCATTGATCTGGACGCTGCCACCGGAAGCCAGGATCGTGCCGCCCGCGTTGTTGATCGTGTTCTCGATGGTGAGCAGGCCGCCGCCGCTGCCCTCCATCGTCGCGAGGTTGGTCATCGTACTGCCGGCCAGCGTAAGCGTCTGGCCATTGACGTTGGCATTGACAAGGCCCTTGTTGATCAAGGTCGCGTTGATCGTGCCTTGACCACTGATCGTGCTCCCGGCTGCCTGGGTGAGTACGCCGCTGTTGCCGGTGCCCAGGTAACCGTAAGGGTTCAAGATCACGTTCCCGGTCCCGGAGAGCGTCTGACTGCCACTGAAGGTCAGGTAGGCGTAGTTGCCCACCGAAATCGCGCCGTTGTTCGCCAGGCTGCCCGAAATCGTCAGCGTGTTGCCGCCGAGGATGTCCAACGTGGTCCCGGAATTGTCGATGTTGAGCGCGCCGATACTCGGCGACATATCCACGTTGACCGTGCCCGCGAAGGTCACGGGAATATCCACCGCCTGGCCGGGCGACTGGGGGACGACTCCGCCCGCCCAGTCGGCCGTCGCGCTCCAATTGCCGCCGGAGGAACCAGACCAAACGATTGCCGCCGCGCGGCAGGTGGCCGGCGAAATAGATGCCAGGAAGACGGCCGCGGCAACGAGTTTGAGGTTTTTCATTTTCCAGCAATTTCCAAACCCGCCACTATATATTTATGCCGACTCTGCCGTCAATAGGTACTAAAGGCGGACTAACGGCGGCAGAGCACCTCTTGCGGAATTTCAGGACTCCCTGCGATGAATAATCCGGCCTGGCCGCCCCAAGCCAAGAAACGAAGCACGAAGGTCATGGCCTTCGTGCTTCGGTGCTTTTTCGGGAGGTCTTGGCGAAAACTGCGCGGCAAAACGCCCAGCTTCACCTGGCTCGTCGTCGCCAAGCTCCAACGGCGACGAACACCACACCCGCCAAAAGCAAAACCATGGTCCCCGGCTCGGGCACGGCGGCGACGCGGTCGGCAGTCTGGCCGCTGACCGTGCCGCCCGCGGCCGAGGGGTCGAAGAGGAACGTGCCGCCGGCGCCGACGATGAGCGACGAGCCGTCCTGAAGCGCGGCAGCCTGGGTGACGTACAGGGTCCCGTCTTCGACCGTCGTGCCGCCGCTGTAGGTGTTGTCGCCTTCCAGAATCAGCGTGCCGGAGCCGGCAAGGGTCAGACTGCCCGTGCCGCTCACCGCACCCGCGACACTCAAGGAGCTCGCGGGATCGTACATCGTCACGCTCGTGTTGGCAGCCAATACGACCGGCGCCAGAATATCGTGACTGCCACTGACAACTTCCACCTGGCCCGTGCCGCTGTATTCGCCCGCGTTGTAAACGCCCGTGAGCGATAGCGCGTTGGCGGTGCCCGCCGAAGTCAAGGTGTAGGAACTGCCGGTATTGCTGAAGATCAGTCCATGCAGGCTGTATCCGCCGCTGGGAAGCGAGACCGTGCCGGACCCCAGGCTGCCGAACAACGCGACCCCGCCGGGGTTCGAGGGAGCATTACTCGTCCAACTGGAGTTATTCGAAAGGGCGCCGCTCGCTGCCTGCCATTGCGTCGGGCCGGTGAGAGTCACGTAGTAATCCGCATACAAACCGTGCGGACCGCTCAAGTTCGCCTGGCTGCCCCACGCTCCGCTGTACCCCAGCGGGCAATTCAACGGCAAGTGCGCCGCCGATATGTAGTCATTGGTGCCGCCTCCAAGCAAGTAGTAGCCCGTAAACAGTTCATAAGGGCGGTTCGTGTCGGGCAACGGCACGCCCGTCAGGTTGACCGTCGCGATTGTCGTCGTGCTGCCGAAATGAACACCGGCGGTTCCCGCGGAAAGGTCGATCGAGTCCGCGATGCCGCCGTTCTGCAGCTTGAACGTCAGCGACCCGCCGTTGATGGTCAAGGTATTGGTCAGACTCAGCGTGCCAACGGCCGAATTGGTTCCCATCGCCAAGTTGCCGCCGTTGAGAACCACGGGCTGCGAGATCGTGCCCGCGGTCGCCCGAAGCTGCCCGCCGCCGTTGATCCGGACGCCATTGGGTCCATTACCCAGCACCTTGCCGGTCGAGTCGCTCACCAAGAGGGTGCCGCCATTGACGAACGTGCCCCCGGAATAGCTATTCGCAGCGTTCGTCAACGCGAGCGTGCCCGAGCCCTGGATGGAGAGCGCGCCGCTACCGCTGATCGGCCCCGCGGCCGTAAAAGTGCCGGAGTCGACTTGGATGATCGAGTTGTTGGCGCTAGCGACCACGATCGGCCGGCTGGGACTGGAGGTCGCATTGCCTTGGACTTCCAAGATCCCGTTATTGATGGTGACGGTTCCCGACGAGTTGCCCAGCGCCCCGTCGTTGGCGACCGAGACGGCGCCGCCGTTAATCGTCGTGCCGCCCTGATACGTGTTCGCGCCGAGGAGCACGAGCTTGCCGCTGTTGCTCTTGGCGAGGGCTCCGGTACCGCTGACGACGCCGGCGACGCTCAAAGTCTGACCGGAAGCCACGTCGAACGACGCGGCGCCGCCGACGGCGAAGTTGCGTCCGGTGTTGGAAGTGAAACCGGACGTGGCCTGCAACATACCGCCGTTGATCGAAACCGCCCCCGCGCCGAGGTTTCCATCGGCGGAAACGCCAAGCGTGCCACCAGAAGCAATCGTCGTGCCGCCGCTATAGGTGTTCGCCGTGTTGCTCAGCGTCAACAAACCGCCGCCCGGCACGGCCAAGGCCACGTGCCCGGCGCCGTCTTGAATGGCCGCCGCAAAGCTCGCCGCCCCGCCAGTATATGCGGCGCTCAAGGTGGAAGTCGTGGATAACTTATTGTTCGCCACGGTCCCGCCGCCGGCGATGTTCGCCAGCAAAGGACTCAGCCCGTTAAGGTCCAACACGGCCCCGCTGCCCACCGTCACGGCTGACGTGCTGTTCAGGGCCTGGACCGCTTGAAGCTGGAGCGTACCGGCGGAGATATTCGTCGCCCCGCTGTAGGTATTGCCGGAGTTGCTGATGGCGACAATGCCGTTGCCGGCGGTCGTCAAGCTGCCCGAGCCGCCGATCGGGCCGCTCAAGGTCATGATTCCCGTATCCGCCTGGATCGTGTTGGCCCCCCCTCCGTTCAAGGAAATGGCGCGCGAAAACGATCCCGAAGCACTGAAATCGAGCGTGGCATTGCTGATCGTCACCGAGCCGCTGGTCCCGAGGCAACCGCCGCCAGCCGCGCTGAGCGTGCCGGCGGTGATCGAGGTGTTCCCGCTATAACTATTGCTCGTATTGCTGAGGTACAAGATTCCGGGACCCATCTTGACCAGGGCACTGCTGCCGGTGATTTGGCCCGAGACGGTCAGCCCGGTGCTGGCGGGCGCAACGTTGCCCGCCGGTTCGGCATCTACGGTCAGGGAGCCGCCGGCCAGTGCCAGGGGCGCGGAGATCGTGTGCAGTCCGGCATCGATCCAGATCGTCGCCGTGTTGCTGAGCGTCAGCGTATTGCTGCCCGTGCCTGGAGCAATCGTACAGGCGTTGCTGCTGTCGAACCACAATGAACCGGCGCTTTGGTTGCCATTCAGGGTGACGGTACTTGCCTGGGCGAGACTGAGGAAACAGGGCGTGCCCGTCGACGCGGGAAGCTGGTGTATCGTACCGCTGGTATCGGTCCAGTTGCCCGCCGTGGCCCAAGACCCATTCCCGCCCGTCCAGTTGTCCTGCCCCGCCGGGCTGCGGATTATATAGACGATGTCGTTGGCCGAGCTGTTTACGGTCGCCGTTCCCAATCCAGCCTGGTAACCAAGAAAGACGGCGCCCGTCGTGTCGTTCGGCCCGTTAACGTAGCCGGGGCCCAGATTGTAGCCGAACGCGCTGGCCGACAACCCGGTCTGGAGTTGAGCGATCGTACAATTCCCTTGATTCAGTTGATCAAGACCACCGCTCGTGTTCGAGTAGCCGAATTTGTTCCAATCGAGTTCGATGTCTTGGGCCTTGAAAACGGTCTTATCCGTCCAGGCCTTCGGGTTGCTGGGCGGGGAGGAAACACTCGTAAGTTGTGTTTGCGAAACGAACTCACCCGAGTTTGCCAAGTAGACGGCCAGATTGGAAAGCGTTGCGTTGTAGTTGCTTCCGCTATCGGCGAGGCTCAGAACGCCCGTATTGACGTTGTAGGTGACCTCGACCGCCGACGAAAGCTGGAGTCGGACCCCCAATACCAGAACGACGATACCCCACCAGGCAGCCCGACTCGCCAGCAAACTGCACGCCGTACGATTCAAACTCACGTCAGAGACCTCCTCGAAAGAACACCATCAGAAACGCTAGCGGCTGGGCAGGTCGTTTACCGCCCCGCCCAGCCGCTGTTTGAAACGCCAACCGCGGATTATGCGGCCACCCTCTTCGTCGTGACGTGGCGCTGGTGGCAGGCGACGTCAATGGATATCGAACCTGCGTCCTGGCACGCAACCTTCTTACTCGCGGTTCGGCGGCGATAATAGGCGGCGCCCATAGCTGCCATGCCGGCCGCCAACAGGGCCAACGTGCCCGGCTCGGGTACGAACTGGACCTGCGCGTTGCTCAGGGTGCCGTTGTCATCCGCGAAAAAGACCGCGCCGCTGCCGTTGTTGGCGCCGTACAGACTGTTGCCGAAATCGCTTGCCTGCAACCCCGTCGGGAGTTGGGCGAGCTCGTAGACGCCCGCCGGCAGGTCCTCGATTTGCGGGGCCGTCGACAGCCACTGTACCGACTGGTTCAACGCCACGTTGAACAAGGCGGGAGTGTACCCATAGGGGTAACTGCCATCGTAGAAGGTCAGGCCGCCGAGCACACCCGTAGCGGGATTACTCAGCGCGCCCGCGTCAGGAATAGCGGCGGCCGGACTCTTGAGGTATACGCCAAACCCTTCCAAACCGTTGGGGTTGGGGTTGCTGTTATCGATCGACAGCACGCCGGTGCCGGGATTGTATTCGACGATCGGTCCGGTTGTCGACGAGCCGCTGTCAAGCGGCTGGACTCCGCCCAACTGCGAATTCGGCTTCGCCACCACGACCTGAGGCGCGGCCAGCGAATAGCAGGCCGTTGCCGCAGCAACGTCCTTCGCGTCGACCACGGTGGTGTAGTACAAATCGCCTCCCGACCAGCCCACGTTTGCTTTTCCGAAGTTCTGCGCGACGGTGCTCAAATCTTGGGAGGTTACGGCGCCAGCGAGCTGCAGGTCGCCCGGCAAGGCGAGACCGACCTTGATGCCGGCGCCGGTATTGTAGTAGCCCACGGCAGCCGTGTAGGAGCCGGGATGCGCCGCCGCGTAGCCAGCCGCCACGGAGCTGGTAATGCCGCCGTTGCCGGCCCAGGTCAAATTCCCGCCCAGAGCGCCGAAGCCTGTTGGATCTGGCTGTAGATCGTCGCCGGATTGCCGCTGGTAACCAGCATCGTGGCGGAACCCAAGTCGATCGTGCCGTTCCAAGCCCCGGCGCTTTGGGCGATGTTCAACGAGCCGGTTGTCACCGCGTTAGCGGCGGTATTGCCGACTTGATAGTTGCCCGAAGTCAGCGCCAGTTTGCCGCCGGCATTCACGTTGATGACGCTCTGGCTGGCGGAGTTCGAGATTACCAACGTGCCGTTGGCAACGCTCGTCGTGCCACTGCCGGCGATGCTGCCCACCGTCTGGTTGACGCTCTGCGAGACACTGCCGGCGTCGAACGCGCCGTTGTTCGTCATGGCAACGCTGCTGACGGCCACGCCACCGACATTCAGCGTCGCCCCGCCGGCCACGCTGGCCGAAGGCGGATTGATGCCGCGGAGCGCGCTCAACGTACCGTTGTTGACTGTGATGCCGCCCGTGTACGTGTTCGCGTTGTTGAGGATCACCGCGCCGCTGCCGGAAACGAGCAGGCTGGGGGAGCCCGAAATCGTCCCACCCGTAATCGCGTAGGACTTTGCCGTATTGTTGAACACCAGCGCGCCGGCGCGACGCTGGACGCGATCGACACCGTGCCGCCCGAGCCGGAATCATCAAAGGTGACGGTCTTGCCGTTGCTGAAGGTCTGCCAACCCTGGAAGTCGGCCGTGGTATTGACATCCCAGACACTGCTGCCGGCGATCGTCACGTTGATTGCCGTGCCGGAGTCGCTCAAGCTGGCGGTCGTGCCGCTCCACGTCAGAGCCGTGGACGGCTGACTGGCGACGGCCAGCGTGCTCGTGTTGCCCGCCGCCAAACTGCCAAACGTGATCAACGGATACGTGCCGCCGCTCAGCCCGCCGGTGTTGACGAGGTTGATCGTCACGTTGCCCGTGGTCGGCAGCGACAACTGGTTGCTAACGGACAACAGGCTGGTGCTCGCGGGCCCGAAGTCGAACTGCATGTTCGCTCCGGCCGACAACGTCGCATTACCGACAACGGCCAACGTGCCCGGCTGTCCGCCGACGGCGAGCGAGTTGGCCAGGCCGGGGTGAACCGTGCCGGCTGCGCCCACGTTCAGATTTACGTAAGGATAGCCGCTCCCAATCGTGGCGGTCCCCTGCAGCGTTCCGCCGCTGACGGTTACGTCGCCATACCCTGTCGGCGTGCCCGACGCGGTATTGTTCGGAGATAGCAAGAGCAAACCGTTCTTGACCGTCGTTCCTCCCGAGTAACTATTGTAGTTGCCATTGAGCCACAACGTATTCGGCCCGTCCTTGACGAGAATCAGGTTTTGGTTATTCGTATCGCCCAGGACGCCGCCGAACGGCCTACTGGGCGTCACCGTGCCGCTGACCGTCAACGTGGCCGCGGCCCCCGTATTCACGATCTGCTCACCCAGGCTCGTCCAATCGTTGGAGTTTGCGCCTGCGATGGCGTTCGCCCAGTACGAGAGCGAGGCCACGGTCTGATTGTTGCCGGCGAGGTCGACCGTGGTCTGGTAGGAGTTGCCGTTGATCGGCGCGAAGATCAGGTCCGTCGTCGGCGGCAGGGCGTTGGACGCGCCCAAAATCAAGTTGCCGCCCACTCCACACTCGAACATCGTCACGCCGGTATAGGTATTCTGGTTGTTCAAGTAGACGGTGTTGGCCTGGCCGCCGCCGCCAACTCCACCGAATTGAACGTCGCAGTTACCGGAGATCACGCCATTGATGTTGAACGTGTTGCCCGCTCCCGGGTAAATCGAGAAGAACGAGCAGGCCGTGCCGTTGCCGAGAATGAAGCCGTTGCCGTTCGTCGTGCTGCCGGACTGCGAGATGCTGGTCTTGTAGAACGGCTGGTTCAGACTATTCAGTTGGATGTTGCAGTTGATATTCTGGGTAACGTAGTTTCCGGTTACGCCGATACTCTGGGCCGACGCAGTGCTGAAATGCGTTGGCGCCGGGGGAGTTTGCATGTTCTGAAACTGAATGGCCCCGGTACCGCTTAAGGCGGGGCTGGCAAAATTCAAGCCCAACGGATTGGTAACCACGAGATTTCCATTGACAACTCCGCCGGAACTCACCAGGAAGGAGGTCGAGGCTGCGGTCGTCGAGGTAACCGTGTTGAGCGTAAGCGTCGCACCGGAGGCGATATTGAACTGCCCGTTCTCCGTGAAGCCCTCCGGCACGATCGAAAGATTGCCCGCTTGCACCGAGATCGTTGATCCGGCGGCGGCCGTCACTGCCGACTTTGTCCCGGTGAGCACCAGGGTGCCCGTGCCCGTCTTCGTGAACGTGGCGTTGGCGGCGATGGCGAACGTACCGCCCACGGAGCTGGTGCCCGTCGAAGCGAGGAATGTTCCGCCGCCGGCGTTCACCGTGAACGGGCGACTGCTGCTGAAGTTCGACGTGGTGGTCATGAGCGTTCCCTGCGTGTCCAGGGTGACGCCGCCCGTGGCGCTTCCCAAGCAAAGGTCGCCGGCCGCGCCCGTCGCCAGGGTCCCGCCGGTGATGAATGTTCCACCCGTATAACTGTTGGAGGTGGACAGCGTGGCCATGCCGGCGTTGGTCTTGTACAGCGCGGTCGTCCCGGTGATTCCGCCGTTCGTGCCGCCCGTGAAGGTGTACGAGTTGGACGTGTTGCTGATCGTCAACGACAACGGCGTCACGGCGCTGCCGCTGATCGTAACCACCGAATTACTGGCCGCGGGCTCGCCGAAGGTCACCGTGTCGCCGTCGACATAGGTCGCGCTGCCGCCCCAATTCGTGGCGGTCGTATTCCATGTGCCGCTGCCCGTCGCCCAGGACAGGCCTTGGCGGCTCGGCAAATTATTGCTCCCGGTGCCGGTAATCGTCAGGTCGATTTGGTTGGGATTGGTGCCGTCTTGCACGAAACCATACGTGTATCCGGCCTTCGTACCCGACCCCATCGTAAAGTCGGACGAACTGAAACCATTCAAACTGCCGAAGGTAAACAACGGATAAGAATTGAACATCTGGCCGCTATTGTTGAGATTGATCACGATGGGGTGGCTGCTCGCGCCGAGAGATTCAGCGTCCCGGAGCCGGTAATCAGGTCCGACTGCGTCGAGTTGAAGTCATACGTCACGCTGCCGCCGCTAAGAGCCAGGCTATTGAAGGCCAGCGTACCGTAGTTGCTTGCGCCGCCAGGCGACACCGACGCCCCGCTTGCCACGCTCGCGTTGTTGTTGGCAAGGCTCACCGCCGCACCCGAATAGACCAGGCTAGCGCCGCTCTGCAGAAAGAGCGCGCCGACGCCGGCAGCCGACGTATTGCTCACGGTCAGCGTGCCGGCAGCGATGGTCGTTGCGCCGGTGTAGGTGCTCGATCCCGTAAGCGTCAACGCTCCGGTCCCGGCCTTATACAGCGACAGGTTGCCGGTGACGTAACCATTGTAGCCAGTCTTGGGAGTGATGCCGCCGCTGATCGTCAACATCGCGGGGGTCGCACTGCTGTTGGTGAGCGTCGAAGTCCCGGTCGCTGCCGAGAGCGTGTTGATGGTCTGGCTGAAGCCGTTAAGGTCGAGCGTGGCAGCGCTCGTGTCCGTGGCGCCGAAAATCACGTCGGTTTTCGGGGGCAGCGCGGCAGTGGAACCCAACTGGACGACACCGTTGCCGTCGATCAGCGTCGTGCCGGCGTAGCTATTGCTTCCCGAGAGGAACAAGGTTCCGGCGCCGCCAGCGCCGACAACGGAGTTGCTGCCGAACACCACGTCGGCGCTTCCGCTGATGTTTCCGGTAAAGGCCAGGGTACTGCCCTGCGTGGCGCCGATACCGACGATGAAGGCGTCACTGGACGGGGGCGCCAACGTCGCCGCGACATTGGTCTTCGTAAAGGGTAGATTGTTGGGGTTCAAAACGATGTTGTTGGAGATCGTTCCCGCCGACGTGACGACGCCGCTTGCGGCCGTCGCCGAACCGGTAGGCGAGTTGCTGAGCACGGTCCAGGAACTGTTGGAGAACTTGCTGCCGATGCTACCCGGATAAGAAGCCTGGATTTGACCCGATCCGCCATACAGGCCGGTGCTGCCGACGCTGTCGAAATTGATCCGTTCCGGTCCATTGATGACAAGGTTGCCGTTGAGCGTGCCGCCGCCTTGCAGACTTGCCCCATTGCTCCCGGCGAACACGAGGGTGCCGGCAGTGATGGTGGTAGATCCCGAAAGTTGCACGGCGGCCCCATTCAGCGTGAGGGTGCCGGCGCCGAGTTTAGTAAACGTGCCACCTGCGAAGAAACTCCCGCTGGTTGAAAACGAGAAGCTTTGCGTATCCAATACGCCGCCATTGCTGCCGATCTCGAACATCCGGCCCGACGAGAAGGACGACGCAAGCTGAAGCGTGGAACCGTTGTCGAGCACCACGGCCCCACCGGCGCCGTTGCTCACGCCCAAGCTGCTATCTCCGGCAACCATGAGGGTTCCACCCGATACCTGGGTGCCACCGGTATAGGTGTTGGTGCCGGAAAGCGACACGAATCCGACATTGGTAGGCTGCATATACAGCGCGCCGGTTCCGCCAATCGCCCCACCCACGAACGCATAGCCCGTGCCGGGAGTGGTATTATTGACGGCCACGCCGGACGGCAAGACCCCGCCACTTGCGACCGTGATCGTCGACGTCCCGCTCGAGACAGCGCCAAACGCGACACTGCTGCTGTCGGCGTAGGCCACGGGGCCGGATCCGTTGTTCCAAACGGTATTCGACCCGGTCGTGTTCCAAGCCCCGCTGCCGCCATTGGCAACGTTCCACGTCAACGCGGGACCGGTAGAGACGGTGTTGAGAGTCAGGGCGCCTTGGAACGTCAGGTTGCCGAATCGCCAATTTCCGGATGAGTTATTATAGAGCTGCGAGAGACCGCCGTTAAGGGTGGCCGAAACGTAATCCTGGTACCGGCCCGTGTCGTCAAACGCGGAGACCAAACGGACGCCAAGGTGCGGATCGTTATTCGCCCCGGTAATCGAGCTCAAATTGACCGTGATGGTCTGCGGATTGGCGCCTCCGTAGAAATCATTGGGAGTCGCGACGAAAACATAGTTCGAACCCGACGCATCTTGAACGGCCCCGGCTGAAGCTCCAATGGCGCTGCCTATATTGGTCCAGCCCGCGGAGTTGGAGGTGTTCAGGTTGTATTGGAACTGCAAGTCGCGAACACCCTGCGTCGTGGAATACCAATCGAAGTTGAAGCTGATATTCGAGTATCCAACCGTGCTCGTATCCAACTCGCAACCCTGCGAGAACTCGGGTGCCCCATCGTGGGCGGTACCCGAGCTGATATTGTAAAGCGCCCAACCGTTCGCGCTGGGAGCGCCGCTGGGAAGGTTGTTTGCCGTACCATCGGCAAAACTCGTAGTAGCGCGAACGCGCCACAGATACTCGGTATAGGCCGTGTCGGCGGTGCCCTTGGTGCTCGGAAAGTCGCAAGCCGCGATGCTGCCGCCGTTATAGGGATTCGTCATTCCCAACTGTGTTGCATACCCGCTGCCCGTCGTCGGCGCCGGGGTATTCGCATTGGTTCCGGAAGTACTTGTATTGGAGTTAAAGCTCCACTGCGTGATGATCGCGGCCTTGGCAAGCCCGCCCGAGAGCAACAACACAACACCGAGCACGGCAACCACAATCGGAAACTTCTTCCCACCCGCGTTCATAAGGCACTCCTCAACAAGCGTTCAAAGGTTTGGAAATCAAAGCCAGAAAGATCATCATAACCGATAACTACAAAACAAAGATGGTACACACTGTTAGAATTCAGTGAGAATTCAGTGAAACTTCGGTTAGGAGCCAACCTAACTTGAGGTCAAATCGAGGTCGATTTCGTTCTCGCCCGCAACGACATCTTCTTCTAACGTCGTTTTGCTGTTGTAGTGCGCGGGTACGATTTCCTTACGGAAATCTTCCGGGGGCTGTGTACTAACCTCCACGCGATGTTTTCCCACGAGCGCACCGTGTTCCTGGCGGATGAAGATCAGGTCGTAATTCCCATCGCCATCGGTCGTAGCGCACGAAATGTGACCCTTGGCGGGATGAAACACGACCAGCGCGCTGGCCAGCGGCTTGCCATTCAGCGTTACCTTGCCATGCACGCGGCCCAGCGGAGGGAGGTTGCCGTGACTGCACCCCACGACGGACAGAATCGCGCACAACAACAAGGAAAGGAAAACCCCGCGCCACCGCCCATGACGAGGCCCTAGGCACGGGGAAGAACTGCGGAAGCCGGACCGACGAGATCGCGTCCCATTCTCAAGACATGCAGACCGGCAGGGGTTGGGGTCCATGGACAATTCCTTGCTTGCAAACGACCGCATGATCGCGTCCGAGACGTTATTAGTATTAGTCGTTGGGTAATTGCACCATCGCGCCGTCGGCCATCGAGCCCAGCAGCGGGAAAACCCCGTCGTTAGTCGACGAATCGACATTCTCGCTAATGAACTGAACGGAGCCGTCGGCCATGCCAAAATACGCTCCGACGGGATGCTGGCTTCCCGGCGACTCGAAGAAACCGTTGTTCATTCCACCCGGATTGCTGTGGCCCGGATCCGTGGCGGTGGCGAAGAGCGACGAACAGTTGCCAAGGGCCCAACCCTCGAAAGTCGTCGTGTCGCCGGTGGAGTCGCCCGGCACGGGCTGCAATCGCTGGAGTTCCCCGATCATGATGGTATGGGAGGCGCCGTCGGTGATGTCGGCCATTTTGGTTTGATAGTTCGGCCGGAAAATCCCCCGCAGCAAAGCGACATCCGAGATCGGGGGCTGCGAGTCGTTTCTCGTAAGATCCTCGAAGCGGTGGTTGTAGCCGACGACGTCGTTCTTCCATCCGTTGACGCGCCCCAGGCAGCCGCCATAGTCGGTGCCGCCGCCGGTGGCGGTCTTGCTCACCATCCAGGTCGCATCGCCCGGTCTCAAGCCGGCCCGCCGCGAAGGACAGTAGAATGTCTTGATATCCGTAAACGAGACCTTTCCATTCCCGACAACGCTGCGACGTAGATCCCACTGCTTGTAAAGGTCGTCGTAGTCCAGGTACGGAAGGATCTCCAACATCCAACTCTGGCCGTGCATCTTGGCGCCGGCCGCGAAACTCGAGGCCTCGGTCCACGTATCGAATAATTGCGGGCCGCCCGCGGTTAGACTGGCCATGCAACCGGCCGGAAAGACACCCTTTTCGCCGAGGTGGTTGAGCAGCGCCAGCCCGATCTGCTTTTGATTGTTCATGCATTGTGCCCGCCTTCCTGCTTCGCGGGCGGCATTGATTGCCGGCAGGAGCAGGCCCACCAACATGCCGATGATCGCGATGACTACGAGCAACTCGACCAGCGTAAACCCCGGACGTCGTGTCATGACTTTGCGCTTTTTCGCTAGGCTGCCGTAGTACATCCGGTGGAGCAACACGCCCCACCTTGAACAACTGATGCCTTCGACAACGTAGTTTGAAACCGACCATGCTAGCATGTATTTGTTAGCGTATTGCAAGGAAATGGTTAGCGTTTTGTTATAAATCGTCGAGTTCGCGCCAGCCGAATCTTCAACCACTTGTGGAGCGTGAAGTGGTGGGCTAAACTTGCCTCTGAAATTTTCTGCAATTGACCAGCCTGGAGTTTGCGATGGACGACCAACATGCGTTGCCGGGATCAACGGCCCCGCTCGAGAGGGATCGCGGGGTGGTGGCGCGGATCCTTGTTATGCTCGTGATTGCGACCGTTATCGGATTGCTTATCTACTTTTCACTGCCGCTTTACTTCGGTACGAACAAGCCCAAATCCGTACGCCCGCAATTGATGACGGGCGGCACCTCGGCTATTTTCGTGGTGACCGAGAACCTCTGGAAAAGGAAGTATTCCAAGGACCAGGGAGTCGATCTCGTTTGCGAGTCGGCCGGGACGACAATCGGCGTGACGCGGATGCTCGACAAGACTTACGCGATTGCCTTCACCCACGGCCCGGTGTCTGCCGAACTCCGAGAAAAGGCGCAAAAGAGCGGTTGCGAGGTCGTTCACGTTCCACTGCTGCTCTGCGGCGTGGTGCCGGCGTATCATGTCGACCAACTCAAGGACAAGACGCCGCTGAACTTTACCGGGGAGATCCTCGCCGACATTTTCCTCGGTAAGATCAAGCAATGGAACGACCCTGCCTTGAAGGCGGTCAATCCGGGCGTCAACCTTCCCGCCACGAAGCTTACGGTCGTGCATCGCGAGGATTCCAGCGGCACGACGCAATTTTTCACCGAATACCTGGCCGCGGTGAGTGCGGATTGGGCAAAAGAGGTCCAGCCGGCGGCTGCGGCGGAAATCAAATGGCCGGTGGGCGAGAAAGCCGCCCGCAACCAGGGAGTGGCCATCAAGATCCATGAAATCGACGGCGCCATCGGCTACGTCGATCGGCTGTTCACCTCGTTCCAGGACATCACGCTCGATTACGGGGCCGTCCAGAACAAAGACAAATCGGCCTTCGTTCGCGCCGAACCGGCCAACCTGACGGCGGCGGCCCGCGCCATCCTCGCCGAAATCCCTGCCGATCTGACCTTCGACTTGATCAACAAGCCGGGCAAGGAGTCGTACCCGATAACGGGCGTGATCTACGCCGTCTGCTTGGATAAACAGTCGGAAACCAGCCGCAAGCCGATCGTCGACTTCCTGCGCTGGGCGACCCACGACGGACAGGCGGATGTCGTCAAGTCCGATTTCGCCCCGTTGCCGACGGAACTTGTCCAGCGCGTCGATCGCCGCCTCGATGCGATCAAGCCCGCACCGTAGCGGTGGGCGGGAACTCTACTCCGTCGAATCGCCAAACATCAACTTCTGCGGCACGTCCTGCAGCGTCGCCTTGCCGTCCGTGAACCTGATGATCCAGAGCCGGTCGAATGCGGAGTCGCGCCACTCGGGAGGATTGGCGGCGCCCAACGCAGTTGCCAAACCGGGTATTTCCTTGTGCGACCAGCAGATCAAGACCACTTTTCCGTCATACTCGGGCTTGGAGAGAATCTCCTTGATCATCTCGGCATTTTCGCCGCGATGGCGAACCTTCACGTCCAGTTTCAATTCACGGGCCAACGATGTCACGGTTTCGACGGAGCGCCGGGAAGGATGATCATCGCTGGGGCCCTGAGCATAGATTGCCGCCGGCGTTCCACGGTCACCGTTCAGGAAAAACGGCCCGAGCGCCGCAGCCCGCTCGCGGCCTTTCACCGTCAAATCATGTCCACGTTCCGGTTTTTCCGCGTGCCGGATGATGATCACTTGATCCGGCCTCCCAAAGGCAAGGGGCGTTGCAAACAACGATATCGCACACAGCAGCACGATCTTTCGGAACATGAGCATCTCCTGATTGGGGAAACCGCCGGTCGACGGGGCCAGCCCGCCAATGCGACTCGATATCAGTCGGCAAATGGAATACGTTCGCCTAACAGGTTTATCTCAACATCGGGCACGCAGGCTGGAAGCCTACGCTACATGCCCGATGTTGAAATAGCCTCTAAGATAGCAGGGACTGGCGTTCTGTCAATCACTTGCGGCGGAATCGACGGGAGGGCGGCTCACCGGGGACTTCAGCTCATCCGTCGGCGGAGCCCGGCAGGGCCTTTCATCAGCCGTCCAGCGTCCACGGCGCGCGCAGGTCGCGATGCATCATCTTCACCGCCTCCGCGTCGCCGACGATCGTCTCTTGTTTGTCGTCCCAGCGGAGTTTCCGGCCGGTCCGCACGCTGATGTCGATGAGGTGGCAGAGGATGTCCGAGCGAACGGCCGAATGCAGATCATCGACCGGCTGCTCCCTGCTCAGCACGGAGTCGACGAAGTTCCAGATCTGGTCATGGCTTGCCGCCAGGCGTTTCGCCCCGGCATTCTTCGCCTTCTGGCGGAGCGCCTCGGTGGAAGTCTTCCACCCGTCGCGGCTCACCCGCACCCAACCCTCGGAACCGACCAGGAGCGTGCCGTGCTCCCGCTCCACCCCGGGATGCGGCTTCTTCCGGTTTGCCGTCTGGTCGTCCATGAAGCGCATCTTCAAGCCGTTGGGATAGACGAACTGGGCGTCCCAGTGGGTCAACGTGTTGAAGAAGCCCGTGGTGGGAATGACCCCTTGCGCCTCGCAGGAGACCGGCATCTTGGGGATGCCTGCGTTGTCCAGCCACCATTGCAGCATGTCGGCCGGATGCGCGCCCCAGCCGGCCACGAAGCCGATGGCGTAGTCGTAGACGTGGAAGATCCCGTTCCGCCCGCTGCCGGAATTCAGGCAGCGATCGGCGCAGAACGGCGCGCGGGCGCCGGGCCCAGCCACAGATCATAGTCGAAACCTGCCGGCACGGGCTTTTCCGCGCATGTTCCGCCGGACTCGCCGTGCGGCGCCCAGACGTAGGCTTCCCGGACCTCGCCGATATGCCCGTTGAGGACGAGTTCGATTCCCAGGCGGACGTGCTGCATGGAGCGCTGCTGCGCGCCGTACTGGAAGACGCGGCCGTGTTTGTCGACGATCTCGCGCGACTTCTTGTCGTGCTCGATGCTGATGCCGAGCGGCTTTTCCGTGTACATGTCCTTGCCGGCGCGGGCCGCCAGCAGCGCGATCGGCACGTGCCAGTGGTCGGCGGTGGCGATATGGACCGCGTCCACGTCCTTGCGGGCCAGGACCTGGCGGAAGTCGGCATAGTCGGCGCAACCGCCGAACTCCTGCTTCCGCTGCAGCCGCCGGCCCTCAACGGGATCGCACACTGCGACCACCACCGACTTGCCGTAATTCTTGTAATTGGCCGCATAGCCGGAACGACTGCCGCAGCCGATCAACGCCACGTTGACCTTGCCGCCGGGCGAGGCCTTGCCGTTTCCGCCCAGGACCGTCGCCGGGACGATGGTCGGAAAGCCAAGCGCCACGCCGGCCAAGGCCGTATGCCGGATGAAACGCCGTCGCGAAATTCTTGTTTTCATGTTCGTGTCTCCATGGATCGTGTGGGGTGAGGGGATGCGTCAACGATGGCGCATCGGCGGGAATCACTATTTTAAGGATCGGCCGAAGAATAATTTCCCGGTTTTCCTGGGGTGGCTGGTGGCTGAGCTTGCGAAGCCCCAGCTTTTCCGGCATCGGCTGGGGCTTCGCAAGCTCAGCCGCCAGCCACCCCCGCTTAATTGCGGAAGTTATTCTTCGGCCGGTCCAACCTCGGCGCGGCCGAAGAGTTTGGCATTCTGACGATCTCGAACGGTATGGCCGGCAGCGGGCCGATCAGGTTGCGCACCTCGCGAGTCTTTCCATCCTTCTCCGTGACCGTGGTTTGCAGGAAGGCATTGGCCATCAGGTTGCCTTTCAGACTCGGCTTGGCCTTCTCGGCGTCGCCTCGCAATACGACGGCCATCCCTTTTTCGGTCCACGACACGCGGTCGACGGTGACTCCCTCCGGCGGATCGCTCAAATCGACCTGGGGCTGACCGTTGCGGCTCCAATACATTCGAACCTGCACTTCCACGGTCCCGCCGGCGGGAATTTTCACCGGCTGGCGGCTGAGAATGTCCATCGGGTGTTGGAAGACGCGGCGCGGTCCCGGCTTGTTGGCCGGTTTCTTCGCGGCGGCGGGTACCGAGTGCTCCGGGTGGCGGGCCGCCTCTTCGAGGAACCGGACACGGTCTTCGGGCACGAGCGTGAAATCCCGAGCGGGAACCAGGTGCTTGTAGAAGAATGCCTGCGTCATTTCGTCGGCCGGAACGGCCTGCCGGACGACCTCCTTCCCTTCGATCGTCGCCCGGCCCTCCAGGCACACGCGCAGCGGCTCGCCCGCGAGCATCGGCGCCATGGCCAGCGTCAGACGCACCTGGTCCTGCCCTTCCGGTATCAGGCCGCCGTCCAGCGCCAGCCCGTCGGGATTGTCCTTGAAACGCAGCGCGATTTCGCCGTTGAAGCCGTCCTTGCGCAGGGCGTAAACCGCGAGCGTATTGAGCCGCCAGGAGATGGTGTTGAGGCACGACGGCGCCACGCGCAGCTCGAAATCGGGCCGCGGCGCGCTGAGCCGCAGGCGATAGGCGTACTCCGGCCCGCCGTGGTGCTGGGCGTCGCCCAGGCGCACGTAGTACGTCCCGTCGGCCGGCAGGGTGAAGTTGATCAGCGAATCGGCGTGGTGCGTGCGCAGGCCGTCGGACTTGTCTTCGTGGTCGTCGTTGAAGGCCAGCCGCTTTCCGGAGGCGTCCAGCAGCTCCAGAACGCTGTCCAACGGCGATTCCAGCCGGCGGGCGTAAACCTCGGCAATGATCTGCTGGCCGGCGCGGCCTTCGAAACGGAACACGTCCCAGTCGCCCGGCCGGTCGATCCGGCCGTTGACGATCACGGGTAGCGTGACCGCCTGGGCGGCTGGCGTCGAATCGTTGGGCTCCTGCTCGACGCATTCCGGCAGCGTATCCACGACGAACGGCATCGTGTTGGAGATCAGCTCCCCCTTGCGCACCGAAAGCGGACGGATCCCCGGCGTCATGTCCTTGGCGTCGATCGTCAGCGTGTCGGCCGGCAGGTTCCACCCGGAAAGCTTGACGGTGGTTGCGGTCCCGGCCCGGCCTCCCAGCGGAAAAATGCCCGTAATGAAGGGAAGCTCGCCCAGGCTGATGCGATAAACGAAATCGGGACGGCCGCGGTAGATCGCGTCCTTGATCTCGATCGTGTATTGTCCGTCTTCGGGGACCTTGAAGAACAACACGGGGTCGGGATGGAACCGATAGTCGTCGTCGTAGGCCAACTCCTTTCCCTTGGCGTCGTACAACGCCAACGTGGCCTGGAACCAGCCCGGAACCGCGTCGGCCAGGTACGGGATGAGTTCCCGCGCCGCTGACGGCGATGACCAGTTGCTGCCCCTTGCGGGCCTGGAAACGGAAGCGGTCCGCAGCGCCGGGGGTGAACCGCTCGGGCGAGTACCAAAGCATGTACGGCTCGCGGGGAATGATCTGCCCGTTGACCACGGCCGGCAGCGTAATGGGCGTCTCGGTCCTGGGCGGCAGGCGAATCAGTCCCTCGAGGAAGTCCTGCGGATCGAAGACGGGCTCCGGTTCCTGCTTGCGGAATTCGGGCAGTCGGCCGACGTAAAACGCCAACGGATTCGACACCCCGCGCGGCGTTTCCACCCGCAGCTCGCGCAGTCCGGGCTCGGCATCGGCAGCCAGGGTGACCTCCACCGTGAAGGTGTCGGCCAGGGCAGGTTGAGTCTCTCTTCTCATCGACTCGGAGCGGGCCCGGCTGAGCTTCTTCTGGATCTCGAACATCTCCTTCGAGGTCTCGACATCCTTGGAGCCCTTCTTCCGTAGTTGATCGAGTTTGTCCTGCAGCACCTGAGTTTCCTTTGAAGTCAAGGGCCTGATGTCTTTTCTCACGGTGGCCTGGATGCCGCCCCCGGAGAATTTCGCCTGAAGGACGTCGATCTGATATTCGTTTTTCCAGGAACCCAGAAATTGCCCGCCGACCGTGACCAGAAATGTCGTGCCCTGTCGGCCGCCGGCCGGATAGACGTAGCCGATGCGCGGACGCTCCTGCGCTGTCGCAAAAAAGGGCGCCAAAACGATCAGTAACCCGCAGGCCATTACATACCGGGATGCGATCATACGTTTCTCCCCAAATGCTTAGTACTTCGAATCTAGCACGTCCGGACACAAATAATGCAACATATTCGACGCTCGCTTCCCGGTTTCCCCGTCCCGGAGGGACGATCGAGAATAGCCCAGCGATTTATCGCTGGGAAGACGGGCACCCGAATTAGCAGTCCCGGAGGGACGACTGATCCTCGTCACAGGGCCGACCTTCAGCCGTCCCTCCGGGACTACGGACTGCCGCAACTCGTATTCCCAGCGATAAATCGCTGGGCTATTCTCACATGCCCCTCCGGGGCAAGCAAATTCCGCTCTGCAATTCGTTGCATTACTTGTGTCCGGGGCCACTAGTGCTAAGACCCCCTCACATGATTTCTTTCAGCCGTCCGGCCATGGGGATGCCGTCCGCGGCCGTCGGCGTGACGGTCAGCGGCAGGCCCAGCGGATTGGGCAGCTTGCCCTCGGGATCGATTCCCATCAATTCATAGATGCTGCCGAGCAGATCGCACGGATAGACGGGGCGGTCCTTGACCTCTTCCCCTTTGGCATCCGAGGAGCCCACGACGCGCCCTCCCTTGAATCCGCCCCCGGCGACCAGGGCGGAGAAGACTTTGCCGTAATGGCTGCGTCCGCCGTTCCAGGGCGGCCCCCAGTCGATCTTGGGCGTGCGTCCGAATTCGCCGCAGCACCAGATGATCGTACTGTCCAAGAGGCCGTGCTCCGCGAGATCGGCCAGCAGCGTCGCCAGCCCCCGGTCCAGGTCCGGCAGCAATTGACGCATGACCTTGAAGTTGTCCGTGTGCGAATCCCAGCCGCCGAAGTTGATGGTGACGTAGGGCACGCCGCGCTCGACCAGGCGCCGCGCCGCCAGGCAGCTTTGGCCGAAGCGGGTGCGCGAGACCCACGTGCCCCAGTTGACGTCGTAACGCTCTCGCACCTCGGCGGTCTCCTGGGAGAGGTCGAACGCCTTGGCGCCGTCGCCCAGGATCATGTCGTAGGCCTGGTCCTCCGACTTGATAGAAGGCCGTCAGCGCCGGGTTGCCTTTGGCGGCGCCGCCCAGGGTGTCGAGCTTGTGAAGCAGATCGCGCCGCTTCTGCTGCTGCTGGTCGCTGAGGCCGGGCGAAACGACGCCTTCCACCATGAACTTCTGCTGCGCCGGGTCGCCCCCGGTGGCGAACGGCATGTAGCGCGGACCCAGAAAACCGGCTTCGGAAAACCGCCCCTGCGACTGGGTGAGCACGATGTAGGGCGGAATCAGCCCCTTGTAGCCCGCCTCGTAGCCCTTGAAGAGCGAGACCACGGCTCCGGCACACGGGTAGACCAGCCGGTCGCCGGGCCGCCGGCCGGTCTGCGTCAGATAGGCCGCCGTCTCGTGGCCGTTGTCGCCGTGGGTCATGCTGCGGATGAGCGAGAACTTGTCGGCCTGCTTTGCCAGCATGGGGAGCAACTCGCCGATGCGGATGCCGTCCACGTTGGTCGCGGATCGGGTTGTTCAGCGGTCCGCAGTAGTCGTTGCCCGCGGCCGGCTTCGGATCAAACGTGTCCAGGTGCGGCGGACCGCCGGCCAGCCAGATCTGGATCACCGCTTTGGCCTTGGCCTTTGGAGGCGGTGCTTTGGCCCCGGCTGCAGCGGCCAGTCCGATTCGGCCGGCAAGCATTGCCGCGCCGGCGCCGCACAACCCGTGTTGCAAAACGTCCCGCCGCGAGAGCCGCACGTGGTTCCCGCTCAACGGCGACGATTTCCCATCCCGTGATTCCTGTTCGATACTCATGCGTTCCCCCTCAATGCCGATAGCAGAACTCCGGTCCATTGATCAATGACCAAGCGAGGTCTCGCAGCCCGGCCTCGCCCCACGTGTCTCGGATATGCGTTTTCGCGATTTGCATCTCGTCCTCCGTCGGCAGCCGCGAAAGAATCATGAGATAGAGTTCCGTGACGTTCTCCGGCTTCTTGGCCCCGGCCTGCAACAGGGCCCGAATTTTCGGGCTCGTCTCGATCTTCCGCCTGACGTGGCTCGAATTCAGCAGGTGCAGCCACTGGGCCGCCGTGGGACGATTGTTGCGGTCCGACTCCAGCCCGGTGTCGCGCGACGATCGCCCGAATTTCTCCAGAAACGGACTGGTGATGCTGGCATCGGCCAGGGCCACCGCGCGCTGGTCCTCGGGCATGAAAGTGTACGGCTCGGGGATGATGCTGGAATACTGCTCGGTCGTGCCGGTGATCTGGCACAGGGCGTCGATCAGCACCTCGGCCTCCAGGCGGCGGAGCGGATACTGAGCAAAATTCGCCTCTCCGCGGGCATCGTCGCTCCTGGCAACGAACGACAACTGGTAAGTCGTCGAATTGAGGATCTGCCGGAGCAGGTGCTTCATGTCGTATCGAGCCGCGATCAGATCCTGCTGGAGGAAGGCCAACAGCTCGGGATTGGCCGGCGGGTTGTCCGGTCGGATGTCGTCGGCCGGATGGATGATTCCCCGGCCCAACAGCCAGAACCAGACGCGGTTGGCGATGTTTTGGGCGAACCAAGGATTCTTGGGGCTGATCAGCCAATCGGCAAACGCCACGCGCGGATCCTCGCCCGGCACGAGGCGGACCGGGACCGCGTCGGGAAACGCGGCTGCCCGGAGCGATTGCACGCCCTGGTTGGCTGCGGGCCTTCTCGAGATCGAACAGGACGATCTCCTCCTTCCATTCGACGGTGGGCTTATAGGCGATCTGCGAGAAGAAGGCCGCCATGCCCGACCACCGCTCTTTCGGCCAGCTTTCCGGCCGCACTCCCATGAAGCTCAGCGCCACGGCCTGGGCGATGGCCTGCGGCTCGCGGCTCTGCACGGCGCGGTAGAAGTTCACCGGCGGGTCGCGGAAATTGCTGCCGCTGGCCGTGAGCATCTCGCGGACGAACTGGTCGTACGGCATGTTTTCCCGGATGCTCGTGCGAATCCAGCGGTGATAAGCCTGCACGGCATTGGGCCACAGTTTGATGGGGAACTCCGACTTGACCCGCAGCAGGTCGCACCACCTCATGGCCCAGTAGTCGGCGAACTCTTCCCGCTCCAGGAGGCGATCGACGAGCTTGCGGCGTTTGTCGGGGTCGACGTCCTTCAGGAACTGCCGAGCCTCGTCGGCCGTGGGGAGCATGCCGATCACGTCCAGGTAGACCCGGCGCACGAAGACCCCGTCGGAACATACCTTGGCCGGCGTGATGCCCAATTGCCTCAACTTGCCGAGGACCAGTTCGTCGATCCGGCCTTGCGGCGACCGGATCGGAGTCGCTCTCAAAGGGGCTCACCGGCGATGCGGCTTCGGCCCTCTCGGCGAGGGCCGCCGCCAGGACCACGACAATAACCAGGTATCGCTTCATGGTATTGTTCCAGCAGGAATGATTGGCGTTCTTCCTCCGGATTGCCGTCTCGAGACGGTCGATCCGTCTCACTCGCGGGGCGGGGCGCCCGAAGGCTGCTTCCAGCGAGTGGCTGCACGCGCCTATTCTATCCTCGCGCCTATCCGGACGCAACCGGACGGGAGCGGCAACGGCCTCGGCGCCATGGGGGCGCCTGAATCATTCGATACTCACCACTCGTTGAGGGGAGAAATCTCTCAAACCGCGATTGACGCCTCTTCAATATCTGCGGTCACTACTGTCCGGTTATAAGTCGAATAGTTTCAATTGGTTACGACAAGCACTTTCCGGATTTGGGACAGAAATCGTGGAAAGTGCCTGAAAAATAGGGGTTTTCTCGAAAGGAGTCACACTCAGAATTTGCAAAATTTCGGAAAGGCTGCGGTCCACCCTCAGTTCCTTCCGGATGATGGCCACCAGGACGTAGACGCACACCGCGATCCAGACTTGAGTCCGCACCGCGTTGTCCGTGTTGCCATAAAATGCCTTGATCCGCAGGTTCTGCTTGATCCATTTGAAGAACAACTCGACCTGCCAACGGCAGCGATAGAGTTGCGCAATGGTCAGGGCGGGTAGTTCGAAGTTGTTGGTAAGAAAACACAATCGCCGGTCGTGCTCGGCATCGTAATAGGCAACGCGACGCAGGGCATCCGGATAAAGCTTTGAGGTCTTGACGCCTCGCAGAACAATCGTCTGGTCGCTTCGCAGGCCCGTGGACTTGTCCACCACACGGGACTCGCGGCGGTAACAGTCGATGTTCTTCTTGGCACGCGTGACGAAGAACGCCAACTGTGAAGTAAAGCGATGCAAGCGAGCAAAATCGACGTATCCTCGATCCATCATGTAGAAGGCGCCCGGTTCGATTGGCAGGTGATCGAGGACGGTCACATCGTGCGTTTTCCCGTGAGTTATGCGGATAAAACAGGGGATGTTGCCCCGCAAGTCGATCAGCGTGTGAAGCTTCACGGCACCTTTGTGACGACGAAATCGCGCCCAAGGAAACAGGGCAAGACAAAGATCGATAGTTGTGGAATCCAAGGCATAGGCGGCCTGCTTGAGCGATACTGCGAAGTTGTCCTTGGCGTACAGGGCTCGGGCGCGACGAATGAGCACTTGAGCGAAGTCGGCGTAGATCCGCCAGTCGCGACGCTTGTTGGCATCGCTGAGCGTGCTCCTGGAAACCCGGCCGCGAAGCCCGGCGTGGTACAATTTCGACGGCACCGCATTCAAGCAGGTTTCGATGTCCCGCAGGCTTTCGCGATAAGTCAACTGAGCGAAGGCCATGGTGAGGAACTGGTCCCGACAAGAGAAATCGCGGACCCGGTAGTTGCCGCGATAGCGTTTCACACATTCGTCGAAATCCCGCTTGGGAATGAAATCCATCAGTTGAGCAAAAACCAGCCTGCCCTCGTGCATCGCAATCTCCTTTCCACTTAATAGTGCAAAGGAGGGGGCGAAAACGCCAGGGGGCACTGAAATCGAGTACAAGCGGAAATCGCGGAACAACCCTAGAAATCACGATAGTTTCAACCACCTACTCATCGCTCAACCGGACAGTAGTGATCTGCGGTATAAGTCTCACTCGCCGACGCGTACCTAGGTTCTAAAGTCGCAAAACACGGCTGAACTGCGCGTTTTGCTCAACGACACGAACTGGATTGCGTGGTCGGGGCGGTCTCTGTTGCCCCGAATTTCAAGGGAGATATGTATGAAAAAACAGATGATGGTTCTGGCGTCGGTGTTTGCGGCCGTGGCGGCATTTTCGCACAATGCCCGCGCGGACGTGTTGGGTGGCTACGGTGGCACCGGATCGCCGCCGCCGACGGTGGGTGGCTTAGACATGGTTGAATTCCCCGCCGACCCTCAACCCGTGGGCAACGTGACCAGCGTCGTGTCGCCCGAGGGCGGTTCGATTGTGTTCAGCACCGACCTTTATCACACAAGTGCCGGAAGCAGCGCAGCGAACTGGGACAACGGCTACACGGGAGACGCTTATGAATCAGGCGGTTCAGGCGTCGTGATGACCATGCCCGTGAACACGTTTGCCGTCGACTTCTACGCGCAGCCGGACGCTCCGGTACCCTACGACGTAGTTGCCACGGCGACAGACGGCAGGACGCTGGAATTGTCCCTGAGCGGCAATGGCGAAGCGCAACAGTTCTTCTTTTACGCCCAAAAGGGCGAGACCATTCAGTCGATCGCGTTAAGCACGCCGTCAACCGCCAACGGGTTTACGATCGGACAATTCGGCGTTGACCCGGTGCCGGAGCCTGGCACGTTGGCGCTGCTGGGCGTCGGTATCGCGAGCCTGTTCGCGTTCTATCGCATGCGGCGCTAACTGGGCAATTCACGATGGCGACAGGATCACCGGCGACGGGCCTGAGCCGTGATTCGCTCGTGCCCGCGGGCGTGGTGGCGGTTCCCGAACCGGGAACGATTGTGCTGCTCTGGGCGCTTTGCAGTGCGGCGATTTATCGCCGGCTTTTTCGCTACTGGGGCCAAATGTCTCGGTAGCCTCGTTTAGCCCTTGCAGTCGGCGGTATTGTAACAGTCATTGGCAGAAGCGTATAATAATGCACTCTTCCCCGCGGCGAAGGATGCTTACCCATGAAAAGCCCGTTTCCCGGAATGGACCCGTATCTGGAGCGACACTGGCGAGACATTCATGCCAGGTTGATCCCGTACGCCGCCGACCAGCTTCGTCCGAAGTTGCCCCCGGACCTTCGGCCGCGGATTGAAGAACGGGTGTTTGTTGAAACTGATGCAGACGATTTTCGCGAGGTGTACCCCAACGTACGGATCATAGAATATCCGATGAAGAAAGGCGGTGAAGGATCACCTGCGGGGACGACGCCGGTCGGCGTGGCGGAGCCAATTCTCGTCCATCTCCAACGGGAACCTTCATCGCAGGGCTATATCGAAATCGTGGATTCCAGCTCCGGCAACCGTGTCGTCACGGTAATCGAGTTCTTCGAGTCCCACGAACAAGCTGCCGGGTGATGGCCGGAAGCTATACCGCAAGAAGCAGAAAGAGGTGATCGCTGCCAGGACGAGCCTGGTCGAGATCGATTTGAACCGCTCCGGCAGGCGAAGGCTTGCGGGTCCGACGGTCCTCCTCCGGCGCGAACAACGAGCCGTCTATATGGCGTGCATCCGGCGCGGTTGGAAACGCCACGTGGCCGAGTTTTACCCGCTGCATTTGGCGGAGCCGCTCCCCATCCTGCCCATCCCGTTGCGGAAGACCGATGCCGACGCGACGCTGAATCTCCAGGCCCTGATCGATCAGTGCTACGAGAATGGCGGCTACGACACGATCGACTACAATCAGCCGCCGGTTCCGCCCTTGGACCCCGAAGCCGCAGCCTGGGCCGAGAAATGGCTCAGGGCCAAGGGAGCGCTGAAGCCGTGAAAGGGACGGCAGCGCGCGGGCCCGTCAAACCCTCACGCCTCTTTGCGGAAATCGGACACAATACCAATTCTTGACAGGAGAGGCATAGTTTGGTGGTTTATGGGGATGGCAAGATTGGCGCGCGTCGTGATCCCCGGGATGCCTCACCACGTAACGCAACGTGGGATCCGGCGACGACACTCTCTGGTAAAGGTCGCGCCTTGGTTGGCGATGGTCCACGATGGGCAGGCTTTTCTTGACAGTGCGCGGCCGGAGGGCGAGGTGGAAGAACTGCGGAAGCACATACGGACGGGGCGGCCGCTCGGCGACGAAGCGTTCTTGGATCGCCTGGAGGGTCTTGTCGAACGCGTCTTGAAACCCAAGAAGGCGGGGCGGCCCAAGAAGACGGAAAATCGGTAATGTGTCTCGATTTTGTGCCCGATTTTGATGAGGACATGGTAAACCATGCCGCCGGGAAAATAACGTGCTGCTCGCGACATGCATACGGTTTTACCCACAGCCCACAAGCTTGTCACGCCCCCTTCCTTTTCGCAGTGTATATATCTTACCGGAATTTGGTGGGTGGCACCTTTTCTTCTTCTTCTCTCTTTTCCTCAGGGTTTCGTGAGAGTTGCTGACGTCTCCCTCGGCAATTTGTCCGAAACGGCAATCTTACGAAGGATGTCCTGCACGAGCTCCTTGACTGTTTCAGCGCTAATATGCAAGGAATCAGCAAGGATCTCGCTCGGCCTGCCGACAGCAATATGTTGAAGCAACTCCACTTCTTGCGACGTTAGCGCTACCGTACGAGGATCTACCGACGTGTCGTCCGATTTTCCGGCGGCCTTCGGCGATCTTGGTTCTGCTGATAATCGGTCGATCTCCGCGATTTCTTCGCTGGCCAAATGCTTCCAGGGCTCGTCCATGCGGTCCCTTATCGCATCCGCTTCCAGGCTCTCGCCCCGTCCGATGTCGATTAGTCCATGAAGTTGACCGAGCAATTCCACGTACTCGACGAATGCCGGCGTCTCTTGAAATGATGCCATAAGCGTTTTTCACCTTTCGATCACCTGACGCCAAGCGCCCGAGCCGTGTTCCCGACCTTCGGCCGGTCTGCGCCGTCAATACTTTCAATTGTCATGACACGGCAAATTCGGGGCATCATCTCCTCGGATTTCGGCAAATATGAGACGCGGCAACGTCGCTCGCCTCTTTCCCTCAGCGAACTGCTGGGTACACCCTCGATTATACAGCAAATCGGCAGTCGCTGGAAACCCTACGCGAGCAGCGGGGGCTGGCGCTTCGCGGTGAGGAAGAAAGGCGCCACCCACCGAATTAGGCGTCTTTGGGGAATTCAGGAAGGCGAAAGGTCACTTGCCCTCTTCCCGTCCCTTCTTCGGCCTCCCCCGCGCCCGTAACGTCGACTCGATTCCAAACTGCTCCAATCGCTTCGCGGTCCGCGCGGCCCAGTCGGCGTTGCCGAAGGGACAGCCGCGGCGGACGCGGTCAAATCAAAGACTCCCGACCACTTTTTCCTTTTTCCCAAGGATGAATCCACGTTCGACGAGGCCATGCGGCTCCTGAAGACCATCGTCCCGCTCGGCATCGAACTGCTGTGGCCTGTGGACTGGCGTGTCGACTCCACGCTGATCTCGACGATCCGGGCACGGACCGGCTTTGATCTCGCCGCGTGACAAGCCCCTGACTGTCCATCTCCTATAGTCGTTTGGGCCGCCGTGTCCATGACGGTCTCTGCCCGCGGCCGTACTCTCGATCGCCGTCCAGCGCGTTTGTAGGCCCTCGTCGTCGCCCTCGCAGGCTGGCCGCCGCAGCCGAGTCTTGATCGCCGTCCTCGCCGCGACCTTCATTGCCCGTGAAGCCGCCTGTAGGTATCTGGCTCTGTCCGAAAAACCTCGCGCGTCAACGGCTACAGGGAACCATTGTGTGCAGCCGTCGGGCGTTGCACGGGGTTGCAACAGCCGATATAATGGGGGCCGGATGTTTCCACCCCCGCGAGTCTCACGGCCATGCCCAACGAGGAATGATGGATACTTCTCTGCATTTCGTTTCTGTCGTCGGAATACTTGCCGGGATCTTCTTCGGTGTAATAGCGATTCGCAACAGCAATTCCATTAGAAGGACGGAATTGATAGGCAAACTTTATGACGCCTTTCAGGAAGAGAAGCTATTCCAATTCTATGCCAAGGTTCGCAATAATAAAGAGCCGATTGATTGGCAACAGGCAGAGAATGAACAACTATTGAATAGGTCGTTGACTTTGTTCGATGAGATAGATTACTTGCTAAGGCAAGGGTTATTACATAAGGTGGCAAAGTGGTTGCATTCCGAAGTCTGGGAATACGTTTCAAGTGAGATTCAGTACTTCGCCGCAAATGAAAGCGTTTGGGATTATATCGTTAAGCGGATTCAAGAGGGACTAGATAGAGGTTTTCCGAAAGACATTATTCCGTTTACTGGTTTTCCTGAATTGCTCGACAACGTACCGAGTAGATTTAGGGCAAAGCCATTCCCGCGTATCCCTGAAAAACATAGGGCCTTTTTCGACAAGTTAAAGGCTGTTCGCTGATAGGAGCGTCTATGTCACTCTTTTCGAGACTATTCAGTGCATTTAAGGAACACCTGACAGAGAAGCGTTGCCGGGAGATAGCAGAACAGGCGAAAAAGGACATTGAACCTGTTGGCGAGATTTCCTTAGCGATTATAAAGGCTGTAACCTCTGTCTGTGACGTGGTTAAGGTGATTACGAAGGAGGAAATTGAGGACGAAGATTTGCGCGCTGCCAAAGAAATGGAGGTATTTTATCAGTTTGTTTACTTCATGCGAGCAGTTACGATGCAGGCGGGCTATATGAGTCTTAGACGCTCGCAACTGGACCGCCTTTCCGATTGGCTTGACCCCTCACTCGCTTCAACGGCAATAGGCTCGTTTTTTCCAAATGTAGGTTCAAAGCATTTTCCAGAGGAAATGAGGGAAGGTCTCATTCGCGACTTTTTTGAGGGCAACGCCGAAGCGGAAATGGAGTTTGCGGAATGTGCGAAAGTGGATTCAGGGAAACAGGGTGAAGAACGGTTGACGGAAATGTTTTGGGCCGTATCTCTCAAAACCGTAGGTAATATTTCGTCGATTCTCTCCGCAACTAACAGACATTATAATACGATAATGGGAGCCGCTGAGAAGGCTGTCGAAGACAACTTGGGGGACATTGTTAGAGCAATTGAAGAGATTGCGGAGAGAGATTTGCCTGCCGTCGATTCCCGTGCCATGTTGCGTCACCTGATGACAACTCAAAGCTAAGAGAATGGAGCGTCCGAATAGAGGGCGCACGCGGGCTATGACCAAAGACCAGGTACTTTCCGAGATAAGACGTACTGCAAAAGCGAACGACAACGTACCTCTTGGGGTCCGGCAATTTAGCTGATAGGAAATTTGATTTGCGATACGATCGCGTCTAAGCCAGGAGAACTGGCGAGTCAAAGGTGTGCAGGAGGGGGAGGCGGCCATGGCCGCTTCCCTCTCCTGCACACCCGCCCTCTGCGGGACGCTCCTCCTGTCGTATTGCCGCGGGAAATGCCGCTTCCCGGCAAGGAAAATCACGCACGAGGGAGGTGTCATTTGCCCCGCGCGCGTAACGCCCATGTTCCGACTGACGTTGGTGAGAATTAGAAGGTCGCCTCGGACGTGTCCATGTCGACGTACACCAGCTCGCGCGGCTCGTCGGCAAACGCCTAATGGCTTCCCGAGTCGCCATCCGGGTCGTGGCCCCAACCGTCCCGGTACGGCGGTGCTCGCGGCGTCGAAGGCTGCCACAGGCCGCAGTGACGCAGTATCTTTTCGATCACATCGGTCTGCGGTGGCTCAATAAACGCGACCACCTTCATCTGGCCGCGACACCGAGGACACTCCAGCGGGTCAATCGTGAGCCATGAGCGGCAGAAAAACAACCGCGAGGTGTCCCGAAGAGCACTACGACGCGCGCCATCGGCGGGATGTTACTGCGGCGCCATATCCTATTCACCCCCCAGTGGCTCTATTGTAGTTTCTTGGAGAGCCCATATATTCAGTTAATTGCTTGGGTACTGAGCGACGCCGGCGACTCCGTAAAAAAGGGATTCAGTTATGCTGAACGACAACGAGAAGCTCGATCCGCTGGCCCCCATCCACGGAACTGGCAGTATGTCTTCGACTGCCGGGAAACTTAGCCCACTTGCTGCCACCGCCGGAGTTCTCGGCGCAGTTATTGGCTGGGGGTTGAGTAAATACAGCGGTTCCGCTCTGTTGATTCCCGGAGGCACGGCCGTCTTGCTCCTGATCGTATTCGGCAAAACGCCGTTCAGGCCGAAGTTCTTTGCCGGGGCGATAAGTGTTACGCTCGGCCACGTCATGTGGTTTCTTGTGGCTGCCGCGATGACAGGTCAGTGGTCGCCTGTCGCCTTGGACGTTGTCATCTTGTCAGTCGGAGTCTTTTGGCTATGGTTAAGCCCGGGGCTTATAGCGGCGTCGTTCCTGGGAATCGTGCAGGTCGCGTCACTGATCATCAACGTCATCGCATTGGTGTCGTGGGCACCGGGCAGTCCCGAGCATAGGGCCTTCACCGCACATTGTTTTTGGCGGTTACTCGCCATTTGCTGCCTTGTGCGCGGGTACTTTCATATGCGGAAATCGCTAGCCGCTTTGGCGATGGCTGCAATTACCGCGGAGGAAACCACGGCAGCGAACGGATGAAACGGTGTGACAGACATGGCCATCCCCGTCGAATGTTCGCATTGTCGCCACGTGAATGTCGTCGACGCGCAGCCGCAGCGCGACTATTGCTGCGAGCGCTGCAGAAGCCCGTTGGGCATTTGCCCGCAGTGTCGCCATCCGCGATCGGCGGGCGCGGTCATCTGCCTGCAGTGCGGCCTTGATTTTCGCACTGGCAAGGCGGTCGTCGCTTCGCCCGAGCCGCAGCATTTTGGCGATTTCTATCTACCCCATGCTGCCGGGCGAGTGGCTGCTGAGCATCCGGCGCCGCTTCCTTGGCATCCCAGTCGGCACGCGGGAGTTTCGGCTGGCTTCTTGCGCGTGGTTGTGGTGTTGGTTCTTTTCAAAGTGGTGAAGCCGGCCTGATCCCACCTGACTTCTTTCGATCTCGGGAGAGAGAGCGAGGGGTCAGGGTTTGGGCCGCAACTCGAACAAGCCACGGGAGCCAAAGAAACAAATGTCGAATTCCAGGAAGAAGTTAACCTGCCCCAGAATTACCGAAACGCCGTCAGTCTGCGCCCAGGCAAAGGCCAGGCGAACCGGAGGAAAACTGCCAACTCCCGCTGACAGAACGACCACGCGCGCCTCGACGGCGGCCAAGTTTCCCGATAGCTCGACGGAATGAAATTGCTTCTCCCAGTCAAACCCCAACTGGACACCCAGTGCGTACGGCAGCACGTTGACGGCTGCGCCGCTATCCACGAGACCATCTGTCGCAACGCTCTGACGCCCGATCAAGGTCAGCGGCAAGATGGGCGCCAAACTGGCCTGCCCGAGCGACGGGTAGCGCCGCACGTAGGGAAACTGCCGCGCGGGAGTGCTCATGGCCGGCCTTTGTCCTCTTCCAACGCTTGCAGGAGGGCCGCGGCGGCCGTAAACGCCCGGTCGGGCGATGGAAGCGGATACGACCTGCCAGCTTCAATCATTTCGGCCGGATCTCGTTCGAGCTGCTGAGCCAGGATTTGTATCAAGCGAATTCTGTCCAGGCGCGAGAGAGATTCGATATTCGGCAAAACTTCAGCCAGCGACATAGCCGCAATCTCCAGTATAGTCTGCGCAAAACCTCAACGTCTATTCCCATTTTATCAGAATGGAGCGGATGATTGCAAGACCGTCACCCTGATGACGGCCGGCGGGTCGATCGTCACGGTTAGGTCGGTCGCCTACAAGCACGGCCGTCCCCCCATGACGACCTACTCCTCGGTTAACGCTACGATCCGCTACTCGGTCAGTGTGCGCATTTGCGCCAGGTTGCGTGCTGGGGCGGAATGACGTTGGTATCGAGCAAGACTCGCATTCAGGCGTGCTTCTTGGTTCGCTCTTCTGCCATGACCTGATCAAGTTGCTCGTCGCTGAACTGCGGCTGCCCCTTGTCCCAAAGACCAATCAGATCTGCGAAAGATCCTTGTGGAGACGATTCTGAAGGAGCTTGCCGGACTGATTGCAGGATCCTTGCGGCAAGTTCGAGTTGAATCGGCTAAGGCCATTGGCGAATTCGCCCCCAAACATCGCCAAGTTCCCGTGCGTCTGTAGTGGTCTCCACGTCTTGAACTCCTTGTGCGGAAAATCTCAAACGGTTTCATTCTATTTTACGTCGCCGCACAGCGATGGCGATTTGTTCAAAATCCCAAGGAAATAATACGCACGGGGGCCAAAGAGCAAGTCACCACCCTCAGGGATTCGCAATTTTGCCCCACCGTCCCCCAACCGAAGATAATCACTTCGGTCTGCGGCGGCTCAATAGACGTGACCACTTTCATCTGGCCGCGACACCGAGGACACTCCAGCGAGTCAATCTCGCAGACTCGCTTGATAAGCATGGCCCACGTCTGGCTTGACCGGTTGGGGCCGAGGAGCGGTCGTTAATGCCCTCAGCTCCAATGCCCTAACCCCCTGCCCCTCTCCCGAGTACGGGCGAGGGGAGATTCGCAGCCGCCTTCCGTCGCATTCCCCGAGCCTTGTTCGGTCGGCAGGAACGATCATGGCCAAACGCGCGCAGGCGGCATTCTGTGGCCCTTTTCGCTTCCCCCTTTTTCTCGAAATCCGGTTTTTTTGCCGGTGGCGTTAACGTGATGGGAAGCAACGTCTTACGACTCGCCCCCGAGCCGCCCGAGCTGTATGCGAGCGAGGTCCACTGCCTCAAATCGGCCTCTCAAACGTATTATCTGGTGTACATGTTGCTCTTTGGTTCGCTTCCGCAGCCTCTGGAGAGGATGTCGAGCACGGCGGACCCACAAGAAGATTTCGTTGCAAATTCCATCGTGGGGGGTGCATTTGCCCTAATGTTTATCGATGGACCGCACGATCAGAAGGGGGGTGGGCAACTGGCGTTTCGCGGCCGAAAACCGTGATGTTCAACTACGACGCCTGCGGCAGGACGAAAAACGAACCAGCACGTTGTGGACCACCCAAAACTCGCTTCTTTAGTTCGATACTGTTCTTTGTGTTCTCCATTAGAGGGACCAAAGGACGGCACACAGAACAAGAAAAGAAGATCAAGGAAAGGAAAATGTGGGAAAAGAAAATGACGCACAGGGGAAGGATGACGGACAGGAGAAGAAGGATTTCATTAGCAGGTCCGTTTCAGGCAAATCGGGCAAGAATCCCCCCATCGGTGTCCTGTCTGCCGACGGGGTGGATCGTCGTGGACCACGAATTCCAATCGTCGACGCGGCCACCACAGAGAAAGTTGACGGTCGGTTTGCAGGCTACTAACATAAGGGCCGTGTGTCCCTCCCTTCCAGCGCCCGCCGAGTCCACCAACATGACGAAACTCCTGCCGTTTGGCGTCTTACTTGTGTGCATGGTTTTCACCGAGGTCCTCGCTGCCGGCCAACCGACAGCCTACCCTCAGCCGAAGTTCGGCGACACCGGCGCCTGGGGCCGCAACGTGCAACGCACGATGCGCCTCTTGGCTACGAGCACGCCGCAGAAGCGAAACACCGTGCGGATCTTGTTCTACGGCCAGTCGATCACCGAACAAGCGTGGTGGCCGGCCGTTGCCGATGATCTGCGAACTCGTTTTCCGCAGGCGAACCTGGTGATCGAGAATCGGGCCCTGGGCGGCTTCGCCTCGCAAATGCTGGTCAAGACGGCCGAGACCGACTTGTACCCGTTCTATCCCGACCTGCTCATTTTCCAGGTCTACGGCGCACACGATAAATACGAAGACATCATTCGCCGCGTCCGCCAGCGCACCACCGCGGAGATCCTCCAACAGAACGACCACGTGACCAGCCCGGCAGATTTCAACGAAGAGACCGATCCCGCGAAACTGTGGCCGCCCAACGGCAAGCATTGGAACGCGTTCATGAACCACAACTGGCTGCCCGCCGTGTCGAGACGTTATGGCACCGAGTTTTGCGATCAGCGCGGCCTGTGGAAGCAGTACCTGGCCGATAACGGCCTGGAGCCGAAACAACTCCTGAAAGACGGCGTGCATCTCAACGCCCACGGCGAGTTTCTCATGGCCCAGTGCGTCAAGGCCTATTTGCGTTACGACCCGGGGCTTGGCGCCTCGGCCGCCGACCGCTGGGTCAAGACCTACGAGGTGGGCAAGGACATCGCCTGGCGCGACGGCCTGCTGCGACTGGCCTTCGAGGGGAACCGCGTGGAGGTGATCGTCAAGCCGGGCTCGGCGCCGCCGGGCAGCGGTGAAGATCGACGGTCGCCGACCCTCGGACTTTCCCGAACTTTATGGTTTCACGCGCACGCGGGCCAAGCCGGGCGGCAAGTGGCCGCCCGTTGCGCCGGTCAAGTCGGAAAAACCGCTCCTGCTGGAAGACTGGACGATGGAAGTTGTCAGGGACCGCCAGGATGCGAAGACGTATCGGTTTACGGTGCGCGGCACGAAGACGGGGCCGGACGGCGAAGGCCGGTGCGACGCGCGGTTCGTGTCGCGGTCGGGCCGGGTCGTGATCGAGCCGGAGGACTGGAACGTGGCCTACGCCCTGATGTTGGCCGGCGTCAAACCCGTGCCCGAGCGTTTTACGATAACCTGGAGCGTAGTCCCGTACTTCGTCGACCGGTTCGTTTCGCCCGGCATCGAGGATCCAAGCCGCGAGACTTCCGTGACTCTGGCCCAGGGGCTTCCCAACGGCAAGACACGTCCTGGAGATCGCCGGTGACGAGCAGACACCGATTGCAGCCATTCGCGTCTACTGTCCGCCCTTGGGACCGGCTAAAGAATAATTTCCGCAGTTAAGCGCGGGTGGCTGGCGGCTGAGCTTGCGAAGCCCCAGCCGATGCCGGAAAACTGGGGCTTCGCAAGCTCAGCCGCCAGCCACCCCAGAAGGATAACCGGGAAGTCATACTTCGGCCGATCCTTGGATTATGGATGAACCGTAGGGGTAGGGTGCGTGAAGCCACCCGCCGCGCTTTGCACCTGGAAAACTCACCAACCTCCCACGATAAGGATTTCCCAGAATGACTTGCTCTCGCTCTCGAAACCGCCGGCGGACACTCGCCACGGCGCTGGTCCTGATCGGAATCTGGGCAGCGCCGCGCCGCCGCCGACGCGTGGATCGAAGGCGAAGCCGGCAGCGTGGTTGAACCGGCTGGATTCAAGGCTGAAATTCAGCACGGCCCGGGCAGCGTGCTCTCCGACGGCCGCTGGCTGACGATCAACGTCGAACATGGCAGCGTGGAGCGAGAAGTGCCCGCCAGCGGCGTGGCCCTCGTCTACTCCGCGCACGTGGCGGCTGCCGGCAACTACCGGGTATGGATGCACCTGGGGTTCGAAGCGGCGCGGGCGCCCTTCGCCTGGCGATTCGACCGGGAGGCATGGCAAAAGGTCGGCCCCGACGCGCCGACGGTGGACGTGCGCGAGATCGGCGCTCGGGCGCCGGTGGCCTGGCTCGATCTCGGCGCCGTGACGCTCAGCGCCGGCGAACATCGGCTCGAACTGCGCGTCGGCCGGCCGGCCAAGGACAAGGACGGCAAGTTTCCTGCGTTGCTGTTCGGCTGCGACGCGTTCTGCCTCTCGACCGAGCCGTTCCACCCCGAGGGAACGATCCATCCCGGCGACACGAGTTGGCAGACGCCGGCCGACAAGGCTGCGGCAGCCTGGGTGTTTGCGGTCCCCGTGTCGCCCAAGGAGGCGGGCCTGGGCCAGGCCGCAGTGCCCCTGGCGGGCACGTGGGAGTATGCAGGCGACGACGAGGCCGTGGTCGCGGACCGCCTGGAGCCGGACAAAGCCCTTCCCGATCCCGTCACGCTCCGCTGGCACGCCCTGGCGGTGCCCGGCGACCGCAACCAACAGTTGCCGGGCGAAACCTACATCCATCGCTACTACTTGCGCACGCGGCTCGACGTGCCCGCCGCGCTCGCCGGCCGCTCCTTCGTGCTGCACGTGCCGGGCATGAGCGTCATCGCCAGCCTGTTCGTCAACGGCCGCTACTGTGGCGGCACGAAGAACTGCTGGGCGGTCTGGGATTGCGACGTCACCAAGGCCGTCAAGCCGGGTGCGGTGAATGAGGTCGTGGTGGCGCTGAAGGACGCGTTCTATGCCCTGGCGGATGATAAGCACGCCGATCGGCTGGACTACATCCCCTACAGTTTCTGGCACTATAATACGACGCGCCGGCTCTTGCTGCCGATCCTGACGAGCGGGAAGGCCTATCCCACCGGGTTCGTGCTGGGCGAACCGTCCCTCGTGGTGGCGGGCGAGGCGTATACCGCGGACGTGTTCGCGGTTCCTTCCGTGCAGCACAAGACGTTGGGGCTGGAGATTACACTGCACAACCCCACGAGCCGGGCAATGACCGTGGATCTGGCCAACGAGATCATCCCGGCGGCCGGCGGCGCCGCGGAGAAGACCTTCGCAACCAAGCAGGTGCAGGTTCCCGCCGGAGAGGACGTGGCGGTGAAACTGTCGGAAGGCTGGGCCAATCCGCGACTGTGGTGGACGGACGACCCGCAACAGTACAACGTGGTGACGCGGCTGTCGGCGGCGGGCCGGGTCATCGACGAGCGCACGACCAGGTTCGGCTTTCGCGAGTGGAGCTATGACGGTCCGCAGTTCAAGCTCAACGGGGTCCCCTGGTACGGCTTCGCCGACGCGGCCCACGACGTGCGGATCGAAGCCATGAAGCGCCGCGGCATGAACATGACCCGCATCTGGTGGCAGGACCCGGAGACCGAAGCGTTCCAGAACGAGTGCGACGCCAAGGGGCTGGTCGTGCGTCGCACGGGCATCTTCGACGGCCAGGGCGTGGGCGGCTTCTTCGACCTCCGCCGCGAGGCCCTCTGGGACAATTACCGCGAACAGATGACGGCCTGGATCAAGGGACTCCGCAATCACCCCTCGATCTTCCTCTGGTCGATCGAGAACGAGATCACGTTCATCAACGGGCACGTCACGGGAAACGACGCCGTCACCACGCCCCAGGTCCGCAAGTCGGCGGAGTTGTTCAAGAAGATCGACCCGACGCGGGCGTCGATGGTCGACGGCGGCAATGCCCTGCTGGACGAATCGCTCGAGGTCTACGGCGGACACTACATGGAGCCGCCGATCAACACGTTCCCCGAAGGCTGTTACGACAAGGCCGGCCTGGCCCATCGCCAGGCATGGCCGATCACGCAGGCCAAACCCATCATCTGGGGCGAAGCCGCCTGGGGCGGCGACGAAGGGCCAAGCCAGGCCACCGTCGGCGGCGAACAGGCGTTTCTGGGCAAGGCCGAAGCGCGCCCGGCCACTCGATTGAGCGTAACGAATGCTCTCCGAAGGTTACCGATGGAACGGCATCAGCGCCAACTTCTGGACGAGCGACACGTTCCCGCCCGATTACAAACCGTGGCAGCCGGTGGCGGTTCTCTGCCGGCAATGGGATTGGACGTTTGCTTCCGGCGCGAAGGTGCAACGCACGCTGGGCATCTTCAACAACACGCGCTGCGAAGACCCGATCACGCTGACCTGGGTCCTTGCCGTCGGCGGTGAAAAGACGGCCGAGGACAGCACATTGCACGCTATCCGGGCCGGCGGCGACGACAAGTTCGACGTGACCCTGCCGATGCCGCGGGTGACAACGCGGCAGGAAGGCACGCTGACGCTCACGCTCGTGCGCGGCGGGAAGACCGTGTTCCAGGACGTGAAGAACGTGTCGGTCTTGCCGCCGGCCAAGACCCTGCTGGGCGACGGCAACTTGCCGGCGGCCGGATCGGTGGGCGTCTATGACCCCAAGGACAAGATCAGCGGCTTCCTCGCCGCCGCGGGCCTGGCGGTGACGCCCGTAACGCGGCTCGGCGACATCCCGCGGCAGGTGAAGACGCTCGTCATCGGCCCGGACGCCCTCGATCCGGCGACGGCCGTCTCCAGCCGGTTGTCGGCCTGGGCATCGAGCGGACGGGCGGTGATCGTCCTGGAGCAGACTAATCCGCTGAAGTTCCAGGGACTGCCCGGCGAGATGGCGACCGACGCCAATCGCGGCTGCATCGCTTTTGCCGAAGACCCGGAAGGCCCGCTGTTTGCCGGCCTGGCCCAGAAGGACCTCTTCTGCTGGGGCGGCGACAACTGGCTGTATCGCGACGCCTACGTGAAGCCGGTCAGCGGCGGCAAGTCGATCATCCAGTGCGATCTGAAACTCGCCGATGCGGCGCTGGTGCAAATGCAGGCGGGCCGGGGCGTTTTGCTGCTGAGCCAATTGCTGATCGGCGAGAAGCTGCAAAGCAGCATCGCCGCCCAGTATCTGCTGCTGAACATGGTGCGTTATGGCGACGGCTACAAGCTTGTGTCGGTGCCGGTCACGGCGGTGGTCGAGCGCAACCCGCCGCTCGCCAAGGCCCTGGACACGATCGGCCTGAAATACGCCAGGTCGAACGATCCGCTGGCGGCCGTCGCCGCGCCGGATCGGTTGCGGTAATCGACGCCACGGCGGCGAACCTCGCGATCCTGGCGGCGAACCTGCCCAAGGTGAAAGCCTTCACGGAGGCCGGCGGCTGGATCATCTTCAACCGTCTCGCGCCCGACGGCCTGGCGGACTACAACCGCCTGGTCGGCGTCGAGCACGTCATGCGCCCCTTCAGGAAGGAAAAGGTGACATGGTCGGCCCTGCGCGATCCGATCACGGCGGGTTTGCCGACGTCGAATATCGTGTTCGGGACCGGCAAGCGCATCATGTGGTTTGCCCCGCCGGAATGGCCCGACCCCAACGGTTACAGCTACGTGGTCGATCTGGATGAAGTGGCCCCCTTTGCCGCGTCCACGTACTACAAGTGGGAGAATGCGGTCAACAACTACACCCAGGCCGACGGCGCGTGGCAATTGATCGAGAACCTGGAACCCAGCCGCGCGGTGGTGCCGATGAAGCTGGCGCGGCCCGAGAAGATCGTCCAGTTCACTTGGGTCAGCGACAACAACTATCAAGGCACGACGCGGATCGCGTTGACGATCAACGGCAAGCAATATCTTTTCGACACGCAACCCAACGGCGATCCGCAGACGTTCGATATCCCGGACCAGCCCACCGCCGGCGAGTTGACGCTCCGGGTGATCGACTGGACGCACGATGCGAAGAAGAACACCCGCGACGGCAAGGAGCTGGTCGGCATCGACAACGTCTACGTCAAGGTCGCCCGCTCCGCGGAGTACGAGAAGAAGGTCAAGCCCATGCTGAACATCGGCGCGATGGTCCAGTATCCCCAGGGCAAGGGCGGCGTCATCCTCTGCAACGTGAAGTACCGGGAGACGGAGGAAAACCCGGTCAACACGGTCAAGAAGCAGACCGTGATCGCGACCCTGCTGCGGAATCTGCATGCGTCGTTTGCCGGCAGCAAGACAATCATCGCCGGCGGCAATCTGGAGTTCTTGCCGCTTGACATCTCCCGGCAGTGCAACCAGTTTCGCGGCGCGGAGGGGTGGTTCGGCGACAAGGCCCACGCCTTCGACGCCCTGCCGCATGGCAAACAGATCATGGCCGGCGTGACCTACGACATCTATCACTTCAGCACGTCGCTCGTGCCCGAGGCGATCATGCTGGCGGGGAAAGGCGTTCCGGGCCGCCTGGCCGACGAGGCGACCGGCATCCCCGTGAATCGCAAGGCAGACGCCCTGTTCTTCTTGCAGGCGGCAAGGCTTGACAAGCGCCGCAATGCCAAAGAACTGAAGGCAGGCAAGCAGTATGAGATGGCGATCTATACCATCCACTATGCCGATGGCCAGGCGGCGAAGGTCCCGGTGCTTGCCGAGATCAACGTCGACAACTACCGGCAGAAGATGCCCGCCGCGTTGCCTGGGGCGCAGATCGCCTGGGTGCAGAGCTATGGCGACGGCACGTCGGCCGTGGCGTATTCCATGCAGTGGAACAACCCGCGGCCCGACGCCACGATCGCGAGCATCGACTTCGCGTACGGCAAGGACCGTCGCGGCGTGCCGGCCCTGCTGGCGGTAACAGCGGCCACTGCGCCGTAAAACGGAGCTACCTTGCAGACAAAAGGTCTTGTTGTATTCATGGCAGGAATCACGGCTTGCGCCCTACCGGCGTTTGCCAGCGAAGTCTACGACTTCACCAGGCAGCCGGTTCACCTTTCGGATGTGTCCAAACACAACGGCTCGTGGACCTTTGACGTCGGCAAACTCAAGGTTGGCGAAACGACGCGCGTCGTGGCCAAGGACACCGTTTCGCTGGTCGTCGGTGCAACGGGGCCGCTCGATCTGGGCAACCTCGCTGCCGTCAACGTCGTTGGGAATTGGAGTGCCAGTCCGGTTGCGTTGGATCTCCTGAAACTGGAAACCGTGCCGACGACGCCCGACATGGATCAAGCCCGCGCGGGCCACCGGCTCGCTGGCCGTGCATACCACGCAGATTGGTTTACGGCATCGAGGATCACGTGAACTTCCCCAGTACTTTTTGCTATTGGATCCTGCCGGCCATCGACGCGGTCATGTCGCCGCAATACCTGAACTGGCCGGTGACCGAGTCGTACACCGACACGTATTGTTTCGTCATGGTGAACGAGTTCACCACCGACATCTGGGACCAAAGCACTTGGACCTGGGGTTATCTTGCGGCCAGGCCTTAGGATGCGCTAGGGGCGTCTATAACGCGTCACGAGCAAGAGCAGGTTCTGCCGGGGATACGGCAATCCGCTGCGAGAGACGCAAGAGTTCTGCGACGGCAGCCTCGATCTCGTCGCACTGCCGGTCACGCACAAGGGACTCCAAGTGTTTTGCGGGTTGGGTGAAAGCAGGAAAACCTGCCGTTCCCCCCGCGCCTAGGAGCCAATGCGCAAGGCGCGCCATTTCCTGGAGGTCTTGGGCCTTAATCGCCCGTTGCATGCCGGCAAGTTGGTCTTGAAGCCGCTGGATGAATTCTTCCACAATCTCGCGGAAGTCGGGATCTTCCGTGGGCAGGGTAGAGAATAGGGCCGCGCCGTTTGGAGACGCTCCCGACGACGGCGACGAAGCGGTGTCAGTGCCAACGGCAGAGATGGGCGACAGGCTAGCGGCGTCCCGAGGAGTCAATTGGGGGTCGTCTTGGCTTGGATTCAGGCGCGTGTCACCCAGCATTTCGGCTACGGTGCGCAGGAGCATGTCGGCGTCGATCGGCTTGGTGACGTAACCCGAGCAACCTGCGGCCAGGCACTTGTCTTGGTCACCCTTCATGGCGTGGGCCGTCAGGGCGATGATCGGTATGGTGAGACCATGCTGGCGCAGCAGCGCGGTGGCCGTGTAGCCGTCCATGACCGGCATCTGCATGTCCATGAGGATCAGGTCGAACGGGTCCTTCATGGCGAGGTCCGCGCCAATGCGTCCGTTCTCGGCCATCGTGACCTTTACGCCGGACCTTTGCAGCACCAGACCGATGAGCTTTCGATTGGTGTCGCCGTCCTCCACGACCAGAATACGCACGCCGGCGAGCGACGGCAGGGGGTCGATCGCTTTCAGCCGCGGACTTCGCATGCCGTCCGCCAGCGGGGCATCCAGGATTCGAACGCCGTCCAGCGGTCCCGTGGCAATCGTCACGGTAAACGTGCTGCCCTTGCCGATCTCGCTGGTGACTGCGATTCCGCCGCCGAGGGCCTCGGCAATCCGGCGACTGATCGTCAGCCCCAAGCCGGTGCCGCCGAATTGGCGGGTCACCGAGGTGTCGGCCTGGACGAACGGATCGAAGATGGCATCGAACTTGTCGGCCGGGATGCCGACGCCCGTATCGATCACCTGAATCGCAAGCCGTGGATCGCGACCGTCCTTGACCAGTTCGGCGACGATCTGCACTTTTCCCGCGCTGGTGAACTTGATGGCGTTGCTGACCAGATTCATCAGCAACTGCCGGAAGCGTGCCGGATCGGTGCAGATGGTTTCCGGCACTTTGCCGTTCCAGTGATAGTCCAGCGTCAGCTCCTTTTCCAGGGCCTTGACCCGCAACACGGAAACGATTTCGCTGATGATGTCGTGCGGCGAGCAGCGGACTTGCTCGACCTCCAGGCGGTCGGCCTCGATCTTCGACAGGTCGAGGATGTCGTTGATCAGGCTGAGAAGGTGTTTTCCGCTGGTGTGAATGGTCTCCAGGTAGTCCTCGCGTTCGGCCTCGCCGCACTGGTTGCCGCTCGTGCGGAGCAGATCGGTGAAGCCGATGATGGCGTTGAGCGGCGTGCGAATTTCATGGCTCATGTTGGCCAGGAACCGGCTCTTGGCCACGTTCGCCGCTTCGGCGGCCTGCCGCGCCGCGTTGAGTCACCTGGTTCAGTTCCTGCAGTTCCGCAACCATGCGTTCCGATTCGTTACGATTGATTTCCGCCTGTTCGACGCGCTGCTCCAATTGCTCGTGAGACGACTTCAGGTCCTGGGTCATGCGATTGAAGGCGACGGCAAGCTGCCCCAGTTCGTCCTGGCTGTCGATCGCCAGCACGCAGTCCAGGTTCCCGGCCGCCACGCTCTCCGTGGCCGCAACCATCTCGCCGCAGCGGCGCGGTAACGATCCGGCGCAAGAGCACCCACAGTGCGCCTCCGAGGCCCGCGATCAGCAGTGCGACGATGGCGGCGTTGGCGGCCAGGATGCGGCGGCCGACGCCCTCGGCGTCACCGCTGCCGACCGCCAGCCAAAAGCTGTAGGAACCGAGCGACTGGTCGGCTTCGAGCGGCACGATAACCAGATGAAGCTTGCGATCGGGCATGTACAACGCACTTTCGCCGCGAACGGGGAAAGGCAGGCCGAGGCCGGGGAAAACATCACCGATCGTCCTGACCCCAACATTCGTTCTGGCTGGAGGCATGGACCCTCCCGTCCGGCCGTACGATGAACCAACCCTTGATGTTCCCGGAATCGTTCAGCGATTTGAGCATCTCGTAGGGCATGTCTTGCGCCGTCAACCCGGCGGCGACGTCCTTGGCCACCATGCGCGCCAACATGAGATTCGTGCGAACGCTATCGGTCTGAACGCGGCCCTCTTCGCGACGAGAAAGGTAATAAACCAGCGCTACGTTCGCGAAGATCACCAGCGTGATAATCACGCCGAAGATCTTGCCGAAGAGCCCGACACGCTTCTGACGGTGGAACATCTTATTCTCGCAAGGGCTGAGAATCTGTCCGAGAACCGATTGTGAGTCGCTGTCATCCCGACGGATCTCAGGGGTCTCGAACAAATTCTATGGCTTTCCGACAACGATTAAGGACTCGGCAAGATGGGCATTGACGGCGTGGAAGCCCGGCAGGGGGCCTTGCTCGCCAATCGTGATCACGCCCAGGAACGGGGCGTCGCCCAGCGCGCTGCGGGTCAGCAGGGGCAACTTGGGCAACTCCGATTCGGGCACGACTTTGCTGGCCAGCTTGCAGAAAAACATGACGCCGAAGTCCGCCTGGCTCTCGCGGATCCCGCCCTGGATCATGGCCATGTGCGGGGCGCGCTCGGCACGGTTGAGCATGGTCTGCCAGTTGCCCGACAACAGGCGGATCTTGCTGCCCTGCTCAATGCCCACGTGCACTTGCAGGGTCTTGTTCGCCAGACTCTCTTGGCTGGGCACGATCCGGGAAATCACGTAGTTGATCTGGCCGTGCTGGCCCTTGATTTCCTTGGCGGGCGGATGGAGCGCCGTGAACATGGGGGCCTCGCCCAGCCCACGGCTCTTGATCACCTCATAGAGTTTGCCGCCGAGCCAGCGGTCGTAGACGTCCAGGGCGGGTTCGTTATCGATCTCGCAGATCGTCTTGCCTTGGGAGCGGGTGACAACGCCTTCCTTGTCGGTGACCCGAAAGCCGGACTCGAAGGCCCAGCCGACCTTCCGGCTGGTAAAGACGGCCGTCAACACGAGGCCGTCCCGGAATACCTCTTTTTTCGTGAACTGCCGCCACTTGCCGTCCTGGATCTCATCGCCGGCATTGCCGCCCAGCAGCGGGGTGTTTTCGCCGACGACGGCCACGATACCCTTGATCACTTTCTCCTCGTCGCCCTTGAGGATCGTGCCGGTCATGAGCACGATGGTCGGCGGATCGCTGCCCGCCGCATCGGCGTCGCGCATTGCCCGCCGCATCGCCTCGCTGCCGGCTTCTTCGAGTGTCGCAAAATCGCTCAGTTTCACGCCGGCGACACCGTAGCGCATGTCCGCTCGACCCGCCACTGCCAGAAGCCCGAGAGCACCGTTGGGACCGCGGTGGAACCCCTCGTTCGTCATCACGCCGACGGAGGAAGTAACCCCATGGATCTTCGTTTTTTCGCCGAATTGCTTCCTCACCTCGTCGAGGACCACGGCGGTGTCGTAATGCACGGTGGGGGCCACGAGCAGGTACGAGACAGGCTCGCCGTTCAATGTTGCGAGAGCCTTCTGGGCGGCCTCGATGACCGCTTGGCGGGGATCGGCCGCGGTGCTCCAGCCAGAGGCCACGTGCGTGCCGGGAGCCCGCTGACCGTGCTCGACCAGCGCGGCCCCTGTTGCTGCTTTCGGCGGCAATGTCTCACGGTTGTGGGCACAAAAAGCCCCCAGGCCGGCGACGACAACAAGGACAAGTAGTATTGCGCAGAGCGACTTGCTCTTCCATTTCCCGTCCATAGCCGTGTTCTCCCCCTGGAATGACATCGGAAGACGAGTGCAAGGAAGAACCTCCTCTTGGTCGGACTCGCACGCCCCGGGTGCGACCGCTTCGCTCGACCGCCAATGTTTTGTATTGAAACATAGGTCCTGATCCGGTGTTGCGCATAACCGGAGCGGTCGGAATCGTACGGCGCAGGGTCTATGGCCTTTTCGGCCCCTGGTGATCGAACCATTACAATTGGAATTTTCGCCATATCTTCACGAGACCGACGTTCTGCCCATTTTTCCCGCTAGTACGACATAGCAAGCGGAAAAGTAACCCATTTTCCCCTAGCGGACGGCTTGCGAGGACGCCGGTTCGAGGCTGAAGCGGTTGCTGCCGGCATGCAGCGAGGCCAGCGGTGCCGGCAGCGAGGCAGCACAAGTGACGCGTGTTATTTTGCAGGCCGACTTCCCTTCAACGCTGGCTTGATGGGAATCCCGAACGTATCGCTTTGCGGGAAAACCAGAGAACCCGGCCAAGAAAGACCGGCTGCCGTGGCAGATCGAAACTCGGGAAACGCGGGTGCTGCGTGCCGACAGCACGTGCCGGCCTGGGTACGACCGGCAAAGGGTAAGAAGTGCGTTTCAGTACGATCTGACTGCCACGGCAGCCGGGTTGTTCTCTGTATTCGGTTGCCTCAATTTCTTTTCCGCCGCCAAACTGCCGCCACGGCAACAATTCCGGCCACGGCCAACAACGCGAGCGTTCCCGGTTCGGGAACCGGTGCCAGCGACCGGTCGGAGGCATTCTCGCTGATAGCCGGTTCGTTCGCCGCCCCGCCGGCCGTGGGATCGTACAGGAACGTCCCGCCCGCGCCGACGATCAAGCTCGAACCGTCCTCGATGGCGCCGGTGTTGTTGACGTACAGCGTGCCCGACTCGACATACGTCCCGCCGGTGTAGCTGTTGGCCGTTCCGCTGAGGATCAGGCTGCCGGTCCCCTGTGCGCCCGTAGCGGCCAGCACCAGCGCCATGCCCGTCCCGTTGTCGCCGATGTTGCCCGCCAGGATCAACTGGCCGCTGTCGTCCGGAACGAACGCCGCACTGCTACTCAAGAGGATCGGAGCGCCGATCGTCTGCGTGCCGCTGACCGCCACGGCGGCCATGCCGGAAACGCTGGTGCTGCCGTTCAACGTCAGCGTCCCGCCAGCCCCCTGCGCGATGGTATAGCTCGCATTGGAGTTGCTGAAATTGATGGCGCTGAGACTGGGCGCGGCGGTGTCCAGCGTGATCGTGCCGCCGGAAGTCGTGGCGTCGAAGGTGGCCGAGTCGGTCGCCGTGAACTTTTGGTCGAGGCCGGGGGCCACGTGAATCGGAGCAGTAGGATTCGTCGAGTCGTTCCAGTTGGCGCCGGTGCCCCAGGAGGTGCTTGCGCCGCCGTTGCCGCTGTAGACCATCTGGCCCGAATAGACCGTGCCCGCGACGTTGATCGTCTGGGAAGTCAGCGTCGTTGGGGCCAGTCCGCTCGTGCCCGTGCCGTCGGAAGTCAGCGTGATGGTGGCCGTTCCGTTTATCGCGCCTGGGGTCGCGGTGCTCAGGCCCACCTTAAGATCGGTGCTGTCGGTCTGGCCGGCCGGGAGCAGGCTGCCGAAGCTGCCCGCGGCGGTAATGCCGGTGGTCGGACTGCCGATGCTCGCGTCGAGCTTCTCCGAGTAGCTGGCGGGAGCGTTGTTCTGGACGCTCACGGGCTGCGGCGTCGGCGCCGGGTCGCCCACGTGGAACGTGCCAAAGGTGATCGGCGGAGTGAGCACGTTGGCCGATGCCAGGTTGTAGACGTTGACCGTTGCGGCAATCGGCGTGCCCTGGAGAACCGGCGCCCCGTTGCTATTGCCGATCGTGGCGTTCGTGGCCGAGGCAACCGACGGCGTGAAGCTATAAGAGCCGGCCGTTGCGGGGGTAAACGTGCCGGAATTGGTCGCTCCGCCGCTCAGGGCGAGCGGACCGCCGCTCTGTGGCGCGAAGCTCGTCAACAGCACCGAGTTCGACAGGGTGAGGCCGGTGTAGTTGAGCCTATCAGCGAGGCCCGTGCCCGTATTGGTAATCGTGGCGGTGATCGTGTTCACGCCGCCGACGTGCATGTTCAGATTCGTGGCGGCCGCGGCCAGCGTATAGGTGGTCGCGGTCGTGCTGTACACGAGATCGAGTTGGTTGTTTTGGTAAACCACTTTATCACCGTTGGGAATGCCGGTGACGGTGGCGAAGCTGCCGCTTTGGCCCCCCGCCAAGTTGATCAGGTCCTCGGTCCCGCTGGTGGTGCCGAAGAGGTTGAGCGTCCCGCCCAGGCTGGCCAACCCGTTAGTCGTCAAGGTATTGTTGACGGAGAGGTTCAACGACCCCAGATTGCCCACGGTGAGCGCGCCGATCGTTTGCGGGCTGCTGCTGACGTTGAGCGTGCCGCCAGTGATGTTTACCGCCCCGGGGTTGCTGCTGCCCAGGCCGCCTGGCGCGACCACGAACAACAATCCGGCGTTGACGGTCGTGCCGCCCGTGTAGCTGTTGGCAACGTCCAACGTCCAAACGCCCGCGCCGGTCTTGGTCACGGAGCCGTTGCCCAGACTCATGGGCGCGTGGATCTCGCCGCCGCTGTTGGGGTTCGCTTGGGTTCCGGTCAGGGTCAAATTCTGTCCCGCGCCGCTCGCGGTGATGGAATTGGGCGACCCTTGCAGGAATAGCGGAGTACTGATGCTGCTGCCCGAGGCGTCGATGGCCGCGCCGCCCTGGAGGTTGATCACCCGATTCGTGCTGTCGCTAGCGCCGATGAACTGCAAGGTGGCGAAGCCGGCGCTGCCCATGTTGATCGTGCCGCTGCTCGCGTTGGGATTGCCCAGCGAGGTGTTGGCCCCCGAGTTCACGTTGCCGATCGAAGTGATCGCCAGCGTGCCCTGGTTGATCGAGGTCGAACCGGTGTAGTTGCTCGTACCCGACAGGAACAGCGTGCCCGTGCCCGTCTTGACCAGGCTCATCGTGCCGCCGTTGGCCAGCAACGTGCCGGCGAAGGTCGTCGCCGAGGAAGTGTTCGTGGTCAACGCAAAGGCGCTCGTGCCGCCGAGGGTGGTCACCAAGGAGTTGGCGTTGCCCGTCAGCGCGCCGACCGCGGGGCTGTAGTTATTGAGGTTGAGCGTGCCGGAACTGAGGGTCAGGCTGCCCGTCGCGGCGCCGAGCGCGGCCGAATTCGCCATTTGGACCGTCCCGCCGATGATCGTCGTGCCGCCGCTGTAGCTGTTCGTGCCGCCGAGGGTCAAGAGCGAACTGCCGCCGACCGTGAGGCTTGCGCCGGCGCCGCTCAACGACGTGTTGATGGTCGCGGGACTCTTGACCGTCAGCACGGGATTGCCGGTCAGCGTGCCGGAACCGGCCGCGAACGTGAGCCCGCCGTTGTTCACGGCGTCGCCCAGGGTGACGTTTCCGGCCAGCGAGATCGGGTTGGGAAGCGCGTAGGATGTCGTGCCGTTGGAGCTCACCGCGGCGTTGCCGACGCTCAAGGGACCGGCGCCCAAGGCGTTGGCGTTGCCCACTTGCAACGTACCGGCGCTGACCGTCGTGCCGCCGCTGTAGCCGTTGCTGGCATTCAGCACCAGCGTGCCGCTGCCCGCTTGCCCGAGGGAACCCGTGCCGGTGATCGCTCCGCCGCTGAAGTCCGTGCCTTGCGCCGCCGTATTGCCGCGATTGAAAACGAGCGCCCCGTTGTCGATGATCGCGCTGCCGGCGGCCAGCGCGCCCGTAGCGCCGCCGTTGCCGAGTTGCAACGTGCCGCCGCTGATAGTCGTGTTGCCGGTATAGGCGTTGTTGCCCGCCAGGATCTGCGTGCCACTGCCCGTCTTCACCAGGCTTTCCTGGACATTGTTGCCGAGCTTGCTGGCCACGGTGATGGCGCCGATGATCCCGTCGAACTCGTAGCTGCCGCTGGAGTTGATCGTAAAGACGCTCGCCGAGCCCTGATTGGTGCTGCCCAAGCGGCCGGTGGCATCGCCCGTCAGGCCCGCCAGCGTCTGCGTCGAAGTACTGGCGTCGAGGTCGAAGGCCCCCGAATTCACGAGGTTCAAGACGGTCGTGACGGGCAGGACATTGGCATACGGCCCCCCGGTATTGGCGACCTCGAGGATGGCGTCATTGACCGTGGTCCCACCCGCGTAGGTCGAATTGCCGTTGAGTCCGAAGACCGACTGGTTGATTTGGTTCACGCCCGCGAGGCCCGTAACGGTCAAGCCGCCGCTGCCCGCGATCACTCCGCTGTACCAAACCGCCGTCTCTTGGCCGTTGGTCTGGGTGGTGTTCACGAAATTGACGTTGACGGTCCCGCCCGTGGGGCCCAGGTTAATGCCGCGGTTGGTGTTGATCGTCTGCGTGCTGTTGACGGGCGTCCCCGCGTTGAACTGCAGAACGCCGCCGTTGATGGAGATGTTGGCGGGCTGGACGCCGCCGGGCACGGCGCCGAGGTTGGCGTCCTGGCTGACAGCGAGCACGCCGCCGTTGATCGTCGTGCCGCCGCTATACGAGTTGGTTCCGCTCAGGGTCGCCGTCCCGCCGCCGGCGGTGTTGACGATCAACCCGCCCGTACCTGCGATGTTGCCGGAGATCGTGGTGTTGCCCGAACCGGCCAGCGTCAGCGGATTGCCGCCGTTGGCCACGCTGGCGGAGATCGTCAGGAGGCTGGTCGAATTGTTGGTCCAGCTCTGCGAGGCTGCCAACACCAGGCCGGCCGTGCTGAGCGTGCCGCCGCCGGAACCGTAGGCCGCATTGATGCCACCCGCGCCAAGGGTCAAGGTGTTGCTGCCGCCGATGGTGGGACCGCCAGCGCCGGCGTCGAAATTCAGGCTGTTGACGCTGATGTTGGCCCCCAGCGTGGTCGTCACGCCCGCGCTGCCGTTGAGGCCGGAGAAGTGGACGTTGCTGATGGGCCCGGGGAGTTGGTTGGTATCCGTCGCGCCCGTCCCGTCGGTCCGCCAGTTGCTGGTGGGGTTCTGGCTGGCATCGTTCCAGACCGTGCTCACGCCGCCGTACCAATAGGGCGTCGCCGGGGTGGCCGCTCCGGTAACCGTTACCTGCAAGGCCAATCCCGTTGTTTGCTCCGTCAGACCGACGAAACCACCCAGGCCGCCAAAATTGACCTGCCCCAGCGTGAAGGCGCCGCCACCGGTGTTCAGCGTGCTCCCGGAGATCAGGGTATAGGTGTTGCCGACGACAAAAGAAGTGCCCGACACGTTCACCGTGTTGACGCCGCTGGCCGTAATGGCGCCCCCCGTCAAGGCCGTGCCCGAACCGAGCGCAAAGTCCAACGTGGCCGTATTGAGGTTCACCGCGCCCGAGGTGCTCAGGCTTCCTCCTCCTCCGCTGACCAGGTCCAGGGTCCCGGCGACCGAGAGCGGCGCCGCGCCCAGGTTGCGCGTGCCCTGCGGATTGAACGTGCCGCCGGGGCCGACGTTGACGGTGGAGGTGGCCAGGGTGGCGGTGCTGCCCCAGACCAGCACGCCGCCGTTGACCGCCGTGGCGCCCGTGTACGCGAAGTTACTGCCGGAAATCGTCAGCGTGTTGCTCCCGGCCTTCGTGAAGGACCCGCCGCCGGTGAGCGACTTCGCCCAAACCACGGGCGTGGGTCCGTTCTCGTTGAAGGTCACGTTGGCGCCGGCGGCCACGCCGATGTTCGTGGGCAGCGAGGCGACGCTGCCCTGCAAGGTGCCGGCGAAGACGGCGGTCGGTCCCGTGAAGGTGTTGCCGCCGGTAACGATCAGCACGCCCGGCCCGGCCTTCGTCAGGCCAATGGCCGTGGCGCCGTTGTTGGTGATCGCCGAGGCGATCGTGAAGGGAGTGGTCGTGTCGAACTGGTCGACCACGACGTTGTTGCCCGGGTTGTTGGCGGTCCCGCCGGAGGACGTCAGGCTGCCGCCCGTGATCCCCAGGGTGCCGGTGGAGACGTTGGGCGTGACGAGGATCCCGCCGGTGTTCACCACGAACGCTCCCGGCAGCGCCAGCGGCGCCGCGGTGGGCGTGTTGAACCGCAAGCTGTTGGCCGTCGAGCCGTCGGGCGTCCCACCGACCTGGACGTCGACGTTGGCGTTCGTCCCGCTGGTGACGTATTCGTCGACCGCGTAGGTCGGCGGCGCGTTGCTGCTGTTGGCAAGCCAATCCGTGCCGTTGACCGTCGCGTAACCGCCCACGATCCCGTTGACCAGCGCACTGCTGGTGGTGAACGTGGCGCTGGCGCCGGGCAAGTCGAGCGTGGGGTTGCCCACGCGGGTGATCGGCCCGAGATTGACCGTTACGCCCGTGCTGCCGTTGGCGTTCACGTTGATCGTGGACGCGCTGCCGCTAATGGTCAGCGCAGCGAAGGTCTGGCTCGTCGCCGCGCCCGACTGGCCCTTGATCGTCAGCGCGGCGCTATTGAGCGTGAGGACCGACAAGGGGTTGACGACGTTCGTGGCGGTCGGCAGCGCGGTGAAATCGAGGGTCAGGCTGGATGCGTTCACGGTGGTCGCGCCGCCGTAGGTGTTCGAGCCGGAAAAGACGAAGTTCCCCGCCCCGGACAAGGTGACCGAGTTGGTGCCCGTGAGGTCGCTGATATTGCCGCTGAAGGTGACGGCGTTGGCGCCGCTGGACCGCGAAACCAGGGTCAGACTCGAATGGCACTGTCATAGGCGAGCAGTTTTCGTAAGGCCAGCGGCAGCTTGCGGTTGCGTAGGTCGGCGCGTTTCCGGAGAGGGTGACGTCCCGTGCGCAGACTTTCTCCGTTGACGCTGCCCGGTCGTTCTTGACAGACGAGGCGGCGTTTGGCAAGATTTTGCTATTGCGGCGTGGACCTTCCTTGTCCTATCTTTCCGCAATTAACGAGACCTTCCTTGTTCGGCGACGCACTCACCAAGGATCAAGGAAGGTCTCTATGTTTTCATGCTACACTTCTCCGCGCGTCGGTGCCAAGAGCTTTTCTCTTGTCCAGAACGCTTTCTTGCAGGCCAACGACCTGCCCTTTCGCGATGTCCTTACGGAAGAGGAGATTCATGCCGCGTTTGTTGCGGAGGATGCCTGCTTCGGTGAAGACAAAGACGACATCTACACCCCTGCGCTCACCTTGTGGGGATGGCTGGCACAAGTGATGCATGCGGAGAAGGCCCGGTCCTGCGTGATGGCCGTGGCACGCATCACGGCGTTATGCGTAGCCCTGGGCCGCGAGCCTCCTTCGCCCGACACCGGAGCCTACTGCCGGGCCCGAGCGAAGCTGCTGGAACCTGTACTCCGCCGATTGGTCTACACGGTGGGCGATGGGTTGGAGTCGCGCGTGCCCGCCGACTGGCTCTGGCTGGGCCGACACGTAAAGATGGGCGATGGCACAACAGCGCTGGCCCCCGACACGGACGCCAACCGGGAAGTCTGGCCCCAGCAACGCGGGCAAAAGCCTGGCCTGGGGTTCCCTATTTTGCGGATGGTCGCGTTGATCTCCTTGGCCACGGCCGCCTTGTGCGGGCTGGCGATCGGACCGTACAAGGGCAAGGAGACCGGCGAGACCGCCCTGCTGCGCGGGTTGCTGGACCGTTTCCAGCCCGGCGATGTGTTCTTGGGCGACTGCGCTTACTCTTCCTACTTCATGCTGGCGTTGTTGCTGGCCCGGGGCGTGGATGTGGTAACACGTCAACACCAGGCTCGGCGGACCGACTTCCGCCGCGGGGAGCGCTTGGGCGAAGGCGATCACGTGGCGCTCTGGGAGCGTCCCAAGCGACCGGAGTGGATGGACGAGGAAACCTACGCCACGATCCCCGAGACGTTGACTGTACGCGAGTTGAAAGTCCACGTGGACGTGAAGGGCTTCCGCGTGCAAGAGCTGATCGTCGTCACCACGCTGACCGATGCGGAGCGTTATCCGCGGGAGGAGATCGCCAAGTTGTTTCGTCTGCGCTGGCACGTGGAACTCGATCTGAGGAACATCAAGACCAGCCTGCGCCTGGACGATCTTCGCGGGAAGACGCCGGAGACAATCCGCCGCGAGATCTGGATCCATTGGCTGGCCTACAATCTGATCCGCAAGGTGATGGCCCAGGCGGCGATCCATCACGAGACGTTGCCGCGGGAATTGAGCTTCGCCAGCGCGCTGGCAGCCGTCACCGGCGCGTGGGCCCTGGCCACTGTGGCCGATGAATCCACGTTGTCCTTGCACGCCAAAACGCAGCACCTTGGCATCACTTGGTCCCTGGTAGGGCACCGTCCGAACCGTGTCGAGCCGCGGGCGATCAAGCGTCGTCCCAAGCCACACAAGTTGCTGACCCAACCGCGCGAGGAAGCGCGGGCGAAACTGATCGGCGCGGGCGGGACACGCTGTTAACTGGCGCCTTCCTGGCTTGCTCTGATTTTCTGCGAAGGAGGTGAACTCACAGGCTCCACTCATGCCCACATACCATTAGTCTGTGAAACGTGGTACACAGGCCGCCGCTCACGCTGCGCCGACCCCAAGCGTGCGAGTCCCCGGGCCCGTCGATTCCCCCTTGCCGCCTAGCGCCGTCCGATGCTTTCGCGCAGGCGCAACGCTCGCCGACCGCCCATCACGGCCCCCGTCCCTTTCCCCTTGCCACGAAAGATGTTACGCTCACGACAGTGCCATTCGGGTCAGACTCTTGTTGAGCGTGATCGAGCCCGAGAAGACGAGGTTTGAATTGTCGTAACCGCCCAGGGTGGCCGTGCCGGTGTTGCCGGCGCGGATGTTGATCGGGCGGGCGATGCTGACGCCGTTTTCGGCCAGGATGCCGGCGCCTTCGGCGTAGGTTCCGCCCTGGCCGGCCGTGGTATCGCCGATCTGGATGATCGAGGCCGTGCCCGCCGACGGATTGCCGAAGGCCCCCGCCCCGCTGGCCGGGACATTCGCCCCGGCGATAAACGTGCCGAAGACCGCGGACGTGACGCCGGTGTAGCTGTTGGCGGGATTCGTGAGCAGCACGGGCTGGACGTTGCCGTTGCCGTTGAAGCCGTAGACGGCGAATCCCTGGGTGCCGGAGATCGGTCCGCTGAAGGTGACCGCCTTGGTGCCTGTGCCGTAGGAGTAGATCGAGCTGTTGGTCGTCCCGGCCAAGGTAACATTTCCGGAGAAGCTCAGGTTGCCGCCGTTGCCGTCGCTATGCACGCCGAAGCCGCTGGCATTCAAGACCAGGGAATTCGGCAGCACCACGTTGGCGCCCACGGTGGGCGTGCCGGCGTAGAGTTCGATATTGCCCGTGCCCAGGTTCAGGGTTCCGCTGCCCAGCGCGCCGTTGTTGCCGAAATAGGTATACTCGCTGAACTGGTCGAGGACGAGCGTGCCGCTGAAACCGGAATTCGTCCCCGTGAGGACGAGGGTTCCGGCGTTGTTGACGGCGTTGTAGTTTGCCTTGTGAAGCGTGCCGCCGCCCGAGATGTTGCCCGAGAGCGTCAAGGTGGTGTTAGGCGCTACCTCGATATTCCCCGTTGTCCCGCTGGGGATGGTTGCCGAGCCGCTGAGTTCGACGGCCTGGCCGGCGTTGATGTACAGGCCCTGGTTGTTGGTCCAGGAGTAGTTGTTGGCGACGGCGTTGGAACCGGTGAGGGCCACGGTGGACTGGAAGCCGCCGTTGTTGAACGTAAACGGTCCGCTGCCGAAAGCCGAGTTGTTGTTGATCGATACGCCCGTGGCGCCGTTGAAGGTCGTGCCGCCGCTGTAGGTATTCGTATTGGTGAACGTCGGAAAACCGGTGACATTCAAGGCCCCGGGGCCGCTGATCGCGCCGGAGAGGGTCAAGTGGGTGTTGGGATCATTGAGATAGTACGTCGTGCCGCTGGTGGCGAGGACTAACGACGAGCTGAGTTGCAGGTTCGACCCGCCGCCGATGTACAGCGTGGGAGTGGGACCCCAGGCGAGCGGATTGGCGACGGCATTCGTTCCGGTCAGGGTTGCCGTCGCGGCGAGCGTGCCGCCGTTGAGCTCCAAGGCGGCCGTGCCGAAGGAATTCGCGTTACCGGCGGCAAACGCGCCGCCCGCGACATTGATCGTGCCGCCGCTGATCGAAGTTGACGTGCTCAGAAGTATCGTGCCGCCCACGGCCGGCTGCAAGCTTGCCGCGAGGCCGGAAAAATTACCCGTGAATTGCACCGTGCCCGTGATCGCCGGCGCGTAGAGGGCGTTGATTCCCGCCATGCTGTTGGGCAGGACCAGGGTGCCGCCGGTGGAGGCCGAGAGGGTCCCGGCGGAGCCGCTGAAATTGCTGGCCAGCAAGGTGACGCTGCCGGGGCCGGCGGAAATCGTGCCGCTCGTGGCCAACGACAAGGTCGGACTGACCGCCAGCGTGTAGCCGTTGATCGCCGCCAGGTTCAACGTCGTGCCGGCCGGAACGGAAAGGCCGGCGCCGGAAAGCGTCACCGTGCCGCTGGAGACCGCGGGGGTGGCGGCTTGCGCGGGTCCTAGCGTGGTGGGCGCGGCGGTGCCGGCGGCGATGGTGTCGTTGCTGCTACCGGCCATGGTGAGGACGTTGCCGGTGCTATCGACGGCGAAGGTCTGCCCGGCCGAGCTGGTGGCGGCGAGCAGGATCGCGCCGTTGTTCAACGTCACCGGGGCGCTTGCCAACGGGCCGCTGGCAAGGTTCTGGCCCACGGCCAGCAGCGTGCCGCCGCTGACCTGGAAGTTCGTGCCGGCCGTGAATCCGGCGGCCGTGCCCGTCAGCGTGAGGTAGCCGGGCCCGCTCTTGGTGATCGTGGCCGCCGTGCCGCCGTCAGAGAGGGAACTGACGACCAGCTCGCCGCTGCCGACGTTGAATCCGTAGCTGCCCGCGCCGCCGGCCAGGGCGACCGACGGGAACCGCAACGCGCCCACGTATTGGCCCAACAGGCCGTCGCCCGTGACGTTCAAGGTCTGCCCGGCTGCGGAGATCGTCAAGGGGCCCATATCGGCAAGTTGGGTGCCTTGGATATCGAGCGTCGAACTCGCCGACATGTTCACGGTATTGCCGTAAGTGGTGTTCGAAACCGTGGGGGCCAGGATGTTGTTGGGGACCGCGGTCACGGCCCCGCCTGGAGGCGTGTAATCAACCAAGAGACCGTTGCCGCCGCCGCCCTGGTAATAGGCGACGGCGATGTTATGCAGCCCGGGCGTCGTAATGGTGATCGTGCCGGTGCGGCGCGTGAAGCCCTGGTAGAAATTGTTGTTGACGACCGGGTTGCCGTCGATCCAGAGCATGCTGCCGTCGTCGCTGGTCGTGCCGAAGGTGTAGACGCCGGTGGTTGCGAGGTTAATTGCCCCGCTCATGCGGACTTCGTAGTTGCCGGGGTTCGAACTGCCGTTGAAACCCTGGCTGGCGAAGGGCGCGCCGTTGCCGTAAGTCCCACTCAAGCTGAAATTAAGAGTCATCTGGCCCCCGGTCGAGGTGACGTTCGAACGTTGTGGCCGTGAGCAGGCTCAAGTGGTTGTTGAGCGTCAGCAGGGTGTTCATGTTGGGATCGGCGTTGTTGACGTTGGCCACTCCGCCGGGCGGAAAGTAGTATTGCCCGAAGAGACCCGCGCCCGCCGTCCCGCTGACGGTGTTGATCGAGATCGTGCCGCCGGTGAGGGCCAGCGGTACCGATCCGATGGCTTGCGGGCTGGCAAGCCGCAAGGCGCCGCCCGGATTCACGGTGGGCGTGGGGATGGAATTGGTGCCCGACAGAGCGGCGTTGCCGCCGCTGTTGACGATCAAAGGCACGTTGCCCAGGAGGTTGGCGGAAACGCTGCCCGGCCCGTTGAAGACATAGGAAGTGCCGGTCAGGTTGCCGTCGGTGATGGTGCCCCCGTTGAAGGTGACCGTGCCGACGGTGTGCGACAGGCCGCCCAGATCGATCGTGCCGCCGTTGGCCGCCAGGTTCACGTTGGGCAAGGGGATGGGCATGAGCAGCGTGCCGGCGCCGGTCTTGGTCAGCGTGCCGGTGGAGACCAAGAAGGGCGTAGTGTTGCTGTAGGTCTGGTTGGCGTCCACCTGCAAGGCGGCATTCGGAGCGTTGAACGTGATCTGCCGGGAATCGACGAAGCCGGTGGCCACTTCCAAGGCGCCATTGTTGATCACCACGCCGCCGCTGATGGCGCCCAGGCTGGCCGAGTTGGTGACGGCCAGGTTGCCGGCGTTGATGATCGTACCGCCGTTGTACGTGCTGGCCGTGCCACTGAGGGTCAAAGTGCCGCTGCCGACCTTCGTGAGGCCGCCGTCGATGGCGGGCGCGACGGCGCCGCTAAGCAGGTTTTGGCCGATCGTGACGGCGTTGCCCTGCGTATCGATGACGGCCCCGCCGGCCGAGATGGCTCCTGGGCCGAGGCCCGTCATGTTGAAGTTGGCCGTGGCTTGCAATGTGCCGCCGCCGAAGTTGAAGACTCCGCTGGAGCCGGTGTTGCCCAATACAAAGCTCCGTCCGTTCTGCAACAGGCCGCCGTTAAGATTGATCGTGCCGCCGGAGAGGGCGTTATTATCGCCGAAGGTGATGTTGCCCGAACCGGCAATGCTGAGCGTGCCGCCGGAAATGGTCACTACGCCGGTGCCTGCGTCCGTGCCGCCTGCTCCGTTGATGCCGCCGATGTTGAAAGTCGGCGGCGTGGCGTCGATCGACAACAGGCCGCCGGAGACGTTCACGGCCCCCGCGAAATTATTGCCGATAAAGAGGCCGCTGGTGGCATTCGTGACGGCCAGGGTCCCTGCGGTGACGTTCAACGTGCCGGGGCTCCAATCGCCCAAGCCGAAGAAGTTATTGGGATTGAAGCCTCCCACGGCGGACCAGTTCAGCATGCTGTTGTCGCCCGCCACGCCGGAGCCGATGATCGTCTTGCCCGTACTCGCGAAGCTGCCGCTGATGTTCAGCACGCCGTTGTTGACCCACAGGCCGTTGACGGTGTTCGTGGCCGTCAGGTTGAGCGTTCCGCCCGCCCCGGCGATCGTCAGGGCGGGCGCGGTGCTGGCGCCCTTGACCAGGCTGCCGGCGAAGGTGGAATTGGTGCTTGCCGCCAGGACTGCCTGGAGCGCGCTGCCGCCCGCGGCGCTGTTGTCGGTAATCACGCCGGAGGTCGCGGACAGGTTGCCGATCACCACGCCGCCCGGGCCGCCGACGCCGCCGTTATTGTAACCGTTCATATCGAGCGTTCCGCCACTCATGCTCAAGGGGGCCGCGCTGCCCAAGGCGGCGTTGTTGTTGACTTGCACGAGGCCGCCGGCGGCGATCGAGGTGCCGCCCGTATAGGTGTTGCTGCCGGAGAGACTGACGGTGCCGCCGGAAGCCGAAACGCTGGCGCCGCCGGAGATCGGGCCGGAAGCGTTGAGCGTGCCGCCGGTCGAGGCGGAAAGACTGTCGCCGGAGATCGGACCGGAAGCATTGACGATTCCGCCAGTCCAAGCGGAAAGACTGCCGCCGGAGATCGGGCCGGAAGCGTTGAGCGTGCCGCCGGTCGAGGCGGAAAGACTGCTGCCGGAGACCGTGCCGCTCAGGCTCAGTGCACTGGACGTGACCGACAGCACGCCGCCGTTGCCGCTCACTGCGCCGGAATAAACGCCGCCCCCGGTGACGGTGAGGTTCGTCGGGCCAGAGAGCACCAGGGGCCCCGAACCGTTCAGCGACGCCAGCGTCTGGCTGGCGCTAGTGAAGGTCACGGAACCCGCGCCACTGATGCTCGTCGTCGTGGGAATGCTTCCGGCGACGTTGAATGTACCGGCGTTGTTGATGCTCAACCCCAGGGCGGTGAGCGAACCGTTGACCGTCAGGGTGCCCGCCGAAGAGATATTGAAGCTGGTGTCGGCCAGCGAGCCGGTGCTGCCGACGATAATGCTGCCGCCTTGCAAGGCGACTGTGCCCGTAAAGGCGTTGGTGTTGCTGAAAGTTACCGTACCGACGTTCTTCTTTGTCAGGCCTTCCGTGCCGGTAATGCTTCCCGTGCCGCTGATCGTGTAGTTGACCGCCACGTTGTTGTTGAACGTCAGCGATGACGGGGCCACATTGGCTGCCAGGTTGATAGCGCTGCTCATGCCCGGCGTGTTATCGAAGGTCAGGTTCGCGCCGTCCACGTAGGGAGAGGAACCGCTTGCGCCGGTAAAGGTCCACGGCGTATTGGCGGAGTTCAGGTCCCACTGGCCGTTGCCCGGCGCACCGACCCAAGTGAGCGACGGGTTGGGATTGACCGTCACCACCAGGTCCAGCGACTTGTTGGCCGTATTGTCGACCACGCTGTAGAGATCCGCCGCAGGGCCGCTGATGCTGAAAGTGATGCCATTCAGGTTCGCGGGAACGGTGCCGGTGGCGGTGATCAGGTGGTAGGTGCCGATCGCCAAGCCCGAGCCGACGGGCGTGATGCTGAGGACGTCGGTGCCGGTGCCGAGCGTCAGGTTGCCGGTCACGTAGACGTTGTCGCTGGTGGGCGCGGCGAGGGGGTTGGTCCCGGTGTTGATGGCCCCCAAATTGAAGCCCAGGATCGAACCGCCATTGAGCGTAAGACCGCCCTTCAGTTGCAGGGTGCTGGTGCTGAGGCCGACGACGGTCGGTGAGATCTGGCCGCCGCTGTTGACGGTCACCAAGCCGGTGCCCGTAATGCCCATGCCGCCGAGAGTGGCGCCGTTATTCACGGTGACGAGGCCGGTACCTAGGGCCGCCCCGGTGGTGTTGAGCACGTTGATGGCGCCGGCATTGATCGTGGTGCCGCCCGTGTAGGCGTTCGAGCCGCTGAAGGTTTGCGTCCCACCGCCGTTCTTGGTAATACTGCCATTGCCCGAGATCGTGCCGCCGTAGGCCGCCGATTGGTTCACCGGATTGGTCGCCGTGCCGCCGATCGTCAGCACGCCGATATTGGTGATGGTTCCAATGGTCCCCGAGCTGGCCAGGGAGCCGATCGTCTGGTTGTGGCTATTCAGGTTGATCGTTCCCGCGGTTCCTTGGGAGGCGACCACCGTAACCGCGGTGCCGTTAGGGAGGACCTCGTTGCGCGCCCCAGGTAAGGTTATTGTTGTTCGCGGGGCTGCTGGCGTCGAGGTAGGTCGGGCCCTGGTAGGTATCGGTCGTCGTGTTGGAAATGTTGAAGGTGGTTCCGGTGCCAATCGAGCGGAAGGTCATGCCGCCGGGGCCGGTGATTACCTGGACGAAAGTAAGAGTCGCCCCGCCCTCATACGTAAATGCCCCGCCCTGCGGACCCACGGTGATGCCGCGGTTGACGTTCAAATTGATGCCCTTGGTACTGCGGATTTCGCCGCCGTTGAGGACGATGGCCGCGGGATTGAACGCCGCCGTTCCGGAGCCCATCTCCAAATCATTGTTGATCGTGATTATGCCCCCGTCGACCGTGAGCGGGCCCGTGAACGTATTGGTGGTCTGCGCGTTGTTGTTATTGGACAGGTCGAGGATGCCGGGGCCCGTTTTGGTGAGGCCGGTGTGGCTGGTAAACGCCGGCGTTCCAGAGACGCTGCTGGTGGCGTTGTTCGCGACCGTGAAGTGCGTCGAGTCGATAATTCCGGTAATGGTCTGCGTTCCGCTCAAACCGCCCGCCAGCCCGGTGACCGTCGTGCCGATGCAGAGCTGCGACGTGGTGCCCGTGGTCAGCGTGATGACGTTGGTTCCCGAGGTGGTGGTCGCGGCGAACGTGCCCGTCGGGTTGGCGGCGTCGGCAATCACGGAGTTGAGCTGCAGGGCCCCCGCCGCGCTGGTCATGCTTACCGAACCAGCGAGGGAGACGCTGACCACGAGGTCGGGCGTCCCGGTACCCACCGTAATGGTACCGCTAACGCCGCCATTGAGGCCGGTTGTACCGATTTCGGTACAGTTGCCAATCCCGGTTTCAGCACTGGCAGTAATTGTGCCCGTCAGACTGCCATCGTTGGCGATGATGCCCCCGGCCCCGATGGTCAATGTCTTGCCATTGAGCGCGAGGGACCCGGGGCCGGTCATGTACAGTGTGCCGATGGTCTGGTTGGCGGTGAGGGTACCGCTGCTGTTGTTGACTTTGACGTTGTCGGAGGTGCCCCAAGTCGTGAAAGCGCCCGTGTTGTAGCTGGCCGAGGGCAAGGGCACGATTTTGCCGTTGGAGACGGTGGCCCAGTCCAGGGCGTTACTGGTTTCGTTGGCCGCAGCCAGGTTGCCGACGGTGGCCCAGCCGCCCAGGATGTTGCTGCTGTTCAAGGTCGACGTGGTCAAAGCCACGCTGCTGTTGGTGGAGGTGGAAACATTGATCGTGCTGCCCGGTTGACGTGCGATGCTGGCGATCGTCAAGGCGGTCGATTGACCGCTGTCGGTCACCGTCAGATTGGTTGCGCCCGAGGTCACCAGCCCCGACCCCAGGGTCAGGACACCGACTTGCTCGCCGACGCTGGCAGAAGCGTTGCCCTTGAGGGTGATCGATCCGCCGTTGGAGGTCACCGGCACGGTGCTGCCCAGTCGCGCAGCGGCAGCGGCGGAAGCTGTGTTGTCGAAGATCAGCGACGAGCCGCCGTCGAGCGTGATGCCGGACGCGCTGGGGAGAGCGCCGTTGCCGCTGAGCGTGAGGCTCGTGTTGGCGTTCAGAAGTGTGAGCGCGCCGCTATAGGTGTCGCTGCCGCTAAAGATGAATGCGCCGGAGGGGGTGGTCGTTGAGCCGGTGCCGCGGAGTGTGACGGGCGCGCTGCCGGAGAGAACCCCGCTGACGTTGACGTTGGAACCCGACGAGGCCGAATTCTCGGTCCAGGTCTGGGCGCTGCCGATGGCGACGTTGGTACTGAGCGTGGCCGACAACGCGCCCGAGAGTACGGTCAGGCCACCCGCGCCGAGGGTGAGCGTATTGCCCCCGCCGATGCCGACGGGGGCGCTGGCATCGGCCGTGAAGTTGAGACTATTGATACTGAAGTTCTGGCCGAGAATGGTATTATTGAAGTTCTTCGCGCCGCTGGCGAAGACAAAATAAACGTCGTCGCTAATACCAGGGAAGGCCCCTGGATCAGCGAGGGTGTTCGGATCAGTCGACCAGTTGGTACCCCCAGCCGCAGCAGTCCAAGAGGCTCCGCCGGAGCTATAGCCCGTCCAATACATGGGGCCCGCCTGTACCGGGAACGTAAACGCGGCCATTGCGAGGGCCCAGCAAACGGCGAAGATTCGGACAACCGTGAAGATGCGGAAGGAAAGAGATCTTGCCGACATGAAACACTCCTCTTGGCGAATGCGCCGAAAATCGTGTGTTAAAGCGCTCGGTGCGAAGAACTATGAACCATCAAGAGTCGGGTACTTCCAAAACGGATTCCGGGCAGGGATGCGGCCGCGCGTTTATGGAACCTGGCCGACAGCGCGACGCAATCCGTTCCCCAGAGATCGAACGTTACTGCCAGTCTTGCAAGCGAGCGCCCTTTCACCCGCGATTCGCTATCGCCGCACGATAACTCAGCACAAATCGAATCGACACGGCGCCCAGGATACCACAACTCAGAAAATAAAGCAAGGATTTTGCGCCGATTTTGGCGAAATCCAGCTTCATTCTCCCGCCAGATTTGGGGTGCGGTAATCTATCAGCGATTTTCTCGGGCCTGTTGATTTGTCCTCCGGCTGTCGAAGCCGCGCAGCGCATTCGCCGATGGGAGCGTGGAGTTGGGCTTCCGCCCCTCCGCGGCGGAAGATCTACTGCTGGCCATGCAGCAGGGGCTGCTCTGGTTTCTGGCCCACGATGAGGCCGTGCCCAAGCGAGTGCGGGCCCTGGTGCAGAAGTTCGCTCTGCCCAAGGACGAGTTCCCGGAGACGGGCGGATGGCCGCACGAGCTGTACGTGCGCGAGGCGCGGCGGATGGTTTCCGATTACGTGATGACGCAGCACGACTGCGGCGGCGAGATTGCGGCGCCCGACCGCGTGGGCCTGGGCAGCTATACCACGGATTCGCACCACACGACCCGCGTCGTGGTCGAGGACAAGGTCGTGGTCGAGGACGACATGAAACACCTCCAAGGCAAGATGCGGCCGTACCCGATCAGCTACCGCGCGATCGTGCCACGACAACGCGAATGCGAGAGTCTGCTCGTGCCGGTTTGCCTGTCGAGCACGCACGTCGCCTTCGGGAGCATTCGCATGGAGCCGGTCTTCATGATCCTCGGTCAGTCGGCCGGCACGGCGGCGGTCCTGGCGATCGACGCGAAGGTGCCCGTGCAGAAACTCGATTACGCACGACTGCGCGAGCGATTGCTGGCCGACGGCCAATTTCTGACCTGGAGTGAGCCCCAGGCCAAACCGGCCGGCTCCGCGGGACGCAAGTAAGGGCCGGCGTGGAAATAAGTGTCGCCTTTCGCTCCGCGAAAGATGCGGCTTTCGCGGAGCGAAAGGCAACTATGCAACAGTTATTGATTTGTCGGTCCTAAGGCGGTGTTGCCAATTCTGGTCGTCACCGGCAGTCACCCAGAGTTCCTTTTCCGAAATTCGTTGACATGGGACAGGCTGCGCAGCTATTCTGGGAAGTGGTTTTGGTTCTCTGTTCCGCTGCGTTTTCCCCTGTCTTCCGGCAACGACTCACCTTTGATGGGCGGCATCGTATACAATCATTGGGCGTTTGGAGTTTTGTCGAAGCTGGAAACCGACGCAATTGCATGATCCTGGTAACATTCAGGGTCACGGAAGCCCCTGAAACGCCCAAACAAGGCAGGATGCTGACATGGACACGAAGGAAGACGATGATTTGAGGCCACGCCAAGCCGGTGATCTTCGCCGTGAGGCGGAGCGACTCGCGCGAGAAGAACGCCGCGCATGCCGAAGGCATGGCCGAAGTGGACGTTCGCGCAATTGCTCCACGAGTTGCAAGTCCACCAGATCGAACTGGAAATGCAGAACGAGGAACTATCGCGCACCCAAGCGGCGTTGCAGGCCGTGTCCGACAAATACCAGGACTTGTTCCACGCGACCGTCATGGACGTCACCGAGCGCAAGCGGCTGGAGGAAACTGACAGACGGCTGGCTTCGATCGTGGAGTCGTCGGAGGACGCCATTATCGCCAAGACGCTCAGTGGGGCTATTCTAACTTGGAACGCCGGGGCGGAGCGGATGTATGGCTATTCCGAGAGGGAGGTCGTCGGCAGGCCCATCTCGATCCTGATCCCGCCCGAGCAATCTGACGAACTGCCGCACATTCTCAGGCGAATTTCTCGCGGAGAACGGATTGCCCATTACGAGACCGTTCGCATGAGGAAGGACGGCACGCGAATCCACGTGTCGCTGGCCGTCTCTCCGCTTGCCGACGCGACGGGAAAAATCTCGGGCGCGTCCACGATTGCCCGCGACATCACCATTTGGAAGGAGGCTGAGCAAGTGCTCGCTGCCGCCAAGGTCAGCGCCGAGCGGGCCAAGGCTGTTGCCGAGCGGGCCAATCACGCCAAGGACCACTTCTTGGCGGTGCTCAGCCACGAACTGCGCACGCCTCTGACGCCGGTGGTCTTGGGAGCGTCGATGCTCCAGCGGAGGCCGAACCTTGACCCGGAGGTGCGCGAGGTGCTGGAGATGGTCCGCCGCAATGTCGAGATGGAGGCCCGCCTGATCGACGACCTCTTGGACGTGTCGCGGATCGCGCATGGGAAGATCGAACTGAACCGGAGCCTCGTCGACCTGTGTACGGTCATCCAGAGCGCGGTCGAGGTCTGCATGCCCGACATCGAGGCCCGCAGGCTGGAATTTGGGGTGGATCGGGGGCCAGGCGCGCCCTACTGGGTGGATGCCGACGCGCCCCGGCTCCAGCAAGTCTTCTGGAACCTGCTGAGAAACGCGGTCAAGTTCACGCCGCACGAGGGATGCGTGGGCATCCGCTGTCGGCCGAACGAGACGCACGTGGTCATTGAGGTGAACGACAGCGGGATGGGGATGGAGCCGGAGGTAGTGCCGCGGCTTTTCAACGCCTTCGAGCAGGTGGAGCGATCCGTCACGCGACAGTTCGGTGGTTTGGGCTTGGGACTGGCCATAAGCAAGGCCCTAGTGGAAATGCACGGTGGCACGATCTCGGCCCATAGCGAGGGCAAGGGCAAGGGAGCGACGTTCCGCATCCGGCTGCCGCTCTGCGCGCCTGGCGGCCAGCCCGAAGCGCCTGCGCCTGCCGCGCCCCGCAGCGCGCCGTTCGTTCCTTGCGCATCTTGCTGGTCGAAGACCACAGCGTCACGGCGAAGCTGATGCGGATGGTTCTGACCTCGGATGGCCACGCGGTGGAAAGCGCTGAAGACGTGGCCACGGCTTTGGAGCTGGCCGACCAGCACGCGTTCGACCTGCTTGTCAGCGATCTCGGACTGCCGGATGGCAGCGGGCACGACCTGATGCAGCAACTGCGTCAGCGCGGGTACAAGTTTCCCGGCATCGCGCTCAGCGGCTATGGGCATGAGGAGGACATACGGCGGAGCCATGCAGCGGGCTTTGCCGCCCACCTGACTAAACCGGCCTCCCGCGAGGTCGTGTTGGACGCCGTCGCGTCTGTTGCGGCGGGGGAATGAAAGTGACTACGGCCGAGCCAACCGCCAAACCGCGTGCTTAACGCGACGCGGAGGACCGCGCGCGTCAGCGCACAGGCCAGGTTCGCTCGCGTCCCGTCAACTCATCCGTTTTCTGAGACGTGCCCGACCACCACCGATTTCTCGGAACGCCGTCTGCGCAGCTAACCTGCGGTGACCCCTTCCTCCGCAGCGAAGGCCATTTCCAGCGGGCGTCGGCGTGCCCAGCCTCCGCGCACTGCGCTGGATGCGCAATCGCAGGAGGCGTGTCGCTGCTTCCGCCGGCGAATGCAAGCTGCCGGCAGCCTTCCCTGAAACGGAAATGTGTCAGGATCGCAGCAAGGCATGCCATCATCAGGATGAGAGCCGTGAATCGGTACATCGTAGTACCAAGGAGTCGGCGTGTTCATCGCAAGCCGTTTCCGGCCATTCTACGCGGTTCGTCGTCCGCCCGTAAACAGCGTCTCGATTCCAAGCAACCCGATTCAGCGGGCTTCCCGCCGCGGGGGCGCGGATTACAATGAGAGCTTCCGCCGCCCGATGAATTCACGCCCACCCGCCCCGCCATGTTCCACTGCACGGTTCTTGTACTCTCGCTGTCCTCAATGCTCGGCAACGTGCCGAGCGGCCCATTCTCGATCCAACTAGGCGCCACGAACCGGGAAAATGGGCTCGCCGTCGCCAGCGGCGGCGACGGCACCAACTCGGCCGAAACGACGGGCGGAAGTTCCTGCCGGCGGGTCACGGGCGAGCGATCGCATTACATGTATGTCAAGGCCGACGAGAAGCAGATCCGGCCCGGGAACTACGATGCCTACGTGACGGTCGAGTTTTTCGACGACCGGGCGGGCCTGGTCCGGCTGGAATACGACAAGGCGCCGGTCGATCGCGCGAAGAACAGCTTTTATGCGGGCACGGAAGACGTGCTTCTCGCCGTCGGCAGCCAGGCGTGGCGGCGGGGCGTGATCCGCCTGCCCGACGCCCGCTTCGGACACGGCCAGAACGGCGGGGCCGATTTCCGGCTCGTGGGCCGGGGATGGGCGGTACGAAAGTTCGAAGTGGCGTTCTCCCGGCCGGCTGATTATCGTCCCGGCGGCATCGACGCGGCCATGCTGGACCAGATTCGCGTGTCGGCCGGCCCAGGGATGGAACTCGATATGGGCTGCGACGCCATTCCTGCGGAAGCGGCCCTGATCCGCGCCTTGGGATTCACCTGCGTCGAGTCGTATGTCACGTGGCAATCGGTGGAAGACGCGGCCGAAGGCCGCTGGGACTGGAGCCGTTGGGATCGGCAGGTGGAGATCCTCCAGGCCGCCGGGCTGAAATGGGCTCCGGTGCTGATTGCCGGTCCGGCGTATAGCTTGCCGAAGTGGTATCGCGAGTCGGACCGCCTCGCGGGCTATGTTTGCCTGGAACACGGGCAGCAGTCGAAGATCGCTTCGCTTTGGAATCCGCAGTTGCGTCCCTGGGTCGATCGATTCGTCAAGGCGTTTGCCGATCGTTACCGGGACCGCGGCGTGATCCAACTCGTGCGGCTTGGCTCCACGGGCACTTATGGCGAGACGCTCTATCCCTCCGGCCCGCCAGACGGCTGGACCTACGTGATACCCGGCCCGCATCACAACCATCGCGGCTGGTGGGCCGGCGACCGGTTCGCCGTCGCCAGCTTCCGCAGGTATCTGCGCGACCGCTACCACGACGTCGGGGCGCTCAATCGGGCCTGGAAGACGCAGTATGCCGCGCTCGATGCCGTCGCGCCGATGCTGCCCGAGCGGGCCCCCTCGCCGCGTGCGCGGCTGGACATGGTCAATTGGTACGTCGATTCCATGACGCAGTTCGGCGCCTTCTGGGCGGCCACGGCACGCCGGCATTTCCCCGGCACTCCCATCTACCAGTCGTTGGGCGGCGCGGGCGAGCCGATCTACGGAGCCGATTTCTCCGCCCAGATCCGGCGCACTGGCCCCCTATGGCGCACGGGTCCGCGCGACGAACGAGGGGAGCAACTACGCCGTGAATTTCTCCCTGACGCGCGAGATCGTTTCCGCCGGCCGTGCCCACGGTCTCGACTTCGGCTTCGAACCGGCCGGCCCCGTGACGGCCGAAGGCAACGTCGCCCGGCTCTACAACACGACCGCGTCCGGGGGCATTCATTTCTTTACTTACAAGGGGAACCTCCTGGACAGCGGGGCCGCCGCAACCGCCTTTCGCCGGCATGTGTCGCTTCTTCAGCGTCGCACGCCCCAGGTCCACGCCGCCTTGTATCTCCCCAAGACCGCGTGGGCCCTCGACGAAGGCAGCCTGCATCGCGTGCTGGCGGCCGCCCAGGAGCTGCGCCGATGCGTGGACTTCGAGATGCTCGATCGCACGACGATCACCGCTCCGCTGGCCAAGCGGATTCGCGTGCTGGCCATTGCCGAAGCCGACTTTGCCGAGCCGGAGGAAATCGAGAACCTGCGGCAGTGGGTCGAGGCCGGCGGGATCCTGGTGGCTCGATCGCTGCCCGATCGGCCGTTGCTGCGGACGCCCGAAGGCAGCGACGCGGCGCGGAATGCGATTCTGGCGACTCCGCCGGCGAATACCCAGTTGTATCATGGCGCCGCCGGCCGCGGTGGGGAGCTCGATCGGTCGGTATTGGCCGCCTGCACGCGCAATCTGGGCAAGGGCGCGACGCTGGCCGTTGCCTGCCGGGACCGCAGGGAGTTCCACGAGGCCGTTATCCAGGCCTTGGAGCATCCCGAAATCCTCGTTCCCGGAGCCCGCGGAATCTCGCTTCCGATCATCGGCGGCACCGGTAAACAACTGTATGAACGTGCCGCTGGCGATGATGTCTTTGCGACGCAGCTTGACGACGGGCTTTTGTACTACAACGCGTCGGACCACGACCGGCGAGTCGACGGGGTGGACATCCCTGCCCACGGCATTCGCCGGCAGGCTACAACCCTACGCCGCAGCAACTAACTCATGAAGGTCTTGACCCGATCCTCGGGCACGGCGATTACATCGTCCGGGTTGTCGACGTACCATTGGCTTCAGCGAGGCGAGAACTGACCGCGGTAAACCCAGCCGGTGTTGTGGGATGGCTGATAGTTGCAGTCGAAGCCCGCGAAGTATAACGCCTCTCCGCGGTCGCCGGCGAAGGGCGACACGGCGACGGCCCGCACCGATACGAGGGTGGGCTTCTTGGAGTCGGCCACTTCGGCCACTTCATAGTGGATGTTGCCGCGACCCGCACCCACAAGTGGGTACCCGCCGGGTGCTCCGGCATGGCGAATGAAGTAGCGCGCTTCGGCCGCGAAGTACGCGTGCTTTTCTGCGACGAAGAACACGCGCGGTTTCGGCGACGGGCTGCTCTCAATGACGGCGGGGGGAAAGCTGCACTCAAAACCGGCCAGCCAAACGGTTTCCTTGCTGCCGGGAACGAGGTAGGGCACAAAGTCGTCGTAGGCCGCAAGCACGAACGGGACCCTGATCCCCAAAATGCCGGCCAAGAAGGTACGCATGTCCAATTCGATCGACTCTTGGAAGTCGGCCGACGGGTCAAGCCGGCGGATCTTGCTCAAGGCCGCAAACAAGAGCACCTCGCCCCGACCAGACGGATTGGGGACCGCCGTCAGCCCGCGGATGCCCACGGGGGCAATTTCCTCGGGCCGGGAGTAGACCCTCTTCCAGGAAGGCGAATGCCCGTCGCTGCGCATGAAGATGTTGCCGGTCGTGGCGCAAAAGAACACGCCGTTGCAATTGCAAAAGCCCATCACGCGTTCACCGGCCGGCACGGCCAATTCGGCGGTTTGCTCCCAACGGATGCGGCCGGCGGCACGAGGATCATAGACTCCGCTAACGATTCCCAACTGATCGTTGCCGGCGAAGATCCGGTCGACTCCCGTGGTCTTGTCGCGGTGCAGCCCCAGGGCGCGCGTGGTGCTGTATTTTGCGGCTTCCGCGAAGTTCATCGGCGCCCACGTTCCCGTGGCATCGTCGCGGCTGAAGATCTGCACCGTGCCATGCACGGTAACATCGGGCGCTGCCAGCAGCATCGGCACGGGCCGGATGGCCTTCCCGCTGCCATCGGTGGTCAAGGTGAACGACCGCAGGGCCGCCAGCCGCAGATTTCTCCTCGTGAATTGACGGTCGACCCTCCACGGGCCACGAGGCGAATCGAGAACCAGGACCTGGCACGCCTTGCGGACCTGGGGGTCGTTTTCCATCCACAGGCTGTTGCCCGCGTAGAGCCGGCCTTGGTGCGGCACCAGGTGCATGATCTCCGTCCCCAGGATGGGCTTTCCGTCGGCGTCGCTGGTGCCGGCGTGCATGGAGGGTTGAAAAGACAGATGGGCGGGAAATGATGCCGCGGCAGCGCCGCACGCCAGCACGGTGGCGCCGATCGCCAGCAGACCGGCAATTCGCCGATCGATTTTGCCGTCCATGAGAAACCTCGCCGTTGTTCTTGTTCCGATTCGTGCGGGACGCACCTTTTGTCCTCGCACGTAGCACGCGCACCGTGATTCTCCGAGCGCGGGACGGCGATGTCAATAGCCCCCGCAAGCCCTTAGCCTTCGGTGCCGGCCATGCCGTGGCTGCCGCTTGGCAGCGTGCCATGGAGCGTGTAGACTGGCCTCTGAAAGGACCGAACCATGATCGTCTTCGCCGCGGCAAATTGGGCTGCCGGTTACGCCCTGCAGCGTCTGCTGATCATCTCGGCCGTGATCCTGGCTGTCTCCGCGGTTGGCGTCATTCTCGGAGCAAGATTGCTGAGAAGCAAGTCGTCAACAGCCAGGAAGTGTACGGGAGGCTTGCTCTTGCTTGGAAGTTGCCTGCTCCCGATCTTCTGTTATTTCGCCCGACCTGATGCAGTCCGCCTGGACAATGGCACTCATCCGCTTGGAAGCTATCCCGGCAACAAAATTAGGGAAGGCATGTCCGGTGACGAGGTGAAGGCGATCCTGGGCCCGCCGCATCAACGCAACAAGAACAATGATCGAGAAACCTGGATCTACTGGACCGAGTCGTACGGCGGTTACTGGGTCGGCGTGGACTTTGGGCCGGATGGCCGCGTGACGAACCTGTACGGCAATTGACCCGTCCCGGAAGCGACTAAGAAACTATCTCAAAACCGGGTACGCAGGCAAGATGCCTACGCTACGACCCGGTTTTGAGATAGTTTCTCAGTCCTTGCTCGACCGAACCAAACCCTTCCGTGCCGCCGCTCGACGTTCCTGGGCACGGGCTTGAGCGAAGAGGGGCATGAGGGGCTGGAAAGGCCGTCGAAGGGCTTGCCGGAACGAAGAACCGCCAGAGAAATTGATGTCATGATGAAAATGCAGACGGGTGCCGCGGAAAGGCCGTCTTGCCGCCTGATTGCCATGCGTGCTGGCGTGGGCGTATACTGCGGGCGGGCAACTGGTACATAGACTCGGAGTGGAGATCAGGCATCGACGGAATCAATTTTACTGCCCCGGCATGAAAGTAGATCAATCGTAACCCGAAGCGTAAGCAAGGAGAACCTCGCTTACGCTTCGGGTTAGCGTGAGAATACTCCATGCCGGGGTAATACATGAAACGCGGCCGGCCACCGAATAGGCAATCCCACTCCGCACGCCGCCGCCCGCTTGTGCAGCCCGCCCTCGCGGTGGATAATTCGCCGGTCGCCTTGGTTGGGGCGGCGTTGAGCGGCCATAAAGTCCGCCGAAGTTGGCAATTCAACTGGTAAACATGAACGACCGAGAAGACAACGTCGTATTCGGGAGTTCGGTTCGGTTCGATGAAAACCGCATCCGGTTTGCTGGTGGACGCATTCTTTGCGAGAAAACACTCGGATGGCACGATTGGTTTCGAGCCACTGGAGTAGCGATGAGAAATCCATCACTGGCTTCCCCGGACTCTTCTCATCAAAGGTAACCGTAGCACCCAGCTTCTCGATCTCGGCAATCGCCTTCGCTTCATCCGCCTTCCATGGCGTAAGCCCTCCCCCCACGCGCCCGGGAAGGGTTCGGAAATGCAGCCGGTCATTCCGCCACAATCTCGTCGGGCGAAACGGCAATCTCGCCAAAGACCCTGAAATCGCCAGTGTTGAACGTCAACGGGCGATCGGCCTGTTGGATGCCGAGGGCTACACCTCGTTGTTACAAACAACTCTGCCAACGACCCCATCCTTGCCCCAGGGGAGCGGGTGTTTGACCACTATGGCCAGCCTTTAATCGCTGCTCGCCGCTTTCTCCATTTTTCCGTCGCCCGGCCCGCGGGCCGGGCGACGGAAAAACGGAGAAAACGGCCAAACGGGGTGGGTGAGGCGGCGTTTCCAGTGGCCAAACCTTCGCTCCGCTGGGCAGGCCCAGCGGGGGCGGGACTAAATCGACAGACCGCAGGCCCAGGGGGGGCGGGAGGGCCGTCTTCGACTAAACCGACAAGCCGCTTGCCTGGATGGTGAATGAATCAGGTTGTCCAGCTTGGGGAGTCTCCATTTCCAACTCACGGCCGTGGCCTTGGGTGCGAGTGGAATTCAATCAACCAGGGCCTTTGGCACTTGTTGAGCCGGCAGACGGTCTCTCTCAACGACGCCCCATACTTCAAAGTAGCATCGTGCTGCTTTGATCCACACTTGGGTTCGGAAGGGGCAGTATTGCCTGAAAAGCGTTTCACCCAGGCGTGCGTCGAACCAGGAGGACCGAACTGGTCCGGAAACAGTGCGGACCGGGCCGATGGTGGTCCGGACCGGAAGCGGGGAAAACAGAGTACGGAGTGCCCAGTACACAGTGCAGAGTACGGAGTACCGAGTGTTCAGTCGCAGGAACGATCAAAGGCGTTCCAAACGCGCAGGCGGCATTTTGCGGCCCTTTTCGCTTCCCCCTTTTCCGCGAAATCCGGTTTTTTTCGCCGGTTGCTCTAACATGGCGGGAAGCAACGCCTTACGATTCGCCCACGACTTGCGCGACACCCTAGGCGAGCGAGGTCCGCTGCCTCAAACCGGCGGCTCAAACGTATTATTAGGGTGGACACGCCGTTCTTCGCTCCAATTCCGCGGCCTCTGGAAAGGACGGTCGAGCAAGACGGACTTACAAGGAAAATTCGCTGCTAATTCCATCGTGGGGGGTGCATTTGCCCTAATGTTTATCGTTGGACCGCATAATCAGAAGAGGGTGGGGAACTGGCGTTTCCCGGCCGAAAACCGTGGCGTCCAAGGACGACGCCTGCGGCAGGACGAAAAACGGACCGGCACGTAGTGGACCACCAAAACTTGCTTCCTTAGTTCGGTAGTGCTCTTTGTGTTCTCCATTAGAGGGAACCAAAGGACGGCACACAGAACGAGAAAAAAAGATCAAAGAAAGGAAAATGTGGGAAATGAAGATGACGGACAGGCATAGCCAAAACAGCCTTGGCCCGCAAGACCCGTTTCATGCCCAATTCTTGCCCTCCTTCCACCTCGTGAATAAACAACACCCAAAAGGTCGGAACCCACTGTTTTCTCCGCAGTTTTTCCCCACTCAAAAAAAGCGATACCTGTCCAACGACAACAGCGATTACACCTGGCAGACGTATAAAACTACGAAAAAAATGAAAGAAAACTCCGTTGCGGGCAAATACGGGCAAAAACCCCCCATCGGTGTCCCGTCTGCTGATGGGGTGGTCCGCCGTGGATCACGAATTTCAGTCGTTTTCAGTATAATGTGGCCCGTGCCACTCGGTGCCCTTGTGGTACGCGGCCATCTGGTCCCCGTCGTCGACGAAATCACTGCCCGGCTGGTCCGCGGCGACCAGCCGTAGGCGGCCTTGCGGAGGAAACGATGGTCGACCCCAAGAAAATCGAAACCGTCACCCGGCGGTTCTACGAAGACTATGCCGCCGTATTCAAGCAGGTCGAGAAGCTCACCGGCAGGCATGGCAGGCCGCACGCGCCGCGTGCGGAGGACGGCACGCGGCGCGTGCCCGTTGCATTGCAGGGCGATGACCTGCGGAGGTTCACCCAGACGCTCTTCAACCGCCTGATGTTCGTGCGGTTCATGGAGGGCAAGGGCTGGCTCACGTTCGCCGGACGCAAGGACTACTTGCGGGCCCTTTATGCGGCCCATTGCAGCCCGCACGCGCCATGTGCGGAGGACGGCACGCGGCGCGTGCCTGCTACGAATGAGGAGTCGTTCTACAAGGGTCGGCTTTGTCCCTTGTTCTTCGAGGGCCTGGCCGTCGAGGGCAAGCAACAGAGCGAAGCCTACGGCCAGGTGCCGTACCTTGACGGCGGACTCTTCGAGCGGTCGGAGCTCGACAGGCAAGTGACCGACCTGCCCGACGAGGCGTTCGCGGGCATCCTCGCCGACGAACACGCGGGCGGGCTGTTCTACCGCTACGAGTTCACCGTCGAGGAGTCCGCGCCGCTGGACGGCGAGGTGGCCGTCGATCCCGAGATGCTCGGCAAGGTGTTCGAGGAACTGGTGACAGGCCGCCACGAAAGCGGGGCATACTACACGCCGCGCCCGGTCGTCTCGTTCATGTGCCGGGAAGCCCTCAAGGGTTACTTGGTCGACAAACTCGATGTAGTCGGCGCACGCCGCGTGCCGTCGGAAACCGATCCGGCACGCAGCACGTGCCGACTACAATCGGCCGTCACCGCCTTCGTCGACCGCCACGACGCGAGCAACCTGAACCCGACGCAAGCCCGCGCAATCCTCGCCGCGCTGGACGATCTGAAAGCGGTCGATCCGGCGTGCGGCTCCGGCGCGTATCTCTTGGGCCTGCTCCAAGAGATGATTGCCCTCTACCGGTTGCTCTATAGCGAGAAACTGGTCAGGGACGCCAGGACGCCGTACGACCTGAAACTGCGGATCATCAGCCGGAGCCTGTACGGCATGGACATCGATCCGTTCGCTACGAACATCGCCAAACTGCGGCTGTGGCTCTCCTTGGCGGTCGAGGCCGACAAGCCGGCGCCGCTGCCGAACCTGGACTGCAAGATCGAAACGGGGGATTCGCTGCTGGGGCCCGATCCCCAGGAGTTCCAACGATGGCAACAGGAACGCGGTTTCGACATCGTCCTTGCGAACCCGCCCTATGTACGCCAGGAGTTGCTTACGGACCTGAAAACCGGTTTGGAACGAGTCTACCCCGAAGTCTATGCCGGCGCCGCTGATCTGTACGTCTACTTCTATTGTCGGGCGATCCAGCTCTTGCGGTCGGGCGGCCACCTGGTCTTCATCGCACCGAACAAGTTCTTCCGGGCCGGTTATGGCAGGAAGTTGCGCGAGTACCTCGCGTCCGTTTCCCGCCTCCGCGTGCTGATCGACTTCGCTGATTATCCGATTTTCCAGGCCGCCACTTACCCTTCGATCATCGTCGCGCAGAAATGCCCCCCGGTGCGGAACAGGGAGGCGGAAACCCTCGTGGCCTACAACTGGAAGCCCGCCGATGACCTGGCAGCCATCGGCCCGACGCTGGCGGCCAGCGGTACGGTGCTTTCTCAAGGGAACCTGTCGGGCGACGGTTGGCGCATCTTGGACCGGCGGACAGCGCGGGTGCTGGACAAACTCCGCGGCGCGGGCAAGCAGCTATCGGCGGTGGCAGGCAGGCTGTGCCGCGGGATCGTGACCGGGTGCAACGAGGTGTTCGAGATCGACGAAGACACCCGCCGCGACCTGGTTGCGCAAGACGCCCGCAGCGCGGAGATCATTCGACCTTGGCTCCGCGGCCGAAACGTGCGACGCTGGAGCGTCCGCTGGGGCGGCCGTTTCCTGGTCTTCACGCGGCGCGGGATTCCGATCGAACGTTACCCGGCCGTCAAAAAGTATCTCGCTCAGCGCCGCGATCGCCTGGAACCGCGACCGCGCAACGTCGCTGCCAGTGCCTGGGCCGGTGCAAACCGGGGACTTACCCGTGGTATGAAGTGCAGGACGCCATCGACTACTGGCAGGAGTTCGACAAGCCGAAGATCATCTATCAAGTGATCGCGACCTGCCAACAGTTCGCGTTCACGAAGGAACCGATCGTGAGCAACGACAAGACCTGGATCATCCCCACCCCGCCGCCGGGACTCCTGGGGATTCTCAATTCGAAAATCGCCTGGTTCTTTCTCGATCAGATCACGCCCAAACTTCAGGGCGGCGCGTTCGAGTTGCGGTCGCCGTACGTCAGCCAGGTGCCGATCGTGCCGCCCAGCAAGGAACTGATTGCGAAAGTCGACGCCATCCAGACTCTCGCCGACCGCGGCGAGCCGACTTCACCCGCCACGATGACGCTGGAAAAAGACATCGACGCGATTGTAGTCAGGATGTACGGGATTTCCAGGGAAGAGGAACGAGTCATCGACGAGGCCCTGGAAGCGCGTGGCAACCGATTTTCGAGAGGAGCGGCAAAGTTGGACTCTGCCGCGAACGATGAATTGGGTTTGTAAGAAGCGATCCCGAAATTTTTCACGGTTATTTGCGGTATTGAAGCCCGACGCGCCAGCGAGGAATCGGCTTTCCTGGCTGTCTGCGGCACATACCTCGCTGGCGCGTCGGGCTTCAATGTCGATTTGCGGCTAAGAACTTTCCGGACAGCCGCAATCCGGTTTCAATGCCGCCAATGCGATAATTCGAGGGAAAAGGTTTGCTTTTTTCGCCGAAAGCAGTTATAAAAGGGATACGGACGTTTGGGCAATTGACGCGCCGGAACAGGTGTGGGGCAGTCATGAGGAAGCGATCCGACGCAGCAATACGATCGGTCTCGCGGAGCAAGCGGCGCACCTCCTCGTTGCGATCCGGGCAGCGCTGGCGCGCCTTGAGCTTCCAGCCCCTGGAAGATCGCAGGCTGTTGTCGGTGGTTCCCGTTCTGTCGGCCGCTTCGCAGCCGCGCTCCACGTTGGAAAGCAACTCTCCCGCCACCTTCGATTACACTGGTTCCTCCACTGCCACCGGGCTGACGCCCAATCAGATCCGCGCCGCATACGGGCTCGGCGCCTACTCGAATAGCGGCCCGTCCAACGGGATCAGCTTCGGTCAGATTCCAGGCGACGGCCGCGGTCAGACGATCGCCGTCGTCGACGCCTACGACGACCCCAACGCGTTGACCGACCTGAATACCTTCTCGACTTATTACGGCCTGCCGACATTCGATGTTGCGGGCGGTCCGACGTTTCAGAAGTTCAATCAGAACGGATCAACAGCAACATCGCAGTTGCCGGGCACCGACCCGGAAGGCCCCTCGTATTCGACCGGCAAAGCCACTTGGGAGATGGAAGAATCGCTGGACATCGAATGGGCGCACGCCATGGCCCCCATGGCCGACATCGACCTCTTCGAGGCATCCAGCGCTTCCTCTTTGTATACGGCGGTCAAGGCCGCCGCGAAAACGTCGGGCGTCGACGTCGTCTCGATGAGCTGGAGCGGGGGCGAGTTCAACGGCGAGACGAGTTACGACTCGAACTATTTCGTCACCCCGTCGGGGCACCTGGGTGGTTCCACTTCCGTGCCAGTCCTTTCCACGAACCTGGCCGAAACGGGCACTACCGTAACTTTCACGGCGGCGAATACCTTCACGACCGGCGAGAAGGTGGCCGTCGTTGGCGCCTATCCCGCGGGCTTCAATGGCACCTACGCCATTACCAGTGAGACGGCGAACAGCTTTACCTATACCGACACGACTTCGGGCCTGGGGACGGCCGCCATCCAGGCAACGGCTGCCAATGATCTGGCCGGCGGCATCACGTTCCTGGCCTCCACCGGCGACAACGGTTCGAGTGCCGGCCCACAATACCCGGCCTGTTCGCCGAACGTGATGGCGGTCGGCGGAACGACGCTTGACGTCAGTCCCTACAGCGAGTCGGGCTGGTCGGGCAGCGGCGGCGGCATTAGCGCCTACGAGAGTCAACCGACCTATCAAAACGGCGAGGTCAGCGCGTTCAGCACCACGCAACGCACTATTCCCGACGTCTCCATCGACGCCGATCCCAGCACCGGCGTGGGAATCTGCGACTCGTGGGATTTCAACAGCACCACGAACTGCTGGCTAGCCGGTTACACGGAGGGAGGAACGAGCCTGGCCTGCCCGTTGTGGGCAGGGATGATCGCCGTTGCCGACGAGGGACGCGCGGTGGACAATATGGCGTCGCTCAACGGCAAGAGCCAGACCCTGCCGGACTTGTACGGCATGACGGCAAACTTCAATGACATCGCCAGCGGCAGCAACGGCTCATACACCGCCGGGCCGGGCTATGATCTGGTCACGGGGATCGGCAGCCCGATGGCGAACTTGCTTGTTCCCGAGTTGGCCGGGTATCCCGCCGTTGCCACGGCCGCAGCGGCCGCGCCAAGCTCCGTCACCGCCACGACCACGAACCTCTCCGTGCTCGGCGCGGCCAGCGGGGGCCAATCGACCCTCACCTACAACTGGGCTGCCACGACGGTCCCGAGCGGGGCCACGGCGCCGACTTTCAGCGTCAACGGCAGCAACGCGGCGGCGGACACCACGGCCACCTTCAGCGCGGCGGGGACCTACGTCTTCACGGTAACGATTACCGCTCCGGGTGGACTGTCGACCACCAGCAACGTGAGCGTGACGGTGAACCAGACGCTGACCACCGTCGCCGTGAGTCCCGGAATGGCGAGCCTCGACGCGACGGCGACGCAGCAGTTTACGGCGACAGGCTGCGACCAGTTCGGCGCGGCCCTGACGACCCAGCCCGCGTTCGCCTGGACGACGACCGTGGGGACGATCACCAGCGCAGGGGGGCTGTTAACGGCCCCTGACGTTTCGGCCAGCGGCACGGTGACCGCCACGAGCGGCACGATCAGCGGTAACGGTGCGGTGACGGTTACGGAACACGCGCCGACGGTGTCGGCGCCAGCGGCGGCGGCGCTCAACCCGGTGACGGGCACGACGACCGTTCTATCCGTACAGGGGACGGACATCGACCCTGACGTCGGGAGCCTCGTCTACACTTGGACGGCAACGACGGTGCCCGGCGGCGTGTCGGCCCAGGATTTCTCTTTCAGCGCCAACGGCAGCAACGCGGCGGAGACCACCACGGCCACCTTCACCGCGCTGGGGGCCTACAGTTTCACGGTGACGATCACGGACCCCGGCGGCCTGTCAGCCACCAGCAGCGTCAACGTGACCGTGAATCAGACGTTAACCACGATCACCGTGAGTCCCGGAACGGTAAACCTCGATGCTACGGCGACGCAGCAGTTTACGGCAACCGGCTACGACCAGTTTGGCGTGGTTCTGACCACCCAGCCCACGTTCGCCTGGACGACGACCGTGGGGACGATCAGCAGCGCGGGGGACTGTTGACGGCCCCCGACGTTTCGGCCGGCGGCACGGTGACCGCCACGAGCGGCACGATCAGCGGTAACGGTGCGGTGACGGTTGCGGAACACGCGCCAACGGTGACGACGCCGGCAGCGGCGGCGCCCAGCCTCGTAACCGGCACGACGACGGTTCTTTCCGTGCAGGGGGCGGACATCGACCCTGACGCAGGGAACCTCGTGTACACTTGGGCGGCAACGACGGTGCCCAGCGGCGTGTCGGCCCAGAATTTCTCCTTCAGCAGCAACGGCAGCAACGCGGCGGCGGACACCACGGCCACCTTCAGCGCGGCGGGAACCTACGTCTTCACCGTGACGATTACGGACCCAGGCGGCCAGTCAGCCACCAGCAACGTGAGCGTGACGGTGAACCAGACGCTGACCACCATCGCGGTAAGTCCCGGAACGGTGAGCCTCGACGCCACGGCGACACAGCAGTTTACGGCAACAGCCTGCGACCAGTTCGGCACGGCTTTGACCAGCCAGCCCACCTTCACCTGGGCGACGACCGTAGGGACGATAACCAGCGCAGGCGGACTGTTGAAGGCCCCGGACGTTTCGGCCAGCGGCACGGTGACCGCCACGAGCGGCACGATCAGCGGCAACCGTGCGGTGACGGTTACGGAACACGCGCCGACGGTGACGACACCCGCAGCGGCGTCGCCCAGCCTCGTGACCGGCACGACGACCATGCTTTCCGTGCAGGGGGCGGACATCGACCCGGACGAAGGGAGCCTCGTCTACACTTGGGCGGCAACGACGGTGCCCAACGGGGTGTCGGTCCAGAGTTTCTCATTCAGCGTCAACGGCAGCAGCGCGGCGGAGAACACCACGGCCGCCTTCACCGCGGCGGGGGTCTACGATTTCACGGTGACGATCACCGATCCGCGCGGCCTGTCAGCCACCAACAGCGTCAACGTGACCGTGAACCAGACGCTGACGAAGGTCAACACTACCGGCCAGCCGCCGGTCACGACGGCATTCGACCAGTTCGGCAATCCCCTGGCCAATCAGCCGGTATATGACGCGGCCTCGGATACGATCAGTTCTACGCTGGCGCTGGCCAGCAACGTAACGCTGCTTCCGACCGCCGGCAGTGAATTGACCATCTCCGGCGGGATCAGCGGCGCCGGTGCGCTGGATATCGACGCTGCCGGGACGGTGGTTCTCACGGGCACGAATACTTACACCGGCGGCACGACGGTCGCCGCGGGCACGCTCATCGCGACCAACGCGTCGGCGATCGCCGCGAACACGAGCCTGGTGGTCGGCTCGAGCGGGATCTTCATCTACGATCCGTCCGCCGCTACGGCCAGCAGCATGGCCGACACTGCCTCCGCCGTCGCGTCCGCGGCAACGACCAGCGACACGAGCGTCGCGACCGCCGCTGCGACTAGTGACACATCCGCCGCTGCGACCAGCAGCACGGCCGACACTGTTTCCGCCGTCGCGCCCACGGCAACGACCAGTGACACGAGCGTCGCGACTGCCACGCCGGTTGCCGCGAACGTAGCTTCTGCGAGCCTGGCATCGTCGGCGCCGACAGCGGCTGCTGTCTCGGTTTCCGCCAGTGTTGCAACGCCCGCTGCGGCGGCCGTTTCCAACTCGGCGGGCGAATCGCTCCTGGCATCTTCCGCAAGCGTGGCGACCCCGCCACTCGCCTTGCCGCCGGCAGCTTCGCCCCAGGCCCCGAGCCATGTTCCGGCGGGTGGCAACGTGCCGCTGCCGACTGCGCTGTCCGTCGCACCTACAGCCCTGAACGTGGCGCCTCCGGCCAGCGCGCCGGCGTTCCTGCCGTCTTCGCAATCAGTCCCGGCCAGCCCGTCGCGCAGCCCGGCCGAAGAGCGATTCGCCTGGTCATCGATCACCAATAGGATTGCCGCGGATCCCGCCTGGCTGGGGCAGACGGCGAACAACTCGGATAGCTCGGATAGTTCGGACCCGAATCATAAGAAAGACGTGGCGATCCTGGCCTTGGATGCCTTCTTCGCCCAATACGGTCGATGATGGAGCGATTCCACGTCATGGATACGGGGGGCACGTCACTGAGCTTGCGAAAAGCGTGGTTTCGCGGTTGTTGCTGGCTTCTGCTTGCCTTGGCACTGGAGGTGGTCGTGTCAGGGACTGAAGAAGCGGCCGGGCCAAGCCTGGCGGATTACTTCCGGGCCTGCGGCATCGGCGATGATGCCTTTGCCAAATTCGCCGATGACCGGCAAGTTGCCGACGAGGAACTCGACGTGATTCGCCGCATCGCCGTGCGATTGCGCGACTGTCGGGCGGGGCAAATCGGCAATCTGCCCTGTTTCCGCCAGGTTGGCGCCCTGCCCCACGTTCTTCCCTCGCCCGCGGAGGCCAAGGGCCAGCGAGGACGGATGCTCGAACTCCAAGGTTCCCTCGCAGCCGTGGAGCCCGTCGAGGACCAAGGCGGCGAGCCGCTTTGGCGATGCACCGTGACGCTGGCGCTGGCAGGCAGCCTGTCCGCGTCTGGCGAATCTCCCCGCCGGGCCGTGGTTTACGCGGCCGAGGTGCCGGAAAAACTTCGGGCCGGCAGTGCCGGCCAGCGTGTCGCGGTGACCGGGGTTTTCCTGAAATATGTGCCCGGAACCACGGCCGAGCCGACGGCGGTCATCGTGGCGCCGCGGCTTGAATGGCGTGCGGAGTCGCCCTTGGGAAACCTGGGGATGGATTTTGGGCTGTTGGAAGGGATTCAGGATGATGCCGCGTTGACGGCCGCCGACCGCGACGCGTTCTATCGCCTGCTGCAGTTGGCGAGGGATGCCGATCCGGCCCGCCTGGGTCGCGATGCGGAGGGCCTCGACGCGTCGTCGCAAGGGCTGCCGGCCTTGTTTCACGACCCGGCCTCGCAGCGCGGTCGCCTGGTATGGCTTTCCGGCACGGCGCGCCGCGTCGTCCGCGTGCCCATCGACGATCCGGCTGTCGTTGCCCGCCTGGGCACCGACCACTATTTCGAGATCGACCTGGTGGCCGAAGGGTCGCAGAACAATCCCCTGGTGTTTTGCACGCTGGATCTGCCTGCCGGCATGCCGCTGGGGGGGCCGCCATCGTACGGCGAGAGCCTTGAAGTGACCGGGTTTTTCTTGAAGAATTGGCAGTATCCCACGGAACTTTCCCAGGAAGAAAAGGCCGCCAACCCCGGATCTTCCCAGGCATTGCAGACCGCTCCGCTGCTGATCGGCCGCTCGCCGCTCTGGAAACGGCGGGGCAGATCTGCGCAGCGGGTCGGCTTGCGGGTCGCGGGGCGGACGAGAAAAGAAGTTCCACCGGCCGCGGCCGTCGGCGGCCTCCTGGCACTAGCCATCGTCGCGGTCTGCCTGTTACTATGGTCTTTTCGGCAATCCGATCAAAAGTATGGGAGTCAGCAATGAAACGAGCGAAGATCACGATCATCGGGGCAGGCAATGTCGGGGCGACCACCGCCCATTGGTGTGCGGCCGCCGAATTGGGCGACGTCGTGCTCTTGGACATCCCCCAGACCGAGAACATGCCCAAGGGCAAGGCGCTGGACCTGTTCCAGGCCGGCCCGATCATGGATTTCGACGCCCGCATCACCGGCACGACCAACTACGACGACACGGCCGGCAGCGACGTGGTGGTGATCACGGCCGGCATTCCCCGCAAGCCGGGCATGAGCCGCGACGATCTCTTGAACACCAACGCCCGCATCGTGGCCGCCGTCGCCGAGGAGATCCGCCAGAGCAGTCCCGAGGCGATCGTGATCGTGGTCAGCAATCCGCTGGACGCCATGGTGCAACGGGCCTGGCAGGTGACCGGCTTCCCGCCGCAGCGGGTGTTGGGGCAGGCGGGCGTGCTCGACACGGCCCGCTTCCGCGCGTTCCTGGCCATGGAACTCAACGTCAGCGTGGAAGACGTTTCGGCCATGTTGCTGGGCGGCCACGGCGACACGATGGTGCCGCTGGCCAGTTGCGCCTCGGTGGGCGGCATCCCCGTCGCCAACCTGATTGCTCCCGAGCGGCTGGCCGAGATCATCCAGCGGACCCGCGACGGCGGCGCGGAGATCGTTTCCCTGCTGAAGACCGGCAGCGCCTACTACGCCCCGGCCGCCGCCACGGCGCAGATGGTCGAGGCGATCGTTCGCGACAAGAAGCGGCTGATCCCCTGTGCCGCGTATTGCGACAAGGAGTACGGCGTGGGCGGGTACTATGTCGGCGTGCCGGTGGTCTTGGGCGCCGCGGGCGTGGAGCGGATCATCGAATTGCAACTCTCGGAGAGCGAGCGGGCCGCCTTTCAGAAGAGCGTCGACGCCGTCAAGGGGCTGGTGGCGACGATGGCGCGGTTGGCGGAATGAGGTTCCATGCCGCGTAGAACGGAATTCATTCCGTTTTGGGCTTCTCTTTCGTCATCTCTGCCAGATACTCCTTCGTGAAGACGCCGACGTTTCGCGTCGTCACCTTTCCGCCGCGGAACACCAACAGGCTGGGCATCTGCTTCACCTCGTAGCGGCCGGCCAAGTCGAGGTTCTCATCGACGTTGACCTTCACCACGCGAATCTCCGGATGTTCGTGGGCGAAATCCTCCAATACCGGACCCAGCTTCTTGCACGGGCCACACCATTCGGCGTAGAAGTCCACCAGCACCGGCTTGTCGCACTTCAATACCCGTTCCGCGAAAGTCGCGCTGGAAACGTGCTCCAGCCGCGACTCGGGCTCAGACGCTGGCTTCTCCGACCAGGGCCAGACCAGGGCGTTGCGGCCCATGCAACCGGCCAGCAGCAAGGCCAACACCAACGGGGCCGTCCAAAACACGTTTTGGCAAGATCGCATCACAAGTTTCATGGCACACGGGGTCCTTGGATATGTCCACGGGGAAGCCCATCTTCTCGACCCAGGCCGTTCCCGTCAAGACGAACCGCCCGAAACCCGCCTCCCGGCGAGCCTCCGCGGGCGAGAAAACGGATCGTAAATCTCTCATGCCTCATGACTTACGTCAGCAAGCTGATGTCCCTTGACAAACCGGGGGGAATCGGGATATTTTGTCTACCGGTTCACTACTGTCCGGTTGAGCGATGAGTAGGTGGTTGAAACTATCGTGATTTCTAGGGTTGTTCCGCGATTTCCGCTTGTACTCGATTTCAGTGCCCCCTGGCGTTTTCGCCCCCTCCTTTGCACTATTAAGTGGAAAGGAGATTGCGATGCACGAGGGCAGGCTGGTTTTTGCTCAACTGATGGATTTCATTCCCAAGCGGGATTTCGACGAATGTGTGAAACGCTATCGCGGCAACTACCGGGTCCGCGATTTCTCTTGTCGGGACCAGTTCCTCACCATGGCCTTCGCTCAGTTGACTTATCGCGAAAGCCTGCGGGACATCGAAACCTGCTTGAATGCGGTGCCGTCGAAATTGTACCACGCCGGGCTTCGCGGCCGGGTTTCCAGGAGCACGCTCAGCGATGCCAACAAGCGTCGCGACTGGCGGATCTACGCCGACTTCGCTCAAGTGCTCATTCGTCGCGCCCGAGCCCTGTACGCCAAGGACAACTTCGCAGTATCGCTCAAGCAGGCCGCCTATGCCTTGGATTCCACAACTATCGATCTTTGTCTTGCCCTGTTTCCTTGGGCGCGATTTCGTCGTCACAAAGGTGCCGTGAAGCTTCACACGCTGATCGACTTGCGGGGCAACATCCCCTGTTTTATCCGCATAACTCACGGGAAAACGCACGATGTGACCGTCCTCGATCACCTGCCAATCGAACCGGGCGCCTTCTACATGATGGATCGAGGATACGTCGATTTTGCTCGCTTGCATCGCTTTACTTCACAGTTGGCGTTCTTCGTCACGCGTGCCAAGAAGAACATCGACTGTTACCGCCGCGAGTCCCGTGTGGTGGACAAGTCCACGGGCCTGCGAAGCGACCAGACGATTGTTCTGCGAGGCGTCAAGACCTCAAAGCTTTATCCGGATGCCCTGCGTCGCGTTGCCTATTACGATGCCGAGCACGACCGGCGATTGTGTTTTCTTACCAACAACTTCGAACTACCCGCCCTGACCATTGCGCAACTCTATCGCTGCCGTTGGCAGGTCGAGTTGTTCTTCAAATGGATCAAGCAGAACCTGCGGATCAAGGCATTTTATGGCAACACGGACAACGCGGTGCGGACTCAAGTCTGGATCGCGGTGTGCGTCTACGTCCTGGTGGCCATCATCCGGAAGGAACTGAGGGTGGACCGCAGCCTTTCCGAAATTTTGCAAATTCTGAGTGTGACTCCTTTCGAGAAAACCCCTATTTTTCAGGCACTTTCCACGATTTCTGTCCCAAATCCGGAAAGTGCTTGTCGTAACCAATTGAAACTATTCGACTTATAACCGGACAGTAGTGCTACCGGTTCTGTTAATTCTAGAGACCCACGGCAATCCGGCCAGTGTGGCCGAAATTTTGCCCTAACCGCGGAGGAGACACGATGCTGGACCCGACCAAGAGAGCTTTATCGCTGTTCGAGGAATTCAAGAATTTCGCATTGAAAGGCAACGTGATCGATCTGGCCGTCGGCGTGATCATCGGCGCGGCCTTCGGCAACATTGTCAAGTCGCTCGTCGAGAAGATCATCATGCCGCTGGTCAGCCTCGTCATGCCGTCCGAGCATGGCTACACAGATTGGACTGCGAACGTCTACAGCCCCGTTTCCGGCACCGTGAAGCCGATTCCCTACGGCCTGTTCCTGGGCGAGGTGGTGAATTTCATCATTGTGGCCTTGGTCTTGTTCCTGTTCATCGTGAAGTTCCTCGGTTGGATCTTGCGGACGAAGAAGGAAGCCCCGCCGCCGCCTTTGACCAAGGACCAGGAATTGCTCATCGAGATCCGTGATCTGCTGAAGAATCCGCGGACATAGGCGTTGGCATACATTCACCGCCGCGGCATCTGGTACTGCTCGACGACGCCGTCCTCGCGGACGATGGCAAAGCCGTCGGGCTGCGCGGTGGCCAGCACGGCGACGGGGCGGACGTTCCGTCCCTGCCGCGCGGCCAATTGGATCTTTCGCTCTTCAGTCTTGTAGACGTGCAACTCTTCGCTCGCAGCCAGCACGATCCAGCCGCTGGCCGTAAAAGCGGCGAGCGGACGGCTTAGCCCCTCGGCAAAGCGGACCTCGATCTGCTCGTCTTCCCAGAACAACGCGGCCCCTTGCTCCATGGTGGCGACGATGCGGCCGACGGAATAGGGCGTCGAGCCGCTCAGCGAATGCACCATCCCCGGCATGGTGAACACCTGCGGCGTCGTGTCTCCCGTGACCAGCACCAGCCGATCGCCCAGCCCGAGATATACGGCCGCGTCGCGGGTACAGATCGGCGCCGGCACGACGGGTGGAGCGAAAACTCCTTCGCCGGGCCAAAGCGAGTCGTAGGTCATGAATTGGGAGCGGACGGGAGCGGCGTCGGCGTCGAGCGTGTTCAACGTCAGACCGTCATCCATTGCGACCAGCACGTGCCTGGTCCCGTTGGCGGAAAACGCGACCGCCACGGCTTCGTCCGGCATCCAGCCAGGCGAACCGGTGGAGGAATTGTGCAGAACCATATCGGCGGCCACGAACGCGAACATGGGGACGCGCGGCCCTCCAACAAGGTGCAAAACGCCGTTTTCACTGTTGCGAGGGTCGAAGGCCAGCAGGATAGGGTGCGTTGCCGCAAGGGCCCGTCGCTGCATGCGTGCCCGCCCGTTCCACGAGCTTTGCGCCAAGCACAACTGCCGATCCTGAAAACCAGCCGCATAGAAATGATCGCCGCACGACGCGGCGCTCTCCCACTTCACCCCGTCGGGCAACTCGAGGTCGCCCAGCCGTTTCAATTCGACCGCGCTCCGCGGCTGCGGAACCACCGTGCGGGCCAACACTTTCGCCGCGGACCGCGGGGGCCGCGGCTGCGTGCGATTGCGCACATACCGGGCCGCATCGCGCTCCAGCAGCCGATCGGCGGGCACCAGGCGGCGGAGGGCCTCCACTAAGCGATCGAGTTCCGGGCCCGTGGCCTCGCGAAGATGCCTGGCGACGATCGTCCGCGTGGCGTCGGCGGCCACTTTGCGGACCGTGTCGTGCGGATAGCCGGCGGCATTCTGGACCAGCAGTCGATCGCCCGCGTGCGGACCGTTTCGCTCAACCGCTGTTCACGAATTTCGGCGATGCGGCGCTCGGCCGCTTCGTGCCGGCCCAGGCGCCCCAACAGCGAGAACTCCGCCGCCAGGCAAGCGGCGGCTTGCGGCGAAGCGGGCCAGGCGGCGGCGAGGACCGCCAGGGCCTCGTCGGGCACTTTGAGCTTCGTCTCCAGGAGCTTGGCGGCCGCGATCGGCCCGTGACTCGCCAGGAGTTTCTCGACCGCGCGGTGCCAGGCCTTTTCGGCCTCCTCCGGCTGTTCGAGTTGGGCATTCAGATCGCCCACCTTTTCGAAATCGCCCAACTGCTCGTAGAATGCAATGGCCTCGGCCCATAGTCCGCCTTGTTCCAGACACCTGGCGGCCATTTCGGGCCGATTCAGCTTATCGCGATACAGCGTGGCCGCCTCGCGCCAATGCTTGCCCGCGATCAGGGCGGCCACCGCGTTGCTGAAATCGCCCAGCAGGTGGGCGTAGATGTAGGCCGCGCGGCGGTAACGGCCCAACCGCATCTCCCGTCCGGCCAGTTCCATGTACCTGGCACGCAACTGCGCATACAGATCGCCCGGCAGTTCCCACGGATCGCCCCGTCCGCCGCCGCCCAGGCGCCGCAGGTCGAAGTTCACGTTGTGGCTGGGGAGCGTGGCCGACGGCCGGCCGATGCCGCGGTGCTTGCCTTCGCCGCACGGCAGGGCGAAGCGCAGCCCTCGATCGGGATCGTTCTGCAAAAGGTGCATCAGCCGATGCAATTCGCGATGGCGGCTCTTGCGGAGCGAATCGTCGAGTTGGCCCAGCGTCTGCCGGGCCCAGTCGGCCATCTTCGAGAACAGGCCGGGCCGGGCGGGGCCTTGGCCCGCGGCGCTATCCTGCCCCGAGCCGGCCTGCGGCGGCTTGTCCGTGTCGCTGGCTTCGGTCAGCCTCTGGATCATCTGGGCCAGTCTGCGTTGCAGGCCGCGGCCGAGGTTGCTGAAGAAGCCCGACGACGGTTCATCAGGCTCCGGCGGCAGTTCGTCCAGCGTGGGCGGTTCGCTGCCGATGTCGCCGCGGCCCTGATCGAGCATCTGTTCCAAGGTAGGCACTTCCGCCGGCACGATGGCCGTCAGCCGCGAGTTGACGCGCTGGCCCGGCTCGGCCAGGTCCCAGCGGGCCGAACGCCGCGGAGGCGGCGCCAGCAGATCCGCGACACGCCGCCGGTCGCCGGCTTCCAGACGGATCCGGCCCACGCTCGGATGCAGGATGCAATCGCCCGCCTCGGCGGCCAGTTCGGCCACTTCGGCGTCCGACGCGTCGGGATCCATGCGGGCCTCGACCGGCAGATAAACGACGCGGGCGGCGGTTGGAGTCCCGCCGTACTCGTCACGCTCCGCGTCATGAATTCCGTCACGCGGAGCGTGACGAGCACGTGGTACGACGAGCGCCGCATACGGCTGGCTGCGATGCGTGATCCGCGGCGCGAGCCCGTTGGGCAGAACGACCAGCATGCCCTGCGGCGACACGTCGCTGGCCGACCGCGGAATCGGATAGAGCACGGCATCGCCCAGCGGCACGCCCCAGGCCAGCATCTCGTCGAGCCAGATCCGCGGCTCCGTGCCGGGAATCAGCCAGGCAGCCGCCTGCCGCAGCGGCTTGTCGCCATAACGCATGCGCAAGGGAAGCGTAATCATAGGAGCAGCGCCACGAAGCCTTCGAGGATGTTGTGGTAGACGTAGGCCTCCGTGCCCGGTTCCGTTTCGCCGGCGAAGTAATTCATGCCGAAGGTCCAACCCTCGGAGCGTCCAGCCCGCCAAGGCGCCGTCGCGCAGCACGAGGGTCACCTCGGGGATCGAGCGATCGGAGCTTTTCAGGTGGAGCATGCCGCGCGAGTCGAGCCAGGCTAGACTGCCGTCCTTCCATTTGGCGGCTTGCAACGAATAGCCGACGCCTTGCGGCGCGGCCACGGGATGGAACGCGGCGACGAGTCGCTTGTCGGGCGTTTCCGCCCGCCGGCTTTCCATGACGATTTGATGGTTGGCCGCCAGGGAAATCACCGACTCGGATTTGCGGGAAATCAGCGACAGCCGCCCCTGGGGATCGACGAAGATCTTGGAGAACCGGTTCCGCACGACGTTCGGCCGGACGATCTTGCCGAGACCGAAGGAATGCTGAGCGAGCCAGTATTGCGCATCGCCATACACGTGGCCCACGCGGTGGTCGCTCAGCGAAACCACGCGGAGGTTCCTGCCGCTTGCGTCGGAGAGTACGACAGCGTTTTCCCAGCGCGAGACGGCCGCCAAGCGCACGGGGCCAATCGAGCCCGTGATTCACCGGCGTGCTTCGTTCCTCGCCGAGCCGGAAGATACTGCCGTCATCCATGATGCCGACCGGCCCTTCCATGTCGGACGCGTCGACAAAGGTCAAGACATGTTCGGCCAGAGGCCGATTGTGTAGAACCAATAGAGGTTCGAAGACCGGCTTGAAGCCGTCAAACGAGAGGGCATGCCATTGAGTACTGCCGAAAAAACGGTCTCGCCGCCAGGACAGGCCGCTTGGGACGGGCGCGGACTTGATCTTCGCACCGCCGGCCGTTTCGAAGAGATCGATGCGGTCCGGATAGATTACAAAGACCGTGCCGGCATGACCGCACACCGCCTGGGGATGACCGTCCTGCAGAGCGAGGGCGACGACCGCGCACTTCTCGGCCGCGGAATCGACGCGCACCAGCCAAAGCGCGCCTTGCTGCAGCATCCCAACCATCGCCAGGCTGGCGGCGCCGTCAGCCGCCGAGCCGGTCCAATGGATCGCGCCGGCGGGAAGACGATCGCTTACCAGTCGCGCCCCGCGGGCCGGCACTTGCCAATAGAACAGGCAGCGGTCCTTGGAGATCGAGAGAACGCCGCCCCACGGCGCCTTCCAGGCCCGACCAGGGTCGAACGGCTGGTAGGAAAGAAATAGCGGAAAGGGCCGGGCCGCGAGAATCGCCGGCAGGTCGGCGGGCAGCGACGGGTCGATCAGCGGGGCCTGGCGACGAGCGGGCGGGGCGAGCAGTTTCTCCAGGTCGAGCGTCGCTTCCCGCAAGAGCTTGCTTCCCCGCCGCCCTTGCGACACGAGGCGGAAGCGGCCCTCGCGGCTGACCGTGGCCAGCAGCAGCGAGGGCAGCTCCAAGGCGGCCAGCGACCGCTGGAATTCGTGGTCGGCGGCCACGTCCTCGCTGGTCACGATCACGGCGTCCAACAGGCCGGCCTCGGCCGAGGCGGTCGCGGCAAACGCGGCCAGGCTCCGACCGGGATGGGCGTCGGGTTCCAAAGTCTCCAGATGAGCGACCACGCCCGCGCGTTCCACCAGCGATACGGGGACCACGTCGTCGCTGGCCGCGCGGAAGACATCGGTCCGCACGTTCCGCTGCGCCCCGGCCGCCAGCGCCATGCCGACGGCCGTGGCAAAGACGCGTGGCACTCCCCACAAGCGAACGCCCGAGTCCAACAGCACGGCCCGATGTTTCGGCGGATTGCTCGGCGGCGTCTCGCGGCGGAGATACAGAGCCTCGTTCATGGCAATCCGCACGGCCAGGGTGAGGTCGTCGTGGGCCAGTTCGCTGAGCAAGAGGCGATCCAACGGACCGCGATTGCTGATGTCCGAAACCCCGCCCACCGGCAGGTCTTCGCGGTCGGAAATCGCCCGCGGCAGATGGATGGCAGCCAGCATCTGCCGGGCGATGCGGGCCAGGCCGCCCAGTTCTTCGTCGTCCTGCAAGCGGTCGATCAACTGCCGGGTGCGTTCGGCCGGCTCCAGATCGACGTCGGCCGGTTCGATCGGCTGTTCCAGGCCCGTCTGGAACCGCAGTCGGAAGGCGGCCGCGTCGAACCGCTTGAGCCCTTCGTGCAAGAGCCGCAGTTCCGCCAGCACGTCGCCGAAGCGGTTCTGGCGACCGGGCTGCGACGCCACCAGCCCCGGCTCGTGGTAGTCGGCCAGTACGCGGACGATGCGGTCCGCATCTTCCGGCCCCACTTCGCGCCGCGATTCCTCGAAAATCATCGCCGCCAACTCGGCCTTGGCCGCCGGTAAAGTCCGCAACTCGGCCGGCAGGCGGCACACCGCGTCGAGTTGCGACCATGAGTTGCGGCAGCCAATCGGGCAAGTCGCAACGATCGACGCTGGCCAAGCGTCCCGCCTGGGAGATCAAGGTGTTCGCCGTTTCCGGCCAGCTTTCGCGACAGGCCCCCAGCAGCCAGACCAGGGCGTTCATCGGCGGCAGCCCCAGCTTGGCCAACCGCGCCAGCACCGGCAGCAGTTCCTGGCGGAAGGCGATCGTGCCGCCTTCGGTCCAGACGACCGCCTCGGCCGCCGCATGCTCCCATCGCCACAGCGACGCGGTCCGCGGCGCCAGGTAGCGTCGCGCCGGTACGTAGTCGTCGATTTCAATCATCGATTGCACTTGATATGGTCCACAGATGAGCCGTCCGCGGTCGTACCATCGCTGAAGTCCCAGCGATGCGCGACAATCTCACCATTCGGACGATGCGAGCCAGCCGCCGAGAAGGCGACGGGCTCGAGAACCTCGCATTTTGGTTGCGAGGTCGAGATGACGGCCGCCAGGCCGTGCAGGCGCCTGTACGTGAGCAGAACGGCCTGAGGACGGTGGGTGGCAACCACCGGCAGTCCCTTCTCCATCAAGTCGCGTCCCGTGGCTCGGGTCGAGCCTTCCATGTCCGCGTTCTTCATTTCATAGACCGCCCCTGCATCGAGACCGCGGAACTTCAAGGAAATGGATGCCTCTCGGCAGCGCGGTCGGCGAAAGGCTTCCACCAACCCGTCTTCCGTCTCCACCTGGTTGAACTGCCAGGCGATCCAGGCATCTTCCGCGAGGGAATAGGGCGTCAGCGGGTAGTAATCGCCATAATAGTACGGAGCAACCAGGCGTGCCTCGGTGGTCAGTTTCCGCAACAGCGCGTAGTCCAGGTCGCTGCGCCGCAGGTCGTAACCCAGCACGATGCTCATCGCGTGGCCGCTACGGATTCCGTAGGCGTCCACCGAGTCGCACGGCACCGTGTTCGAACCGAAGTAGGGAATCCATTGAAACAGGCTCTGGTGGAACGCTTGTTTGGCAGCCAGGTGGCCGTAGTTGTAGTCGGTCGGATGCAGGGGCACGGCGCGCCGCAGCGTCTCCAAGTCGTTGCGCCGGCCGCCGGAGGCACAACTGTCGATTCGCAAGTTCGGGTGCCGCCGGCGCAGCGCGTCCCAATAGGCCAGGTAACCTTGTACGTGAAGGTTCTCGGTGATCCCCTGGCGATCCGGCGCGTCGTTTCGCCTCCAGAAGTCCAAAGGGTCCATATTGAAATCCTGGCGATACAGATCGATGCCCTGCTCGCGAAGGACTTTATCCGTGTGATCGGTGAGCCACGTCCGGGCTTCGCCGTTGCCGAGGTTGAGCAGGGTACCACCCAACAGCCATTCCGGATGGTTCTGCGCCAGCCAGGTCCCGCCGGCAACACGCTCCGGTTCGAACCAGACGAGCGTCTTGATCCCCTTGCCGCGAGCATGATCGCTGATGGCTCGCAGTCCCTTGGGAAACCGTTTCAAGTCCGGCTCCCAGGTGCCGGTCTGCGGCCATCCGTTACACGGATACCACCCGGCATCCATCCACCAATAGTCGATTGGGATGCGCTCCTCGACGTAGCGGTCGATGAACTGGTTTTCGTCCTTCTCGGTGGCGTTGCACATCTCATTGAATTCCCCCGAGGTGTTGCCGGGCATGATCGGCGACGGGAGTCTGTCATCGACCGTCCGCGGCAGATTGTGGGCGATCATCCAGCGTCGCCAGAGATTCTGGGCACGCTGAGCGTCAGCGCCCTTCCAAAACAGCAATGCGACGAGCGGGGTCCGGACTTCTTCCCCGGGCCGCAGCACCAGGTGGGTAACCTCCTGGCCGGCAACGATCCGCAGGCCGCGCACGGCGTCGCGCGTAAACTCGGCGGCCCATTGGCCCGGCCAGCCGACAGCCAGGATCAACCCGCCGCCCGGCATCGACAGGTTGTAATAGGGGAATGCCTGATTCGTGGCCCGCCCGCCGGCCGGCGCCAACCGCAGTTGGGCCTTGGGCGTCAAGATTCGTTCGAGCGGTTGATAAAGGTCCGGCGCGCACGTGTCGCCCTTGTTGTATCTGAGTAAATACTCCCCCTCCGGCCCCCGCTCGATCCGCGTGTCGATCGCCTGGAGATTGGCAAGCATGGGTGTGTCGTGTTCGCCGACGTTCTTGAAGTAGACCGTCCACTCGACAACGGGGAAGTCGGCGTACTTTACGGCCACGCAACAGACGTGCAAGCCGGTCTTGGCATCGGTCCACGTCAGGGTATACTGCGTGCGGTCCTGCGAAAGCTTGCTGCTTTGGCTCGTCCGTGGCCAGGCCGCCAGCAGTTTGTCCGATGACTGCTCGCCGCATGCAAAGGAAAACACCCGGTTTTCGCCAGTCATGGTTGACGGACCGGGTACACTCAGCAACCGATCCCCGAGCCATCGGTCTCGGTCTTGCATTTCGTCGGGCTGAGAAGGCGCGGACGCCCAACTGACGCCCGAACACGTCGCCGCGCCCAGCACGATCACGATGGTCAAGACGAGCGTCGGCAGAATGCCAGTCGTCAGAAATAAGATGCCCCTGGATCGTCTCATCGCCTGTGATTCCTCCCGTTCCATTCGCCAACGTCGTTCTTGCCCGGCCCTACGCTCCGAGCAACGACTTTCCCCTATTTTAGCCAATCGCTGCGCGGAAGGCCAATCGCACTCGATTGACAATCACTTGGTACGAGAGAGGAGATGGTCGGCTGTACGCCGAGGCTGCAATGCTGCGATCCAGAGCCGAGAGAAGAGCCGTGCCGCCAGGTTTGGGAGCGCAGCGGCATAACAGACTTCCCGAGAATGGTTCCTTGATGCCGCAGATCGATCCCCAGGGCTCGTCACGATAATCCCATTTGGAGCATTTCGCGACTGCTTGCCTGCAGCGGTGGGAATCACTCCTCCTCGCGCAAGGAAATGCGCCTTCATCCCACGAATGGCCCTAAAAACAGCCCGGAGTCAAGAAATACCGAAATTCCTGCGGCTTGAACCCCATCGCTTGGTGTTTCGACACGGCCGAGGGGGTGCCCGACGCCGGCAAGCCGGACTGCAGTCGTTCTCAGAAAAGGTATGGCTTTTCGAGGAGATCCGGCATGCGGACAAGAAAAAGACCGGCTGCCGCGGCAGATCCAAGCTTGGTGAAACACGAGGTGCTAAATTTGAGCAGCACCGTGCCGGCCTGGGTACAACCGGCGAGGGTATAAGAAGTGTGTTTCACGCGATCTGCCTGCCACGACAGCCGGGCCATTCTCCGTTTTCAGTTTGCGTCACTTCCTTCTCTTCCGCCAAGCTGCTGCCGCCACAACGATTCCGGCTACACTCAGCAATACTAACGTTCCCGGTTCGGGCACGGGATTGATCTGCGGCACGGCATGCATCAGGGTCGCGTCCAGCGCCGAGCCGGTCACCGTGGGATCGAAGATGAATCCACCGCCCGCCCCGATGCTCAAGCTCGCCCCGTCCTGGATCGCGCCGGAGTTCTGCACGTACAGCGTGCCCTGCTCGACATACGTTCCGCCGGCATAGTCGTTCCCGACTCCCATCGGCCCGCCGCTCATCATAAAGACAGGCGTGCCGGAGAAAGTGCCGCTGGCCGCGAGGTTGCCGTTGAGGTAGTCGGCGTAGGAGCCTCCGCTGGTCACGGTTTCCGTAACCAGGTACCACGTACCGGAATTGATCGTCAGGCCGCCAGCGTCAGCCCCGGTGGTGAGCCAGGAGGTGGTGTTGCCGGGGCCAATATCGCTGTGGATCTGCGTGTTGCCACACTTGAAGTCGTACGCGTTGTTGTTACTGGGGAACCGGGTCCCCTGGATACCGTTGGCATTGCCGTTAGGCGAGGCCGCCAAATTCACCCACGCCGAGACCGTCCAGTTGTTCACCCCCAGGATGTTGGCCGCGGAGGTCGAAGGAACGAGAAGATACTGGCTCGTGCCGTTGAGGCTGATCGCCTGGGCGCCATACTTGCCGGCGACGTAGGTCGGGCTGCCGAAAAGCGTGCCGTTGTCGCCGTTGCCCGTGCTGCCAGGGAAAGTGACGATGAATTGGCGTTTCGCGTCGGCCGGTTTATAGTCTCCCGGGCCACGATTGAAAACTGTGGCCGTTAATGTGTAGGATAGGTTTGTGGAGATAAGAAGAGGGAGGCCACGGATGAAACACCGATGAAACACGGATTTTCTCCGTCCGTGTTGAATCCGTGTTTCATCCGTGGCCGATTTCTTCGTCGAGTCGACATTACGGGCCCGCGGAAGACCAAGGAGAGAATCTTGAAATTGCCGACTATCGGCGAGGCACCCATCCTGCGCATATTCTCTAGTTTTAGTGGCTGTCACCTTTATCTTCCCACCTTTATCTTCCCCGGGAACGATCATGGACAGACGCGCGCAGGCGGCATTCTGCGGCCCTTTTCGCTTCCCCGTTTTTCTCGAAATCCGGTTTTTTCGCTGGTTGCTCTAACATGGCGGGAAGCAACGCCTTGCGACGCGTCCGCGAGCCGCCCGACCGGAAATGCGCACGATGTCCGCTGCCTCAAACCGGCCGCTCAAACGTATTATTATGTGGAGATCAAGGAAAGGAAAATGAGGGAAAAGAAAATGCGAGAAAAGGATGATTCCAATTCTTTAGCCATAAATATAGATAAATATGTTGTGTATGGCAATTGGAGGAAGGGCTTGAAAACGTGGGCAAGACTTCGTTTCGGGCAAGTCGGGCAAGGACCCCCCCGTCGGCGGCGTGCCTTGGGTCCGTCACGGCCGCGGCGGGAAGAAAGCGGTAATCAATGACGCCACGCCAATTTGGACCACAACGCGGTGGACCGCGCGGCAGGCCGCCGCCATGCTCAAACGCTTGACGGTAAAGGAGTTACGAATACTCTGCCGGGCCACGAAATACCACGGGCTTTCCACGGGTGTCATAGGGGGCACGCCGTCCGGGGCTTTGGTATAATTCCTGCGAGGAAGTTCGGGTTTCGAGGGCGGGGCGGGAACTTCTTGCCTGCCGCGGATGTCGAATTCAGAGCCCGCAATACACACTGACGTAATCCTGTTTTGGAGATTTGCCCGTGAAGACTTCATTCCTACTGACCGCAATTCTGACAAGTACTTGCTTAGGAGGACTGGCCATGTCAACCGCCGTTGGTTCCGACGACGCAGCACAGCGGCGTGAAAAGGCCCACCAGGCATTCAAGGACGGCAACTTCCGCGACGCCTACGACGCCCTACGCGGGCTGCTGCTCGATAAGACGGTCGTTCCGGCCGCCAGCGATCCTGCCAACAGCGATCTGAACGAAGCCGTGGTATCGCTCCAGCGGCTCAATCGCGAGGATGAGATCGACGAGCTGCTGGAATCGGCCGTCAAGACGCACCAAGGCGACCCGACGCGCTGGTGGTTCCTGTGGGACGTGGCCAGTCAATATCACCAGATTACCTATCAGGGCTTCATCGTGGCCGGCAAGTTCTCGCGCGGGCTGCACCGCGGTAACGACGGCCGGTACGTCTTTACGCTCGATCGCGATCGCGTCCGGGCGCTGCAATTGATGGTCCAGGCCCTGCCCAACGCCCGCCGAGACAACGACCACGCCAAGGTGGCCGAGTATTTGCGGGCGATGGCCCGGATGTGGACGACCGGCCGTAGCTGGGACCGCGAACAGGTCGAATCGTGGCGGTTGCAGGCCAAGACCGATCTGTCGGTCCTGCCCGACTATGAGGGAGGCTGGGGCTACTGGGGCGGCGCCGGCGGGCAGACGCAGGCGCGCCGGTCGACGAGCAGGGCAACCCGGTCCTCTACACGGTGCCCAAGACGTTCGAGGCGGCTCAAAACGACGGTCAGCGGTGGCGGTGGTGCCTGGAGCAGGCCGTCGAGTTCAATCCGGGCCTGAAGAACGAGATCCGCCTCTATTATGCCGATTTCCTCCGCGATCAGTTCGACGTGCAGACGATGGCCGCCGCCGGCTGGCGGTTCGGCCGCGCAGGGGTCGACGATTCGCAGGAAGAGGAGGAGGGCGTCTTCGCCTTGCCGTCGCTGGGCGAGAATGAAACGATCGCCCGGCTAGCCACCGGCATCAAGCGATTCACGCTGCCGGACGAGTTCAATAACATTTCCATCTACAAGCAGGTGGCCGACGACGACAGGAAGGGCGTCTCCGGCGCCGCGGCCCTGGAGGACCTGGCCCGAATCTACGAGAACCGCCGGCAATATCCCAAAGCGGCCGACTACTGGCGGCGGCTGATCCAAGAGCATCCCGGCCTGAAAGCGCTTCCCGAGTGGAAACAGCAACTGGAGCAGATCGAGGCCAATTGGGGCCGCTTCGAGCCGGTGATGACGCAGCCGGCGGGCCGGGGGGCGACGGTCGAGTATCGCTTCCGTAACGGCACGGCCGTCGAACTGGAGGCCTACGAGATCAAGGTCCCGAAGCTCCTCGACGACGTCAAGGCCTACATCAAGGGCCGGCCCCAGCAGATCGACTGGCAAGCGGCGAACGTCAGCGACCTGGGCTATCGCCTGGTGACCGAGAACCAGAAACAGTACCTGGGCGAGAAGGTCGCCGCGTGGCGGATGGAAATCCAGCCCCGCCCCCAGCATTTCGACAAGCGGTTGACCGTGGCCACGCCGCTGCAGAAGGCGGGGGCCTATCTGCTGAAGGCCCGCATGGTGGGCGGCAACACGAGTTGCATCATTCTCTGGCTCAACGACACGTCGATCGTGAAGAAGCCGCTGGACGGGAATGCCTGGTACTTCGTGGCCGACGCCGTGACCGGGGCCCCCGTGCCCAAGGCCAACGTCGAGTTTTTCGGCTGGCAGCAGCAGTGGAACAACAACCGCACCGAGATCCTCGTCAAGGACTTCGCCGAGTTCACCGACGCCGAAGGCCAATTGGTGACGAACCAGGACGCGCAGCCGAACAACTATCAATGGCTGATCATCGCTACGACGCCGCCGGAGGCAGGTGGGACGCCTGTAAAACAAGACGCAGGCAAGATGCCGGTAGCACAAGACGCAGGCAAGATGCCTACGCTACGAGGGGGACGCCTGGCGTACATGGGCTTCACCAACGTCTGGTATGCGCAGCGCTACGACGCCGCCTACAACGAGACCAAGGTCTACAGAATTACCGACCGGCCCGTCTATCGGCCCGACCAATCGGTGAAGTACAAGGTCTGGGTCGGCGACGCGAAGTACGACCTGCCGGAAGCGGCTTCCCCGTTCGCCGGGCGGTCGTTCCTGATCGAAATCCATAATCCCAAGGGCGAGAAGGTCTTTTCGGAAACGAAGCAGGCCGACCAATATGGCGGGTTCGACGGCCAGTGGAAAGTGCCGGCCGATGCCACGCTGGGCAATTATTTCATCAGTATCCTACCGCAGGGCGGCGCCGTTGCCAGCGTGCCGCCCGGCGGGGTTCTGGGTAATCCTTTTGCGTTTCGCGTCGAGGAGTATAAGAAGCCGGAATTCGAGGTGACGATCGACGCCCCCGCCGATCCCGTGATGTTGGGCGAGAAGATCGAGGGCAAGATCACGGCCAAGTATTACTTCGGCTCGCCGGTCACCAAGGCCAAGGTGAAATACAAGGTCGAGCGCACCGCGGCCGACGAGCGCTGGTATCCGCCCGCCCCCTGGGATTGGCTCTACGGCGGCGGCTACTGGTGGTTCGCCGCCGACTACGATTGGTATCCGGGCTGGAGCCGTTGGGGATGCTGGCGGCCGATCCCGTTCTGGTGGCCGCAGCCCCATTCGCCGCCGGAACTGGTTGCCGAGCGGGAAGTGGAGATCGGCGCCGACGGCACGGTGAAGGTCGAAATCGACACGGCCGTCGCCAAGGCGATCCACGGCGACGAAGACCACAACTACACGATCACCGCCGAGGTGGTCGACGCCTCGCGGCGGACGATCGTCGGCTCGGGCAGCGTGCTGGTCGCCCGCAAGCCGTTCGCGGTGCATGCCTGGGTCGATCGCGGCTACTACCGCATCGGCGATACGATCCGCGCCGGCCTGGCGGCCCGCCGTCTTGACGGCAAGCCGGTCGAGGGCCGCGGCGAGCTGACGCTGCTGAAGATTTCCTACCAGAAGGGCAAGCCGGTGGAAACGCCCGTGCAGACCTGGAAGCTCGATACCGATGCCGAGGGCCAGGCGCAGCAGCAGTTGACCGCCAGCCAGGCGGGCCAATATCGGCTTTCTTACAAGGTGACGGACCACCCTCACCCTAACCCTCTCCCAGGGGGCGAGGGGACGCATACCATCGAAGGCGGCTATATCTTCACGATCATCGGTGAAGGGTTCGACGGCGCGCAGTTCCGTTTCAATCACCTGGAACTGGTGCCCGACAAGGCCGACTACGCTCCCGGCGACAAGGTGAAGTTGCAAATCAATACCGATCGGGCGGGCAGCACGGTGCTGTTGTTTGCCCGGCCGACCAATGGCGTGTATCTGAAGCCGACGTTGCTCCATCTGGACGGCAAGAGCACCGTGCAGGAGATCGAGGTCGCGAAGCGGGACATGCCCAACTTCTTCGTCGAGGCGGTCACCGTCGCCGACGGCCGCATCTACACGGAGACCCGCGAGATCGTCGTGCCGCCGGAGAACCGCGTGCTGAACATCGAAGTCAAGCCACTGGCCCAACGTAGCGTAGGCTTCCAGCCTGCGAAAGACTCTGCCTTCCAGCCCGCCACCGAATTCAAGCCGGGCCAGAAGGCCAAGGTGCAACTCAAGCTGACCGACTACGCCGGCAAGCCGTTTGTCGGTTCGACGGTGATTGCCGTCTACGACAAATCGATCGAGTACATTTCGGGCGGCTCGAACGTGCCGGAGATCAAGGGGTTCTTCTGGAAGTGGCGGCGCAGCCACAATCCGGTCAGCGAGTCGAACCTGGGCGGTTATTTCGGCAACCTCGTTCCGCCCAAGGAGCCGTCGATGAACGACCTGGGCGTGTTTGGCGGCAGCGTGGCCGATGAATCTCGCGCCCCAGGGACCGACGAAGGCGTGGCAGCCGAGGCCAGCGGCGGTCCGGGCGGCGGCGGCGGGATGCAAAACCGCGGAGAGGTCATGTACAAGGCCGCGCCGATGGCAATGGCCAGGGCCGAAGCCGTGCCGGCCGCGCCGATGGCCGGGGCGCCCGTGGGAGCGATGGCCATGAACGGCGCTCCCGCCGCTGACGCTGCGCCGGCCGGTCCCGCTGGCCCGGCCCCCATGGTCCAGCCCACCATCCGCACCAAGTTCGCCGATACGGCCCTGTGGGTCGGTCAGCTCACGACCGAGAGCAACGGCACGGCCGAGGTCGAGTTGAACATGCCCGAGAACCTGACCACTTGGCGGATCAAGGCATGGGGGATGGGTTTCGGCAGCCGCGTGGGCCAAGGCCAGACCGACGTCGTCACCCGCAAGGACCTGATCATTCGCCTGGAGGCCCCGCGGTTCTTCGTGCAGACCGACGAGGTCGTGCTCTCGGCCATCGTGCATAACTATCTGAAGACTGCAAAGAAGGTCGAGGTCTCGCTCGAATTGGAAGGCAAGACGCTGGAGTTGATCCCCGAGGGCAACAAGCTCGCGCCCAAGCCGGGCCATCCGGTAAGGCTGAACGAAGGCAAGCTGTACAACCCGCCGGTGGAAGTCCCCGCCGGCGGCGAGGCCCGCGTCGATTGGCGGGTGAAGGTGCTCGACGAAGGCCAGGCCACCGTCCGCATGAAGGCCCTCACCGATGAAGAGTCGGACGCCATGGAGCAGAAGTTTCCCTGCTACATTCACGGGGCGCTGAAGATGGAGGCCCGCAGCGGTGTCATCCGCGGCGAGCAGAGTGACGCAGGCAAGATGCCTACGCTACGAACCGAGGGGACGATGACGTTCGACGTGCCGGAGAAGCGGCGGCCCAAGCAATCGCGGCTGGAGGTCCGTTACTCGCCCACGCTGGCCGGGGCGATGGTCGACGCCCTGCCGTACCTGGTCGATTATCCCTACGGCTGCACCGAGCAGACCCTCAATCGCTTTCTGCCCACGGTCATCACCCAGAAGGTCCTGCTGGACATGAAGCTCGACCTGGCCGAGATCCGCAAGAAGCGGACGAATCTCAACGCCCAGGAGATCGGCGACGACACCGAGCGGGCCAAGCAGTGGAAGCGTTACGACCGCAACCCGGCGTTCGACGAGGACGAGGTCCGCCGCATGGTCAAGGACGGCGTCAACCGTCTCACCGAGATGCAGCTTGGCGACGGCGGTTGGGGCTGGTTCTCCGGCTTCGGCGAACTTTCCTCGCCCCATACCACGGCCCTGGTGGTGCATGGCCTGCAAGTGGCCAAGTCCAACGACGTGGCCCTGGTGCCCGGCATGCTGGAAAAGGGCGTCGATTGGCTGCGCCACTACCAGGACGAGCAGGTGCAGTGGCTGAAGAACGCGGCGATCAAGAACAAGCCGGAGGGACTGCGCTGGAAGGAGCAGGCCGACGAGCAGGACGCTTTCGACTACATGATCCTCGTCGCCGCGGGCGTGAAGAACCCGGCGATGCGCGAATTCCTCTATCGCGACCGCACCAAGCTCGCGGTTTACGGCCTGGCCATGTACGGCATCGCCTTGCAGAAAGAGGGCGAAAAGGAAAAGCTGGCCATGGTCCTGCAAAACATCAACCAGTATGTGCAGCAGGACAACGAGAACCAGACTGCCTGGCTCAACCTGCCGGAAGGCGGTTGGTGGTATTGGTACGGCAGCGAGTACGAGGCCGAGGCCTATTACCTGAAACTCCTTTCGCGCACCGATGCGAAGGGCGAGCTGGCTTCGCGGCTGGTCAAGTACTTGCTCAACAACCGCAAGAACGCCACCTATTGGAACTCGACGCGCGACACGGCGATCGTGGTCGAGGCCATGGCCGAGTACGTCAAGGCCAGCGGCGAGTCGCGTCCGGAGATGACCGTCGAGGTCTTCTACGACGGCAAGCAGCAGAAGGCGGTGGAGATCACGCCGCAGACGGTCTTCTCCTTCGACAACAAGTTCGTGCTGGACGGGGATGCGGTCACCGCCGGCAAACACCAGGTGACGCTCAAGAAGAAGGACGGCGGGCCGCTCTACTACAACGGCTACCTGACGAACTTCAGCCTGGAGGACTTCATCACCAAGGCCGGGCTGGAGATCAAGGTCCAGCGCAAGTACTACAAGCTGGTCAAGGCCGACAAGTCGATCGACGCGGCGGGCAGCCGCGGGCAGGTGGTCGAGAAAAAGGTCGAAAAATACGATCGCCAGGAGTTGGCGAACCTGGCCGACTTGAAGAGCGGCGACCTGGTGGAGGTCGAGTTGGAGATTGACAGCAAGAACGACTACGAGTACCTGGTCTTCGAGGACATGAAGCCTGCCGGGTTCGAGGCGGTCGATCAGCAGAGCGGCTATACGGGCAACGATCTTGGCGCCTACGTCGAGTATCGCGACAACCGCGTGGCGTTCTTTGCGCGGACGTTGGCCCGCGGCAAGCACAGCGTGGCCTATCGGATGCGGGCGGAGACGCCGGGGCAGTTCAGCGCCTTGCCCACGCGGGCCTGGGCGATGTACTGCGCCGGAGTTGAAGGCGAACTCGGACGAGATCAAGCTGAAGGTTCGAGAATGAGCCGCATTGAGTAGAGGGAGATTGGGAAAAAGAAGATGCAGGGAAAATGACAGAGAAATAATTGGCAGAAAAATGATCTTAGGCTAAGGCAACTACTTCAGCCCTTGCGTTTGCTTCGGACGGGAGCGGACGCGGGTGCCTTTGGAACCTGTGATCTTTTTCGTGCCGCCTCCCAGAAATCTTTCTCCGACAACCCTTTCCCCTCCTTGAGGCTTTGCCGGGCGCGATTGAGCAATGCTTGAAAGCGTGGTGACCGTCCAAGCATGAGACGTTCCAGGTCATCGTCATTGGAGGGAACCAACAACACGGCCACCGCCTTGCCGTTGCGAGTAATCACAAGCGGGCCTTCGGTGCCACATTCGTCCAGATATGCGCTCAAACGTGCCTTCACGTCCGCAATTGGGGCAATCCTCATAATTCGAACTCCTCCCCTCCGATTAAAAGCCGACTGTGATCCTTGACACCAATCGCCAGCACCTCAACCGTATTGGATTCAGAATTGACATCGTAGAAAACGCGAAACCGATTCTTGGGACCGCAACGAAGTTCCCACGTTGCGTCGAAAGGAGCCGGTTGATCCAGAGCCTTCCGATTTCGAGTTTCCTCGGCCGGTGCATGTAACAACTGTTCATGGATGGCGCGTCGCAATAGTCCATGGTACTTGGATTCGATCGAGTCCAGGTGTGCCACGGCTTCCGGCGCGAAAGTCAGCGTGAACTTTGGTTCCTTTGCCATGGACTAGAATTGTAGTCAATTTGCATAAGACGTCAACCTTTACAGCAATAGGGAGTTCGAGCAGAGGTGATCTATCGAAGCTCAGAGTCTTCGCGGCAAGGGAGGAACGCCAAGTCGCATTACTCCTGCGGTTCGCCGATCTGGCGCAGATAGCCGCCGAGCCGGGCCTGCAGGTCGAGGAGATTCTGCCACTGCCGCTGCTCGAGCGTGACGCGGTCGCCCTTCGCCTTCTTGACCGTCTCGATCAGGCCCCGCAACCGCAGGTGGAAATAGTTGAGCAACTCGGTCAGCTCGGCGGCCTGGCCGGGAAGCAAGGAACCCGGCAACTCGGGAGGAACGACGGCATGCAGCAGGGCCTGGATCTCATGCTCCTGGTCGGCGGCCAACTCGAAATCCAGGGCCATCGCACTTTGCTGCTGGGAAAGCTCGTCGCTGTCCAGAGGCACGGCCCCCGACATGTCCGCTTTGCGCAACTTGGCCAACCGCTGGGCGATTTCTGCCCGCGACCCGACGACCAGCACGGTGCGGCCCAGGGAAATCACGTCGCCCGGCCGGATGATACAGAGATGGACGTTTTCGCCGTTGACCTTGGTGCCGTTGGTGCTTTCCAGATCGGCAAGGACCAACTTGCCGTCGTCCTCCTGGATCTTCAGGTGGAAGCGACTGATCCGCTCGTCGTTAAGCTGGACGGGATTGCCTTCCTCGCGACCGACGGTCAACGGCGTGGGAACGTCGTCGAAGTTCCGCCCCCGATCCGCACCGTCCAAAACCCTTAAGGTAACTAATGCCATAGATGAATTTGTAACATGGGAGAAAGCCTTTGGTCAAGACTCTCGACAATCCCGATTTCTCGGATTATGCTAGTTACACTTTGGACCCGCTTGGCTAGCGTAGTGGGACGAGGTCGCGGGAGGTTGGTGGGACTTTGCCAACCGGGCCGTTCCGCGACCGAAGTCCCGCCAAGACGCCGCTTTGCTTGTCCCACCCTACCGCTAGGAAAGATGACTCATGAGCAGCAAACGCATTGTTTTGAGCGAAAACGACATTCCCGCCGCCTGGTACAACCTACTGGCCGATCTACCGCAACTGCCACCCCCACCGTTGGATCCGGCGACGAACCAACCGATGGACCCGGCCAAACTCGCGCGGGTTTTCGCGCGGGGACTGCTCCAGCAGGAGATGAGCACCGAGCGCTGGATCGCCATCCCCGAGGAAGTCCGCAAGATCTACGCGATCTGGCGGCCGACGCCCCTGGTGCGTGCCAGCGGACTGGAAAAGGCGTTGGGGACGCCAGCCCGGATCTATTTCAAGGACGAGAGCCACAGCCCTCCCGGGAGCCACAAGGCCAACACGTCGGTAGCCCAGGTCTACTACAACAAGATCGAGGGCATTCACCGGCTGACGACCGAGACGGGGGCGGGCCAGTGGGGTTCGGCGTTGTCGTTCGCCTGCACGATGTTCGGCGTGAAGTGCAAGATCTTCATGGTCAAGGTGAGCTACCATCAGAAACCCTATCGGCGCATGATGATGCACATCTGGGGCGGCGACGTGACCGCCAGTCCTTCCGTGGAAACGCATTGCGGCCGGGCGATTCTGGAGCAAGACCCCGACTGTCCCGGCAGCCTGGGCATCGCCATCAGCGAGGCCGTGGAAGCCGCCGTCACGCAGGAAGGCGTTCGCTATACGCTGGGCAGCGTGTTGAACCACGTGTTGCTGCACCAGACGGTCATCGGCCTGGAGGCGGAAAAGCAGATGCAACTGGCCGAGGACTATCCGGACGTCGTGCTGGGATGCGTGGGCGGCGGCAGCAATTTCGCCGGGCTGATGTTTCCGTTCCTCCGCCACAAGCTGACCGGCCGCGAGATCCGCTTCGTCGCCTGCGAGCCGCATTCCTGTCCTTCGATGAGCCGCGGCCAGTATCGCTACGATTTCGGCGACACCGCCAAACTCACGCCGCTGGTCAAGATGTACACCCTGGGGCACAGCTTCATGCCGCCGGGCATTCACGCCGGCGGCCTGCGTTATCACGGCATGGCCCCCATGGTCAGCTTGACGAAGGAACTGGGCCTGGTCGAGGCGGCCGCCTATCACCAGATCGAGTGTTTCGAGGCGGCCCAGATTTTCGCCGCGACCGAAGGCATCATTCCCGCCCCGGAGAGTTCGCACGCCATTCGCGGCGCGATCGTCGAGGCCCTGCGCTGCAAGGAGACCGGCCAGGAGAAGTGCATCCTCTTCAATCTCAGCGGTCATGGCCTGTGCGACATGGGCTCGTACGAGAAGTTCTTCTCCGGCCACCTGGAGGACTATGCCTATCCGCAGGAGAAGATCGAGGCCGCCTTGGCCGAACTGCCGGTCGTGGCAGGATGAGGATTCCAAGGCCGTAGGGTGGGCCGACGGGCACCGTCGGCCCACCCTACAACTTGTTTACCGGTCATGGCAGCGTAGTTGTTATTGCCTGGGGAAGAGCAGGTTGCCCACCATCGCTCCCAGCACGACGCCGATCAATCCGACGATGACGCTGCCGACGACGTTCACCGCCGCCATCATCCAACTGCCGTCGCGGAGCAGTCGCAGGGTCTCCCATTCGAAGGTCGAGAACGTGGTGTAGCCGCCACAGAGCCCAGTTCCCAAGAACAAGAACCACTCGCCATGCTCCGGCCATCGCTCCTTGAAAGCAACTCCCACCACACCGAGCACGAACGAGCCGGTGACATTGATGACGAAGGTACCCAGCGGAAAGACGCCCAGCCAGGTTCCATGCCGCCACGCGGCCTCGTCAAACCAAACAGCCAGCCAGTAGCGGGCGTTGGTCCCCACGGCCCCGCCGATGGCCAGGAGCATGACCTTGCTGGTCAGGACGGCTCGAATTGCGGAAAAGACTGTGCCCACCCGTTCCCTCTCGGATCACGCTTTCTCGGCCAGCCAGGCATGAACGGTATCGATCATGGCCAGGACGTTGTCCACCGGCGTATGCGGCAACACGCCGTGGCCGAGATTGGCGATATAGCCCGGACGCGAGGCGGCCTGAGCGAGCATCTCGCGCACTCGGCGGCGCACTTCCTCCACGGGGGCGAACAGCACGGCCGGATCGAGATTACCCTGCACGGCCTGCTGGGGGCGGATCAGGCGGCCGGCGTCGTCCAGCCGCAGCCGCCAATCGACGCCGATCACGTCGCCGCCCGCTTCGCTCAGCAACGGCACCAAGGCCGGGTTGCCCGTGGCAAAATGGATCACTGGCACGCCGGGGCGGATGCGCTCGATCACCGCGCGGCTATAAGGCAGGACGTAGCGGCGGTAGTCGTCCACTCCCAGGCAACCGACCCAACTATCGAAGAGTTGAACGGCCTGGGCCCCGGCATCGATCTGGGCATTGAGGTACAAGGCCACGCTGCGGGCGATACGGCCCATCATGGCGTCCCACGCGGCGGCATCGCCGTACATCAGGCTCTTGGTGGCCCGGTAGTCGCGGCTCGATCCGCCTTCGACCGCGTATGCGGCCAGGGTGAACGGCGCGCCGCCAAAGCCAATCAGCGGCACCTCGGCCGCCAGCCCGGAACGCGTCTGCCGCACGGCCTCGACGACGAACTGCAAGCAATCCATGTTCTCCAGTTCCCGCAGACGATCAACGTCGGCCGCCGTGCGGATGGGGTTGCCCAATACGGGGCCTTCACCGCTGGGGAAATCCAGCCCCAGCCCCATCGGCTCGAGAATCAGCAGCAGATCGGAAAACAAGATCGCCGCATCGACGCCCAGCCGCTCGACCGTCTTGATCATCACCTCCGCGCACAGGGCGGGGTCTTTGCACAGCCCGAGAAAACTGACCTTGGAGCGCAACTCGCGGTATTCGGGGAGGTAGCGCCCGGCCTGCCGCATGAGCCAGACGGGGACATTCGGCACGGTTTCGCGCCGCACCGCCTTGAGAAACGGGCTGTCGTGCATGAAGGATGAAGGCGGAAGGATGAAGGATGAATGGTTGTCAGCATAGCAGAGATTGGCGGCGCATGCTAGGGCAGGCTACCGCAGCAGTCGGCGAGCGGCACACCCTCGCTGACGCCTCATCCTTCATCCGTCCTCTATCCCTTCCGTCTTCATCCCTCCAAGAAAGCAACCTGCCCGGGATTGCTCCCGGGCAGGTTTTCGAGGATTATCGCACTAGCAAGCGGTGTCGGGTTCAGGCCGACTCATCGCTGCTGGTCTTCTTCGGCTCGGGAGCCGGAGCTTTCGGCAACGGGGCCGGGGCAGTGGCCGGAGCCGCGGCCGGGGCAGCGGCCGGAGCCGCAGCGGGAGCCGCAACGGGAGCGGCAGAACCGCAACCACAACCGCAACCTTCCGCACAGCAACCCGTCGAGCAACCGCAAGAGCTGCAGCAAGGCTTGCAGCACCGCACGGCGAAGATCGAGTTGACAAAGTCGGCCAAAGGATGACGGCAGCAGCAGGTCTTTTCGCAGCCGCAGCTAGCTTCGCAGCAAGCGGGTTTCGCACAGCAGCCACAAGCCTTCTCGCAGCAAGCGGGCTTCGCGCAGCAGCCGCAAGCCTTCTCGCAGCAAGCGGGCTTCGCGCAGCAGCCGCAAGCCTTCTCGCAGCAAGCGGGCTTCGCACAGCAACCACAGGCCTTCTCACAGCAAGCGGGCTTCGCACAGCAACCGCAAGTCTGTTCGCAGCAGACGTGGCAGCGTTTGATCAAGTGGCAGCACGGCTTCTCGCAGCAACCACAAGTGCTCTCACAGCAGCCGCAAGCCTTCTCACAGCAAGCGGGCTTCGCGCAGCAGCCGCAAGCCTTCTCGCAGCAAGCGGGTTTCGCACAGCAACCACAAGCCTTCTCGCAGCAGGCGGGCTTCGCACAGCAAGCCGGTTCCGGGCAGCAACCCTTCACCGGGCCGCAGGTCTCGCACGCACAGCAATGCTTGCAGGCGCACAGGTCCTTCAGACCGCAGAACAAGTCGCGAACGGGTGTGACGCGCTCGCAGCAGGTCGCCTCGCAGCCACAGGCCTTCTCGCAGCAGGCGGGCTTCGCACAGCAAGCCGGTTCCGGCACACAGCACTCACCGCTGAACCCCCGGCTGCAGAGGGCGACGCTCAACAGCAGCGCTCCAAACATAATCTTGGTTCTCATTGAGCAACAACTCCTTTACATTGAACTGTTGGTGCTTCTTCCCCTGCGCGGCGACCGCAAACGCGGAATCTCCGTGTCGGGGAGTAATCCGTCGCGCACGGCGGGTTCTCCCATGGGTCAGAACCGACTTAGGCGTGTTTGCCGGTCACTGTTCAGGTGGGAAGGCGGGTAAGCACCGTCAGTTCGCACGGTTACGGCGTCAGAGACCGTCGAACCATTCCTTGGCTCGAAACGTACCCGATTCGGTTTCTAACGTGCCCTCGCAGCGTACCACCGCGGCACGCGCAATTCGCTAAGGGTCATTAACCCTATCGGCACCGTTGCCAAAGGCCCTTGAACGGACGGAAGCTATTTTCAGCAAAAGGTTTAGTGCTCTTGTTACACAAGGATTTCCAGATGCGAAAGGCAGTGAAAGTTTGCCGGTTGTAAGGCCCCTGGCCGAGTGCAAAGCGGCGACAATCTCTCGCTAACCGGCAAACTCCCCCTCCCTTGCCAGCCGCGCGGCCGGCAGGTCCTTCCGGCGGGAAGGACGATTGTGCTCCACGCAGCCGGAAAAAGTCGAGGCTCTCGCCGGTTCGTCGCACATCAGTCCCTTCCGGCGGAAAAGGTCAGCTTAGATTACGCCTGCATTTTCTTGGCCGTTTTCCTTTGGTAGCACGGCCGCGAACATGCTAAAATGAAGGGCTGACAACCATTTTCTTCCTGGGGAATTGCCATGCATTGCCGCCTGCGAATCTTCTTTTCCGGCCTGGTGCTGACGCTTGCCGCTTCGGCCTTGCCGGCTCAAACCGTGCCGCCGTCCAATTACGAGGAAGGTAAAGTTCCGCGATATACGCTGCCTGATCCGCTGGTGCTCAACGACGGACAGCGCGTGACCGACGCCGCAACCTGGCGTACGAAGCGCCGCCCAGAGGTCCTGCACTTGTTCGAGCAATACGTCTATGGCAAGGCTCACGGGAAGCCCGCTGGCGTGTCGATCCAGGCCCGCCCGGCCGATCACCATGCCCTGGGTGGCGGGGCCATCCGCAAAGAGGTCACGATCTGCCTCGCACCCGACGGCAAAGGGCCCAAAATCGACTTGCTCATCTATCTCCCCAAAGACGTTAGCGGTCCCATCCCGGTTTTTCTCGGCCTGAACTTCGACGGCAACCACACGATCCACTCCGATCCGGGCATCACGCCTTCCGACGTGCTGAAACTCGCCAGCCAGCAGCCGGGCAAACCAAGTGCCGAGGCGGTTGCCAAGGCCCGCGGGTCAAGTTTCAATCGTTGGCCGATCGAAAAGATCGTTGCCCGAGGATACGGCGTGGCAACCGCCTGGTACGGCGACATCGAACCGGACATGCCCGGCGGCATTCGTTACGGCGTGCGGAAGCTCTATCTCAAGGACGGACAAACCGAGCCGGCCGATGATGAGTGGGGCGCCATCGGCGCTTGGGCCTGGGGATTGAGCCGGATCATGGATTACCTGGAAACCGATCGCGATATTGACGCCCGGCACGTGGCCCTCATCGGCCATTCGCGGTTGGGCAAGACGGCCCTCTGGGCGGGCGCCGAGGACGAGCGGTTTGGGCTGGTCATCTCCAACGATTCCGGCTGCGGCGGGGCTTCGCTGGCGCGACGGCAGTTCGGCGAAACACCGGCGCGGATCACGACGGCGTTCCCCCACTGGTTCTGCAAGAACTATCGCAAGTATGCCTTCCACGTCGGTGATCTGCCGGTCGATCAGCACATGCTTCTGGCGCTGGTCGCCCCGCGGCCGCTGTACGTGGCCAGCGCCGAAGAAGACCGCTGGGCCGATCCGCACGGCGAGTTTCTTTCGGCCAAGGGGGCCGATCCGGTCTATCGCCTGCTGGGAACCACCGGCCTCGCAGCCGCCGACATGCCCACCATCGAACAGCCGGTCGTTGGCACGATTTCTTATCACATTCGCCACGGCAAACACGACGTGACCGATTACGATTGGCAGCGGTACATGGACTGCGCGGATCGGAGTTTCAAGGCAAAGTAGACGGCGCGGGAACAAGGGACAATCTGGAGTGGAGGTTTCGGCGAGATGCGTGTATAGTTTATGCCTATGTTGATCGCACCAAACACGACGCCCCGCCGCTACTCCTGGAGCTACGCACGCCGCGACCTGGTTGCCGGTCTGACCGTTGCGGCGATCGCCGTGCCGCAAGCGATGGCCTACGCGCTGATCGCCGGAATCGACCCTCGTTACGGGCTTTATTCAGCGATTGTGGTAACGGCCGTGGCCGCGATTTTCGGGTCGTCGGCACACTTGATCAACGGCCCGACCAACGCGATTTCCCTTGTGATGTTTAGCGCACTGGCCTTCGTGGCCGCCAAGCCGGAGGATGCCGTTCAAGCGACATTCGTCTTGCCGGTGATGGCCGGCGGGATTCAGATCCTCGTGGCGATCCTCCGTCTTGGCGACCTGACGCGCTACATCTCCGCATCCGTTGTGATCGGTTTCATGGATCAGATTTGAAGGTCCAGGACCCACGCCTCTGCCACATGTCTTTCGACTGTCTCCCGGGCGAGATTGAACCACGTTCCGCAGAGATCGAGGATTCCGCTGTCAGCCGTGGCGATAATTTCCTCGGACTGGATAAGTTCGGCATCCGGATCGTGTACCAATTCAACCTGCCACGTCCAACCCCGCTGGCCGGCCAGGTCCCCGATGATCTTCTTCAACCGCCCGCTGTTGGAAACCGGCCGATCGAGTAGCCAGAATGCCTCGCTGACGCCGAATTCGGCCAGCGTTTGCCCAATGAGGTCCAGGGCCGGCAGCGTTTCGTCGACCTTGCGGTAACTGCCATGCATGCTGGCCATGTCGCGCAAGACGCCGTCGCGGGCCAAGAGGAGCACTCCGCCCGAGAGTGCTGCTTCGATCGACGTCAACACGTTGTAGCCGTCAAGCTCGATCCGGCAGCCGGCCAACGACTGCGGCAAAACCTTCCGCTGTTGCCGGCGTGCGACATCCGCATCGCCACATGTGCAGCGCGATACGGCCAGCCGCTGCCGCGACTCCAAGCGCGTGCCGATCGCCCACCAGTTTGAGGCTCGATTCCTGCGGGTAACCGCGCGTCAAGAGCCAAGCGAGTTCCGCGACTGCCGTTTGCAATGCCGGCACGGCATCCGCTCCAAAGAGCCGAAGATCGTCGGGATGCGGGCCGCGATGCCTGCGCTGGTCGGGCACGTCTTGCCTCTCACCTCTCGATACGTTCCCACTAGTTCGCCTTGCGCCAAGACGTGGTCGCGAATCTCGGCCAGGAGTACCTTCTTGTCAACGCCCGGCTGTGCGGAGACCGGTTTGTCGAGGGCATAGATCTTGAAGTGGTAATGATGCGTGCCGTGGCCCTTGGGCGGCATCGGCCCACTATAGCCCAGGTGATCCGTGCCGAACGAGTTGACGCCCTGCACAGCGCCGGTCGGCGTTTTCAAGGTCTTCTCCCGCGGCAGACCTTCCGGCAGGCCCGTCGCGTCGGCCGGGATCTTGTAGATCACCCAGTGGACCCACGTTCCCGCGGGCGCGTCGGGATCGTCGCAGATCAAGGCAAGCTCCTTCGTGCCCTTGGGAATGTTCGACCAGGCCAGCGGCGGCGAGAGGTCTTCACCCTCGCCCGTGTACGTCTTCGGAATCGGCTTGCCCGCTTCGAACGCGGTGCTCGTAATCGAGATTGTCATCGCTTTGCCTCCTGTGGGATCATCGTTTTTGTCCGCCCCGCGGCAACCAACGGCCGCGAGGCATCCTATCAAACCGGCAAGAACAATCGCTCTCATTTCCTCTACCCTTTCACGACTCCAATCGGCCGCATGCGTGCCACCTTGCTGGCCAGCCCGGCCTTATGCACCACATCGACCACCAGGCTCACGTCTTTATACGCCGCCGGCTGCTCTTCCGCCAGTCCCTTCCAACTCCGGCAGCGGGCGATCACGCCTTGGTCGGCCAATTCGCGGTCGATCCGCCGGCCTTGGGCGTGCTTGAACCGCGGCCGTGCGGCTCATCACCCGGCCGGCCCCGTGACAGGTCGTGCCGAACGACTGCTCCATGCTGCCCGGCTGGCCGACCAGCACCCAGCTCGCCCGGCCCATGTCGCCGGGGATGATCACCGGCTGGCCGATCTGGCGATACGGCTCGGGCAATTCCGGATGCCCGGCGGGAAACGCCCGCGTGGCGCCCTTGCGATGCACGCAGAGTTTCTTCACCTGCCCGTCGACGGTGTGCTCTTCCAGCTTGGCGATATTATGGGCCACGTCGTAGACGAGGTTCATCCGCAACGATTCCCAGGGCTGTGCGAAGACCGCGGCGAAGGTCTCGCGGGCCTGCCAGGCGAGCAACTGCCGGTTGCCCCAGGCGAAGTTCGCCGCCGCCCGCATGGCGCCGAGATATTTCTGGCCTTCGTCGCTATGCACGGGGGCACAGACCAACTGGCGGTCGGGCAGTTCGATGCCGTACTTGGCCGGCACTTTGCGGAAGGCGGCCAGGGCGTCGTCGCAGACCTGGTAGCCCAACCCGCGGGAGCCGGAATGGATCATCACGCAGACTTGACCCTTGGAGAGGCCCATCGCCCGGGCAGTCGTTTCATCGCAGATTTCTTCGACGACCTGCACTTCCAGGAAATGGTTGCCGGCGCCGAGCGTGCCGCACTGGTCGTCGCCGCGAGCCAGGGCGCGGGGGCTGACGTCGTCGGCCTCGGCACCGCGGAGGCAGCCTTGAGCCTCGGTATGCTGGATGTCGCCCGTGGTGGCCAGTCCGCGGCCTTGCAGATACGCGACCCCTTCGCCCATCAGCCGCCGCAGCTCCTTGGGGGCGAAGCGATACGGCCCGCCCTTGCCGACGCCGGCTGGGATCGCGCGGAAGAGGGCGTCCATCAGGGCGCCGAGTCGCGGCTGCACGTCGCCCAGCGAAAGGTTGGTGCTCATCAGCCGCACGCCGCAATTGATGTCGTAGCCCACTCCGCCCGGCGAGACGACGCCGCCTTCCAGCGGATCGGTCGCGCAGACGCCGCCGATGCAGAAGCCGTAGCCCCAGTGGATATCGGGCATGGCCAGGCTGGCCATCTGGATGCCCGGCAGAAAGGCCACGTTGGCCACTTGCTCCGGCGCCTGGTCGTTGCGGATCTGCTCGATGAGGTTTTCATCGGCGAAGATGCGGCCTTCGGTGCGCATGCCGATCTTGTACGATTGCGGGATCCGCCAGACACATTCAGCGATTTGTTCCAACGGACCGTGATAGCCGGACTTGGACATGAGAGGGTTCCTTGGATGATGGATTCTGCCATTTTCCGTAGGACGCACTTGCCTGGCGTCGGGTTCACGCCTACCTGAAGTTTATCCATCCTGCGGGCCGCGGCAAGCGACGCGACGTTCGTAGTCCCGCCCGGGCATCATGTACTCGTGGTCGGCGGAAATTGCGTTTTGGAACCGATTGAAGCCGGAACAACGAACGACTTTGCAGCTCTCTTGCAACGATCTTGCCACGCTCGGTGCCCTCAGCCCTCTTGCATGCGCCCCACCGGCGAACTATTCTAGAGTCGCCTCGACTTCGGTCCTCTTTCCCTCCCGCCTACCACCTCCCAAGGAGTCCCGCCATGTCGCGCAACGTCACGCGCCGTCAGTTCGTCCAAACCACCACTGCCCTGGGAATCGGCTATTGGATCGCCGATCGTGCCGCCGCAGAAAGCAAGTCGCCCAACGAGCGCGTGGCTTTTGCCTGCATCGGCCTGGAAGGCAAGGGGCACTCCGATTCCGACGATGCCGGCCGTCTGGGTGACGTCGTGGCCGTGTGCGACGTCGATTCGAATCATCTCGCCGCGGCCGCGAAACGCTTCCCCAAGGCCAAACAGTTCACCGATTACCGCCAGTTGCTCGACGAAATGCAGAAGAGCATCGACGCTGTGACGGTGAGCACGCCGGACCACGTCCACGCTCTGGCGGCGGCCACGGCCATGCGCCGCGGCAAGCACTGCTTCGTGCAAAAGCCGCTCACGCATTCGCTGCACGAGGCCCGCGTGCTGGCCCAACTCGCCCGCGAAAACAAGGTCGCCACGCAGATGGGCAACCAGGGAACTGCCGCCAGCAATCTCCGCCGCGCGGCAGCCTTGATCCGTGCGGGAATGCTGGGCCGGGTCAGCGAGGTTCATATCTCGACCGACCGCCCGATCTGGCCGCAGGGTCTCGATCGGCCCGCGCCGTTGCCGTCGCCCAAACAACTGAACTGGGATCTCTGGCTCGGTCCGGCGCCGGAAAGGCCGTTCAGCAAGCTCCCTGTCCAGGACCCTCGCTACAAGAGCGACCGGATTTATCATCCGTTCGCCTGGCGGGGCTGGTGGGATTTCGGCACCGGGGCTCTGGGCGACATCGCCTGCCATGCCATGAACATGACGTTCCGGGCACTCGATCTGCGGAACCCGGTGACCGTTCAGGCCGAGACATCCGGCCACAATCGCGACAGTTTCCCCGCTTGGTCGATCATCACCTACGAGTTCGAGGCCACCGCCGCGCGGCCGGCACTGAAGCTCTTCTGGTATGACGGCGGCAAACGGCCGAAAGCTGAACTATTCGAAGGTCTCCAAGGCCGCGGAGGCGGCTGCCTGGTCATCGGCGACAAGGGGAAAATGGTTTCCGCGGGCGGGGAACCCGAGGGTTTTCGTCTGACGACGGGTCTCGCGCAGCCCGAGGTCGCGTTTCCCAAGTCGCCCGGCCATTTCGAGGAATTCGTCCGCGCCATTCGCGGCGGCGAGCCGGCCTGGTCGAATTTCCCCGAGTACGCCGGGCCGCTCACGGAAACGGTGCTCGTCGGCAATCTGGCTGTCTGGGTGGCGAATTCGCCCGGTACTGGGCCGAAGCTCGAGTGGGACGCGGTCAACCAACGCGTGCAGAATCACGAGGGGCTGGAGCGGCTGATCCAACGAGCGTATCGCAAGGGCTATGAACTGTAAATCGTTTACTTCATGTCCAGCAGCTCGAACACCGTTTGCGCAATCGCCTGCGGATCGCGAATGATGGCCCAGGCCAGCCAGACGACGAGTACGTTGCCGATGCTGAGCAACATCAGGCCGTTGCGAGTCCACGGCGCTTCGACGCCTCGCAGGGCCGTGGACAGCTCAACCTCCAGCCGCGACCAGCCCTGGTAGTCCTGCTTCGGCCCGGAAGAGACCAGCGATACGTTCCGCATCGAGCCGAAACTCTCCAGGTGCAGTTGCACGCCGAGTCCCGGCAGGTACAGGCAGTCGCCGGCCCAGCGGGCGTCTGAATCCATCCGCTCGACCACTTCGGCCAGAATGGGGCGAAGCTGATCAACCGAGATGTTGTAAATGATCAGCCGCGGCCGCAGGACCAGAAGCACCATGACCAGGCAGATCGCTAACAGCCCGATGAACATCAGCCACAGGTACTTGGTGCCCGCCGGCCCGAAATGGGCCGCCACGCCTTCCGGGAACAACAGCGCAATCGGCCCGACCAATACCAGCCCGGAGACGGCCAATCCCAACGCGGCCGCGTCGCGCCCGCCCGAGACGACCAGCGGCCGCCGCGCCAGATTGATCAGGCCCAGCAGCACCAGGTAAATGGCGACCGGCCCCAAGGCCAGACATTGATGAAAAGGTTCCATCAGCCTAGTTTAACATGACGGCGGAGAGGAGGAAACAAGAAGCACGAAATCCGAAATCGGATTTCCGTCCTCCTATGCTGCTTTCTGTCCCGGCCGTTTCTTCCTCGTGTCTTTCCACCGTCGGTGGACCCACCAGTATTGTTCCGGCGCGGTGCGGATGGCACGCTCCAGTTGGCTGGTGTACCACTGCGTCATGTCGCGGACCGTGGCGACATCGTCGCGGGCGTCGCGAGGATCGGCCATCGCCGCGGCGACCATTTCGAATTGCATCGGCTTGCCCAGCCGCCGCGCATAGCAGATCGCCACGGGGGCGTCGTGCTCCAGGGCCAAGAGCGAGATCGCCTTGTAGGCTGAAGCCGGCCGGCCGAAGAACTCGACCCAGCAGCCTTTCGGGCCGGCATATTGGTCGGCCAGGAAGGCCATGGTACCGCCGTTGGTCAGCACGTGCTCGATCTGATCGTAACCGCCGTTCTTCGGGATCAGGTGCTGGCCCGTCGCCGCGCGGAAGCTAACCAGGTAACGATCGAGATAGGAGTTATCGAGATTTCGCGCGACCGTGAACGTGGGGAAACCAAGGATTCCCAGGGCATAGCCGCCAAGTTCGAAATTGCCGAAATGGCCCGTCACGACGATCACCGGGCGGTCACTGATCAATTGCCGCATGAGCGGGGCCACGTCGCGGAGTCGGATGTATTTCCGCCAGTTCGTTTCGTGGATCTTCCGCGGCACGTGGGCCACTTCCAGCACCAGCAGGAAGAGGTGTTCCCACATCCGACGGGCCATCGCTGCCCGCTCCTCGGGCGAGAGTTCCAGAAAGGCGTAGGTCAGGTTCTCGTCGACCACGTCCGCCCGCAGGTGCAGCATGTCGTTCATCAGCCACGCGCAGGCCCGCGCCAGTGTGCGGCCGGTTTCCAGCGGCATGGCCTGGACGATGCAGATCAGGATGCGGACGGCGACGTAAACGAAGTAGTCAAGGATCTTCTTTCGCGACATGGCATGCTCCTTCCGTGGAATTAGACGTATTGTTACGAAAAAAGGCAATCGGTGGAAGAGGAAAGAAGACAGTCAAGCGGTAAAGGTGATCTCACGGCTTCTCCCTCTTCAATCCGCGAACTTTCCGCAATCACCCTTGGCGATGGTTCGGTCATTTCCGCCTCTTTCGGGGCAAGAATGCCATTTTGACGGCTTTTTCGCAGGCACGAGCGCGTTTCCAGGCCGACCATTAGACGCCATAGGTGATGGTTCGTCATTTCCGCCTCGTTTGCGGTGGCGGCAGTTCGGGTTGGGTCGATGCTGACGATGGGAACAACCATCGGGGCCGATTCCCGTTGGAATCGGCGACGGCGCCCGTTTCCGTGCCTCGGGCCATTCTATGTTTGAGGCAGAACTGATTTCACGGTCTGCTTAGCGGCAGAACCCCTATGGACGAAACCACCGCAACATCCCAGCCGATTCCGCTGGACGGCCAAACGCCGATCGACGCGGCGCCGTCGCTGCATGGCGACACGCTGGCCGTGGGCGTCGTGCTGCTCCTGGCATCGAACATGCTGCAGCGCGTGGTCGGCTTCGCGCGGGAGATTTGCGTCTGCCGCTGGCTCAGTCCCGATGAACTCGGCCAGTGGGACATGGCCTTCGGCTTCTTCGTGCTGGCCGGGCCGCTGCTGGTGATGTCGTTGCCGGGCACGTTCGGGCGGTATGTCGATCGCTACCGGCAAGCGGGCCAGTTGCGGAGCTTTCTGCGCCGCACGGCCGGGTTTTGCGCCACACTGAGCGTGCCGGCCGTGCTGGCGATCCTGGCCTTCCGCGGCTGGTTCTCCTACCTGGTCTTCGGCAGCCGCGATTACGACGGCCTGATCGTACTGCTGGCCTGCGGGCTGCCGGTGATCATTGCCTTCAATTTCCTCGTCTGCCTGATCACGGCCTTGCGGAATATGAAGGTCTTGTCGTTGTTCAATTTGGCCAGCAGCGTGTTCTTCGGCGTGCTGAGCGTCGCGCTGTTGTATTGCGGCGAGAACACGGCCGGCGCAATGGTCGTGGCCTATGCCGGCTCGTGCCTGCTGTGCGTGCTGGGAACGCTGCCGTGGCTGGCGCGAATGTGGCGGAGCTTCCCGCGGGAAACGGTTTACATGCCGCATCGCGAAATCTGGTCGCGAATGCTGCCGCTGGCCGCCTGGATCATGGTCATCAACCTGCTCTGGAACCTGTTCGACGTTGTCGATCGCTATATGATGGTGCATCTCATGCCGGGCTCGGCCGCCGAGGCCCTGGCCGAAGTGGGCAACTACCGCAGTTCGCGAGTGCTGCCGCTCTTGCTGTCCTCGATCACGGTCATGATCGCCGGGGCGCTGCTGCCTCATCTGAGCCACGATTGGGAAGCGGGCCGGCGACAACGGGTCTCCGAGCGACTCAATTTCTTCCTGAAGATCTGGGCGATTCTGCTCACGGCCGGGGCCGCCGCCGTGTTGTTCGTCGCACCGGAACTGTTTCGCATCGGCTTTCAAAGCAAGTTCGCCGGCGGGCTGTCGGTCCTGCCGTGGACGTTGACTTATTGCACGTGGTTCGGACTGAGCATGCTCTTGCAGACCTACCTGTGGTGCGCGGAGCGGGCGAGCACGGCCAGCGTCGTCGCCCTGCTGGGCGTGGTCGTCAACGTGGCCCTGAACCTGCTCTGGCTGCCGCGGATGGGGCTCCACGGGGCCGTGCTGGCTACGGCCACGGCCAACGGCGTCGCGCTGCTGCTGATGGTTGCCTTGAGCAACCGCTATGGTTTTCGCGTCCATCGCGGAACGCTGACCGCCCTGCTCTTGCCGATCGGTATTCCGCTGGGCCCCTGGGTCGTCCTCATGCTCATGGGAACCGTCGTTGCCGAAACCCTTGTCTCCGACCGCTACCTGACGCGCGACGAGAAGCAGGAGATCTGGTCCGGGTTGGGGCAATATCTAGCCAAGCTCCGCCTGCGGTCGCGACGCGCGGAATCCGCGTCATAGGGATATACGTTGGAAACGAGTTGCCGCGTCAATACGCTCCCTTGCAACCAAGTACGCTCAGCGGCGTCCGCCAGAGCAGTTCGAGGTCCGTCTTGAGGCTCTGGTTCCGCACGTACCAGAGGTCCATCCGCGACCATTCCTCGAAGCCGATGTCGCTGCGGCCGCTGACCTGCCAGAGACAGGTCAGCCCCGGCTTCACGGCCAGGCGGCGGACCTGCCAGGGAGCGAAACGGACCACTTCGCGAACGTCCAGCGGACGCGGACCGACCAACGACATCTGTCCGCAGAGCACGTGGAACAACTGCGGCGTCTCGTCGAGGCTCGTTTGCCGCAGGATGCGGCCTAGCCGCGTGATCCGCGGGTCGCGGCGATTCTTGAAGACGGGGCCCGTGCTCTCGTTGGCGACCGTATGCTTGATCTGCTCGGCGTCAAGACGCATGGTGCTAAACTTGGCCATCATGAACGTCTTGCCCAGGTGCCCAGCGCGACGCTGCCAGAACAACGGCTTGCCGCGGGTGGTGATCGTAAGCACGAGCAGAATCGTCAGCAGCAGCGGCGAGAGGACGAGAATCAAGGCCAGCGACCCGACGATGTCGATCAAACGCTTGGCGACGTGATACGTCAGCGAGGGGTTCCCTTCCGCAGGGACGACCGGAAGATCGGCGGAGAGATAGCGGCTGATAAGCGAGACGGGCGTGGGTATGGTGTTTATCCGGAGCATCGTAAATTCCCGCGTGGTGGCTTGGATGGTGTCGAGTGGCCAATGGAGAAGCAACCCGCGCGCCAACGAACACCTCCAACGTCAAGAGGGCCGGTTAAAACGCATAACCGTTACCATCGGATCGGAAACGGCCTGCGCCGCCTATGTTGGGCCGCACCGCGGGTTGCGAATTGGCAACGCCGGGGGCAAGAAAGCAACGCCTTGAAATGAGGCATCGCATTTTGTGACGTAGGATTGCCGGTATGGAAGCCATTATCATCATTGCCGTAGTCGCGGGACTGATTTGGGGGGGGCTTTATGCACTGCGCGGTTCGCTGATTCACGGCTGTTTGGTCTTCTTGCTGGTGGCGCTGTGCTTTGGACGTGAATTCTTCCACTTGGAAGTTGGAACGGTCGTCTTGTCGCTCGACCGGGTATGCCTTGTTGGGCTGGCAATCGTCTATGTGGTTCAACGCCGTTTGGGACTGCTGGATCCCAAACCCGTTGCATGGCCCGATGTGGTGCTGTTATTGCTGGCCGTAGTTATCGTCGTCAGCACCTTTAGCCACAAATCGGAGTCGAACGCGCAGCAGAAGATAGTCGTTTGGCAGTTGTTTGCCGGCTTCTTGATGCCCTTGGCCGTCTACTGGATGGCACGCCAAAGTCCGATCGATCAACGGGCTTTAGTGACGACGTACGCGGTGTTGACAGTTATCGGGGTTTATCTGGCGGTTACTGCGCTGGCCGAGGTCACAAAGCAATGGTGGTTGGTGTATCCTTCCTACATTGCTGATCCGAAGGTTGGTATCCATTTTGGCCGTGCGCGGGGACCGATGGTCCACTCGCAACCCCTGGGTCTGTACCTTAACGCGTGCTTGCTGTGCCTGTGGATGCTGCGGCGTCACCTGGGTCGCCGTGGAAGACTGGTCCTGATCACACTAATTCCGTTGTTTCTGGCCGCCATTCTTGTCACGTACACGCGTTGCATTTGGATCAGCACGGGCCTCTGCGGCTTGGTGGTCCTGGGGCTGCCAATGTCTAATCGGCGGCGCGCGGTATTCGTGAGCTTGGCGCTCATGGCGGCGGTGTTTCTGGCCGCGTTTCAATGGGAGAACCTTGTCCGCCTGGAGCGCGCGGACGGGGCCGCGACTTCGGAATTGTCGGCCAGGTCGCGGCTGAGTTTCCTCTATGTCTCGTGGAAGATGTTCCTCGACGCGCCGTTGTTGGGCGTCGGCTACGGGCAGTTTCCCCAGGCCGCCCAACCTTACCTCTCGGACCGCACAACGTCGTTGTATCTCGAAGACATTCGCGGCCAACCGAATCACAACACGTTCCTAGCCATGCTCAACGAAACAGGCCTGATCGGGTTCGGGCTCTTCGTGGCAATGCTGGGCGGCTGGACGATCCGGTCCTGGCGCCTGTGGCGCAATACCGTGGCGCCCGACTGGGTGCGCGCGCAAGGACTCCTGATGCTCGGCGCGCTGACGATCTATCTTGTCCCGGCGATGTTCGTTGACGAAAAATTTGGGCCAGAAGCCCAGCAAATTACCTTCTTCCTGGCCGGCCTTACCAGCGGGCTAGCCGCGAGAGTATCGGCGTCGCCGGCAAGATGTGCCGAGAGAACCGAGTTCTTGGCTGGGGCCTTGGGCTGAAAATGGGACTGAAAGCGATGATAGAACACTTCGACGAGCGGCAAGAATCGCAATTGCACTCCAGCCTGAGGAGGGAGGGCGGCCACCGATACGGGTCTCGATGGTGGGATTGGACATTGGTTTGGGCCCTGAGTCCCTTGCTGGCGGTTTATGTCGGCGTAACACTGGTCGACTGGCCGTCCCAGTGGGTCGGCGACGAAGACTGCTATCTCCAATTCGCTCACAACCTGAGTCACGGACGCTACGCCCTCGCCGGCGACGACTTTCTTTGCAAGGGACCGGGGTATCCGCTCGTTCTCGCGGCCTGGAACGCCACGGGCTTGCCCCCGCAATGGGCCCGCTTCGGCAACGCCGGCTTTCTCTTCCTGGCGACCGTCTTCTTCGCCCATTTCATGGCCCTGTATGTTCCGCGCCGATGGGCCGTGGGAACCGCCTGGGCGCTGGGACTCCACGTGCCGCTGTATACCGAGTTGGGCAAGTTGCTGACCGAAAGTCTCGTCGTCTGCCTGGTCTGCGGAGCATTATTTGCCGCGGGGACGGCATTGCGAACCGGCAGCCGCGCGGCAACGCTCTGCGCCGGATTGCTTTGGGGTTGGCTGGCGCTTACGAAGGTGCTCTTTGGTTATGTGCTTCTCGGAGGGCTAGTCCTCTACGCTCTTGCAGCGTTCCTCTCCCGGCAACGCGGCCAATTCCGCCGCATGGCGGCGATCTACTTCATCGGACTGCTTGCGACCGCGCCCTACCTGGCTTACACGTTTCACGTCACGGGAAAGGTCTTTTACTGGGCAAGCTGCGGGGGGTGGCAGTCGTACTGGATGTCGACGCCGTACACGGAGGAGTGGGGAGACTGGTTTCACCCCGCGGACGTGCAAAACACGCCCGAACTGGCGAGGCACCGGCCGTTTTTCGACTCGATCGCCGGTCTGTCGCCGCTGGAAAAAGACTCGGCGCTTCGCCGCCAAGCCATCATCAACATCCAAGCACATCCGGCGAAGTACCTGCGGAACGTCGCCGCCAATGTCTCGCGGATGTTTTTCTCGTTTCCGTACAGCTACACCCCGCAAAAACTCACGACTCTCTTCTACGTCTTGCCGAATTCCTTGCTGTTGTCGGGACTAGCCCTTGCGGCGGTGGTGCTGTGGCTGCGGCGTCCGGCGGGCATCGGCGATTGCCACCTGGTCCTCGTTTTCACGGGACTGACGCTCGGGGGAAGCGCGTTGGTGAGCGCCTATGCGCGGATGCTCGACCCCATCGTGCCCGGGGCCTATTTTCTCGTGGGCCTGGCGGCTCATGCCGTCTGGAGGAACAAGTAGAACGTAAAGACGTCATAACGTAAAGACGCCATTAGGCGTTCATTCCGGGCGAGACCTGGCGGAGGGCCTCTTTCACGGGCAGGTTGCGTTCCCAGGACAGAGCGGTCAGCGGGTTGGCTGTCGCGGTGGGCTTGATGTCCGTGCTACGGCGGCCGAAGTTGTCCGCCTCGGCTAGTCCCGCCGTCGCGGCATGGGACGCCTGGCGCGGTTGTATCGTGAGGAACACGATGCCCAACCCGGTCAAGAGCCCGCCCAGCATGCCAGTCAAGATCACCATGGCGCTACTGGGACTGACGGGCCGGGCACCGGTATCGGGACTGTCGATGCAGTCAATAAGACTGGCGGCTCTGGCACTGGCCCGCGTGGCACGGGCCTCGGCCAGATTTTGTTCGGCTCGTTCCACCAACTTCGAGCGCTGGCTGGTCTCGGCGACTTGATTGGAATACTCGGCACGGATCTCGGCCAGGCGGCTGAGCCGGCGGGATGCCTCGTTGGCCTGTTTCTCCAGCATTGACGCCCGTTCGGCGTTGAAGCGCAATTCGGCTTCCAGGCCGCGGATGGCGACGGCCACCTCGTTGTGCAGCCGCAGGGCGGTTTCTCGTTCCGCCTCTTTGGCGGCCTGAACCGAGGGATGCGCAGCCGACATGTGCCCCTGGAGTTGCGCGGTCCGCAATTGGGCGTCGACCAGGCCGTCCTTGAGCCGCTTCAGGGCCGGCTGCGATTCCAACAGCCGGCTGGGGGCCGCCAGCAATGCCCCGGCGTCGTTTTCGGCCGGACGCAGCGCGGCGAGGAGTTGCTGGTTCGATTTCTCCGCGGCGCGCACCTGCCGCAGTTCGGCTTCGATTTCCGTCAACTTGCGGCGGAGCATGCCGTCGTTGGCCGATCCGTCGTGCAACATGCGCAATTCGGCCAGGTCGCTGCCGACGAACTTCTCGACGGTCGACAAGCGGTTGGTCGATTCCGCGAGATCGGCCTTTGCCAGGCGAACCGCCTTGTTCAACTCGTCGATCATGCTCCGGGCCTTGGCGTCGCGGAGGTCCTGGAACTTGGCCTGCAATCGGCGCAGATCGCCCGGTTGACGGCCACGGCCCTCTGGCGGTCGTGATCGCGGACATCGACGTAGAAGACTTCCGTCGCCCCGAAGGCGGCGCCCTTGGGCGGCGAAATCGTCACCTTCTGCCGCAACGTCTCCACGGCCCGAGCCGCGGGCCAACTGCCGTCGGCCGACTTGCCGCCCGACTCGTCGGCCGCCGGTCCCATCTCGCGCAAGGCGTCTTCCAGCACCGTCCGGCTGCGGGCCAATTCCTGAATCGTCTCCTGAATTCCTTTCATCTCTTCGATTCCGCGGAACTTGCCCGGACTGGTGTCGCCGGCGGCGGCTTCGTTGCGGACGATGAGGGCCTGGGAGGCCAGCCAGGTCTTGGGGGCAAGGACCGCATAGGCGACGGCCGCCGCCGTGACGACTACGGCTGGAATCACCCAACGACGCCAATAGATGACCAGTAGCCCGACGAGTTCACGAGGCTCCGAAATCAAGCGCGGTTTGATGCTCATGGAGGGTCCCTTGTATTTTGAACCTGTCCCCGAACCGGATTGAACCTGGTACGCTCCACGGCCATTTCAAGGTTCCATGACAAGTTCTCAGTGGATGCGACGGGTTTCGTGGAAATGCGAACGCCATGCCGACGGCTGGAACAAGCTCGCTGCAACGGTCCGTCGGGCTACTAAGCCCTAGGGCAGTCACGTCTTACGCCGCCAAAGCGCGACTCGCGAGGTTTCCCGTTGCACAACCCTCGTGTTGCAAAAAGGCAACATGTTGCGGCAAACCGTCAACGTGCGGTCTGGCGCATCGTGGCCTACCCGCAATTCTCCAAATTTGATTTGCTTCCGGAACGAGCGTAACCGAGATTTGTTCATGAGAATCATAGCTTTTTCCAAGCTGGAAGAGATTACGCCGTTTACGGAAACATGGGACCGGCTGGCCGGAGGCGTGCCTTTTCGCTCTTGGGCGTGGTTGTCGAGTTGGTGGCAGCACTATGGCCCGCCGGCGTCCGGCGGTTCGAGCTGCGCACCTCATGGTGCTGGGCCTGCTGGATGCGTCTGGCCGACTGATGGGCGTTGCGCCATGGTATCTGCAGCGCTCGACGGCCAAGGGTTGCGTGTTGCGTTGGTTGGGCGGCGGTGAAGTCTGTTCCGACTACGCGAGCATCCTCTGCATGCCCGAGGACGCCGACCGCGTAAGCGAGGCCATGGCTGCGTATCTGACCGGACCGCACTGTGCATTCGGCGTCCCTCACTGCTGGGACCTCTTGGAAGTGGACGGTGTCGACGCGGAAGACGCCACGGTCACGCGGTTCTTGCGGCAACTCGAGGAACGTGGCTGCTCGCGGCACGAGAACACGCCGGTTCGCACGTGGCGGCTCGCTCTGCCCAAGTCGTGGGAAGAGTTCCTGGGCCTGGTTTCCAAGGGCCATCGCAAGAAACTTCGCCGCGCCGATCGCGACTTGTTCGAGACCGGCCGGGCCGTCTTGCGCACGGTCGAGAACTGCGCGGAGCTCGATCCCGCCATGGACGTGCTCATTGATTTGCACCAGAAACGGCGGCGACTCCTGGGCGAGCCCGGCTGCTTCGCTTCGCCGCCGTTTATGGCCTTTCACCGCGAGGTCGCCCGGCGGCTGCTCTTGGCCGGCACGTTGCAACTGCAACTGCTGGAACTCGACGGCCGGACCGTGGCCGCCGAATATCAAATGGCCAGCGAGGGCGTGACCTACGTCTATCAGGCCGGCATCGATCCGCAGCGACTGGCCGACGAGCCGGGCCACCTGATGACCGCCGCCACGGTCAAACGGGCCATCGAGCAAGGCGGACGGGCCGTCGATTTCCTCCGCGGCGACGAACCGTACAAGCCTCATTTCCGCGCCCTGGCCCGACCGCTGCTGGCCTTGCGCGTCGTTCCCAACCGCACGACGTCGCGATTGCGGAACCAACTTTGGCTGGCTGGCCGCGGCGTGAAACGCTGGCTGAATCAAACGTCACGAAGTTCCCATCCCCAGCCGGACACTCCGGAAGAAACGGTGATCGCCAATCCCTAGTAAAGAGATCTTAGGTCTTAGATCTTAGGTCTTGGGTGTTCGGGATTTGAAATCTGAGATCTGAAATACCGCTAATCGTTTTGTGACCGACAACAGAGACCTAAGATCTAAGACCCAGACCCAAGACCCACCCCGCCATGCCACTCTGGAAATGGTTGCTGTTGAACCTCTACTATCACGCTTCCCAGCCGGCGCGGTGGTGGCTTCATCGCAAGCTGGCGGCCCAGCGGCGGATGCCGATCATGGTGCTGTTTTATCATCACGTTGCCGACGACGAGCTTACGCCGTGGACGATGTCCAACCAGACGTTCATCGAGCAGATGCGCTGGCTGCGGAAGAACTTCGAGTTGATTTCCATGGAAGAGGTGCAGCGGCGGATGCGAAGCGGAGTCAACGATCGTCCGGCCGTCCACGTCACCTTCGACGACGGATACGCCGCCAACTGCCAGACGGCGATTCCCTGGCTGGTCAAAGAGCAAATTCCCTGCACCTACTTCGTCACCGTGCAGAACGTCCTGGAGTGCCGGCCGTTCGACCACGATCTGAAGTGTGGCGTGCGTTTGACGCCAAACTCGCTGGAAGAAATCTGCGCAATGGCCAACGGCGGGATCGAAATCGGGGCCCACACGTACAGCCATCTCGACCTCGGCAAGCTGACCGATCCGGCCTTGTTGCACCAGGAACTGGTCGTGGCCCGCAATGAACTCCGTGCCGCGATTGGCCGGCCGGTCCGCTATTTCTCCTTCCCTTTCGGCCTGCACGACAACTTGAGTTGCCAGGCCTTCGCTTTGGCCGCCCAGTGCGGATACGAGGGCGTATGTTCGGCGTATGGCGGCTACAACTATCCGGGCGACGATCCTTTTCACGTCCATCGCATCCCGGCCGTCTGCGAAATGCTACGCTTGAAGAACTGGCTCACCACTGACCCGCGAAAGATCCATACGCGACGGTTCGAGTACCGCTGGAACGCAGATTGCATCGAGCCTCCGCCGTTCGATGCGCGACCTGAAGAGGCCCACCATGTTTTTTCGCCGTAGACCTTTGACCGATTTGCACGACCGCGGCCCCTTGCGGGTGATGTTCGTCATCACGAGCATGCCCGTCGGCGGGGCCGAAACGTTGCTGGTCGAACTAGTCCGCCGCCTGGATCGTTCACGGTTCTTGCCGGAACTCTGCTGTCTCAAGGATCTGGGGCCCTTGGGCGAAATGTTGGCGCTGGAGATCCCCACGCATTTCGGTCTCTTGACCCGCAAGACCGACATGAGCGTGCTCTGGCGCTTGGCGGGGCTGATGCGGCGGCGGCGGATCGACGCAGTCGTCACCGTCGGCGCCGGCGACAAGATGTTCTGGGGGCGTCTCGCCGCTCGCCTGGCGGGCGTGCCGGTGATCGCCTCCGCCTTGCACTCGACCGGCTGGCCCGACCGCGTACAGTTCGCCAATCGCCTGCTGGCACCGATCACCGACGCCTTTATTGCCGTGGCCGAGCCGCATGGCCGCTACCTGGCCGCACACGAAGGCTGCACGGCGGCGAAGATCCACGTGATTCCCAACGGCGTCGACGTGGAGCGATTCCGCCCGCGGCCGCCCAATGCCTTGCTGCGGAACGAGTTCGGCCTGGCTGCCGACGCCCCGGTCGCCGGCATCGTGGCCGCGCTCCGCCCGGAAAAGAACCATTCCTTGTTCCTGCGGGCGGCCGCGCGGGTGCGGCAAGCGATGCCCGAGGCCCGCTTCTTGATCGTCGGCGACGGTCCCGCAGCGCGGCGAGTTGGAGGCCCTTGCCCGGTCGCTCTCGATCGCGGACGCCGTCCGCTTCCTGGGCACGCGGAGCGACGTGCCGGAAGTGCTTTCCCTGATCGACGTGCTGGCCCTGAGTTCGCACATCGAGGCCAATCCGGTGTCGATCCTGGAAGCGATGGCCGCCGAGAAGCCGGTCGTGGCCACGCGGGTCGGTTCGGTCGACAAAGCCGTGCATGACGGCTGCAACGGTTACCTGGTTTCGCCGGGCAAGGAAGAGGAACTGGCCGGCCGGCTGATCGAACTGCTGCGGGATCGCCCGCGAGCGGCCGCCTTCGGCCGTGCCGGGCGGCAGCACGTGCTGGAGCACGCTTCGATCCAGCGGATGGTCGCCGGCTACGAGGAGCTGCTGGAGGGCATCTATCGGCAAAAAGCGGACGCGGGCACCATGTCGGGCACCATGTACCCATGGTCGTGGTCGGCGGGCAAAAAGCCTGCTTCCGCCCGCCGGCACGGCCGCCGCCGACCAGACGGGGCTTGGCTTGGAGCAAACGGCACGCTAGGATAATAGTTTGTTTTTCGCCGTGCCACAGATCGAGCAGCGCGGAGCATGGACAAAGTTTCCTTGATGAGGAACGTACTGGCCCTGGCGGCCCAATTCCTCAGCGGCGCCAGTGCGCGGTGGATCGACTCGCAGCCCGACACCTGCCAGCGGGTCTACTTCGCCAATCATACCAGCCACCTGGACGCCATCGTGCTCTGGTCGGCCCTGCCGGCCAACGTGCGGGAATTGACCCGGCCCGTGGCCGCCAAAGACTATTGGATCAAAGGACGCATCCGCCACTATCTGGCCACCCAGGTCTTCAACGCCATGTTGATCGACCGCACGGAAATCAAGGTCCACCAAAGCCCAGTCGACGTGATGATCCGCGAAATCGGCCAGCAGTTTTCGCTCATCGTCTTTCCGGAAGGCGGGCGCGGCGACGGGCAGGATGTCGGCGAGTTCAAGAGCGGCCTATACTATCTCAGCAAGAAGCGGCCCGACCTGGAGCTGATCCCCGTGTACATCGACAACATGAATCGGATCCTGCCGCGCGGCAAGCTCCTGCCCGTGCCGCTGCTGAGCTGCATCACCTTCGGCCCGCCGATGTGGCTGGAATCGGGCGAGTCGAAGGACCTGTTTTTGGACCGGGCGCGGAGCGCGGTGCGGCGGCTGAAGGAACTTTAGGAAGACGAGGCAATGTTCGAACCGAGAACCTTGGGACTGGTGGGCGGCGTGCTGGTTTTGCTGGCCGCGGCGACGGTCATCATCCGCGCCCTCCGCGCCCGCAACGACAGCGGCCTGAACACCGCCATCCTGGAAACCTTCCGCATGCGCGTACATGCCTGGTGGGTGCTCTGTTCGATCCTGGCCGCCACCTTCTTCATCGGCCAGACGGCCACGGTCGTGCTCTCGGGCCTGGGCGCGTTTTGGGCCCTCCGCGAGTTCATCACGCTTACGCCCACGCGGCCCGGCGACCATCGCACGCTGTTCCTGGTCTTCTTCGTGATCACGCCCTTGCAGTTCGTGCTCGTGGGCGTGGAGAACTATCCGCTGTACAGCATCGTGATCCCGGTCTATGCGTTTCTGATCATTCCGGGCTTGATCGCCATGGCGGGCGATTACAAGCGGTTCCTGGAGCGAACGGCGAAGATCGAGGCCGGGCTGCTGATCTGCGTCTACTGCCTGAGCTACGCCCCGGCCCTGTTGACGCTGCGACTCGAAAAGGAGCCCGGGACCACGCTCACGCCCGGGGCCAACACCCGCCTGCTGTTCTTCTTCGTGCTCATGGTCCAGCTCAGCGACGCCTTGCAATACGCCTGGGCCCAGATCCCCAGCCGCCACGTGATCGTGCCTACGATCAATCCCACGAAGACCTGGGAAGGCCTTCTGTTCGGATCGGCCAGCGTGACCTTGATCGGCGGCGGTGCTGTGGTGGGCCACGCCCTTTCAAGGCTCGAACTGGTGGATGGCGGCCGCCATGTCGCTGGTGATTTCCGTGATGGGGTTTGCCGGCGGGCTGACGCTTTCCGCCATCAAGCGCGACCGCGGCGTCCGCGACTACGGCACCCTGGTCGAGGGCCACGGCGGCCTGCTGGACCGCATCGATTCCCTGTGCTTCTCCGCCCCGGTCTTTTTCCACTTCACGCTTTACTGGCTGAAGATGCAGGGCGTCAAGCAACCGTGGGAGTAACGGTTGCTCACTGCTGCCACTGCAAGATCACTTGTCCGGACGGCTCCATCGTGGGCGGTCGGGCGACTTGCGACGTGGTCGCTCGCGAAGTTTGGTCCGCCGTGCTCTCGGCCGGTGCGCCGTCGGCGGTGCGCCAGCCTTGCGCGGGGAGCGCCTGGACGGTGGAATTCCGTGACGTGGAAGCCGTCTCGGCGTTTTGCGTCGTGTCCTGGCTGGGCGGCGCCAGCGACGTTCCGTCCGGCCGCGCTGAAACCTGCGTGCCGCCGGTTGCCTGCGGCGATGGTTCGGCCGTGCCTTTATCGTAGATGTGATAGATCAGGTTCGGTTCCGGTCGGACCGGACGCGCGCCGGCCGTTACGCTTACCGGCGTCAACGTGGCAGGCGGCTGGGCTGCCGGCAATTGGGCCGCGGCGGTCATCACGTTGGTCTCTGCCGGCGGCGCGGGGAAGCCTTGGGCGACCCATGCCACCCAAGTGTTTTGCAACGCCGTCAAGTCTTTGATGCTGTAATTCCTCTCGACGGCCGCCGACCATTGCCCATCGCGCATGCCGTCGGCCAAAAAGGCGACGAATCGCTTTCGCCCGCCGTGATAAATCAGGAACTCGGCCAGCGAGTAACCCTGGGCGTAGAGCGGCATGACGTCTTGCGGATATTCGGTCATGGCGAACATCTGCCCGAAGGCGATGCCGCGACCCGTGCGCAGGAACTGCACGAGCATCTGCCGGTGTTTCTGCTTCTCGCTGATATGCTCGACGCTGGTGGCGCCGCCTTCGTCGGCCCAGCGGGGCAAGGGACGGCGGAAGTAGCTGGCGAAGACCATGTGCGTGATTTCGTGGGGCAGCACGGAATCCAACACCCGCTCGGCCGAGCCTTGGATCGTCATTCGCCAGCCGAACACCTCGCCGTTGTCGAAGACGAACGTCGTGGCCCCGCCCGCCCCCAGGTGCGGTCCGACCTGCACGGTCATCATGCATGGCTGGGCCCAGTTGGGCATCGCCTGCCCGAGCCACTCGATGGCCAGATCGTGGCGGAATTGCTCGGCCGCCTGAGAAATGCGAGCGGCCATTTGCGGATCGGCGGTTTCGACGATGAAATTGGTGCCGCGGTAACTCGCGCCCATCGAGACCGTCAACAACGCCGCCAGCAGGGCGGGCCGAATCAGACGAGCATCCATGCTCCTAGTTATCTCCTGTTTTCTTCGTCATGGCGGTTCAATTCAACTCATCCCTGAGCCGATTGATCGCCTCATGGGCCGTGTGTCCTAGGTCGAGTCTACGCGATATTCCGTTCTGATGCAACGTCGCAAATACCGTTTTCTGCCGCCATTTTCCCACAAAAACGTGCGGAAAGCGGCCCGTTCGACTTACCGGCTCCCCGATGTTGTCGATTTGATTCGCGTATGCTAGTCTGTGGTCAGTTTTCAAACCGGCGTGGATCGAATTTGCAACACCAAGAAGGGTTGGAATATGTCTCCATCGAGGTCCGACAGCCCGCCTGATCCGGCCCATGATTCGCGAAACGAGCAAACTCGGCGAATGAATCTGTCGTTGGAGCTGCTGACCACCGCCAATCAGGCCGACGAGCCGGGCAGTTGGCTGGCGTCGGCCTTGCCGGCGATTACGGCGGAATTGGCTGCTGGCTATGCAGCCTTGGTCGTCGCTGACGGGGGACGATGGAACGCCTTGGCCGAGACCCGACCGCCACGTTCCCTGCCGGTCGAACTCCTGGCCGAAGTCCTCGATCGCGGCATTGCGCGGTCGCACGGCAATTGGGTTGCCGGGCCGCTCACCTCCCGCGCGGGGTTGGCGGAGGCACTGCTCGTGTCCTGGCCGAGTGCTCCCCCGCCGGGTGCCTTGGCGGCGGTGGAGTCGTTGCTGCCGCGGGTCGGCGAGGCCTTGGCATCGGTCCGCGTGCGTTATCAGCAACGGCAGCGCATCCTTCGCCTGGAAACGGTCCTGAGAATTGCGGGCGAGTGGTATCGTACGCGGGAACTCGAGGCGCTGTTGGAGCACATGGCCAAGGCTGCCACGGACCTGCTCGAGGCGGACCGTGCCAGCATCTTTCTCTGGGACCGTGCCGGCCACTGCTTGATCGGCCGTCCGGCCTTGGGCGTCAAGGGCGGCGAACTCCGCCTGGCCGACGACCGCGGCGTCGTCGGACGCGTGTTGCAGTCCGGCCAGCCGGCCCGCGTCGATGACGCCGCGCAGCCCGAGATCATCGACCACAGCGTCGACAAGCAAACCGGCTATCACACGCGCACGCTCCTCTGCGTTCCCGTCAAGACGCAATCCGGCGAGCGGCTGGGCGTGTTCGAACTGATCAACAAGAAACCTTCCGGCACGTTCACGCGCGACGATCAAGAGGCCTTGATCGAACTGGCCGGCCACGCGGCTGTGGCCCTGGAAAACGCCCAAGACCGCCAGAAACTGCTCACCACCAACCGCCTGATCGCCGAGCAAGCAGCCGAAGGCGTGCGGTTGATCGGCGAATGCCCGGCAATCCAATCGCTGCGGTCGATCATTCGCCGCGTGGCGGAGACCGATCTGGCCGTGCTCATCAACGGCGAAAACGGCACGGGCAAGGAGGTCGTGGCGCAATCGATCCACTATCTCAGCCATCGCCTTGGTCAGCCGTTCATCGCCCTGAACTGCGCCGCCATCCCCGACACTTTGGCCGAAAGCGAACTCTTCGGGCACGAGAAAGGGGCCTTTACGGATGCCAGCGAGTCCCGGCCGGGTAAGTTCGAGTTGGCCTCCGGCGGCACGCTGTTTCTCGACGAAATCGGTGATTTGAGTCTCAACTGCCAGGCCAAGCTGCTTCGTGTCTTGGAAGAAAAAGTGATGGTCCGCGTCGGCGGCTCCGTGCCGATTCGCAGCGACGCCCGGGTATTGGCCGCCACCAATCAGAAGTTGGCCGAGATGGTCCAGCAGAAACGCTTTCGCGAGGACCTTTATTTCCGCTTGAACGTGGTGACGCTCGATCTGCCGCCCTTGCGCAACGCGGGGGCGACATCTTGCTTCTGGCCGAGCATTTCCTCGACGACTTCTGCCGCCGCGCCCGTCGCAAGGTTCCAGAGCTTACTGCTGCCGCCCGCAAGCGATTGGCCGAGCATCACTGGCCGGGCAATGTCCGCGAGTTGCGGAACCTGATGGAGCGGCTGGCCTATCTTGCCCTCGGCGACGTGATCGAGGCCGAGGACCTGGCGTTCATTCTCTCGCCGCGCGGGCCCACGGCGTTGATCGACGACCTGGGGCAGACCTTGTCCGACGCGACGGTCCGTTTTCAGAGCGAGTACGTTCGCCGTACGATCGAGCAACTTGGCGGCAACATGAGCCGGGCCGCCGAGCGTTTGGGGCTGCATCGCTCGAATCTGTATCGCAAGATGCGTCAGCTTGGGATGGACGTCCCCGACGCGGCCGGGCCGCCCACGTAGGATAGGTTTCCAACCTGTCCAAACGTAGCATAGGTTTCCAACCTGTCCAAACGTAGGATAGGTTTTCAACCTGTCCAAAAGCAGGATAGGTTTCCAACCTGTCAGGCGGTAGATTCCTGTTAGAGGCTGTCCGGAAAGTTCTCGGCCGCAAATCGACATCAAAGCCTGACGCGGGCACCATGTATTCATGGTCGGCGAGGAATGTGCCGCAACCAGCCAGGAAAGTCGATTCCTCGCTGGCGCGTCGGGCTTCGATACCGCAAATAACCGCGAAAACTCTCCGGATTGCCTGTTAATCTAGGCAAGAATTGCGGAACTACCGAGCGCTTTGCCGATACAACCACTTGCAAAGGCCGTCGATTCTCGTAAAATTGAGATTTCCGCGGTGGATCGCGGAGCAACGCCTCCTTAGCTCAGTTGGTAGAGCAGATGACTCTTAATCATCTGGTCGAAGGTTCGAGTCCTTCAGGGGGCACCTAGAAAAGCCAGCGTCTTATGACGCTGGCTTTTTTCGTAACTACATGGCATATAACGATTTCTGGATCGTTTATTTGCCATAAGTGCTCTTGATTCTTGCCCCATTCTTGACGCCTTCTCGCATGGGCTCTACAATATGTTGCGTAATATGTTGCGCATTCCCACCGGGACTTACCGTGTGTTGCTCGCTTTGGGATGCGTTCACGGAGGCCGACATGTCTCAGTTGCCACTGCGGAAATACATCAAAGTTTGGACTAAGAGACGCCGTAACAATCCGAAAAAAGATGGTTCGGTGACAACGAGCTACACCTTAGAGTGGGTCGAGTACGGTAGTGCCCTTTCCCGGACGATAATGGCGTCCCGCAAACCAAACGCATACGGCTTGCCCTTCTCCCGCCTTTGGTAGTCGAAAATGCACCACGGGATGAATGAGAAGTATCTAGCCCTTGGTGTGATCGAGGTAATGCAGTACAGCAGGCGGCTAGCGAGTCGGGCCGACCCCCGAAGTCCCAAGCCAAGCGGGTCTTGTACATCGGAGGCGGAAACGTGCTGGCTCCAGCGCAATAAGGTCGGGCTTGGTTTCTTCTGTTTTGCCATATTGTCACCTACAAACGGCTTCCACTCGATTGCAGCTAGTTATTACTCACCAGCCAATGAGGCAGGAAACTGCCGGTGCCTGCCTCTACACTCGTTCCAACACCCCCATCTCAATCAGCCGGTCGAATTGTTCCTCGACTTGGCATGGCAACGGCCCGCCCGTTACCAAGAGCCCCAGTTCCATGTTTACCGTGAAGGCATATTCGGTCAGGTTGGCACTGGACAGGAATAGGCACCGCCCATCGGCCACCGCACACTTCACGTGCAGAATGCCCTGCTTGCCGCCACCATCTGGCGTCCGTTTCTCCTGGGGCCAATAGTACACGGTCGAAACCGCTCCCACCTGATTTCCAAGGGCCTGGATCGTGCTGTATTCCGTTTGGCCCTCGATGCGGTCGGGCGTTTCGATTATCACGTTGATCCGCACTCCACGATGGGCGGCACGAATCAGGGCCTCACAGATACGGGGAATTCGGTAGACTGCGTAGCTGACAACCGTCAGCCGCCTCGCCGCCGAGTTGATGACTTCGAGGATCGCCTGTTCCGTCTGTCGAAAACGAGTCCTGGCCGGTTCGGGACCAGACCATACGATTTCCACATTTTCTGCTTGCCGGTGATCCAGTTCGCTCTTGGCCGCCGTCACAAGAGCCAGGGCGACCGCATCCGACCCGATACCGCTCGCACCGGAATGCCATTGGTCCAGGAAATCGGCGGTCGCATCACGGAAGTCGGCCGTAGGCAGGCTTTCAAGGATCGCCTGCCGAGAAACGAAACGGTCTTTTCCTCCATGCTGGACCACGGCATCGGCCACGGCAATCATGACCGAATAGGGCAGCCGATCTGCCAGTCGTGCCGCAGCCGCCCCAAGCTGATAGTGTTCGCCGTTCATGGGGTTTGCTCAAAGAATGCCAGATCATTGCGCTCGACCGTGGAAACCAAAACGGCACGGTCCAAATACTTATTGCCTCGTTCACACGACGTTTCGGGTGCGAACAGGCAACCGTTCCATCGCCTCGTCCTCTTCAAGTTGCGTCCACAAACCGTCGTTGGTCTGTAAGAGTCCGAGTTAGGCATACCCCGGATTGGCGGTCGGCGACAGTCGGCCGGGTGTGGGGAAGAGGCAGCGGGCAGCTATTTGCAGTCCGTTGGCTGGGCGGCGCGGGCCGCGATGCGCTTCTTCGCCCGCTTGCTTCGCTTGGCGTCTGAAACGATTTCCCGTTCCTCGGCACGGTCCTGGCGGATCGACTCGGGGTGAGCCTGTGCCCAGCGGTCCGGCAGCAGATCGAGGAGGTACGGGGCGCCGAGTTCGAGGTGGGAGGGATGGTTCTGCTGCGCGTCGGCGAGCTTGTACAGCACGTCCTCGAGATAATCGGCGATTACCAGATGGTGGCGATGGGCGCTGCTGACGATGCTGAACATCTGCATGCGGCCCGGCGCAGCGCAGGGATGGGCCAGGAACAGCCAGTTGACACGTCCCACAGTCAGCGGCCGAATCGCTCGCTCGGACTGGTCGTTGTCGAAAGGGATCCGCGGGTCAGTCAAGTAGACCATCAGTGCCGACCAGTGGTTGCGCAGGTAACCGAGCGCTCCGCCAATGGCGCTTTGCGGCAGTGCCCGCCGCACAGGCTCGCTGTCCAGCCAGAGCCGCATGCGATTCCAGATCGGAAGCGCATCGCGCTGCCGCAACTCCCCTCGCGCCGCGTTGTCCAGAGGCTTGCCGCGCTCCTCAACTTCGTACAACTGCCGGTAGAAGGAGAGCGCCTGTGACGCCAGGACCGGATCGTTCGACTCGGCCTTCACGAATTCCCGCCGCGCATGCGCATTGCAGGCGGCATGCACGATCCGCCCTCCCGAACGTTGCTCGAGGCGCGCATTGGCGCCGCAGGCGTCGCCCACGAAGACGCCTCGATAGCCGGCCAGATGCTCGTCGATCACGCAGTTCTCATGCGTCAGCGACCAATGAAAGACATTGAAAGGGGCCATGCCGTCCAGGCCCGTGTAAAGCCATGCGTAGCTGGTGGCCGATCCGGGAGGGCCGGTCGCGTCGCAAGCGGTTGCCGCGCGGGAGCGGCGGCGATTCTCCAGCTTCGCTGACTGCTCATCGTCCACCGCGCCCCGCAACAAGACGCGCAGGTGCGTGTCGTCGCCTAGGAGGATCGACTGGGAGAGCAGCAGAGACCACATCTGCCGGCACAAGGGGTCAACCGTCGCCACGCCGTAGTTGATCAGGTCGTTGACCGTCGAGCGGCTGGGGAACCAGCCGCACTGGGCGAACCAGTCCTGCTCCCGGTAGGTCGGCAGGTGGAAGGCGAACTTCATCGCCAGGACCGCGGCGATCACGCTGAAGTCGTACTTGCAGCTCTCCACGATGGCCAGCGGCGGCGGCATGCTTCGCACGCCCTCCTCGGGCTTGCCTGGCACGGCATATTGCGGCCGCTTGATCACTTCCACGTACACGTGCGGCTTCTCGAACCGAAGCCGCTGGCTCTCCTTCACGGCGATGAGCTTCAGGCCCTCTTTTTCGTCCTCGGGGAGGTCGATGATCCGCTCGCGGCGCTCGATGCCCGGGGGAAACTCTTCGCGGCCTTGCTGCTGTTGCTTCGCCCGGCGGGCCTCACGCCGCGCCTTCAGCCGCTTGAGCAGTTCCTGATCTTGTTCTTCGTCCGCCTGCTCCTGGGCGGCGATGACCACCTGCTCCTCGGCGCTGGGCGGTGCCGCCGGCCCGTCACCGAAGTCCAAGTGCTGCTGATCGGGAGATTCGCTGCGGCGTTCGCTGCAACGTCCCCACAGCATATCGACCAGGCGATGATTCATCGCCTCCAGTTCCGCCGCGCGCTGCTTCAGCGCTTCGCGTTCCTGGCTGAGCGTCCGCGTGGCTTCCACGAGGGCCTCGTAATCGCGGCGGAGGGCTTGTTGCGACTGCAAGACCGGGTCGAGGGCGGCGCGCAGCGAGGCGAGCTCCTTTAGCAGCACCTCATTGCGCTGTAGGCTTTGTTGCAGTTGTTCGGCAAGCAGCGTGTCATCCATGATGCTGCAATCATTATCGGCCCGCGGCAAAAGTCAAGACCATCCAATCGCCCGAAAGAGAAGAATCCAAGAGAAAGGGCTCCAGCGGCCGCGCTTTCCGCGCGGCGACTGGAGCCCGTCATAGAAATCCATAGTTGTGTGGCAGCGCCTACGTGCTCTTGTTGGGGACGACCACAGTACCGCGGGAGAGCGACAAGCAAAACACGCGGATTGTGTCTTGCAAACCAAGTGTCCTATCCGGCCAGGGCCTGATAGCGTTTGCGACGCTTTACGTTCTTCAGATCGACACCGCCGAGCATCATCGCCAGCGTCACGGCGTCGATCTCGATCGTCAATGATGCCGCGTCACCGCCGCCAGGCAATTCGAAAGTCCCTCGCTCCAAGCGCTTTGCCCAGACCACGAGGCCGTCGCGGTCCCAGAAGAGGATCTTGCAGCGATTGCGCGGGCGATTGAGGAACACGAAATAGTCGCCCTGGAAAATGTCTTTGCCGAAGGCATGGATGACGATCGCCATGAGACCGTCGAAATGCTTCCGCATGTCGGTCGGCAGCACATGCACGAAGATGCGAATCGAGGGAGAGATGCTAAGCATCGCCGCGCTCCTCAGAAATCGCGCTGCGAGATTCGCCGCGCAGTTCTCGCAGCACCGCCAATACCGCGGCCGTGTTTTGTTGGGGCACGCGCAGCACCGTGCCGTCGGCCAGCGACAGTTCGATCCAGGGACTTTGCGGCGGAGGCGCTACGGGCAGTTGCAGGAAGCCGGCCGGGCGTAGCGACGCGGCCAAGGTAGTTCGTCGCTGCTGGCCAGGCCGCGCCGCCCGAACGTCACGGGTTGCCGCGGGCAACTTCCGCCTCCAGGAATGGAACGTGTGCGGCGAAAGGTTCTCTCGGCGGCAGAATTCGCTGATCGACAGGCCGCTCTTACGCTGCCTTCTCAACCGCTGCCGCCACTCGTTCCAAAGCACGGAATTCACTTGTCGAGCCATGATCGGATAGCCTCCAGATTCAGGGTGGAAAGAAATAGACCTACCCTTCAGGCTACCTCCAGCGTCAACGGTGCTTATCCCGGACGCTTACGTTGGTCTGGACTGGAATTCACGCCATGTGCAAACGAGATGATCTCGCCAGCCGCTTGGCTGCCACCGTATTTTCTTTCGGTGCGGCCGAAGAAAGCGAAGGCCATTTCTCCAGCCTCACAACAACAAAAGGCACGGCCGAGGTCTTCTCTTCCCAATGAAGAGAGCGACTTCAACTGTGCCTTCAACTGGCAGGCCCAAAATCCCGCCCATTAAGACATCCCGCACGCTGCGGGTCCGTTTCCTTGGACTTTTCGCCCAAAACGTGTTTTCATAACTCTAGCACGCAGGTTCTACATGAGCGAAAAAGTCCCTGGATTTGCGATCAGGCGGCAAATCCGGCATATTCGATTTATGCGGTTTGCCAAGCTGCCTAATCCAGGCGGTCGCCACCCGGAGAAGATGCACGACCAAAGCACGTTCAGGGCAAGTTGAACGCCAAACAGGGCCAGCGGCAATGTCGCACCCTTGAGCCCGTCGTCTTGCCGCCAAACCGACCACGCAGGAATCGCCATGCAGAAATAGAGGGCTGATCGTGGTCAAACATCATAAGCGAAGGAATGACCGCCTTTGGTCAATTTATCATAGTCCCGAAACAAACGAATGAACCCTTGACCGCTTTTCCGTTTCTGCCAGTTGGCTTTCGCAATCGGTGGGATGTTGATATTGGGGTCTTCCTCAGGGATGCTATCGGCGTAAAGGGGTTTGCGGGCTAGATCGGCAAACTCGTAAAGTTGCTCCAAAGTGCCGAAAAGGTCGTGATTGCCCGTTGTGTCATCGGTATCAATGGAAATCTTCATTTTGTTCCTCCAAGCCGGGTCAGGGTGGCTGGTGGGGCGTTGTCAGGAAACCCCTCTATTGTTATTGTATGAAGGCTGTTTCTAAAAGGTATAGGTCTATTGGGGTCAACCTCTACGTTCGGCTATCGACGAGAGCCTTGCCTATCATCTAATGCGATAAAGTTTCTGAAAACCGCCACGAAAAGTGCAGAATAGGCATCATCAGCACCAAAGAAAGAGTGACTATGGCTGCGGCAAGCCATCTGTTGCGAGTGGGTTGGCATGATCGGCAAATGGCTTCTGATTTTCGGCGTCGTGCTGGTGGTCGTGGGGGCGGCGGTCTGGCTGATCGAGAGTCTCGGCCTGCCGCTTGGCCGTCTGCCGGGCGACATTCGGATGCGAGGCGAGGGTTGGTCGTTCTCGTTTCCCATCGTGACCAGCATTATCGTTAGCATCGTGCTGACCGTGCTAATGAACCTACTGCTTTGGTTCTGGCGACGGTAGGGATCGGTGGCCAATTGCCTGACGACCTGCTGCTTGCATCGCCATGTGGTCCGAAAGATAATTCTGGTTCGTAACCATCCCAGTCCTAGCACTTCCAGGAGATTCCGATGATGAAAGCCCTTGCCTATTCACTGACCGCCGCCTTGATCGTTGCCTTTGCGGGGATTTCCGCACAGGCCGAAGAACGGATGCTGGCCCACGATGTCTACTTCTCGCTCAAGGACAACTCGCCCCAGGCCAAGGGGAAATTGGTCGTCGCCTGTAAGAAGTATCTTACGGATCATCCCGGCACCGTCCGATTTGCAGTCGGGACGCTTGCCGGTGAAATGAAGCGGGACGTGAATGACCGGGACTTCGAAGTGGCCCTGCATCTGGTGTTCAAGAGCAAAGCGGCGCACGACCAGTATTCAAAGGCCGAGCGGCACCTGAAGTTCATCGAGGAGAACAAGGACAATTGGAAGAGGGTCCGGGTGTTCGATTCGTACTTGGAACCTTGAGGTGAGGTCTGCGATGCCCGGTCACGTTTGATTCGGTACGTGAGGAAAATGATGGAACAACCTTCACCCGCAGTCGTGAAGAAAATCCAAGCCCTGGCCAAGATCGCCGCCGATCTTCGCCAGGGTAAAGACTACAACATCACCCGGCTGACCCTCATCAAGAGCCTCTGCTCCGACCCGGACGCCGCCGCCAAGTTCGCCCTCCATATCGCCAAGTTGGCCCAGCGGCAATTCAAGGCCCGTCACCCCGGTGATACGAAATCCGCAAAATCGCAAAAGTATGGGCGGCTCATAGCTGCTGCCATCCCGGCGATGACCGGCTACCTGAAGTCGCCCACGGAGACAGCGAAATCCAAACTCTGGGAAGTCTACGAACAGGCGAAGGAAGCCCAGAACAAGGTCGAACACCAGCAATGGGCTGACGTGCGGATCATCGAGTGCTGGGAATTGCTAATCGTGGAAACGGCGACGGAATGCATGCTGCATCCAATGCACGCCTCGATCATCGGTTATCAAGTGGCAAGGAAGTGGGCTGAGAAATACGACCCGCACTTCGGGACCGGGCTCATTCCCAAGTCGGCCCCGATGGTCGAGGATATCGCTGAGTTCTGGGGCCGCCATTACCTGGGCCGGGGATGGAAGAAGAAGGTGGGGGCGCAATCTGAATGATGGACGTTAGCCAGATCCTCCCCAACCTGTTCGTCGGCTCGTGCCCCTGGAGTACCGAGGACATCGACCGTCTACGCCGGGAAGGCATTACCGCCGTGCTGAATGCGCAGACCGACGACGACATGGACGACTGGGGCGTCAACTGGAATCGTTTGGAACCCTACTACCGTGAAGTGGGAATGGAAGCTCGTCGGGCTCCCGTTCGAGATTTTGATCCTGACGACCTGCGCCGCCAGCTACCCGCATGCGTCGATGTCCTAGACGAACTGCTGCGCCTTGGCCACACGGTCTACGTCCATTGCAACATGGGCATCAACCGCTCGCCCAGCATCGTCATCGCTTACCTGCACTGGATTCTCGGCTGGGATTTGGATAAGGCGGCGGATCATGTAATGAAATGCCGGTCCTGCGATCCGTACCTGGATGCGATTGGGCTGGCGGGTGAGGATCGGAAGCGTAGAGGAGAATCCATCCCGTGATCCGCCCCTGCATCGACGCTGACTTCGACGCCATGTACTCGATCATCAACGAGGCCGCTGAAGCCTATCGTGGCGTCATTCCCACCGACCGCTGGCACGAACCGTACATGCCCGTGGAAGAGCTTCGCCACGAAATCCAGAGTGGTGTCCGGTTCTGGGGCTGCGAAGAGGATGGCGAACTCGTCGGCGTCATGGGCATCCAGGACGTTCAAGACGTGACCTTGATCCGCCATGCCTACGTGCGGACGGCCAAGCGGGGAGAAGGCATCGGCGGCAAACTCCTAGCCGAACTGCGGAGACTGACGGCCCGCCCAGTTCTGATCGGCACTTGGGCGGCAGCGACCTGGGCCATCCGATTTTACGAAAAGCACGGATTCACGATGGTCACGCCCGAAGAAAAGAACCGGCTGCTGAAGAAGTATTGGTCGATCCCTGAACGGCAAATCGAGACTTCCGTGGTGCTGGGTGACGAGCGGTGGTTCCCCAAGGTCGTCCGAACCCGTGATTCCCTGTCGTAATTTCGGCCAAGCATGTCAGCCACGGCCTAGACCTAAGTGTCCAGTCTCCTCCTCGCCACAGTCCAGGACACGATCTTTCAGGACTGCGACAGTGGCGCAACTCCCGTGCGCAGCGACATTTACATCAAGCGACGGATTTCAGTCAGATTCCCCACCCCGTCTCCTAAACTTCACTTGCACTACACGTCGATAGTTGATATGTATAGTATTTACCAGAACGGGAGATCGTCATGTCACTGCAACGGGAAATAAAGAAGAAGCGGCCATTCGAGTCCTTGGAGCAGGAGGCGATGCTCAATATCGTTCGCACCAACGACCAGCACCAGATCCGTTTCGCCCGGTTGTTTCGTCAGCACGATTTGACCCTTTCCCAGTACAACATCCTGCGTATCCTGCGGGGCGAAGGTGCTCCGTTGCCGAGTTTGGAGATCGCCAGCCGCACGGTCACGGTCGTTCCTGGCATTACCGGCCTGATCGACCGCCTGGAACAATCGGGGTTCGTTGTGCGAGAACGATGCCAGAAGGATCGACGGGTGATTTACGTGGCCCTGACCGAGAAGGGGCAAAAGACGCTGGCCGATCTCGATCAGCCTCTCCAAGAGTTGCACAAGAACCTCTTGGGCCATCTGACCAAGGATGAACTTAAAGAACTAATTCGCTTGCTGGAAAAGGCTAGAGAGCCACTTTCGGCAGAGGAATAGGATTCCCATTTTCGAGGAGAAAACAATATGTCAACCATAAACGAATTTGAAGTGCGATCAGAAACCATTCGTGTGCGACGAGCGACCGAACGAGGCCACGCCCAGTATGATTGGCTCGATACGTGGCACACGTTTTCCTTCGACACGTATTACGACCCCGCCTACATGGGCTTTCGGTCGTTGCGGGTCATCAATGAAGACTGGGTACAACCGGGCAAGGGCTTTGGGATGCACGGCCACCAGGACATGGAGATTATCACCTACGTCCTGGAAGGTGCCCTGGAACATCGTGACAGCCTGGGGACCGGCTCCGTACTTCGTGTAGGCGAATTGCAGCACATGTCGGCAGGAACCGGCATCCGGCATAGCGAGTTCAACCCGTCCACTACCGAACCGGTCCACCTGTACCAGATTTGGCTCCTGCCTGGGCGAAAGGGCTCGACACCCAGCTACGATCAGAAAACCTTCCCCGAATCCGAGAAGCGGGGACGCCTTCGGCTGGTAGCCTCACCGGATTCCAAAGACGGATCACTGCTGATCCAACAGGATGCCCGAATCTACATTTCCACGCTTGAGACGGGCCAGGAGGTCGGGTACGAGTTGCATGCCGGTCGCCATGCGTGGCTGCAAGTTCTCCGAGGGGCGGTTGATCTGAACGGCCACACACTCGTGACAAGCGACGGGGCCGCCGTAAGCGACGAGACAAGTGTTTCGATTAGGGCCAACGAATCTTCGAAAGTCATGCTCTTCGATTTGGCGTAGGCCATTGAGGAAGATGCAACGATGCTCGATAGGAGTCGTTGCAAAGTTCGGGTGCCATTGATTTGCTTTAGAAAAACCATTCACGATTTCAGAAAGGAAAACATTCATGCGACGATTGTTCTATTGTGACAGTGCGGGCCGAGTCGGTTCCGTGGGACTTCTCCTGCTTCGTCTGGTGATGGGAGCGGCGTTCATGCATCACGGCTGGTCGAAGATCCATAATCCATTAGGCTGGATGGGGCCGGAAGCGACCATGCCTGCGATTCTTCAGGCGTTGGCGGCTATTTCGGAGTTTGGTGGCGGCATGGCCTTGATCGTCGGCCTCCTTACTCGGCTGGCCACCCTCGGAATTACCGGCGTCATGGTCGTGGCACTCGCCACCGTCCACTTGCCAATGGGACATCCGTTTGTGAGTCAGAAGGGGCCGTCATTTGAATTGCCCGCCGTCTACCTTGCCTGCGCCATCCTGTTCTTCCTCTTGGGACCGGGACGGTTGTCGCTTGATGCCCTGCTGTTCGGTGGGCCAGTTGAAGAAAAGGGGACTGGAAAATGACGACTTACAAGCACGCAACGCCTGACCACCCCATTCACGAACTGATCGCAAGCCGGTGGAGTCCTTACGCCCTTTGCGACCGCCCCGTATCCGAGGACGATATTCGCTCGTTGTTCGAAGCCGCTCGCTGGGCGGCGTCCTCCTACAACGAGCAGCCGTGGAGTTACATCGTGGCAACGAAAGCTAACCCGACAGAGTTTGAACGCTTGCTTTCGTGTCTTGTTGAGGCAAACCAGCCGTGGGCCAAAGCCGCTCCGGTCTTGGCTCTCGGCTGCGCCAAATTGACGTTTACCCATAATGGCAAGCCCAATGGTGCGGCTCTCCATGATCTGGGACTTGCCAGTGCCACGTTGACTTTCGAGGCGATGGCCCGTGGCTTGTACGTCCACCAGATGGGCGGTATTCTGCCGGAAAAGGCCCGTGGACTTTACGGCATCCCCGAAGGCGTACAGCCCTTGACCGGCTTGGCAATCGGCTACGCCGCAGACCCGAACATCCTGCCCGATGGTTACCGGCAGCGTGATTTGGCGACTCGGCAACGCAAGCCGCTGGCTGAGTTCGTGTTCGGAGGCCAATGGGGTGCGGCGTCTGCCATCGTGAACGGGGCAAAGGCAAAATGAAGAAGCCCCTCGTCCTGCACCGTAATGAAAAAGGTTGCACCCAAAGACAGCCGTGAAGGGGCGAGGAGATCGTTGTCTGGCGAGGTTGTCCCGCAATCCGGTATACTAGCGAAAGTCAGGTCCAGACGAAAAACTCAAAAAGGAAAAGAAGTGAGCGAAGAAGAACCCGTCTATTACACCGGCAGGCATCTGCTCCAAGCACTCAACAACCTGGAAGACAGCCTCCTCGACCGTCCTTTAATGCTTGTTCACGGCAAAGACCTTACTAAGCCGAATCTGGTAAGTGGAATAATTCCTGCCCCGATCCCCGTGGACCAAATCCTAGTCGAAGCCAAGAAGCCTTCGCTCTTGGCCCTTGCTGACTTGATTAGGAGCACAGGCACAAACGGAAAACCTTCATTTCTGGACGGCAGACGAGAAATGAAAACGCCCCTCGTCCACCAGCGTGATGAAACCCAGCCCATCGACTGCCCCTACGGCTGCGTCCAGCGGATCGTCACGGGCGGCCAGGGCGGCATCGCCAACGTCCACGTCGTCAAAATCACCAAGGGCACGCCGCATCTGCATCAGGGATACGACGAAGTTTATTACGTCCTGGCGGGCACGGGCACGATCACCCTCGGCCAGGAGACGCATCTGTTACGGCCCGGTAGCGTGGCCGTGATCCCGGCTGGCGTGATGCACTCGTTGGAAGCCTCGGCCGGGTCGGAACTGGAAATTGTGATTTTCGGCACGCCGCCGATCTCGATGGATGATGAAAGGGCGAGGGCGAGGAAGGGGTAGCGGTCATCGCCGCATCAATGATTGTGCAGCCAATACGAATAGTCGGCAAGCAGCTTTCGGTTGGGGCTGTCCTTCTTCGCTTCTATCTCGTCAAGCGGCATGCAGTGTTCGTCGTCATCCCGCTCCTCTTCCTGCCGACCTGACATGCCCAGGATGTTGCCTAAGAATCCGAGCAGACCGCCTCGATCTCTTACCCGCCCTTTGACCACGGTGGTCGCCTCCTTGCGGTCGGCATCTTGCCGAACGTCGCAGAGCAACCCGTGGCCTTCACTGGGGTAGTAGTCATCGAGACTGACCAGACCCACGACTTTGACCATGCACTTGCGGCTTTGGAACGGCCCGGTTTCTTTCCAGTAGATTGCCGGAAATGGAAACGTCAGGTGGGCCGTAAGGTACTCATGATACTTGCAGAGGTTCTCTCCATTGGCTTCCGGCAGCGGATCGTCGCTGGTTAGCCCTAAGATCGCCCGGATACGGTCATCTTGATCGCCCTTATTGAGCGGGCGGGTGTCGATGTTGGTCGGCTGCTCCATCGGCACGGGGTCGCCAACATCGGCTTCGAGGTCTTCTTCCCCCAAGCGAGAACTCGTTTCGTAGAGCCCGTCCCGCTCGCACCGCTTGCGAAAAATGGGATGCATGCTGTCAAGGGTGAACTGGCTCCATTCAACGTCATACAGAGGAAATCGACCTCGCTGATCGACTTCGGTGATAGTACCAGTCCAACCGCCTAGCGGAATGTCGGGAAAGTCGGGGTCGGCAATCCCGTATTTGACCCGCACTCGGTCCCCTACCGAGAACTTTGGTGGTGTCTGCGGCTTCCTGGGCTTCGGCAACTTCCGTTTCCTCTTCGTGGCCATCGTAACCTCCATGTCCTTGGGTGCAGACCATATTTTGCCCCATAGATGTTTAGACGGACAAGAGCATTTCGGGGAACGACTTGGAGTGAATCGATGACCACCGCCACGGCACTGGACTTCATGGCTGCCGGACTTGTGACGGCGGCCGGGGCAGAAGAGTGGCGAAGAGGATTTGGATGGAGGAGAGACCCGTGGCAGAGTCGATGAGTTTGGCTAAACCGGCGAATTTTCGGCTGGGATAAGGGCTCCGCTATAGGCGGTCAGAGTCGCCTCGACGATGTTAAAATGGGTTGACCTTGGAATTGCATCATCTGCTTCTCGAAATGGCATTTATGTTGCGCAAGATGTTGCGTGATCTCCGCAAAACTCACCCGATCTAGCATGTCCTCACAAGAGCCAGCAATTTGGTCACGTATCACCAGAAGTTGTTTCCACGAATCATCTTGTGTCGTAACCTCATACATGACTTCATTTTGCGTGTTTTTTCCCTATTTTGCTCATTTTCTCCCTCTTAATCATCTGGTCGAAGGTTCGAGTCCTTCAGGGGGCACTCGATAAAGCCTTGCCGTAATTGTAGTTACGGCAAGGACTCTAAGCGATGGCAGCCGCGCGTGAGCCCTGCGGATCGGCAATCACGACCGATGATCTTTGCGGGGACGGTCCACCATGTTGTGGTCCAAATCGAGCTTTCCCTTTTGCATCCACTATCCGGCGCCGGCCAAAGCACCTTGCCTGTTCGGTAGGGCGGACTTCAGTCCGCCTTCGAATGTCGGGCATGAAACACTCTCCCCGTGTACGCACGAAAGATTACCGCGGAACCGACGTATGCGATTTTTGCGGTCCACCACGTGTCGGTCCGCAGTGCGCAGACAGGAAGGCCGCGGCCTGAATGCCGTTCTACCAAGCCTGGCCGACGAGGCTGACGAGGCCCCGCCGGCCTGCGCAACGCGCCGCTCTGCGGCGCGTCGCCAAACCGAATTATCAAAGAACAAGGGATCGCGCGACGACGTTATTCGTCTTAACAATCCATAATTATTCCCAAGAGCAGTCTATTCACGGGCGATCCTTCGCGCCGGGTTTCGTGGTCCGGCCCAGCGCTCGTAACTGCTTTTCTGGTGCGAACCTGCGCAGCGCGGCGCTTTCCGCGTGGTCCGACACGTTGCGGTCCAAAACGAAGGCTGCCTCCCGGCCCCAATGCTACCGCTGGGGGGTTTTTGCCCGTATTTGCCCGAAACGAAACGATTCGCGGTTTTTGGACCCGTTTTATACAATGCATGGTGGGTCTCGCTTTCGCCTCTGGACTGGTGTCGCTCGGTTGCGCTGGGGAAAAACTGCGGAGAAAACAAGTGTTTCCACTCCTCGGGGTTTAACGCATGTCTACAACGGCAGGAGGGCAAGAAATCGACGGCAATCGGCTCTTGTGGGCAAGTGCGTCTCGCTGGGGGCTAGTCCCGGTCGGTGTCTTTCCATGGCTCGGGAATTCGGGAATTCTGGTTCTTCTCTTTATCATCTTCTGCCTCGAAAATTGTTTAGGTTGGGCGCAGGTGGGCGCATAAGGGTAGCGGACGTTTGCGATTGTAAAGTGTTGGCCTGATGTTTTATGTGGCGTGTTTTTCGGTAAGCTGGACCTCATAGCCGAGTTGTTCCAGACGCTTGACCAGATAATGCTTCTGGCGCTGGGGTTCTAGGCGTAGGAAGTATTCAGGGCCTAAGTCTTGATAATCGACGCGATACTTGATGATGTGGTAGATGATGACCAAGAGGGTGTGGGCAACGGCCACTAGCGCTCGTTTTTTGCCCCTTCGGCCAGCGAGACGATGATACTGGGCTTGAAGATAGGTGTCGTGGGTGTGGGTTGCGGCCCAGGCGGCCTGCGTGAGTGCCCGCCGCAACCAGCGATTGCCTTTGGTGGTTTTGCTCCGTTTTCGCTTACCCGCCGATTCCTCGTTTCCTGGACAAATTCCTGTCCAGGAACTGATGTGTGCGTCGGTGGGAAACTGGTTCATATCGGTCCCGATTTCGGCTACAACGTTCTGGATCGTCGTGACGTCAATGCCCGGAGCCGCGTCCAGCTTCTCTTCCAACTCCTTGTCCACAAAAGGGAGTACGAGTTCCTCGATCCGTGCATTGAACAGGGCAATTTCCTGGTCAAGATAGTCCAGATGCCCGAGCAGTTGCTTGAGCATGAAGCGATGGTGGTCGAGGAACTTGCCTTGCAGAGCCAACTCTAACTGCGGGATCTTCGACTTCATGCGGCGCCGAGCAGATTGGGCCAGTTTGGCAGGATCTTCCTCCCCTTCCACGAGACGGTCCAGCATCTCGCGTCCGGAGACGCCCAAGATGTCGCTGGCCACCGTTCCCAGTTTGATGTTGGCGTCCTCCAAGAGCTTGTGGATGCGATTGGCGATCCGTGTGTGTTCGCCTTCGAGTTGAGCGCGATGGCGAGTCAAGTCTCGCAACTCGCGTTGCGGTCGGGATGGCACAAAGCTGCTGCGCAAAAGGCCGTATTGCAGCAATTGTGCGATCCATTGAGCGTCCTTGAGATCGGTCTTGCGGCCGGGAACCTGTTTCAATTCCCGCGGGTTGACCAACAACAACTCAAAATGTCCATCCAGGATGTTCCATACGGGCTTCCACAAGACTCCGGTGGCTTCCATGGCGACATGGGTCACGCCGTGCGCCCGCAGCCAATCCGACATCTCCAGAAGATCGCGGGTCATCGTACCGAAAGTACGCAGATCCCCATCGACTTTTCCTGCGGGGCCCATTTTACGCACCGCCGCAGCAATCATTTTTTCATGCAGGTCCAGTCCTGCCACACACGGGTAGATGATATCCACGGTACACCTCTCTCAAATTCTCCGGCGGCTTGGGGGTATCGAAAGGGGCAACAATCTGCCTCGCGTGCTCCCCGACCATCGGGGGCGACAATTGCGTGTTCGCGGCGACACCCAGGCCAGACTTTTCCACGGGCTCGAAGCTCCACTGAAGAACGGCCTTCGACCAAGACGACGCAGGTCATCATGAAGAATTATATTCAGCCCAATTTTCATCACTGCGGGTGCCGCAACGCGGCATGGCGGACTTTTCCGCCATTTTCTTTTCCTTGATCTCTGCCTCGAAAATTGTTTAGGTTGGGCGCAGGTGGGCGCATAAGGGTAGCGGACGTTTGCGATTGTAAAGTGTTGGCCTGATGTTTTATGTGGCGTGTTTTTCGGTAAGCTGGACCTCATAGCCGAGTTGTTCCAGACGCTTGACCAGATAATGCTTCTGGCGCTGGGGTTCTAGGCGTAGGAAGTATTCAGGGCCTAAGTCTTGATAATCGACGCGATACTTGATGATGTGGTAGATGATGACCAAGAGGGTGTGGGCAACGGCCACTAGCGCTCGTTTTTTGCCCCTTCGGCCAGCGAGACGATGATACTGGGCTTGAAGATAGGTGTCGTGGGTGTGGGTTGCGGCCCAGGCGGCCTGCGTGAGTGCCCGCCGCAACCAGCGATTGCCTTTGGTGGTTTTGCTCCGTTTTCGCTTACCCGCCGATTCCTCGTTTCCTGGACAAATTCCTGTCCAGGAACTGATGTGTGCGTCGGTGGGAAACTGGTTCATATCGGTCCCGATTTCGGCTACAACGTTCTGGATCGTCGTGACGTCAATGCCCGGAGCCGCGTCCAGCTTCTCTTCCAACTCCTTGTCCACAAAAGGGAGTACGAGTTCCTCGATCCGTGCATTGAACAGGGCAATTTCCTGGTCAAGATAGTCCAGATGCCCGAGCAGTTGCTTGAGCATGAAGCGATGGTGGTCGAGGAACTTGCCTTGCAGAGCCAACTCTAACTGCGGGATCTTCGACTTCATGCGGCGCCGAGCAGATTGGGCCAGTTTGGCAGGATCTTCCTCCCCTTCCACGAGACGGTCCAGCATCTCGCGTCCGGAGACGCCCAAGATGTCGCTGGCCACCGTTCCCAGTTTGATGTTGGCGTCCTCCAAGAGCTTGTGGATGCGATTGGCGATCCGTGTGTGTTCGCCTTCGAGTTGAGCGCGATGGCGAGTCAAGTCTCGCAACTCGCGTTGCGGTCGGGATGGCACAAAGCTGCTGCGCAAAAGGCCGTATTGCAGCAATTGTGCGATCCATTGAGCGTCCTTGAGATCGGTCTTGCGGCCGGGAACCTGTTTCAATTCCCGCGGGTTGACCAACAACAACTCAAAATGTCCATCCAGGATGTTCCATACGGGCTTCCACAAGACTCCGGTGGCTTCCATGGCGACATGGGTCACGCCGTGCGCCCGCAGCCAATCCGACATCTCCAGAAGATCGCGGGTCATCGTACCGAAAGTACGCAGATCCCCATCGACTTTTCCTGCGGGGCCCATTTTACGCACCGCCGCAGCAATCATTTTTTCATGCAGGTCCAGTCCTGCCACACACGGGTAGATGATATCCACGGTACACCTCTCTCAAATTCTCCGGCGGCTTGGGGGTATCGAAAGGGGCAACAATCTGCCTCGCGTGCTCCCCGACCATCGGGGGCGACAATTGCGTGTTCGCGGCGACACCCAGGCCAGACTTTTCCACGGGCTCGAAGCTCCACTGAAGAACGGCCTTCGACCAAGACGACGCAGGTCATCATGAAGAATTATATTCAGCCCAATTTTCATCACTGCGGGTGCCGCAACGCGGCATGGCGGACTTTTCCGCCATTTTCTTTTCCTTGATCTCTGCATAATAAGTACGATCGAGCGGCCGGTTTGAGGCAGTGGACATTGCTTGAGTTCGGGTCGAGTGGCTCGTGGGCGCGTCGCAAGGCGTTGACGCCCGCCATGTTAGAGCAACTGGCAAAAAAAGCGGATTTCGTGAAACCGGGGGAAGCGAAAAGAGCCGCAGAATGCCGCCTGCGCATTGGCAACGCCCTTGATCGTTCCTGCGACTGAACGCTCGGTACTGTGTACTTTGCACTCCGTACTCCGTATCGCCGAAACCAACGTGACCGACCAGCAGCGTCAGTTGGGCAAAACCCTGAACTTTGGAATCGTCTACGGCCAAACGGCCTATGGACTCGCCGACGACCAAGCCATGCCGCTCCACCGCGCCCAAGCCCTCCTGAAGCCCACGCGGCAACCTATCCCCGTGTCGCGGCTTGGATCGCCCAAGTCCACCAGCGGGCCGCGAACATGGGCGAAGAGACCGCCAGGCCTGTTGGGGCGCCAGTGTCGGTCATGGTTGCGGCGACACTCACCGACCGACTCGTCGGCGGCGGATCGATCAGATTGAACGCTGCTTCACCGAGCACGATATGGCCTTCGGACGTGGGATGCAAGCCGTCCCAGAAAAGGTAGTTGTTGTAATTCGGATTCTTCAGTGATTCGGATTCCGTGGTGACGTTGACGGCCGTTCCCGAGAGCCAGGTCTTGTTGTTGATTATGTTGCTGAAAAGGCTATTCACGTCAAGCCCGTAGACCGTCACGCCCGGCTCGCTATCGAGTTGGCTGATATCGGACTGCCACTGGGTATCCCCTCTTGCTTGACTTGCTTGCACCTTAGCTCGATGGAACTAGGGCCAGACGGAAGCCCAGGATGCCGATCCGGAACAACGGGTCGTACCCGTCGCGGTTCGCCGACCGGCAGCGCCAGGCGTGGTAGTCCCAACTCCCGCCCCGGTACACCCGGCTCGATCCCCTACTGGGCCCCGCTGGATCGTCGCTCGGCGAGTTCGCATAGTAATCCCCATCGAACCAATCCTGGCACCATTCCCACACATTCCCGTACATGTCATACAGGCCCCAAGCGTTCGGCTTCTTCTGCCCGACCGGATGCGTCTTCTTCGCGGAGTTCTTTTCATACCACGCATACTCGCCCAGCATGCTCTCATCATCGCCAAAGCAGTACTTCGTCGTGATCCCCGCGCGGCAGGCATATTCCCACTGCGCCTCGGTCGGCAAGACGAGATTCCCGCCGCGCGTCCCAGTCTTGGCGTTGACCTTCTTGAGGAACTCCTGGCAATCCTCCCAACTCACACACTCCACCGGGTTCTTGGGGCCCTGGAAGTGGCTCGGGTTGGCGCCCATCAGGGCCTGCCACTGCTCCTGCGTCACCGGGTATTTCCCGAGATAGAACGGCTTGGTGATTCGCACCCGGTGCTGCGGCTTCTCGTCGTCGAAATCGGGCGAGCCCATCAGGAACTCGCCCGCCGGGACCAGGACCAACTCCAGTTTGATGCCGCGGCCCAGGTCCACGGCAATTTCCTTTTCCAGGGTCGGCCTTGGCGGCGGGACCGTAACGGGCGGTTGCGTCGACTGGCAGACTGTCGTTTGGGTCGACGCGGACGACGATTTCCGCGCGGTCTCCGGCCTGGGGGGCGGCGGCTGCACCACGTCGACCAGGGTTACCTGCTGCCGCTCGGCGGACACCTTGAGCATCTTCTGGCAGCGCGGGCAGGGCAACTCCTTGCCCGCCGCGCTCGGCTCCAGCCGCAGCGATTGTCCGCAGGCAGGGCAGGGTCGTTGCGCGGCTACAGCGCCCGAGGCATCCCGGCTGCCTGCCTCAGCCGGACTACCTCGGGTGTCGCCGCAGGGGAACGCCCACACGTCACCCGCACTGAGTATCCTCGACTGGCCGTTTCCTGCGCTTTGGTTTGTAAGAAGTTGGCAGAATGTGAACGGAGTGATCTGAAGAATCCGTTTTTTGTCGGCGTCGATGAGGATCTGAATCTTCTTCGGGTCGAGCGTCCCGTGGTCGTCGAGAACGTCGCCGTAGTTATTGGGATACTTTTGAAGGGATGACCAATGCGTGCTCTGCTGCAACAGGCCCTCAAAGAGCATGGGAGCCAGGCCGTGCTCCTGCATGTCGCGCAGGTTGCGGACGACCCCTTCGAGAGACTCGCCGTCAATTGTAGGGGCACGCAGAGTCTGAAGGACATGGGCGACCGTGGAAGTAGCGAGGGTGCGTAACTGACGGGAGAAGTCGGAGAAGTCGCTGAGCGCCCCATCCAGGTTGGTGGTTAACTCTTCCAGTCTGCTCAATCGTTCGTTTAGGACCAGTTTCTCATAGCTCTGTTCGACAGTCTGGACGACATCCATTACCGTTCCGACTCCGGGAAGGTTCTTTGCGAGGCAGAGCAGCGTGTCTTTCGCCACAAGTAGGGGGGTGAGCTTCACGGCAGTCGATCCCTGTGTGATCTTGGAGTCGGAATTCGGTCAGGGCACTTTGCCCCGTTAAAAGGTCTCCAGCCTGCCATTGTAGACAAGTCGCATTACCCGGCGAAGTGGCCTCAAGCATCCGCCGGCTGCCTTGATTACGTGCTGCCCTGGCCGCCGTCCGTTTTTCGGTCCTCGGCCGGCCAGTCGATCTTGGACATTTGTCCGGAATGCCATCGCGACAGGGAGGGTCTCGCTCTGTTTGCAGCACCGAATCTCGCCGTCTATACTGGCATGCGGCGATGAGCTTACCAGTCAAGGAGGTAACATGATGGACAAGTTGATCTTCGTCGGTTTCAATTCAAGAGTCGTCGCGCTGCACCGTGACACCGGCACGCCGGTTTGGCAGTGGAAAAGCCCAAGAGGCTCTGGGTATGTCACGTTGCTGCTCGATGGGGATCGCCTAATTGTCTCGGTAATCGGATACACGTATTGCCTAGACCCGGCAACGGGCAACCAAATCTGGTTCAACGAACTTAAAGGTTTCGGCACGGGCGTCGCTTCGCTGGCCAGCGTCCGCGGCGGCGCCCAGCCGCATATCGACGCTGCTGCGGAGGAAGAGGCTCGACAGAGTTCAGACTGACCAGCGAGTCGATGCGGTGCGTGGCGATGGATGCCGTGCCGCTGAAAGTCCCGACGCCGGAAAACTTGGCACGGCCGACATTGGCGAAACGAAAGGCTAGGTAAATCCATGAACGAATTGAAGTGCGCGAAATGCGGGGCAGACATGCAAGAAGGCTTCCTCGCCGATGTCTGCTTTCAAGGAACCGCTTTGGATTCCCCTCGGGCTGTCCAGCAGGTATGGGGGGAGGGCGAAGCGAAAGGGAATGAGAAGCCTTGGCTAAGAGTACTTGACGAATGCTTCTGTTACCCGCCGAAGGGGGCAAGGCTCGTCGTTACTTATCGTTGTCCAGTCTGCGGCTATCTCGAATCCTATGCGAAATAGTCGATTCCGTTTGTTTGAAAGGCGAAATCATGGGCACCGTTTACAAGGAAACGTTCACCAAGCCGCTGCCGGTCGGGGTGAAGATTCGCGTTCGCAAGGAGCAACGGCTTGCACAGGGGCAAGACGCCCCTCCGCCCCAGCGAACCCGCCCCAAGTCCAGCCCGTTTGCTGCGGGGTGCTTGGGAGGCGATTGCGGAGAAATACCCCGGCCTCTGGAAGCACCCATGCCTTTGGTTCGGTCGCTACGCCTGCGCTTGCCCGGCTCTAGCTCGTCCCTAGCCTGCGCTGCGGGCCACGCACTGGTTCCGCTCGCTCACCCTACTTGTCCGCCGGGACTAGGACACGCAGGCCCAGGTCGAGGAACCGGCCCCACGGCGCACGCGAGCAGCGTTCTGCCGACCGGCACCACCCCGCGGGCCGTTGCCAGCCACAGCCGCGAATCACGCGGCCTGAGCCCGTTGTAGGCCCCGTTGGATCGTCCATGGGCGACTTCGCATAATACCCTTCGTCACTCCAGTCCGCGCACCATACCAATACGTTCCCGGGCATGTCGTACAGCCCCCAGGCGTTCGCCTTCTTCCCGCCCACGGGATGCGTCGTTTCCCCCGAGTTCTCGCGATACCACACATATTCGTCCAAATTCGACTCATCATCCCCAAAGCAATACCGCGTCGTGCTCCCCGCCCGGCAAGCGTATTCCCATTGTGCCTCGGTCGGCAATTGGAACTTTCCCCGTCTCGCACCGAACTTGTCGTTCAGTTTGCCCAGAAAAGTCTGACAATTGTCCCAACTGATCATTTCCACTGGTTTCTTCGGACCCTTGAAGTGGCTCGGGTTAGAGCCTCGCGCCGTAAAGCGCCGCTGGAAACCGATCGCACTGTTGACCAAGCCACGGAAAGAGGCACAAGCCGACTTGCTGCGGAACACCGCCGGATAACCGCACCGCAGGAAGTTTCTACAACCCCAAGCGTAGGGAGGACTGTTTCCGCCACAAAACGACGAGCAAACGGAAAGCGAGCGGCGACGTAGCCGACACGCCCTGCTACTGCTCCGCCCTGATCTCCGCCAAAACCCAAACCACCGATTGTCCAACGCGCAGCGATTGACGATGCCCCGTCACGCACCCCCTCGACGCCAGCCCGTCGCCGTAAGTACAATGCTACCAAGCGGCAGTGCCATTCGTGACAGCCACCAACACTAGAGAACATGCGCAAGATGGGCGACTCGCCGATGGTCGGCAATTTCAAGGTTCTTTCCTTGGTCTTCCGCGGGCCCGTAATGTCGACTCGACGAAGAAATCGGCCACGGATGAAGCAGGGAATGAACACGGACGGCAAAATCCGTGTTTCATCGGTGTTCCATCCGTGGCCTCCCTCTTCTTATCTCCACAAGCCTATCCTACAGTAAAATTGAGGTTCCAGCCGCGAAATTGGTCTCGTTTTCGCGCAGACCGCCTACGGACGCGCCGATGACCAAGCCAGCCGCTCCACCGCGCCCGAGCCCGCCTGGATGCCCACGCGGCGGCTTATTCACGGGTCGCCGCGTGGATTGCTGAAATCCATCAGGCAGGCCGCCACCTAGCTCACTTTTCCAGCCGCTTGTTCAGCCGCCGCCCTCCATTGATTGATAAGATCGGCGAGCGCTTCCGGCGGAAGATCGTACTGGTTTGGCAGGGCGCCCTCGTGCTTGCCGGCGAGCGCTATCTCGACGAAGCGAAACACGCTTCGCGGTTGGAAGGACGGGGCAAATCAGCCTGTCCTATGGGGGGTGATATCTGTTTGGCGAGGGTAGCGGTGGGGGGTTGCGTTTTACTCCAAAGTTGTCATACTAGAAAATATTGCGTTGTTCTTATTTAGAAGACTGTTCGCCTTGCGTTTAGACCTTGGTTCTCTCAATGGATGATACGGTATGGGAGCGTTCAGAATGAAGAAGCCCGCGTGGCTGACATCAAACTGACTACGGCCTCAAGGTAATTGGCATGGTCCCTGAATCACTTCAACTCTTGCTCATCGAGGACAATCCCATCGACGCCCGCGTGATCCAGGAATACTTGGCTCATACGGATGGGTTGTGTATCGAGTTGGAGCACGCCGCGCTGCTATCGCAGGGGATGGCTCGCTTACAGGATAAACGATTTGATGCTGCGCTGCTGGATCTGAACCTGCCGGATAGCGTGGGATTGAGAACCGTCGAGCAAGTACATGCCTCCGATCCGAATGTCCCGATTGTCGTGTTGACGGGGGAGGATGCGGACGAGTTGGCCCTGCAAGTCGTACAGGCGGGAGCGGAAGACTACATCTGCAAGAGCAAACTGGAACCCAATCTCTTGCTGCGTACGATCCGGTGCCGTCAAGGCCCGCCTGGAAAGCACGGCCACCTTGCTCGTGATCTCCTCCGCCACGAAGTTCCCGGCTGCCGATCCCGTCAAATTAGAGCCCGGCGACATTGTCGTGCTCGTGACCGACGGGATTCAAGAGGCGATGTCCCCCACGGGGGAGCCGTTCGGAACGGAACGCTTGGTGGAAGTCGTACGTAGCCACCGTACGAGCAAGGCGGCTCAAATCGTCGAGAGTCTCTACCGTGCGGTCTGCGAGTTCTCCCAACGCGAGAAACCGGCTGACGACGTGACAATGATTGTAATCAAGGTTTGCTGAAAGGAGAACCGTCTCGTGATAGGGTTTGTTCTTGTGACGGCCGTCGTGCTGCAACTCTTGGCCGCCTTGTTGGCGCTGCGGTTGATTCGGCTCACGGGCACAACAGCGGCTTGGGGTCTGATTACCACGGCGATTCTCTTGATGGTGGCAAGGCGCATCATCCCGGTCTATCACATCGTCACGGGGGATCCATCCTTCTCGGCCGACCCGATTTTGGAATGGGCAGGACTCGTGATCTCCGTGTGTATGGTGATTGGTGTTGCACGGATTGCTCCGCTTTTCCGGGCCGCCACACAGTCCCAGAAGATTCTCGCAAGTGAAAAGGAATGGCTTACGGTGACGCTGCGCTCGATCGGTGACGCCGTGATCGCCACGGACGCGAACGGCCGAGTTAAGTTCCTCAACGGCATTGCTCAATCATTGACGGGCTGGCGCGAGGATGCCATCGGCAAACCGTTGAAAGAGGTATTTCACATCATCAATGAGAATACCCGACAGCCTTGCGAAGATCCGGCTGCCAAGGTGTTACAGTCGGGCGAGATCGTCGGACTCGCAAATCATACAGCGATTCTCAGTCGGGATGGAACGGAACGGAGCATTGCCGACAGTGGCGCGCCGATTCACGATACGATTGGGAATATCATTGGAGTCGTCTTGGTGTTTCGCGACGTTACGCAGCAAAAACAGGCCGAGGATGCCCTGCGGCAAAGTGAAGAGCGATTCCGCCTGTTGGTGGGGAGTGTTAAGGATTACGCGATATTCATGCTCGACCCCGAAGGACGGGTGGCGAGTTGGAATGTCGGCGCAGAACAGATCGAGGGATACACTGCCGAAGAAATCCTTGGCCGCTGCTTCTCTTGCTTCTATTCGCCCGAGGATTGCGATTCGGGAAAACCAGCGGAGGCATTGCGAAGGGCCGTGGCTGAAGGACGTTTTGAAGACGAGGGGTGGCGCATCCGGAAAAACGGATCGCGACTCTGGGTAAATGTCGTCATTACTCCGGTTTTCGACGGTGCTGGAATTCTGCGTGGTTTTGCCAAAGTCACACGCGACATCACCGACCGCAAGCGGGCAGAAGAGGCGTTGCGATTCAACGAGGCCCGGTTGCAAGCGCTGGTGCAACTGAACCAGATGGCCGGGGCCTCCCTGCAAGAGATCACCGACTTTGCGCTCGAATCGGCCGTAGCCCTGACCGACAGCAAGATCGGCTACCTGGCCTTCATGAATGAGGACGAGACGGTACTGACCATGCACTCCTGGTCCAAGACGGCCATGGCCCAGTGCGCGATCATCGACAAACCCATCGTTTACCAACTGGTCAATACAGGTCTATGGGGCGAGGCCGTGCGGCAGCGGAAGCCCGTCATCACGAACGACTACCAGGCGCCCAATCCGCTGAAGAAGGGACACCCGGAAGGGCACGTCAACGTGCTTCGTCACATGAACGCCCCTATTTTCGACGGCGACCGCATTGTCATCGTGGCGGGCGTGGGCAACAAGGCTGCCCCTTACGACGACTCCGACGTCCGGCAACTGACCCTCTTGATGCAAGGCATGTGGCAGCTCATCCAGCGCAAGCGGGCAGGAAGAGGAGATTCGCCGGGCGCATGACGAGTTGGAGATCCGCGTTCAGGAGCGAACGGCCGAACTTGCCCAGACCAATGTCGCAGTTATCCCATGCCAAAGACGCCGCTGAAGCCGCCAGCCGCGCCAAGAGCACATTCCTGGCCAACATGAGCCACGAGATCCGCACGCCTCTCAACGCGGTCATCGGCATGACGGAACTGGTCCTGAAGAGCCAGCTTGTCGGTCCAGCAGCGGGAGTTCCTCCAGACGGTCCGGGACTCGGGCGAGGCCCTGCTCTCGGTGATCAACGACATCCTCGACTTCTCGAAGATCGAAGCGGGCAAACTCGCGCTCGATTGCAGCACGTTCGACCTGCGGGAAAGTCTTGGCGACACGATGAAGTCGTTTGCCATTCGGGCCCACCAGCAAGGGCTGGAACTGGCCTGCTTCATCCATCCCGAAGTGCCCCACATGGTGGTCGGCGACTATAACCGCCTGCGCCAGATCGTCGTCAACCTCGTCGGCAATGCCATCAAGTTCACCGAGAGCAGGGGAAGTGAGCCTGGAAGTGACGCGGGAATCCCACTCGGAAAAGGACGTGGTGTTGCACTTCGTCGTCGCCGACACGGGGATCGGCATCCCGCCGGAGAAACAATCGGCCATCTTCGAGATGTTCGAGCAGGCCGACGCTTCGACGACGCGCCGCCACGGCGGCACGGGCCTGGGCCTGGCCATCGCCTCGCGGCTGGTCGGCCTGATGGGCGGCCGTATCTGGGTGGAAAGCGAAGTCGGCCGGGGAAGCCGGTTCCACTTCGTCGTCCGCCTCGACCTGGCCGACGGCGAGCCCGCCGAGCCGCTTGCCCCCTGAACCGGCGAGTCTCCACGGGATGCGGGTGCTTGTCGTCGATGACAACGCCACGAACCGCCGCATCCTCGAAGAAGTCCTCCGCAGTTGGCAGATGGTGCCGACCACGGCGCCGAGCGCGGCGGAGGCAATCCGGTTGCTGCTGGAGGCACAGCCAGAGGGCGAACCCTACCGCCTGGTCCTCACCGACGCCCACATGCCGCGCATGGACGGATTCATGCTGGCCGAGCAGATCAAGCAGGATTCGGCGATGGGCAGCACGGTGGTCATGATGCTGACCTCGGGCGACCGCCCGGAGGACACTGCAACGCTGCGAAGAGCTGGGGATCTCCGCGTACCTGCTCAAGCCGATCAAACAATCGGAACTGCTCGAAGCCATCGAACTGGCACTGGGCATCACAGTTGCCAAAGCGGACTTGCTCGTGCCTGCTGCGCAACCGAAGCATGTGCGGAGCCTGCACATCCTGCTGGCGGAGGACAGCCTCGTCAATCAGAAACTGGCCGTGGCCTTGCTCGAAGGGCAAGGCCACAAGGTCCGGGTGGCCAACAACGGCCGAGAGGCGATTGCGGCATTGCAAACAGAGAAGTTCGACATGGTCCTGATGGACGTGCAAATGCCGGAGATGGACGGGTTGGAGGCCGCCGAGAAGATCCGAGCGAGGGAACAGCACACCGGCACGCACATCCCGATCATTGCCATGACTGCCCACGCCCTGAAGGGCGACCGCGAACGATGCCTGGCAGCGGGGATGGACGGATACATTGCCAAACCGATTCATGCCGCCGAACTGTTCGACGTGATTGGCGGCTTGTTTGCCGCCCGTGAGGAACTTCTGGAGCCGCCTGCTCCTGAAATGGCTGAAGGAGACATTGTCAACTGGCAGGAAGCCCTCCAAGCGGTGCAAGGCGACCCGCAACTCCTGAAAACGGTGGTGGAGGCTGAGCTAGAGGAAATCCCCCGCTTGATGGCAGCGATTTCTAAAGCTATCGCCAGTTCTGATGCGGCTGCGCTGCGGTTGGCCGCCCATACGCTCAAAGGCTCTCTTCGCTATTTCGGGAAGACCGTGGCCTGCGAGGAAGTGTTCCGGCTGGAAAAGACGGGCCAGGACGGGAACCTGTCCGAAGCGGGGGCATCGCTGGCTGTGCTGGAACGGGAGATCCTGCGGATTATTCAGGTTTTGCAGGAGCATCTGCAAGAGAATCCGATGGGTAACGTATCGTAAGTCGCAAGCATGTCTGCCGAGGTAATGCACTTGCCGTAACTTGCGCGTAGCTCTCGACAAACTGACACGCGGCGCAAGCACAACGGCGAAAGAAAAATCCTTCGGCGAAACGCCGTGTTCGTCAAGGCGCTCAATCGCCGCGCGAGGGCATCGCCGCGCCTATTTTCCGAAAGGAAATATTTGCTTCGGTCTGTGGCGTGACCTATATAGAAACAGTAACCATATTGATTACATGACTTTTTCCAATTCTATCATCGCCGAGGAAACTTCCCAAATGCGTGCCTCGCATCAGTACCGCCCTGACGTAATCGCTGCCACCCGTATCCCTGGCCACTGTTTTGTAGACTGGGGCTTCACGGCGAAGTTCGTTCCGCCCGCGATCTTCCTCGGCGTTCAGGCGGTACTCGTCCCATTGATCTATGCCAAGGGGAATTGGAATTCCCTCGTGACCGTTCTTTTCGTGGTGACGTTCCTGGTCCCAGCCACCACGGCCATCCTGGGACGATGGTTGCACGTCGCCAAGGTGGCGCATCCTTTCTTGGCCTATGCCACCCTGCTTGCCTTGGGCTGGAGCGGTGGAATCGGCGGGGTCACGGAACTTGTCATTCTCGTCGGCATGAACCTCTGGTTCTGCACCTATTGGGCTATTATGGGGGCTGGTCTGAGCGATCCTCTAAAGCGGATGCTCGAGGTCCTCGACAAGGCCCGCGGCGGCCAGTTTGCCACGCGCGTCGTGCTCAACTTCCCCCGGCGCGACGAACTCGGGCAAGTGGCTGAAGGCCTCAACTGGCTCCTGGAGCAACTGGAGCGGGTCATGAACGACGTGGGCGGCAAGACGACCGAAGTGATAGCCTCCACTGACGGCGTCACGACGGTCACGAACGAAATGACCAAGGGCGTGGAACACGCAAACGAAAGAGCCGGAACGATTGCCGCTGCCGCCGAAGAGATGGCAACGACGATCAAGCGAATGGCCGAGTCGACCGAACACGTGACCGCCAGCGTTCAGGGCGTAGCGGCAGCTATCGAGCAGATGACGGCCAGCGTTTCCGAGATCGCCAAGAGCGCGGAGCACGTCTCTTCCGTGGCCTCCGGGGCCGCCGGCTTGGCTCGCACCAGCAATGAGAACATCGGCACGCTCGGCCAGTCGGCACACGATATCGGCAGCGTGATCGAGGTGATTCAGGATATTGCCGAGCAGACCAACCTCCTGGCGCTGAACGCCACGATCGAAGCCGCCCGGGCGGGCGATGCCGGCAAGGGATTCGCCGTTGTGGCCAGCGAAGTCAAGGAATTGGCCAAGCAGACCGCCACGGCCACCGAGAACATTCGCAAGCGGATCGAGGGTATTCAAGCGGCGATCGGTTCCGCCGTCCAGTCGATCTCCGACATTGCGAAAGCGATCGGCGACGTCCACGAGGCGTCTCGGGCGATCGCCTCCGCGGTCGAGGAGCAGAGCATCACCGCCAAGGAAATTGCCAAAAGCGTTGCCCAGGCGACGACAGGCGTGGAGACGGTCGGCCAAGGAATCAACGAAACTGCCACCGTTTCCCAGGAGGTGTCGAAGAACATCGTCGAGGTCGGCCAGATTATCCGGCAGACCGCCGACGGCATCCAGGTTGCCCGCGAGATGGCCGAGCAGTTGTCCACGGTGACGAAGCGGCTCCAGGAAACCGTCAAGTCGTTCGATGTCGCGGCGTGATCGGCAGCCAGGGGGTTGGGCGCGGGGCAGGCTTTAGCCGTTAGGCTAGTGTAGTGATTCGGACAGATGGGGTTTTTGGGGTGGCATGCTTTCACCGAGCGCAGCGAGGGGTAAGCATGTGTTGACGCTGGAAACATGCCGACCCGCTGCTGCGCAGCGTGACGGCATGCCACCCAGATAATGACCCTTATTTCCGAATCACTACACTAGGTGGTCGAGTAAGTCGCGGCTTGGCAGATGTTCGCGGGCGCGAGCGCAAGGAGCTAACGGCGATGGAAATGCTGGAAACCGAATTTGCCAGCGGCGACATCGATCCCGCGCTTGCGACACGACTTGTGAAAACGACGTCAGGAACATCTGACGATGACCAGGCGTCGAATACATGGATGCTGGTTTGCGGGCAGTTGACAGACCTAAAGGCCCGATGGCTTGGATCGTTGACCAACTTGGGGCTTCCACCGCCGGCTCGACCGTCGATCGCTCTGCTGGCTGTGCCGTAGCCGGTCTTGAAATAGCTTCCAAGAATCGCAAAGTATCGATCATCTCGACGTCTTCTCGGTTGCAGGCTTCTTTGCCGCGTCGCCAAAGGCAGAAACGCACAGGTCCGGATAACTGGCTTTCTGCTCCATCGCTATCTTGTGCAGCCTCGCGAACGAATCCACCACGTCTTGAGGCACGATGCCGCCGCGGATATCTCGCATCCAACGAAACTGATCGTTGAGCCTCGGCCAATGCATTCTTGCCCTCAAAGACGTACACGTGGACCCGGACCTTCGTGCCGTTGAAATCTGCCGGGACGAAGAATCTCTTCATGTTCTGCAAGGTGAAGCTCCCCTCGGCTCCTTTGAGAGGCAGGTCTTTTCCCGCGTAACTCTGCAGCCATTCCGATTCGCTCTTGCCGGCTTGTTTCAGCATCACGATCCAGGCCCGCCGCAGTAGAGGCTGCGCTGCCGCACGATCTTCCCGTGCCGATAGGCTGGCCGCCGAGTCGAAACACAAGTCGACGTACGCCTGCTTCGCGTACCAATTCCAAGGTTTTTCGGCGAGGATCGCGTCACACAGGGCAAGTGATTCGGCCAGCAACTGCCGGCCCTCTTCGCGGTTCCCCGACTTCAGCAGCGAGTTGACGCAACAGTTCATCTGGCGGATCAGGGGTTCGGTGTCTCCTGCGGTGCATTTGGCGATCGGCAGGCCGGCATAGCAGCCGCGCCAGAAGGCGACGATATCCTCGTACCGGCCGTCGTGGAACCAGGCTGTGGTTAACACCTGGGAACGGGACGCGAAAGAGACTGCGAGTTCCGACCTGTTTTCGGGGCTGGCCTTCTTGAAAAGTTCGATGTACTGCAAGAGCATCTCCTGGTAGAGCGCAAGCATTGCATCGGCAGGATCGCGCTCGCGGAGCGCGTCCTGCGCGAGCACAATGGCGTTGTCGTTCAGAACTGCGTCCAGCACCGTGAGTTCCAGCATCTTGAGCTCGGTCATGGCGTCTTTCACGGTGGCCAAAGCCGCCTTCTTGGACGGCGCGCTGGCACCGGCCGCGGCGTAGGTAGTGAAAGCGGGGCCAATCCGTTTGGCGACGAGCATGCCAGCCGCGCGGGAATCCCCCGCCTGCGCCGCCTCGCGATACCACCGCTGCGCCTCTACCGAATCCTCCTTCACACCCACGCCCTTGTCGTACTCCCAGGCGAGTTGGAACATGGCATCCGAGCACGCTTCGTCCGCCGCCTTGCGATACCACTTCATGCTTCCGCCGGATCTTTCGGCACGCCTTCGCCATTGGCATAAGACAAGCCAAGATTGATCATCGCCTCGGGATACCCCGCGTCGGCCGCCTTTCGATACCACTTCACGGCCTCCGCCTGGTCTTGTGGCACGCCCCGGCCTTTGGCGTACGCCCAGCCAACGTTGCAGATGCCGGATCGCTCCCCCGCCTGGGCCGCCTTGCGAAAGAGTCTCAGCGCCTCCGCGTCATCCTTCTTCACGCCCCGGCCGTCAGAGTACATGTTTCCCAGACAAACAATGCCCCAGGCATCTCCAGCGTCAGTCGCCTTGTGAAACAACCTGACCGCTTCGCCTTCATCCTTGGCAATCCCCTGGCCATCAGCGTAGCACCAAGCAAGGGAGCAGGTACCATCGGGGCATCCCTCCTCGGAAGACATCCGGTACCACTTCACGGCGTCCGCCTCGTCCTTTGCCACGCCCCGACCGTTAGCGTACGCGCTTCCCAGGGCGCACATAGCGTTAAGGTTCCCCTGCTCAGCCGCCTTGCGATAGCATTTCGCGGCCCGGGAATAATCCCTGCTCAACCCACGGCCTTTCTCGTACATGGCACCGAGGCGGTAGGTGGCATGCGGGGCCCATGGGCTGGCCCCTTGGGCAATGGCCATCAATTCATCCGCGTTTTCCGGCGGCTGGCAGACGATCATCCGCTGCCTGGCGACCGCCAGCCGCCACCAGGCGGACGGCCCGCGCGGCGCCGCGATGCGCTCCGGCTGATTGCTCCACCTGCGGCCCAGCGACACGGAATCGCGGACCTTGAGCTTGTGAAGGTCCTCGCCGATGACCGCCGCCTCGCCGTCGGACCGCACGTCCCAAACCCAGCCCGAGAGATACTGGTCGCAGCCGAACGCCGAGACCAACGCCCCATCCTCGAGACTAAAGGCCGGCATGTCCGTGGCCAGCCGCTGCTTCAGCAGGTCATTGACGCCGGCCAGGATCTCGGCGACCGCGGCTCGACCGGAGGCGGGACGCTCCACCCACCATGTAATCTCCGCTCCCCCGGGCAATTGGACCTTCATGCGCATGCAATTGCGCTGGGCGTCGGTCCGCTGGGAGATCAACTCCTCGCCGGTTGCGCTCGACACGATCTTCCCCTCTCCGCGTTCGAGACGCAGGTCGAGCGCCTTGGAGAGACCTCCGTCCCGCACGAAATCCCACAGGACCGTGTCGGCCACTTTGGCCACGAACAACTGGTCAATGCCGTCGGGCCGTCGGGCGGGAACCGTGAATTGGCTCAGTCTGTCGCCCTTCTCGTCCACGGGTACGGCCTGTGCCAGAACGCTCTCCGGACCCCAGATGGGGATTACCAGGTTCTTGCAGAGCAGGTCGTTCGGAAGCCGGTTACGGAGAATGACGGTAAATTGAATCCGCGGTTGCGAGATGGCACGCACGAAGGAAATGTCAACGCTGCTGGCCGTTCTTTCGGAAGTGCATTCCGTGTTGTCGCGCACTACGGACTTGGCGACGGACGCGCCGAGCTTCCCCCAGAGTTGAAGTTCCGAGTCCACTCGCATCTCGGCCGCATTTCCTGTAAGCATACGTAAGGGATTGAGGCTGAGGGTCGACTGAACGTGTGCCGAGGCCTCGAAGGATGATCTTACCGCGGCTTCCGCGCTGATGTTCTGAACGATGGACTCGCGGAGCGCACGCTCCCGCTGGTTCACCTCTTCGCTGGAGAGGTGCAACTGCTCGACCATTTTCTGGTCCAATTGCCACGTGATTTGCGCACGGGTAATCCGCCAATCGAACGAATCCTCTCGCACGCGAACCGCGCCGTCCCGCTCGGCGGCCGGCAGCGTCGGCAGGGCCGAGGACGACGCGATCAGTACGAGTGCTAGAGGGAGAAGACGACGGCTCGCGATGCAATGCATGGCAGTTTCCTCGGTTGATCTCTATTGCTACAAAGGAAATTCGACTACTCCAGTACATTTTCCAGCTTAAAGTAGGGCTCAATCATTGTCAATCTCCTGAATCCGCACCAATATAGCTGCCAGGATCGACGCCGGCGCTTAGCGCAGCGGAGCCCCAGAACCAACGCGGAAGATGACCAACGGCCCAGCCGAAACCAGTGCCCGACGAGGGGGCTGGTAGCCGGGCGGCGTGTCGACGGGCGAAGGCACCGCTGGCACTTCCGGCAGCGGGGTGTTATACTCATGGCTATGGTTTGCGCTACCGCGGGCAGCGCGATGACCGTCGCGCCCGAATCGGCGGTGGCAATTCGATCGTTAACGGTGCGGGAACAAAGACTCCTCGCCCAAGTTCAGAAAGGAAATGATGATGAAGAAAGTGATGCTGGCGGCAAGTATCGTGTTGATGAGTGGGGCGTGTTTTGCGGCGGAGCAGTGGAAGCCGCGACTCGCGCTGCAATTGTATTCCTTCCGTGATCGTTCCTTCACCGATGCCGTGAAGACGGCAAAGAAACTCGGATTCAAGTACGTGGAAGCCTATCCGGGACAGAAGCTCGGTGGAGGCCTGGAGGGAAGCACGGCCTTTCCGATGTCGGCTGAAAATCGCGCGAAGGTGAAGGCGTTTCTGGCGGAAGAGGGAGTGAAACTCGTCAGCTATGGCGTCACGGGGGCAAATGACGAGAAGAGTTGGCGACAGCTTTTCGATTTCGCCAAGGATATGGACATCGAGATCATTCAGATCGAGTCCGGCAAGGACGCGAAGACGCTGGACCTCGTCAATAAACTCGCACAGGAGTACGACATCAAGGTCGCGATGCATAACCACACGCAGCCCGGCGGCTTCCCCGATGCAGTCGCCAAGCAGTTGAAAGGCCATCCGTTTATCGGGTCCGGCGCCGATATTGGGCACTGGGCGGCGGCAGGTGTCGTTCCGCTGGACGGCGTGAAGAAGCTTGCGGGCCGGTTCTTTACGATGCACATGGTGGATATGAGCAAGATTGGCCACGGCGGGGAGATCGTTCCGTTCGGCCAGGGCGCAAACCAACTGGGGCAGGTTCTCGACGAACTCAAACGCCAGGGTTTCACTGGGACGATCACCTGCGAATACGAGCGCTCGTCGCCGACGTTGGAAAAGGAAATTGGCGAGTGCGTCGAGTGGTATAACACCTATCTCAGCAAGTGACGCCAACGTCCGGTCGCCGTTGCGCGGCCAGGAAGTGTGGCCGAGAACGAAAACGGCCGCGAAGACAAGGGCGCGCTCATGAATAGCTCGTGCAAATTGCAGGATGGGCTCTAGCCCGTCCACGGCAAGTCTGGACGGGCTAAAGTCCATCCTACGGAACCATTGCACAAGTTTTATTTGTGAGCGCGCTTTAAGAGGCTATTTCGAAATCGGGCACGCAGGCTGGAAGCCTGCGCCACATGCCTGATTTGGAAATAGCCTCTTGACATAGTGGCCTTCTGGAGTGCGGGATCCCGCACTTCTTGGCAGATAGGACTGTAGTATAGTGGGGTTGCGTGTCGACGGCAATCGTGGCGATTTTCCAACGCTCGTAGCGTTCTCTTCAAGCACAATGCGCGGCGGAAGGCGGTGCGAGAAGGATCCGATTGTAACCGTGCCCGTGACGTAAAGTATAATAGCGATATTCCCTCCCCTCGGAAGATAGTACGAGTGTCATGCCTCACGCCTCAACTTCTCTCGCCGGTTCCGCGCTGGTCTTCGGCTGTTGTCTTGCCTTGGCGGGTTGTACGAGAGCGCCGGTGGATCCGCCCGCCGCGGCGCCGATCTCGGTCGCCGTCAGTTATCCCGTCGAGCGGGAGGTTACCGACTACGCGGACTTCACCGCCCGAACGGCCGCAGTGGATTCCGTCGAGGTGCGGGCGCGCGTCTGGGGTTACCTGAAGAAGGTCAACTTCAAGGAAGGGGCCCTGGTCAAGAAGGGCGACGTCCTTTTCGAACTCGACCCGCGGCCCTACCAGGCCGAATATGCCCGGTGCCTGGCCAATCTGAACTCGGCCCAGGCCCATCTGACCCGGACCTTGGCAGACTTCAAGCGCGCGGACGACCTTGCTGCTGAAAAAGGCGATGGCCCAGTCGGACTACGACCTGGCTAAAGGCAATTGCGACGAGGCGTCCGCGGCCGTCAAGGTGGCGGAGGCGACTTTGAACACCGCGGAACTCAACCTGGATTTCACCAAGGTCACGGCGCCGGTCAGCGGGCGGGTCAGCCGCTATCTCGTCACGGTGGGCAACCTGGTTCAGTCGGCGGATCAGGCCAACGTCACCCTGCTCACGACGATCGTGTCGGTGGACCCGATGTACGCCTACTTCGATGTCGACGAGCGCACCGTGCTGCGCGTCCGCCAGTTGATCCGCGAAGGCAAGGCCAAGTCGGCCGGCGAAGTCGCCATGCCCGTGACCCTGGGGCTGGCCAACGAAGACGGATTTCCGCACGCCGGGACGATCGACTTCATCGACAACCAGGTCAATCCGAAGACCGGCACGCTGCGCTTCCGGGGCATGTTTCCCAACAAGGACGAAGCGCTCTTGCCCGGCTTCTTCGCCCGCGTCCGCGTGCCCGTCAGCGCGCCCCACCAGGCGCTGCTGGTCACCGACCGCGCCATCGACACCGACCAGGGCCAGAAGATCCTCTACGTCGTCAACGACAAGAACGAGGTCGTCTCCCGCCCCATTCGCGTGGGATCGTTGCACGACGGCCTGCGGGAGATCGAGGACGGCCTGAAACCGGGCGAGCGGGTGATCGTCAACGGCCTGCAACCGGTCCGGCCGGGCATCACCGTCGAGCCGCAGCTCGTGGACATGCCGCAGGTCGAATCCGAAAGCGCGACGAATCGGCCGGCGACAAATTCAAATATCCGACATCCCCGTGACCCGGAGACGATCATGCTGGCGCGTTTCTTCATCGACCGCCCGGTGCTGGCCTGGGTGATCTCCATCGTCATCATCCTGATGGGGGCCATCGCCGTGGTCCTCTTGCCCGTCGCCCAGTACCCGGAGATCACGCCGCCGACCGTCCGCGTGACGGCCAGCTACCCCGGGGCCAACGCCCGGATCATCGCCGACACGGTGGCCGCGCCGATCGAGCAGCAGGTCAACGGCGTCGAGAAAATGCTGTACATGTCGTCGCAGAGCAACAACGACGGCTCGTACACCCTGGACGTGACCTTCGCGGTGGGCACCGACGTGAACATGGCCCAGGTGCTGGTGCAGAACCGCGTCGCCATCGCCCAGCCGACCCTGCCCGACGTGGTCAAGGCCATCGGCGTGACGGTCAGGAAGCGGTCGCCCGACATTCTGCTGATCGTCAATCTGTATTCCGAGATCAATCCCGACACCGGCCAGCCGTATTACGACCAGCTCTACCTGAGCAATTACGCGACCATCCATCTCCAGGATGCCCTGGCCCGGATCGACGGCGTGGGCGACGTCTTCTCCTTCGGCGGGCAGGACTACAGCATGCGCGTGTGGCTGGACCCGGACAAGCTGCAATCGCGGAACCTGACGGCCGGCGACGTGATCCGGGTCTTGCGCGAGCAGAACGTGCAGGTGGCGGCCGGGCAGATCGGCCAGCCGCCGGTCCCCCAGGGCCAGGACTTCCAGTACACCATGAGCACCCTCGGCCGGCTGGTCGAGGCCGAACAGTTCGGCAACATCATCCTCAAGACCGGCACGGACGGGGAGGTCGTCTACCTCAAGGACGTGGCCCGGACCGAACTGGGGGCCAAGAACCAGGACTATACCCTGACGCTGGACGGCAAGCCGGCGGTGGGCCTGGCCATCTTTCAGTTGCCGGGGTCGAACGCCCTGGACGTGGCCGACCGCATCAAGGCCCGGATGCGCGAATTGGAAAAACGCTTCCCCAAGGGGCTGCGCTACGCCATCGTCTACGACACCACGCCCTTCGTCCGCGAATCCGTGAACGAGGTGTTCCATACCCTGCGCGACGCGGTCATCCTGGTCGCCATCGTCGTCCTGCTGTTCCTGCAGGACTGGAAATCCCTGCTCCTGCCCGTGATCGACGTGGCGGTGTCGCTGGTCGGCACCTTCGCCGTCATGAAGCTGATGGGCTTCTCGCTGAACAACCTGACGCTTGTTCGGGCTGGTGCTGGCCATCGGCATCGTCGTGGACGACGCCATCGTCGTGCTGGAGAACATCGAGCGCTGGCTGGACAAGGGCCTGCCGGTGCGCGAGGCCACCATCAAGGCGATGGACGAGATCACCGGGCCGATCCTGGCCATCACGCTGGTGCTCAGCTCCGTGCTGCTGCCCAGCGCCTTCCTGGGCGGCATCACCGGCCAGTTCTTCCGCCAGTTCGCGCTGACCATCGCGGTCTCGATGCTCATCTCGGCCGTCAACGCCATGACCATGACGCCGGCGCGGGCGGCCTGGATCTTCGCCAAGCGCAAGCCGGGCGAGCACGGCGACCAGGGCAAGGAGGCCCTGCCCTGGTGGAGCTTCGCCCTGCTGGGCGGGCTGGCGACGGTGTGGCTGCTGACGCCGACCCTGGGCGTCTCGGCTGGGCCTGCCGGCCGGCGGAGAGGGCGGCGAGGCGGCGCCCGGCGGCCTGAAAGACACCTTGCTGGCGCTGCGGCGTCTACCTCGTCCTCTTCCTCCCCGGCGCGGTCGCCGGCGGGGCGCTCGGGCGCGTCGTGATCCGGCCCGGTCAACTGGGCGCTGGGCCATTTCTTCCGGGGCTTCAACTGGGTCTTCGACCGGGCGACGCGGGCCTACGGAAAGACCGTGGGCTGGTGCCTCCGCCTCAGCGCGATCGTGCTCCTGGTCTATGTCGGCCTGATCGGTCTGACGGGCTTCGGCTTCACCCGCGTCCCCGCGGGGTTCATCCCCACCCAGGACAAGGGCCGGCTGGTGGTCAACGTTCAGTTGCCCGACTCGGCCTCGCTGGAGCGCACGGTGGAAGTCATGGACAAGGTCGAGAAGATCGCCCTGGAGACGCCCGGCGTCGCCCACACGATCTCCAACCGGGGCCGGTCGTTCATCCTCAACGCCATCAGCTCGAACCTCGGCTCCGTGTTCCTGCCCCTCAAGCCGTTCCACGAACGCCGCGACCCGGCGCTCAGCGCCGACGCGATTGCGGCCGAACTCCGCCAGCGGTTTCGCCGCGAGGTCCCCGAAGCCCGGATCAACGTCTTCGGGGCGCCGGCGGTGGACGGCCTGGGCAACGCCGGCGGCTTCAAGCTGATGGTGGAAGCGATCGGGCGACGTCAACTTCGACGCCCTCCAGGCCCAGGCCGACGAGCTGGCCGCCCAGGGCAACCGGCAGCCCGGCCTCGTCGGCCTGTTCACCGGCTTCCGCGCCCGGACGCCCCAGCTCTACGTGGACGTGGACCGCACCAAGGTCAAGACGATGGGGGTGCAACTGACCGACGTCTTCGACGTGCTGCAGGCGTACCTGGGCAGCTACTACGTCAACGACTTCAACCGCTTCGGCCGCACCTGGCAGGTCAACGTCCAGGCCGACGCCCCCTTCCGCACGGACGCGGAGGCCGTCAAGCAGCTCAAGGTCCGCAACGCCGACGGCGACATGGTGCCGCTGGGGGCGGTGGCCGAGGTCCGCGACTCCACCGGGCCGGTGCAGATCATCCGCTACAACATGTTTCCGGCGGCCGCCGATCAACGGCGCGCTCGCTGCCGGGAGTCAGCACCGGCGACGTCCTGGCGACGATGGAGAAGCTGGCCCGGAAGCTGCCGCGCAACATGACCGCCGAGTGGACCGAGTTGAGCTACTTGCAGAAGCAGTCCAGCCAGATCGAGCAGTTCCGCGACCTGCAGCAGAACCCCTTCAGCGCCTTCGCGCTGGGGGTGGTGCTGGTCTTCTTCGTGCTGGCGGGCCTGTACGAGAGCTGGTCGCTGCCGTTGGCGGTGATCCTGGTCGTGCCCATGTGCCTGTTCAGCGCGTTGGCGGGCATCGCCCTGGCGCAGATGGACGTGAACATCTTCGTGCAGGTCGGGTTCGTGGTGCTGGTCGGCCTGGCGGCCAAGAACGCCATCCTGATCGTCGAGTTCGCCCGCGACCGGCAGCAGGAGGGCGCGACGCGGTTCGACGCGGCCGTGGAGGCCGCCCGCGTGCGGCTGCGGCCGATCCTCATGACGTCGTTCGCCTTCATCCTCGGCGTGTTTCCGCTGGTGATCGCCCACGGGGCCGGCGCCGAGATGCGCCGCACGCTGGGCACGGCGGTCTTCGCCGGCATGATCGGCGTGACGCTCTTCGGCATCTTCCTGACGCCGGTGTTCTTCTACGTCATCCGCCGGTTCAGCGGCCCACGGACTTCCGCCCGTGCAGCCGGCCGACGAAGCTGATCTGGCCGAGGACGCAACACTCAATGCGTGCGACGTTCTGAGGATCGGCCGAAGAATAATTTCCCGGTTTTCCTGGGGTGGCTGGAGGCTGAGCTTGCGAAGCCCCAGCTTTTCCGGCATCGGCTGGGGCTTCGCAAGCTCAGCCTCCAGCCACCCCCGCTTGATTGCGGAAGTTATTCTTCGGCCGGTCCTGAGTTTCATTTCCTCGTAACCCCAATTATAATCATGGTCCGGTGAGTACTTCCGCCCCGAACGGTAGCTTGGGGCAACTGTCGGGTTCCGTGGTCCAGCATCAGAAAAGGGAGTCGAGGCATGCAGCGTATGGTCTTAGTGGCGAGCGTGTGGTTGGCGGCGGGCGGTTTGGTGTGCGCGGCCGCACCGTCCGTGGAAAGTGTCCAGGGCATCTACGAAGGCAGCGTGAAGGCTGAGGACGGCGAGCGCAAAGTCGAGGCCCGGGTCGTTGCCTGGGGCCGCGGGGCCTATAAGGTCTTCGTGCGGCAATCGCTGGGCGGAGGCCGGGTCGCCAAGGTCGAACTCGACGGCAAGCCGGTCGATGATGCGATCCGCTTCAGCGGCAAGGCGGAAGGGGCCGAGTGGGCCGCGTCGTACGCCGGCGGCGCGATCCAAGGAACCGTCGGCAAGAATGGCAAGTTGGAGTTGAAACGGGCCGTGCGCCAGTCGCCCACGCTCGGCGCGAAGCCGCCCGCCGGGGCCATCGTGCTCCTGGACGGCAAGAACTTCGACGAAGTCACGAAGAAGCCGCTGAAGGACGGCGCCGAGCAGCATTGGAAGGTGAGCGACGACGGCGGGGTCGAGGTGCCCAAGGGCGGCATGAACTCCAAACGCCAGGTTCCCGGCAGCTTCAAGCTCCACGTCGAGTTCAAGATCAACCTCCGCCCGGAGGCCCGCGGTCAAGGGCGCGGCAACAGCGGCGTCTTTCTGCCCAACGGCACGGAGATCCAGGTGCTGGACTCGTTCGGCATGACCACGTACCAAGGCGGCGGCTGCGGAGGGCTCTATGCGTACAAGAATCCCGACGCCTTCGATCAGTTCTCGCTCGCCTCCGCGCCGCCCTTGCAGTGGCAAACCTATGACATCGAATACCGCGTGCGGAAGCAGGACGGCAAACTCGTGGGCAAACCGCGAGTCACCGTCGTGCATAACGGCATTCGGATTCATGACCAGGCCGAGTTGGACAGGAATGCGCGGCTGGGAGGATTCCACTTCCAGGACCACGGCAACCCGGTCCAGTTCCGCAATATATGGTTCGTGCCGCTGGCGGACGAGTGAGCGTGCGATATGTGCGCAGGGAGGCGTAGGCTGATTATGAGGCCCTTCCCGACCACCAGATGGCGGCCAGGCCGCCCAGCCCGCAGAGCAGCAAGAGGGTGACGGCCAGAGCGCCGCTGTAGCCGTATTGGGGGAGGAATTGCAGTGCCGCGGCGCCCACCGCCGGGCCGGCGCAGTTGCCCAGACCGATGGCCGATTCGTGGATGCCGCCGTGCTCGCCCTTGGTCTCGCTGCTGTCCATCGAGTAGAACAGCGAGGAGTAGTAGATCAGGCCGACCGCTCCGCCGAAGACCACTTGCGCGGCGACCAACACCGGCAGGTTGGGGGCCAGCAGAATCGTGATGAAAGCGCATACCAAGGCGAGATAAGCGGCCAGCAGCCAGCGAAAACGATAATGCCAGCCGGGCCAGAGCCAGAGTCCGACAAATGTCCCGACCCTGGCAAAACACCAGAGCGAACCCCAGAACCCGGCCAGCGTGGTCGAAAGTTCCAGACGCCGGGCGATGCCGGGCATGACGGCGATCAAGGTATTGATGCCGATATAGGCGAAGGGGTTGGCCAGCCAGGCCATGAGCAGGAAACTCCTGGTCCGGGCCGGTGAGTGCGGGTGTATCTCGGCTGGAGGGACGGCCGCGGCCGGGATCGGAATCCCTGTCCCGTCACGATTCGATTGGTCCGGACCGAGGTCGCCGCTCCGATCACGACTGCGACGCACCTGATCCGCCAGCCAAAAAGTCAGTGCCAGTTCGGCGATCAGGAGAGCCATCGGCACGTAAAAGAGGCTGCGCAAGCCGAGCCGGTCCAGCATGGCGCCACCGGTGAAGTAGGCCACTGCGCCGGTCCCGGCCCAGATCGCATTGTAAATGCCGACCATCTGCTGGAGACCGGCGCGCGGCTCGCCCTCGCTCACCAGGGCCTCCAGGGTGGGCCAGGTAAAACACATGCCGGCGACCACGGCCGCCATGACCAGGATTTGGCCCGCCGCCGACGGCAATTGCGAGCCCACGCCCAGCGCCGGCCATGACGGCGAACCCGATCTTCAGCGACGTGAAGTACCCGAACCGTTGCGCGAATCGCCCGCCTCCCCAGGCCAGCAGCGCGTAGGTGCCGCCATTCAGCGCCGCCAGGCAGAGGTTCGCCTTGTTGTCGAAGCCGAAGACCTTCTCCATGTAGAAGTAGAAATAGTAGAGATAATAGACCGTGGCGGCGGAGTTCAACCCCTCCAGAACGAAATAACCGGTCTTAAGACGGCGCGAATACATAGGGGGCATTACTCAAGGTCGTGGCATCCCCTCAGATTATCAAAACTGAGGCGCCTTTGCAATTCAGATGCGACCCACACCCCCGTTCTTTCCGTCCGAAATCTTGTCTCGATTTTCAGGTGTCCAGTGACCGCCACAGGCTGTTTCCCGCCCAGTTTTCCTGGAGTTTTTGCGATTTTCGACCTTGTTTTTTGCGGGCTTTACTTCCGCTACGAACGAATCTAAGAATTCCGTTGAGTTAGAGGTGAAGGGAAAAAAGCGCGTGGACAGGGAGGCAGGGGGCCGTAGGCCAGGCCTCCCCGTGAAGGGCCGGGATTTGGCAGGCGAGCGTTTTGCCCGCCAAGTCTTGACCAAGTCGAAGCGGTTTGATCTGACGATGGACCGATTCGGCGGCTTGCGTGTGAAGCAGGCGGTACGGGAATAGGGAGGGTTGATACGCCGGGTTTGAGTGTTAGCCGAAAGTCGGCTTTTACGAGGTTGACGTACCGGCCCTCTTCTCACCAAATGCCAAAACACCCAAGCTGAAGAAGCCCGCCGCTGTTGGCGGGCTTCTTCGCTTTCTTGAGTGTCACCGGGGCCTACTCCTGAGCCGCATCCCTCGAGTCGTGGAGGGGATGGCGAGGCCGCAGGTACGCGGCTATATTCGGGGCAGGTATTTGGCAACCACATTTCTCTGCTGAAAGGCGTCCCATGGAGTGCAAACAAACGAAGAACCTCAAGCACTGCACTTGCAGCTACGGCTCTTGCTCGCGGAGGGGCCTCTGCTGCGAATGCGTAAGTTATCATCTCAGCGCGGGGGAGTTGCCGGGTTGCTTCTTCCCGTCCGACGCTGAGCGCACCTACGACCGCTCGTTCGCGCACTTCGCGCGTCTAGTGGCCAGCGGCAAGCTCGGCTGAGAACGACGAAAAGTCCGCAACAACGCCAGAGAGAGACACACAACCATGCAACGTAAGTTCATAATCCTTGCTCTGCTGCTTTTCGCCGCAAAATCGGCTTCCGCCGCCGGCAACTTGACGCGGAGGGAATGGCAGGTCGATGGAGTTGCCCGCGAGGCCATGGTCTATGCACCCGCAACGGCCAAGACCGACGCCAGTCCGGTCGTCTTCGCTTTCCACGGCCACGGTGGTACGATGAGGCAGGCCGCGACCAAGTTCGCCTACCACAAGCAGTGGCCCGAGGCCATCGTCGTTTACATGCAAGGGTTGAAAACGCCAGGGGTGCTGACCGACCCGGAAGGAAAGAAACCCGGCTGGCAGAAGACCTTCGAGGACCAGGGCGACCGCGACCTGAAGTTCTTCGACGCCGTGCTGGCGACGTTGAAGATAGACTACAAGGTCGATGAGAACCGGATCTATGCCACCGGACATTCTAACGGCGGCGGCTTCACGTATCTACTCTGGGCGGCGCGTGGCGACGTGTTCGCGGCGGTCGCGCCCTGTGCCGCGGCGGCCAAGCCCGAGTTCAGGTCGCACATCAAACCCAAGCCCGTGCTGCACATGACGGGCGAAAACGATCCGCTGGTGAAATTCGCCTGGCAGCAGCGGACCATCGACGAAGTGCGGAAGATCAACAGTTGTGGGGAGGGCCAGCCCTGGGGCGAACACTGCACGATGTATCCGTCCAAGGGCGGCACGCCGGTCGTAACGTACATCCACGCCGGCGGTCACCAGCTTCCCGACGAGGTGCCACCCGTGATCGTCAAGTTCTTCAAGCAGTACGCCAAGCCGTGACAGGCTGTGAGCCGGACCTCTATTTGCTGTCGAGGGACGAAAAATGAGCGATGAATCGGCTGGCCGAGGCAGACGGCGGTCGGACCTGCGTTCGGGATTGATCGCTGACGCCAATGCAGCGAGGCGTCGAACCAGACGCGGTTCCCGTGAGCATTCCCCGCAAGATTAGTGCCGCTGGCGGAGAATTTCCCTTTTCGGTAATGATTGCCGATGCGATCGGCAAGAGACACCGATCGGACCTCCGCGGAGCGTCTGAATCCGCGCGAATTCGGACGCTGACGAACGGCACGAGATCTGCTCTTCCCATGTTCTGACGGTTTGTCACGGAGGCATGCGCCATGCAGATTCAATTGCCCCGCTTCAGCACTCAGTCTGCAGCCTTGACCAGCCGGTTGTTTGACCTTGTTTATCGCGTGGTTTCCGTTGCGCGTTTGTCCTGCATGAGCCGCCAGCCGTGGCCCGCCATGCTGACCTGCGAGATGCCGAACCAAACAAGGAGAATGGCGAGGACTACCGCGGCAATCCTGATCCATGCATGAATTCTCAGTCCGAGTTCAGTATAGCACGCCTTGGTTTGCGTCACTTTGGCGCAGAAGCTATCCAAGCCTGTCGCAAGGTTCGCGAATTTCCCTTGCAACTCGGCCACCCACGGCATGCCTCTGACGACGACCTCGTGGACAAGTCTCCCTTTGTCCCTCAGCTCGACAAGTTCCTGCCGCACGACCTGGAGTTTGCCAACGACTTCCGTGACCGACTGGGCGACTTCCTGCCCCCGCTTCGTGATTGCCACGCCCACTGAATCTTCAAGGGAGGCGGCATACCTGGACGACATCGCCGCCTCGACCACCCTGCTTATGCCCTTGGCGACGGCATAGCTGGAGTCCAGCCATGGTTCGGCAGACTTCAATTCTCGAAAGACTGCATCCAAGGATTGCAGGAGCGGCTCGCTCTCTCTTCCGGCGTCCGCCTGCTCGTCGCTCAACCGCTCTACTGCCTGGGAAATCTCCGTCACGCGCTGGCGGCTATTCTCTAATAGTCCCTTCACGCGAACAAGCGTGGCGTCCACGAATGCGAAGGCTTCGTCGGCAGCGGCAAATGCTGCTTTGCGAACGGCTTCGACACGCCTTGTGACCATCCCTACGCCGACGATTCCCGCAAGGCATAAGAGCAGCCCGAGCAGGGAAAGAACAATGGTCCCAAGTCCAATCACGCTTGTAAAGATCGTCATGCGCTACTCCAAGGTAAATCGCCGTCAGGAACGGCACGGCCTGCGGGAGTCGTGCGACTGCGTTTCGGCTTTCCTTTGCCGGAGCCAGGCCCCTGGCGGCCGCCACTTCCCCGCGCCTCTGCAAGTCCATTATAATGAGGCATGAACCGCTCGGCTTTCCGAGGCCATCGGGAAGATAAGCAGAACCGCAGGAGTCTGAAATGAAACTCACGACCGTCAAGATCGACAAGCCCGAGGCGATCAACTTCATTTTCGGGCAGACCCATTTCATCAAGTCCGTTGAAGATCTCCATGAAGCCCTGGTGGGGGCCGTGCCGGGGATCAAGTTCGGCCTGGCGTTTTGCGAGGCGTCAGGCAAGTGCCTGGTGCGGTGGTCGGGAACCGATCCCGCCATGATCGAACTGGCGCAGAAGAACGCGAAGGCGATCTCCGCCGGTCACACCTTCATCATCTTCCTGGGCGAAGGCTTCTACCCGGTGAACGTGCTGAACACGGTCAAACTGGTGCCGGAAGTCTGCCGCATCTTCTGCGCCACCGCCAATCCGACCGAAATTGTCGTCGCCGAGACGGACCAGGGCCGGGGCATCCTGGGCGTCGTGGACGGCTTTGCGCCCAAGGGCGTGGAAGACGAGGGCGAAATCAAGTGGCGGAAGGATCTGCTGCGGAAGATCGGGTATAAGGCGTGATCCGACGGCACGGCAAGTCGCCTGGTCTAATCGTCGCCCTTGACGGGGTCATTGCGGCTTGAGTTTCTTCACCACGCCTGCAGTGCGCTTGCCCAGACGTTGGGCGGCGTCGAGTTCCTGCTCGCTCACTCCGGGATTGAGGGGGCCGGTCATGGCGGCCGATCCCGGTTCGCCCCGCACACTGCCGGTCTTCTCGTTCTGGCAGAGAGGCCCGGCGACGACCATGCGGTTGCTCAGCATGAATGGCAGGAGGCTTGTGACGACGTGCTCTTTGCCCCCAACTTGCCCGCCACCGGTTGAAAACGCCCCGCCGATCTTGTCGGTGAAATCCACCTTCATCTTCCACGACCAGTCGTCGATGACGACCTTCATCTTGCCGGGGATGTTGGTGTAGCAGGTCGGGCTGCCCAGGATGATGCCGTCCGCCGTTTCCAGATCTTGCTTGGTGACTTCAAACTCATCTTTGCGTGCCGTGGTTCGAGCAGTTGACTTTTTTTCCTTTGCAAGCCAAGATGGAACAACCTCCCGGATCCACCCCGCCATGATGCTCGATCACTGCCTGCCCTCGGTTACTCTCCCACTTTTCCTCTACCGCGGCCGTCGCCGTTGGCTCCGGGTTAAACAAGGTCGCTGTTGGCTCCGGGTTAAACAAGAGTGGCTGCCCCTGGTTTGTTTTGCGATCTTCTTCTGCCGTTCCGTCGCCACGGCCGCCGATTGGCCGCGCTGGCGTGGACCGGAGAATACCGGCTGGGTCGCGGCCGGCGCGCAACGTGCCGGCCACGCTCTCCGCCGAGCCGAAACTGCTCTGGGAGGTCAAACTGGGCGACGGTGTCGGCTCGCCCGTGGTCGCCGAGGGGCGCGTCTTCTGCCTCGATAACCGCAACGAAAAAGAGACGCTGTGCGCCTACGACTTGGCGTGCGGCAAGGAACTCTGGAACGTGCCGGTCGACGAGGTGATCAGCGACACTCAAGGCGCCAGCCCCCGCGGCACGCCGGTCATTGATGGTCCGCGCGTCTTCGTGCAATCGTGCCGCGGCGAGTTCCAATGCCTCGCCACGGCCGACGGCAAACTGCTCTGGCGCGTGAACTTCGTCAAGGATTTCGCAGCCGAGTTCATCGGCGAAAAAGGCCTCGCCCAGGGCGCCAGCCGCCATGGCTATACCGGTTCGCCGCTGGTGGACGGCCCACGGGTCATCGTCGGCGTCGGCGGGCGGCATGGGGCGAGCGTCGTCTGCGTTCGACAAGACCAATGGCAAGGTCCTATGGAAGTCGCAAGACGACATCCCCGGCTACTCGGGCCCCGTCATCACCAAACTGGCCGGCCTGAAGCAGGTTGTGTCGTTCACGTCCAACGGCGTCATCGGGCTCGATCCCCAGAACGGCAAGCTGCTCTGGCGGACCGCGGTAAAAACGTCCTTTAGCCGGCATATTACCAGTCCCGTGGCCTGCGACGAGATGGTCACCGTCTCGTCGCACGAGGCCGGATTGTTGGGATTTCGCGTCTGCGCCGGCAGGCGCTGGCAGGCAAGCCGAGCAAGCCTGGATCCGCAAGGATCTGGCAATCAACTTCTCCAGTCCCGTACTCGTCGGCCAATATCTCTATGGATTGGGGCCGAAGAAGAAGCTCTTCTGCCTGGACATCAAGACGGGCAAGGACGCCTGGGTGAAGACCGGCGTGATAGCCAGTCCGGGGCAGTTCGTTTCGCTGTTGGTGATGAACGACAATCTCTTCGTGTTGGGCGACAGCGGTCGGGCTTACCTCGTGGCCGCCGATCCGAAGGAGTGTCGCGTGATCGCGTCGGCCAAGGTTTGCGGCAAGAACTGGTGCAACCCGGCTTACGTGGACGGCAAGCTCCTGACCCGCGACCGAGCGAGGCCTGCGGTGCCTGGAATTGGTAAAGTAGCTCTGCAAAATCTTGACAACCCAGCCGCTGTGCCGATAGAATAAAAGCGGGCAAGGCCAGAGAAGGAGACTTCGGATCATGCGCACTTGGCACACCACCTTAACGGCGGGGGTTCTCGCTACTCTCGTGGCCGTCGCAATTCCCGGTCAGGCCCAGCAGGTCACCGTGGGAAACCGCTTCCATACCCTGTCCGATTCCTTCTACGAGAACAACAGCATCAACTGGTCGGGGAATTACCGGGGGTTCACGTTCACCTTTGGTGGCGGCGCCTTGGCCCGGCCTCAATTTGGCGGGTTCGATCCCAGTTCGGGACTAACCACGAACTTTGCCGCCGTCGGTCCCTACGGCCAGATCGGTGTCGGCCTCAACTTCAGCCAGGGCTACAAGTCGGCGGCGGTCACGCAGGCGCCATCGGTCACGCTCACCAACGGTCAGCAGGGCTTTGTGTCCGACACTTCGCAAACGCCGTTCGTGATCAGCATTGTTCCGGTTGTGGGGGCTTTTCCCGTCGCGCCGCAGCAGCAGGCGCCGGGCATGGACGATGATCTCAACCCCGTCGATCCGCGAGTCCAGGCGATGCTGCAAGCCCATGCCGACGCTCAGGCCCAAGCTGCCCAGGCCAAGGACGGAAAAGCGGTCCAGCCGCCCGTACAGCAGCAAAAGTTGGATAAACCGGCCCCGCAACAGAACCTGAAGCTGATGAAGGTGGCCGATCCGGTCCCCGGTGCGGGCGAGGCCGCCGCGGAGCGTTTGCATGCCGCCCAGGCGAGCACCGCCGGTCGGCCGGCACTGAGCGTCGCCGAGGCCAAGCGACTGCATCAGCAGGAGCAGGAGGCGGCGAACGGCGAAATGGCTGCCCTGATGGAGCGTGCCCGCGCCCTGGAGGAGGACGGCAAGCCGAACGTCGCGAAGATCTTCTACCAACAGATTGCCAAACACGCCACCGGCGAGTTGCAACAGCAGGCCCGGACTCGGCTGTATGAACTCCAGGATTCTGGGAAGCGGTGATCGATTCCGATGGTGGCCGGCTCGCGTAACCGGCGAACGATCGGACCGATGGGACCGATTTGCCAACCCGATTTATTGTATACAAATAACTCCGTGGTGGTATTCTTGCGCCACGCAGCTCTTTTGCTTGCTTTACCCAAGCTGCCCAATTATGATCAAAGGAAGGGCCAACAAGGCTTTCTATTCATGAGTCGGCAAGCAGAGGAGAATATAGCGATGTTGTCACGGGGCCTCGTACTGCGAAGGGTAATGTTGATGGCGGTGTTGGCGGCGGCCATGTCCGCGCCAAGAATCGTCTTTGCCCAGGCCGCTGGCGTCGTTGTCGATGCGGCGGGCGTGGTGCGGCTGAAGTCGGCCGCCGATCAAAGCGGCCGGCTCAGCAAGGAGCAGCAGGCCGCCGCCCGCGCCGGATTGAACACCAAGGCGGCGAAACGCAGCCCGATGCGGTATATCTCGCTGAAACACCTGGAGAAGGCCATTCGGGAGAATAATGGCACGATCACCGACGAGATGCGTTTCCTGGCCGGCCTGTTTCGCGTTCACTATGTCTTCTTCTATCCCGACAGCGGCGACGTCGTAATCGCCGGTCCCGCCGAAGGTTGGACCACCGATCCGGCGGGCCGCACCATCGGCATATCCAATGGGCGGCCCGTGATCCGCCTGGATGACCTGTGCGTCGCCCTGAGGGCCTTCCCGCCGAGCGGTTCGGCCACGAGACTCATCGGTTGCTCGATCGACCCGACGAAGGAAGGCCTGGCGGCCATGCAGCGGTTCCTCCACAGCATCGGTTCCAACGCCGATCCCCGCGATCCGCAGCGGACGCAGTTCATTGTCGAGGGCTTGCAGAGCAATCTCGGCTTGCAGACAGTGACCGTCAACGGCGTCTCGGCCAAGACGCACTTCGCCGTCGTGATGGTCGAGGCCGATTATCGCATGAAACTGATCGGCATTGGGTTGGAGCGGCCGCCGGTGAAGTTGGTCAGTTGGGTCGATCAGGCCAACGCAGCCCAGATCAGCCGCAACGCCTTGGCCCGTTGGTTCTTCACGCCCGACTACCAATGCGTGCGGACCAACGCCGACGGCACGGCAATGGAGACTCGTGGGCGACGGCGTGAAGGTCGTCGGCGAAGACGAGTTGGTCGCCGCCACCGGACAGCGCACGGCTGTCGGCCGCAACAACAATGCCAGCCAGAAATTCGTGCAGGCCTTTACCAAGGTTTATTCCGAGCTTGCCGACAAATCGGCAGTCTATGCCGAGTTGCGGAACCTGATCGACCTGTCGGTGATGGCAGCTTACATCCAGCAGCACGATTTCTACGGCAAAGCCAACTGGAAGATGGACGTCTTCGGCGACGAGAACGCGATTGTCACGGAGACCGACAACGCGCCCAAGCAAGTCGCCTCGGCCGTGAACGCGATCTGGAAGGGTCACCAGTTGTTGACCCCGATCGGCGGCGGCGTGGAGATCAACCCGTTGATGGCCTTGGCCCCCGAGAAGATCCTCGCAGACAAGGACTCGAAGGTTTCCCAAGCCCGCGACAAGGTCAAGATCGAGTTGGCCAAGGGCCGCTGGTGGTGGGACTGAACGGTTCGCTCCTCCTAAACAACCCGGCCCGGAGGCGTGACGTGAGTCTCACCCCCGGGCCCGGGCTTCTGCCAAATGCGGCGTCAACGGTGCAACCGCGAAGCGGAGTGCCGTTTCTTAGATGTCATAGTACAGACAGAACTCGTAGGGATGCGGACGCAACTGCATCGCCTGCACCTCGCTGACCGTCTTGTACTTGATCCAAGTCTCGATCACGTCCGCGGTGAAGACGTCGCCGCGGAGCAGGAAGTCGTGGTCCCTGCCCAAAGCGGCCAGCGATTCCTCCAACGAGCCGGGCGCCTTGGGAACCTTGGCCAGTTCCTCGGGCTCCAGATCGTAGATGTCCTTGTCCAGCGGTTCGCCCGGATCGATCTTGTTCTGGATGCCGTCGATCATCGCCATGAGGATCGCGGAGAACGAGAGATAGGGGTTGCAGCTCGGGTCGGGGCAGCGGAACTCCAGCCGCTTGGCCTTGGGGCTCGCGCTGTACATCGGGATGCGGATGGCCGCCGAGCGGTTCCGCTGCGAGTAGGCCAGGTTCACCGGGGCCTCGAAGCCGGGGACCAGCCGCTTGTAACTGTTGGTCGTGGGGCAGCTAAAGCCGAGGATCGCCGGGGCGTGCTTGATCAGACCGCCCGCCGCGTACAGGCCCATCTGGCTCAGGCCGGCATAGCCGTTGCCGGCAAACAGCGGTTCGCTGCCCCGCCAGATCGAGGCGTGCGTGTGCATGCCGGAACCGTTGTCGCCGAACAGCGGCTTGGGCATGAAGGTGACCGTCTTGTTGTACTTCTTGGCCACGTTCTTCAACACGTACTTGTACATCATCACCTTGTCGGCCATGGCCACCAGGTTGTCGAACTTCATGTCGATTTCCCCCTGGCCAGCGGTGGCTACTTCGTGGTGCTGGGCCTCGACGCTGATGCCGCAGTCGACGAGCGTCTGCATCATCTCGTTGCGGATGTCCATCAACTGGTCGGCCGGCGGCACGGGGAAGTAGCCTTCCTTGTAGCGCAGCTTGTTGCCCAGGTTGGGCTTTTCCTCGCGGCCGCGGTTCCATTGGCCTTCAATGCTGTCGATGAAGAAATAACTGCTCTGGGTGTTCTGATCGTAGCGGACGTTGTCGAAAATGAAGAACTCCAGCTCCGGACCCATGTAAGCCGTATCGCCGATGCCCGTGCTCTTCAGATAGTTGACCGCCTTGCGGGCGACATTGCGGGGATCGCGGGAATAATCCTCGCGGGTGATGGGGTCCTGGATGTTGCAGATCATCGACAGAGTCGGCAGCGTACAGAAGGGGTCGATGACGGCCGTTTCCGGCTGCGGGATCACGAGCATGTCGCTCTCGTTGATTGCCTGCCAGCCGCGGATGCTGGAACCGTCGAAACCCAAACCTTCCTCGAAAACATCCTCCTCCAGCTTGTCCACGGGAATCGTGAAGTGCTGCCAGATTCCGGGGAAATCCATGAATCGCAGGTCCACGGCCTTGACGTTCTTCTCGCGACAGAGGGCCAAAACTTCTTTGGGGGTCACTATGATAGGATCCTTTCATGGAAGCAGACGCCAGGATTCTGCCTCGGCACGGTCAAGTCGACTTGCGTCAAACAGGGAGACAAAGGAGATCGACAAAGGCTCCTGACGCCTTCCTCGCCTCCAACCACAAATAAATCAGCCCAAGCGGAAACTAGATTACCACAGTTTCCTGTCGGGGCCAATTACCACCGCCGTCAAAACTCGAAAGCGTTCAATCAACCCAAGGAACGGCTTTGCCGGCAATGCGTGTGAAGCCACTGCCCCGATGCAAAGCCGATGCCGCCATTTGTCCCGACAAAGAGTCGCCCCGATGCTTTCGACATAACCTGTTAATATATAAGTCTTTATGACGTGTCGTGAATTTTGTTTATGATTGGCACGCTGAAGCTCATGTGTTTATTCCTTTAGCAATGGGTGACTGTTATTTGCGCACTGCCTGGCAAATCCGGTAGAAACACGACATTTTCGGTAGGGCTATGTCGAATCGAATTCGCGCATTAGCCCTGCTTATTCCATCGCCGCCAGCGGCTGCATCGATAAGGGCGCCTGTTGCGGACACACGACCCGCTTGCCAAACGCCCGGCCAAGCTGCACACTATAAAGGGAATTTGAACCTCCATGACCTGATGAGATCACGACCATGACACCTGCCGGGCACTGGGACTGGGATGCAATCTACCGGGAAGGCACGCCGGTCTGGGAAACCGGCGAGCCTTCCGCGGAGCTGATTCGATTTCTCGACGAAAAGCGGATCGGTCGCGGTTCCGTTCTGGATGTCGGTTGCGGCACCGGCGCCGACGCGGTTTACATGGTGCGGCGCGGACTGGAGGTCACGGCCGTCGACAACTCGCCCACGGCGATCGAGCGGGCCAGGGTTCGGGCCGAACAAGAAGACGCCTTGCCGCGCTTCGTGCTCGCCGATTTCTTCGAGTTCGCCCAAGGCGCCGGCACCTTCGATTTCGTCTACGACGGCGGTTTCTATCACTACGTCCGACTGATCGACTTGGATCGTTACCTTGACGGGCTGTGGCGCGTCACGCGGCCGGGCTCGTATTACATGACGCTGGCCGCCGCTCCCGGCGAGCCGATCGAAGGCAGCCCCCCGCCCGTCACCAAGCGTCAGCTTTACAACGAGCTGGGCCGCCTGTTCGAGGTCGTGCGGCTCGAGCAGATCCGCATGCCCAGTCCGATCCTGGAAAACGGCTATCCGGCCTGGACTTGTCTCATGCAGCGGCCGCTGCTGAAGTAGGATGACACAGACCATCTTCCACTTCGGGGGTTACAGCCCGGCCCGTGCCCTACCACAAGTACCGGCTAGTGATCGCAAAAACCTCCGGCTACAAAGACCAGTCGACGATGGGAAGGTCTGGAATCTCTCGAAAGTCCCTCACGTTGCGAGTAACCAGCGTACCGCCGTGCTCCAGAGTGATCGCTGCTATGCGCAGGTCCGCATGTTTGACTCCGAGCTTCAAGCCTTTGAGGTAAATGAACCGGTCGATTGCCGGTTCGGTGAATGACAAGATATGAAACTGGCCCAGCACTTGGACCGTATCGACGAGCCTTTGGTAAGCATGGGCCAACTGCCTGGCGTCCTTCGCACGCCGCAGAAGCGTATACCAGCCGGACAGTTGTTCTTCGACCGTAATTGCGGTCGTCGCCAGTTCATCGACAGGCTTAGAAAGCACGCGACGGCAAACCTCGCCGTGGCCTTCTTGAAACAGAACCAACGTGTCAGTGTCGAGGACGTGGAGAGTCATTGGCCCTGCCGGAGATCTTCAGTCTGTCGGCGATACTCGGCCATCGCGTCCTTCCACGGCTGGAGCAAAGGGTCGTCCTTGAGCATTCCCGCAAATCGAGCGAGCGGATGCGCGCGACCGCGAATTTCCAGTTCGACGACCTCGGCGCCGGCATCCAGCCGGTCGTCGATCAATGCGCGAAGCTTCTGGACCGCTTCGTCCCGAGTCGGCGCTTCGATTTCCAGGCCCCAAAGGCCTCCGCTACTCGCGCGGAAGGCATTCTCTCCAGCGGGCTCGACGATGATGGGGATTTCCACTATCCGTATCTCCTTCGTCGTATTATGGCGGATTCAGGCGTAAAGTCAACTCAATTTTCATCTGCCCTTGACATCTTTCCGATAGAACGATACTATAGGAGTTGTCCTATACAGGACGAATCATATAATTGGGTGCTCAACATGTCGCTGGATCACGCGATTCTAGGGTTCTTGCGGTACGGGCCGTTGTCAGGTTATGACCTCAAGGAACGCTTCGATCTCTCGGTGCAGCACTTCTGGCCGGCCGATCAAAGCCAGATTTACCGCATCCTGGCGAAACTGGACGAACAGGGCTACACGCACGTAAAGGTGGTGGAGCGAGAGAACCGTCCGGACCGCAAGGTTTACAGCATTACCAAGGCGGGCCGGGAAGAACTGCATCGCTGGTTGACCACTCCGCTGGAAAGGGATGAGGGGCGCAGCGCATCGCTGGTGCAGGTCTTTTTCTCCGCACAGCTCACCAATGAAGAAATTCTCGGGATCTTTCGCCGGGCGGCGGAGCAATGCCGTGCCGGACTGGAACCGTTGCGGAAAGTCCCTGTCCAGGCGCATCGTTTCACCGCGGAAATCGACGATCCGCGCGAGGCCTGGTGTTGGTTCCTGACGCTGGAATGCGGCATCCGCATGAAGGAGGCGAAACTAGCCTGGATCGAGGACGTCATCGCGCGGATCGAGAAAGGCGAGATACCCCGGATGAGGAAAGCGAAGGTGAGGAAATGAAGGCCTTGATTCTCCACGGAAACTCGAAGGACGACGACGCGGAAAACGCCATCCACGGGATGTTGTGTGAGGCACTCCGCGCACGAGGTTGGGAGCCGGAGACGAAACCGCTGGCGGAGCTCCGCGTGGCCCCTTGCCGCGGTTGCTTCAACTGCTGGTTCAAGACTCCCGGCGAGTGCATCATCGACGACGACGGGCGGGAAGTGGCGCGGGCCATCGCGAATTGTGATGCCCTTGTTTTCCTCAGCCCGGTGACCTTTGGCGGCTATTCCAGCCGTCTGAAATGCGCGGCAGACCGGATGATCCCGACGATTTCCCCGCTCTTCGAAAAAGTAGGCGGCGAGATGCATCACAAACGGCGCTACCCGGCGCACAGCTTCCTGGCCATCGGCTGGCAGAGCGAGCCGGACGCGGACGGCGCCGCGGTCTTCGCCCGCTTGGCCGCCCGTAACGCGGTCAATATGCATGCGCCGTCCTCCGGCAGCACGGTGCTCCACGGCGGGCAGTCGCCGGATGAGCGGCGCGCCCAAGTGACTCGACTGGTGGAGAGATTGGAGGCACGTCAATGAACAAGACCTTCATCGCCCTTGTCGGCAGTCCGCGGCCGCACAGCACGTCCGGATATTTTGCCGAGTACCTGGTGGACGGGCTTGCGGGGCGCGGCTGGCAGGCGAAGTCGCTCACGGTCTGCGCGGCGGTGCGCCAGCCGGAGAAGTGGCCAGACTTGGAGGCCGCTTTCCGCGAAGCGGACGCCGTCGCCATCGTTGCTCCGCTCTACGTGGACAGCGTGCCGGCGGAGTTCATGGCGGCCCTTGAGCGCCTGGTCAAGTCGCGCCCCGGGCGGCCCGGCCGTATCTGCGCCGTGGTCAACTGCGGCTTCGTCGAGGCGCTCCAGAACGACGTTGCCCTGGACATCTACCGCCTCTTCGCCCGCGACGCCGGCCTGCACTGGGCAGGCGGCCTGGCCATCGGGGGCGGCGGGATGTTCGGCGGCAAGCCGCTCACGGCGCAGGGCCGGTCGGCGCGGCATATCACCGCCGCCTTCGACCAGACCATCGCGGCCTTGGATGCCGGCCAAGACATCCCTGAATCGGCCACGACCGGCATTCGCCGGCAGGCCATCCCCGCTTGGGCCTATTTCGCTATGGCGAACCTGAGCATGCTGATTGGCGCAGCGAAGAACGGCAATCTGCTGAAGATCGGGGCGCGGCCGTATCGGCCGCGAGTTACGCCAGCAATTCATTAACAACCTTTGCCTTCTCCACGCCCGTCAGGCGCTGGTCGAGCCCCTGGTAACGATAGCTCAAGCGCTCGTGGTCGAAGCCCAGGAGGTGCAGGACCGTGGCGTGGAAGTCGCGGATCTTCACGGGGTCCTTGACGATGTTGTAGGAGAAGTCGTCGGTCTCGCCATAAACCGTGCCCGGCTTGATGCCGCCGCCGGCCATCCATATCGTGAAGCACCGCGGGTGATGGTCGCGGCCGTAGTTCTGATGCGACAGCCCGCCTTGCGAGTAGATCGTGCGGCCGAACTCGCCGCCCCAGACGACAAGCGTCTCGCCCAGCAGGCCGCGCTGCTTGAGGTCGGTGATCAGGCCGCAGCAGGCCTGGTCGACGTCCTTGCACTGGCTGGGCAAGCGGCCGGCCACGTTGCCGTGCGAGTCCCAATTGTTGTGGTAGATCTGCACGAAGCGGACGCCCCGCTCGACCATCCGCCGGGCCTGCAAGGCCGCATTGGCGAAAGTGCCCGGCTGGCGGGCCTCCTCGCCGTACAGCGCGAAGGTCGCTTTCGGCTCCGTCGCCAGGTTGGCCAACTCCGGCACGCTGTCTTGCATCCGCAAGGCCAGTTCGTATTGCCGCGTCCGCGTGCGAATTTCCGGATCGCCGCAGGCGCTGAAGTTCATTTCGTTGAGCGCGCGAATGCCGTCGAGCGTCGCGCGGCGGACGTTCGGCCGTCACGCCCGGCGGATTGTTGATGTACAAGATCGGATCGCCGCTGGTGCGGAAGGCGACGCCGGCGTGCTCGCCCGGCAGATAGCCGCTCGACCAGAGCCGGGCCGAGATGGCCTGGAGCTGCTCCATGTTGGTCGGCTTGGCGACCATGACCACGAACGTCGGCAGGTTCTGGTTGAGCGTGCCCAGCCCGTAGGAAACCCAGGCGCCCAGGCATGGCCGCCCGGCGATCTGATTGCCCGTCTGCGCCAAGGTGATGGCCGGCTCGTGGTTGATGGCATCGGTGTTCATGCTGCGGACGAAGCACATTTCATCGACCACCTTGGCCGTATTGGGCAGCAACTCGCTGATCCACATGCCGGCCTGGCCGTGCTGCGCGAACTTGTATTTCGAGGGCGCGATGGGGAACCGCGCCTGCCCGCTGGTCATGGTCGTCAGCCGCTGGCCCTGGCGGACCGATTCGGGCAGGTCCTTGTCGTACCAGGCGTCCATCTTCGGCTTGTAGTCGTAGAGATCGATCTGCGATGGCCCGCCGACCATGTGCAGATAGATGACGTGCCGGGCCTTGCCGGGGAAGTGGGGACCGGGCACTTGTAGGGTGGGCCGAGTAAGACGAGTCCCACCAGCTTCCGCCTCGGCCGCCGAAAGCACGTCGCCGTTGGGGCCCAAGAGCGAAGCCGCCGCCGCGCCGCCCAGGGTGCGAACGGTCAGATCGAGAAAATCGCGACGGGAAGGGGTGGTACGGTCCATGGTTGACACCTTGTGATTTACTTATTCAACACTTCATCCAAGTTCATCAGTTCATTCGTGAGCATCGTCCAGGCCGCGAGCGTGGGCGGATCGAGCTTGGGGTCGATCGGCGACTGGCCGACCGTCAACAGGTTCTTCGCCCCGGCGGGATCGGCCTGGTAATGCTTGAGCAACGCATCGAGACTGTTTTCCACGACCTGCAACTCTTGCGGCCGCAAGGGCCGGGCCAACAGCCGCCGGGCGGTGAAGTCGATGCGGCTTTCGGTCTTGTCGCCGCCTTGCTTGAGCGTCGTTTCCGCCAGGCGGCGGGCCGCCTCGACGAACTGCGGATCATTGAGCGTCACCAGGGCTTGCAGCGGCGTGTTGGTCCGCTCGCGCCGCACGGTACACGCTTCCCGCGTCGGGCGCATTGAAAATGTCCATCGATGCCGGCGGGGCAGCCCGCTTCCAAAATGTATACATGCTCCGCCGGTACAGGCTGTCGCCGCTATCAACGCGATAGTACCGCGTGTTGCTCTCCGGCATGGCCACCGCCTCCCAGACGCCGTCGGGCTGATAAGGCCGCACGCTCGGCCCGCCGATCTTCGGCGCCAACAGACCGCTGGCCGCGAGGGCATAGTCGCGGACCATCTCGGCGTCCATGCGGAACCGCGGGCCGCGCGAGAGCAAGCGGTTCTGCGGGTCGCGCTCGAGCTTCTCGGGCGTCGTCGCGGCCGATTGCCGGTAAGCGGCCGACGTGACAATCATGCGGAACAGCCGCTTCACGTCCCAGCCCGACTCGCGGAAATCGACCGCCAGCCAATCCAGCAACTCCTGGTTGACCGGCGTTTCCCCGTTGACGCCGAAATCCTCGGTCGTCTTCACCAGTCCGATGCCGAAGAGTTCTTGCCAGAAGCGGTTCACCGTCACGCGGGCGGTCAGCGGATGCTCGGGCCGCGTCAACCATTGGGCAAGACCGAAACGGTTCCGCGGCAATTCGGCCGGCATGGGCGGAAGGAACGCGGGCGTCGCCGGTGTGACTTCCTCGCGCCGCTTGTCGTAATCGCCGCGGAAGAGTACGTAGGCCTTGGGCGGCTCGCTGCGCTCCTGAATCACGTGGGCCACGGTGCCGCGGGCGCGGATCGCCAGTTGGTCCTTCTCGGTCTCGGCAAGTCGTGCCGCCAGGTCCTGATACGACTTGTCTTCGCGGCGGAGCCAGAAGTCGAACAGGCCGTCGTTCTCGGCCTTGCTCCGCTGGGCGGCCGGCTTCCCCAGGATCGACGCCAGGCGGGTTGACGACGCCAACCGGTCGACTTCGAGAGCGGAGAGATTGCGGCCGTAGATCCGCAGATCCTGCAAGGCCACGCCGTGGATGCGGCTGGACGTATGCCGCTGGGCGATCTTCAAGGGCACTTTCGTCCGCATCGTGTCCTTGAGGCTGTCGCTCTGGACGTCAACCGGCTGCGGCTTGCCGTCGATATAGACCCTGGCCCCGGCCGCACGCCGCGAACCGTCGTAGGTGACCATCACGTGATGCCACTTGCCCGGCCGGAGCGGCGTCTTCGACACGACCTTGATGGCGTTGTCGGGCCAGTGGTTGATCAAATGTGCCGCGGGGCGGTCGTTCTCCAGCCAGAGATCCCAGCCGCGGTAGGCGTTGCCGTCGTCCATGCGGGCCATCACGGCCCCGTTGCCGACCTTGCCGGGGAGCTTGATCCAGGCCCCATAGGAAAACGCCTGCTGGCTGTCGAGGTCGCCCGCCTCGGCGATTGCCAGCGGGGTCTTGTCCTGGGTCAGGAAGGCCATGGCGGCCACCTCGCCCGCGCTCCAGGCCGCGTCGGCGGCGAGGGCCAACGTGCGGGGCTTCGCATCGACTGTAACGCTTACGCTGCGGCCCTGCCCCTCATTCAACGGCGCGTGAAACCGCAAGCCGTCGCTGGGCACGTTCGCCGCAAGCGACTGCTTGGCCGGCCCCGCGGCCCATTTCTCGAAATCGGCCCGCGCGGCCTGCCGGCGAGCGTTGATCTGCTGCTTGAGTTCCGCAACCTGGCCCTCGATGGTCTTCCACCGCTGGCGGTCCTCGGGCGTGGCGGCGACGAACATCACCGGCGGGGTGTCCTTGACGTTGCCGTCCATCGCCGCTTGCGCCGTGTTGTTGAAGAACGCCGACAGGCTATAGAACTCCTTTTGCGGCAAGGGATCGAACTTGTGATCGTGGCAGACCGCGCAATTGGCCGTCAGACCCATCCACACCCGCGAGGTCGTCTCGGTCCGATCGCGGGCATACAGCACCAGGTACTCTTCGCCGATCGCGCCGCCTTCGTTGGTAGTGATGTTGCAGCGGTTGAAGCCCGTCGCGATCCGCTGTTCGTCGGTCGGATTGGGCAACAGGTCGCCCGCCAATTGCTCGACAGTGAAGCGGTCGAACGGCATGTTCCGATTGAATGCCTCGATGACCCAATCGCGAAAGGACCAGATCTCGCGGTAGTTGTCGAAGTGGATGCCGTTGGTGTCGGCATAGCGGGCGGCGTCGAGCCAGTAGCGGGCCCGATGTTCGCCCCAATGCGGCGACTCGATCAACCGCTCGACCAGCTTCTCATAGGCATTCGGCGCCGGATCATGGACGTAGGCCTCGACCATTTCCGGCGGCGGCGGCAGGCCGGTCAGATCGAGGCTCAGCCGCCGGGCCAAGGTGCGGCGGTCGGCCTCGGGGGCCGGCGGCATGCCGCGCTGCTCCAGGGCGGCCAGGACGAACCGATCGATCGGGTTGCGGACCCAGCCCGCCTCGCGCACCGCGGGCGGCGCGGGGCGAACGGGCGGGATGAACGACCAGAGCGGCTGGTACTCGGCCCCGGCGGCGATCCAGGCCTTGAGCTTTTCCTTCTGGGCCCCGGTGAGTTGCTTGTGGATCGACGGCGGCGGCATGACTTCGTCGCTTTTGGTGGCGAAGATGCGGTTGATCAGCTCGCTATCGTCCGGATTGCCCGGTGCGATCGCGCCCGCCTTGACGGCTACCTCCCGCCGGTCGAGCCGCAGGCCGGCCTTTCGCGAGGCGCTGTCCGGGCCGTGGCAGGCAAAGCAGTTTTCGGCCAGGATCGGCCGGATATCGCGATTGAAACTCAGCTTGTCGGCCGCCGCGGCAACCAAGGTGGGAAACATCGCCAGCGACGCGATTGCCCAGAGCCGCGCGTGGCGACGAAGGGCGATAAGGGGGGCAGGTCTAGGCACCGCTTGACGACCTCGCTATTCTTGGAAGAAAGATTTTCCCGCCCCCGCCGGGACAAGCGGTCTGTCGAAGACTGCCCTCCCGCCCCCGCCGGGCCTGCCCCGGCGGAGCGAAGGATTGACCACTACTGGCCAGCCTCCAGCCGTTGTTCGCCGTTTTTCCGTGTTTCCGCCGCCCGGCCCGCGGGCCGGGCGGCGGAAACACGGAAAAAATGGCGAAAGGCGTGGGCGAGGCGGCGTTTCTAGTGGCCAAACCTCCGCTCCGCCGGGACAGGCCCAGCGGGGGCGGGACTAAATCGACAAACCGCAAGCCCGGTGGGGGCGGGAGGTTAGTCCTCGTAACAGCCATTTAGCTGCCAATCATCGCTCCACCGACGCTGGGTCGGCAGGGGCGGTTACAGTACGACTTATTTTAACAACATTTCCTGTTATTTCAACTTCGAGGAGACGATTATGCCTGACATTACCCTGGCCCAAGCCAAGACCGTGGTGGAGGCTGCTTTTGCCAAAGCCCAGGAATTGGGCGCGAAAATGAATATTGCGGTCGTGGACACGGGCACGCATTTGAAGTCCTTCGCGCGGATGGACGGCGCCTGGCTCGGTTCGGCCGACATCTCGATTCGCAAGGCCCGTACCGCGCGGCTTTTCGACATGCCCACCGGCGAGATCGGCAAGCTCTCGCAGCCCGGCGGGTCGCTGTATGCCATCGAGCACTCCAATGGCGGGCTGATCACCTTCCCCGGCGGCGTGCCGATTGTCAACGCGGCCGGCGAGGTGATTGGGGCCATCGGGGTTTCCGGAAGCACGGTCGAGAACGACCACGCCGTCGCTTCGGCCGGAGCGGCGGCGGCGAAGTAGTCGTTGTTTCCAGTCTCTTGGGGGGATTTTCATACCTCACTTCTCAAGCGACAATTGATTTCTTGGTCCACAACGTGCTGGTTCAATTTCGTGCGGGGCGCGGCGACTCGTCTTGCAGAAATCATCGTGTTTTACGGGAGCAAACGCATCTACGGCGGTAAAAATCGGATTGTACACTAATGGTCCAAACATTACCCACAAGTAGGTCCCTCTTGCCGAGGGGGGATCATTGTGTTTCAAAGAACAAGTGACTGCGAGAAGACGTTATTCGTCTTAACAATCCATAATTATTCCCAATAACAGTCTATTCGCGGAAGATGCTTCCCGCCGGGTTTCGTGGTCCGGCCAAGCACGGGCAACTGCTTTTCCGTTGGGAACCTGCGTAGCGTAGCGCTTTCCGCGTGGTCCGGCACGCTGCGGTCCAAAACGAAGGCCGCCTCTCCGGCCCCAAACCTACCGACGGGGGGCTTCTTACCCGACTTGCCCGAAACGAACTTGTTAATGAAATCCACCTTCTTCTCTTTATCATCTTCGTTTCTCCCATTTTCTTTTCCTTGATCTCCTGCATATTAGTACGTTTGAGCGGCCGATTTGAGGCAGCGGACATTGCTTGAGTTCGGGTCGAGTGGCTCGCGGGCGAGTCGTAAGGCGTTGATTCCCGCCATGTTAGAGCGACCGGCGAAAGAAACCGGATTTCGAGAAAAAGGGGGAAGCGAAAAGGGCCGCAGAAATGCCGTCTGCGCAGTTTGGAACGCCCTTGATCGTTCCCGCGACTGAACACTCGGTACGGTGTACTTTGCACTGTGTACGCTGCACTCCTGCCCGACCGGTCCACCGGCACCCAGCGGCCCACACCGCACCGATGCGGTCCGTCTTGGCTGGACCGAGCGCGCACCAGTTCCGGACCAGCGCGGACCGGTCCGGTCCGACTTTCCTCGTTCCACACGCCGGCACGAAGCTCGTTCAGCCCTTTTTCGGCATCGTCCACTCCGGAGAGCATGATCGCGCCATCGCCGACTTCAGCGCAGCGATTCAGCGCAACCCGCTGTATGCAAGAGCCTACTTGCGGCGCGGCCTTTCCTGCTTTGCCAAGGACCAGATCGATCGCGGCCGCGCCGACTTGGATAAAGCGATCTGCCTCAACCCGAAATTCGCCGAGGCATACGCCGCACGCGGTCGGGCACGCTGTTCCAAGGCAGCCGAGTACGCATAAGCTTACCTTACCTCGAAGGAGGGGAACGATCTCAACTCGCCATCCTCTCAGGAAAAAGCCGATTCGAGTTTTTCGGTTTTCAACAAATCGCTTCCATCGGCCAGCGGCCAAGCATCGGGCAAGAACTTTGCCGCCCCATTGCAGGAAAACAAAGCGCCGAGCCGATCGAACCCCCAGGATGGCCACGCATCCCGCGAGCAAGCGAGAAGATCCCTCAGCAAAATCAAACGCGAACATGAACAAGCCCCGGCTGACTGCAATAAAGCGATCCGGCTCGATCCCAAGGTTGCGTGGTATTACAAGGCCCGTGGCAACCTCAACGCAGCCTGCGGTGAGATGGAGAAGAGTTTGACCGATCTGAACGAGGCCATTCGCCTGGATCCGAAAGATACCGAAGGCTTTACCCTCCGCAGCCAGGTCTACGAATGCCAAGGCGACGTGGACAAGGCCATTGCCGACATGAGCGAAGTCATCCGGCTCAATCCGAAGGCGCCGGATGCCTACGAGCGCCGAGCGAAGTTGTATACCCGGAAACATGACACCGACAAGGCCGCGGCCGACTTCGCGCAAGCCGCGCGGCTTTTCGACATGCCCACCGGCGAGATCGGCAAGCTCTCGCAGCCCGGCGGGTCGCTGTATGCCATCGAGCACTCCAATGGCGGGCTGATCACCTTCCCCGGCGGCGTGCCGATTGTCAACGCGGCCGGCGAGGTGATTGGGGCCATCGGGGTTTCCGGAAGCACGGTTGAGAACGACCACGCCGTCGCCTCGGCCGGAGCGGCGGCGGCGAAGTAGGCGCTGTTTCCAATCTCTTGGGGGGATTTTCATACCTTACCTCTCAACCGACGATTGAAATTCTTGGTCCACAACGTAATACTGACGTTCTCGATTTCTGAAGTACTGTGCGAGTCTGGGGGACCTTGTTTTGGAAAAGGCGATTGAACTAAAATAAGAACCTGAGTCAGGAAGCCTTGTTTTAGTTCCGCTGAATAACGCTGGGCTGTCGCCAGGAGAACCAATATGCGCGCCGGCCAGTTCTTGCCACAGCCCGAAGGGTATCGCGCCTTCATTCCTGCTCCGCTCCCTCCCGATCCCCCCATCAGAATGGACGAGGAGTTGATCCGGCTGCTTTCCGATGCGGACCGCTGCCTGGGGCGGCTGGATGGCGTGGCCTCGGTTCTGCCCAACCCGGATCTCTTCGTCGCCATGTACGTGCGCCACGAGGCGGTGCTCAGTTCGCAGATTGAGGGTACGCAAAGCACCCTGGAAGACGTGCTGGAGTTCGAGGCCGATTCCAAGGGCGAAGCGCATCCGCAAGACGTTGCGGAAGTGGTCAATTACGTTCGCGCGATGAACTATGGGCTCCAGCGACTCGGCGACCTGCCATTGTCCCTTCGGCTGATCCGCGAGATCCATGGAGAGCTGCTGGCGGGCGGGCGTGGGTCCGAGCGGACGTCGGGCGAGTTTCGCCGCAGCCAGAACTGGATCGGTCCCGCGGGCTGCACATTGTCGACGGCAACCTTCGTGCCACCGCCCGTGCATGAAATGCAGCAGGCGCTAAGCAACCTGGAGAAATTCCTGTATGAAGGCGGGTCGTTGCCACGATTGATCCACTGCGGCCTGATACATTCGCAGTTCGAGACGATCCATCCGTTTCTTGACGGCAACGGGCGCGTGGGACGACTGCTGATCACGTTCCTGCTCTGCCAGCAAGGGGTTCTTCATCAGCCTCACTACAGCGACCCGATGACGGTGGCAATGAAGTCGTTGGGGATGAACTAAACGCGGTTCCATCGCCTTGTTGAGCCAATCTTCTGCCGGCGACTTCAACTTAATCTCGATAAGATCACACGTGAGCGAGAGATTATTGAACTGTGCGTCCTTCGCACGAAGCGCCTTCACGAGGATGTCTTTGTTATCAGGAATCCGTACGACCACGGTGGCCCCGGCAATCGGCTTGCCGGTCTTATCGACGCGCTGGCCCGTAGAAGTCGAACGTCCGTCGTTGTTCTTCGACGTGCCAGAGGTCGCGGGGGCGGCCGCCGGGCCGCGATCCACCTTTGCGGACTGTTGCTCGGCCACTGCGGGGAGAGACGGAATGTGGGCAGCATACCAACGCTGATCGCAACGGCGACCAGCAAAGCGCCCCCCGTCGCGAGAGCGTCGGATTGGCTTCGCTGACGGCAACGAGCATGGTCAGTTGCCGCCGCCAAAATGTGCTAAGGACAAGGCCGGGCATATTCTCGTCCAGGAGTCGTTTCAGCGATTCCCAATTCACGCCAGCCATCTCATTCGTCCCGCTTCGCGCCTCTATAGTGTTGACACCGGCCGGGACCGGATTTTCTGCCGTTGTGCCGAAGAGATTAGGGGCCGATCAGTTGCAAGATCCCCAACGCCAACAGCGGGATGAACAGGGCCGCGGGCCACCATTGCAGCCAACCGCGCGGAACTCGGCCGCCCGTGCGGTCATGGTGTTTGAGTTCCCAACATATTCCGTATAGGACGCCGACGATCAGCGGCAACTCCAGTGCGCCCGGTGCGCCCGGAGGCCGAGCGTCGGTTGGACCATACGACACTCCAGCGTCCCAGCCATGATCAGCAGCGCGGCCCACCCCTCCCATTTCCAGCCGATAATCAGGCCCAGTGCCACCTGAAAGAGGCCGCCGAACACAACCACCCCCTCTGGCCCATACCAGTCGGACGGGGGCCCTTTTCCAATGGCGAAGGCGGCAAACATGATGAGCAATAGCGCTGCCAAAGTCCGCGCGGTCCAGCGGAGCACGCTGATCGCGCGGGTGAAGAGAGAAGACCGCCGTTCTCGATTCCTCTCGATCGGAAAGACGTTGGCGGCAAATGCCGTCCGCACTTTCTGCCGGCCCAGCACGACCAAGGCCCAAATGCCGATCGGCAGACCGATCAGGCTGGCGGGAGAAATGAGGATCGCCAGAACGCCGGCGGCGACAGCCAACCAATACGCTTGTAGCCGTCTCATCTTTAGCGCGGCCAAAAGAACGAAGATGCCGAGGACCGCGAGGGACAATGGGGCAAGGAGAACCACGTCACCTGGGCCGTCCCAGCCCGCCCCCAACCCACCCGCCACCGGCAGGCTGATTAGCACAGCCGCGACCCAATTGACGATTCCGGCCGCCAGCAGACCAATCGCCGGTCCTTGGACTTGGCGCCGCGCGTTCACGACGGTTTCTTGGATGTCGGACGCCGGGGCGTCGCCGTGAATATCGGAGCATGGTGCCTGCTCCGGAGCGGGATTCGCTTCTTGGGGATCAAGGTTCGGCAGTTGAGTTTCCGGCTTTCGCAAGTCAAGGAAAACGCGAAGGCCCGTTGCGACCATAACAACAGCTAGTCCAAGAAATACCGCAGCGAACGCAATGGACGAATCGCGGCCGCCAGTGCTCGTGCTCGCAAGAATACCCCCGACGAAGGTGAAGCCGAGCACGATGACGAGATACCAGCCGAGCGCGTGCCAGTTGACGACCGCGCGGCCGTCGCGCAGTCCAACCAACCGTGGCCAACGCACAAGAAACGAGAAGAACGAACCCGGGCTATGGTCTTCTGGGCGCCCGCGAGGCGATGATCTCACGATTGTCTCCACCTCCGTCTTGATATGGCTCGCTTGCTGGTAACGCAGTTCGGGCTCCTTCTCCAACGCCCGCAGCACGACCTCGTCGAGCCGCACGTCGATCTGCACTTTCCGCGAAGGCGGGGCGAAGCGGCCCAGCGGCAACTCGCCGGTGAGCATTTGGTAGAACACCACGCCCAAGGAATAGATGTCGGCCCGATGGTCCACCTCCTGCGGGTGCTCGATCTGCTCGGGGGCCATGTAGTTGGGCGTGCCCATCACCTGGCCGGCGCCGGTCAAGGTGAAGTCCTTGGCCACTTTGCCCATCAACTTGGCCAGGCCGAAGTCGGCGATCTTCACTTGGCCCTCCTTGTCCAGCAGCATGTTTTCCGGCTTGATGTCGCGGTGGACGATGCCCTTGTCGTGGGCGTATTGCAGGGCCTCGCAGATCTGCGGCACGATCGCCAGGGCCTCGGGCGGGGCCAGCTTTCCGGCGTCCAGCAGCCGCCGCAGGTTCAGCCCGTCGACGAACTCCATGAGAAAGTAGTATACTCCGCCCGTCTGGCCGAAATCGTGGACGGCCACGATGTGTGGGTGGCTGAGCATGGCCATCGCCCGGGCCTCGCGGGCGAAACGGTCGGCGAAGGCCGGGTCCTTGCCCAAGGAAGGCGAGAGAATCTTCAGGGCCACGAGCCGGTCGAGGTGTTTCTGGCGGGCCTCGTAGACCACGCCCATCCCGCCGCGTCCGACCAGTTCCAGGATTTCCAGGTCCGGGAACAAGGGTGCCAGTTCGGCTGGCGTCGGCGGCACATATTCCGCCGAACCGGCTTCGCCACCGCCCGTCTGGGTCTCGAGGCCCCGCTTCAGCAGGCAGGCCGGACACAGTTTCTGCAGCGCCTCGGGCGCCAAAATGGCTCCGCACCGAGTACATTGTTCTTGTTCGCTCACCGGCTTGGCCTTTGCATCTCGATCAGTTCCCACTTATTTCAGAGGAAAGACCCACAAAACGTTCCCGAGAAATGCCGAATTTGTGCCGCCAAGCGGTAGTGGACCGGCCCTAACTACAAGCAGCGCAACAGGTAATGGATTTCCTCGTCGATCTCGTCCGGGCTCTCAACGGTATGGGCGATTTCTTCGCGCAGCCGTTGCCGGAAGCGGCGGCGCAGGCGATGAACGGCCTTCTTTACGGCATTTTCGGTCAGTCCGAGTTCTGCGGCTGCCTGGGCGTGCGTCGTAGCCGCTCCGCCCATTAGAAATGCCTCCAGCCGGTCAAAGAGCCCGGTTTTTCCTTCTACCAGAAACTCCTCCCGAAGCCGAGCGAGCACCTTTTGGAGCACGGCAATCGCCCACTGGCGCTCATGAAGTTTCTCGGCGGTGAGGTCGTGGGCGGGCTCGCGGCTATAGCGTGTGTCAGCATCGACTCCGTCGAGCGGCACGATTACTTGGCCCCCGCCGCGCTTCAGAGCGCGACTTCGGTCCCACTCATCAGCCAGGAAATGCTTCATCGCGGCCAGTAGGAACGCGCGGAACTTGCCTTTCTGGCGGTCCACGTCAGCCAGGTAGTTCTTCGCAATCAAACGGACGAAAAACTCCTGGATCAGATCCTCGGCTTCGTGGGCATCGTAGTTGCGGCGCCGCACGTAGGCATAGAGCGGATACCAGTAGGTGCGGCAAAGCTCCGCCATTGCCGCAGCCGCTCGCGGGGTCTCGCTCCCCCGGGCCGCCGACAGCACGATCGTCCAATGCGTGGCTGCAAACCCTGCCGCATCCAAGGAACCGGATGGAGATAGCTGTTCGGGCATTTCACGGCCTCTTGCTTGGAATCCACACGACGATACCCATGGCACAATGAAAAGTCTTTTGTGTGCCATGTCAACTCGTGTTCCCCCATTATAATAAGCCGGACGTGTGATTGGCACTCCTGAACGAAGGCTTGCCCCCCTGCGTTTTGGTAACAGTTTAGGAAAAGAAAAGGGAAAGGGGGTCGCGAGTCTTCGATCTTGACAGGGGAGAGAGCAGCGGTAAATTGCCGTCATGCCACGACGTTTACGGTTTGCCGGTGGCGGTAATGCCTAGCGCGGCCGGGAGACTGGCGGCAGCACGTCGAGTCCGTGCGGACGGAGGCGGAGTTGGCGGCGCTGCGGCGTTCGCTGGTGCGCGGAACACCGTTTGGCGAGGATGCCTGGCAAGAGCGCACGGCGAAGCGTCTGGGCTTGGAGTCCACGCCACGTGCCCGCGGTCGGCCGCGAAACTCTCCGCCACCCCCAGAGCCGATTTAAGACTCCCGGCCCCTTTTGTCTTCTTCAATATTGCCCCGCAATCTGGAATCGGCTACCATGGCGAGCGCACACGGATTGTGTACTCAAACTCCAGAGGGCCGCCATGAAGGCCAAATCTTGCCGGTTGCCGCTCCTTGTATTGGGAATGTCGCTGGTTGCCGCCACGTCACGGACGGCTGAAATCCCGCCGGCCAAGGCGGCCAAGGCCGCTGTCGAGCGGGGCAAAGCCCTGCTCGAAAAGGAAGATTACCCGGCCGCCATCCAGGCTTTCAGCGAAGCCCTGCGGCTCGATCCCAAGAGCGCGCCTGCGCACGTCGGCCGCGGCAACGGCTATCGTTTGCTCAAGAAGTTCGACATGGCCCTGGCCGACTTCAACGAAGCGCTGCGTCTGGAACCGAACAACTCCGAGGCCCATCGCGGCCGCGGCTCCGTGTATGGGGAGAAGCGGGACTTCGACAAGGCGCTTGTCGAGTGCGACGAAGCGGTCCGTTGCGGCCCCAACAATTCGGGGCCGTACCGCACCCGCGGCTGGTTGCATGGGTATAAGGGCGAGTGGGATCAAGCGGTCGCCGACTTCAGCCAGGCGATACGACTCGATCCCAAAGACGCATGGGCCTTCTGTAACCGTGCGAGGGTAGAGGCGAAAAAAGGAGAAATCGACAAGGCGATCGCCGATCTTTCGGAAGCGATGAGAATTGCACCCGCGGACTACGATGCGATTTGCATCCGCGGCATCCTGTACCGCAACCGGGGCGAACTGGACAAAGCCCTCGCCGATTTCTCCGCAGCCATTCGTCTCGAGCCGGGAAAACATGAGGCACTCGCCGCCAGAGGATGCCTGTTCTTGCAAAAGGGCGAAGTTGCCAAGGCCCGCGCCGATCTGACGAACGTCATTCGAATTCACCCCCAGGACGCCGAAGCCTATTGCAATCGCGGCCTTGCCTATTTCGAGGAAGAGAATCTGCAAGATGCCCATGCCGATTTTGACAAAGCGATCGCGATCAATCCCAAGTACGCCAACGCCTATCGATACCGCGCTGAGATCTACGCCAAAAAGGAGATACTGGAGGAAGCGATCGCCGATTGCACCCGGGCGATGCAACTTGAGCCCAGACAATTCTCTGACTATCGTGCCCGCGGTTCGCTTTACGAGAAAAAAGGCGACGTCCGCAAGGCGGATGCCGACTTCGCCCAGGCCCGACAACTAGCGCTGAAGGCCGTGCTGGAAGAAAAGGGCCTGGCCAAGAGGCCGGCATCCAAAGCGGCGGTCGCTGCGGTCGAACAACATATCCACGCGGAAGTCAAGCGTTTGGAATACTCCGCTGCCGTGGCCCAGGAACTCGTGGCGATGACCCGCGACTGGAATCTTGCCGCCCTGGAGCAGAAACTTGCCGCGGCGAAGGCAGGGCAACGACAAGGAAAACTCTCCAAAGAGAAGCTTTCGCAAGCCGAGCAAGAGATCGCCGAAACCCTTTGTCGCGAAATCGCAGCCGTCGTGCGCGGCAAGGAAACCAGCTTTGAATTAGATGAGGTGATCCGCGACAGAAGCGCCTCTTGCGTCGGCTTCGCGCTCGTATTCAACGTGCTCGGGCGATCGATCGGACTGGACGTTCAAGGGCTCGATGTTCCCATCACGGCCGCCGGTCGATCAATCGACGACCACGGGCACCTAGCTTGCCTGATCCAACTGGCGGATGGACGAGCGGCGATTGTCGATGTTACCGGAGGTCTGGGGCAGGGCGACTCGGTCTCCAAGCCTTTCCAGTTCGGCGAGACCTACCGCGAGAAAGGCAGTTATTGGGAACTCAAAGACGCACGCAACCTATTGGGCCTGCACCCGCTCGTGCAGCCGCTGGACAACGACGGAATCGTTAGCGGAATCATTTTCTGTCGATCTGCACAGTTTTGTGCAAAAGGGGATTCACGACGCGCTCTTGCCATGACTGCCGAAGCGGTTCGACGAAATCCAAGGGGTGCCTGGGCCTACGTGGTTCAAGGCATGATTCACGATTCCTCTGGAGAGCATGATCGCGCCATCGCCGACTTCAGCGCAGCGATTCAGCGCAACCCGCTGTATGCAAGAGCCTACTTGCGGCGCGGCCTTTCCTGCTTTGCCAAGGACCAGATCGATCGCGGCCTCGCCGACTTGGACAAAGCAATCTGCCTCAACCCGAAATTCGCCGAGGCATACGCAACGCGCGGCTTGGCTCGCCAGCATCGGGCCGACACGGACGCTGCTTATGCCGTCTCGACGGAGGGGAACGATCCCAACTCGCCATCCTCTCAGGAAAAAGCCGATTCGAGTTTTTCGATTTTCAACAAATCGCTGCCATCGGCCAGCAGCAAAGCATCGGGCGAGAACTTTGCCGCCTCATTGCAGGAAAGCAAAGCGCCGAGCCGATCGAACTCCAAGAATGACCAGGCATCCCGCGAGCAAGCGGAAAGATTCCTGAGCAAAATCAAACACGAACACGAACAAGCCCTGGCCGACTACACGGAAGCGATCCGGCTCGATCCCAAGGTTGCATGGTATTACATGGCCCGTGGCACCCTCAACGCAGCCTGCGGCGAGATGGAGAAGAGTCTGACCGATCTGAACGAGGCCCTTCGCCGGGATCCGAAAGATGCCAACGGCTTTACCCTTCGCAGCCAGGTTTACGAATACCAAGGCAACCTGGACAAGGCCATCGCCGACATGAGCGAAGTCATCCGGCTGAATCCGCAGGCGCCCGATGCCTACGAGCGCCGAGCGAAGTTGTACACCCGGAAACATGATACCGACAAGGCCGCGGCCGACTTCGCGAAGCCGCGCGGCTGCGCCCGGAGGATGATCGGTATCGATAGTTCGGATGGTTCTTCGGGTGGGTGGAGCACGGAAGTCCGGCTCGATGGTGCGTTGCGCGAACCGGTCGAGAACAGCGGTGCGCGTTTCCAAGGCCAGCGACACTAGCTTGTGCGAAAGGCCGAGTGACGCGGTGAGTTCCTGACTATGAATATCAAGCCACGGCGGAAAGCAGCCCCATCTGCCGCGCCTCGCGGCACTTCTCCAGCACATAGCTCTCCGTGAATCGCGGCTTGACATCGCGCACGCGCTGGGCCAGATTTTCCAGTTGACGGGGCTCGCCATGTTCCGCCAATTCCCGGTCCACATAAGCGATAGTGGCCAGCAATTCCAATTCCGAGGCGGTCCGCGCCGCAAACTTCTCCACCGCCCAATCAAAGTGCGGTTGATACTCTGCCAACCAATCGGCAGCCCGCTCTTTCACGGACTCCGCTTTGGAGCCGATCCGGACATCGTACCCGTAGCCGGAGGAATAGATCACGGTCCGAACCTGCAATGCCTGGAACGATTGGGCGGTCTTCAAGTCGCTGAGAATATCGGCGTCGAATGGGCCGTAGGTGTAAAGACGGAAATCGTACCCTAGCGGCACTCCTCGCAATTCTTGAAGGAAATAGAGGAGCTTGACGATTGCCGTCCGTCCCAGAGTTCCCTCCGGTGATTGTTCAACGAGGCAAATGATTGCCCCCAGTTTCCGCCACAGTCGGTCTGCGCTGGTCGTCATGATTTTCTCCTTGCCTTCTTGCTCTGGACCGCTCCGATTCGCTCGCGGGCGGCGGCCTTATCCCTTGCGTCCACAAAGAGCATCACTTTTCGAATCGGTTCGATACTCGCGACTACGGAAGAGAAACCCGATAAAGGTTTCACTTTTTTGCTGACATCATTGACCACCGGAATATCGGCTTCGCCCACTTTGTACCAGGATTTCTCGGCATACTCCTCGGCCTTCACCAAATCGCCCAAAGCCGCTTTCATGCGTTCCAACTCTTTCAGATCATTCGACCGGGGCGTCTCCGGCGTGTGATAGACTTCCCGGAAATGGTTGCGGCTCGCAATACGCTGGCCGTGTTCTCCGCCCGCGCCGGCCGCAAGCAGCCCCAAAACCTTCCAGTCATCCCATTCTAGGTATTCCTTGAGCACGGGACCAGCAGGCCGGGGAAATTGGGCGTTCGGCAACATGCTTTCCAGGGCGTGATACAAATGACGATCAAACGCCGCCCGGGTCTTATGAAAGTACACTTGGGTAAACATGAAGTACCGCGCGAGGACCAGTGCCTCCGCAGCATGCCACCCTCCCTCGCTCACCCCTAGGCGAGGGCCACTAGTATCATCTCCCGGAACTGCCTCTACCGAATATAGCAACCTCCGCCAATCGAACCTGCCGTAATCAACGCCGGCATGGTGTGAGTCGCGAAGCAGATAGTCGATCCTGTCGGCGTCGATCTGCCCGGTAATCAATTCTCGCCAGAACAAACTGCGCTTCGCTACAGAACTACCTTGGAGAAGGCCGGTAAGCTCTTCGACCTTCAGTCCAATATTCTGATTCAAGGGGTGATTTTCAACGGTGTCGCGCAAGGCTTCGGAAATCACGGCGGCCGAGTAGTCTTCGTGTTCATATTTCTTACCCGCGGTGCTGTCGGGGAACAGCCCTTCCGCTGCATGCGAGAAAGGAGCGTGCCCCACATCATGCAGGAGAGCGGTAAGACGAACCAGGGTCTTGTCTCGCTGAAGCCCATCGTCCGTAAACGCAAGTTCTGACTTTAGGACTTCTGCCGATCGTTTCACAATCGCTTCGTAAAGCTGCGTTGCAACATGCATGACTCCAAGCGAGTGCTCAAATCGCGTGTGCATTGCCCCCGGGTAGACCATATCCGTCCAGGCGAGTTGACGGATTCGCCGAAGCCGTTGAAACGGGGGCTGCGAAATGATCTCCCGCTCCCAGTCATTGATGGCGATGAAGCCGTGGACAGGACAACGGATCTCGTATTTTTGGTGAGGGTTGGCCATGCCCAATGACTCTGACTCAGGTATTCAAGCGATCCCAGAATAGCGGAATTGCGCGGGTACGTCTACCGTCTACCGCGCCGGGCTCTTGGGAGCGCCGCCGTTTGCGGCGGATCCGGGGACTTGCCCGATTCCACGGCGACTTTCGCGAACATCTCGATCGGGTTGCCGTCGCCGTTGAGGCCCTCCAGGATCCAGCCCATGCCCGGATTGTACCAGCGGAAACGAACCAGATACGTGTTGAGGTCCCACTGCATGACGTAGCAATATTCGCCGGCCACGCCACTGATGCTTTTCGCCTCGACCAACTCGCAGCGCAGAAGATCTCCAAAGGTGGAAGTGCTCGCCAACAACGTACCGGTGCCCTGGATGATGTTGTCGGCGTCCGCGCCCAGCTCTTGCATGTTCTTCCGGACCGCTTCCAGCCCCTCCGGTTTACCGTGGGCCAACAGGTTTGCCATGCGGTCACAAAGGTGAAAACACGTCTCGTCCTGGCTTTGACATGCTGACGAGAACTGATCGAGGAGCATTTCCACCCCGTTCTTCCAGTCGATGAATATCAATGACCAGCGCCCGTTTTCTCTGCGCCCCGAATCTCCAAACGACGGGCTGTTTCGTATAGCGGCAGACATAGCCGTACTGGCGAAACCCACTGCCGCGGTTCTTCACGCCCAGATACTTCCAATCGATCGGGCCGCCCAGACTGTCGCGGCCACGGTAGTCCATCAACTTGGCGCACTGCTCAGCGAGGTAATCCCTTTGCCGCTTCAGTTGCGGATGCGCGATCTTCAGGACGGCATCCAATCCATGCACGTCGCCGTGGAGCAAGTCCGGCATGGCCTGGTCGAAGAGACGCTGCAGCGCATCGGCCGACTCCACGGAAGAATCGTCAGCCAACGCGCCGGCGGTCAGGGCGGCGAAAAACAGAAACGATCCGGCAATCCGTAGGCACATGAATAGTCCTCCTTGTACACGCCCACCCATCTAGTGGGTGCGGATGCGGAAAAGTGTAGTGGTGGATCGCGCCGCGGGTCAAGGGCAAATGCGAGGAACTGCGGCGTGAAGCCACACCAGTACGTTCTCATTCGCTTGCGCCGGTTGGTCGAGCTTGACGTCCAGTCTGGCTCCATAAGGCAGCGCCTGGGCCGCTTTGATGCGACAGTCGGGGCCGCCCACCGGTTCGACCTCGATCTGCGGCGCTTGGCCGAACGCCGGGCAGAAGGCCACGTGCAGGCTGCCGGTGCGTTGTCCCGCAGCCAGCGGCATGCGCAGCCAGCCGGAGAGTTCCTGGCCGCCCTCGGCCGTCGTGCGCAACGTGAGTTGCTGCAAGACGTCGGCCGCAGGCGCCGTGGACTCTGGATCCTCCAGCGAGTCGCTTTCGCCCGGATGAGGATCGCGGGACGGGACATCCCCCACCCCCTCTCCCAGAGGGAGAGGGGAGATGGAGCGTTTGACCGGCAGCATGTCTCGCCACGCCCAAAACTCCTGGCCCACAATCACTGCCCAAAACCCGAGCAGGGCGACGGGATGGCTGCCGGCAAGTGATAGCGAGGCCGCAATGATCAGCACCGACAAGGAAATCAACACGCTTCCCGCCCCACGCGCATGGGCGAGCCGCGAGAGTCCTGCCAGCAAGCCCGCGGTGAGGAGCAAGAGGAAAGGACGCAGCGGCGTATCCAGGGCGCCGGCCAGTCGTCGCGCGGCAATGAAAACGGCCGCCACGGCAAGCAGCGCCGTCACGGCCGATCGTAAATAAACGGCCAGTTCCACTGCCGCGAAGATCGGCAGGCGCGATGTCCGCTGCACGTTGGGCATGGATGGCACCCTGGTATCGTCGTGCAAATGCTCGTCTAAGACAGTAGGGTGGGCCGAGTGCAACGAGTCCCACCAACCAGGATTCAATATGTTTTGGTGGGACTCGTTGCACTCGGCCCACCCTGCGTTTACTTGGCGGCCTTCGCCAGGTCGGCCGCGCGATCGGTCTTCTCCCAGGTGAATTCCGGCTCGTTGCGGCCGAAATGACCGCCGGAAGCCGTCTTCTGATAGATCGGCCGACGCAGGTCGAGGTGCCGGATGATACCGCTGGGCGTGAGCGGGAAATGCTCGCGGACCAAGGCCACCAGCCGCTCGTCGGGCAGTTTGCCGGTGCCTTCCGAATCGACCCGCACGCTCACCGGATCGGAGACGCCGATGGCATAGGCCAACTGCACTTCGCAACGATCGGCCAGCCCGGAGGCGACGAGGTTCTTGGCCACGTAGCGGGCCATGTAGGCTGCGCTGCGATCGACCTTCGTCGGATCCTTGCCGCTGAAGGCCCCGCCGCCGTGACGCGCCCAACCGCCGTAGGTGTCGACGATGATCTTCCGCCCCGTCAGGCCGCAGTCGCCGTGCGGACCGCCCACGACGAACCGCCCAGTGGGATTCACGTGGTACGTGACCGGCCCGGTGACCAGTTCCTTGGGCAAGACCGGATTGACGATCTGCTCGATCACGTACTCGCGGATCTGCTGGTGGGTGACGTCCGGGCTGTGCTGCGTGGAAACGACAACCGTATCGACGCGGACCGGCTTGGCGCCGCAGAACTCGATCGTCACCTGGCTCTTGCTGTCGGGCCGCAGCCAAGACACCTCCTTGGCGAAGCGGGCCGCGGTAAGCCGGGCCAGGATGCGGTGGGCCAGGGCGATGGGCAGCGGCATCAACTCCGTCGTATCGTTGCAGGCATAGCCGAACATCAGCCCTTGGTCGCCGGCCCCGATCTCCTTACCCTTGGCCGAATCCTCGTTCACGCCTTGGGCAATGTCCGGGCTCTGCCGGTCCAACGAGAGCAACACCGCACAGGTGCTGGCCGAAATGCCGTGCTCGTCGTCGATATAACCGACTTCGCGGATCACCTTTCGGACGACCTCGGCATAGTCGATGGTGGCCTTGGTGGTAATCTCGCCCGCTACCACCGCCATGCCCGTCGTGACCAGGGTCTCGCAGGCGACGCGGCTATAGGGGTCCTGGGCGAACAGGGCATCGAGGACACCATCGGAAATCTGGTCGGCGAGTTTGTCGGGATGTCCCATACTGACCGACTCACTAGTGAACAAGAACTTGCCCTGGGCCACTTGAAAAACCTCCTAAATTTACTGATGTATTGGCGAAAGATTATCTCGCAAGCGATCTTTCCCGATGCGAGTTAGAATCGATTATATCAAGATCGATAGGCGAATGGGAGGCATTTCGATTAGAATAATGGTTGATCCGTGGATGTCCCTCTCCCGAGAGGCTATCCGGAAAGCTTGCTCGATTATTTGGGCCGTTGAAGCCCGACGCGCAAGCGAGGATTCAGCTTTCCGCGCTATTTGAGGTAAAGTTCCCCGCTTGCGCGTCGGGCTTCAACGGATTTGCGGCCGAAACTTCCCGGATAGCCTCTGAGAGACCGTTTGACGCGCAATGGACTCCGGCTTTGATCCCTATTACAAATGGCTCGGCATTCCTCCCGAGGAGCAGCCGCCGAACCATTACCGCCTGCTCGGGTTGCGACAGTTCGAGAGCGACCCCGAGGTGATCGAGGCGGCCTCCGACCAGCGGATGGCCCATTTGCGGACCTATCAGGCGGGCCAGTATTCGGCTCTGTCGCAAAAGCTGCTGAACGAGGTGGCGGGGGCGAAAATCTGCCTGCTCTCGCCCGAAAACGCGCCCGCTACGACGAGACGCTGAGACCTGCCGCACCCACGGTGGTTCCCGCCGCGCCGTTTCCCACGGCACCAATGGCGGCTCATGTCGCGCCGCTTTCGCCGATCCGCCCGTTCGAACCGGTCAGTCCGGTCGGTCTGGAGATGCCCGTGGTTGCCGTCGCGCCTTCACCAACCGCGGCAACTCCCCCTCCTTTGCCAGCGGCGCCGCCTGAGTCGATGCTGCCGCGCACCTTCGGCGACCAAGTGTTCGACCTGGAGCGGCTGGGTGTTTCCGAAGAGCTGAGCGGTGGCCCCGCGGTGCGGACTTCCAGCGGGATTGGCAGGCGGAGCCAGGGACACGCGCATCGCGAGGGCGTCGCTGCCGCCATGACGGCCGACGGGGAGCCGGCGCTAACTGCTAAGCCCGTTCCCAAGTTGTTGATCGCCGCCTTGGCCGCGTGTGCGATCCTCTTGGCGCTGATCACGACCGTGGTTTATGTCAAGCGAACGAACGACAGAGACAAGCGGTCGGACGACGCCGCGCCCGAGGGCCGTTCTTCCTCCACCGATGCGGCGGCAGCCGTCGATGCGGCGAAGGCCGCTGGTCCTTCCGCGGCCGACGAGGACCTGCAGGCTTTGCAGAAACACTCGCAGGAACTGTCCAACGCCGGGCCGCTGAGCCCGCTGCGCAACACCCGCCTGGGCCAGTCGTTGTGGCTGCACATGAACTTCCAGCGGGATTCGATTGCCCTGGGCGAGCAGCGGTGGTTCGGTATCCTGCCAAGTGCTAGCTCGTGCCGTTTCTGGTCGACGACTTTCGCGCGAAAACAGAGAAGCTGCATAAACAGGAGGGGAATTCGGCTGCTGGCAGGTACGGCGCGAAACGGTGGAAGGGGAGACGGCACCAGAGTGCTAAGCGAGAGCGAGCCGTTCGATATCGGCAAGAGGTTGGGCGGTTGAAGATGGGCAAGGGGGCGCGGTCGATGGAGGCCGCGACCGCTGTCGAATCAGACTCGCCAAAGAGGGCATCTTCCCTATGCCGCTGATCCGATCCTGTAGGTATTCATAGCCGTTGACCAACAGCTTCTTCGCCGTTTGTACGATGCTCGTCAACGTGTCCATCCTGCGTGCTCCCTCGGCCTTGGCGCAGTGTAGGCTCACATCCCGACGCCGCGCTGCCACGCGTTCACCCAACTCCGCCGGGTTGTTGTTCAGCGGCGTCTCCGGATGGGCCAAGACGGTCAGCAGGGACTCCTTCTTTTCGCCCGTCATCGCAATCCGCTTATCCAACGCCTCGTACCCGGTGCATGTCGCGAACAGTCGGTCGAACTCCTCCTCCAACCGCTCCGCCAGCGCTGGCGTCGGCCTGCCCCGGTACTTCTGGAACTCGCCATAGAGATCCCAGTAACGCGTTCGGAACGCCTCCAATTGCTGCTCATGCTGCGGTACCACAGGAGACAACTCCTTGTAGTGCCGGCCCTCGTGAATCCAGCACAACCCGAACTCGTCCGACACGTACTTGGCGGGTTTGGCGTCGTCGCCCACCAAAATCCGTACATGGTCTGGCCGCGCACGATACGACGCCAGCGCCGCCGCCTCGCGCAAGCGATCCAGGCACGCTAGCCGTCGGGAGGGGGACCATTTTTCCAGGAGATCTTCCAGTTCGGCCTCGTTCAGATCTTGGTCCTGCGGGGCCGTTGCCGCAAGCTGCCGCCACTTCAGCGGAACGTGAAATTCCTCCAGCAGCCGCTGCGTCAAGTCGTTGAAGCGGTATGTCCACGGCCTGCTCCACAGGAGGCCCAGAATCGTCAGTCGGTCTTTGTGCGGTGTGGTAAAGTAGGTGGAGTGAAACGGATTGCAGATGATATGCGTGTGCCACAACTCACCTCCCACGCGGGCGAAGGTGTCGTCGATGTGCTGGTAAGTCGTGGCCGCCAACCCCGCCCAGAAAATCTCTTCCTTCTCTCCCTGAAACAACTCCGCCGCGTCCCGTACGATGTTCGACACGCTGGCGCGCGAGATCACCACGCCGCAGTGTTCCACGAACTCGTGGGCCCGCGGCAGGCTGGTCCCGGCGACGTACTTCAGCGACACCAACAAAGCCTTCAGTTCCGGGCCATACTCGCCGGTCACTCCTGGTGGCAACTCACCACGCAGCCGTCCCTGCGACGGCGAATCCCAGAGTTCCAGACGGTAGCGGATGTTGTAGCTCTTGATCTGAAGATCCTGCACGACCACGTCTTCGTAGCCGATGAACGTGGCGTCGGGAGGACGACGCGCCGCATCGACGTAGCGAATGACTTCCTTGTCCACGCGAATATCGCGAAAGCTCCGGCAGTCGGCGCGAGGGGGACCCTCTGGCGGAGACGCACGTTGCCGCCGTTCTTTCTCGGACGAGACATCCCGTGCGGGCGGACGGCGCGGCGCCGGGGAAGACCGGGGCTCACCCTTGAGTTGGCGAATGATCTCCCGCAGGCGTTGATTTTCCTCCTCTAGGCGGCGATTGTCAACGACAACGGCTTCCACGAGATTCAGCACTTTGCCCACGACTTCACGGACGTGGACGTCAGCCAGGGCGTCCCCGTCAAGGCGAAGTTGTTGCACGCAGTCCGTGAGGTCGGAGGCACTCATGATAGAGATATTCTACGCCCCACCCCCCCCGAAAACACTTCGACAATTCCGGGAAAGACACTTCGACGGCCTGCTAGCAATGCCATCGCTTCGCAGGATACGTGGTTCGTCAAGGATCTCAGTGGCAGAAACCACCATGGCGTTTGTCGCCAGGGGCGTCTGGTTCCCGGCCGCCTGGGGGATGCCCTGGAATGTGAAACGCCGCTGCGCCTGCTCGTTGGGGCGTTCAATCAAGTGCCACAGTTTACGGTGCTGGCTTGGGTCCGCTGTCCGCCGTCGGCTTCGGCGGCGTGGTGGTTCGACGAGGATCTGGCGGGCACGAGCCTCTTGGGCGGCGGCTGCGGCAACTATCTGCAACTCCGCGCCTTCAACAAGAGCAAGCGGAAGACCTGCGAGCCGATCCACCTGACGACGCTCCTCGCGCCGCCGGAGCAATGGAATTTCATCGCCTTGCGGAGTGAAGTTTACGGCGACGACATCTACTTGATGATCCAGGCGAACGACAAGAAGTTCAGAATCAACAATTCCGACCTGTTCCCCGTGCAAGTGGCCGGCAAGAGCCGCGTCTGCTTCGCCTGCACGCCGAAAATCCAGCTTGCCGGGCTGATGATCTTTCACGCGGCGATCAGCGACGCCGACATTCAGGCTTTGCGGTCCAATCCCAACCCGTAACCGATCACATCGCGCATGACCCGGCATTTGCGGCTTCGGTTGCGGCCGTAGGGTGGGCTTTAGGATCGGCCGAAGAATAATTTCCCGGTTTTCCTGGGGTGGCTGGTGGCTGAGCTTGCGAAGCCCCAGCTTTTCCGGCGTCGGCTGGGGCTTCGCAAGCTCAGCCGCCAGCCACCCCCGCTTGATTGCAGAAGTTATTCTTCGGCCGGTTCTTAGCCCACCTTCATGTCAAGGTGGGCTGACAATGCCGTGTCATCGAAGCCCGACGCGCCAGCGAGGAATGTGTTTTCCAAAAGCTTCGACCCACATTCCTCGCTGGCGCGTCGGGCTTCGATGAAACGCATTACGGAGAGCCTCGCGAAAACCGTTTGATGCTAGTCCCTTCCGGCAGAAGGGACCTACTTGCAGCGTCGAATCTGACGGAATCAAGACCCGACCGTGATCGTGAAGGTCTGTTCGGTAAAGACCTGGACGCCGACCGCATATTCGCCCGGCTGGTCGATGACGGCCCAGACGGTATTCGACGCCTGGTCCACGCCCGACGATCCGACCACCTTGGCCAGCGTGGCCAAGGGGTTCTTCGTCGTGACCGCGGTCCAGAACTTGCCGTAGGGGCCGAGGTAGTTGGGCTGCGCCAGGCTGCCGGCGAGTTCCTTGTTGCTGCTGACCGCCGGCAGCCAGGCGCCGGTCGAGTCCGAAGCCAGGGAAACCAGGCCGGCGTTGACCGCCGCGGCCAGATAGGTGCTGGACACTTGCGACGGGTCGTAGGAAAGCTGGTAGGCATACGGCCCGTTCACCCCGGTGAGGTCGACCACGTCGCTGATGAGGAACGTGCCGGAACTCTTGACCACCACCGTGTACGTGCCCGCGGCGAGCGGTCCCGTCGTCTCCAGTTGATTGCTGCCGGCGGGGACCGTGAAGCCGCTGCTGCCGGCGCCGCTCACGGAAACCACGCTGTAACTGTTCTGCGAAGGCGCCGCCGAGCCGGGTTGGGCGGTTGTCGTCAACGTGCCGACGGGGGTATTGGCCTTGGCCCCCGCGGCGACGGTCAAGTTGCTGAGGCCCAGCACCGGCGTGATCGGGTCCGGCGTAGTGCCCGTGCCCACCGTGATCGTGAAGATCTGCGTCACCGATACACCCTGCGCATCGGTGCTCTGGATGCCGATGCTGTAGCCGTTCGTGTAGCCGGCCTGGCTGGAACCGAGCGCAGTCGCCCCGACCACCAACTCATCCGGCTCAGTCTTGCTGAACGTGAACAACTGGTAGTCGGTGGTGTTGTTGCCCGGCACGAGCGCGTACTTGATGCCCGTGGGCTGCGAATTGCCGGTCGTCTGCAAGCCGATGGTCTGCAACAGGCCGATCTCGGTTCCCGACAATACCTGCGCCTCCCGTCACCGAATCGGGCACGGCGACGCTGGTCGACAACTCGATGGCCGCCGGCGGCACGTGGTCGATCGTGGCCGTGGCCGTGGCCGTCGTCGTGCCGTTGGCGTTCGCGAGCGTCACGCTGAAGGTGACCTGGCCGTCGACCAGCGAAGCAAGGTTGATCCCGCTGATATCCTGCGTGGCCGACTTCAGGCTGCCGCTGTTGCTGACCGTGTGGGCCGGGCTGGCGCTGTCGGAGATCAAGTAGCTGTATTGATCGCCGCCCACGCCGCCGGCCAGCGTGAAGCCGGTGGAAGCGAGTTGGGCAGCGTCGATCACGGCCTGGTCGGGAGTGACCGTGAAAGCGCTGGGAACGGCCGTGTAGAGGGTCGCGGTCGCCGTCTCCGTGGTGGTGTTGCCGACGGAATTGGTGAGCGTCACGCTGTAGGTCAGCGTGCCGTCGGGCAGCTTGGAGACGTTGATTTGGCCGACGGCCTGGTTGCCCGTGGTGACCGTGCCGCTGCCGGTGACCGACGTGGCGCCGTTGTTGCCGCTGCTGGTCACGCTATAGGTGAACGTGTCGGCGGGCTGCTCGACCTCCGCGCCGCTGAAGCTGAAGCTGGTGCTTGTCGCGGCGGACTTGTTGATCGTAGCGGGAGACGCGGAAATCGAGAACGCGGCGGGCGCGGTCGCGTTCAGCGTCGCGAAAGCTATCGCCTCGTACCCTTCGTTGCCGGCGGCGTCGGTAAGCTTGACGTCAAAGGTGATCTTGCCGGGGGTGAACGAAGTAATGTCGATATCCGTGACGTTTTGCGTCGAGGAAGTGATCTTGACATCCTCAACCACGACACCGCTTAACTGGCCCGTGACGACATATTGCATGGTCGCGCCGACTTCGGCACCGGTGATTTGGAAACCGGCCGATTTACCAGTAATAAGGTTGTAGGTGCTTAGAATTGGCGTGACGATGTAGCCGGCGGGAGCGACGGTCTCCAGCAGGCTGGTGGCGGTCTGCGTGCCGCTGCCCACCGCATCGGTCAGCGTGACGCTGTAGGTCAAGGTGCCGTCCTTGAGCGTCGTCACGTTGATGCCGGTGATGTCTTGCGAGGCCGCGGTGATGGAACCGGAACCGGTGACGGCCGTGGTGCTGCTGCTGCCGCCGCTGCTGGTGACCGAATAGCTGTAGGTGCCGCTGCCCACGCTGGTGATCGTGAATCCGGCCGTCTTCCCGGTCGTGGCGTTCACGGCCGCCTTGTCGGCCGCGACCGACCAGGGCTGAACGCTCAGGCTGGCCGCCGTGGCGGTCACCGAACCGAAGGTGTTGGTGAAGACCGCCTCGTACTGGTTGCCGTTCTCCGCACTGGTGGCCGTGAAGTTGTAGGTGGTCGAGGTGGCGCCGGAGATGGGGGCGAAGGTCTTGCCGCCGTCGCTGCTCACCTGCCACTGCACGGTGGGGGCCGGATTGCCGCTGGCCTTTGCCGTGAAGGTCACCGCCCCGCCCGTCACGACCGACTGCGCTTGCGGGCTGCCGGTCACGGTCGGCGGGAAGCCTACCGTCAACGTGGCGGGACTGCTCGTGAAACTGCCCAGGCTGTTGGTGAAGACGGCCTCGTACTGGTTGGCGTTCTCCGCACTGGCGGCCGTGAAGGTGTAGGTGGTCGAGGTGGCGCCGGAGACGGCGGTGAAGGTCTTGCCGCCGTCGCTGCTGACCTGCCACTGGACCTTGTCGGTGCCGCCGGGATTGGAACTGGCCACCGTGAAGGTCGCCGCGTTTCCGGCGACGACCGACTGGTTGCTCGGCTCGGTCGAGACATAGTCCAAGGTCAAGGTGGCGGGGTTGCTGGTGAGCGTGCCGGCCGCGTTCTTGAAGACGGCCTCGTACTGGTCGCTGTTTTGCGCACTGGTGGTCGGGAAGGTGTAGGTGGCGGAGGTGGCGCCGGAGATGGCGGTGAAGGTCTTGCCGCCGTCGCCGCTCACCTGCCACTGTACCGTATCGGCCCCGCCGGGGTTGACAGTGCCCGCCGTAAAGGAGGCGTTCTGGCCGACGTTGAGCGTCTGGCTGGTCGGCTGGGTGGTGACGTAGTCCACCGTCAACGCGGCGGCCGTCGTGGTCGCCGCCGTGCCGATGCCGTTGCTGAAGACGGCCTCGTACACGTAACCGTTTTCGGCGGTGGCGGCCCTGAAGCTATAGGTGGCCGAGGTTGCGCCGGAGATGGGGGTGAACGCCTGCCCGCCGTTGGTGCTCACTTGCCATTGCACGGTGGGGGTCGGATTGCCGCTGGCCGCCGCCGTAAAGGTGGCCGTACCGCCCGCATCGGCCGTCTGCGCGGTCGGGTTCGTGGTCACGG
>CAWAAL010000007.1:0-29887 GCA_963779975.1 uncultured Planctomycetia bacterium | reverse complement strand
AAGGGACAAAACGGGACAAAGTGGGCCAGAAGTTGTATCCTGCGAAGCGATGGCATTGCTAGCAGGCCGTCGAAGTGTCTTTCCCGGAATTGTCGAAGTGTTTTCGGGGGGGGTGGGGCGTAGAATATCTCTATCATGAGTGCCTCCGACCTCACGGACTGCGTGCAACAACTTCGCCTTGACGGGGACGCCCTGGCTGACGTCCACGTCCGTGAAGTCGTGGGCAAAGTGCTGAATCTCGTGGAAGCCGTTGTCGTTGACAATCGCCGCCTAGAGGAGGAAAATCAACGCCTGCGGGAGATCATTCGCCAACTCAAGGGTGAGCCCCGGTCTTCCCCGGCGCCGCGCCGTCCGCCCGCACGGGATGTCTCGTCCGAGAAAGAACGGCGGCAACGTGCGTCTCCGCCAGAGGGTCCCCCTCGCGCCGACTGCCGGAGCTTTCGCGATATTCGCGTGGACAAGGAAGTCATTCGCTACGTCGATGCGGCGCGTCGTCCTCCCGACGCCACGTTCATCGGCTACGAAGACGTGGTCGTGCAGGATCTTCAGATCAAGAGCTACAACATCCGCTACCGTCTGGAACTCTGGGATTCGCCGTCGCAGGGACGGCTGCGTGGTGAGTTGCCACCAGGAGTGACCGGCGAGTATGGCCCGGAACTGAAGGCTTTGTTGGTGTCGCTGAAGTACGTCGCCGGGACCAGCCTGCCGCGGGCCCACGAGTTCGTGGAACACTGCGGCGTGGTGATCTCGCGCGCCAGCGTGTCGAACATCGTACGGGACGCGGCGGAGTTGTTTCAGGGAGAGAAGGAAGAGATTTTCTGGGCGGGGTTGGCGGCCACGACTTACCAGCACATCGACGACACCTTCGCCCGCGTGGGAGGTGAGTTGTGGCACACGCATATCATCTGCAATCCGTTTCACTCCACCTACTTTACCACACCGCACAAAGACCGACTGACGATTCTGGGCCTCCTGTGGAGCAGGCCGTGGACATACCGCTTCAACGACTTGACGCAGCGGCTGCTGGAGGAATTTCACGTTCCGCTGAAGTGGCGGCAGCTTGCGGCAACGGCCCCGCAGGACCAAGATCTGAACGAGGCCGAACTGGAAGATCTCCTGGAAAAATGGTCCCCCTCCCGACGGCTAGCGTGCCTGGATCGCTTGCGCGAGGCGGCGGCGCTGGCGTCGTATCGCGCGCGGCCAGACCATGTACGGATTTTGGTGGGCGACGACGCCAAACCCGCCAAGTACGTGTCGGACGAGTTCGGGTTGTGCTGGATTCACGAGGGCCGGCACTACAAGGAGTTGTCTCCTGTGGTACCGCAGCATGAGCAGCAATTGGAGGCGTTCCGAACGCGTTACTGGGATCTCTATGGCGAGTTCCAGAAGTACCGGGGCAGGCCGACGCCAGCGCTGGCGGAGCGGTTGGAGGAGGAGTTCGACCGACTGTTCGCGACATGCACCGGGTACGAGGCGTTGGATAAGCGGATTGCGATGACGGGCGAAAAGAAGGAGTCCCTGCTGACCGTCTTGGCCCATCCGGAGACGCCGCTGAACAACAACCCGGCGGAGTTGGGTGAACGCGTGGCAGCGCGGCCTCGGGATGTGAGCCTACACTGCGCCAAGGCCGAGGGAGCACGCAGGATGGACACGTTGACGAGCATCGTACAAACGGCGAAGAAGCTGTTGGTCAACGGCTATGAATACCTACAGGATCGGATCAGCGGCATAGGGAAGATGCCCTCTTTGGCGAGTCTGATTCGACAGCGGTCGCGGCCTCCATCGACCGCGCCCCCTTGCCCATCTTCAACCGCCCAACCTCTTGCCGATATCGAACGGCTCGCTCTCGCTTAGCACTCTGGTGCCGTCTCCCCTTCCACCGTTTCGCGCCGTACCTGCCAGCAGCCGAATTCCCCTCCTGTTTATGCAGCTTCTCTGTTTTCGCGCGAAAGTCGTCGACCAGAAACGGCACGAGCTAGCACTTGGCAGGATACCAGAAGTTCACCGAAATGGGACAGAAACGGGACAAAGTGGGCCGAAATGCCACCAATCGAAATATGGTATTGTAGCCACCTGTCAGAGTGTAAAGCCATCGTTTTCCGGAGGTTTTCTTCAGGCGATCACATTCCTATGGCTATGTTGAAAATGTCTATTGTTACGACAAAACTGCCGAAAAATCGCGAAAACGATGATTTTCGAGGCCAAGTGTCCCGAAAATCTCGCATTTCCACCAGGAATGGTGGTTGGGTGGTCGGCGTACTCGAATTTGAAACACATTGCCGACGAACTTTGTGGAATTTAGTTCTTGCAGGTGATGGACGGTTTGCAGGCGCCACGCAGGCAAGATGCCTTTACGCTACGCAAGCAAGATGCTTACGCTACGCAAGCAAGATGCTTACGCTACGCAAGCAAGATGCTTACGCTACTCCGCAAGCAGGATGCTTACGTCACTGCAGGCAAGATGCTTACGCTACTCCGCAAGCAAGATGCTTACGCTACGAATGTTGGGACGGAAAGCCCGGCCACGAGGTTGTGAGCGGCACGGACGGAACTATACTTAGGTGGTGTCGTGTCGTTCATCGAATCTTCGCCTGTTCCTGCCCGAATCCCCCATGGTGCAAAAGTCGCTTGACGCAAAACTGTCGCGGATCCTCGCCGATCCGTCGTGCCACGATTTCATTCTGGCCGACGCCAAGGACGCCGACATGGCCTATGGCATCGCTTCGCCCGGCCGCAGCCCGGAGCATCATGCCCAGGAGGGCCGCTTTCGCACGCTGGACGAATACCGCGAATTGATCCGCCAGAACGTGCGGCAGGGGCTGGTCGACATCATGCTCATGAGCGGCAGCACCAATGCCGTGCTCACGCTCCAGGAACGGCTGTTCGACAACAGCCACGTCACGCCGGCCATTCGGGCCAACGACACGACCGACATCTGGGCCGCCCAGGGCGGGGCCTACCTCCGCGAGCCGGCCCGGCCGTTCCGCTCGGCCTCGCTCGACCAGGCGATGTGCGGCAAGCCGGAGTGCCGGCCGGAAGAACGCCGGCAAGGCGCGGACCTGGGCCTGTATTCGATCACCCTGAACAACGATCTCGGCCTGGACCACCAGACCTTCACGGCCTACAGGACCTTTCGCCAGGAAGCGGCGGCCAAGGACTTCCGCCACTTCCTCGAGGTCTTCGATCCCAACGCCCTGCAAAACCCGGTGCCCGACCTGGGCCGCTACATCAACGACATGATCGTGCGGACCCTGGCCGGCGTGGCGGGCAAGGAACGGCCGCTGTTCCTCAAGGTCGCCTACCATGGGCCGGCCGCGATGGAACAACTGGTTTCCTACGATTCGCGGCTGGTGGTCGGCATCCTGGGCGGGGCGTCGGGCACGACGCTCGACGCCTTCCACCAGCTTTGGGAAGCGAAGAAGTATGGCGCCCGCGTGGCCTTGTACGGCCGCATGATCAACAACGCCGAGCACCAGTCGACCTTCATCGAGCACCTGCGGGCCGTGGCCGACGGGCACCTGCTGCCGGTCGACGCCGTGCGCTCCTACCACGCGGCCCTGGCACGAATTGGCGTGCGTCCCTACCGCAAGCTGGACGACGATTTGCAGGCCACGCTCCGCGCCGCGGCCTACGGGCAGACGAAGCCCGCATCGGTTCAGGCGCCGGCCAAGAAGCCCCCCTCTCCCGATCAACCTTCGGTCGGCGCCCGGAGAGGGGCGGGGGATGAGGACGGTTCACCCGCAGAACCGGACTTCACGAAGATGAGCCAAGCCGAGAAGGTGGCCTGGAACCTGCAACGGTGGAAGCGGATCTTGGGGTAGTTCGAGGCTATCCGGAGATTTTCTTAGGCGCAAAGCAATATTGAAGCCCGCCGCGGGCACCATCAACCCATGGTCGGCGAGAAATATGCGTCAACGAGCAAACAGAGCCGATTCCTCGCTTGCGCGTCGGGCTTCTATGTCCCCGATGACCTGGGCGAACTTTCCGAATAGCCCGCTACTTCTTTCCCCCGCGTTTTTTGCGGCGAATGGCCTCGCGCTCGGCATTGCTGGGGCGCTCGACCTTCGGCACGCGGCTCGGCGCGGCGTCCTCGCCCGAAGCGGCCCCCGCCGGCGCCGTCTTGGGCAGGAACCGCCTCTCGGCCAGTCCCCACAATGTCGTGGCAATGAAGTAGATGCAGAGCCCGGCGGCCACCTTGAAGAACATCAAGCCCATCAGGAGCATGACGAACTTCATGATCTTCTGTTGCTGGGCCGCCTGCTCGTCGGCGGGCGGCGGCATCATCACCTTCTGCTGCACCAGGAACAGCACGATCGTGATGACGGGGAACAAGTTCAAGTAGGGGCCTAAGCCGACCATCGACCCTATTCCGAACAAGAACCAGGGGAAGCCGATCCCGTTGCTCACGTCCTTGAACACGTAAGGACTCCAGTCCCAAAGCATGTCCGGCGCCGCCAGGTTGGAACACCAGCGGATGGCGTGGGAAATCAAGGGCGCGTCGCGGAGTTCCACGTTGACCTGCAAGGCGCGATACAGGCCCAGGAAGATCGGCATCTGCACCAGCAGCGGCAGGCAACCGCTGAGCGGGTTGTAATTGTGCTTCGCAAAAAGTTCCTGTTGGGCCTTGCGGGCCCCCTCCGCGTCGTTCTTGAACTTCTGCTGGATGGCCTTCATCTCGGGCTGGATCTTCTGCATCATCTGGGCGCCGTGCGCCTGGTGACGACTCAGGGGAAACATGGCCAGGCGGACGACGATCGTCAACATGATGATCGCCAGGCCGTAGTTATGCAGCAGCGCGTAGAAGAAATCGAGGATCGCGGTCATGGGCACGGCAACCACGTGGAAAATCGACCAGCCGTAATAGACCAGCCCCCGCATTTCGTACTTTTCCAGCAGCGTGGGCCGCTTGGGGCCGGCAAAGAGCTCGTATTTTGCGACGAAAGACTTGCCCCGTTCGATCGTCAACGGTTTGCCGATGAGGCGGAAGCTCGTATTGGTGAGCGTCTTTCGCTGCTCTTCGATCTGGCCCACGCGCAGGGCGACGGCACGATCGATCTGGGCTGCGGTGCCATCCGGATCGGGCAACAGGGCGGCCGAGAAATACTGGGCATCGACGCCGAAAAACACCGGCGGATGCTCTTTGAACTTCGTGCTGTCGACCATGTCCTTGCGATAAACGTCCGGCTTCTGGGAGAGCTCGGAGCAGGCCACCATCTCGAAATCGTTTTGACTCAGGCGGTAGACGACGTCGCGGAGGCCCACGCCCGTCTTCTGCACCTTCGTGGCGTACCAGGCCCCTTCGACCGGCAATCCGTTGGGTCCGTCCAGGCGATAGGCCACGTCGTGCGGCTTCGAGTCGAGATTGGTGACTTGGAGCGTCAGGTTCAAATGATAGGCCTGGGCATCGACTTCTTTGGCCGGGTCGCCGTCGACCTTCACCAACTCGTAGGTCTTGGTGAGCTTGAGTTGATACTTGGGCACGACACAACTGAAGGCCGCCTTCGTGGCTGGACCGCCCGGCTGGTCGCTCGCCTGGCTATCGACTTTCCAGTTCAAGCGGCGGAGTTCGACGCCCGGCAACTGCTGCGTCAGATTTTCCTCCATCTTGGCGTCGGGATCTTCGTCGGCGCGGAGCTTATCGTCGTCGACCTGCTGGAGCGTCGTCAACAGGGAAGGGGGGCAGTCGTCGTCGCCCGAAAGCGCGTCCCATCGCCCGCCACGTTCCCAACCCTTGTTCGGCATCTTCCGCTCGGGACGAATCACTTCCAGCGGCCGGCGAATCAAAGCAACGTCTTTCTTCAAACCCTTTTCGTTGCCGCGATCAATGAGCAGTTCAACCGTTTCGTCCGGCTTGGTCTTGCGGAGGGCCGCTTCGAGTTCCACCGGACCCTCGATCTCGATCGCCCCCACTTTGCGAATGCGATCGCCAAGCCTGACGTCGGCCAGCGCTGCGGGAGTACCTGCCCCGACCACCTGCACAAGGCAGCCCGGCCCATGGTCGGTGTCGTCCATCACCAGGTGGCCGAGATAACCGCTACGGTCTTCCAAGTCACGATAACGGGGGCTGCTGAGTTCGAGGCGCACCAGCGACGCGCCTTCGCTGCTCAGCGTTACCAGCATGCGGTAGGGATTGGTCAAATTGGGGTCAACCGATCCAAGCGCAATCCACTGTCGCGGCTCGTTGATCATCTTCTGGGGCGGTGCCTCGATTTTATCGGGCGGAACGGCTGGTTTTGCGTCGTGGGCGGTCTCGGCCTTGGGTTGGTCGCCCTTCCCCGGGGCCTTCGCCTGGTCGCCGGACTTGTCTTTCCCTTTCTCCGGCTTCTTATCGCCTGGGGCCTGCTCAACGACGGCCTTCTTGTCAGCAACGTCTTTTTTGTCGGCGGCGGCCTTTTTATCCTCCGCGCCCTTGTCGTCTTTCTGCGCTTGAGCGTCCGGCGCATTGGCAACCTTGGGAGGCGGTGGAAAGAACCTCTGCACCACGCGGGGATAAACCACCAAGACCAAGACCAGGATGGCGACAAACATCAAAATGTCGCGTACGGAGGGCGATGCGGAGCGTTCTTGCATGCGAACTAAACCTCAGAAAACGAAAATAAGCCACGGATGAAACACGGACTGAGAAGATTTAACTTGGAACAACCCGTGTTTCATCCGTGTTAAATCTGTGGCCAATCGACAAAACAGGTTGGAACCAGCGCGATCCGGTCCCGCCCCATGAACACAAAAACACCTCTGCCAATTGCCTACCGACCGTCCCGCAACCGATCGCCGAGGAAATTATCCAAGTCGGGAATGTCATAGATCTTAGCGATCGTCTTCTCGAAGGGGTATTCGATACGGCGGAATCGTACCACGTTGTCTTCCAGCACGACATAGCAGGACTTGGGATTTCCGTCGCGGGGTTGGCCGACCGAGCCGACGTTGATCATAGCCTTCTCTTCCCCAAGACGGAACTCGAGATTGATTTCCTCGGGACTGAGGAACTGGAATTGCTCCGTAAACACCCCCGGAACGTGCGTGTGGCCTTGGAACGAATACCTGGGGATCAGGGCGAAAATCTTCTCCAGCTTCCGGCGGTTATAAATATCTTCCGGAAAAACGTATTCATTCAGCGGGTTTCGGGCCGAACCATGGACGAAGAGGAAGTTGCCTTCCTGATGATTGCGAGGCAATTCGCCGAGGAAATCCCAACGCCGCTGCCGGTCGACCGCCGATCCGCCGTCTTCCAGTTGCAGGCGGGTCCAGAAAATGGCCCGTTCGGCGCCGGAATTGAACCCTTCCGGATCGAAAAGGGCTCCTTGGTCGTGATTGCCCAGCAGGCAGACCTTGCACTGCATCACCATGTCGATGCACTCACGGGGGTTGGGACCGTAGCCAACCAGGTCGCCAAGGCAGTAGACCTCGGCGATTCCCTGGCTGCGGATGTCGGCAAACACGGCCTCGAGCGCTTCGAGGTTGCTGTGGATATCGCTGATTAGGGCACGTTTCACGCTGAATGACCTTCGGGTGGGGAATGCTACCCGTGGGAAATGAAAGACACTATATTGTTGCACAATAATGCGGTCAAGTCGAGGCCCTGAGAATCGTCATGTTTCGTGTCCTTACTTTGGAAACCAGCGAACTAACCGGCAGCGTGGCTGCGGCGTCCGATGGTAAAGTGTTGGCAGAATTGCACTTAGATCCGCAGCAGCGGAGCGCGCAGTTGCTCGCGCCCGCGATCCGGTCGCTGCTGGAACAGGTCGGTTGGCAGCCGCGCGAAATTCAACTCGTGGCAGTGACGGTGGGGCCCGGATCGTTTACCGGCCTGCGAGTGGGCGTGGCAACGGCGAAAGTTTTTGCCTATGCCGCCGGGGCCGAGGTCTTGGGAATCAGCACCTTGGAGGCCATCGCCGCCGCAGCGCCCGACGACGTCTCAGCCCTTTCGGCGGCCGTCGATGCCCAACGAGGCGACGTGGTCGCGCAGCGGTTTTCCCGGAAATCGGCTGGCTGGCTAGAACCCGAAAACGAACCGGCCCTCGTTCCCATGACTGAATGGTTAGCCACCCTGCCGACGGGATTTGCCGCTTCCGGTCCCGTGCTCAAGAAATGGACTGATCCGCTGCCTGTCGGCGTTGCGATGCTCGATCGGACGTTCTGGCGTCCCACGGCCGGCAACGTGGCCCGGCTCGCCTATCGTGATTATCTGGCCGGCCGGCGCGACGATCTCTGGGGCCTGTTGCCTGTTTACTCGCGGCCCAGTGCGGCGGAAGAGAAGTGGAGCGGAAATCCCAAATCCCAAATCCCAAATCCCAAATAAATCCAAAATTCAAAACGCCAATGACCAAAACCTGCCGATGCGGAATGTTCTGAACATTTTTCCTTTGGATTTGGGCGTGGTTCATTTTCATCTGTTTTTGGGTAACAAGTGCGGACTCTCAGCGCGATCCGCAAGGGAGTGATGAAGATCTTGGGCCAAACGGGCCAGTCAATTCCGTGAGAACCGCGTGTAGCCGAGCATTTCCAGCCAGTGGGGATGTGACTGGCCAGTCAGTAGTTCGGCAGGGCTCTTCCCGACTCGCTCGGGCCGCGCGCTGCGCAAAAATCGTCGATGGTTGAGAAAGAATTGGAGCAAGACCAAGTAGTCTGGACCCAAATGCCGTCGGAGAAAAAAGTAGTTTCGTAGCCGACTGTTGAGGTTCTCGATCACGGAACTGGCACGGACCGTATGTTCTGCCAGTTCGGCCACAGCGACGCTGACCGCAAAATAGCGGCATCCCAGCCGCTCTCGTAACGCGGCGTCTCGCGGCCAGCGACGGGGATGGTCCACATCGAGAACCTCATTGTTAAACACCTCCCGCAAGGTGGCAACGGGAAGTTGAAACTGGGTAGCCAGGACCGCCAGGTCCCGATCCAATTGGGCTACGAAGGCCAGCAGATCGTCACCCTGGTTGGTCAAGGCGCTGACGACCGGAGCAATGCGGTGTGGGCAAAGCGGATGACGAGCCCGCAGTTCGGCCACCACAAAGTCGTACAGTTCGCGGCGTGTGGCGTAATCGGCACCGGCCAGCGAGAGAATGTCGCGACGCAGCCAATCGAACAACGTGGCCACGTCCGCGGCCAGATCGATGGCCTGGGCCTTGGTCTGGGTGGCAAGGCGAAGTTGTTCGGCAAAGCTCTCTTTGCTCGGCAGGGGGTGCCGGCGTGGTCGCCGCCGTGTCGTGCGGGCCTTCTGGGCCTTCTGGCTTTTGTGAGCCAGCGTGGCTTCGTGGGCGATGGCCTCGTACGCCCGGTTTTCCAGGAATGTGACCAGCGGTTGCACGAGTTGCAGGGCATGAAAAACATCACCGCGGCAGGGAGTTCCCGGCATGGCCAGGGCTTGTCCGGCTCGCAAACCGCTGCCGGCGTCGGCGATGGTTGCCTCGGGGCGGAAGCCTCGATTCTGAAGTTCCAACATGCGGATGGCCCATGTCTCGGCATCACGTTGTTCTTCCCGGCTCAGCAGATAGCAAAAGCTGGAGCGGACGTCGGCCCCCACCAGCACGGGCCATCCGCTCTGAAAAATCTCGTCATGGGCGCCGATCCGCACGCCAGAAAGATCTTGCTGACGGTTGTAGGCGCGGGCTTGCCCAACCGCCGCTTGCAGGACGTTGTGGACCTTCCCGACCGAGACGGGATAATCCAGCAGATCGCGGCAGAACTCACTGATGCCACGAATGGAGCTGTGGCATATCAACGTCAGCCCCAGGAACGCCTGCTCCAACCATTGCTTGGTCACGGGCAGGTAGAAGAGGACCTTCGTGGCGTCGTCTTGTTCGGGGGCAAATGCCTCTTGGAGGGCCTCCTTCGCTGTGTCAACCTGCTGATAGATGAACTTGCGGCTGACCGCGTGTTCTGTGGCCAGCCCGCGGATACTTTCGGCTCCCGCGAGGGCCTGAAGGGCCAGGTCCTGCCGCTGTCGCGGCTCCATCGCTTTGGCCGCGCAAAAACAATTGGTTCCCGACTGCGGATGAACCGTCGAGGCGTTACAATAACATACCATGTCTGTTTCCTCCGTAAAAACTGGTGGTTGATGCTCTATAAACCAGTTAGGGGGAAACAGACACTTCTTCAATTCCCAATAAGTGGGGCCGATGCTAGCATGACCTTGCCACCCTCGCTCAAACTAGCCAGAAAACTGTTACCTTGATTTGAACCAGGCCTGGATTTGGGGTTTGTTTGGGATTTGGGATTTCGACTTTCGGATCTTCCGTCGGCTACAAACTCCCAAACGTCTCGGCCGCGGCCGCAATCGTGGCTTCAATCTGCTCGTCGCTATGCGCCGTCGAGACGAACAACGCCTCGAACTGGCTGCATGGCAGGTAAACGCCGCGATCGAGCATGCCCCAGAAGAACTTGGCGTATCGCGGCCGTGTCGCTACGGGCCGCCACCGTCCAATCGGTCACCGGCTCCGGATTGAAGAACAGCGTCATCATCGAGCCGACGCGGGCCAACGTGTGAGGAATCTTGGCCGAGCGAGCCGCTTTAACGAGACCTTCGGCCAGCCGGCTTGATGAATGTTCCAGCCGGGAATAGGCATCGCTGTCGCGGAGCACTTTCAAGGTGGCGATGCCGGCCGCCGTGGCCAGCGGATTGCCGCTGAGCGTGCCCGCCTGAAAGACCTTGCCGGCGGGCAGAATATGATCCATGATCTTCGCCGCTCCCGCCGTAGGCGCCCACCGGCAGCCCGCCGCCGATGACCTTGCCCAGGGTCGTCAAGTCGGGCTTCAATTCCCAAAGCGACTGGGCCCCGCCGTAGGCCACGCGGAACCCGGTCATGACTTCATCGCAGATCAACAGGGCCCCGTAACGGGCAGTGAGGTCGCGGAGTGCAAAGCGAAATGCCTCGGACGGCACGACGCAGCCCATGTTTCCCACCACCGGCTCGAAGATCACCCCGGCAATCGCGGTCTCCGACGCGGGCAAAGGCCTCTTCCAACGCCGCCGGATCGTTGTAGGGAAGGACCAGCGTGTCGCGGGCCGTGCCTTCCGTCACGCCGGGCGAGTTGGGCACGCCCAAGGTCGCGGCCGAACTGCCGGCGGCCACCAGCAGGCTATCGACGTGGCCGTGGTAGTTTCCGGCGAACTTGATCACGATCGGGCGGCCGGTATAGCCGCGGGCCAGGCGGATGGCGCTCATCGTGGCCTCGGTGCCCGAGTTGACCAGCCGCACCTTTTCCACCGAGGGAACGGCCTCGATGATCAGTTCGGCCAGTTCGGTTTCCTGCAAGGTCGGGGCCCCGTAGCTCGTCCCGCGACGGATGGCGGCCTCCAAGGCGGCGACGACCGCCGGATGCCCATGGCCGAGGATCATCGGTCCCCAGGAGCCGATGTAGTCGAGGTAGCGGTTGCCGTCGATGTCCGACCAGCCACGGCCCTTCGGCCTGCTGGATGAAAATCGGCTCTCCGCCCACGCCGCCGAAGGCCCGTGCGGGGCTGTTGACCCCGCCCGGCATGACCCGCTGGGCGCGGGAAAAGGCTAGCTTGCTTGCACTGCGCGACATGGTGTGAGACTCCTCGAAGGAAAGAAAAGCCGCTCCGTGGCAAAACCAAAGCGGTGATAAATCACCGCACCCCGAATGTTCAATGCTCGAACCCGCGTTCGCGCAAGATGAGCCGCGTCTTGCGCTCGTGCAGGCCGCGCTCCAGGCCGACGAAATACTCGTGCGGATTGACGAAACGCTTGATCCCGCCAGGGAAACAGGCAAGCTGCTCGGCAGCAAGACGACGAATCGAGGGCAGTTCGGGCACATCGTAAACCCGCCGGCCGCCGCGGAATACGGGCACCAACAGGTCCTCGCAGGGGGACCCGTCCGGCACGGTCTTTCGCCGAGTCATGTCCAAAGGATCGACGATCGTCACCCGGCCGTCGCACATCGCATTCTCATCGATGATGGCGTCGGCCAACGGCGCGCCGTCGCCGGCGGAGTAGTAGCGGCGGACCTGCAGCACGCCCGGCGTGGAAACTTTGGCCGTCTGCTCCGAAAGCTTGACCTTGTATTGCCAGGCCTCGCCCGCTCGGCGAACGGCCGAGAGCTTGTAGACGCCGCCCAGGGCCGGATCGTCGGAGCCGGTGACCAGGCGGGTGCCGACGCCCCAGACGTTGATCTTGGCATCCTGGTCGTTCAGCGTCTCCACGATCCGCTCGTCGAGGTCGTTGGAGGCCACGATCGCCGCCTTGGGAAAGCCGCCTTCGTCGAGGATCCGCCGGGCCTCGATGCTCAGATAGGCGAGGTCGCCGGAATCGAGGCGGATGCCGATCATCTCGTGGCCCTGCTTGCGAAGCTCGCGGCCGACGGTCACCGCGTGCCGCACGCCCTGGAGCGTGTCGTAGGTGTCGACCAGGAAGACGCAATTGTTGGGCATCACGCGGGCGTATTCGCGAAAGGCCGTCAGCTCGTCGTCGTGGCACATGACCCAACTGTGGGCGTGCGTGCCGCGGACGGGAATGCCGTAAAGCTGGCCGGCCAGGACGTTCGAGGTCGCATCGCAGCCGCCGATGTAGGCCGCCCGGCTGGCCGACAGGGCGCCGTCGATCCCCTGGGCCCGCCGCAGCCCGAACTCCAGCACCGGTTCGCCGCGGGCCGCCAGCACCAGCCGCGACGCCTTGGTGGCAATCAGCGTCTGGAAGTTGATGATGTTCAACAGCGCGGTTTCCAGCAACTGGGCTTGCAGGAGCGGCCCGCGGACCCGCACGCAGCGGCTCCTGCGGAAAGACGACCGTCCCTTCCGGCACGGCATCGATGTCGCAAGCCGGCTCGAGCGTGCGGAGGAAATCGAGAAAGGCCGGCTCGAAGAGCGGCCGGCCGTCGTTGCCGGTGAGCGTGGCCAGGTAGGCCGCGTCGGCGTCGGTGAACCGTGAATTCTCGATGTAGTCGATCGCCGTGGCCAGACCCGCGGCGATGGTGTAGCCGCCGTGAAACGGGCTCCGCCGGAAGGTCAAATGGAAGACTGCTTCCCGGTCCGACGGGCCGGCCTTCCAATAGCCATAGGCCATCGTCAACTGATACAGGTCGGTCAGCAAGGCCAGCGAGGAACGGTAAAAGGAATTCAGGTTGCTCATCCGTCCGCGTTCGTCAGCCACTCGTAGGTCCATAGCGGGTTGCCGCACATCGTACACTGCTCGCCGTTTTCCAAGAGCTTGCCGTGACAGCGATGGCAATCGGGAATCGAAGGCAGGATCTCGGTCTGCTCGTGCCGCCACTGCCGGGCATCGGCCGACTTCCCGAAGGCCAGCGCAGTGGCAATCTGCACGGCCGCAGGCACCAGCCGCAGCAAAATCAACGGCGCTCGGCTCGCCTCCGGCTGGGTCGTGGCCAGGATGTTGCTGAAGGCCAGCCGCTGATCGTTGGCCGGCTTGCTGACGTAATAGCTCATGCGGCGGGCCGCACGGCTATTGGCCGTCCACAGTCCCCAGGCGAAGCTGTGCAAGCCACTCGCGAAACCAGTTCCCGTCGGCGACATAACCCCGCGACTGTGCCGCGTCGGCCGCGACGACGATCTGATAGATCTCGATCTCCTGCTTGGTCGTCCGCTCCGATTTCTCTTCTGAAAGCGGAAAGATCAACGAGTCCATGCCCATGCGGCGTTCCACGTCGGAATGGACTCGCGCGTACACGGCATCACGAATCAGCGTCAATCCTCCACACAGGCTCTCGACAACCTGCAACCCGTCGCTACGGTGCTCGTGGCGGTCGAACTCTTCGGCCGCCGTCGAACAACTGCCCAAAGTCTCTTGCGAGTTCATCAGCATGCCTTTCAAAAAGCGATTGGCGAGAATGGTTGGTCGGGCACCCAGCGCTCGACTCTCATACTATTCTAGGCAGGGGACCGCAAGATTCCAAGAATCGAAAGAAAAACTTTGCGCTGAGACGCACCATGGAACCGGAAAAATAGCTTGGCTGGAGGGAGTAGGAGTAGGGCGGGCCGAGTGCAACGAGTCCCACCAACCAGGATTCAAGATGCATTTTGGTGGGACTACTGCACACCTACGCACTACGCCGCCGCTCGGCGGCGAAGCAAATAACGCGATATTCCCAGCATTACCGCAGCGGCCAAGAGCAGGGCCAACGAGCCCGGTTCCGGCGCCGGAAAGGCCGCCAATCTCTGCAAGTGCGCATCAGGTTCTACTGCCGCGTCGACCAGCAAGGGATCTTCGCCGCGAATTCGCGCTTCGATCCAGTCGCTGAAGGCCGAAACCCGCGTGTGGCCCGAAAAATTGCCGTAAACCGAACGTGGCGTACCAAAATCCGAGCCGACGAATGAATTGATCCCGGCAAGGAACGTACCCGTGGCCGTCGTGATGAACAGTCCGCCACCACTATCGCCCGGCGCGATCAGGCCTTCCAGCGGCAGCGCATGCGAATAACCGAGCGGGACTGCGCCAGTTGGCAGTGGTTTGTCGAAATCGGCCACCAAGAGACGCTTGTTTTCGATCTGGCTGATGACGTTCTGCGCTCCACGCTTCAAGCCGTCGCACTTCGTGTCGCCCGAGCTGCCGGTGCCCGTCTTGCCGAAACCGACGACCGTCTCCGCGTGGTTCAATTCGCCGGAACCGGTGTAAAGCGGCGCCGGCTTGATGTTGTCAACCGGCTTGGCCAGATGCACCAGCCCGATATCACAACCCGACCAGAGATCGCCGTTCCAACCGGGATAAACGATCTTGCGATCGACCTCGTAGGTCTGTCCGCCGATGGTGAAGGAGAGCGTCTTGGCGTTGTCGACGACGTGGGCCGCGGTAAGTACCCATTCCGGCGCGACGAGCGTTCCTGAGGCCAGAAATCCAGACTTGGCCGTCGTTGCCCATGAAACGCCCGACACTATCGTAAGGGGCGCTGCTTCCCAAGGTTCGGTAGAGCGAATCGTTCTGGGCGTCGCGCACGACAATCGCCTGAGCGGGAGCGGCGACGAGGCCGGCCAGGGAAAGAAAAATGGCTGCGATGATCCAGGTTTGACGCTGCATACGATCTCTCCAGAACGAGGCTTTCCGGCAAAACACACCACCCGAAAGCAGGAAAGGCAGTCCGATCTTGGCCTTCCCAGGATCTCAAAAAGGGGGTATCGCAGATTCTCCCGCAACTCCCTTAGAGTCAAATTATCACATCGCGATTCCGCTGTCAACGAATTTGCACGGATTTCCTGGATCACTCCTCCTCCCAAACCTCGCCGGCTTCCTCGAACTCCGGCTCCGGGGCTTCCCAGGGCGGTTCTTCCGTGGCCACGACCGGCTGCGGTTCTGAGACGGCGATTTCCGCCGTTTCCTCGGCCGGTTCTTCCATCTCCGCCGGACGCGATTTGGCAGCCGGCTTGCGGGTCGCTGGCACGGCACGAACCGCCTTCTTCGGCTTTTCCTTTGGACCCTCCTCGAAAATCAGGGGGGCCGGGTCCCGCTCGGAATTGCTCGGCAAGTCGTTGACCGGGGCCTTGAGGCCGCGGAACAGCTTGGCGATGTGCTCGTGGCAGGTGAAGACGAGCATCTGGTGCCCCTGCGGCGGCAAAATCACGCAAGACCTGGGCGGCCGCCTTGGCCCGCTCGCCGTCGAAATTCACCAGCACGTCGTCGAGAATCAGCGGCAGCGGCGCGCCGCGGCGGGCAAAGTAGGCCGCCAGCGACAGCCGGAGGCTGAGGAACAACTGCTCCCGCGCCCCGCGGCTAAGGACCTCGACCGGCAGCCAGTGCCCCTCGATGGTCCTCGACGCGGAGGACCCGCTCGCCCACCGGCGTCCAGACGCGGCGGTAGCGGCCCTGCGTCATCTGGCTGAAATAGCCGGAGGCCTCCTGAAGCGTCTCGGGCTGGCGATCTGTTTCGTACGACGCCCGGATCGATTCCAAGACCTGGCCGGTAACCGCCAGCACCTGCCAGCGGCCGATGGCCTCCTCGATTCGCTGCTGCAACGTGGCCAGGTCGAGTTGCCGGGCGGCCAGTTGACGGTCGTCGGCCAGGCTCTTCATCTGCGCGGTAAGCTGGCCGCGCTTTTCGATTCGCTGATGAATCTCTTTCTCGATCCCGGCCAGCCGGGCTCGAAGATCGTCGCGGCTGGCGTCGAGATGCGCGGCAGCCGGACCTTCCAGGTGTTGCTTCAGAACGGCCTGCGAAGCCCGCGTGCCGATGGTTGCGGCCAGATCGCGCTCGAGATGCTCGTGTTCGTGCCGCAGGTTCTCGACCCGCGCGGCCTCGGCCGCCAGTCGATGCAGATGCTCTTCGCTCTCGGCGCCGCACTGCCGCAGCAACTGCTTGCGGCGCTGCTGCAGCCGGGCGACGGCCTCGTCGCCCTTGGTCCGCGCACGGCGGAGCTTGCGCAAACGGCGGCGGATCACGTCGCGGCGGGCGATGCGGGCCTCTTGCCGCGTGAGCATCTCGGAAAGCTCCAGGACCTTTTCCATGGGATGCTGCGACTCGACCTCGACGCCGCAATCGGCCACCAGTTGGGCCACGCGGCTGTGGAGCATGTCGCGCTCGCGGCGGCGCTGGCCGAGTTCTTCGTCCAGGAGCGAAAGGCGGGATTGCATGTCGCGGATGCGGCCGGCCAGGCGGGCCACCATGCGGACGTTGCGGGGCGAGAAATTCTGCGGCAAGCCGGCCTTTTCCAGGCCCTCGCGCCAGGCCCGCCGGGCGGCGCGGAGGTCCTCTTCGGCCTGGGCCGCGCGGCGGGCCGTCGCCTCCGCGTCTTGCCGGGCGGCGGCGTGCCGGGAATCCAACGGGGCCAGGTCTTCCAGCGCCGCCAGTTCCCGCTCGGCCGCGGCCAGGCGGGCTGGCCATCGGTCCGCCGCCGCGGGGAAGCTGGTCGTCCAGCACGGCCCGCTCGTCCTTGGTCTGCTTGATCTGCATTTGCAGCAGCCGCAACTGGTTCTGGCCCTCTTCAAGCTGCTGGTCGTTGGACCGCTGCATCGCGAACCTGCCCAGCACGGCCCCCACCGCGATCACCAGCCCCACGGCCGTCAGGGTCCAAAACGCCGGGCCGGTCCACGACGGGAAAACCAGCAGTCCCGAGGGCGAGAATCAAGACCCCCACGACGAAGATCACGCCCAGCGCGATGACCGTGTTGACCGGCGGCACCTGCTTCTCCAGCAGCCCTTGGGCCTGCTCTTGCAGTTCCTTCTCGTTGCGGGCCATCTGCTCCAGCCGCTCGTCGAGTTGCATGCGGCGGCGAAGCTGGTTGACGAGATTGCCGGCCTGTTCGGTGGCCGAGGTGAAATCGGTGGCCTGCCGCTCGTTGAGGGCCGCGGTCACTTGTTCGTGGACGCTGGCGGCCGCCTGGTCGGCCGCCTCGGCCTCGCTGCGAAATGCCTTGCACTTCTTCAGGCATTCGCCGCAAGTGGCGGCCCGGATTGCGCAGCCGCGTCAGGACCTGCGGCGAAAAATGCGGCAAGCGGTCGGGCTTGGCCGGTTTGCCCAGGCCCATCTTCTCGTACTCGGCGAACATCGTGGCGTTCAGATCGTGGCGCTGCTTTTCCAGTTCGGCAATCTGGCTTTCCAGCGCGCGGAGCCAAGGCTCCTGCTCCAAGGTGGCCGTGATGCGGGCCCCGTGCCGGCCCAAGGCCTCGTTGACGTTCAATTCTTCGGCCTCGCGGCGGAGGGTCTGGCGATGCCGGTGCAGGCGCTCCATGCCCGCCTGATGCTTCGCCGCCCGCTGCTTGATCGCCTCCAGGCGTTCGACCGCGTCGGCCGGAACCGCGACTGGCTGGCCCAGCGACGACCAATTCCTCGCCCAACGCGCGATGCCGATGCCAGCGGTCGCGGACCGCCGCGGCCAGGTCGCGGAGGTCGAGTTGCTGCCGCAGTTCTTCCTTCTCTTCTTCCAGACGCGCCAGTTCGTGGTCGAGCACGCCGCGGTCGCCGGCCAGGCGGACGTAAACGTGCGGCGTGCGACTGCTGTTCCTCGATCTGCCGGCGGATTTGCTCCCGCTGGTTCATCAGCTGCGTGATCTGGCTCGGGCCGCCGTGCTGGTCGAGGATCTGGTTCCGCGTCGTTTCCAAGTCCCGCGTGACTTCGACGAGCGAGACGCGGTCCAGCCCGGCGGTGATGTTGTAGAGCACATCGGCCGCCTGCGTGTCGCTGAGCGTGGCCAGCTCCTGCATTTCGTTGAGGCTCACGGCGAAGACGTTGTTGAACGTCGCCTCGTCGATGTCGGCCAGCAGCGTCTTCATGACCTGCTCGTTGTGGCGAACGCCGTCGGCGGCGGTGATCAGCGTTTCGTCCAGCCGCGGGTTGCCGTCGGGCGAAGTGTAGCGGGCGATCTGGAACTGCCCGCCGGCGCCGGCCACTTCCAGCCATCCGCCCGGCCGGCCGCCGTGGACCGGCGGCAGATAGCGGCGGCGATCGGGCGAAAAGCCGTACAGCGCCGAGCGGATGAAGTGCAGCAGCGTCGACTTGCCCGCCTCGTTGGGACCGTAGACGACGTTCAGACCCTCGCTCATCCGCTGGAGCTTCAGTCCGCTCCAGACGCCGTAGCCTTCGATTTCCAGGGCAAGCAGTTTCATACGCGAAAACTTGTGTAAATCGTCTCGTAGGGTGGGCTTTAGCCCGCCACCACCTGAAGGCGGGCTAAAGCCCGCCCTACGTCTCTCCGCCCAAGAGTTCCATTCCCAACAAGGCCGCTTCGTGCAAGACCCGCTTGCGGGTCGCCGGGTCGGCGATCGCGACTGCCTGCGAAAACAGCCCTGCCGCCTGTCCTTCGGCCAACAACGATTCCACGTTCAAGGGCTGCTGGGGATCGAGTTCGAACTCCCGCAGCGTGCGGAGGAAGTCGCCCAGGATCGTCTCTTGTTCGTAGAGCGACGCCGGCAGGGCGTTTTGCGATTCCAGTTCGATGCCGACCGTCCAGACGATGGGCGACGACAGACCATGTTCGATCCGCAACCATTCCAGCAGTTCGCCGCGGAGTTTGCCCTGACGCAGTTCGGCCATCAGCGGCCCGCTGCCGCCGATCGTCCAGGTAACCAGCAGATCGGTCTTCGATCCGGCGGTCAGGCCGTGGATCCGCTGGGCAAACATCGCCTCGAGGCCCTCGCGCTGCGTGGAGGGATCGATCAGCACGGTTTCGTGCAGCCACTCCAGGGCATTGGCCGTGATAAAGGTCATCCGCGCGCGGCCTTGATCATCGACGTTGACCAGCGTGCAGCCGTGGGTGCCCGATTCGGCCGGGCTGCGGCCTTGCGGCGTGCCCGGATAATGGGCGATCCCCGGCGAGTTGAACAACGTGCATCGCTCGGCCCGTCCGCCCAACGCCCAATAGTCGATACCTCGCGTAGGATAGGTTTCCAACCTGTCGCCTTTCGTAGGATAGGCTTCCAGCCTGTCAGTCTTCGTCGAATGGGCTTCCGGCCCGTCAATTCCCGTACGACAGCTTTCCGATCTCTCGCTTTGCGACTGCAGCGCCGCAGTTTCCGCCTCCCCGCAAGCCACGCCGATGGAGAACAGCCCAACGGCGTCGGGCGAGAACTCCGCGGGGTGCAACGCCCGCGAACCACGGCTGGTTCCCACAATGCGGGCCAGCGGCGAGCCGTCGTCTTGGTGCAGGAAGTCGGTCACGCGGTCCTTGGCGAAGACGCGCACGTTCTCCGGCAGGGGAAAGGCCGTAGGCCAGGCCTCCGGCGGATCGGATTCGCCACCCGCCCAATAGACGCTGATCCCGGCCTCGGCCAGGCGCTGGAACTGTTCGCTCAGAAATGCGGTTCCCCGTGGTCCGGTCAGATCGGGCTGCAGGATGTTGCCGGCAAGGATCACGAAGGCCACTCGTTCGGCCAGGGCCGTATCGAACACTCGGCGGGCGGCGTTGTAGGGCGCATCGAGCAGCGTATCCCGCAGGTGGTCCGGCACTTCCGTCAATCCGCGCGGCACGGCATCCAGGCGGAAATCGCTCGCATGCAGAAAACGGAAGGATCGGTCGGACATGGTTGCCTCGAGGGCCATTAGGACGTGTAACTTAGCTCCCCTCTCCTTTGGGAAAGGGCCGAACTTCACTCCCCTCTCCTTTGGGAGAGGGGCAGGGGGTGAGGGCATCATTAACACATACTCCAGAACACTCCCCTGCATTTTACCCAATCTTCCGTCATGCTAAAACAGCGATTTTGGGAAAAAGATGGAACGCTAATCTCCGCTAATCTCGATTAGTGTTCATTAAGGGGAAAATCTTGCCCGAGCGGTCCGGAAACCAAAGCGGCCCGGTCCACATCGATGTGGTCCGTTACGGCTGAGCAATCCGCAGCAGTCGCCCGGCCTGACGCCGGCGCAGTTGTCTCCCAATGTTGATCAATGGGCAGTTCGTCGAAGTCTGTTAGCACGGACGTACGTCCCGGAGACGTTCAGCCTCACGCGCATAAGATCAATGCTCACGCCGAATTCATTGGCCGCGTCCTCGATTGATTTCCCAAGATACGCAATACGGTGAGCTGCAATCGTCCACGAGTTGCTGCACGGTCACGTACCGAATCACGGCCGGCCATGAAAGAGCTTGATGCGGGTACACCAGGGAAACTACGAGGCGACGGAAGACCACTAGAGGCCATCAAAAGACGAAATCCCGCGCTACCGCGTGCAGACCCAGCGACGCTGTCCACAAATGTGATAGAATGGCGGCTACCGCCTCGACGGATATGATAAGATGTTCCCATGATCAAGCAGTTCATTTTCGCCATTCCCCTGCTGATTGCCGTGAGCCTCGTCTGGGGCGCCACGCGGCATGAGAGATGCCGCAGATCCTTCGCCGCGCCCTGGGGTTTGCGCTAGCGATCATCGCCGGCCTGGCCGCGATCTTGCTGCTCCTGATCTTCTGGCCGATCATCGGCACGGCCTGGTTGTCCGTCCTCGTCGGCGGGGCCGTTTTCGTAAGCTATGCCGCCCCGTGGGTCCGAAGAAGAATCTACGCCAAGCAAGAGGCAGAACGTCGGAGTCGCTAAGGACCGGCGAAGAACAATTTCCCAATTTTCCAACCGGGGTGGCTGGTGGCTGAGCTTGCGAAGCCCTAGCCGACGCCGGGAGAACTGGGGCTTCGCAAGCTCAGCCACCAGCCACCCCCGCTTAATTGCGGAAGTGATTCTTCGCCGGTCCTAATCGGCTCCGTCGGCCTTGGTCCACGATAACTCGCCGGTCCCGTGCCAGATCCAGGGGCCCTTTTTCGGCAGGTTGCGAGGATATACGTCTTGCCAGAAAACCGCAAGGGTCTTGGCGTCCTTGACGGTCGCCGTGACGGTTCCCTCATTGTCCGTTCCAGGAGACCGGGCGAGCACGACTCGGAACTTTCCCACAAGCTTGTCGCCCTTGCGCGTCCATCCGCCCGTACATGAGCGGATGCCCTTCGGCAGCTTTAACGCCTTGTAGCCGATGGTCTCCGTGCCGTTGTCTGTCAGTCGGCACTCGCCGTCGGGCCAGGCCCACTTGCCGGAGAGATTCGCCGTTTTCGGATCGGCTGCCAGCTTCTCGATTTCCTTGAGCAGGTCCGCCAGGTCCTGATCCTTCGCCGACAGCCGCAATCCGAGACGCACGGCGCGGCGGGCGTCGTCGTACTGCCGCAGGTCGGCGCGGGCCTTGGCCTTCTTACGCGACTCTGCCGCGACCTTCTCGGCCAGCGCGTCCAGCGCTTTGCGGAGAGACGCGCTCTGGTCGGTTGCGTGCCTTGCCAGAATGTCGCGCGCCGCCAGGAGTTCCGTGCCTGCCTGGGAAAGATTGTCGGCGGCCAGCGCGTTTTCGGCCTTGCTGCGGTGCAGTTCCATGCTCGCCGTGTCGAGCTTGTCTCGCAGGCCGGCGTCGTCCGGCAGCAGCTCAGCGGCCTGTTGAAGGAAACGGACCGCCCCAGCGAAGTCGCCGGCGTTGCTGGCGGTGCGGCTCTGGACCTCCAGTTTCGCGACTTGCAGGCGGCATATCTTGCCGCGCAGGTCTTTGGCCTCTTGATCGGCGAAGCGGATTCTCAAGGCGGCATCCACGGCGGTCATGGCAGCATCCAGGTCGCCCGCGCCAAGCGAGGTCTTGGCACGGTCCAAGGCCAGGCCGAACCGGGCGTCGTTGAGAATCTTGCGCGCCCGATTCTCGTAGAGATCCGGAAAACGGCGGGATGCCGCCAAGACGGTATTCTCCGCCTCCTGCCACTGCCCCTGCTCCACGGCTTGCGCGGCCTGCGCGACGGACTTTTCGTACCGCTCCTTCTCTTCTTTCTGCTGCTCGGGCCTTTTCTTCTTCGGCGGCGACCCGAAATTCGCGCCCCCCAAACCTGAAACGCGTGCTTCTGCCGACTGCGCCGGCAGTGGCCCCGTGCCGGACGAACGAGCGGGCCCGCCGAGAAAGTGGCAGACCCCGAGCGACGCAAAGGGCCCCACGGAGCAGGCGACGCTATCGGAAACCGGGACGACAAGCGTGTGGGGAGTGCCAAGGTTGCCCAGCCCGAAGCCCTTGGTAACGCTGTCCTTGGAGTTGGGCCAAACCTGGATGGCAACGCAATTGTCGCCGGAAAGAAGCAGGCCGCCTTGGATGTAGGAGACTGTCCCGCGGACGGTTATCGGGTCGCCTTTGTGGATGGATAGGGCCTTGCTCCTCTCCAAATCGACCCACACCTTGCTCCCGAAGGTGCATGCGCCGTCGCGCACCAGGGGCTCGAATTCCGGCGGCAAGTCCATGGAGATGCCCCATCGATCTCGCGTTCCTCCGCCCAGCATGGAGGGCTCTTGAATGATTTCGACCACTTTTCCCGTCAGCGCGACCGTCCCGCATTTCGCTACTCTTGCTTTCAGTTCCGCCACTGCGGAGGCGACTGTTGCCTCGCGCTGGATTTCCGTGCTCTGGGCCTGGTAGGCAGCGCGGAGACGCGCCGCATAATCTTGAATGATCTTGGTGAGAGCGGCCGCGTCTGGACCTTCACGACCGGCGTCTGAATGCTGGCCGGCACTTTGCAATGGCGGATTTTCGCTGCGAGGCGGCTCCTTAAGCTCATTACGCGGCCAGAGGAGGACTACGCCTGCAACCATGGCGCAAAGCGCAACGGCTCCGCCTGTCGCGGCCCAGACAATCCACGCGGTCGAAGTGGGCCTCCGATGACCGGGCTGGCCCCGCGCCGCCACCGACGGAGCCCCAACAAGCGCAGCGGACGGGGCCGTCGCGCCCGCCGCGGCCAGCGACACGCTGGCTGACGCGACGACGGTAGCGAACGGCTCGACCTCGCCCAAGGCAAGCCATTGCGCCAGGCCCTCGTGCCAGCAAATGCTGTCGGCGTCGAGTCGGCCCGCTCGGCAGGACTCGAGAACTTGCTCGGTGCTGAAGGGGCCAGCCGGCTGGCCGGCTGCACCGCGGACGTACCAGGGATGAGATTGCTCGCTCATGGAAACTCGCTCCTTAGATCGTTCGGAAGAAATGCAATGTGCGATTGTTGGAGTCCCGCCTTTAGACGGTCTTCAGGGCATTCCGACTAAAGCCAGGACTCCAACGAACGCTCTTAGGACCGCACGGTTCGGGCGTGCTCCATCTGGGCATGCAGTTTTTGAAAGAAGGCGTCGAACTTCTCCTCGGAAACTCCCGTATCCCCGGCGCTGAACCCAATGGGAACGTCGATGCCGCCGCGGCTGCGGACGACGAAACTCACCATGCGCGTCGCCAGCAACATGATCAGCACTACGGGCGCCACCAATCCCAGCACCAGTCCGCTGACGACGACTTCCACCGCCGAAAATTCGCCCAGCAGCGCTTGCTCGGTGCGCCCGATGGAACACCATGGCGACGATGGCGGAGCAGAACCCCGCAATAAAGTATCCGACAATGATCGCCAGGACGAACAACAGCCAATTCGGGCGATAGCGCTTTTTCACGGAATCAATGCTTTCCAGCGGCAGTGCGATGTTCCAATTGCGCGACAGCCGGGCCACGTAGTAGAAGATCAAGGGCGGAAACAGGACCAGCAGCAGCCAATAGACGGGAGAGAACACGCGCGTCGCCGTGTACAGGAGGCGTTGCGTTGTCAGAGTCACGCGAGTCACGCCCGACTTCACGATGAAGAAGTGCTGATGATGAATCGTCAGTTCGCCCAGCCGCTGCTCGCCGCCCAGCAAACTGAAGACGGACTCCTTCTCGTTGCCCAAGAACATGTCCGTCACGTTCAGGCCCTGAAACGCGTGGGCCAGCGCGCTCGGCATTCGAGCGGCGTCCACGTTCCCGTCGAGGAACTCCAACGTTCCGCCGGTGGGAGGCATGGGCGGCATGCCGGCCGGCAACGGCCGCGCTGCATCGGGCGTCGCCTCGCCGTTCTGTTCCGTGCCGGACCACCGCACCGGCGCGCCAACAGGGCTCGCCTGCTGCAATGGTTTGCCGGCCGCGGGACCTTGATCGGCTGGCCACAGCCGGGACAGGGGACAGTCTTCCCGAACGCCGGTTCGGTGACGTTCAGGGCCTTCGTACAGTGGGGACAATTGAATTTGAAAGACATGGGCTTACTCCCAAGTGCATTGTTTCGGCAGGATCAACCGCTTATTGGGAAACGTCGGTCGCGATGCTCGTGGTGACAATGAGGTAAAGTTGCGTCGCGTTGTCGGTTGTCTTCTCCATGCCGGCCGGCCCCGCGGGCGCGAAGCTCATGCCGCCGAGAACGACCGGCGTGCCCAACGGCACTCGGACGGTCGTGGCAAATTGCTGTGCGGGCATGTTCAGCAGTTGGCCTGGACACGGACCCGACACGGCCGAATCGACCGCCGTCTTCTGGCGGACGACATCCTTGTTCGGGCCCGCGGCGGCCTGGCTCGGCGGCGACGCGGCACCCGCGTCGGCCATCGCTTGCGGCTCGCCCCAACGCGTGACCATGCTCTGCACGTCGACGGTCGCCATCGTGTAGCGTAGGCATCCTGCCTGCGTCATCCCGTCGGCAGCGACCGCTGCACGCAACTGCACGACGACGCCTGCATTCGGCGCCTGCACCACAGGACTAAAGCCGGCGCCGCTGCCGGCCACGGGGAGCGTGTTGACGATGATCGAGCGGCGGTCGCCCGAGGCCAAGTATACGCGTTGCCCGTTGGCACAAGCGATTCGCGCGGAAGCCGGGCGCCTTGCGGCCAATAAGGTCGAGGGCCTTGGCATCAACGTCCAGTCGGCGCCGTCCGTCGCTGGACGGCGTTGCGCCGCCCAAGAGTTGCTCGTATTGCCCACCGTCCAGCCAGAGCCATTGGAGTTCGACGACCAGGGTCGGGGCGGCCCGCCGCTTGGCCCGCAGGTCGGTCAGAAAGGCTTGCACTTCACACTGTGCATTGAAACTTTGCGTGATACAAAAGAGGTGGCCGTGGGGCAAGATCGTGCCGTTTCCGCCGGTGTCTTGCCAAGATCTCGGCGCGACGACCGACTTGATCAAATCCGCCAGGTTATCCGTTCCGTTCCGGTCCGTGGCCACAGAGGAGTCGCCACTACTGGGCGTTGCGTCCTGCGACAAAGGCTGCGTGCCTGCGGTGCCCACAATAGGCACGTAACCGATGACGTTGGGAATTGCGGCAGGCCCGGACGACGGAGACATCGCGGAGCTGTTCGCTTCTGGTGGGACGGCGAAGAACCCCCCTCCGCCCATTCCACCTCCCCCCGTCGATCCGCCGCCCATCATCATTCCACCACCCATTCCGCCCATTCCACCCCCCCCCATCGCTCCACCGCCCATTCCGCCCATCATTCCTCCGCCGAACGCTCCGCCTTGAAAGCCGATGCCGTTCGTGCGCGGTGATGGCGGCTCGCTGGCCTCGATGGTCGGCAGGCCATTGCCGCGGAAAGGCTGGTCGCCTGTCTCTACGAGCAGGTCGGAGACGTCGTAGATCTTCACGACCAGGTACTCGTCGCTTTCAGCCTTTGCCGACGAGGTGATCATGAGGACGTCATGACGGACGGCCCACTTGAGTTGAAGGTCGTCGAGCATGATTTCCAGGGCCGAACGAAGGGGGATGCCGGAGATGCGGCACGTGACCGGAGCGCCTTCGTCAACGCCCGCCTCTTTGAGGGCGGAGGAATCGAGCCAGATCGGAATATGGTGCTTGTCCTGCAGATAGTCGATGACCTCGGTGAGCGGAGTTTCTTCGAAATCGAGCGTCGCCTTCTCCTCCATGGCATCGAGGATCGCTTTCTCGCCGAGGCGAAGCGGTTCTTTGGCGTCAACGGCCAGTCGGTGCTTCGTCGGTGCAGACTTCTGTTGGGCCGCCGCTGGCGCTGACGTGGCTGCCTTTCCGGCGCGATTAAACCTCTTCTGAGGCGGGGCATCTGCCTGCTGTGTCACCGGTTTCGCTGGCAAGACCGTTCCACCACCGAATGGATCACTGGCATCCGACTCGCCGGCAGCGGGCTTGGCACCAGTCGCCGGAGCGGTCGCTTCGGCGGCCTTTACACCAGCCTTAACGGACGGCTCAACGTCAAACGGATTGTCACCGTCGGCCGGCTTCGGCTCCGGTTTCTTGGCGTCGAGCTTTGGGGCGGTATCGGGATTCTTATCATCCGCAGCAGCGTCGAACGGATTGGGTGCTTCGGCAGCCGGTTTGCCGGCCTCCGGCTTCGCGGCGTCATCACCAAACGGATTACTGGCGTCTCCCATCTGTGTCACCGGTTTCGCCGGAGGCTCCGCGCTGGACGGCTTGCCGGCATCTGGCTTCACGGCGTCAGCCATGGCGCCGCCCGCGGCAGGAGCATCCTGCTTCGCGCCGGCATCGCTGGTGGAGTTCGCAGTGTCGGGCTTGACGGCATCGCCGACCGTATTATCGCTCGCTGGTTGCACTTTCTCCGCCGGGGCGGTTCCGCTCTGTGCGCTGACCGTGGAGGTCTGGGGACGTGGCGCCTGTTTTGGAGATCCTTGATCGCATCCTGAAGACGCGATTTGGAACGCGAGCCCCATGGCCAACAACAACATCTTGCGTAACATGAAACTCTCCTCGGTTGGAAGTGAAAAGGGGTCACAATGCCGCCTGCCGCACCATTCCGGGCCCCCAGGCGGAAAACACGGCGCCGCGCAAACCCCCGTATTATGACTCGACGGATAATGATTGTGAAGACCTCACAAACGATTATTCTCCGGTCCTTTCGTGTAGTAGTGGGAATACGACAGTTGCTGATGAACTCACCAACAATAAGAAGCTGATTTTGTCCCGTCGCCGGCGCGAGATTCTTGGAGAATTCTCCAGCCTGCCGCGTCGGCGAGGAGTCATTGGACATCGCTTTCCTTTTCCCGCGTGCTTTTTCCACCGTCGTTGATTGGAATTCCGCTTATTCTCCATGGAACGGAATGTCTTCGTTTTGGGAACAACCGATGCCCCTATTGTCAGGGGTAGTCATGTTGTACAATCAACCCTGGTCCGGCCGTGCCGGCCCTCTTTTGCGAAGGAGCTACCTCATGTCGGAATCCGATACCTCGGCCGATTTCTTCCTCCGTCTGAATGACGGCGCGGGCTCGGCGGTCAAGCAGGCGGTCAATCGCTATCGCGACAAGTTGTGCGAACTCGTCGCGCGGGAGATGGGCTCGCGGCTGGCGGCCCGCGAGAGCCCGGAAGACGCGGTCCAATCAGCATTGGCGTCCTTCTGCCGCGGCGTCCAGGAACATCGCCTCCGCATCGATCACTCCGGCGCGTTGTGGCGCTTGCTGGAAACGATTACGCGGCACAAGATGCTGAGCCACGTCAAGACCCAGGCGGCGGATAAGCGAGATGCAGCCCGCGAGGCCGGTCGCGCCGGAGATTGGATGCTTGGCCGGGAACCCTCACCGGACGACGCCGTGGCGGTGGCCGATCTCATCGAACGGGCCATCGAGGGGCTCAAGCCGCCGGACCCCGAGATCTTTCGCCTGCACTTGGGAGGTTGTACCCGCCCAGAGATCGCCGCACGATTCGACTTGACCGAGGCCACGGTCCGCGGCAAGCTCGACCGTATCCGCGCGCGGCTGGCCAGGTTGCTGCCGCGGGGCGATGGTGAACGATGAGCAACGATACCGACCAGCCGGAACCGGAGTGGGACGACGAGACGTGGTCGCTGGCCCTGTCGGCCATGCAGCGATTGGAGGCGGCCTGGCGGAGCCCCGGGCTGCCGAATCTAGCCGATTTCGTGCCGGTGCCGCGCGACGATCCCCGTTACGCGGCCATGCTCGTCCGCCTGATCGGCACGGACCGCCAGTGCCGTTGCCGCCTGAATGTCGGCAAGGAACCGGCCGACTATCTGGCCGAATGGCCCGAACTCGAAGGACTTGCCGAGTTCGCCGCCGCATTCGGCGAAACCCTAGACGGCCGTAGCGTAGGCATCCTGCCTGCGTCCCCTCCGTCTCATAGCACAGGCATCCTGCCTGCGTCGAATTCCGCAGGCTGGAAGCCTACGCTACTTCAGCCTCATGCCTTCCGAATCCACTGCCCGCATTGCCACAACGCGGTCGAGATCCTCGACCAGGATCCGCTCATCGAGCTGAAATGCCCGTCGTGCGGCAGCGGCATGAGCCTGGTTGATCGAGGCGTTCCCGTAGACCGCTCGAGCGCCGGGCAGACCCGCATTCGCCGGCGAGTCGCCCACTTCGAGTTGATCGAGCAGTTGGGCGTCGGGGCCTTCGGTTCGGTGTGGAAGGCCAAGGACACGCTGCTCGACACGATCGTAGCGGTCAAGATTCCCCGCAGTGGGCAGCTTGAGGCGGAGGAGGCGGAGCGGTTCATCCGCGAGGCCCGTGCCGCCGCGCAGTTGCACCATACGAATATCGTGGGCGTGCAGGCGGTGGGCCGCGACGGCGACATGCTTTACATCGTCAGCGAACTTATCGACGGGCGGCCGCTCGACCAATGGCGCGGCGGCCGGCATCTTGCTTCCGACGAGGCTGCCGCGCTGTGTGCAAAGATCGCCGACGCCCTGGACTACGCCCACGAGCACGGGGTGATTCACCGCGATCTGAAGCCCCAGAATATCTTGATCGACGCTGGCGGCGGGCCGCACGTGACCGACTTCGGCCTGGCCAAGCGGGAGGTGGGCGAAATGACCATGACCGTTGAGGGTCAGGTCCTGGGTACGCCCGCCTACCTCTCGCCCGAGCAGGCGGCAGGGCACAGCCACGAGGCTGACCGGCGGTCGGACGTCTATTCGCTGGGTGTGGTCCTCTTCGAGTTGCTCACGGGCGAACGGCCGTTTCGCGGCAGCCTGGCCATGCTGCTCCGCCAACACGTCGAGGACGACGCCCCCAGCCCGCGGCGGCTGGTGGCCGGCATTCCGCACGACGTGGAGACGATCGTCTTGAAATGCCTGGAAAAGGAGCCGCGGCTGCGTTACCCGTCGGCCCGCGACGTTGCGGCCGAGTTGCGGCGTTTTCTCGCCAAGGAGCCGATCCTCGCCCGGCCGATCGGCAAACCGGAACAGCTTTGGCGGTGGTGCCGGCGGCAGCCGGTCGTGGCCGGGCTGGTCGCGGCGGTGGCGATCTTGCTGGTCTCGGTTACGACCGTCGCCTTGATCGGCTATATCGGCACGACCCACGCGCTGGTGCGCGAGTCGGCCGCCCACCAGGCGGCCGAGTCCGAGCGGCAGAAAGCGACCGACGCCTTGACGCGCGAGCAGCAAACGGTCGACACCCTGCGATGGACCCTGTACGTGAGCACCGTGCGACTAGCCGACCAGGAGTGGGACCGCGGTAATTTGGGCACGGCCCGGTCGCTGCTGAAACAATGTCCGGAACACTTGCGGGGATGGGAGTGGGACCGACTGCAATACGCTTGCCATTTCGGCGAATGGGACTTCGAGCCTTCGTTTCAAGGGCGTTGGGTCGATTGCAGCCCCGATGAAAAGGAACTAGTCGCGGGCAACGGGGCAGTGGGAGAGATCGCGATCTGGGACCGGGCCACGGGCAAGAAGAAGTTCACTCTGGCACACGGCCAGTACGGTGCAACTTCACATGTGTTATGGAGCCCGGCGGGGTG
>CAWAAL010000006.1:0-488128 GCA_963779975.1 uncultured Planctomycetia bacterium | reverse complement strand
GCAGAGTTCGAGCAGAGAGTTCTGTACGGGCGCGGACCCGCACAGGTAGGCTTTGGCTTGTTTCTATCCTCCTTTCATTGCCTCACCCTTTCTCCTTGTAATGGACTTAGTCCCGAGCCACTGCGGCTCACGCGCCCCTTCGGGGCAAATTCCCGACGGTTCTCTCTTCCCCATGAGCGAGAAGTGCGCGCACGAGGCCACCGGACGCCGAAAACGCTTCCCCTGTTTTCGGCTCCGGCAAAATTCTTTTCGCCGGGAAGAAAGAGTTGAATCCCGCGGGAAAAGCGGGCCCGGCCGGGTGGCGGGCGAGCGGTCTCCGGAAATCGACAAGCAGTCCGTGCCCCAAAGCGCTGGCCCGATCGTATTATTAGGTGGAGACTTTTTCAGACTTATCCGTTGTTGTACATAACTGTATAGTATTACGACGAATAACGTGCGGGCGCGCTCCCTTGTTGTTTGCTTAGTGAAGATTAATGTTCCAGGAATTCTTTTCTCATGCGCCGCGCACCCGATCGCGCGGTATTGAGGGTTGAATTAAAAACGGATTTTTTTGACCTAGCGCTCCAAGCCCCGTCGGGATCGCGGAAAACAACTTGCCTAGCTTGCCAAAACGGGACAAAATGGGCCGAAGTGGGTCAGAAAACCAGAAAAGTGGGCCAAAGAACCACAAAAATGGGCGTGGTTCATTTTCATCTGTTTTTGGGTAACAAGTGCGGACTCTCAGCGCGATCCGCAAGGGAGTGATGAAGATCTTGGGCCAAACGGGCCAGTCAATTCCGTGAGAACCGCGTGTAGCCGAGCATTTCCAGCCAGTGGGGATGTGACTGGCCAGTCAGTAGTTCGGCAGGGCTCTTCCCGACTCGCTCGGGCCGCGCGCTGCGCAAAAATCGTCGATGGTTGAGAAAGAATTGGAGCAAGACCAAGTAGTCTGGACCCAAATGCCGTCGGAGAAAAAAGTAGTTTCGTAGCCGACTGTTGAGGTTCTCGATCACGGAACTGGCACGGACCGTATGTTCTGCCAGTTCGGCCACAGCGACGCTGACCGCAAAATAGCGGCATCCCAGCCGCTCTCGTAACGCGGCGTCTCGCGGCCAGCGACGGAGATGGTCCACATCGAGAACCTCATTGTTAAACACCTCCCGCAAGGTGGCAACGGGAAGTTGAAACTGGGTAGCCAGGACCGCCAGGTCCCGATCCAATTGGGCTACGAAGGCCAGCAGATCGTCACCCTGGTTGGTCAAGGCGCTGACGACCGGAGCAATGCGGTGTGGGCAAAGCGGATGACGAGCCCGCAGTTCGGCCACCACAAAGTCGTACAGTTCGCGGCGTGTGGCGTAATCGGCACCGGCCAGCGAGAGAATGTCGCGACGCAGCCAATCGAACAACGTGGCCACGTCCGCGGCCAGATCGATGGCCTGGGCTTTGGTCTGGGTGGCAAGGCGAAGTTGTTCGGCAAAGCTCTCTTTGCTCGGCAGGGGGTGCCGGCGTGGTCGCCGCCGTGTCGTGCGGGCCTTCTGGGCCTTCTGGCTTTTGTGAGCCAGCGTGGCTTCGTGGGCGATGGCCTCGTACGCCCGGTTTTCCAGGAATGTGACCAGCGGTTGCACGAGTTGCAGGGCATGAAAAACATCACCGCGGCAGGGAGTTCCCGGCATGGCCAGGGCTTGTCCGGCTCGCAAACCGCTGCCGGCGTCGGCGATGGTTGCCTCGGGGCGGAAGCCTCGATCCTGAAGTTCCAACATGCGGATGGCCCATGTCTCGGCATCACGTTGTTCTTCCCGGCTCAGCAGATAGCAAAAGCTGGAGCGGACGTTGGCCCCCACCAGCACGGGCCATCCGCTCTGAAAAATCTCGTCATGGGCGCCGATCCGCACGCCAGAAAGATCTTGCTGACGGTTGTAGGCGCGGGCTTGCCCAACCGCCGCTTGCAGGACGTTGTGGACCTTCCCGACCGAGACGGGATAATCCAGCAGATCGCGGCAGAACTCACTGATGCCACGAATGGAGCTGTGGCATATCAACGTCAGCCCCAGGAACGCCTGCTCCAACCATTGCTTGGTCACGGGCAGGTAGAAGAGGACCTTCGTGGCGTCGTCTTGTTCGGGGGCAAATGCCTCTTGGAGGGCCTCCTTCGCTGTGTCAACCTGCTGATAGATGAACTTGCGGCTGACCGCGTGTTCTGTGGCCAGCCCGCGGATACTTTCGGCTCCCGCGAGGGCCTGAAGGGCCAGGTCCTGCCGCTGTCGCGGCTCCATCGCTTTGGCCGCGCAAAAACAATTGGTTCCCGACTGCGGATGAACCGTCGAGGCGTTACAATAACATACCATGTCTGTTTCCTCCGTAAAAACTGGTGGTTGATGCTCTATAAACCAGTTAGGGGGAAACAGACACTTCTTCAATTCCCAATAAGTGGGGCCGATGCTAGCATGACCTTGCCACCCTCGCTCAAACTAGCCAGAAAACTGTTACCTTGATTTGAACCAGGCCCAAAAATGGGACAGAATGCCACCCTTCCTACTTGTGTAACAGAATAGATCCCAAGAGTGTAAAGTGGTCAATTCCCCGCGTTTATATGCTCGCGAGCAACGTCCTGTAGTTTATCGTGTATATTCCATAGGTAGTATAAACTCGCCGAAAAAAACGAAAACAGACCGTTTGACCACTTATGCCTGCTGGCGAAATAGAAACACCACTATATCTGGTTGTCTAGCACACGGGGGGTGACAGGAAAATCAAAGGCGCACAAAGACGAATGAAACCAATCGACTCTAATTATCACTATTGATACGAAGATTAGACCATATCCCATTTACGAAACTCGGTACTTGCCTGGCGAGCGGATTACCAGGAAGCCGCCAAGGTGTTATCATGGTCTCTTCCCACGCGGACCGCGGCGGCCGAAGTGCCGTGGTTCTGATGTCAATTGCCGCCCAAGTGAAGGAGCACGGAAGACCATGGCCGACCTGAAAACTGCCGAACGGACGCGCACGGCCCCCGGCGTGAGTTCCGAGATTCTCGATCGCTTGCCTCCGCAAAGCCTGGAGGCGGAAAGGGCCGTCCTGGGCAGCCTGCTGTTGGATTCGCAGATGTGCGACGAAATCGCGCTGATGCTGCGGCGCGAGGATTTTTATGCCGACGCGAACCAGCGGCTGTATCGCACTTTGATGGAGATGCATGGAGAAGGAAAGCCGATCGACATCACCCTCCTCCGCGAACGCTTGATCCGGCAGGGCGAGTACGAGGCGATCGGCGGGGGGGCCTATCTGGCCGAAGTGGCCCAGTCGGTCCCTTATGCGGCCAACGTGACGTACTACGCGGAAATCGTCCGCAACAAGGCGATCGTGCGGGAGTTGATCCACGCCAGCACCGAAATTCTCCGCGACGCCTGGGATCCGACCTACGACCCGAAGGAACTGATCAGCCACGCGGAAGAGAAGATTTTCGCCGTCCACGACCAGCGGAGTTCCGACCGCGTGACCCATATCGAGAACCTGCTGGTCGAGGCCTTCGACCGCATCGACGCGCGGCTGGCCACGGGCGGCGGCGACGCCATCCCGACCCACTTCCGCGATCTCGATCAGTTGACCGGCGGCCTGCATCCGGGCGAATTCATCGTCCTGGCTGCCCGGCCCAGCATGGGCAAGACGGCCCTGGCCACGAACATCGCCGAGAACGTGGCAATTCACTCCAAAGTGCCGGTCCTGTTCGTGAGCCTGGAAATGGCCCGCTTGGAGTTGGCGCAACGATTGCTTTGCTCGCAAGGCAGCATCGACGGCAGCAAGTTCCGCAACGGGATCATCTCGGCCGCCGAGCGGGAGAAGCTCTTGGAGGCCTCCGGCAAGCTGTCGCAGTCGCCGCTGTACATCGACGACACGCCCACCCGCACGGTCACGGAAATTGCCGCCTGCGCCCGCCGGCTGAAGCGCAGTCAGAAGTTGGGCCTGATCGTGATCGACTACTTGCAGCTCATTCAGCCCGACGATCCCCGCGACCCGCGGCAGGAACAGGTCGCCAAGATGGCCCGGCGGCTTGAAGGGCCTGGCCCGCGAGTTGACGATTCCCGTGATTTGCCTGGCGCAGTTGAACCGGCAGGTGGAGGCCAGCGGCAAGGAAGAGCATCGGCCGCGCTTGAGCCACTTGCGGGAATCGGGGGCCATCGAGCAGGATGCCGACGTCGTGATGTTCGTGCATCGCGAGGAATACTATCACACCAAGGAGAAGGCCGAGCAGTTGGGCATCGTCGGTCAGGGTCTGTTGATCGTCGCCAAGCAGCGCAACGGGCCGACCGACGACATCAAGCTGCAATGGAGTTCCAGCTACACCCGCTTCCGCGACTTCTCGGAACAGCCGCACGCGGAATTCAGCCAATATGACGACGCCCAGCCGTTTTAGCGGCTGGCGGCAAGTTTTTGGGCCGAAAGTGGCCATTGAAGCCCGACGCGCAAGCGAGGAATTGGCTTTCCGCGCTGTTTGACGCACATACCTCGCTTGCGCGTCGGGCTTCAATGGCGGAAATGAACGAGCAAACGTTCAGGATAGCCTTTTGCGAAATTACCGCTCCATCGCATACCGCAACGGCTCGTTCTGCGACAGGCTCCAGAGCACTTGCGAATCGCCGACTACGCCGTCGGGAACGTACTCGGCAACGTCCGACGGCAAGCGTCAGGCGGACCGTTACGGGCAAATGGATGAGAAAATGCCCGACCAGCGATTGCAGGACGGCTTGCACGACGACCGTCAGGCTGCGGAAACGGGCGTTATGGCGAATCGTCTGCCCGTTGCGAAAGCGGACCTCGCGCCCTTTCCCTGCGGATAGTCGGCATCGACGCCGATCTCGAAGGTCACGGTCTTGCCCTGATGGCGTTGGGGGATGGCCACGGGGAATTTTGCGACCCCGAAACCGGCCGGGCCGCATTCGATGTCGGGCGAAACGGTTGCCAGGCCGGCGCCGGCGGGCCGCAAGGCAATCCGCGCGGTCGACGGCCCGAGATAACGGCTCTGGAACATGATCGTGAAAACGGCCAGCCCGTCTTCGCGGTCCAGGGAGATGCTGAAGCAGAAACCGTCGCGCTCGAGGAACTTGCCCTGGCAGAGGCTCAAATAGTCGGGCACCAGGTCGCGACGGAGGTGCAGTCCCAGGAAGAGCACCAGGCACGCCGCGGCGAATGACCACGCGAGGCATTGAGCGGCCATCAGCAGCGGCGTGGGCCGGTTGGCACAGAGGACCATCCCGGCAACTCCCAGGCCGAGGCCCATGCCGATCAGGGCAAGATTCTTCAATTCCAGGCTCCAAAGGACCGAGACGAGTTTCCCTCATTATAACCTGGACGGTCGGGCTTTGCGAATTCGCGGTCGATTCTGCGAAGAACCGAATGAAGTCCGTTTTACAAAGAGGCTATTTGCAAGATTTCGAAAACATGTATAATTAACTCAGTTCCGACCCAGAACACGGATGTCGCCACCATGGGGAAAAACTCCAAGAAGCACGGAAATCGCCCGTCTGCGAACGATACTTTCCAATACGCCCAACGGGCGCTGGAGAAACAGGACTTCAAGGAAGCCCTGAAGAACGCCAAGGTCTGCTTTCGGCAGGATCCGAGGCCGAACATCGCCAAATCCTCGAGCGGTCGCTGGCTGGCCCGCGGGCTCCAGTTGGCCCGCGCCGGTCTGCAAACCGAGGGGCGGGCGGCAGCCCAGGAACTGCTGGCGATGGGCGTCTCGCGAAGCGGACGTGCGGCAGGGGTTGCCCGAGTTGCTGCTGGCAGTCGGGCTGTACGATCAAGCGGTGGCCGCAGGCAAGATCTCCGGGCGGTGGACAGGAGGCCGATCCGGCCGTTCTGGCCCGTGCCGCCGATCGGGCGGTGGCCGACCCGTCATCGGCGCCGGCCTCGCTTGCGGGAATTCGCGAGGGAGCGGCGATGGTTCGCGCGGCCTTGGACGCACTGCAGTGCGGGCGACGAGAACGCGGCCCTGGCCGCCTTGGGCGACGTGCCCCGCAATTCGCCCTTTGCCGAATGGAAGCTCTTTGTCCGCGGCCTGGCGGCCTATTATCGTCACGAAGACGAGGCGATGCGCGCCAATTGGGACCGTCTGGCTGCAGACCGCTTCGCTGCCCGGCTGGCCGCGCCCTTGCGCCGCCTGGCCGATCCCGCTTGCGGCGCATGGCGACGCCGCCTCGGCCGCAGCAACGACGAGGAGTTCCGACAGGCGATTCGCGTCTTGGAGAAGGACCTCTTGCGGCGGACCGATGGTTTGGTATCTCGAGTCCTTGCAAAGCAGCGTGCGGGACGATCGCTGGCGCGAGGCCGTATTTGGCGTCCGCCGCTGGAAGAAGGAATTCCAGCCGGCCCTGCCCGGTCTGGCGCAACGGCTCGATCGCCTGTTCTACGACATGGCGGTGCGAAAGGCGAATCCCAGTTGGCTGAGCGATCTGACGACTGCCATCGATCCGCCGCGCTGGGATCCGCGTTGGAACCGGGCCAGGGCGTTGATCGGCGAGAAGGAGGAAGAGGACGTTCGAACCGGTCGAGGTCCTTTGGATAGCCTACGCGGACGATCTGGCCTCCATGCCCGACTTGAAACCGGGCGAGCGGTCGCTGGCCCAGGCCATGGTCTGGGAACGCCTGGGGCGGCGTTGGGCCGAAGAGGACGACGAAGAGGATGAGGACTACTGCGACTGCGAGAATTGCCAGAGGGCCCGTGAGGACGAAGCACGTGCGAGAGCCGAGGACTGGAGAGTCCGCCCTCGAACCGATGAGTTCGGCGCGGGCGAAGAGCGATCGAATGCCTCAACAAGGCGATCAGCCTGGCGCCCGGGTCTTCGACCGCCTATCATGCCTTGGCCGAGAGTTACGTGCAGTGGGAACAAGAGGACGCCGCGGCCGAAGTTCATCGGCGGCTGTTGATGCATGTTCCCGACGACCTCGACGCCATCACCTTTCTTTTCCACTATCATCGCAAACGCGACGAGGTCGAGGCCCGCGACTATGCTCTGCAGGCCCGCCGCCTCAAGCCGGCCAGCGAAGAGATGCTCCAGATGGTCGTGGCGGGGCATTTTCTGGCGGGCAGGAGACTGGCCCTGCAAGGCCGAACCGACGAAGCCCGTGCCGAGTTGGCGGCGGCCGGGGCGGTCAATTCCGTTGCGGACGGTTTTGACTACGACCTGACAGTCCGCCGGGCGATGGTCGAATTCAAGGCCGGCCAGGCCGAAGCGGGTCGGCGGCTCGTGGAGCAGGCCTTGAGCGAAAGCGACGATCCGGCCGACGTCTACCTGGCCCTTTCGATCGAGGCCGTCCGCTATGATTTGCCGTTCCAACTCGACGACTTGCCCAAGCAGTTCTCGGATCGCTGGCAATCGAGCCTGAAGAAGCGCCGCAGCCGGGCCGCGGGGGCCATGTCGCGGCGGATGTGGGCCTTCATGGGAGAAACCGGAAAGTTCTCGGAAAAGCTCGCGTTTCTGAACGACTATCTGGAGCGGCGTCATCAAGTACGTCAGCGGCGCGACGCGGATTCGCTGGCAGGCCGGCGACCTGTTGAATGTTTGCCATTTCCTCGATCGAGTCGTCGAGGATCCCCAGTTCCGGGAAGTCCGCAAGAAACTAGTGAAGTTTCTCGATGTCGGCCGCACGAAGTTTTCCCAGGAGCCCGACTTCCACGCGATGCGCGGGGAAATGGAAATGCGGCGGGGGCCCACTTTCTGCAATCGCCGCCTGGCCCGCCAGTGTTTCGAGATGGCGATCGAAACCGCGAAGACGTGCTCAAGTGAGAAGGCCAAGAGAGTTCGGCAGCTTGTCAACCGGCGGTTGAGTCAGTTGGGCGATGCCGACGAAGGAAGGCCGCCAGGCAGGCGTTCGCGAAGATCCACGGATGCTGCCGACGATTTTGCCGGCGAGACGTCCGACTATTTTGCCGGCCGTGGTTCTCGAGAGACAATCATCGACATGATCAGACGGATGACCGCGTCGATGGGCGTCGATCCGCAAGACGTGCTTGACGGGCTCATGGATGAATTGCCGTCCGGCGCCGCCACGAAGGGGAGGAAATGATGGTTGATCCGTATGAAACACTGGGAATTTCGCTGCAGGCCGACGAAAAGGAAATTCGCGAACGTTACCTGGCGCTGGTCCGCGAGTTTCCGCCCGATCGCGCCCCGGAGCGGTTCGCCTCGATCCGGGCCGCGTATGAACAGTTGCACGATCCGACGGTCCGCTTGCAGTCGCTGTTGTTCGGCGTAGGCAAGGAGGACTCGATTCCCGCCATGATCGCCGAGGCCCGCAATCACCTCCGCAACGCCCGCATCCCGACCAAGACCCTGTTGGCGTTGGCCAGGCCATGATCGAACAGGAGTCGTGATGACCGAGTGGCCTGAGACCGATGCGCTGCTGGAACGATTGCGAACCTGGCTCGGCCAGGTTCGCGAAGAGAGCCAAGCGGCGGCGACCGACCTGCCGCAGCCGCTGGCGGGCGGCGCCGCGGAAGAAACTGGGAGCGATGCCAAGGAAGCCGCGGCACAAGTCCCGGCGAGCGACGTCGGGCTGATCGACCTGGTTCGTGAATTCACGGTCCTCCGGCATGAAGTGAAATTGCAGACGAAGAGTGCGCGAGGACTGGAAGAACAAACCGCTACGGCCCTTGCCGCGCTGGAGGAAGCCACCCGGCAGTTCCGTGCCGTTGAGCCGCAAGAGGCCGAGGCGGCCCGGCGGGCGGCATTGCCCCTGATCGAATCGATGGCCGACCTGGACGAGGCCTTGGGACGTGCCCAGGCGGTGGTGGAGTCGGCCCGCGGGCGGCTCGGCGAGTTGCACGAAGCCTTTTCGCGGCGGCTCACCGAATTGCTTGCGGCCCAGCCTGCCTGGCAACGTTGGTTCTGCCGTTCCTGGCATGCCGGCGTGCGCGACCTGTGCCAAGCTGATGCCGACGAGCGCAGGCGGATCGTCGACGCGTTGGCCGAAGGCCACACCATGGTCCGTAAACGACTCGAGCGGGCGATGGCGAAGGAAGGTTTGTGCCGCATAGCCACGGTTGGGCAGCCAGTCGATCCGCACGCCATGACCGTGGTCGAGGTGGTCGACGGCGAGGGCCATGCCCCGGGCACGGTCGTGGAAGAAATCCGCCCCGGCTATCGTTGGAACGACAAAGTCGTGCGCTATGCGGAAGTCCGCGCGGCCCGGCACGAAAACCGAAATGCGTTCGCGGAGTGAGTCGTAGGGCAGGCCGAGTGAAACGAGTCCCACCATTGGGAACGCGGGGATGGCGGGACTCGTTTGACTCGGCCCACCCTGCTGCTCCCGTAATCGCGAAAATCTAGCTATGAACCCGTGCGCAAGCGAGGAGTGAGACTGATGGAACCGATCGTAGGCATCGATTTGGGAACGACCAACAGCGAGATCGCCGTGATTCGCGACGGCCGGCCCGAGGTGATCCGCACCGACGGCGAGGCCATTCTGCCGTCGGTCGTGGGGTTGGATCCGGAGGGCCGATTGCTGGTCGGCACGCCGGCCCGCAATCAATGGGTTCTCGCCCCCGATCGGACCATTCGCTCGATCAAGCGCAAGATGGGCGAAGATTTGAAGGTCCAGCTGGGCGATCGCGACTATGCCCCGCAGGAGGTTTCGGCCATCATTCTCGGCCGCCTGAAGGAGCAGGCGGAGCAATATCTCGGCCAGCCGGTGCGCAAGGCCGTGATTACCGTGCCGGCCTTCTTCAACGAAGTGCAGCGCGAGGCCACGCGCGAGGCGGGCGAGTTGGCCGGCCTGGAGGTTGTCCGCATCATCAACGAGCCGACAGCCGCCGCGTTGACCTACGATCCGGACACGGAGAGCATGGAGCGGCTGCTGGTCTACGACCTGGGCGGCGGCACGTTCGACGTCTCTATCGTGCAGGTGGAACGGGGCGTGGTCGAAGTTCTCGCCAGTCACGGCGACACGCATCTCGGCGGCGACGACTTCGATCAACTGCTGCTGGACTACGTGTGCGACGAGTTTGCCAAGGAGCACAAGCTCGATCTGCGAAAGTCGCTGGTGGGCAAGTCGCGCGTGCTCAGCGCCGTGGAAGAGGCCAAGAAGCTCCTTTCCGCCGAGGCCGTGGCCAGGATCCAGGAAGAATTCATCGCGGAGAACAACGGCGCGGCCTTGCACCTCGATCTGGAAATCGAGCGTCCGGAGTACGAAGCCCTGATCGAGCCGCTCCTGGCGAAAACGTTGACTTGCGTCGATCAGTCGCTGGACGACGCCCGCTTGCACGCCCAGCAGATCGACAAAGTGATCCTCGTGGGCGGGGCCAGCCGGACGCCGCTGGTCCATCGCCTGCTGGAGCGGCGCGTGGGACGGGAGTTGCACACCGAGGTCGATCCGGACCTGTGCGTCGCCATGGGTGCGGCCGTCCAGGGCGGGCTGATCAACGGCATCGACGTGGGGCCGGTCCTGGTCGACATCACGCCTCACACGCTCGGCGTTGCGGCGCTGGCCGACTTGCACGGCATGCTCTCGGAACATCGCTTCGTGCCGGTCATCCACCGCAACACGCCCCTGCCCGCCACGCGCTCGGAAATGTTCACCACCGCGTACGATCAACAAAAAGCGGTCGAGGTCTCGATTTATCAGGGCGAGAACGACGACGTCCGCCACAACCAGTTCATCGGCGAGTTCCTGCTGGATGGCCTTTGCGAGGTCGATGCCGGCAACGAGATCCTGGTCCGCTTCGGGTTGGACCTGAACGGCATCTTGAAAGTGACGGCCGAGGAACACGCCACCGGGTTGCAGAAGCAATTGACGGTCGAGAATGCCGTGTCGCGGTTCCGGCGGCAGAGCCGGGCGGGAGGCGCAGTTCCGAGCGCGAAGGCGGTGGCGGCGGTTGCTTCGCCCCCGGCGAGCGATTCGGGATCGCGTGGCAAGGAGTTGGCCAGTGCGGAGTCAAGGGCGGACGGTGCGGCTGACGTTCCCGCCGACGTCGCGGCTGCCATCGCCGACGGCAGTGCCTTGATCTCCAAGGCGCTGGGCGTGGCGGCAAAAGCCAGCGCGGAGGATCGCCAGGAGATCGACCGCCTGGTCAAGGACCTGATGGAGGCCTCGGCGGCCCGTTCGATCCCGCGGCTCAAGCAAGTGGAGGCCGAGTTGGAGGACCTGGTGTTTTATCTCCAGGACGCCTGATGTCGATGTCCGACGGTCCGTGCGACGATACGATGGTCTGTCCCGTTTGTCGGGCGACGCAGGCTTGGTCCGACGCTTGCCGCCGCTGCCGCTGCGATCTGCGTCTATTGCGCGCGGCCGAGCAGGCGCGTCGCCATGCTCGGCAGGAGGTGTTGCTCCATCTTCACTGCCGTCGTTGGGCCGACGCGCAGCGCGCGGCCCGCGCCTATCACGCCCTTCAGCCGGGTGCCGATTCACGGCGGTTGTTGGCCGTCTGCTGTCTGCTGGGAGGAGATCTTCAGCAAGCAGCGGAGTGGGTGGGGATCTGGGATTGGCACGGACGCCGCCGCTAATCTACCCTTCGCCTTTTGTTCGGCTCACGGCATGTTCCGAAGGTGGATCACAAAGGCAGCCCACGGGGTGCCGGCGAGGCTGTTGACAAACCGTTCGTCTGCCGTCACCATCTGCCCGCCCACTCGAACCGCCAAGGCGAGATACATGCAATCGTAGACAGTCCGAGCCGTGCGGTTGGCAATATCAAACGCAGCGGTAATCAGCGAGGTGTCGGCGTGCCGAGCAAGCGGTAAACCTGGTAATTGGCTGAGAAATGCATCAGCTTGAGCGCGAGTCACCACCGCTTGACGAATCTTCTTCCACAACACGTTTGCCAGTTCGATCTCGAAGAACGATGGGGCATGAAGCTGGTGAGTTGGCGATTGAAGTCGCGCCGCCTCCGCAGAGAGCGGCTCGGGCAACATCCATTTAATCGCCACGCTCACATCGACCACGAAGACGCTCATCGGTCGCGGTCCTCGCGCACCGACGGCGCGCTATCGGGAAATTCTCGCCCGGATCGCGCGAGATTCTCCCGCATGGCGTTGATCGCGGCCCAAGGGTTACCGGCAGGAGGCTGCAACGCCCCGGCAAGGATTGCCTTGGCTTCAATTTCAACGCTCTGGGCGTGATCGGCAGCCCGTTGGCGCAGGAGTTCCAAGGTCGAATTGTCAATATCGGGGATCACGAGTTGAGGCATGTTCGTTTCCACTCTGTTGTCATTCTATGCATAAACCCAATGTCTTTCACCGTCCCAGCAGTTTCTTGACCTGGGCCCACGTTCGCGTATTGATCACGTCCGCCTTGGTCAGGCCGCCGCGGCGGGCCTGCAAAATGCCGTAACGCATGGCGGCAAGCCCCTCGGGCCGGTGCGAGTCGGTGGAAATCACGATCAACACGCCGTTATCCTTCGCCTCGGCACAGGCCACGTCGTCCAAATCCAACCGCACGGGATGGGCGTTCAGTTCGAGCACCTTGCCATGCTCACGGGCCACGCGAATCACGGCCGATAGATCGATTTCATAGGGCTTGCGCTCCCCGAGCATGCGGCCCGTGGGATGCGCGAAGGCGCGAACGTGGGGATTTTGCAAGGCTTCAACCACGCGCCGCGTGATCTGATCGCGCGATTGGTTCTGCCCGTAATGGATGCTGGCGTTGACCCAGTCAGCCTCCTTCAACACGTCGTCGCCGAGGTCCAGGCCGCCGCGTTCCAGGATGTCGACCTCGACGCCCTTAAGGACCGTGATGCCGGTGAGTCGCTCGTTCAGTTCGTCGATTTCTTCCCACTGCTTGCGAATCCGGGTCTCATCCAGCCCATTGACCATCGTTACCCGCTTGGAATGGTCGGTCATGGCGATGTACTTCAGCCCGCGGGCCTTGGCGGCCAAGGCCATCTGTTCGATCGTGGCCTGGCCGTCGGTCCAGGTGCTGTGCATGTGCAGGTCGCCGCGGATGTCGCCCAATTCGATCAGCCGGGGAAGGTGGCCTTCGGCGGCCCACTGGAACTCGCGGCGGGCCTCGCGCATCTCGGGCGGAAAGCAAGGCAGATCAAGCGCGGCGTAGACGTCGTCCTCGTCGGCGCCGGCAATCTGCTCGTCACCGTGAAAGACGCCGTATTCGTTAACCTTCAGGCCGCGGTCCTTGGCCAGCCCGCGGACGATGACATTGTGGGCCTTCGAACCCGTGAAGTACTGCAGCGCCGCGCCGAACGACTCGGCCGGCACGACGCGGAGGTCGACGTGCAGGCCGCTCCGCAGCCGCGCGGTGAGCTTCGTGTCGCCGCGGGCCGTTACCTCGGCCAGGCCCGGGTAAGCGGCCATCCGGTCCATTACGGCCGCGGCATCGGTGGCGACGGCCAGGAAGTCGAGGTCGCCCACAGTGTCGCGGCCGCGGCGATAGCTGCCCGCCGCATCGATTCGTTCAACGGCCGAGCAACCATGCATGTGAGCGAGGATCTCCCGCACGAGGTCGTCGGCCTCGGCCCAGAGGACCCGCTTGTCGGCCTCGGCGGCGAATTGCAGGCCGGCGAGGATCGATTCTTCGGTCTTGGCCCCAAGACCTTTGAGCTCGCGGACCTTGTGGGCCTCGCAGGCCGCACGCAACTCGTCGAGCGTGGCAACCTTGAGTTGGTTGAAGAGCATGGCCGCCCGTTTCGGCCCAAGGCCGGGCACGCGCATCATCGACAACACCGATTCCGGCACCTGCTGCTTGAGTTCCTCCAGCATCTCAAGCTTGCCGGTCTTTACCAGGGCCACGATCTTCTCGGCAAGATCTTTGCCGATGCCTTCCAGATCGGTCAACTGGCGGCTGGAATCGGCGATGATTTCAGCCACCGACTCGGGCAGGTCGCGGATTGTGCGGGCCGCGTTGCGATAGGCGCGGACGCGGAACTGGTTGGCCCCCTGGAATTCCAGGATGTCGGCAATCGAGTCGAAGGCGTCGGCGATTTCGGGGTTGGTCATGGCAAGAGTTCTACATATGCAATTCAACGATGTCCTTGTCGTGCAACTCGTAGTCGCCCTTGACCACGGTGCCGTCGTGGACGGCCTCGCCCCAGACGCGGGCAAACTTCAGACCCTCGATGAAATCCTTGTGTACCTGGCCGGCCAGATCGATCAACGGACTGCCGCGCGGCACCGTGAACGGCCGGTCGCGGTCGGGCTCCTTGGCCGTCGGCAGCTTGCTGTAGACGCGGATCACGTCGAACGAGCGATAGATCGCCTCGCGCAGAGTCTCCAGGCCGGTCCCCGCCGCGGCCGAAATCAGGTACTCGGGGAAGTCCAGCGGGCAAAGCTCGTGGAACAACTCCAACCGGCCGGCCGCTTCGGGCAGGTCGATCTTGTTGGGCACGACGAAGGTGCGCGTGTAGGAAAGGCCCACGTCGTTCTCGTCCAGGTACGACTGCGCCGCCAGACGGGTCTTCGTGTCGTTCAGCCGGTCGAGCACTTCCTGGCACTGCTCGACGCCGTCGTCGCTGCCCAGATCGACCATCAAGAGGACCAGGTCGGCCGAACGGATCAGGTTCTGGATGTGCGGGTCCATGAAATCCTTGGTGACCGGCGGCGTGTCGATCAATTGCACCGTCACGTCCTCGAACGGCATCATGGCCGGGGTCGGCGTCTGGGTGGTGAAAGGGTAGGGGGCGACCTCGGGCGTTGCCCGCGTGAGGCTGCAAATCAACTGGCTCTTGCCGGCGTTGGGGCCGCCCAGGAGGATTGCCGTGCCCGCCCCCTGCCGGGGGATGCGAAGACCGCGGCCGCTCTTCTTGCCGCTGCTCTTCTCGGCGACCAGGTCCTTCTTGAGCTTGGCGATCTTGGTCTTCAGATCGGCCTGGAGGTGGTCGGTCCCCTTGTGCTTGGGGATCTCCTTGAGCATGACCTGGAGGCAGGCCAGTTCTTCCTCGATGGTCGTCGGCCCGGCGGTATTCTGCCTCGGCCTTCAGATACTGTTGGGTGAGATTGGCTGGCATGGCGGCTCGGGGGCAAAATCGCAACTGCTTTACTGTTAGTTTACTCCATGGCGGCCCGGCCGACCAGCGGGCATTTCTCACCGATTGCTTGCCCGCACGCCCGGTGGCCGATACGATTAGTCGAACTTGCCGAGTCCTCTGAGGGACGTTGTGCAGTAGCGACCGTGTTGGTCGCCAGCCTTCGGATCGAGCGGAAGTGCGAAAAGGAGAACTACTGTGAATTTAGCGAAAGTGTCGGTGTTTGGATTGGCCGTGGCGTTGGTATTCGCCTTGGGGGCCCATCAGGTCTGGGCCGACGATACGGCCAATACGATCAGCGGGAAGTCGAGTTGCGGCGGCTGCTCGGGCGTGGTGAAAGGCTGCTGCGTGATGGTGACCGACGCGGACGGCGCGCCGCTGGATCCTCCGCGGCGACAGCAAGATCCTCAAGGAAGCGTATGCCGCCCGGCATAGCGGCAAGACGATGACCGCAACCTACTCGGGCGAGCCGGCGACGAAGAAAGGCAAGGACGGCAAAGACTACAAGGAAGTGACGGTCAAGGTCGTCAAGGTTTCATCCTGACGAGCGATCAGTTATCGGTGTGCTGCCACCCGCCATCGTAGGCTGTCGGAGCGATCCCCGCCGGGGCGGAAATCGCGTGCGCCGGGACCATTGCGGGCGGCGATTGCAGAAGCTGGAAGTACCTGGCCTCCAAGACCGGCCGCGCGGTCGTGCGATTTTCCGTATCGGGGCGCACCTCGGGCGGAGGACTTAGCTGCGGCCCGCTGGAACTGTTGGGAAGGGGGGGGATGCCCTGAACCTTCGGTGGCTCGACGGGGCGGATTCCTTCGTCAGAGGGTTGGCCGCGATAATTCGTGGTGGAAGGCGCACCGCCCGACGGCGACGCAGGCGGCGACAATGTCGCCGCGCCGCTGTTGGGAGCGAAGGTCCGGGCCGGTTCGGATAAGGAACCAGGCGGCGCAACCGGCGGGCCAATCGTGGCGGTGCCCGCGGGACTGAGCGAGGGCGACAAGGTGAGCGGCGGTCTGCTCATATCGGCGGGACCCGGCAACGGCATCCCAGACAGTGGCATGGTGGACAACGGCGCCGGACTCGTTGCGCAGGACGAGCATCCGCCCGGTGCGCCGCAGCCGCTGGAAACTCCCGCGCCGCACGAGGAACAGCCGCCGTAATTCGTGCCGCACGAGGAGCACCCGCCACAACTTGCGCCGCACGCTGAACAGCCGCCGCAGGCCGAGCCGCAGGGGCGCAGCCACACGAACTTGCGCCGCATGAGGAGCAACCGCAAGCCGAGCCGCACGGGGCGCAGCCGCAGGAACTGCTGCAATAACCACCACATGGGGCAACCGCGGCGTAGCCGACTTGGTAAGGCGCAGCGCGGCCGGATAGGTCCAGGCCCGGGTCGGACGGTAGGTCGTTACTGCGCAGCCGCTGCAAGGATCGACGCCGACAACGGGCATGTAGGCCACTGTGGGCACCGGCCGGTAGGAAACGCGATAGGTGGCGGTGCGCGGCAGGAAGGACAGGATGGGCACGAGGGACAGCACGGAGAGGCTGGCTGGGCCGGAGCACAACCGCATCCGCATGCCGGCGCGGTGGGAACATAAACGTTCGGTGGACAATAGGGCGGCGCGTAGGTCGTTTGTCCGTGGCCGAACAACCAATCCCACAGCGGGCAATCGGCCCAACTTTGGCGCGGCCCGGCGAGCAAGACGGCTGCGGCGAAACAGGTAGTCAACACTCGGCGGATATTCGTCCAGTACATGGTTTGGATCTCCAGCGGCGGTCTGAAATTCGTTGATCTCTTCATCAAATCCGCTTTTGCTCGAAGCGTCAAGGCACGACCGCGGGCGGCCGCACATTTGGTTGAGTTTTCTTGTTATGCCGATCTTGTCGGATGTTGCGCGTGGGCGCTTTGGTGGGTCGCCGTGGCAGCGCCGATTTCTGCGCACTACAGCATCCATAGCAAATGTAGACCACGAATTGCGCGCGGAGAAGAAAAATCAGATGGTTGGACAATATCTGGGGTTCCCGCGCTACCCGGCGTACCCGCTTGCCGGTCGCGGGTTGGCGAGCGGCGTGCGAGCGGAATTCGCCTGCCAACCGATCGTGGCGGGATCGCGTTCGTGATCGTGCCGGCCAAACTCCGTTCCGCCGCCACGGCAGCCCGATTCGCTCCCACCCTGGCAGAATCATGCATGCTCATTTACAATAAGGGCGTTTTCAAATCCTCAGTGAAGGAGCCATCGTGCGCAGTTTATCACGTCGTGCAGTTCTCAAGCGCGCGGCCTTGGCCGCGGGTAGTGCGGTTGTGGTCCCCTTGGTCGTCCCGCCGAGCATCCTGGGAAAGTATGCCCCCAGCAACCGCCTCAATCTGGCGGTCATCGGACTGGGCGGACAAGGCGGTGTTAATCTCCGCGCGGGCAAAGACCAGAATATCGTCGCCCTCTGCGACGTCGACGACAAGCGGGCCGGCACGGCTTACGATCGTTTCCCCAAGGCGCAGAAGTTCACCGATTTCCGCAAGCTGTTCGACGCCGTGGAGAACCACATCGACGGCGCGGTGATCAGCACGCCCGACCATTCCCACTTCCATCCGGCTTACTGGGCCATGCAGCGCGGCAAGCACGTCTACCTGGAAAAGCCGCTGGCCCACAACGTCTGGGAAATCCGCACGCTGACGAAGCTCGCGGCGGAAAAGAAGATCGCCACGCAACTTGGCGCCCAGCGGCATACGCTGGAAGGTCTGCGCCGCGGCGTCGAGATCGTCAAGGCGGGCACGCTGGGCACGATCACCGAGGTCCATTCCTGGATGGGCGGCGGCCGTGGCATGCCGGACATTCCGACGCAGAAGGAAGAGATTCCGGCGACGCTCGATTGGGACCTCTGGCTAGGTCCGGCGGAGGACCGGCCCTATAGCAAGGCCTACGTGCCTTACAACTGGCGGTTCTGGTGGGATTTCGGCACGGGCGACGCAGGCAATTGGGGTTGCCACATCCTCGACATTCCGTATTGGGCACTGGGATTGAAATATCCGACCAAGGTCGAGGCCAGCGGGCCGGCCCCCGACAAGCAGCGAACCCCCAAGTCGCTCTCTGCCCGCTTCGAATTCCCCGCCACCCACCAACGGCCCGCCGTGGTGGTGCATTGGCACCAGGGTACTCCGCAGGCGGCCAAGGAGCTGGGCGTGAAACTCGATTCTTTCAACAACCTGTTCATCGGCGCCGACGGCAAACTGCTTTGCGGCTTCGGCAAGCAATACATGCTGCTGCCGGAGAAGAAGTTCGCCGGCTTCCAGTTGCCCGCCTCGACGATTCCGAAGTCGCCCGGCTTCCATAACGAGTGGTTCCAGGCCTGCCAAGGCGGCGCGCCGGCGACCTGCAATTTCGACTATTCCGGTCCCATGGCCGAATCGGTCATTCTGGCCAACGTGGCCTATCGCGTGCAAGGCGGGTTCGAGTGGGACGCCGCCACCTTGACGCCCAAGGGCAACCCCGCGGCCCAGCAGTACATTCGCGAACCGTTCCGCAAAGGATGGCAGATCTAGCAGGCCAGCCCGCACGGGAGAGGTGCCATGTTGCGACTACCAACGCTCCGCCGCGGCTTGCAGTTTCTCGACCGGCGGGAACACTTCCTTCCCATCAAACCGGCGGCCCTGCAGGCGAAAATGCTGCAAGACCCGCGGTTATCGGCATGGGAACGGAAATTGCTTGGCAAGCTATTCGAGATGATCGCCAACCGCTTCCACATGGAATTCCGTTCCCGGCTGGAGCACGTCAAATCGGTCTACGAAGCCGTTCGATCCGGACCTCGACACGCAAGCCGTAGCCCGACCGCCGGGTTTCGATGAAGCGGCCCAGCGGCGGGAACTGGCCAAATCGTTCGAGCAACTGCTGCTGGACGCCAATTACCAGGAAATGTCCCGCGACCGAATCGTGGCCTGCACCGAGTTCCAGGCAAATCGCAACATCATCGTGCGGGCAAGTTTCGCCGATTACGCCGAATCTGCGAGTCTTCTACCGCGGAGTGCGGCATGAGACGCGGACCTACCGACCCTGGGCAGCCCCGTGGCGAGGCAAGGAAGAGACCATCCATGTTTTCGCCCGGCTGGCCCTGCTCGTGCGGTTAGTCAAGCGTCAGCCCGAGGCGGTCTTTCTGAAGCTCTTCAAGAATGTCGTAGCCGAAGACCTGGAGATGCTCCTGCCCTACGTCCGCATTCGCATGAAACTGTTCGATCGGTTGAAGATCGGCACGTCGGTCGCGGGCGGGTTGGCCACGGCGTCGTGGAAGTTCTGGACGGCGGCCGTTCTTTCCCCGTGGGTCCTGCTGGCGGTCGCCTGCGGATTCGCGGGGGCGTGCGTCAACGGCGTGACCAACTTCGTCGCCAGCAAGACGCGCTATATCCAGAAGCTGACCACGAACCTCTACTTCCAGAACCTGGCCAACAACAGCAGCATGCTGGCCCACGTGATCGACTCAGCCGAGGCCGAGCAGTGCAAGGAACTGCTGTTGGCCTACTTTCTGCTGTATATCGAGCGCAACCGCGACTTCACCCAGGAGCAGCTCGACCGCCGTGCGGAACAGTGGCTGGCGAGCGAGTTCGGCGTGACGGTCGATTTCGATATTTCCGGCGCCGTGCAGAAGCTGGTTGATAAGGAGCTGGTCGTCCAGCAGCGGCAGCCCGTGCCGAGCGGGGTGGACTTCAAGCCGCCCCGTCCGACGGCAGGCAAACTCACGTCCCCGGCCAACGGCCCGGTGTTGAAGGTTTATGACTTGCCTTCCTCGCTTCATCGGTTGGACGAGGCGTGGGACGAATGTTTCGAGGATGGCGAGATTTCCCAGAGCGGCCAAGCTCGGCTGGCCGATGCCGACTGGCCGCCCTATACCGAAAAAACGATTTCCCCTTGACGGCGTTACCTTGGGAGGCCCTTTTCCATGTGGTTGTGGCTCGGCGTTGCAACGGCGATCGGCGGCTGTGGAATCGTTCTCCTTGGCTCGCTCTATTTCCGAAGGCGGAAGTCTCATTATCGGGAACTGGCCCGCAATCGGTCCCGGTTGATTACCGGCCGGGCACCGCGGCTTCGGGTCTTTGAACCGGTCCCTCAGTTCGTCGCGGCCTTTCGCGATGCACATCTGCTCCGCGTCGGCGATTTCCTCGAACCGGCATCGCTGCAAGCGCTCCGCGACGAGGCCATGGCGGTGGCCGGCCGCAAGGTCCGCAGCTACGTGCCAACGCACAAGAAAGGCGGCACGGTTTCCTACGAACAGATCCACGCGGCGTGTCCCGCCTGCCTGGCGTTCTATCACTGCGAGGAGATTTGGCGGTTCGTGTCGAAAGTGGTGGGCGAGAACGTCGTGCCGGCAGGCGATCACGATCAAAGCGCCGAGTCGATCCTCTATTACGACGAGGCGGGCGACCATATCCATTGGCATTTCGACCACAACTTCTACGATGGCCGCCAGTTCACCGCCCTGATCAACCTTGTCAACCGCGCCGCCGACGGCGGGACTTCGGCAAGTACGCTCGTCTATAAGGATGCGCACGGCGAGGAGATCGAGATCGACACTTCGGAGAACACGTTCGTGGTCTTCAAAGGATCAGCGGTCCTGCACCGGGCGACGCCCACTGCGCCAGGCGATCTGCGGATCATGCTCAGCATGACCTTCAACACCGCGCCGCGAATTTCCGCCTTCCGCGAACTGAAGCGGCGGATCAAAGACACGGCCTTCTTCGGGCTGCGGGTGTTGTGGCGCTGACAGGCGCCCAGCCAGTCGGACACTAGGTTGTCAACCGCGCGACAGCCAATGTGACCAGTCTCGGCTTCCATGCTGGACGGCGATGATGATGATTTGATCGGCATCGATTCGATAGTAGACCACGTAAGGGAAGCGACGCATGCAAGCCGCTCGGACATCCTGGTATACCACACCATAGATCTCCGGGCCATTTTGGATCCGCTTTACCTGGTCGCGCACCGCGGAGGAAAACGATACCCCAGGCCTGTCTGCTGCTGCTCGTAGTACACGTACGCGGAATCAATATCATCGCGCGCCTGGGGCAGAAAGACCACCGGAGGCTTCATCTTTGCCGTCTCAAATGCGTTTCGACCTCATCCCAGGAGAGGACATTTGCTGGGTTGGCTTCATACGCGGTTAGTCGCCGATCCAACTCAAGTTTCTGGACCTCCGTAAGCTCGGGCGTCCAGCCGGTCTCAGCCAGATGGTCCCAGACCTGCTGTACGAACTCGATTTGATCGACAACCGGCCACCGGCGAACGGCGTCCAGCGCAGTAGACATGTCCATGGAATTCGCACCTCCGCAAGGCAACATTAGGAATACCAGCACACTATTTAGCTTACCACAAACAGTTCGGCAGGAAAAGGGACGCCGCCGGTGGTCGGCCGGATGCCTGTGCTGCCGCGACATGCGGCGGATCAAAGATACGGCCTTCTTCGGGCTGTGGGTGTTGTGGACGTGACGGGTGGCTCGTAGGGTGGGAGAAGATCCGGGGCACCCAGGGGTACCCGGATCTTGTCCCATCCTACTTCTTGTCTGCTCACAAATACTCCATTCCAAACCGCTCTCCCACTAGCCCATAGACCTTCTTGATGTCCTCGGCGCGATCGGCGCGGCACACCAACGTGGCATCGGGCGTGTGGATGATCAACAGGTCCTCGCAGCCGATCGTGGCAATCACGTGCGCGGGGTCGGAGGAAGCGACCAGCGTCCGCTGGGAATCGACCAGCACGTGCCGCTCGGCGGCCAGGGCGTTACCCTGCTCGTCGCGCGGGCAGGTCTCGGCAAACATCGGCCAGGATCCGATGTCCAACCACTCCAGCGGCATCGGCACCGCGGCCACGCGAAAGTTCGCGTCGCGCGAGGCGGGCTCCATCACGGCGAAATCGACGCTCACCTTGCGCAGCATCGGATAGACCGAACTGAGCACAACGGCTTGATCGGCTCCGCCCCAGGCCGTGGCCACGCGGGCCAGACCGGCGGCGCTGGCAGGTTCGAACCGGCGGATGCAGTCCAACAGCGTCTGTGCTCGCCAGACGAACATGCCGCTGTTCCACAGGTAGCGATCCGGCCCGGCGGCGAAGTAATTCTGGGCCGTTACCTCGTCGGGCTTCTCCTTGAACTGTTGGACCACGCGAGCCGTGGGGCCCAGCGATTCACCCAACTCCAGATAACCATAGCCCGTGGCGGCCTGCGTTGGCGCGATGCCAAACGTGACCAGCGTCTCGGGATGGCTCTCGGCCACTTCGAAGCCTTGGGCAATGATCGCCTGAAAGCGATCGACGGGGCGGATAAGATGGTCGGCCGTGAAGATGGCGATCACCGCCTCTGGGTCGTGCTTGGCGATCACGGCCGCCCCGAAACCGACCGCGTTGAGCGTGTCGCGGCCGGTCGGCTCGCCGAGAAACTGCTCGGGTGTCAGCCCGGGGATGGAATCAAGGATTACTCGGGCGTGCTTCTCGCCGGCGCAGATCAAGCGGCGGTCGGCGGGAACGAGCCCCTCAAGGCGCTCGTAGGCGATTTCCAAGAGACTCTTGCCCTGGATGAACGGGATGAGCTGTTTCGGCAAAGTTCCGCGGCTCATCGGCCACAAACGCGTGCCCGAGCCGCCGGCAATAATCAGTGCGTATCGCATGGGAGGAATTTGGGAAGTTTGGGGTTGGACAGGGTACTGAAAGCACTTTCAAATGGTACCACCCGATTCTTGCCTCACGGCTTTCCTACCTCGGTTCGTCGCGAATAAAAAGCGTCCATATCGGCAAGCAGGGCGATCTCGGCCACGCTGTAGCGCTCGGCGCGCAGGAAAGCCTCTTTCTGCGCTGCGGTGGCCGACGTCGGATCGAACATCCAGAGCCAATCGCGATGGTCTTGTGGCGAGCCGACGGCGGGAAAGACCCTCGCGTCCCACAGGCTCCGCTTGGCAGGGGGAATGTCGGCGGGCCATACGTCGGCAGCCTTCGCGCCGACGGTCGCCAGCCACGTAACCAGCGGTTGCCCGGCGAGCGTGGCGCCGCGATCGAGCGTGTCTTTGAACGTATCGGTGACGTGATACGCGCGCAGGAACCACGCTCTGCGGCCCGTGCGGGTTTCCCCGGCGATCACGTCCAGGCAGGCCCCCGCGGGCAGTTCCAGCGGGCTTTCCACATCGACGCCGACCACGACGTTCTGCCCTGCGAGTTTCAGGGGAGCAGCGACCCGGCAGCCTTCAACCCAACTCTCGCCGCCCAGAATTCGCCCGTCGCCCGCCACGCGATTGTTCGAACTCACGCAGGTGCCCGGTCCCGAGGGCTGGTTGTCGCGCTCTAGCAGTCTCAGCCCGCTGGTAATCAGTTGTCGCGTGGTGCCGAAGTGCAGGAACTCGCACTGCGGCAGGACCTGTGCCGAAAAGGGCAGCCGCGACAACATGGCATGGGACCGGGCAAGCTGCTCCGCAGACCAATTCGAACCGCTGGCCATGCAACTGGCGCGGTGGTGCTCGGCCGTGGCTTCCGCGCCCAGCGCACAGCAGATCTCGCGATACAGATCGAGACCCTGGCCGAGCACTAGCTCCTCCATGGCTGCGGAGAACCGCGGTCCAGATTGCTCCGGTTGCACGTCGAAGGCACGGAGCATGGCCGTCGCGGCCGCGGCGTCGAGACTCATCACCGCGATGTCGAGGACCGCCTGCCCGCTGGAATTGATGGCCCCGTAACGCTGCTGATCGGCGAGTGACGGTTTCTGCAGGAAGAGCCGCACCTGGCCGTCGGGCGCGACACAGAACACGCCATGCTTGCTCGCGGCCTCGGGCGTCGCGTAGGCGCCCAGCGCGATGATGCCCGGCCGATCGAAACGCACCGCAGTGCTATCGAAGAGCATCAAGGCATCGCCGGCCGCGATGATCACCTGGCCCGCCCGTTGGGGGCCGTGGGGTAAATCCTGGAAAACCGGATAGAGGCGGTCAAAGAGCGTCGAAATCACTTCCGGGTGCGACTTATCGGGCGACGGTCCAGGCACGGGCGAGAAGATCTTGCCGCACGGGCCGTAGGCCGGCACGCGACGGGAATCACCGCCGGCGTGCAGAATCAGAATCCGCAACTCGCGAAGGATGCGCTCGATGGACGGGAAGTCATCGGCCGTTGCGCCGCAGCGCCGGATCTCGGCCTCCAACACCCGCATCAGGCAATAGAGCGTGCTGCCGCCGCTGCCGACGCGCTTGCCCAAGGGATCGGCCACGACCAGGGCCGTGCCGACCTCCGGCAAGAGTCCACAATGGCGGCGAAGCGCCAACTGGCTTTCGTAGCCTGCCGCCTGACGGTTGTTGGAAGCGGTAAGAATCAGGTAATCCCAGGTGTGTGACATAAAATGGGGGGTATTTGGAGTGTGGTATTTCATTACCGCTTGCAGTTTAGTTGTTCCCAAACCGACCATGCCGACCAGGCTGTATTTCGTGCCCGACGGCGCGCGGTGGGAACGGGACGGCACTCCAAAATACCCGCTATGCCGCGGAATTCAACGGGGGTATCCCGCCCGCTTCGTTTCCATGATTGTCTAGACGATCGAAAATCCGTACAATCGGCAGTAGATTCGGTGCTGTTTGTTGACCCATAGACCCTCGATATCCGAAAGGTCGCCCACCATGGAAGACTTTGTTACTGTTGCCACCTATTTGTCCCTGGCCGATGCCGAGCCGTCGCGACTGGCCTTGGATGCCGCCGGAATTCCCACGCTGGCCACCGATGAGAGTATGGGGAGCCTGCTGGGGACTAACTTCGTCGGCGGCATCAAACTGCAAGTCGCCGCGGCCGATGCCGAAAGGGCCACGGAGCTGCTCGCGACGCTGCCCCCTCCGGAAACGGACGATGAGATCGACTCCCACGAAGACGATGACACTGACAAAGACGTGGATTCCGACGAGGGCGTCTCCCTGAAGTGCCCGGCCTGCGGGGCTGAGGTCTGGTATCCGTCCGAAAGCCGCGGAACGGCGGAAGTCTGCCCCGAATGCGGCGCCAAAGTGGACGTGCCGCTGTAAGAGGCTATCAGGAAAGTTGGTCCGGTTATTTGGCACATTGAAACCCGACGAGGCACCCGTCGGGCTTCAACGTTGACTTGCTGCCGAGAACTTTCCGAATAGCCCCTAGGACTACTTTCCCTCCACCACGGGCAGCACGATGCAGGACGGATGCGAGGCATCCATCTCGATGCGGTTGGTCTGCTTGACCTGCCGGTCGCCCGCTTGCCAGGGCTTGGCCGTGCCGGGGTTCACGTCGAAGCGGGGGAGATTGCTTGACGTCACCGCCACGCGGATGCGGTGGCCGCGATTGAAAACGACGCTCGTGGACCAGCAATCGACCGTTACTTCCGTCAACTCTCCGGGCACGAGCGGCTCAGGCTTCTCAAAACCGTTGCGGAACCGCAATCGCAACATGCCTTCGGCCATATTGAAACTCTTGCCGTCCGGATAGACATCGCAAAGGCGAACGGAGAGATCGGTATCGACCGCCGACGAGGCGACGTACACCTTGGCCGTTACATGGCCGGTGACCTCCAACGGTTCGGCGAGCGGCTGCGTCGTGAAAAGCACGACATCCTTCCGCGACTCAATGGGGTTCTGGTTCCTCGGTCCGGCGGGGATCTCCAGATTATTGCCGCCGATCGTCGGGCAAGGATCGGCCGGGTCGAAGGTGTACGTGGTCGAGACATTCGCTTGCGTCGGTTTGCTCGTCGTCAGCAGGCCGTCTTGGGCGAAGTAATATGCGGTCGGCCGGCTGGGCACCGGCCAGTCATCAGCCTGCCGCCATTGGTTGCCGGGCGCCTTCCGATCCGCAGTGTCGCCCATCACGTAGTAGGTCACGGCGGGCAGTTTTTCCACGCCGTTGTCGACACCGAGCAGGTAGTGCTCGAACCAGAGGCCCGCGTCGTATTCCTTAGGCGGCTCTGCAGCGCGGAAGGTCAATTCGCCCACCGGCTGCCGGCCGATGGCATGGCTCCAGGGGCCCATCACGAGTTTTTGCGTGCCACGCGCCGCCGGACCGCCGTGGTGCTGACGGCCGACAAACGAGTCGATCGTTCCCTGGGCGAATGTGTCGAACCAACCACCCACGTGGACGGCGGGAGTCGTCATCCGTTCGAACCGCGTGCGCGTATCGAATTGCTGCCAGTAGTCATCGTAGCTGGGATGCGCCCGCATGATGTCCAGGGCCTTTTCGTCGAAATGGTTGTTGCGGGTCCAACCTTCGATTTGGCACTTTCGCAATGCCCCGCCGACATAACTCGCCTGCTCGTACATGCTGGCCGGGGCGACGATGATGTACTGCGCAGTCAGTCCCCGTGGCGCGGCGCCGGCCATGAGGCATTGTGTGATGCCGCAGGCCGACTCGCCCAGCGTACCGACCTTGCCGTCGCACCAGGGTTGCCTGCGGATCCACTCGACCGAATCGAAACCGTCGCAATGTTCGCCCCAGCCACAGCCAATGAACGGCAGGTTCTCGCCTTCCGAATCGAAGCGGCCGCGCATGTCCTGCGCAACGACGGCCACGCCGGCCGCGGTGTAGCCTCGGCTCATGTCATGGCCCGGCTTGACGCGGCTATAGGGCGTGCGCAAGAAGAGCACCGGAAACGGCCCGTCGCCCTCGGGCAGGTAAACATCGGTTGCCATTCGCTTGCCGTCGCGCATGGGGACCATGATCGTCTTGGCCGTGCCAGTCCCTAGCCCGCGTTTGCGGAGCTTTGCGATGGCGGCGTTCCACTCGGCCAGGGTGATCCGGCCGTCACCGTTGGCGTCGGCATCCTTGAGAAAGGTCTTGAGCCGTTGAGCCCAGACGCGGCCGAATTTGTCGGCTACGTATTTCTGCATGGCTTCCTGCTCCTGCCGCGACAGCTCCTGGTTCTTGTCGGCGTCGAACTGCGCGCCCAAGGCGTTGAGCTGATCGACAATCCGTGCCAGTTCGGTCTGTGTCTGCTGCTTCGATTCCACCGCGGGCGGATCTTTGGCGAGAACTGGAACCGCGAGAATGAAGAGGAGGAGAACGGCTGGAATTGCGAAAGGACGAGAATGCAGCATCGAAAGGCTCCGTCTTTGAAGGGCAAGATAAGCAACATCTTACCATCGCGAAGCGGGCCAGTCGAGCAGTTCAGTACAGCTTCGCGCCCGCGCCATGAACTCTTCGGCCTTTTCTTGCATGCCGGCGGTAATCGCTGTCTCCTCCTCAAGGCCGTGCGCGGCGGCGTACTGGCGAACGTCCTGCGTGATCTTCATCGAACAGAAATGGGGACCGCACATGCTGCAAAAATGCGCTAGTTTCGCCCCGGCCATGGGCAGCGCCTCGTCGTGATACGCGCGGGCCCGCTGGGGGTCCATCGACAGATTGAATTGGTCCTCCCAGCGGAAGTCGAAACGGGCCTGCGACAGGGCATCGTCCCAGGCCTGGGCGCCAGGATGACCCTTGGCCAGGTCGGCTGCGTGGGCGGCGATCTTGTAGGCCATCATGCCTTCCTTCACGTCGTTGCGATCCGGCAAGCCAAGATGCTCCTTGGGCGTCACGTAGCAGAGCATGGCCGTGCCGTACCAACCGATCATTGCCGCGCCGATCGCCGAGGTGATGTGGTCGTAGGCCGGGGCGACGTCCGTCGTCAAGGGCCCTAGCGTGTAAAACGGGGCCTCGTGGCAGACCGCCATTTGCCGATCGACATTCTCCTTGATCAGGTGCAGGGGAATGTGGCCCGGCCCTTCGATGATCACCTGCACGCCATATTCCCAGGCGATCTTGGTCAGTTCGCCCAACGTGTCCAACTCGGCGAACTGGGCCGCGTCGTTGGCGTCGGCAATCGAGCCGGGCCGCAGCCCGTCGCCCAGCGAGACGGCCACGTCGTAGCGGGCCATCAATTCGCACAGTTCGCGGAAGCGGGTGTAAAGAAAGTTCTCGGCGTGATGCGTGAGGCACCACTTGGCCAGGATCGAACCGCCGCGGGAGACGATGCCCGTCACCCGCCGCGCAGTCAGCGGGATATAACGCAAGAGCACGCCGGCATGGATCGTGAAATAATCGACGCCCTGCTCGGCCTGTTCCTGGAGCGTCTGATAGAAAACGTCAAAATTCAAGTCCTCGGCCTTGCCGTCGACCTTTTCCAGGGCCTGGTAGATCGGCACGGTGCCAATCGGCACGGGCGAATTACGCACGATCCACTCCCGCGTGGCGTGGATGTTCGCGCCGGTGGAGAGATCCATCACCGTATCGGCGCCCCAGCGGGTGGACCATTGCAGTTTCTCGACTTCGTCCTCAATCGACGAACGGACGATCGAGTTGCCGATGTTGGCGTTCACCTTCACGAGGAAGTTGCGACCGATGATCATCGGCTCGCTCTCGGGATGGTTGATGTTCGCGGGCAGGATCGCCCTGCCTCGCGCGATTTCCGACCGCACGAACTCGGGCTCCATGTTCTCGCGGGCGGCCGCGAAACGCATCTCCGGCGTGACGATGCCCCGCCGTGCATAGTGCATCTGCGTAACCGGGCCGCGACCGCGGAGAATTCTTGGCCGCCGCAACTTTTCCGGAATCAGCGCCTCGGTCGCCGGGTCCTTTAGCGGCGCGACCTCGTCGCAATCGCCGCGCGAACCGATCCATTCAGCCCGCAACGGCGGAAGCCCTGCGCGGATGTCGTGATCCTGCGGGCCGGCCGTGTCATACAAATAGACCGGCTCGCCGGCGGTGAGGCGGATTTTTCGCACCGGCACGCGGACACCCTCCGCAACCTCGATGTAGACGCGCTCAACCGCCTCGGTCGGCCGGCCGTTGGTTTGGTCGGACGATGAAGCAGCGGGCTTGGGCGATAGATGATGGCCGTTTTGGGCCTGAATCGTAGACATGATACTACTCCCTTCGCTGGTACTAACCAGATCAGGTTCAATGGGTCTGTTCTCAGCCTTGCGGCACCCCGTGGATGGTCGAATTGTAGGGTCCCTACGGCAAAAGGCGAGGCCACGGCCACCCAGACCCGGCGGAAATAATTATTCGCATACATCGCCCAGGTGGGGTGACTTTCTTTTGCCATCGAGTACAATCCACAGTATACGCCAGTTGCCGCCGGCCGAGAAGGTTCGATATCCCGTCCAAACCCCGCTGACGATAGAATTAAGCCGCATGACGCCAGCGCTTGGACAAAATACCGATGCCATTTCGCCATGCTCGGACGTTTCTGGCGCGGACAGCGTCGCGCTTCAATCCCAGGCCTCGCACGACGGCTTTTTCTGGCGGCAACTCGTCGCCGCTGGGATAAGGTCAGTGGCCGAGAAAGTCGCCGCCGGACACGATTTGGATTTGGAGGAGGCTGTTGCGCTTAGCCGCGTTAGCTTGCCACTACTGGGGAGAATCGTTCAACTGTGGCCTGCCACGCACGGTGCGGGGGATACCTCCGTTTCAAACTCCCTGCCGGTCGAGCGAGTGGCCGCACTCCCGGACTTACCTGGGCGTATCGGGCAGTGTCTGGCCGACTGGGAATCGTTTTGCCGCGACCTCATCGCCATCCGCGGTGAAGTTTCGTCGACCGGCACCCCGATCTTCTGGTATCCGATCGTGGAGCAGCCCCTGGATCGGGATGGTACGGTGGGCTGTAGCCCGGCTGTACGCGAAGGCGGGCTAGAGCCCACCCTTCCATCCCAGGAAATCGCCTTTCCCTGCGACGGTGGTTTCACCGGCGCGGAAGTCTTGCGGGCGATCGCCCTGGCCCGGTTGGTCCTGCCCGCGGAGGTCCAAGTACAGGCCCCGTTGGCCACGCTGGGCCTCAAACTGGCCCAAGTCGCCCTGGATTTCGGCGCCTCGCACCTGGGCTACGTGGCCCCGAATGGCCAGACGTCCAACGACCCGCTGGTCGCGGATCCGAGCGTGCTCGACGAACTTTTGGAGTCCATTTCACGAACCGCAATAAACGTCCCCGTCGAGCCCGCGTCGGCGGAACGATGACCGATCACCTATGAACATCGATCCAAAGCTTCGCGAACTTGCCGACAAGGTGGAATCCGGCGTGCGACTGGGCTTCGACGACGGCATGTTGCTCTCCACGCACCCCGACTTGCTTTCCGTCGGCCAGATCGCCAACGTGGCCCGCGAGCGGCTGCACGGCAACGCCACCTACTACAACCGCAATCTGCACCTCAATACGACCAACGTCTGCGAAGCGAGCTGCGCGTTTTGCTCGTTCGCGCGGTTGAAGGAAGGCATGCCCAGCGCGTACACGATGAACGTAGATCAGGCCCTGGAGTGGATCGAGAAACGTCATCAGCCGGGCATGACGGAAGTGCATATCGTCAACGGCCTCAATCCGCATTTGCCCTTCAGCTACTACACCGACCTGCTGCGGGCGGTCCGCGCTCGGTTTCCGGCGTTGCATCTGAAGGCCTTCACGGCGGTAGAAATCCATTACTTCGCCAACAAGTTCGGCATGTCGTATCGCGAGGTACTAGAGCAGTTGATTGAAGCCGGTCTTGGTTCCCTGCCGGGCGGCGGCGCCGAGATTTTTGCCGAACGGGTGCGAAAGCGGGTCTGCCGTGACAAGGTCGATGCCGACGGCTGGCTCGATGTCCATCGCACGGCCCACGACTTGGGGCTGAAGTCGAATTGTACGATGCTCTACGGCACGATCGAAACCCGCGAGGAACGGATCGACCACCTCATGCGGCTGCGGGATCTGCAAGACGAGACGGGCGGTTTCCAGGCCTTCGTACCGCTGGCTTACCATCCCGAGGGCAACCGGCTGCGGAAGCTCGGCGGCCCGACGGCCGACGACGACCTGCGCGTGATTGCGGTCAGTCGGCTGATTTTGGACAACATTCCGCACGTCAAGGCATATTGGATCATGCTCGGCCTGAAGATGGCGCAAGTCGCCCAGCGGTTCGGGGCCAACGACATGGACGGCACGGTGATTGAGGAGAAGATCTACCACATGGCCGGGGCCGAGACGCCGCACGAGTTGACCATTGACGAGCTTGGCCGGATGATTCGCGCCATGGGCCGCGAGCCGGTCGAGCGGACGACAGTCTATGAGGCAGTGACAAAGTAGCTCCCTTCCGGCGGAGGGTACCTACCAGAGCCTAGACCATGATCACCACCAACCAAGCAGCCACCCTCGACCGCCTCTTGGGCAAAGCCGCCGATGGCCGACGCCTCTCGGTGGACGAGGCATTGCAACTTGCGGGCGCGGCGTCGTTGGTCGATATGGGCCTGGCGGCCGACGTCCGTCGCAACCAGTTGCATCCGGGCCGGCGGGTGTCGTACATCGTTGAACGAAACATCAATTACACGAACGTCTGCAACACCTACTGTCGCTTCTGCGCCTTCTACCGCGCCCCCGGCCGGCCCGGCGGATATACCCTGAGCAAAGAGGAACTGGCCGTCAAGATCGACGACACCGTTGCGGCTGGCGGCATCCAGATCCTGCTCCAAGGCGGGCTCAACCCGGAACTGGGCATCGAGTATTACGAAGATCTCTTCCGTTGGCTCAAGCGGCAGTATCCGGCCGTCAATCTACATGCCTTGTCGGCCGATGAAATCCTGCATGTCTGCAAGGTCTCCAACCTCTCGATCGAGGAATCGCTCTCGCGGCTGATCGCGGCCGGCATGGGTTCCTTGCCGGGCGCGGGGGCGGAGATCCTGGTCGATCACGTTCGCCGCCGCATCGCCCGCTTGAAGTCGGGCGCCGACAAGTGGCTCGCCGTTCACCGCACGGCCCATCGCCTGGGCATTCCTTCGACCTGCACAATGATGTTCGGCGTGCAGGAGACCTGGCACGATCGCCTCTTGCACCTCGAGATGCTTCGTCAACTCCAGGACGAGACGGGTGGCTTCACGGCTTTCATCACCTGGCCCTATCAGCAGGGCGAATTGAAGCTTGCCCGCGGCAACACGTCGGCGGCCGAGTATCTCCGCGTGCAGGCCCTCGCGCGGCTGTTCCTCGACAACATTCCCCATCTGCAAAGTTCCTGGGTCACGCAAGGCCCGTCGATCGGACAGATCGCCTTGAGCTTCGGCGCCGACGATTTCGGGGCCGTGATGTTCGAGGAGAACGTCGTTTCCGCCGCCGGCACCACCTATCGCATGAACAGTGATTTCATCGAGTCGCAGATCCGCCGCGCGGGCTATGCACCCTGGCGGAGAAATGTGCGCTATCAGGCGGTGGGGTGATGCGACCTCACGCGTCCAGCCCGAGCAGGAAGTCGTCCAACGCCTTGCGAAGTTGGTTCTCGCGCTCCTGCGATTCCTTGATTTGCGGGCGGAGCTTCTCGATCTCGTCCTCCTGGTCGGAGAACTTCTTGACGTACCGCTTGTAAAGGTCGGTGTCGTGGTCCAGTTTGCCCATGTTCTCGCGGATGCGGGCTTGTTCCTCACTGATCTCGCGGATCTGTTGTTCGAGCTGGGAGCGCTTCTGGGCCACGGTCTCGATTGCCTGCTTCTGCTTGACGACGTTCGTAAGGGCCGCCTTCACCTTGTCGCTTACTTTGTCCGAACGAGCATAGAAGGCGATCGTATTGTCGTCGACGTTCGTGAGAGCAACCATTTGGGGCTCGGTGCGTTCCTCACGGACGGCCAGGGTGACCGGCTCGCCCGGTTTCGCATCGACGACGAAGCGATATTTGTCGCGGGTTTTTTCGGCCGGCTCCTTGGGCGAAACAAGCGTCCAATTTGGCTCGACGGCGTACTCGATCAAGACTTTCTTGGCCTTCTTGCCGGAGTTTTTGACCACGTACTCCTGCGAGCGCGTGAACTTGCGGTCGATGATCAGCGTGCCCTTGGCAATGCGGACGCTGGTGATCTGCTCCGGATGGTTCTTGGTCTCGGGGGCCACCTCCGTGTCGAGGTCCAGGGCGTAGCTGACCAGCCGCTCGCCGCCCGGCGGAATGTCCTGGATCAAGGCGTCGCCGGCATAGGTATCGCCGTCGAAGACCGTGATCGGCCCCTGCATCAGGTGCAGGTCCGTCGAGTTGGTAAGCTTCAGGCCGTTCACGGGGTGCTTCGCTTGCACCGCGGGATTGTAGATCGAGAACTTCTCGGCCCTCACGTCGCTGTTGAGGATGGGCAGCATGGCCGATTCGTGCCGGGCGAGCGTGACCGGGGTGCGGATCGCATACTGGAACAGCTCGCCGACGTTGCCGGCAGTGGCGGCCGACTCCACGCCCTCGCCGAGGTTCAAAGCCTGGCGCCGCCTGGCAAACCCCGCGCTCGCGGGTGCCGCGGCGGCCTTGCGCATGGGCATCGCGCCCATCGGTGCCGCGGCCATAACCCGCGCTCGGTCCATCGCCTCTCCCTTTCCCTCGGCAAGACTGCGAAACTCCATGTCCCGCTTCGCCAGGTCCTGCTCGTAGGTCTGCGGGCCCAGCGAGCTGAACAGCTCCAGGTGGGCCTCGGGCCGCGGGATGTAGGTTGGCTGGTAGAGGTCCATGGTAAACGAAATCGGCCGCCCACTCACGAGCGAAAGCTGCACGTCGTTCCAGTCCTCTTCGCTCGGGTTCTCGATGATCGCCCAACCCTGCAGGAAAGGCTTCTTCTCGTCGCTCAGCACCAGGCGGTAGCTGGTCTTCCAAATAGGCGTTTCCTCGATGTAGCCCACGCGGACGTGGCGCTTGCCCGCGCCGCGGAAATCGAGCGAGACGGTCTTCTTGTCGGTCTCGTGGGCGGTGGCCAGCACGCCGAGGGCCTTCCGCAACTCGGCGTCGAGCTTCGGATTCAAGAGCCGAATCGAGCCCGCGCTTTCCAGAACTACGCTTCGCAGACCGCCATCGGTGGCCACGTTCAGCACGGCTTGATCGATGAAATGCTCCTTGCCGATTTCGGTCTTGCGCGTTTCGATGCTGACGATCTTGCCCACGATCTTGTTCGGGGCCTCGGTTTCAATCTCCTCGCCGCGAATTTGCTCCAAAAGTTGGGCGAGGTTCGGATTGCCGTTAAGGTTGATCGCGAAGCTGGAGAGTCGCTTGTCCAACGGGTCATTCGAGCCGTAGCCCACCGTGGAGACGTGCCCGCCATCGAAGTCCTGTACGACCATGCTCTTCAAGAGGTCGTTGATGTCCTTGACTTTGAACATGAGGTCCACCTTGGCATTGTCGGTCACGGCGCCATCATGTTCGAAATAGCCCACCCCGGAACTGAAAAGCACGACCCGCTTCAGCGGTACCGTGGCAGAGCCCTGTTTGCCGGCAGCCGGTGGCTGTTCAACGGGTTTGGATTGCCCGGCTTGCGTGGCCTCCTGGGCGGGCTTTTCCTTTCCGTCGGCCGGCTTGGTCTTGTCGCCGTTATCGGCCGCAGCCAGCGAGTTGGCCAGTGGGGGCTGCGAGGTCATGCAGGCGGCGGTTACCAGCAGGGCGATGAGGACGGCAACCCCGACGAGGGGGTAAAGGTGGAATTTCGTGCGACTGGACATCTGGAGACTCCTTGCGTGAGACCTGGTTCGAACGTGGAAGGGCGCGAAATTTACGCCAACGGTCAATACTACGTCTTTCGACGCGCGCCGCGATGCGAAAGTTCCGCAGGCGGCTTGCCTCTCAGGACGACGAGGCCAGCACGATTTTCCGCCTAGACTCGTACCCGGCGACTTAAGGTCCCCCTCGCCTTTTGGGGCCGCAGGCCGCTGGTGTGGGAAAATTGGGGGAAATCGGGGCGGGGTTTTGCGACAGCGGGCCGCCTGGTAGAATTGGGTAATAGATGCCACCTTTCAGCAAAGGGCTTTGGTGGTGTCGCTGACGCCCGTTCGCTGTCCCGAAGGGGTGTTAATTTGGTTGTTTTCGGTGTATTGGGTGTCACAACCGGTGTCAACGGGCGGAATAAGCTGATGGCAGAACTTGGCGTCAACATCGATCACGTGGCGACGGTCCGCCAGGCCCGGCGGACCATCGAACCCGACCCGGTCTGGGCCGCCGCGCTGGCCGAATTGGGCGGGGCCGACTGCATTACCCTCCATCTTCGCGAGGACCGCCGCCACATTCAGGAACGCGATCTGCGAATCCTCCGCCAGACGGTCACGGTCAAGCTCAACCTGGAAATGGCCTGCGAACGGGAGGTGCTGGCGATCGCCTGCGAGGTCAAGCCGGACCAGGTGACGCTCGTGCCGGAACGGCGCGAAGAGGTTACGACCGAGGGCGGTCTGGATATCGTCGCCCAAGGCTAAAGGCAGCGGAGGTCATTCGTCAACTGGAAGACGCGGGCATTTCCGTCAGCCTCTTCCTCGATCCCGATCCGCGGCAACTCGACGTGGCCGCCGCGTTGCACGTGGCCGCCGTGGAACTGCACACCGGACAATATGCCCTGGCGGGCCGTGGCCGGCGGCAGGAGGAAGAACTGGAAAAACTTAAGCAGGCCGGCCGATTCATCCGCCAGGCCGGGATGGCCTTGCACGCCGGCCATGGGCTGACCTATCACAACGTCCAGCCCGTGGCCGCCATCGAAGGCATGCACGAACTGAACATCGGCCACAGCATCGTCGCGCGGGCCCTGATGGTCGGCTTCGAGCAGGCCGTGCGGGAAATGAAGCGGTTGGTAGAAGAATGAACCTGGAGAGCACAATGCCCACACGAAGTGAAGATTTTGCCGGCTTGACCGTGGCCATGATCACGCCCTTTCGCGACGGCCAGGTCGATATCGAGGCCCTGCAGCGGAACGTCGAGTTCCAGATCGAGGCCGGCACGACCTGCCTCTGCCCGGTGGGCACGACCGGCGAGTGCCCCACGCTCTCGCACCCGGAGCACGAGCGGGTGATCGCGGCCGTGGTCGAGGCGGCCGCCGGCCGGATCAAGGTGATGGCGGGCACCGGCTCGAACAGCACCGAGGAAGCCCTGCGGCTGACCCGCTGGGCCGCCAAGCGCGGGGCCGACGCCGCCCTGGTCGTGGCCCCCTACTACAACAAGCCGACCCAGGAGGGCTTCTTCCAGCACTTCAAGGCCCTGGCCGAGGCGGTCGATATTCCCATCTGCGTCTACAACATTCCCGGCCGGACCGGCAAGAACATCGAGGCCGACACGATCGTCCGCATGGCCGAGCTGCCCAACATCACGATGGTCAAGGAGGCCAGCGGCTCGATGGACGAGGCCTCGCAGATCCTGGCCAAGACCGACCTCACCGTCCTCAGCGGCGACGACAGCCTGACGCTGCCGCTGATGTCGCTGGGCGGGCGGGGCGTGGTCTCGGTCGTGGGCAACATCGTGCCCAAGGACGTGATCGCCATGATGCGGGCCTTCGAGGCGGGCAATCTCGCCGAGGCCCGGCGTCTGCACTTCAAGCTCTTCCCGCTTGTGCCGCGACATGCTGGGCCTGTCGACCAATCCGATCCCCATCAAGGCCGCCATGCAGATGCTGGGCCGCGACACGGGCGACCTGCGGATGCCGCTCACGCGGCTTAGCCTCCGGCGAACAAGAGAAGCTGCGGAAGACGCTCGTGGATTACGGGCTGCTGTATGGGACAAGATCCGGAGCACCCGGATCTCTCCCGCCCTACATGAACATGCCCTCCGTTCTTATTCTCTGCGAATATGCCACGCTCAACGGGGGCGAGCGGTCGATGCTCTCGACGCTTGGCGGCATCGGCCGGGCCGGCTATCAGGTTCGCGTCGCCGCGCCGCCAAGCGGGCCGTTGGCCGAGTGCCCTGCACGGTAAGGGTGTCGAGGTCGTGCCGTTCGAGCTTCGCGATGCCCAAGGAGTGCGACTCCCGCTTAGACGAACTCCGCCGCCGACTCGGCCGAGATTCTCCGGCGGCGCCGCCCCGCCCTGCTCCACGCCAACAGCCTGGCCATGGGGCGGTTATCGGGCCCCGTGGCCGCGGAGTTGGCGCTGCCGAGCCTTTCCCACCTCCGCGACATCGTGACCCTGAGCCGGCAAGCGATCGCCGATCTCAACTGCCACGGTCGCCTGCTGGCGGTCTCCGCGGCGACGCGGCAGTTCCACGTTGCCCAGGGGCTGGCTGCCGAGAAGACGTACGTTCTGCATAACGGCATCGACTTGGAACGAATTTCGTCCCCGCTCCGCCGACGGGCTATCTGCACGAGCAATTGGGGCTGGCGCGCGGCACGCCGCTGATAGGCACAATCGGCCAGATATCGCTTCGCAAGGGGCACGACGTGTTGGCGGCGACCCTTGCGCAACTCCCCTTTGTTTTTGGGAAAACGTCAGGGAGTGAGGGCGGCTGTCTTCCCTCTCCTTCCGGGAGAGGGGCGGGGGGTGAGGGGATCTCGTTTGCCTGGCTCGTCATCGGCCAACGGTTCTCCCGCAAGGCGGAGTCGCGGCAGTTCGAAGACCAGCTTCATCAGGCGGCCGCGGGTCCGCTGGCCGGGAGGGTCCACTTCCTCGGCGTACGCGACGATATACAGCTCATTCTCATTGAGTTGACGTTGTTGGTTCACCCGGCACGGCAGGAGCCGCTGGGGCGAGTACTCTTGGAAGCAGCGGCTGCGGGCGTGGCGGTCGTGGCTACCGACGTTGGCGGAACTCGCGAGATCTTTCCGTCAGCAAGTGAGGCGGCCTGCTTGGTTCCGCCCGGGGACGTGCAGGCAATGTCCAGTGCTATTGGCAGATTGCTGGGTGATGTCGCGGAGCGGCAACGGTTGGCCGAGAATGCCAGACGACGCACCGTGGAAGCGTTTTGTCTGAAGCGGGCCGTCGAGGGAACTGTGACGCACTATGAAAAACTGCTGGAATAAAGAAAATTCATCCAATCCGCAATCGCTTGCATCGTGTGTGGTCGACGCAAGATTCGCCGTTGCGATACTCAAGTAATTCCGGTATGTTTTGCTCCCAACATGGATCGCAGCTTGCGAAGTTCTCCTATTCTTCCCAAAAACACCCCTGAGACGCGGCCCGTGCCCTGGATCAGCCCGTTCAGACTCGGCGCATTGATTGCAGCAGCCATGCTGCTGGGACGGAGTGTCGAAGCTTGGGGGCAATCGTCGGATAGTGAAGACTACTTCGCTTCTCGCCCCGTTGGTGAGTCGCAACCTCTCCCCCCGGTGGAAAGAGGGACTGGTTTTTCTTCCGGCCCGATCGGCGAGTCACCGCCTCTCTCGCCTGCCCTCCCCCAGAGGGGCGGAGGGATATGCAACTGCGCCCAGCAGATCGTCGAGCCCCAGGGCGGCGACTGCTCCCAGGGAACGATTTGGCTCGATCCCATGCCCGACGACTGGCGAAACCCGCCGCCGCAAAGCCCGTCGCCTGGGCCTCAAGGAGATTTCTTCGATCGTCTTCGCGGGCACGGACTGATCGGCACGCAAAAAGACCTATTGTATATCCCCGAGGCCGGACTGCCGGCCGAATGCGACGAGATCGACGTTGGCCCCGACACGCCTTGGGACGAGAGCCTGAAGCGGTGGTGGACCCGCGACTTGGAGTTTTTTGGCGGCGTGCATGGCTTCAAAGGCCCGCTGGACCAGGGGCGGAACGGCAACTTCGGGTTTCACGAGGGTTTCAATTTTGGTGCCCCGCTAGGAATCTTCGACTGGGGCTGGCAGATTGGGGCCGAGGCGGCGCAGAGCAATTTCTCCGGCGATGACACCGTCGACCCACGCTCAGCCGATCGCAACCAGTTCTTCGTCACGGCCGGACTCTTCAAGCGGGCCCGCGACTGGGGATTTCAATGGGGGGTGGTTTACGACTGGTTGCACGACGACTATTACGTGAACGCCGATATGAAGCAGATCCGTAGCGACACCAGTTTCATTTTTCCGGGGGGCGTGCATGAAATTGGATATTTTGGGGCCTATGGGACGGGTGGGAGGGACTGGGTGCTCATCAACCGTCCCCTGAACGATTTCATTGTCATGGAATCGACCGATATCTTTGCCTTTTACTACCGCCGCTATTTTGATGGAGGCGGGGATGGGCGCATCTGGCTGGGGTTCTCCGGCCACGGCGACGGGTTGATCGGTGGCGAAATCCGCGTTCCCATGGGGAAGAGTTGGGAACTGGAGAACCGATTCAATTATCTGATCCCCAAGCAAGGCAGCGGCACGACTGGGGAAATCCAGGAATCGTGGGGAGTGACCATCGATCTGGTTTGGTATGTCGGCCACCCTGCCCGGTGCGAGCGCTATCATCCGTATCGGCCCATGCTAAATGTGGCCGACAGCACGCTTTTCATGACGGATACGTTCGTGCCATAGACTCTCGGTAGAATGGAGTTCACTCCGCTGCGTTGTATTTTCGGGAGACGGAATGAATTCCGTCTTTTCGAGGTGTGCTTTGCCGGTTCTTTTCACTCACCTTCCCACCGTGCGGAAAAGGCCCTATACTTACATGATTATCGACCCTGCTCGGCGCACTTGAGCGTTCGCGGCACGCTGGTCTACCCCATTTTCCTGTTGAATTGTCCCTAAACCAATCATGACCGAACCACGAAAGACGGACCACTGGGCATCACTGGCAAGCAACCTGGGAGCCGAACCGGCTCCCGAAGAGCCCGAGGTCTTAGTGCCAGCAGAGGCGTCAATACCAACAGAGGCGGCAGTGCCAGCGGAGCTATCTGCGGACACGCCGGAAGCTGGCATCCCAGCGCAAACGGTGCCAGTGGCCCCGCCTCCGCCACGCCCATTTCGAGCAGCGGTGAAGCCCATGCGGGCGCCGCGTCGCCCGGCCCGCCCGCCTGCCTGGGATCAATTGGCGGGTGATTTGGGCATTGAGTTGCCGCCCGCACCTCCGGTGCCAATCCAGCCGGCTGCCGGCGCCTTGCCTCAGGCCGCTGTGGAAGGGGAATCGGTTGCGGAGTCCCCGAGTGAAGCCACGGAATTGGCTGCGAAGCCTCCAGAAGATTTCGTGGCAGCAGAAGTGGTTGTCGCGGAAGAGGAAATACCGATGCCGGTATGGGAGGAGTTGGAGCCGTCGGCAACCGAGCCGGAGTCATTCGAGCCGCAAGAGGCCCTGGACATCATGGACGAGACGGCTGATGAATTCGGTGACGAGGAGTCCGAAGGCGCCGGCGCGACGAGTGAGTCAGCCAGCGGGCGGTCGGGCGACGAGGATAGCGCAAGGGAAGAGCGCAGACCGCGTCGCCGTCGCCGTCGCCGCGGACGCGGCCGGGGCCGCGACGATGGTCCCGCGGCGGAGGCTCACGCAGCCGAACAGTCCGGCGAAGAACTGGCCGGTGCGGAATCGGTTAGTTCCGAGGGCATGGAGTCGGACGCCGATGACGCGCTGAGGGATCGTGCCGAAGAAGACAGGCCCGGGGACGAGCGAACGGAGCGGCGCGGGCGGCGGCGCCGTCGTGGTCGCGGTCGCGATCAGGTCCGGGACGAGGCGATCGTGGGGAAAGAAGGGACTGTGGACGACGACGAACTCAGTTCGGCCGACGCCGAAATCGATTTCGACCGTTTTGAAGAAGATGGGTCCCAAGAAGGGGGCGCCGAGGAGGACGCCGTTGATGCCGAGGCCCAGGGCGAAGACGATGACAGCGAGCACGAAGACGACGGCGAGCATGATTTTGACGGCGATGAAGACGATGATGAAGACGGTGGCGAATCGCCTCGCATCGGTTTCCGCAACATTCCCACGTGGCAAGACGCCATCGGCGTGATGATCGCCAAGAACATGGAATCGCGAACACGAAATCCTGGCGGTTCGCGCGGCCCGGGCGGACGTGGTGGACGCGGCGGCGGACGTGGTGGACGCGGCCGTCGCCCCGATCGACGCTAGTTTCCACTGCGGTGATGAAGGAATCCGGCCTTCGGCAGATGAAGGTGCAATTCGATCACGGCCGAACGTGATGAACACGTGAATATGCCTTCCGCTCCCTTAGCAACGGCGGCGTCCGATCGGCTCTTGCAACTGATCGGGCGCATCGAAGCCTTGCCGGACTTCGCGGAGGTCGTCGACAGTCTGCAAGCGGGCCATGCGGCGACGCTGGACGGAGTCTGGGGATCATCGTGCGCGCTCGCGGCCGCTGCCCTGGCCCAAGAGGCCCCGGCGGTCCTCGTGGTTGTCTGTCCGCGACTGGACGAAGTCCAAGGACTGATAGGCGACCTGGGCCTCTTTTCCCCACTACAACCGGTGCAGTTCCCGGTCTCCGAATCGCTCTCCACGGACCGGATGGTTCAAGATGAGGCCGTCGGCGACCGGGTTCGCGTGCTCAAGGCCCTGCTTGGCCCGCAGCCGCCGAAGATCTTGGTCACGAGCATTCCGGCCCTCCTGCAGCCGGTTCCCAGCCGTTCGCGATTGGCCGCACAAACCCGTACCCTGCGGGTCGGCCAGCGGCTCTCGGTCGAAGAAATTTCCGGTTGGCTCGTGCGGAGCGGCTTTCAAAACACGACCGCCGTGGAACTACCCGGCGAGTTCTCACATCGGGGCGGAATCATCGACATCTTCGCTCCGGATTGGTTCAATCCCGTGCGGGTGGAACTGTTTGGTGACGACATCGAGTCGATCCGCCAGTTCGAGGTGGGCAGTCAGAGGAGCCTCGAACGGCTGGAGGCGATCGAGATTACCGCAGTGGTGGGAACACCCTCACCCTCTGCCCCTCTCCCGGACGAAGAGGGGAGGTTTGCGCATCCTCGCCTCGCTCCGATCTCCCGCAAGGAGACGGGAGACTTGGCCATCCCTCGAGTCCTGCTCCTCTACCGGAGGTAGATGCCGGTTTGCGCATCTAGCAGATTACCTCCCCCCGAGAAGTTGGTTCTTGCTGATCGAGCCGGGAGCCTTGGATAGCGAAGGCCGGCAGTACCTCGAACGCGTCGACCGGCCGCATGGATTTCACACGGTGGCTGACGTGATCCGCCGGGCAGTGCAGTTTCCTTCCATCACCGCCTCGGCCATCGCTACCGGCTCGCTGGAAACGACTTGCCGACTGCCGATCGAGTCGGTCGAACGTTTCAGCGGCCATATCGACAAGGTCCGCGAAGAACTCGACGATGCCGGTTGCGGCCAGGAAGTCTTTCTGATCTGCCAGACCGAGGCCGAAGTCCGCCGCCTGGGTGAGGTCTTTGCGGCCACCCAGCTTGCCCGCGACGGACGCCTGCACTTTTCCATCGGCACGCTGCAAAGCGGCTTCCGACTGGTTCCTGACCGCATCGCGCTGCTGAGCAGCGGCGAGCTTTTTCGCCGTGCCGACGTGCAACGTCCGGCGGCCGCTCGCCGCCGGCTGGGCAGGGCGATCGACAGTTTCCTGGATCTCCACGAGGGCGACCTTGTCGTACACCTTAGTCACGGCATCGCCCGTTATCGCGGCATGAAGCCGATGGCCAAGAACGGGCAGGTCGAAGAACACCTGGAACTCGAGTTTCAGGGCAAGACCAAGCTGTACGTGCCCACCTCGAAAATCGGCCTGGTGCAGAAATACGTTGGCGGTGCCAAGGGCCGGCCCTCGCTCGCCAAACTGGGCGGGCGGCTTTGGGATAAACAAAAGGAGCGGGTCGAGTCGGCCGTAACCGACATGGCCGCCGAGATGCTGGAACTACAGGCCGTTCGCGCCTCGCGCCCCGGTATCAGCTTTCGGGTGGAGACCGAGTGGCAGCACGAATTCGACGCCTCTTTTCCTTACAAGGAAACGCCCGACCAGCTCACCAGCTTGGAAGCGATCAAGCAAGACATGCATGCCCCGCGGCCGATGGACCGGTTGCTGTGCGGTGACGTGGGCTACGGCAAGACGGAAGTGGCCATGCGGGCGGCCTTCAAGGCGATCGATTCCGGCCACCAGGTGGCAGTGCTCGTGCCGACGACGGTCCTTGCCGAGCAACATCTGCGGACCTTTGCGGCACGGATGGCCGAGTTCCCTTTCTCGATTGCCGCGCTATCGCGGTTTTCCACGCCGCGGCAGCAGGCCGAGATCATCCAGCGGCTGGCCGCTGGGTCGCTCGACATCATCATTGGCACGCATCGCCTCGTGCAGCCGGACGTCAAGTTCCACAACCTGGGCCTGATCATCATCGACGAGGAACAGCGGTTCGGGGTGGAAGTCAAGGAACGCCTGAAGGCGATCCGACAGACGGTCGACGTGCTGACGATGACCGCCACGCCGATCCCCCGCACGTTGCACATGGGCCTGATCGGCGTCCGCGACATCTCGAACCTGGAAACGCCGCCCGAAGACCGGCTGGCAGTGGAAACCCGCGTCACGCGATTTAATCCCGAACTGATCCGGCAGGCTGTCTTGCGGGAGATCAACCGGCAGGGGCAGATCTACTTCGTCCACAATCGCGTGCAGGACATCCAGGCCCTCGCCAGGCAGCTCACCCGCATCGTGCCGGAGGCCCGCATTCGCATCGGCCACGGGCAGATGGCCGAGCATGAGTTGGAGCAGGTCATGCTCGACTTCGTGGCCCATCGCTTCGACCTCTTGCTGGCGACGACGATCATCGAGAGCGGTCTGGACATCCCCAATGCCAACACCATTTTCATCGACGAAGCCGACCGCTACGGCCTGGCCGATCTGCACCAGCTTCGGGGCCGCGTGGGTCGTTACATCCAGCGGGCATATTGCTATCTCCTGCTCGATCCGAACAAGAACCTCACGCCGAATTCCGCGCGGCGCCTGAAAGCGATCGAGGAATTCAGCCAAATGGGCGCCGGTTTTGCCATCGCCATGCGCGACCTGGAGATTCGCGGCGCCGGCAACATCCTCGGCACCCAACAGAGCGGCCATATCGCCGTGGTGGGTTACGAACTTTATTGTTCGCTGCTACAACAGGCGGTACACCACCTCAAGCGGCAGCCGTTGAAGCAGGCGATCGAGGTCGACGTTGACCTGCCGGGCGAAGGCCATATCCCGCGGAGCTACGTGCCCGACATGCGTTTGAAAATCGACCTGTACCGCCGGCTCGGGCGGATTTCCAGCTTCGAGGAACTTCGCGACCTGCGCAGTGAACTGCGGGACCGCTTCGGCCCCCCGCCGGCACTGGTCGAGCACCTGCTCTGGCTGGCGGAACTGCGGATTGCGGCGCACCGTTGGCGAATCGAATCGATCCACGTGGAACCGCCGTACGTCGTCTTCCGCTACCGCTCGGCCCGGCTCATCCGCGAATTGGCGGCCACAAGCGGGGGACTATTGCGGGTTGTCGATAACCAAAGTGCCTATCTTCCCCTGCAAGGCGACAGAGAATCGCCCGAATCGATTCGCCGGCAGGTCAAATCGCTGTTGCAGTTAGAAGGGGAGGATGCCTATAATCCGCCCCCGTGAGTATTTTCCCACCAATACGGGGCAATTCTCGTGCAACATCGGTTTATGTTTCTAACGGGTGCCGGCCTCAGCGCAGTTCTCTTCCTGGTAGGCCTGACGATTCTACGGGCCGACGACCTCTTTCCGCCGGTTCCGCCCGGCGGGTTCGTGCCCAACGGCCAATCCCAGAACGGATACTATCCGGGCGGCTACCCACGTTCCGTTGCGCCATCCGAGCCGACTGCACCCATCCGGCCCGCTGATTTTCCCGGAGGAGCGGTCCCTCCAGTCGGCACCGCTGCTCCAGCGTACCGGCCGATGTTCGTGCCGGGCCAGCAGCAGGCAGCCGGCGGCGCGGTAGCCGGCGTGCCAGTCGCTCCGCGAGAACTTTGTGAATGGTCGCAAGTCCTCGGCCGGGTGGGCAATGATGTGGTTCTTACCAGCGATGTCCTTGTCGGTATCGATGACATGCTGGCCCGCAACAAAGCCCGAATTCCGCCGGGGAAGTATGCCGAGCAGCGGGCGGCGATCGTGGAGCAGGTGACCGCCGGCATTAGGCAACTCAATGCGCACTACAACGATCCCGATCCGGTCAAGGCCCTGTCCCAACCGCAGGCCATGCTCATCAGCCAACTCTTGCGGCAGCAGATCGACATCAAACTGATTTACCAGGACTTTCTCAAGACCGTGCCCAAAGAAGCCCTGCAGGGAATCCAAGAAAACGTCGATCGCCACTTCGAAGACACACAGCTCAAAAACCTCATGAAGCGCGAGAATGTAACGTCCCGAGCCGATCTGGAGAACGCTCTGCACGCCAAAGGCAGCTCTTTGCTGCGCGAAAGGCGGATCTTCATGGAGCAGCTCGTGGCCCAACAATGGATCCAGGAAAAGGTAAACCCCGACAAAGGGAAAGGCGGGAAAGGGAAGGACGACGAAGAGGAGATTACCCATGAGGAAATGCTGACCTGGTACCAGGCCCACTTGAAGGAATTCGAACACCCCGCCAAGGCCCGCTGGGAGGAATTGATGGTCTCGTTCGCCCAGCACTCCAATCATGGCGAAGCGTACGCCTTGCTGGCGGGATTGGGTAATCGGGTGCTCGCCGGGGCATCGTTGGCCGACGTGGCCAAGTCGGCGTCGGAAGGCACCACGGCACGGGAGGGTGGCCAGTGGGACTGGACCCATGAAGGTAGTCTCAGTTCGGAAGACGTGAACAAAGCCATTTTCACCCAGCTGGTGGGTCAACTCAGCCCGAAGATCTTGGAGTCGGCCGACGGATATCACATCATTCGCGTCGTGGAACGGCAGGAACTGACCCGGACGAGCTTCGCGGACGCTCAAAAGCAGATCAAAGACAGCATCCGGAAGGAGCGGTTCGAGAAGCGCTATCAGGCGTTCATCAAGGAAATTCGCGCCAAGTACCCCGTCTGGACCGTCTTCGACAACGCCCTGCAAAAGCCCACGAACCCGGACGACGAGGACCGATATTCGACACGGTGAGTTGACGCAAGTCCTTACAGAACGATAACATAACTTCGGATTGTCATCCGGCAACCGCTGCTGTATAATAATCGTTCGTAATGCCGCGTATTGCCCTGACTTAAGCGATTCACAAGACGAATATGGACCTGAGTAAACTACGTAACATCGGGATTTCTGCCCACATCGATTCCGGGAAGACCACTCTCAGCGAGCGAGTGCTGTACTACTCTGGCCGTATTCACCGCATGCAGGAAGTGAAGGGCGGCGGGGCCGGTGCCACCATGGATCACATGGATCTGGAGCGGGAACGCGGAATCACGATTACCAGTGCGGCGACCTCGGTGGCATGGAACGGCTACGACATCAACCTGATCGACACTCCCGGCCACGTCGACTTCACCGTCGAAGTTGAGCGCAGCCTCCGCGTCCTGGATGGGGCCATTCTCGTCCTTTGCGCCGTTGGAGGGGTGCAGGCTCAGTCGTTGACCATCGATCGGCAGATGCGCCGCTATCGCGTGCCCCGTTTGGCGTTCATCAACAAGATGGACCGTACCGGTGGAAACCCCCAGAAGGTGGTTGAGCAACTCCGTTCCAAACTCGGCTGCGATGCCGTGCTGACGCAGCTTCCGATTGGTCTGGAACAGAACTTCGAAGGCGTGGTTGACCTGATCCGCGAAAAAGCGGTGTATTTCGACGGCGACAACGGCGAGAAGGTCCGCGAAGAGCCCGTTCCGGCGGATATGGTCGAGGAAGTCAAGGCGGCCCGCCAGCATTTGCTGGAAGCGGTGTCGATGTATAGCGACGAGATGATGGAGCTGCTTGCTGGCCGAAGAGGACCTGCCGCTGGCGCTGATCGATCGCGTCATTCGCGAAGCGGTGCTCAGCCAGCAGTTGACCCCTGTTTTTCTTGGATCGGCCTACAAGAACAAGGGCGTGCAGCCGCTTTTGGACGCGGTCACCCGCTATCTGCCATCGCCGCTGGAAAGCCCAATCAAGGCGTTGGCCCATGATGATCCGCACAAGGACGTGCCCCTGACTCCCGATGCCGACAAGCCGATGGTGGGGATGGCCTTCAAAATTGTTGAAGACTCCTACGGAACGCTGACCTTCATGCGGATGTACCAAGGTACGATTCAGAAGGGCGAAAGTTACTTCAACCAGCGCAACGGCCGCAAGGAACGCTACAGCCGGATCGTGCGGATGCATGCCGACCAGCGTGAAGACATCGACAGTGCCGAGGCGGGCGATATCGTCGCCGTTTTGGGGCTCGACGCGGCCAGCGGCGACACCTATTGCTCGCAGTACCCGTACTGCACGCTGGAGAGCATGTTCGTTCCCGAGCCGGTCATCAAGGTGGCGGTGGCCCCGGCCAAGCGCGACGGCGCCGACCGTCTGAGCAAGGCCCTGCACCGCTTCCGCCGCGAAGATCCGACGCTGCATATTTCCACCGACGAAGAGACTGCCGAAACGATCATGGCCGGGATGGGCGAATTGCACTTGGAGATCTATATCGAACGGATTCGCCGCGAGTATGGCGTGGAGGTCGAGGTCGGGGCGCCCAAGGTCAACTATCGCGAGGCCCCCACCCAGGCCTGCGAGTTCAACACCAAGCATAAGAAGCAGACCGGCGGTTCCGGCCAGTACGCCCACATCGTCGGCCGCATGGAGCCGCTGCCGGAGGATTCTCCGGAGACTTTCGTCTTCGAAGACGAGGTCACGGGCGGACGAATTCCCAAGAATTTCATTCCTGCGGTCGAGAAGGGTTTTCGTCAGATGGTCCACAAGGGCCCAATCGCCGGGTACCCGGTGGTTGGCCTGAAGGTGACGCTCGAGGATGGTTCCTATCACGACGTCGACAGCTCGGACATGGCCTTCCAGACTTGTGCGCGGACCTGCATGCGGGAGAATTTTTCCGCTACGCGGCCGGTTCTGCTGGAGCCCGTGATGAAGATCGAGATCGAATGTCCGTCGGACTTCCAAGGGTCGGTGGTGGGCAATTTGACGTCCCGTCGCGGCATGGTCGTGGGCACCGAGGTCAGCGGCGCAAGCCTGCCGCATCGAAGGCGAAGTTCCCCTCGCCGAGACCTTTGGTTACTCGACCGACCTGCGCAGCATGACCCAGGGGCAAGGCACGTTCACCATGGAATTCGCCAAGTATCGCCGCATCCCCGCGTCGATCGAGCGTGAGGTCATCGCCGCCCGCAAGTTGCGAGCCGAGTTGACCGAGGTCGATGATCCTCTTTCAGGTTGAAGGCGTTCAAAAGCACTACGGCCCCGAGCCGGTCCTCGACGGGGTGACGTTCGAGCTGCGCCCCGGCGAGCGGATCGGCCTGGTCGGGCCCAACGGCACCGGCAAGACCACGCTCATGCGGATCCTCGCCGACAAGGAGGAGGCCGACGGCGGCTCGATCGTCCGCCATCCCACGCTGCACGTCGGCTATCTGGAACAGCAGCCCGAGTGGGAGCCCGGCCGCACGCTCTGGACGAGGCCAAGAGTGCCCTGGCCGGCCTGATGGCCATGGAAGAGGAACTGATCTCCGTGGCCGAGGAGCTGGGCCATTGCGACGATCCGCTGGAACACAAGCGCCTGGCCGACCGCTACGACCACCTCCAGCACGAGATGCAGAGCCGCGACGCCTACAACCTCGACCACAAGATCGAACGCGTGCTGGACGGCCTGCGTTTCCGCCGCGAAACGTTCAACCAGCCGGTCGAGTCGCTCAGCGGCGGCGAGCAGAACCGGCTCATGCTGGCCAAGCTGCTGCTGGCCGAGCCGAACGTGATGCTCCTGGACGAGCCGTCGAACCACCTCGACATCGAGGCCACCGAGTGGCTCGAAGCGTTCCTGGCCGAAAGCTCGGCGGCCATGCTGCTGGTGAGCCACGACCGCTACTTCCTCGACCGCGTGACCAACCGCACCCTGGAACTGTTCCAGGGCACGGTCGACAGCTACACGGGCAATTTCTCCGCCTACTGGCACGCAGAAGGCCGAGCGGCTGCTGGTCGCAGCAGCGGACCTACGAGAAGCAGCAGATCGAGATCGAAAAGGCCAAGGACTTCATCCGCCGCAACCACTACGGCCAGAAGCACCAGCAGGCCGAAGACCGCCGCAAGAAGCTTGAGCGCATCGAGCTGGTCGCCGTGCCGCGGGAGATCGCCCTGCCGCCGATGGGCTTCCCGCCCGCCTCGCGCAGCGGCGACATCGTGGTCCGCGCCGAAGGGCTGGCGCAAGGCCTTCGAGCGGCCGCTGTTCTCCGACGTCGACTTGCAGATCATCCGCGGCGAGCGCTGGGGCCTGATCGGTCCCAACGGCTGCGGCAAGACGACCTTGCTCCGCTGCCTGCTGGGCGAGCAGCAGCCCGACGCCGGCGCCGGTGCAGCTCGGCGCGGGCGTGAGCGTCGGCTACTTCGATCAGCATCTGTCCGGCGTGTCGGACGACGACGACGTGGTGGATGCCATCCGGCCCAAGCACAAGCAGTTCTTGACGCAGCAGCGCCGCGACCTGCTGGCCCGCTTCGGCATTACGGGCGACACGGCCTTGCAGAAGGTCGGCAAGCTCAGCGGCGGCGAGCGGAACCGCGCGGCCTTGGCCCGGCTGGCGGCGGCGGACGCCAATTTCCTCGTGCTCGACGAGCCGACGAACCATCTCGATCTGTGGGCCCGCGACGCCCTGGAGCAGGCGCTGATCGGCGTTCGACGGCACCGTGCTCTTCGTGAGCCACGACCGCTACTTCGTCAACCGCGTGGCCGACCATCTGATCATCTTCGAGCCGGGTCGCGTGCGGGTGATCGAGGGCAACTACGAAGCCTATCAACTGTTCCTCCAGAGCAAGTCCGGGGCTCCTGCCGCGGAGCCACAGCAGGCCGCTACGCGGGGCAAATCGCCGGCGGCGGAAAGAACGCAGTCCAAACAGCATGCGAAATCGCACGGCAAGCATGCCTCCGGCAAGAGTGCGGCCACGGCGGCCAGGAAGGAAGCGGGGGCCGGCAAGGAGGGAGGCGGCAAAAAGCCCGACGGCAAACACGGGGGTATTGAAACGGGTACGGTCCAACACAAGAAGAATCGGCGTTTTCCCTTTCGCAAGCTGTCGGATATCGAGGGCGAGATTTTCCAGCGGGAGTCGCGGCTCGAGCAACTCAACGAAGAGCTGGTCGATCAGGCGACGTTCCGCGACGGCAGCCGCGTTCGCGCCATCAAGCAAGAACTGGCCGACCAGCGGTCGGCCCTCAAGAAGCTGTACGAACACTGGGATGAAGCCAGTGAAATGAACTGGTAAACGGTACAATCGTTAAATTTGGAGTGCGGCGGCTTGCCACCGCTTTCCAATACGTCCGGTTCCGCGTCTGACGGTGCATGTCGCGTTTTGAAAAGCGGCGGCAAGCCATCGCACTCCAAAACGCCGTAACCTAGACTTCATGACAGTCACCGAAGTCATTCCCTGTGGGCGCGGGCCGTGATCCTCCAATTCTGCCTTTTGTCGATTGTCAACATCGGTGCAGGCTTCGGTCTGGCGACCGTGCTTGGCCGGCGGTATCGCAAGGTCGCGACCCGCCAGGTTTGGGCATCTTTTTCGGCCGTCCTTCCCGGTCCCGCTGTCGCACCCATGCCTCCCGCGAAGCCGGCAACACCGGCACAACCGGCGTCGGTGCCGGTCGCGCCGGCGGCTCCGGGCCCAAAGAGCCCCGGCCACATGGCGGTGGAAGCACTCCACGACCGCGTGGCCAACTTCGGCACGAAACTCGTCGAGGTCGACGATCAACTGCGTCAATGCGCCGCATCGCCCGATCTGGGCACGATCGAATCGGTGCTCAGCAACATCGAGACCACGGCCCGCAACTATGCCGAGGCGCGCGATTCGGCCCAACAGCGGCTGGCCGAGATCACGCGCGATGCCGGCGCGTGGGAAGGCATCCGCAACGAACTTGTCATCGCCGCTCAGATGCAGGACGCCGAGATCAAGGCCACCTGCCAGGAAATCGCCAATTTCGACTATGAAACCGATCTGGCCGGCGGCTGCCAGAAGATCGTCGGCCACACGCATCGCCTGCTGAATTCCAACGATTTGCTGCGCGATGCGGTGGAAAAGGCCCTAGCCGAAGCGACCCAGCAAGACAGCCGCCTGCCGGATGAAGCCGATCGTAGCGATCCGCTCACCGGCTGCGTAAACCGAGCCGGCATCGAGGCCGACCTGAATCTCTGGTGGGCCAGTGTGCCCGATCACGCCCGCTTGTGCGTGGCGCTGCTCGACATCGACCGCCTGGCCGAGACCAACGAGCAATTCGGTTACCGTGCCGGCAACGAGATCCTCAGGGCCGTTGCCAGGCTGCTGGAGGCCAACCGCTCGGACAACATCCGCGTCGCCCGTTTCTCGGGCCAGCGGTTCCTGGTGATGTTCTCGGACGTCGATATGGCCGTCGCCACCGAGACCATCGAACGCTGCCGGCAGACGGTTGCCAGCGCCCACTTCGAGTACAAGGAGTTCGACATCGGCATCACGGTCAGTTGCGCCTGACCCGTGCCAACAATGACGACAGTCCTTCCTCGGTGTTGCTCCGCGTCGAATCGGTCCTCCGCGAGGCCAAGCGCTACGGCCACAACCGCACGTTCGTTCACGAAGGCAAGTTTCCCACTCCCGTCGTTCCGCCCGACATCCAGATCGAGCCGCTGCACATTTCCATCTAACCCTGCTTCGCGAAATCCAGCATGTAATCGCGCAGGGTCGCAACGCCGGCCTCGGGCATGGCGTTGTAGATCGATGCGCGGAAGCCGCCGACCGAGCGGTGTCCCTTGAGTTCGACCAGTCCGCAGGCAGCCGCACCCTTGAGGAACGCCTCTTCCCGTGAAGTATCGGCCAGCTTGAACGGCACGTTCATGATCGAGCGGCTGGCAGTCTCGGCATGCGGCAGATAGAAACCGCCCGAACGGTCGATTACGTCATAGAGCATAGCGGCCTTGCGGCGGTTGATCTCGGCCATCTTCTCCAGGCCGCCGATGTCGCGCACGCAGCCAGTCCGTCACCAGCTTGACCATATAGATCGCGAAAGTGGGCGGCGTGTTCAATAGCGAATTGTTTTCCGCGAGGACCGGATAGTTCAACAGCGACGGCAGGTCCCGTGGGGCTTTGGCCAACAGGTCGTCGCGGATGATCACGATCGTCACGCCCGCCGGTCCGACGTTCTTCTGGGCGCAGGCGAAGAGGATCCCGTAACGGCCCATGTTGATCGGCCGCGAGAGGATATCGCTCGATGCGTCGCAGACCAGCGGCACGTCGCCTACTTCGGGCTCGCTGGGAAACTGCACGCCCTGGATCGTTTCATTCGAGGTGAAGTAGGCGTATGCCGCGTTGGGATCGAGCTTTCAGTTCGTCCGGCTTTGGCACGCGGTTGTAGTTGCCCGCCTTGGCGTCGAAGGCGATCTGCACGGTTCCCTGCGTCTTGGCCTCGTCGGCGGCCTTCTTCGACCAGGTGCCGGTGACGATATAGTTGGCCGGCTTGCCCGTGTTGCGCAAGAAGCTCATGGGGACCATGCCGAATTGGAGCAAGGCCCCGCCCTGCAGGAAGAGGATGCGGTAGTTCGTGGGAATGCCCAGCAAGCGTGCGAAGATTGGCTTCGGCCTGGCCGAGGATCTGCTCGAACTTCTTCGAGCGGTGGCTGATCTCCAGGATCGAGATGCCGGTGCCCGGCAGGGCCAGCAGGTCGCGCTGGGCCTCTTCCAAGGCAGGCAAGGGCAAAACGGCCGGACCGGGCGAGAAATTGTAGACGCGTTTTTCCATGATTAGAATCTCCAGCAAAGTTGGCAGTACCCAGTACTCAGTACCGAGTACTCGTCGATAATCCAGTTTCGCGAAACACCCAGTATAACCCGTCTGGGGCGGGTGTCTAGGGCGAAAGAGTGTCACCGCCGGCAACGGCCGCTAATGGCAGAGGCAAAGCATTTAGATACCTAGAAAATGCCCATCCAGCCGGCGCAAATGCCCCAAAAGAGGCGGAAATCGGCGAACCATCACCTATGGCGTCTAATGGTCAGCGCCGGAGAATTGGCGAGTCAGCCTCGATCTGCACTCTCGAAACAACGCAACGAGCTTTCTGGACATCAGCCACGGCTGACCGGATTGACGATTCGAGAGAGTCTGCTTCGCGAGTGAAACCGATCCACGCCACGCCTTCCGACGAGCAGGGAGTGTCGTCATCGCAGCCCGCTTCAATGAGTGCATTGGCCAAGCCGTCGTCGATTTCAGTCCGGCAAGGACTACATCAAATTGAAAGTGGCGCACGTACAACTCCTTGTCTGCCTTCAATGTCGGCAACGATCCACCTTGTGACGGATGTCTTTCGGTTTCTCGCAACCCCATTTCGGACAAGGGTTTGCAGCGCCCGACGGCGCATACTATACTATCATATCCGATTGAGCCAAGGAATTGCTATGCCACATGTGACTCTCGATACGATCGCCGAAGCGGGCGTGGTCGGCGCGGGCGGGGCCGGGTTCCCAACCCACGTCAAGCTCGCCGGAAAGGCCGACACCGTCCTCCTCAATGCGGCCGAGTGCGAACCGCTGCTCCATAAAGACAAGGAAGTCCTCCGCGATTACCTCGACGCCACCATCGAAGGCCTGGCGATCGCCATGCAATTGGTCGGGGCCGGTCGGGCCATCGTCGGCATCAAGGAAAAATACCAGGACGTGATCGACCTGCTCCGCGGCAAGCTGCCGCGCGGCATGGAAGTCTGCCCGCTGCGCGACGCCTACCCGGCGGGCGACGAGTTCATCCTGGTCTACGACACGCTCGGCCGCATCATCCCGCCGGGCGGAATCCCGCTTGGCCGTAAATGCCGTAGTGATGAACGTGGAAACGGCCGTGAACGTGGCCGCCGCGGCCAGCCGGCCGGTAACCGAGAAATTCCTCACCATCGCCGGCGCGGTTGCCGAACCGATCACGCTCCGCGTGCCGATCGGCGTGACGCTCGCGCAGTGCGTCGCCGCGGCCGGCGGAGCGACGGTCCCTGACGCCAACTACATGGTCGGCGGCGTGATGATGGGCACGCTTCAGCCCGACCACGAGGCCCTGGTCGATAAGACCACGGGCGGCGTGATCGTCCTCCCGGACGACCACGTGGTGATCCGCCGGCGGAACCAGACTTGGAAGCAAGTCGCCCGCATCGGCCAGAGCGCGTGCGACCAGTGCAGCTATTGCACCGAGCTTTGCCCGCGCTGGCTGCTGGGCCATCCGATCGAGCCGCACCGGGCGATGCGGAGCCTGGGCTTCAACATGGTGGGCGAGGCCAACACGATCGGCACGAGCTTCTGTTGCGAGTGCAACCTTTGCAGCCTGTATTCCTGCCCGGAGGACCTCGATCCCAAGCAGGTCTGCACGCAGAACAAGCGGCGTTTGGCGTCGGAAAAGAAGCGGTGGGAGAACCCGCCCTTTAACGCCACGCGTGCGGAAACGCACCTTCGCAACCGCAAGGCGCCGATGGCCCGGCTGATTCAGAAGCTGGGACTGCGGCAGTTCCGCAACGTCGGCCCGCTCGAACAACGAGTTGCTGGCCGACGGACAAGGTCGGCATCAAGCTCAAGCAGCACATCGGCGCCCCGTGCGACCCGCTGGTCAAGGTGGGCGATCGCGTGGCCAAAGGGCAGGTGATCGGCCGGCCGCCGGTGAACAACGGCAAGCCGGCCATGGGCGCGGCGGTGCATGCGTCGCTCGACGGCACGGTGACGGCCGTGAGCGGCGGCGTGATTTGGATTCGAACGTAATGTACTCATCACGCTCCGCGTGATGTTTTTGACAACGTGCTCATCACGCCCCGCGTGATGAGTACGTTTTGGGCAAGCATTCACAGGAACAAGAAAAGATGTCTATCGGCAAAGCGATCGGCGCGATTGAATTCTCCAGCGTGGGCCTCGGCTACCTGGCCCAAGACGAAATGCTCAAGGCGGCCTCGGTCAACCAGATCATTGCCCGCACGATCTGTTCGGGAAAATACCTGGTCGTGGTGGGCGGATCGGTGAGCGACGTCGAGGCCTCGATCGAGGCCGGCTTGAAAGTCGGGTCCAGTGCCGTGATCGATGAGCTGACGATCGCCAATGTTCACGAGTCGGTCTTTCCGGCCCTGGGCCAGTCGGTTGCCTTGCAAGCGGATGAGGCCGATGCCTTGGGCGTGGTGGAGACCTTCAGCGGCGTGAGCATCCTGGCCGCCGCCGACCGTGCGGCCAAGGCCGCCCGCGTGACGCTTTTCCGCATCCACGTCGCCATGGCCCTGGGCGGCAAAGGCCTGTTGCTGATGACCGGCAGCGTGTCGGACGTGCGCGCCGGGGTGGATGCCGCCGCCGACGAGGCCCGGCAACGCGGCCTGCTGGTTTCCGAAATCGTGCTGCCGCGACCGAGCAAGGAGTTGTTTGCGGATTATCTGTAAACTGGAACTTCCTGCCTCCCGCCCACGTCCAATGGTTGGCGTACCAACTCTTCAACCACAGACTGGAGGCAAGAATCATGAGAATCCCACATTTTTCCCTGGCGGTGGCGGCCTTTCTTACCGGCTTGTTTGCCAGCGGTGGCATGGCCATTGCCCAACGGCCGCCTACCGACCGGCACGTGGCCGAACTTGGCCAATTCTTCAATGGCGTGAAAATCGCCGCCCCGATTGTCGAACAACGCCTGGCGATCTACCCGGTCCTGGTCGATGACGTACCCCTGCTTGCATGGCGCGTGGCAGACGCTCGACGAGGCGATCAGCCGCGGCACGCTGGTGATCGGCGAGAAGGACGGCGGCACGGTCCCGGTCGTAAGCGTGGAAAACCGCAGCAAGGACACCTATATCCTGCTGATGATGGGCGACGTGATCAAGGGCGGCATGCAAACCCGCACCGTCCGCCACGATACGATTCTCGGGCCCGGACAGCGGCTGGAGCTTGAAGTCTTTTGTGTCGAGGCCCATCGCTGGCAGGGCGAAAAGAGCTTCTCGGCGGCGAATGCCAAAGTGCCGCAATCGCTCCAGAACGAACTCCGCCGCGGGGCCACCCAAAGCGAAGTCTGGCGTGGCGTGGCCAGGAATAACGCCTCGCTAGGGACGGAAAACGACACCGGAAGCCTGGAAAGGGCCCTGAAATCGTCGGCCGTAGAAAAGAAACTCGATACGGTTCGCAAGCGGGTCGTCCCCGCGATCCCCCGCGGTACGGTGGGCTTCATGTTTGTGCATCGGGGCCGGGCCGTGGGGGCGGAGTTCTTTGGCAGCGAGGAACTGGCCCGTGCCGAGTTTCCCCAATTATTGGATTCCTACGCCGTGGACTACGTCATTCTGGGTGGGCCCGGCCATTGGCCCGCCGACAACGACAACCAGGCCGCCACCCAGTTCTTCGAGCGCGTCTGCCGAACGGGCAGCCAGCGCGCGAAGACGCCGGGCTCCGGGGCCGGAATTCGCACCCAGGCCAATGAATTGCTGGGCGACGGGGTCGGCCTGGATTCCACGCTGGTCCACTACGGCGTTCAAGTCGAGCGAAAGGTGCGGTCGGATCAGCCCGAGGTGATCTGGCCGCGCCAGCAGAATCAGCAGCGGAACGGCCGGTGAGATTGATTGCCAGGTTCGCCGGGTGGATCCACCCGCTTGACCTACGCGCGGCCGGAGCGTCTAATTTAGCCGTACATGAAGTGATCTTTCGCTTGTCGGGGCCGCCGCGACGGTTTTCAAGGCGGCGACCGAGGAGGAGGGCAGATGGAGTCGGTTTTCTCACAAATCGGGCCGTGGATTTTCTTTCTCACGCTGGGCAGCGGGATGGGAATCCCCTTGGGCATTCCGCCCGCGCCCGGACGACCCGGTCATGGCCCGCTTCGCGCCCGAAGAGTGCGTCTTCTATACCACCTGGTCGGCCAGCGCCGCGGCAAATCCCGCCAGCAGGAACCAGGCCGAGCAGATGCTGGCCGAGCCGGAGGTGCGGCAGTTCGTCGAGCATCTCGAAAAGTGGATCCGCCACTCCGTCAGCCAACCGGGCAACGATCGCGAAGCAAGCGAGCTTTCCGACGCGACCTTCGATGCCATGCTCTTGATCCTCCGCCATCAGACGACGCTGTTCGTCTCGGACGTGAAGATCAAGGACAAGAAGGTATCGGCCAAGGGCGGCATGGTCGTTGCCCTGGGGGCGGATGCAGCGGTGGCGACCCGGCTTTTCCACCAGAATGTCCGCGGGTTCTTTCTCAACCTCAACGTGGAATCGCTGGAGGTCGTCACGATCGACGGCCAGAAATGGTATCGCGTGAAACCCAAGGCCGAGTTCCCGACGATGATGGTGGGGATCAAGGATTCCTACTTGATCGTGGCCGTGGGCGACGGAACGTCTCGACATGATCCTCGAGCGGATGCAGAAACCGGCGCCCGAGTGGCTGGTGAAGGCCCGGCAGTTGGCGACCTTCGAGCGCCCCACCGGTCTGACCTACATCAACCTCCAGCGCCTGCACGAGGTCGGCCCGGCGGCCACCGATCCGCACCGCAAGCAGTGGGTCGAACTGCTGGGGCTGGCGCAATCGCCTTGGTTGGTCTCGGCCAGCGGCCTGGTCGGCCAGGACGTGGTGACGCGAACGGTCCTGCCGATCGAAGGCCAGCCGCGGGGCCTGCTCTTGCCGGCCAACGGCCGCGGTTTGAAGCGGGAAGACCTGGCGGCGATTCCCGACGATGCCACGCTGGCGCTGGCCGTGCGGCTGAACGTGCAGAAGACGCTCGACGCCCTGGCGGCGGCGGGCAAGAAGGCGGATCCCGAAATCAAGCAGTCGCTCTGCCAAGGGCTTGGAGACGCTCCGCCGCGGCGGCGGCGCCGAATCGCGGCAGGATATCTTTGCCTCGCTGGGCGACCATTGGTGTTTCTACAATTCGCCCCGCGAGGGCGGACTGGTGATGACCGGGCTGACCGGCGTCGTGCCGATCACGGATCGCAAGCAGTTTTCGCGGAGCTACGAAGTCCTCACGCGGCTGGCCACGCAAATGCCTGCCCGCCGGACGACGGTTTCGGTTCCAACGGTCAGCGGATCCGCCGCTTTCGTTTTGCGGGCAGCGACGTCCATTATGCGAATCTGGGAGAAATCGGCCTGGCCCCGGCCTGGTGGGCGGGCGACAATCAACTGGTCGTGGCGCTGGCCCCGCAGAACATCAAGGCCTATCTGTCGCGCGGGAGTCTGAAGCGGTCTTTGGCCGACGTGCCGGAGGTGGCCGCCGAGCTTTCCGGCCGCGATCCCTTGCTGGCGATCGGCTATCTCGATGCGCCGCGGTTGTTCGAATCGGTCTATCCGCTGCTGATTACTAGCCGCGCCGGCCTACCTGGGCGTGAGCGGCTTGAGCGAAGGCCGCCGCGATATGTCGATGATTCCCTCGCTGCCGTCGGTCTGCCGGCACTTGCGGCCCGGAGTGGCGACCTTGCGGCGGACCGGCTTGGGGCTGGAACTCACCAGCCGCGGCAGCTTGCCGGGCTTTGGCCTGGCCGCGCCGGTGATGTTCCTGGTATGGGACTCGGAGTGGCTGAACCTGGTATTCGGCGATGCCGAGAACAACGCGCCGCCGGTGCCGGTGGTCCCCGGCCCGGGGCCGGTCGGACAGGTCGCGCCGCCGGCCCAGGCCCTGCCTCCGCCGCTCGCACTGCCGGCCCAAGGACGATAGCTTGCGTATCCTACGAAACGTTTCCCCCTCTATTCAGGAGATTCTCTTATGGTCGCATCGTCAATTACGATTCTTCCCCTGCTGCTCTTCTCGGGCGGGTTTTCCCTGCCCTTGGGCTTGCCGCCTCTTCCTGAAGATCCGATGCTCAGCCGCGCAGCGCCCGAGGAGTGCCTGGCCTACGTGAGTTGGGCCGGCACGGCCACACCCGATGCCAAGTCCGTGAACCAGACCGAGCAGTTGATCGCCGAGCCGGAGGTGCAAAAGTTGATCTCGGCAATCGATGACGCGGTGACCACGGGGATCAAGCAAGGCGCCCAGCGCGGGGCTCACGACGCCGAGGTCGTCAAGGACGTTTATCCTCTGGCCAAGACGTTGTTGACGCGTCCGGCAGCCGTGTTCCTGTCGAAGGTGGAAGTCAGTTTTCAAGGCCCGCCCAGCGTCGAAGGCGGCGCGGTCTTCAACCTTGCGGAAAAGACGTCGGCTGTAAGCGAAATCCTCAATCGCCTGGAAAAGCTCGCGCCGCCCGGCGCCGTCGACAAGGTTGAGATTGCTGGCGGGTCGTTGCATCGCATCAAGACGGGAACGATGCCGCCCGTGACTTGGGGAATTCGCGGCAAGTACTTGATCGTCGGCGTCGGCGAGGGGGCCGTGGAAGGTATTTTGCAACGGGCCCTGGCGCAGCCGCCAGCGTGGCTTGCCGCAATTCGCAGGCAACTGCCCGTCGACCGTCGGTCGACCGTGATGTACTTCAACGTCAAACAGATCGTTACCCAATTCGCGCCGTTGGGCGGGCCGAAGGTCAAATTGGTTCTCGACGCCCTGGGCCTGAACAACGTCAACTATTTGGCCTCGGTCACGGGGTTGGACGGCCAGGGAACTGTTGCCCGCACGTTGGTGGCGATCGACGGCGAGCCGCAAGGCATCTTCCAGCTTGCGGCCGCCAAGCCGCTGGCGGGCGCGGACCTGTCGGCCATTCCCCGCGACGCGACGCTCGCGGCCGCTGGACGCCTGGACGCCGTCGCCGCCTTGGACTTGCTTTTGGCGCAAATCGAAAAGGTCGACCCCAGCGCCCGCGAGGACTTCAAGCGGGGAATCGGCGCCATGGAGAAGGAACTGGGCATCGATCTGAAGGAGGACCTGCTCAAGCCGCTGGGCGACGTGTGGTGTGCGTACAATTCGCCTGCTGAAGGCGGACTGTTGGTGACCGGCCTGACGGGCGTGGTGCGGGTCAAGGACCACGATCGCCTGGAACTGACGCTCGTCAACCTGGTCGGACTTTTCCATGATCGCGTGGAGGGGCCGGCCGCCGAGGCGAGCAAGTCCGGCTCCAGTTACTCTTATCGCCGTACGCCGCGGATCGTGAAAACGACCTTTGGCGGGCAGGTCATTTACCACTTCGACCTCGTCGACGGAGAATTCCCCCTCGCCCCCGCCTGGTGTTTGACGAATAAGGAGTTGATCGTTTCGACTTTCCCGTCGAACATCAAATCGTACCTGTCGCGCGGCAGCGATTATCAGTCGCTCGCCGCCGTGCCGGGCGTGGCCCAAACGCTGGAAGCGGGAAACGCGGTGGCGCTGACCTACTGCGATACCCGGAAAGTGGTGGAATTCGTTTATCCGCTCTTGTGCATCGGCGGCAAGCTAATCGCCTCGGAGCTGAGCCGCGAAGGGTTTCCCTTGGATGCCTCGCTGGTGCCGTCGGCCGCGGCGATCTTTCCACATTTGTGTCCCAGCGTCGGCCTCGTGCGACGCACCCCGGCCGGAATCGAGGTCGAAACTCGCGGGCCGCTGGTTGGCGTGGGCGGCGGGCCCTTGTTGCCGCTATCTTTTTTCTGGCTTACGCTCAGAGGGGTCGAGTCGCGGTCCGCGTTCGAGTCGCAGTCCATGGCAAAGCCGATGGCTATGCGGGCGCAGTCATCGATGAACAACCTCAGGCAGATCGCCTTGGCGGCGATGAACTATACGTCGACCTTTGGCGCCTTGCCGCCGGCCTATATTTCCGACAAGGCGACCGGCAAGCCGCTCCTGAGCTGGCGCGTGGCCCTCCTGCCGTTCCTGGGCGAAGACCCGCTCTACAAGCAATTTCATCTCGACGAACCGTGGGACAGCGCGCATAACAAGCCGCTCATCAACCGCATGCCGTCCGTCTATCGCAGCCTGAGCGGTCCTGTCGCGGCGGGAAAGACAAGATACGTCACACTGCGTCACAAGGACAGCGCCTTTCCCGGTAAAGAAGGCGTTCGACCCGCGGAAATCACCCACGGCATGTCCAACACGATCCTGGCCGTCGAGGCCGACGAGGCCCATGCGGTGACCTGGACGAAGCCCGACGACCTGGAATTCAATCCCGAGAAGCCGGGGGCCGGATTGACCGGGCAGACCCTCCCGCGGATTCTACGTGGTGTATTGCGACGGGGCGGTGAAATTCATCCAGGATTCGATCGATTCGGAATTCCTGCAGGACATGGCGAACCGGAACAGCGCAAAGGCAGCCAAACCGTAGGTGGATCGTGGCTTCCGGCGGGGTGGGCCGAACAGGTACTGTGCGCACCATGGTCGTCGAGTTCCACCGATAAGTAGGTATAAACTGTAGGAGCATGTCTTCGCCCCGGAGGGGCGGTTGATAATAGCCCAGCGATTTATCGCTGGGACACGATTTCCGCAAGGGCCCAGATAGTCCCGGAGGGACGGTTGAACAAGCCTTCGGCGCCATTTCTCAGTCGTCCCTCCGGGACTAGCACAACGTCTCGTTTCCGGCTCCCAGCGATAAATCGCTGGGCTATTGTCAAACGTCCCTCCGGGACAAATCAATGTCTACTTCCCGATGCAGAAGCGGCTGAAAATTCGGTCGAGCACGTCTTCGGTGTAGACGGCGCCGGCCACCTTGCCCAGTTCGCCCAAGGCAACGCGGACCTCGGCGGCAATCAATTCCTCGCCGAGGCCCGCACGCACGGCCTCACGGGCGCGGTCGAGCGAAGCGGCCGCCAATCGCAACGACTCGCCGCAACGCACCGCCGTACCGACGACCACGTCGGTCTGCGGACCGGCGGCACGCAGAACCGCCGCGCGAAGGGCCTCCCTGAGCTTGCGAATCCCCAGGCCGGTAACGGCGCTGGTTTCCAAGATCGGGCCGGCAGGCGGCAGAGGGAATTTCGCCCGGTCGCACTTGGTGAGCACCACGATCTGGTTCAAGCCACCGTCCAGCTCCGTATTCGCCACTCCGTAATCTCCACTCGGCACTTCCTGGTCTCCGCTCCCGGCCTCCAGGCATGACACCCGGACGTGGGCCGTGCGGAGTTGCTCGTGCGCCATATCCTGCGCGCCGCGCTCGACCGTCGCGGCATCGCCTTCCGGCGGGCGGTCGTCGAGGCCGGCCGTGTCGATCAACTGGCATTTCAGGCCGTCGAGGTCCAACTCCGCCGTAAGATAATCGCGGGTCGTACCGGGCTGATCGGAGACAATCGCCGGGGTACCCGCTTGCGGGTCGCGGCCGACCAGCGCATTGAAGAGGCTGCTCTTGCCCGTATTCGGCCGGCCGATGAGCACCACGCGAGCCAGCGCGGCCGTTTCCCCGCGGAAGGCAAGCCGCTCAACGAGTCGATCGACTTGGGCGGCGGTGTTGTTCAGGCGCCGCAAGAGTTCCGGGGCCGTGATGAAAGGCAGGTCCTCGTCGGCGAAGTCGAATCCAGCCTCCAAGTGGGCGAGCAGTTCCAGCAAATCCTCGCGCAACCGACGCAGCGGCCCGGCCAGGCCGCCGGCAAGCTGTTCGAGCGCGGCGTCGAGTTCCGCGGCGCCGGTGGCGTCGATCACGCCCAGCACGGCCTCGGCCTGCGTCAGGTCGATGCGTCCGGCGAGGAAGGCGCGGAGCGTGAACTCGCCCGGCTCGGCAGGCCGTGCGCCGCCGGCGCAGGCCGCCAGTACCACGGCTTCCAAGAGCGGCGGCGAACCGAACGTGTGGACCTCGGCCACTGGCTGCCCGGTGTAGCTTCGCTTGCCGGGCCAGAGATAGAGCGTACCCGGCAGCGGAGACGCAAAGCCCGCGAGCCAGAGGAAGCCGGGCACGGCCGTCGGCCCGGAAAGCGAGGCAAGAGGTATGAACGGATCGGGCCGGAAGCACTGTTCCAGGCAACTTCGCAGGTCCGGGCCGCTCAGTCGCACGATCCCCCTCGCCCCTCCGCCGGGCGGAGAGGCGATTGCGACGATGGTTTCGTCGGGGGCGTGCATGGGGTGCTCGTATACCTTATAAACACCGGGAACCCGTCACCGTAGGGTGGGCCGAGTGAAACGAGTCCCACCAACAACTATCGGAAGAATGGTGGGACTCGTTTCACTCGGCCCACCCTACGGTTTTTCTCCCCGCGTCCTTAATATGCCTTAAAAATCCCGGGGACGGGAATCGGATAGTTGCCGTGCTCGTCTGGCAACACCTTGGGAGTAGCGTCCCAAGCAAGCGTGTCGGGCATTTCCGTCGTGCCTTTCGCCACGGCGTCGTCCCAGAAGACGCGCTGGCCGGAGTAGGTCGCCATGCGGCCCAGCACGGCCGTGAAGCTGCTCGTCGCCCCGTGCCAACCGTCATTGCAAGCCGTGTTGTTGCGGATCGCCTCGACCAGGTCGAAATGTTCCTGTTCGTAGGCGTTGCCGAACTTCAATTTCGGACCGCGTCCGCCGCAGCCGCCGTGGCCCTTGGTGCCGTGGACCTGCTCGCCGCCGTCGCCGCCCCAGGTATTGGGAATCTGGCGGCACTGGCTATACATCTTGGTCCCGTCCTTGTAGGTAAACTCGACGAAGTGGTTGTCGAAGATCTGACCCATGCCCTTCTTCGGATCGCGGCTCGTGTAGCGCTGGATGCACGAACCCATGCCGTTGGCTTCGACAGGATGATCGCCCTTGACCCAGTTGCCGACGTCCAGATTATGCACGTGTTGCTCGCCGATATTGTCGCCGGAGAGCCAGCAGAAGTGATACCAGTTATCGACTTGGTACTCCATCTCGGTCTGCTGCGGATTGCGGTCGCGGAACCAGATGCCGCCGCCGTTCCAATAGACCCGCGAGAACATGAAATCGCCGTACTTGCCGTCCTGGATCTCCTTGACGCCGCCGAGATAGCCCGAATCGTGGCGCCGCTGGAGGCCGACAACGACCTTCAAGCCCTTCTCGTCGGCCAGCTTGTTGGCTGCCATCAGCTTCTTGAAGCCGGGCGCGTCGACGCAACAGGGCTTCTCCATGAAGACGTGCTTGCCGGCCTTGATGGCATATTCATAATGCGCGGGCCGGAAGCCTGGCGGAGTGGCCTGGATGATCATGTCCACGCCGCAGTCGATGGCCTTCTGATAGGCGTCCAGTCCGACAAAGACGTGGTCGGGTGCGATGTCGGCCTTGCCCTTGAACTTCCGGTTCAAGCCGTTTGCGGCCCCCTTGGCGCGGCCCTCGAAGGCATCGGCCACGGCGATGATCTTCACGTTATCGTTGGCCGTGAGGCAGTTCTCGGCGGCTCCCTGGCCGCGCCCGCCGCAGCCGATCAGCGCGATCTTGAGGACGTCGCTGCCGGCCGCGTGAGCAGAACGGGCCAGGCCGGAAAGCGTGAGCCCGGCGGCCGCGGCCGTCGTGCCCTTCAAAAAGCTGCGCCGCGAGGCAAGTTTCAAGTCATTCATGAAAAGCTCCTGTTGAGGTGGGGGAAAACGAGGTGGGGTGCGGGGCAGGCTCTTGACCTGTCCCGGGGTGGCTGAGCCGTAGGGTGGGCCGAGTGAAACGAGTCCCACCATTTTTCCGATAGTCGTTGGTGGGACTCGTTTCACTCGGCCCACCCTACACGTTCTTCCCTGCGTCCTTAATACGCCTTATAAACGCCGGGCAAGGGAATCGGATAGTTGCCGTCGGCGTCTTTCTGCACCGGGGCCGGGGCGTCCCAGGCGAGTTGCTTGGGGAACTCCGACGTGCCCTTGGCCACCGCTCGTCCCACTTCACGACCTGGCCCGAGTAGGTCGCCATGCGGCCCAGCACGGCCGTCATGCTGCTGGTGGCGCCGTGCCAGCCTTCGACGTACTTTTCGTTGTTCTTGATCGCGCTGATCAAGTCGTGGTGCTCCTGGACCATGGAGTCGCCGAAGATGGCTCTTGCGAGCCTTGGCCTTAGTCTTGGCCTTGGCTGCCTTAGTGATGCCGCCGGGCACGCCGGAGTCGCCTTCGGTGCCGTAGACGTGCTGACCTTCCTGGCCCCAAGTGTTGGGGATGTGGCGGCACTGGCTGTAGAGCTTGGTGCCGTCCTTGTAGGTGAACTCGACGAAGTGGTGGTCGAAGATCTGGCCCGTGCCCTTGTGCTCGCCGTTGTAGCGGGCCGGTGCAGCCGCCCATGCCGTTGGCCTCGACGGGATGATCGTCCATGACCCAGTTGCAGACGTCGAGGTTGTGGATGTGCTGCTCGCAGATGTTGTCGCCGCTGAGCCAGCCGAAGTGATACCAGTTGTTGACCTGGTATTCCATCTCGGTCATGCCTTCGCGGCGGCGGTCGATTCCAGATGCCGTTGCCGTTCCAGTAGGCCTGCAGGAGCATGAGCTTGCCGAGCGCGCCGTCGTGGATCTTCGCCGACCGTCTCGACGTAGGCGGGCGTGTGGCGGCGCTGGAAGCCGACGCCGACCTTCAGTCCCTTCTCTTCGGCCAGCTTGTTGGTTTCCATCAGCAGGTTGAAGCCGGGGGCGTCGACGCAGCAGGGCTTCTCCATGAAGACGTGCTTGCCGGCCTTGACGGCGGCGTTGTAGATCAAGGGGCGGAAGCCCGGCGGCGTGGCCGTGACGATCATGTCGATGCCGCAGTCGATCGCCTTCTGGTAGGCGTCGAGGCCGACGAAGACGCGGTCGGCCGGGATATCGACGCGGTCGGGCCGCTCGCGCTTGAGGTTCTTCGCGGCGTCGGTGGCCTTGTCCTCGAAGGCATCGGCCACGGCCACGACGTGGATGGCCGGGTCGGCGTCGAGGCAGTTGCGAATGGCGCCGCTGCCGCGGCCGCCGCAGCCGATCAGGGCCACCTTGATCTTGTCGCTGCCGGCCGCGTGGGCCGATGCGGGCGAGGCTGGAAAGCGTGAGCCCGGCGGCCGCCGCCGTCGTGCCCTTCAAGAAAGTCGCGCCGCGAGGCGAGTTTCAAGTCGCTCATGAAAAGCTCCTGGTGAGGTGGGAAGTAGAGATGAGGTTTCGTAACCTGATCCGCGGTGGTGATCGGGTTCGCACGGCATCTACTGTTTATTGGCCTGCGCCATCACATATTCTTTATAGGCCGTCAATTGGTCTTCATCGACTTCATACTTCTTCGCCTCTTCGGCCGTCGGCATCCGCAGCGGCCGGATCACGCGGAAGCCGACGAACGTGGCGTCGGTCAGATACCAGATGCTCTGGGGAATCTGCGGGTCTTGCTTCTTCCAGTCCTTTTCCGAAGCCCGCCGCGTCGCCGAGCGGCACTTCTCGGCGTCGTCGTCCCAGGAGCCGCCGCGGACCACGCGGCCATACTCCTTGGTGTTGGGGGCCAAGCGGGTTGTTGGCCACCTTCCCGGCGGTCTTGCCGTAGAAGTCGGCCACGTACTGGTCGATGACCCACTCCGAGACGTTGCCGTGCATGTCGTACAGGCCCCAGGGATTGGGCTTCTTCGTGGCCACGCGATGGTACTTGTCGTCGCTGTTGTCGGTGAACCAGGCATATTCGCCGAGCTTCGCCGGGATCGTTGCCGAAGCTGTAGGCGGTGTCCTTGCCGGCGCGGCAGGCATATTCCCATTCGGCCTCGGTCGGCAGGCGGTAGTAGCGGCCGGTCTTGGCCGAGAGCCAGCGGCAGTAGACCTTGGCGGCGAACTGCGTCATGCAGATCGCCGGCGTGCCTTCCTTGCCCATGCCGAACGACATCTCCTGATAGGGACTCGTGGGCACGGCCACGGCATCGACCAGCTTGTCGCGATCGGTGGTCTCGATCTTGTTGAACTTCCGCCGCTGCTTGTCGAGGTTCAGGGCCCACAGCTCGTATTCGGCCCAGGTGACTTCGTGCTCTTCCATCCAGAAGGCGTCGACGGCGACCTCGTGCTGCGGGCCTTCGTCGGCCTGGTGCCCCTTTTCCGTCGCCGGGCTGCCCATCAGGAACTTGCCGCGCGGGGATCGGCACCATCTTGAACTTCGAGTCGGTGCCCGGCACTTGCTCGACGTAGGCCTTCATGCCGGCCGAGTCGGCGGCCTTGGCCTCGGGAATTTCGATCACCGGCTTGGGCATCCACTCGGGCGTCGGCCGGGCGAGAAGCTTTGCCTTGGCCTCGGCGATCTGCTCGAGTTCGGCACTGCTGGGCAGTCGAACTCTTGAACGCGGAAGTTTTGGCGGCGGGCTTATCGGTCTTTTGCACGATAGGGCTGTCGTAACTCTTGCCACTGCCGTTAGCCGGCGATTTGTCGCCCGCGGGCGCGGTGCGTGAATGCACGCCGGCCACGAGGATCACGAGGGCAAGAATCCAGAAAGCACTTTGCCGCAGGCTGCGGATAGAGCAATAATCGAATCATGGAAACCTCAAAGGTGCTGCGATGAAACAAGTCGAAATCGGACGACCCTCGGCCCGAGATAGCGCATACGCGTGCGGCAGCTGGGAAACGACTCTGCTGGGCCGAAATTTGGTCTGGTTGGGCGGGGTGTGGTTGGTGGGGGTGGGCATGTCGGCCGCAACGGCGGGCGAACCGGCGTTCCGCCGTTTCGAGTTCACCCAGATGGAAATGGCCGTTACGGTCAAGATTGTATTGTATTATGCCGATGCGGATACCGCAACTGCGGCCGCCAAAGATGCCTTTTCCCGGATCCACGCCCTCAACGGCATCCTCAGCGATTACGATCCGGAAAGCGAATTGCGGCGGCTTTGCGATACCGCGGGCGAGGGGAAGGCCGTCCACGTCAGCCCCGAATTGTGGAAGGTCCTGGAACATGCCCAGCAGGTTGCCCAGCAGAGCGGCGGGACCTTTGACGTGACCGTCGGGCCGGTGGTGCGGCTTTGGCGGCGGGCGCGGCGGCAGAAGGAACTTCCCTCGCCCGAGGCCCTGCGGCAGGCCCGAGACCTGGTGGGCTACAAGCTCGTCAGGCTGGATGCCGAGCACCAGACGGTCGAACTGCTCAAGAAAGGCATGCGGATCGACCTGGGCGGAATTGCCAAGGGCTATGCCATGGACGAGGCCCTGGCCGTGCTCCAGCGGCACGGCATCACGCGGGCCTTGGTGGAGGCGGGCGGCGACATGCGGCTGGGCGATCCGCCGCCCGGCCGGGCCGGTTGGCGGGTCGGCATTCCGCCGCTGGACAATCCGCAGGGCGAGCCGCTGGCTTATCTGGAACTTTCCCGCGTGGCGGTTTCCACCTCGGGCGACATGATTCAGTACGTCGAGATTGCCGGCAAGCGTTATTCGCACGTCGTCGATCCGCGGACCGGCATGGCGTTGACGGATCATTGCCGCGTGATGGTCGTCGGTCCCACCGGCATGGCCGCCGACGCCATCACCAAGGCCGTCGGCGTGCTCGGCCCGGAGAAGGGTCTTCAAGCTGATCGACGAGATCGCCCGGCATGGCCGCCATGGTCACGCGGGCGCCCAACGGACGCATCGAGCATTACGAGTCGAGCCGCTGGAAGGATCTGCCGCAGGTGAATGTAAAGCGGGGCCAGTGATGGGAAGGTCCTGAATGGGATGCCTTCGGCGTTAATGCAAGGCCCTGGGAAAAGAACTGGCTCTTCCGGCTCAAAATGACTTTTCATGAAAATCTGGCAAGAGCGGGGATCTACACTCCTTGGAATGTTGATGCAAGCCATAGACGCGTGGCTGCAACGTGTCCCGTTCCTGTGCCTTACCATTGACTTGGGCGGCGTCTTCCCGTCGCTCGATCTTGGCTGTGCCGCGGACGACGTTCCTTGATCGTTCAGAAGCCGTACTCTGCAATTGGTGCTGGGTACGGAATACTGGGTACTCCCTGCGGGTGGTCGTGGCCAAAGTGGCCCAGAAACTGCGTATTCATCGAGATTTCCGCTCCTTTCTAATCCCTGTGAACCATGTTGTATTACCCAGTGGAGCTATGCCTCCATCTGAAATCCTCGCGAAAAACAGGGCATATTGCACCTTTGGCGGGAGCACTTTCTCAGCTCGGGTTATGGCCAACTTTTGGGCTCTTCTGGTTTTGGCGTGCGACAGTGGGGTGGGCGAGTCCCACCAACGGGATCGAATATGCAATATTGAGAACGTGCGAGAGGCGGAAAACTACGGTCCGGCGCTCACGATTGGGTTCCGTTCCCCAGCGGCGATTGCCTGCCTCGTGCGCAGAGAATCTCTTCGCCGGGGCAGCCTTGCGCTGGCTGCCCGGGGCTGCGCGGCGCCTTGGCGGGGCGCGTCGCCGAACCGAATTGCCGAAGAACAACGGAGCGCATCCAGACGTTATTCGTCATAACACTCTAAAAGTATTCCAGACAACGGATAAGTCTGCAAAAGGCCCCACCTAATAATACGATCCAGCCTGCGCCGGGGGGCATCGCCTGCTGGCGGATTTCCACAAACCCGTCGCCCGCAACCCGGCCGGGCCCGCTTTCCCCGCGGGATTCACCGCTTTCCCCGCGGCGAAAGGAATTCTGCCGGAGTCGCAAAGAGGGGAAGCGTTTTTAGCCGTTCCCGGCCTCCCGCGCACAGTTCTCCGTGATCGGAAGCGATGGTGACGACCGTGTTGATGGCGCCGAGGGCCTGGGAGAAGTCCTGGTTCTTCTTGGCGCGTTCGAGTTTGCTGAGGAGCTGCTCGAAGACCCAGCGTTTCATCGCCAGCTTGGCCATGAGCATTTCCACCGCCCGACAGGTTTGCAGGCTTTGAAAAGACTGCCGATTCGCATCGTTTAGTTTCCTTTTCTTGCTGTCATGATTGGGCTCGATCGTGGCTTTGCGCTTGCCCGTCCCGGAGGGACGATCGAGAATAGCCCAGCGATTTATCGCTGGGGAAAAAGGTAAGCGGGATTATCAGTCCCGGAGGGACGACTGATTAGCACCACGATGCCCACTTTCAATCGTCCCTCCGGGACTAACCGGATTACCGCGACTACGGTTCCCCAGCGATAAATCGCTGGGCTATTCTCACATGCCCCTCCGGGGCAAATACATCTTGCTCTCCAATGGGTTGCCGTATTTGCGCCGAAAGGCAGCTACGGCTTCAATCGTCCCAACAACCGTTGTGCCTTGTCATGTCCTTGCTCGACCGTGGGTTGAACCCCCCACGGCTACCTTCGTATCGTCGCTACGCGACGGGCCGCGCGATCAGGCAGCACTACGGGATCGGCTCTCCCGCGATTGGCGCGGTCCATCGCCGGCTGGCGGCGCGACCCGAGGACTTGGATGTTGTCGAGTCGCTCGCGCGACAACTGAGCAGGACAAAAACAAAGGGCAAAGCGCAAGTCCGATACTATGTTGGGTCGCCGGTCCTAACCGACGTTGAGCGTGTTCACCAGATCCCGGCCGGAAGTGGGTGGAGGAAGCGGTTTGCCTTCTTGACGATAAAGCTCGATCATTTCTTCGATAATCTGGCAGAGATCCTGGAAAACTCGTTGCTGGTCATCGCCGTGGCAACCCCCCAACATCAGGCCAGGGGAACTGCCCACATAGCATTGGTCTTCCTCCGACCACTCCACGATCTTCACGTAGCGATCGCTTTCTTTCATGATTGCGACTCCTCAATAGCGCGCTGAACAGCTCTTTCCTGATACGATTTCGCGTCGTCGCCCGATTTCCCCGAGACCGTCACGGGCCGAGCGACGTTTGGGTGAACAAAATTCCTGTGGCTTCCACGGCCACCACGATTACTAAACCCCGCCTGCTCCAAGTCTCGGATCAACTCACGGATTTTTCTCGGCATGGTCGAAAAATTGCCCGAATCAAACGTCTAGCCAACTATGCAAGGGGATTTGCGGCAACCGTCAAAAGAATAGTATACACGGTATGCAACGACTGATGCCACCCTGCGGATAGTCTCGTTGATTTCTTCCAGGAAATAATAATCCCTCGGCATACCCGTGGAGGGCTATCTGCCAGTGCGACTTTTTTCCGGTTTCATCACGTCATGATGAAATGCCACGCGAACCCGGCGAGCTTCACCCCGATCACCGCCGCGCTGGCAACCGCGAGCAGGGGGTAGAAGTAAGGCCAGAACGGCGCCGGAAGCGGCGCATCGCTCGCGCCGTTGCCTGCTTTGACGCGCCCAAGCTGAAAATCGAGCATCCAGGCGGCGTAAATCATCACCACGGCTGGCGCGAGCCAGAGCAATTCACCCGCGGCTGTCACGCCCAACAAGGTGAGCGTCTCGGCCATGACCGCCCGTGCCGGTCGCCGCGAAAAGACCGGAACCGCCAGGAGCATCAACACCGCACCGGCAACGGGCACGAACTGGTGGAAACTCGTCCTGGGAGCGGGAAGATAGCAAACCGCCGCCAGGACCGCGGCGCTCACCACGACGCGCAACATCGGATGCCGCATCGCCCGCGGCAGGATCCAACGCTGCCGGCGCTGGTGTCCGTCGAGTTCCCAGGCCAGCACGTAAAACATGATCAGGCCGGCAAGCCCCGTCAGGTTCCAGCCGTCGTTGAACCAGGGCAACCCGCCGCTGGCGAGACCTTGGACTACGAAGAACAGCAACGGATAGGCCAGAATTCGCGCCACCCGAGGAAGTTCCTCCCCATGGGCAATGTTGGGGTTGCTCCAGCGAAAACCGTCGCGAGCAGACCCGGTTTCGGGAGAACCGCCCGCGGGTACCGGCATCGGACGGCGCCCTGGGATCAAGCAAGCGACGCGCTGCTTGTACTGCGGATACTCGTCCGGAAAATTCTCCGTAAGGTGGCGTTCCTCGCTCCGAATCACGGGAATATAGATCGCCAGCCACCACAGCGGCAAGACGATGCCCAACGGCCACCAACCTGCCATGATCACCAGTCCGGCGTCGATCAGGGCGTTGGCCAAGTAGAAAGGGTGCCGCACGAAACGATATGGCCCGATCATGGCGACGACACGGTTCTGCCGCAGACAACCCTTGGCCCAGGTATGCAGGCAGGCTCCCAGAAGCAGGCATGGCAGGCCGGCGACAATCGTCAGCGGGCTGGTGGCTCGGGCAATCAGGGTCCCGCCGACCAGGGCGGTAATGACGAGGTAGAAGCGTAATCCGCCTCGATTCAACGGCGACTTCATGTCCCGAATGATAGCTGAACTTGCGCAGCGATTCTACGCGAAAACGCGAAAAATTTCCCTGGAAAGACTGGCCGTTGCGTGGTAACAATAGGGAATGGCCCCTTGTCGCCCGCCACAAAACACCCCTACCTTTGGATAAATTCAATGTTCCGCACGTCCACTCGCCCGACCCCGACACGCGCCTTGACATCCGCGGGGATTTTCATCGCTCTGCTGGCTGTCGTATTTGCTGGGGAAAGCCTCGTCTCGCAGCCGGTTCTGGCCAACGACCCAACGACCGTGGCCGTGCTCAAACGGGTCGAGGCGAAGAGCCGGGCCGTGGCCGCGCGGTCGCTGGGGGCGACGGTCGGTATCATCAACCAGTCGCTGGCCGGCAATGGCCGACTGGGCGAGGGGAGCGGCGTCGTGGTCAGCGAAGACGGCCTGATCGTCACCGTCGGCCACGTCATCGCCAAGCCGGGGAGCGAGTTGACGGTGATCTTCCCCGATGGCCGCCGCGCCACGGCCAAGGCCCTGGGCGCGAATTTCGCGCGCGATTCCGGCCTCGCCAAAATCACCGAGCCCGGCAAGTGGCCGCACGTCGAGATGGGCCATTCCGACGACATCAAGCCGGGCACGTGGTGCATGGCCTTGGGCCATCCCGGCGGCATCCAGCAGGGCCGCACGCCGCCCATCCGCCTGGGACGCGTCCTTAACGCCGGCAAGGACGCCAAATTCCTCGTCACCGACGCCACGGTCATCTCCGGCGATTCCGGCGGACCGCTTGTTCGATCTGGATGGCCGCGTGATCGGCGTCCATTCCAACATCGGCATGAGCGTCAACCAGAATCAGCACGTGCCGATCGACGTCTATCGCGAACAATGGAACGACCTCTTGGCCGGCAAAGCTATTGGCACTCCCGCCGACCTGCACGCCGGCAACGTGCCCAACGCGGAAAAGCTCAAGCGGTTCCGTGACCTTGCTGTTTCAAAGGCTGCTGGCCGGCGACCCGGAGGTCCGCGATCTCCTCAAGGACGGGCATGTCAACGTCACGCCCGGCGACATCGATCGGCTGATTGCCAAGTGGGAGAAGTCGCCGCCGGCCGGCAGTGTTGCGCCTCCGCCGGCCGGCAGTGCCGCCGACAAGCCCCTGGACTTCCTCAAGTTCCAGCGGCTCTTCCAGGACCGTCTGCTCGCTGGCGACCCGGAAGTACTGGCCTTGATCAAGAACGGCACGATGATGGTCACGCCTGAGCAGATGCACCAACTGATGGACCAGTGGGAAAAGAAGGCCCTGGCCGCCGATTCCGCAATGGCCGAAGGCGAGCTCCGCCGAACCCGGCCGAAAAGTCGGCGGCCGAGAAATCGGCAACTGAGAAACCGCTCCGCGAAGGCTCCGCGGCCGCCGAATCGAACCCGGTCGAACCGCCCAAGACCGCGGCCAAGGGTTTTCTGGAAATGTTTGATGCCATCCGTGGAACAGGGCCTCGCCTCGGCTGCGGCGGATTATGGCAAATCGAGTCCGGCGCTACTTGCACGACATGGCCCCGATCGCCGCGCAGGCCGGCCGCAGCACGGTCGTCGTTCTCTGCGACGGCCGAGCGGCCGCCTGGGGAACCGTGGTCCGCAAAGACGGATACATCGTCACCAAAGCCAGCGAGGTTCACGGCAAGCTGGCCTGCAAGATCGGCGCCCGCGAGTTGCCGGCAACCGTCGTCAAAACGAAGACCGAGTACGACCTGGCGCTGTTGAAGGTCGACGCCAACGATCTCGTGCCCATCACCTGGGCCGACGGCGATCCGCCGGTGCCCGGCAGTTGGCTGATCACGCCCGCCCCGGAAAAGACGTGCTTGGGCTAGGCGTGGTCAGCATTCCGGCCCGGGCCATTCCCGACGCGCCGAAGATCCTGCTCCGCAATCGGGCCATCGTCGGCGTGATGCTCGATCAGACGGCCAAGGACGCCCTGCGTCCACGAGGTCACCCCGAATCTGCCCGCGGCCAAGGCCGGCCTGAAGCCGGGCGACGTGATCCTGAATGTCGACGGCCAGCGGACGCCGACCTCCAAGGACGTCAACCAGGTCATGGGCAAGTACAAGCCCGGCGACAAGGTTACGATGGAAATCACCCGCGACGGCAAGCCGATGAAGCTGAAGGTCGATCTGGTATCGTCCGACCAGATGGCGCCGAAGATGAACGGCGACCACCTGACGCACCTGAGCGAGGCTGGCGGGACGTCAGCAAGCGGCACAACAGCTTTGCCAACGCCTTGACGCACGACACGGTGCTGCAAGCCGCGCAGTGCGGCGGGCCCGTGGTCGATCTCGACGGCCGCACGATCGGCCTGAACATCGCCCGTGCCGACCGCACCGCCAGCTATGCGATCCCGGCCGGGACGGTTCGCAAAGTAGTCGACGAACTGCTGTCAGGCGCGAAGTAGGGGTTGAACGGAATAAATTCCGTTCCACGGCGGCCGTTACAATTGACAAAACCCCACTAGACTGCCAGCGTGGGTTTTGAGCGGCCTTCCTGACCCAGGGAACCGATGTTACAATCTACGGCACCCTTGCAGCCATCCCCCTGAATGGGCTCTCTGATCTGAACTTCCTGTGTCTGTCCGTTCCCCTGAAATCGTCGATATTCGCCACGAGCTTCCTCCGCGGCTTCGTGCGAAGGCCGAATCGGTAGTAGAGGCTGGCGAGGTCCTGCTGGCGTGGTTCGAGCCCGATTTGGACAGCCAACTGAATTTTTCGCCCCGGTTGATTCTCTTGACCGACGTGCGGCTCATCGACCTCTCGGAGAATGGCAAAGATTTCGAGCAGAATCCCCGCGGGGATACGCCGACGGACAACAAGGCCTGGTATCTGGCCGCGGAAATTACCTTGCAGGTCAAGGACAAAGGCGGTGCTTCCGCGCTGGAACTGGTCGATGGTCAAGGATTGGTGGCCCAGTGGCGGTATTCGCCCGCAAAGAACAAGGCCGCCCACCACTTCCTCGATCGTTGGAAACTGCTCCGCAGCGGGCAACCCGCGGAAAGCGAGACGGCCGAATCGAGCGAGTCGCTCTGCCCGAGTTGCGGCCTGCCCATCAAGGGGGAGCAGGGCTTCTGCGAGAACTGCGCGTCGCTGCCGGGGACCAAGCCGGGACGCTCGCTCTTGCGCTTGGTGACCTTTGCCCGCAAGCGCGCCTGGGTGGCCACGTTGGGCGTTATTTTGACGGTCGCCAGTACGGCGGCCAGCATGGTGCCGCCGTACCTGACGAAGCCCATGCTCGACGACGTGCTGGTCCCCTACCAGAACCACCAGGATGCGAAGGTCTATCTCGTTCCTTGGCTGCTGGGAGGGCTTGCCGGGGCGTCGGTCCTCTCCTGGATCTTGAGTTGGATGCGGACTTACGTCATCGCGTGGGTCAGCGAGCGGATCGCGTCTGATTTGCGCAATCAGACCTACGCCCATTTGCAGCGGATGTCATTGGAGTTTTTTGGCGGCAAACGGACGGGAGACCTGATCTCGCGAGTGAGTTCCGATTCGGACCGCATCTGCTACTTCCTCTCGGTCCACCTGCTGGATTTCGTCAACGACGTACTGATGATCCTGATGACGGCCGCCATTCTGCTGTACATCGACCTGCGTCTGGCCTTGGCTACCTTGGTGCCGCTGCCGCTCATCGCCTACCTGGTCTACAAGGTCCGCAGCCGGTTGCGCGGCGGTTTCCAAACGGGCAGCCGGGCCTGGGCCGAGATGACCAGCGTGCTGGCCGACGCCATTCCCGGCATCCGCGTGGTCAAGGCCTTTGCCCAGGAGCGGCGCGAGGTCGATCGCTTCCGCCGTGCCAACGACCGCGTGCTGCACGCCAACGACCGCGTCAATCGGCTCTGGTCGTTCTTCGGACCCGTGATCACGCTGCTGACCGACGGCGGTTTGCTCGTCGTCTGGCTCGTGGGCGTCTGGCAGGTCTTTCACCACAACCTGACCGTCGGCACGCTGACGCTCTTTCTGGCCTACATCAGCCGCTTTTACATGCGGCTGGATTCGATGAGCCGCATGCTCTCCGCCACGCAGCGGGCCGCCGCCGCGGCACAGCGGGTCTTCGGCGTCATGGACCGCGAGGCCACCGTTCCCGAGCCGGTCAATCCCGTCCATCCGGGCCGGCTGCGGGGACGCATTGAATTCCGCGAGGTTGCTTTCCGCTACGGCACCCGCTCGGTCGTCGAAGGCATCAACCTTGTGATCGAACCGGGCGAGATGATCGGATTGGTCGGCCCCAGCGGCTCCGGCAAGACGACCCTGGTGAACCTGGCCTGTCGTTTCTACGACGTGGCCGAAGGGGCGATCCTCGTCGACGGCACCGACGTCCGTTCCTTTCCCATCGAGGAATATCGCAAACACATCGGCCTGGTGCTCCAGGAGCCGTTCCTGTTCTACGGCACCATCGCCGAGAACATCGCTTACGGCCGGCCCGAGGCGAAACGCGAAGAGCTGATCGTCGCCGCCAAGGCCGCCCGCGCCCACGAGTTCATCCTCCGCCTGCCCGACGGATACGATTCGCTGGTTGGCGAGCGGGGCCAGTCGCTTTCCGGCGGCGAGCGGCAGCGGATCAGCATTGCCCGCGCGCTGTTGATCGATCCCCGCATCTTGATCCTCGACGAGGCGACGTCGTCGGTCGATACGGAAACCGAGCGCGAGATTCAGTTGGCCTTGGACAACCTCATTCGCGGTCGCACGACGATCGCCATCGCGCACCGCTTGAGTACGCTGAGCCGGGCCAACCGCCTGGTCGTCATGGAACGGGGCCAGATCGTCGAAGTCGGTCCGCACCAGGAATTGCTCGACCGCAACGGTTTGTACGCCCGGCTGTATCGCGCCCAGTCGGAATCGCCGGAGGGGCCTGACGCATGACCGCGCCGCAATCCGTACCTTTGCGTCCCGTGCGACTGGAACATGATCGCTGGGGCCGACTCCTCATGGAAACCGACGACGGCCGGAAGTTCTCCGGCGTCGTGCCGGTGCGGGCCTTTCCCGTTTCCGACCCCGATCACTGGATCTCGATCTGCGATTCGCAGGGGGAGGAGATCCTGTGCATCACCGACATTCACGACCTGCTGCCCGACGTGCGAAGGACCGTGGAACTGGAACTATCCCAGCGCGAGTTCGTGCCCGTGATCCGCAGAATTCTTTCGGCCACGCAGCATGAGCCTTCCGACTGGTTCGTGGAGACCGACCGCGGGCGGACGACGTTCCAACTGAACAGCGAGGACGACGTGCGGCGGATCGAGCCCGACCAGGCCTCGATCGTCGACGCGCACGGCATTCGCTATCTGATCACGAGCGTGCGCGGATTGGACGGCGGCAGCCGGCGGATCTTGGAATACTTCCTGTAGCGTAGGCTTCCCGCCTGCGTCGTTGGTACGGGCAAGATGCCAGTCTATATCAACCACAGGCGCAGGATGCCTATGCTACGAAACGAAAATGGCTGGGGTTTTGCGGATGCGCCGCCCCAGCCATGGATTCGAGCCAATTCATCCCGCCGAGCATAGCTGCCCAAACGGAACGGTTGACAATTCGCAAATTCTCACTTGCCCGAGCCGGGCGCGGCGGTCGTCGGCTTGGCGGAACCCTTCGGCGTATCGCCGCCGCAACCGACCAGGAACAGGCTCACCAAGAGCAAACAAGCAATCAACTTCTTCATCGCAAAACTCCTTCAACATTGTGACGTAGACCAGTCGTAGGCAACCGACTCACCATGAGATCGGTCTGACACGGCATCCAACTTTGGCTGGCTCGGGAAGGCGATCAAAATGCCTGCCGCGTAATTCTGAACATTTCTGCGGTTCAAGCGGATCAATGCGCCCTTGAGCAACCCGTGGTCGCCCGCCCTGACCGGCAAAGTTTACAGGCACAGGACGTTCTGAAACCACCGTGCGCTACTTCTTTGTTCCTACCTTTTATCCGACAAAGCGAAATCGTCAAGGGGGTCCTAAAGCTTGACACGACAAATCAAATCCGTCCTCTTTCCGTATACTATCCCTTAAAACAGGGGGGGAATGCAGGCAAAATGGCTGGATTTAGGGGAGGAACAACGTAACCAAACCGTGATTTCCGGCCTGTCGGTCCCTGACAAGAAATTTACAATTTGGCTCGACAGGCGGAGTAAAGAGAAAAACAAGAGAACGAGTCTGAGGCCAAAACCATTATATAGTGGGGAACAGTAATCACTGTCTGGGGAATATCCTTATCCCTTGCCAAGGAAGATAATGTAAGGGCGAGCGAACAATATTAGGGCATGGCTTCGTAATAAGTTAGTTCGCAGGCGTATGTGGCAGGCGTCGGCACGTTACCGGTCTCATCTTTTTTCGGGCAAGACGTGTTGCGCCCAGGAACAGTCACTTCCGCCGGAGGATCTTTTCTGAGGAGGCAGCAATGGAGGAGTACGAACCTGGTTCGATCCGCACGTACCTGATGCAGATGGGCGACATCCCGCTGCTCACCCGCCGCGAGGAACTGGCCACGGCACGCCGCATCGAACAAACACGGCGAACTTTACGGCGGTCGATTCTGGAAAGCGATTACGTTTTGCGATCGGCCCTCGGAATCTTGGACGACGTGCTCACGGGCCGGATGCGGCTCGAACAGGCCGTCGATGTTTCGCTCAGCGATCCGAGCATGGCCGGAGGGTTACTGCGGCGGATCGAGGCCAATCGGCGGACCCTGGAACACCTTTTGGAGCGGAATCGGCGTGACTTCCGGGTAACCGTGAACCGCCGCCAGTCGGTGGCCTGCCGCCGGCAGGCCCGTCGCGGTCTGGCCCTGCGCCGTCGGCGGGCGGCGCGGCTGATCCTCGAAATCGGCTTGCGGATGCCGCGCCTGCAACACAGCTATCAAAGCCTCTGCGAGATCGGCAAGCAGATGGCGGCCCTCGGCAAGCATCTGCCCGAGATGCATCGCGACCGGGATTCAGCCCAAGTGGCGGCGGGCAGTTCGCGTTCGACGGACGAGTTGCGAGTCGACCTTCGCCGTTTGAAAAAAATGACGCTGGAAACAACTCGCGGGCTGCAGCGGCGGTTGGCGCGAGTCGCTCAACTGAACAAGCTGCACGAGGCGGCGCGCCGCGAACTGGTCGCCGGCAACTTGCGGCTGGTCGTGTCCATCGCCAAGCGCTACCGCAACCGCGGCTTGAGCTTTCTGGATTTGATCCAGGAAGGCAACACCGGCCTGATGCGGGCCGTGGACAAGTTCGAGTACGCCCGCGGCTTCCGTTTCTCCACCTACGCAACGTGGTGGATCCGCCAGGCAATCAGCCGCGCAATCGCCGATCAGAGCCGCACGATCCGCGTGCCGGTCCACATGATCGAAAAAATGGGCAAGGTCCGCGACATCAATCGCGACCTGGTGCATACCGAAGGCCGCGAGCCGACCTTGGAAGAAATGGCCCAACTCAGCGGCCTGTCGATCGCCGATACGCAGCGGGCCTTGAAGATGAGCCGGCAACCGCTTTCCCTGGACCAGCCGGTGGGCCACCAGGAGGAGAACTTCCTGGGCGACCTGCTGTACGATCATCGCGAAAATGATCCGTTGGCGGGCGTGAACATGGCCAGTCTGCGTTCCAGCATCGCCGACGTCTTGCAGACCCTGGACTATCGCGAGCGGGAGATCCTCCGGCTGCGCTACGGGCTGGCCGACGGCTACACGTACACGCTCCAGGAGATCGGCCGCATCTTTTCCGTCACGCGGGAGCGGGTCCGGCAGATCGAGGCCGAGGCCATTCGCAAGCTCCAGGATCCGGGGCCGACGCGGAAGTTGGCGGCCTTCGTCGATCAGAGGCTGCCCGCGCTCGGCGCCGCCAACTTCAGCGCCGGCGCAACGGTGATGCAGTAACCGGCTATCCGCGAAGTTTTTGGCCGCAAATCGGTATCGAAGCCCGACGCGCCAGCGAGGAATCGACTTTCCCGGCTGTTTACGGCACATTCCTCGCTGGCGCGTCGGGCTTCGATACCGCAAATAACCGCGAGAACTTTCCGGATTGCCTCTGAGCGGTGATCAATACCCCCACGTGCTGTATAGTGCGGCCAGCGCGGCTGGATCAAGCTGCGGCGGCGAGTTCGTGGCGGGATTCGTTGCGGCGCCGAAAACATTGGCCGCGAGAACGGCCGCCGCGGCAGCAGGCTGCAGCGTCGCCGAGGGGATCGCGACGCTGCAGCTCTGCTGTGCGTTCGATGGTTGCGAACTGGTAACCGAAACGTTGAACGATTGCACGGCCGACATCACGCCGCTGCTGGCAAGCACTGCAATCTCGGCGCTGCCCGCGTAGTTCGCCGCCGCCTTGATGGTTAACTGATTCCCGGAAACCGTCACTGAAACCCCAGTGCCGCTGATCGCTCTGGCCGAATAGCTCACTGTCGAACTGGAAGGAGCGCTGCCCGACAGCGATATCGTCACGCTGCCGCCGGCGACCAGTGTCTGGTTGGCGATGGGCGAAAGGCTGGGGGCGGCCGGGGCGGGCGAGGCGTCGGCGCGGGTGTGGGGACAGGCGCAGGACTTGGGGTGGAGGCGGGCGTCGAGGCCGCTGGCCCACTCGTGGTCAGGGTGTACGTGCCCGCGGGCGCTCCCGCAAAGCCGCTCACGGCCAGATAGTACGTGCCGCTGGCCGTTGCCTGCCACGTAATCCGCGACGCGCTGTTGCCCGGCGCGATCTCGTCCTTCTGGGCGATTACGGTCTGGCCGCTCGTGCCCAAGAGCGTGAGCACCGAGCCGCTCAGCGTGCCCAAGACGGTCTGGAAGGTGTAGGTCTGTCCGGCCACGAGTTGGACCTTGAAGTAGTTCGTGCTGCTGGGAGTGGTGATATCGCCCGGCGCCGTGGAGCCGATGGCCACGGCCACCGCCGTCGTCGGGTTCGTTCCCGTCGCAGCCGGGGCCGTCACCGTCAACTGCGTGCCGGCGGCCGAACTCCACTGGCCGTCGGTGTCCAGTGCGCGGGCAAAGAGGCGATAGCTGCCCGCTGTAAAGCTGGTCGTGGCGATTGAGACCGTGGCTTGCCCGCCGCTGATGCTGGTTGTCGTGCCGAGCAGCGCGTCGCTGGCATCCCACTGGCTGCTGCCGTCGGTATCCTCATAGAACGAGACGCTGGCAAGCGTGCCACCGCCGGCCGTGATCCCCTGGGCCACGAGCGAAACACTGACACCCGCCTGGACCGCGCTGGCGTTGGCGGCCAGGGAGGCGATCGTCGGCGCGGCGACCGGAGCGGGCGTTGGCGCCGGTGTCGGGGCGGGAGTGGGAGCGGGCGCGGGAGTCACCAGAAGTTCCAAGGTGCTGTATGCATTCAAGACGCCGCCGCTGGAGAGCTTGCCAGCCAGGGTGGGAACCTTGGTGACGCCTTGCAGCAGCGCGCCGCGGACCTGCGCCACCGTGGCATTTGGATCGGCCGCCCACGCCAGGGCCGCCACGCCGGCCACTTCGGGAGTGGCCATGCTCGTGCCGGACAGGTAACCGTACTTTCCGCCGGGCAACGTGCTGTAGATATTGACGCCCGGCGCGGCCAGATTGACCGTGTTGGCCCCGTAGTCGCTGAATGAGGCGAGCTGGTCGTTCGCATCGCTGGCGGCCACCGAGATCACGTTCGGCAGGCCGGAATTCGCCGGGTACTGCGGCGTCACGTCGTTGCTAGTCGCCGAGTTTCCCGCGGCGGCGACGAAGAGAATCCCGGCGTTGCCGGCAGCCTGGATCGCCGCGTTCAAGCCGGGGTCGCTGACAGTGCTGCACCAACTGGCGTTGATCACCCTCACGTTCACGCCGTACTGGGTCCGCTCCATGACGGCAAAGTTGATCGCGCGGATCGCATCGGACGTGTAGCCGTTGCCGTTGGCATCGAGGAACTTCAACGGCATGATCGTGACGTTCCAGTTCACGCCCGCTGCGCCCGTGCCGTTGTTGCCCACCGCGCCGATTTCGCCGGCCACGAAGGTCCCGTGGCCGTTGTCATCCATGGGATTGCCGGTGTTGCTCACGAAATTGTAGCCGTGAACGTCGCCGCTGAAGCCGTCCTGGCCGGCGTTGGGATTGGTCCAGATGTTCGCGGCGAGGTCGGGGTCCGTGTAATCGACGCCCGAGTCGATCTCCGCCACCACCACGTTCTTGCTGCCGGTCGTGATGTTCCAGGCCTGCGTGGCGCCGATGTCGTCGCCGGCCGTCCCGCCGGCTTGTCCCGTGTTGTGCAGGGCCCATTGGAGCGCGAACTGCGGGTCGTTGGGCACCGCCGTGTCGCTCTGGTTCAGGGAATCGGGCTCGGACCAGGCAACCGACTTGTCGGACTGCAAGGCTGCGGTTGCCTGGGCGGCCGTCAGGCCGGAGGAACGCACCAGCACTTCGCCGACCGCGCCGAGACCTTCCAGAATCTGGAACTCCGCGCCGCTGGGCGGCAGCAGCCGGGCGGCGCCGGCCGCGCTGGCGATGCCCCTCACGGCCGCCGTGTTGAACTGCACGATCCAGTCCAGTTGGCCGTCGGCGGTCTGGGCGGCCTGCGCGGCCGATGTTGTCGTCGTGTCGCTGGCCGTGATCGACGGGGCCGACGCGTGAAGCGGTTGACCGGCGGCCGCATAGCTGCCGAACCAGCCCGACGTAGCCATGCCCGCGGCTACGTTGCCGGCGAGCATTTGCCGTACTTCAAGTTGTTCCAGCCGAAGAGATCTGGGCGCAGTGCGCGGACTGCGCCCGAAGGAGGGTTTGCCTCGATGTCGCATGGGTGCCTACCGTTGAATTCGGTTGCCAAGCCGTCCCAACCGGGAGCTAACCGGGATGGGGTCGAGACCCTCGGCTTTGCCGCGAGCGCGGCGTGTCAAACTTGAAAAGACGAAACGACGAGAAAAGTCGGCGACGAGCCAGAAAAGGGAGCGGCGTCGTCGCTATCTGAAATCTGTGTCATTTTCGCCCTGAAGTCAACCGGTTTGCCGAAGAAATCTCCCGAATCGGCGCAGGGGATTTGCCGTCAATTCCAGCTTCTTTTTTGCCACTCGTTTCGTTTTCGCCACAAGGCCGTGGCCGAACCGGCACGGGAAAGTCTCTGGTGGACTCTTCTACGCCGGGCTATGAACAAAGGTTCACGCGATGGCAGCCACAGCGTCCGAGAGAGTAGCGAATTGGCGGACTTGGGTCAAGGGCAGCGGCGCGATTTCGAACTGGGATTCCCGACCCCAAGCCGGTAGAATAGAATATCCGCAGAACAGCAAATTCCTCGCCGCTCCGCAGACCGGGAGAAGCCAACCATGCCGATTCACGATTGGAGTCAGATCGAACACGGAGTATTTCACGATTTTCATCAGGCGTGGACAATCGAAATTCGCAAGGCATTGAACGCTGGTCTGCTGCCGGACGGGTTCTTCGCATTGGCGGAACAGGTCGTCAGCGGCCCGATTCCCGACGTGGTGACCTTGCAGCGCAGGCCGCCGCGCGACAACGTGCCCAAGCGGGGCGACGCGCGCGAGCGCGGCGGCGGGCTCGCCATCGCCGACGCGCCGCCCCAGGCCCGATTCATCACTTCCGCGGAGCCCGAGCAATATGCCGCACGGGCAAACCGGATTGCCATCCACCACCGACTTGGCCGGGTCGTCGCCGTGATTGAAATCGTTTCACCCGGCAACAAGAGTAGCCAGCATGCCATGCGAACGTTCGTGGAGAATGCCTACGAGTTGCTCCAGCAGGGGATTCACTTGCTGATCGTGGATCTCTTTCCGCCCTCGCCGCGCGATCCCCAAGGCGTTCATAAGGCGATATGGGACACCATCCGCGACGAGCCGTTCCCATTGCCGCCGGACAAGCCGTTGACGGTCGCCAGCTATTTTGCCGGCTCGACGAAGGCCGCCTACGTCGAGCCGGTTGCCGTGGGCGATCCGCTGCCGAGCTTGCCCGTTTTTCTCGACAGCGGTCTCTACGTCCCCGCGCCGTTGGAAAGCACCTATCAAACGACCTGGCAAGAGTGTGCGGTCGAGGTCCGCGAGCTTGTCGAGCATCCGGTGTTGTAGTTCGTAGGGCGTCAATACCGCAAACAACCGCGAGAACCTTCCGGATAGCCTCTTACTTCGCCTCGAAGCGGGCGAGCTGCTTCTTGTAGTGCGCTCCGTCCGGGTCCATCTCCAGGCAGCGCTTCGCCAGTCGCACGGCCTCGGCCCGATTGCCGCGGCGGAAATGGACTTCGGCCAACGTATCGATATTGCCGGCCTGCGGTTCGAGTTCGACCGCCCGCTGGGCGTGGGCCAGGGCCTTGTCGAGATCGCGATCGAGGCTGGCCGCCAGCCAGGCGAGATTGTTGTGGTACAGTGCCGCTATGGGGGAAATCGCGACAGAACGCCTCGTGCCGCTCCAGCATCCGCCGATACAGGGCGTCGGCCTCGCCTCCGGCCCCATGCTTGCGCAACTCGGCGTCGAAATCCAAGGCCAGTTGAATATTGGCGGGCTGAACCGCTTCGGCTTGATGCAGTTCGTCGATCGCCTCGGCCGTCTTGTTCGCCCGGAGCAACTCGCCGGCGCGGGCGCTGTGGGCGGAAAAGGGCCAATGCAGGTAATATCGCGTCTCGATCATGAACCCGCTGCGGGCGAGCAGCAGCTCCGCGGCGACCCGCTGCCAGACCGTCGCCAGGTTGGTTCCATCGAGCTTCTCGGCGGCGGCAAAGCCGGTCTCATCGAGGGCCTGCACGATAGAAACGTCATGGATCGCCGCGAGCCGCAGCACCCACTGCCGCTGCCGGGCGGCCTCATCGTCCTGGTGCAGCCGCACGAGAGTCCGCACCAGGTCGCGGCGGCTTTCGCCGTCGCCCAGCGGAACCACCAGGGCCAGTTCCATCTGCTTGCGGCCCTCGGCCTCTTCGCCCCGTTTGACCTGCGTCCAGCCCAGCAGATACAAGGCCGACGCGCTGCGGCGATCCTTGGTCCAGGCCGCTTCATACGTCTTGGCAGCCTCGCTCCACTGCTTCTCTTCCGCATAGAGATTGCCCACGTCGATCAATGTCCGGACGGAGACGCCCCCCGTGCCGATGAGGGCCAGATACTTCGCCGTCAGTTTGCTCTTGACCATGACGATGAAAGAGCTTCGCCAGGGCCAGCAGCTTGCGAGCCCGGGGGTCGGAAGTTTCGTCGTCGGACGAATCGTCGGAGCTTCCCGCTTCAATTTGCGGTTCGATGCGGCGGAGCGAGGCGGCCGAGTTCCTCGACGGCCGTCGCATCGGGCTTGCCCGTCAAGAGCCGCCGCAGATGCTTCAGCGCGGTCGGCCGGATCCTCGGCGGGGAACTGCTTGCGAAGGGCCTTCCACAGCAAGACGGCGATCGCGTCCTGGTCGCGATACAAGGCGGTGATCACGCGCTCCGGATCTTTGAGATCCAGGGCCAGCAGTTTCACGGCCAGGGCGTCGCAGGTCTCCGGACGGGCGGCCACTCGGACCTCCACGTCCATCAGCCACAGCGGCTTCCACTTCCCACTCGCGGTCCGGCAGCTTCTCGTTGACCACGGCCAGCAGTGCCGCCGAGCAGCTCGCGGGCCCGTTCGTCTTCGCCTGCCTCGCGCAACGCTCGCAAGACCTGGTGGGCGAGCAAGCGACGTTCCAGGGCGACTTCTCCGTTCCCGTCTTTCAGCCAGGCCGTCCAGTCGATTTTGGCGGGGATGGGCACGTCGATCTTGACGAGCCGGAATGCCTCTTTCATGACGGTTCTGGGCGACCAGGATCTCGAAGGCGACTGCCACGTGCTGCGGCTGGCAGCCTTCGACGGCCTGGTCCAGCGCGATCGTTGAGGATCAGCGCATGGAGAAGTTTGCTGTCGAGGAATTGACGCTGCTTCAAGGCCTTCACGGCCGCCGCGGCCGCCAGGTCGCAGGCCTGTTTCTCGCCTGCCAGATGGCGGAAGACCATGATCTCCGCGAGCCTTCGCGCCCCGTCCGACCTGGCGGCCAGCGCGTCGACGTCGGCCTTGGCATCGATCTTCGCCAACTCCTTCCAATCGGCCATCTCGGCCAGCAGGTCCTCGACCAACTCCGTTGTCGTTGACCAGCCTGGCCGCGGCAACGGCCCCGGCCAGATCGCCGTTGGCCCGCAGCATCCAGGCCAGCCGCCGCTGCCCGGAGGCATCGCTGGCCTTGAGATTGGCTCGCAACTGCTTGATCGCGTCATCGAGTTTGTTCCGGCTCAAGAGCAAAGCGGCGTAATCCCGCACCGAAGCGTCGTCGGTCGCGTTGCGCAAGCAGTCGCTCGGCCGCCTCGACATTGCCTTGTGCCAGCCGCAGCCGCGCTTCCAGGGCAAGCTCCTGCCGCATCGGGCGCGCCGCGGACGTGGGTGCGCACCGATCCAGGGACATAAAACGGGGGAGCCGCCGCACCGGACGCCCGCCAACAACTGGTTCAGTTGTTCGCGCATGGTCGCGACTGGTTTCTTTCGCTATCAGCCGCCGCAGGAGATCGGTCTTTCCCTTTTCCTTCAGCCGGCGGGCAGCCTCACCCTTCTCGTTGAGGTTGCCCATGCGGAACTCGACGATCAGCGCGACGACCTCCGCGGGCGTGTCCGCATAGATCCCTGCCTGAAAGGACTGCGAGGATTTGCCGGGCACGATAAACGACTTCGAAGTCATCGGCCTCCCGAACCGCTTTCTCCAAGGCGGGCTCCGCTTCGGCACCGGCTTTCCAAAGCAATCGGGAAGCCCTCTCCCGAACGACGAAGTCAGCACTTCCCAGGTCGGCGATGGCTTGCCGGATCTTCTCTTTGGGAGCATCGGAAGATGCGGAAGATGTCCCCGCGAGCCGAGGCTTCGGCCGGCGGGACCTCTTGGCCGTGGGAAATATGGGCCACCGTCGCGAGAACCACGACCGCCACCGCGATGCCGATCGCCGAAGAACTTAACCCGTGCTTCATGCCCATGCTGCGGACCATATTCATCCCCCCATTTCGGCAGTCCGGCACGGGTGGCGGGAGAGCGACCCCGGCACGGAAGGTGCAGAGATTTATTATACTCTAGACGCCACCCTACGCCTGCGAATGAAAATCGGGCCCGTCGGCCACGGCCCGCACGTACCCGGCCCGCACGACGAAATCGCCGAAATGCTCGCCCGGCTGCCGCTCCTGGGCGTAGCGTGCGACGATCGGCTTGAGCGTGGCGAGGATCTCCTCCTCGCCGATGTTCTCGCGATACAGCCGGTTCAGCCGCGTGCCGGTGAAGTCGGCCCCCAGGTACAGGTTGTACTTGCCCAGGGCCTTGCCGACGAAGCCGATCTCGGCCAGATAGGGCCGGGCGCAGCCGTTGGGACAGCCGGTCATGCGGATCACGATCTCGTCGTCGGCCAGCCCCGCCTCGGCCAGCACGCCCTCCAGCTTGGTGATCAGCGAGGGCAGATACCGCTCCGACTCGGCCATCGCCAGCCCGCAGGTCGGCAGGGCCACGCAGGCCATGGCGTTCCGCCGCAGGGCGGAAACCCGCTGGCCGTCGCTGAGCTTGTACGCCTGCACCAGTTGCTCGATCCGCGGCCGGTTCTCTTCCGAAACATTCCCCAGGATCAGGTTCTGGTTGGCCGTCAGGCGGAAGTCGCCGTCGTGCGACTGGGCGATCGTCCGCAGGCCGGTCATCAGCGGATAGTCCTCCCAATCGCGGATGCGGCCGTTCTCGATGAAAAGCGTCAGATGCCACTTGCCGTTGGTTCCCTTGACCCAGCCGTAGCGGTCGCCGTGATGCTCGAAACGGAACGGCCGCTCGGGCTCGAACTGCCAGCCCAGCCGCCGCTGAAGCTCGTCCTTGAACCACTCCACGCCGCGATCGAGGATCGTGTACTTCAAGCGGGCGTGCTTGCGGTTGGTGCGGTCGCCGAAGTCGCGCTGCGTGGTGAGGACCTTCTCGGCCACGTCGAGGATCTGCTCGGGCCGGCAGAAGCCGATGACCCAGCCCAGGTTGGGGAACGTGGCCGGCTCGCCGTGGGTCATGCCCAGGCCGCCGCCCACCGAGACGTTGAAACCGGCCAGCCGGCCGTCGTCGACGATGGCGATCAGCCCGACGTCGTGGGCCGTCACGTCGACGTCGTTCGAGGGCGGCACGGCGATGGCGATCTTGAACTTCCGCGGCAGGTAGGTCGGGCCGTACATCGGCTCTTCGTCCTGCGGCGGCGGCACGACGGCTTCCTCGCCCAGCCAGATTTCGTGATAGGCCCGCGTCCGCGGGGCCAGGTGCAGGCTGAGCCGCTTCGACCATTCGTAGACCTCGCCGTGGACTTCCGATTGGTAGGGATTCGGATTGCACATCACGTTGCGGTTCACGTCGCCGCAGGCGGCCAGCGTGTCGAGCAGCGTCTGGTTGATGTCGTGGATCGTCTGGCGGAGGTTCCACTTCAGCACGCCGTGGAACTGGAACGACTGCCGCGTGGTGAGGCGGATTTCGCCGTTGGCATACTTGTGCGACAGGGCGTCCAACTGCAACCACTGCTGCGGCGTGACGATGCCGCCGGCCGCGCGGATGCGGATCATGAAGTCGAAGGCCGGCTCCAACCGCTGCCGCGCCCGCTCGTCGCGGAGGTCGCGGTTGTCCTGCATGTAGGTGCCGTGGAACTTCAGCAGGAAGTTGTCGCTGTCCGGCACGGAGGCCGTGACCCGGTTGTCGAACGATTGCAGGATCGTGCCGCGGAGGAAGTTGCTGGCCGTCTTGATGTTCTCTTGTTCGGCCGGCTTCTTGGCGGGCGGTGGGGTTGGGACGTCTGGCATGGGATGGGCCCTTTTTCTAATACACATCTCTCTGGTAACGGCCCTGCTCGCGCATGCCGGCCACGTACGCCTCGGCCTCTTCCTTGCTCTTGCCGCCTTCGCTCTGCGACGATGCTCACCAGCGTGGCATGCACGTCGGCCGCCATCGGGTTGACGCTGCCGCAGACGTAGAAATGGGCCCCTTCCTGCAACCAGCCGTACAGCTCGCGGCTCTTCTCCAACATGCGGTGCTGCACGTAAACCTTGGCCCCCTGGTCGCGCGAAAAGGCCACGTCCAACCGCGTCAGCACGCCGAGCTTCAGCCAGCGGAGCCATTCGACCTGGTACAGGAAATCGGTGCGGAAACGCCGGTCGCCGAAGAACAGCCACGCCTTGCCCCCGGCGCCGCTCTCCTCGCGGTCCTCGATGAAGGCGCGGAACGGCGCCACGCCCGTGCCGGGACCGACCATGATGATCGGCGCGTCCGCGTCGGCCGGCTGGCGGAAGTTCGGATTCGCGTGTACGAAGACGTGCAAGTAGTCGCCCGACTCGACCCGCTCGGCGCAGTGTACCGAGCAAGTGCCCAGGCGGTCGCGATTGTGGGCCTGGTATCGCAACGCGGCAATCAGCAGGTCGACCTCGCCCGAGTTCGCCCGGAAACTGCTGGCAATCGAATACAGCCGGGCGGGCAGCTTGCGGAGCATCGGCACGAACTCGCGGGGCGGGATCCCCTGGATCGAGAAGTCGCGCACCAGGTCCAGCAGGTCGCGGCCGCGGGTGTAGGCCTTCAACTTCTCGTTGGCGTCGGCCTGAACCATGTCCTGCAAGCCGTCGCGCGAGAAGGTGGCCGCCTGCTTGAGCAACTGCTTGCTCAGCAGCGTGATTTCATAATGCTGGATCAGTGCCTCGCGAATCGGCAGTTCCTGCTTGCCCGCGGGAATGACCTCTTCGGGGTTCCAGCCCATGTGGCCGATCACGTCGTCGACCAGTTGCGGATCGTTATGCGGGTAGATGCCCAGCGAGTCGCCCGGCTCGAAGCACAGCCCGGAGCCTTCGATGGCCAGCTTCAGGTGGCGGGTTTCCTTCTCCGAGCCGCGGCCGTTGAGATTGAGGTTTTCCAGGACTTCGGACGTGAACGGATTCGTGCGGGTAAAGGCCGGCGCGGCAACCGTCTGCGTCGCCGCTCCGGTAGATTGAAATTGGTCCCCCGTTTCCCGCGGGAGTGCGTTGGGGCCAGGCGTGATCGTCTCGATACGGCTGCCCTCGTCCCCTCTCCCAACGGGCGCGGGGAGCTTTTCACCGCAAAGGGCGTCGAGCACGCCGTCCATCCAGGCCTTGGCCGGTTCGTCGAAATCGACGTCGCAATCGACCCGCGGGTGGATCCGCATCGCGCCGAGTTCCTCCAGCCGTACGTCGAAATCCTTGCCGGTCTTGCAGAATTGGTCGTAAAGCTGATCGCCCAGCGAGAGCACGGAGAACCGCAGGCCTTCCAGCCGCGGGGCCCGCTTGCCATGGACGAATTCGTGGAACAGCACCGCCTTGTCCGGCGGATCGCCTTCGCCATAGGTGCTGACCACGATCAGAAGCTGCTTGACCTTTTTGAGGTTGTTGGTGCGGAAATCGCTCATGCACGAGAGCGTGACCGCGAAGCCCTTCTCTTCCAGGCGTTTCTTCATATCGCCCGCCAGACGCTGGGCGTTGCCGGTCTGGGAGCCGAAGAGGATGGTCACGTCGCGCTCGATCGCTGCCGCGGGGCTGCTCGCTCCATCGACCCTGGCAGAGGCCGCCACAACGGGCGACGCCGACGTTCCCGTTCCCGCGGCGCCACCGCGCAAGCCAGCCAGATAGCCGCTGAGCCAGATCATCTGATCGGGCGAGAGCGTAGCCAGCAACCGGTTCAGGACTTCCACCTGTTGTTGGTTGAAAGGGCTGTTGTCGACGCGGAAGGAGAATCCACTCATCAATTCGGTCCTAGTCCTAGTGCTCACCCCATGTAGGATAGGTTTTCAACCTGTCGCTTCTTGGAATAGGTTTTCAACCTGTCGTCTTTGTCGTGGCCGGCAGGATTTCAACTTTTCGGCAATTGCTTCAACTCAGAAGCCCAAGATTATACGCAAAACGCCGCTACCGCGGCTACGCGAAGTTCCGGAAGTTTTTCGGCCTCTCGCGCGAACCTAGCTTATTCAGCGTAGACAGGGTGGCTGGAGCACGCAAGCCGTTGGTAGATTGTGCGTTGCGCGAACCGGTCCCAAACAGTGAGAAATCTTCTCAAGCGTTCGACTCCGTGCGTAACCCACCATTTTTTCCGCGGTTCCCTCCACGCACCTTACGGCTTGTGAATAATCCGCACCAATCATCATTAACTCAATTGTTTCAGTCATTATTCTGGTTATCGGCCGTTTCGTCAAGCTCGAAACACGCAATTTGCATACATTAGCGACGAACAGACGGTTGAATTTCGTGGTCCACAACGTGGTACTCACTTTTTTGCCGAGGCGTTCCTGGTTGTCTTCCAGAAGACCTCAAGATTTGCCGGTGAAGACTGGGAATTCGACCAAATTTTTCGATTGTACAGTCATGGACCAAACATTGACTGCATTTCGTCAATGTCAAGTGAAGTGAAAACGATTCCGTTCATCACGGTTCTCAAGTCGGGTCGGGCTTCTAACATGCCATGTGACCGTGGCGCTGTTTTCCACGGTCGTGCCGTCGGCGGTGAACATGCCCTTAATGTACTTTCCCGACTATCGCGCTTCTCGCGGTTCGGGCTGGGACAGGGGCGGGGCCGGACAACTCAGCCCGAATGACCAGTTGTATGCCATGGGCGGCCATGACGGGGTCATCCGCTTCCTCGATCCAGCCACCGGAAAACTCCGCATTGCGTTGCTGAATCCCGATCTCGATCTCACGGCGATCACTTGGTCGCCCGAAAGTGTGTATGTTGCCGTAGGGTGCGCAAATGGCGTAGTTCGCATCTGGAACGTTTTGAAGGGCACCCTCGTCATAGGTCCGGCGTCCTCTTCGACCGACGGAATATCCAGCTTGGCCAAGTCCCCCGACGGTCCTCGCCGGCAATGAGCGAGGACGTGGTCTACGTGGCTCTGACCGACGATGGCCGCCAAGTCACCCTTCGCCCCGCCGAGTTCGCGGTGACCTACGGATGGAAGAACGACTCGGAGAAGATCCGGCTCTCTTCCGCCGCAGCGACGGACAAGCCGCACGGATTGAAGGCGGAGAAGGTGAAGTAAGGGGCAGAAGTTGGATTGGGCCGAGTGACACGAGTCCCGCCATCCCCAGCATTTCTCATGCAGGGACCCGTGTCACTCGGCCCACCCTACAGCGGCGGAGGAGCCGCGCGGCGGCAAGGCGAAGGGTTGTTCTTGTTTTGTGAAGGCGCGCTCAGGCTTGCCTGGAGATAGAAACGCGACTAAGATATTCCTGGTTGGGATCGTTGCCCAACTTGCCCTGGAAATCCCCTTATGAGCACCGACGAGGTTGATTATGTCCGTTACCGTTCTTAAAGGTGTGATCCACGGCAGGACCATCGAGCTGGAGCAGGAGCCAGAATTGCCGGACGGCCAGAAGGTGAGCGTTCAGGTCCAGCCGGAGGACGCTCCTCCGAAGTGGCTGGAACACTTGACCGTGGACCCGTCGATTGCTGTGGGCAAACTTCTCATCAAAGGGACTCGGTTGCTCGCCGAAGACATGGCACGGTTGGTCGAGGCGGGACGCAGCGACGAGGAACTCCGCCATCTCCATCCCGAACTGACTGCGGAGGACGTGGACGCGGTGCGACAATATGCCAAGGTGCCGACAGGTCTGCGAAGTTCATTCGGCGGGTGGGCGGAAGACGCCGAGGAACTTGACAAGTATCTGGAGTGGACCCGTCAAAATCGCGGACTCAAGCGCCGGGAGATTGACGAGTGAGCTTCTTGCTGGACACCGACATCTGCTCGGCCTACATGAAGCGGAATAGCTAAGACAGCGACCCGACGCCGCTCCGCTCCCCGCCTGCCCCCCGTCGGTGGAAGCGATGATTGAATGGCTAAGCCCGAACCGCTTTGCACGACATCCAACCACGCCCGTCTACGAACTTCGCTGGTCGTTGGTATCACTTGTGGGTACTTGGCGTCTCGGCCAGCGATGCCGAGCCAACGACCGACGCGGGGTCCGCGCCGAGCCGGCTCGGCGTCGGAGCGTGGCCTGTAGCTGCTCAGTCACGGCTTCCACGGACACGGGATCGGCGGGGAGCCGAGCTTGGTGGGCGCGTTGGCTGTAACTGCTCAGTCACGGCTTCGACCTGTCAAATTGGCACCCGCAGCCCGCGGACTTCAAAATGCCCAGTCTTCTCCAAGCTTCAACGCGTCTCGTAACATGTTACTACGTAATATCTTACGTCATTCCAATCCGCCTTTGGCACACCGCTTGCTACCTCTACGGCACAAAACGCAGTCGGCTGCCAAGTTTGGTCGTGGTATGCCGTCAGTGACCCAAGGCAGGAAACACGGAATTTATTCCGTGCTATGAAATAACGGAATGAGTTCCGTGCTACTAAACGCTTAAGTGTTCAAGCCAGCAACAGGAGGAATCCGCTGTGGCAAAACAGATGGTCTTTGAAGACGAAGCTCGGCAGCCGCTGGCCGCCGGCGTGAGCAAGTTGGCCCGGGCCGTCGTCAGCACCCTGGGCCCCCGCGGCCGAAACGCCGTGCTCGACAAGGGCTGGGGCGCCCCGAAAGTCACCAAGGACGGCGTGACCGTCGCCGAGGAGATCGAGCTGGACGACCCCTACGAGAACCTGGGGGCCCAGCTGGTCAAGGAAGCGGCCTCGAAGACCAACGACGTCGCCGGCGACGGCACCACCACCGCCACCGTGCTGGCCGAGGCCATCTATCGCGAAGGCCTGCAAGATGATCGCCGCCGGGGCCGATCCGATGGCGCTGGCCCGCGGCATCCAAGGCCGCCGAGGCCGTCGTCGACGGCCGTCGAGAAGATGGCCACGCCGATCAACGAGAAGAACAAGAAGGAAATCACCCAGGTCGCCACCATCGCCGGCAACAACGATCCGACGATCGGCGCCGTGCTGGCCGACGCCTTCGTGAAGGTCGGCAAGGACGGCGTGATCACGGTCGAAGAAGGCAAGCAGTCCGAGACCACCGTCGACGTCGTCGAGGGCATGCAGTTCGACCGCGGCTATCCTCTCGCCGCACTTCGTCACCAACCAGGACGAACAGACCGTCGAGTTCGAGAAGCTGCCTGGTCCTGATCCACGAAGAGAAGATCTCCAGCGCCAAGAACCTGGTCCCGCTGCTGGAGGCCGTCAGCAAGGCCAGCAAGCCGCTGCTGATCATCGCCGAGGACGTCGAGGGCGAGGCCCTGGCGACGCTGGTGGTCAACAAGCTGCGCGGCATCCTCAACGTCTGCGCCGTCAAGGCCCCCGGCTACGGCGACCGCCGCAAGGCCATGCTCGGCGACATCGCCGTCCTGACCGGCGGCAACGCCATCTTCAAGGACCTCGGCGTGCAGCTCGACTCGGTGAAGCTCTCCGACCTGGGCACGCGCCAAGAAGGTGATCGTCGTCGGCCGACACACGACGATCATCGACGGCGGCGGCGACAAGAAGGCGCATCGACGGCCGCGCCGAGCAGATCCGCAAGGAAATCGAGACCACCACCAGCGACTACGACCGCGAGAAGCTCGCAGGAGCGGCTGGCCAAGCTGGCCGGCGGCGTGGCCCAGATCAACGTCGGGGCCGCGACCGAGACCGAAATGAAGGAGCGGAAGGTCCTGCTGGAAGACGCCCAGGCCGCCACCAAGGCCGCCCTGGAAGAAGGCATCGTCCCCGGCGGCGGCGTGGCCCTGCTGCGCTGCGAGAAGGCCGTCGACAAGCTGCAACTTCAAGGCGACGAGGCCCTGGGGGCGAAGATCGTCCGCAACGTGCTGCGAGGTCCCGCTGCAGGCGATCGCCGACAACGCCGGCCAGGACGGCGCCGGTGGTCGTCAATCGCGTCCGCCAGATGAAGAAGAACGAAGGCTACGACGCCGACAAGGACACCTACGGCGACCTGGTCGAGGCCGGCATCATCGATCCGGCCAAGGTCGTCCGCACCGCCTTGCAGAACGCCGTCAGCGTGGCCGCCTGCTGCTGACCACCTCCTGCCTCGTCACCGACATTCCCAAGAAGGACGAAGGCAAGGCCGCCGGCCACGGCCACGGCCATGACATGGGCGGCGGCATGGGAGGCATGGGTGGCATGGGCGGCATGGGTGGCATGGGTGGCATGGGCGGCATGGGAGGCTTCTAGCCGGTCGCCTCGCCGTGCCGGGAGAGGTTAGGCATGAGCCGATTGCGACTGCAGCTCCGGTGAAGCCGGCATTGCACGCACCCGCAGATGACGGCACGTCAACACAACAACAATTCACAAACCAAGATCTTACAGGAGAACGACAGGATCATGGCAAAGGACAGCATCAACTTGCGGCCCTTGGACGATCGCGTCGTGGTGGAGCCGATGGAAGCCGAAGAAATGACCGCCGGCGGCATCGTGCTGCCCGACACCGCCAAGGAGAAGCCGCAGCGCGGCACGGTCCTGGCCGTCGGGCCCGGGCAAGCTGCTCGACAGCGGCGAGCGCGGCAAGCTCTCGGTCGCCGTCGGCGACGAAGTGATCTACGGCAAGTACTCCGGCACGCGAGATCGAAGTCGACGGCCGCGAGGTCAAGATCCTCCGCGAGACGCGACATCCTGGCCAAGGTCGTCAAGTAACGCAACCGATCGTGCCGCGGACCGATCGCGTCGCGACAGCACGCGAACCAACCTACATATGAGGAACCGCCAACGTGGCTAAACAACTGCTTTATCGACGATCAGGCCCGCAAGCGAATGCTCCGCGGCGTGGAGAAACTGGCCGACGTGGTCGCCGTGACCCTGGGCCCGACCGGCCGCAACGTGATCCTCGACAAGTCCTTCGGCGGCCCGACCGTCACCAAGGACGGCGTGACGGTCAGCAAGGAAATCGAGCTGGAAGACCGCTTCGAGAACATGGGCGCCAAGCTGGTCAACGAGGTCGCCTCGAAGACCTCCGACGTGGCCGGCGACGGCACCACCACGGCCACCGTGCTGGCCCGGGCGATCTTCCGCGAAGGCCTGCGGAACATCGCCGCCGGCGCAATCCGACGGCCGTCCGCCGCGGCATCGAGAAGGCCGTCGACGCGGCCGTCGAGCACCTGCAGCACGATGGCCAAGCCGGTCAGCGGCAAGGAAGAGATCGCCCAGCGTCGGCGCGATCAGCGCCAACAACGACCCGACGATCGGCAACCTGCTGGCCGAGGCGATGGAGAAGGTCGGCAAGGACGGCGTGATCACCGTCGAGGAAGGCAAGACCGCCGAGACGACCTACGAGTTCGTCGAGGGCATGCAGTTCGACAAGGGCTACCTCTCGCCCTACTTCATCAACCGCCCGGCCGAGATGGACTGTCGTGCTGGAAGACGCCTTGATCCTGATCCACGAGAAGAAGATCAGCAACCTCCGCGACCTGATTCCGCTGCTGGAGAAGGTCGCGCCAGTCGCGGCAAGCCGCTGTTGATCATCGCCGAGGACGTCGAGGGCGAGGCCCTGACGACGCTGGTGGTCAACAAGCTCCGCGGCGTGCTGAACATCTGCGCGGTGAAGGCCCCCGGCTTCGGCGACCGCCGCAAGGCCATGCTGGGCGACATCGCCGTCCTGACCGGCGGCACGCGTGATCAGCGAAGACCTGGGCCTGAAGCTGGAGAACCTCACGCTCGAGCAGCTCGGCCGGGCCAAGAAGATCACGGTCGACAAGGACAACACGACGATCGTCGAGGGCGCCGGCAAGCAGGCCGACATCAAGGCCCGCATCGATCAGCTCAAGCGGCAGATCGAGGCCACCGACAGCGACTACGACCGCGAGAAGTTCCAGGAGCGGCTGGCCAAGCTGTCCGGCGGCGTGGCGGTGATCTCGGTCGGCGGCAGCACCGAGGCCGAGATGAAGCAGAAGAAGGCCCGCGTCGAGGACGCCCTGCACGCCACCCGCGCGGCGGCCGAGGAAGGCATCGTGCCCGGCGGCGGCGTGGCCCTGCTGCGTTGCAGCGAGGCGGTCGAGAAGGCCCGCGGCAGCGCCCGCGGCGACGAGAAGATCGGCGTGGACATCGTCCTGCGTGCGCTGGCCGGTGCCGATCAGGCAGATCGCCGACAACTAGCGGCGTCGACGGCTCGGTGGTGGCCGACGAGGTCAGCCAGAAGGCCGACGAACATCGGCTACGACGCCAACACGCGGCAAGTACGTCGACATGTTCAAGGCGGGCATCATCGACCCGCTGAAGGTCGTCCGCACGGCCTTGCAGAACGCCGCCAGCATCGCCGGCCTGATGCTGACCACCGAGACCCTGGTCACCGACCTGAACAAGGACGACAAGAAGAACGCAGCGTCGAGGGAGCGGTCCGCTAACCGCGGCTGCGGCCCTGCCGGCAATCCCGATGCAGACTGAAGCGCGGGGCCGCCTCCGACCTGGGGGTGGCCCCTGTCTTTTTCGGGCCAGGGCGGCACGTCGCCTGATCAGTTTGCAAATCAGCCTGTCCGGCACGTTGGCGTTGCCATCGCGAGTAGGATAACGATATGGCAACGATGGCGGAAAAACGCGACTACTATGAAGTCCTCGGCGTCGATCGCTCCGCAACCAAGGAGCAGATCTCCGAGGCCTATCGCAAGCTGGCGCTGAAGTATCACCCCGACCGCAACTCCGGGCGACGAAGACGGCGATCGCCAAGTTCAAGGAGGCGGCCGAGGCCTTCGAGGTCCTCAGCCATCCGGAAAAGCGGGCGAGTACGACCGCTACGGCTTCCAGGGCCTGGAGGGCGGCGATGCGCCGCAGTTCCACGACGTCGGCGACATCTTCGACGCCTTCGGCGACATCTTCGGCGAGGGCTTCTTCGGCGACTTGTTCGGCGGCGGCCGCGGTCGGCGCGGCCGCAAGGGGCGGCGACGTCCACTGCGAAGTCACGCTCGACCTGATCGAAGCCGCCCACGGCGTAGCGAAAGTCGTCGAGTTCGAGCGGCATGTCGTCTGCGAGACCTGCAGCGGCTCCGGCGCCAAGCCGGGCACCAGGCCGGAAAAGTGCCCCTACTGCGGCGGCAGCGGCCGCGTGGTGCAGGCCAGCGGCATCTTTTCGCTGCAAACCACCTGTCCCTCCTGCCACGGCGGCGGCCGCGTGATCCGCGAGGTCTGCCACGCCTGCCGCGGCAACGGCTACGTGCCCCGGCGAGTCAGCCGCAAAGTGCCGATCCCCGCCGGCGTGGACAACGGCACGCAGCTCCGTGCTCAGCGGCGAAGGCGAGCCCAGCCCCACCGGCGGCCCGCCGGGCGATTGCTACTGCATCATTCACGTCAAGGAGCATCCGCTGTTTCATCGCGAAGGTCGCGACCTGGTCTGCCAGGTGCCGATCAGTTATTCGCAGGCCGCCCTGGGTGCGACGATCGAGGTGCCCACGCTCGACGGCTCGGAGGAAGTGGTAGTGCCGCCGGGCACGCAGCCGGGCGAAGTGTTCACGCTGCGTGGCCGGGGCATGCCCGACGTCCGCCACCACGGCCGCGGCGACCTGCACGTGCAGGTCACGGTCGAGGTGCCCAAGCGGCTTTCCGACCGCCACGAGCAGTTGCTCCGCGAGTTGGCCGAGATCGAGAATACCCACGTTTCGCCAAAGCGAAAGAGTTTCTTCAACAAGATCAAGGATTTGTTCCACGCCGAAGAAGGCGAGTGACACGATCCATCCTGGTAGAGTTGCAGAAGATATCATGACGCGGGTACTTGTGTCAGGAGAGAGTTTCCCATGAACTACGATAATACCGAGAGCAGGAAAGAAACCACGCCGCCGGCGGCTCATCCGGAATCAGCTGCGGGCAACGACTCGGCCTACAACGCCACCGCGGACGGCCCGCCCGAGGCTACGGAGGAGCATCTTCTGGATCAGTTGCGCAACGACCTGGAAGCCGCCAAGGACCGCGTGCTTCGCAGCCAGGCGGAATTGGAAAACTATCGCAAGCGGGCCGCGCGCGAGATCGAGGAACATCGCCGTTACGCCAATCTGCCGTTGATGCACGACTTGCTGCCGGTGCTGGACAACATCGAGCGGGCGATTACCGCGGCGGAGAAAACGCAGGACGTGGCCGGTTTGCTGGAAGGCGTAAAGCTGGTCGCCCGGCAGTTCGAAGAGACCTTTGCCCGGCACCACTGCCTGCGGATCGGGGCCTTGCACTTGCCTTTCGATCCGCACTTGCACCACGCGATTTCGCAGCAGGTCGCCGCCGAATTTCCGCCAAACACCGTCGTGCTCGTAACCCAGCCCGGCTTCCAGTTGTACGATCGCGTCGTGCGGCCCAGCCAGGTGATCGTGTCGCGCAGCCCCGATGCCGCTTCCCAAGAGTAATAAGTTTCAAACCTCCCGGAGTTACGATATGCCGACCTATGACTATGTGTGCGATGCCTGCGAACACGCGTTCGAGTTATTCCAATCGATCAAGGACGATGCGAAAAAGCAGTGCCCGGCGTGCGGCAAGAAGAAGCTTCGCCGCCTGATCGGGCCGGGCGCCGCAATCGTCTTCCGGGGTTCCGGTTTCTACACGACCGATTACCGTAGCGAGTCCTACAAGAAGGCTGCCGCCGCCGACAAGCCGGCCAGTTCGTCGGAGAAGTCCGGCGAGAGCGGCGGGAAGAAGGAAAAAAGCGCGACGAAGTAGCCGGGAAGCGGGGGAAGTTGCCAGTTGGCGGTGCGCGAACTATAGTAGCGGGTGCTCGAAGCGGGGTAGAGTCGAGCGCAGCGAAGACCCACCATGAAATGCCGGGAATTGGTGGCTCTTTGCTGCGCTCGATTCCACTCTACAGCCTTCCGAGCAGCTTCAAGTCCCGCCAGCCGTCATCCAAGGAGAATCGCCATGTTTCGCTGCGCAGCCGTCCTGTTTACCCTTCTTGCCGCGACCAGCCTGTTGCAGGCCGAAAGCCCCAAGCCGATCAAAGTCCTGTGGTGTACGGGCGGGGCCTCCCACGATTACAAGGGCCTCCAGCCGGTCCTCACCAAGGCGATTCAAAAGCACTCGCCGCTGCCCATCGAGTTCACGGTTTCGACCGATCCCAAGGAATGGGCCGAGAAGGGTTTTGGCGACGGCTACGATTTGCTCGTCCTCTTCTTTACGCAACATGACCCGGCCGGAAAGGCGATCGTGGAAAACATCGCCAAGACGATCCACGACGGCAAACCGGCCGTGGTGATCCATGGAACGCTGCACTCCTACCGCGAACTGAACCACGATCGCGACGCCTTTTGCGAGGCCATGGGACTGACTTCCGTCAAACACGACAAGGCCACGGAAATTGCCACGAAGAAGGTCTCCGATCACTGGATCGTGGCCGACTGGCCGGCCGATTGGAAGACTTCGCATGACGAACTGTACCAGAACATCAAGTTCTGGCCCAACGCCACGCCTCTGCTGACGGCCTATAGCGACAGTTCGAAACAAGACCACGTGGTGGCCTGGATCAACCACTACGGCAAAGGCCGCGTCTTCGGCACCACGCTCGGCCACGGCAAGCCGACCACCGACATGGAGAGCTATCACAAGCTGTTGGCCAACGGCTTGCTATGGGCTTCCGGCCACGAGAAGAAGTAACGCCTGTTCCATGAGCCAGCGTCGCTGTCCGATGTGCGAACGTCCTTTCGATCCGGAGCAAAGTCCGGCATTGCCGTTTTGCAGCACGCGCTGCCGCCTGGCCGACTTGAATCGCTGGCTCAAGGAGGGCTATGGTCTTCCCTATGAACCGGCCGAGGACGAAGAGCGGCCGCCGCCGCCGGAGGAAGGGGAGTGACTACTTCTTCTCTTCTTCTTCCGCCGGTCCGAGCAGTTCCGCCAACTTCTTGGCAAGCTGCTCGCCGCGAATGTTCAAGGCCAATACCCTGCCGTCCTTGCCGACCAGGATCATTTGGGGAATCGTGAAAATGCCGTAATAGGTCGCCATCGACTCGTCGGTGCCGCGGGCTTCGTTGCGGTCCAGGAGTACCGTCCAGGGATAGTGTTCTTTTTCCACGAAGTCCTCGATGGCCTTGCGATCGCGATCGATACTGATGCCCACGACGTCAAAACCCCGTTTGCGATAGGTCTTGTAGCAACTAAGGATGTTCGGCGCCTCCTCGCGGCATGGACCGCACCAGGTGGCGAAGAAGTTGACGAGCACGACCTTGCCCCGGTATTTCTTCCAGGCCCACGGCTTGCCGGCCACCGTCGAACCTTTCAGGACCAGCGGCCTGCCGACCAGTTCCAGCCGCCGCGCTGCGCCGAGCATCGGGGCAGCCATAGCGGCGATCCTCTCATCGTTGCTCGCAGCAAGGATCTTTCCCAACTCCCGGTAGGCATTCAGGGCCAAGGCGGGCCGTTTCGACTCTTCCGCGACCATGGCGACATCTGCGGCCAGCCTGGCCGACGCGCCCTCGATCGGGCCCTCCTTTAAGAACGCCTTCAGGCGTTCGATGAACCGGCCGTATTCGTCGTCCGCCATGGTTGCCGCTCGCTCGCCACGGTTTTTCAGGGCCGCGAACTGAACGTCGCGGACCATCTCTTTCACGCCAAGTTTCTCCACTTGACCGACCGTCGATTCAAGCCTGGCTTGCGCCGTTGCATCGCCTAGGCGGCCCAGCAGCACCAGCGCGGCGACCTTCACCCGGATTGCCGCCTGGGCCTGTTCCGGGGTCGGCTTGGCCGCCAGGATCTTCTCGCAGGCCGCCAGTTGGGCCGTCGCTCGTCTCTTGTGCAGTTCCGCGACTGCCGGCCGGAGACTGGACGATGGCTGGATCTTGTTCAAGCCGTCGATGTATGTTTGCAACTCCTCGATCGTGCCGTCGGGCACCACGAAGGGGTCTGTTCGGGTTGCCTTGCGCTCTCGCCGGCCTTGCCGCAGGCGTCTTGGCATTTTCATCCGCCGCTGCCGACGACCATGGCCAACTCAATACGACAACCGGGACGATGGCGGCCAGAATGCCGCCGGACGATCGACACGACATGCAGATTCCTTCTTGCTGGGATGCAGGGTGGGACCAGCGAGCGCCGGCCCGCCATGACAGGATGAAAACACAGTAGTTCACGCCACCAGCCATTCCTCAGTATCGGCACCTGGCCGCCGCCTGTCAATTGCGGCGCATCAGCCGCGTTTCGATGACCCGGAGGAGGGCCGTGGCTACGTAACGCTTGCTCCCCGCGACCGTAGCAACGACGTCGCCGCAGGCGTCGATGACTTCGACCTTCGTATCGGCCGCATGCATGGCGGCGGGACCATTCACCACGATGAGGTCGCACTTCTTGCGTTCCAGTTTCTGCATGGCGCGCATCCGCCGATCTTCCGTCTCCAGGGCGAAGGCCACCATCCATTGCGACGTCTTAATTGCGCCAGCCTTGCGACGATGTCCGGGGTCTCGACGAACTGCACGTCGAGCGCGCCGCCGGTCTTGCGGATCTTCTCGGCCGCCACGACCTTCGGCCGGTAATCACACGGTGCCGCCGCGGCGATCAGGCCGTCGCAATCCGGAAAGAGCCGCAAGCAGAAATCGAGCATCTCCTCGGTCGAGACCACCGGCAGCACCTGGGCAGTCTGCGGATAGCGAACCTCGACGGGACCGCTGACGATCACCACCTCATGCCCGGCTTCCAGCGCGGCCTCCGCCAGCGCCTTGCCCATCCGGCCGCTGGAACCGTTGCTCAGATACCGCACCGGGTCGAGGTATTGACGGGTTGGGCCGGAGGTGAGAAGAATACGGGACATGGAACTTAGAACTTAGAACTTAGAACTTAGAACTTAGAACTTAGAACTTAGAACTTAGAACTTAGAACTTAGAACTTAGAACTTAGAACTTAGAACTTAGAACTAAGAACTAAGAACTAAGAACTAAGAACTAAGAACTAAGAACTAAGAACTAAGAACTAAGAACTAAGAACTAAGAACTACGTTCTCTTTCCTTCGTCAATCTTCCCCAGTTGTTCCGCAATAACGTTAAAGATGGCCTCCGGTTCGGCCATTCTTCCGGCCCCGACTTCGCCACAACTCAGGTGCCCGGTCTCGGGACCGATGATCACCATTCCGTCGGCCCGAAGCTGGGCAACATTCCGCACCACGGGCGGCTTGCACCACATCTGCACGTTCATGGCAGGGGCCACGATGATCGGGCCGTCGAAGGCCAGGATCACCGTGCTCACGATATCATCGGCCAAGCCCAAGGCCGCCTTGGCGATGATATTGGCCGTGGCAGGGGCCACGCACAAGACCTCTGCCTTGCGGGCCGATTCGATGTGCGGATGCGCGCCGCGGCCGAAAACCGCCGTGCCGACGGGCCGGCCCGTCAGGGCCTCGAACGTCTTCGGGGCGACAAGCTTCGTGGCCGAGCGCGTCATGACCACCGACACGCCGGCCCCAGCCTGCGTCAATTGGCTCACCAGGGCCGCCGTCTTGTAGGCGGCGATGCCGCCGGTGACGGCAATCAGCACTTCGCGGTTCTTCATGGCACACGTTACAGGTCGCGGAAATCGACCTCCGGGACGCCGCCCGTCACGGCGCCGGTCACTTGCACGTTCATCTGGGCGTCGAGGAAGATCTTGTCCTGCATGATCTCCTGGATCACGATCTCCATCTTATTAGCAACCTTGTCGTTGACCAGCGGCCGTGCCCCGGCGTTCAAGGCCACCAGGCGCTTCTGGATCAGGGTCGAAAGCTTGAATCGTCCCCCCACCTTATTCACGATCGCTTCTTCACGTAGTTCATCAATCATTTTCGCTCTTTCTCGTTTTCCTCGGTAAGTATGGTGCAAATTTCCTTCACGGCCCGATCCAGATCGTCGTTCACGACCTGGTAGCGGTAGCGGTGGGCCCGGTCCAGTTCATACTGGGCCCTTTGCAAGCGTTTTTCGATCTCCACAAGCGTGTCGGTGCCGCGGATTTCCAAGCGGCGGCGGAGTTCCTCCAGGGAACTGGGCCGCACGAAAATCGTGATCGCGTTCTTGAACCGCTCCGTCACCGCCGCCGCGCCGTTGACGTCGATATTCAACACGATCCATTTGCCGGCCTCGATGCCCGCTCGGACCTCGCTCCACAGCGTGCCGTACCAGTATCCCTTGCCAAAAACCTCGAAACATTCCAGGAACTGCTCCTCGTCCCGCAATGCCTGAAAGCGTTGCGGGCTGAGGAAGTGATAATCCACGCCGTCAGCCTCCTCGCCCCGCGGCGAGCGCGTCGTAGCGGAAATGCTCCGCATCAACGGCAGCGGGCAGGTCAGGAAAAGACGGTCCACGAGGGTTGTCTTCCCGGCCCCCGACGGTCCCGAAACCACCACGACTCGCCCGCAGCGCACGCCTTCCATTATTCCCGCACTATTCAACATTCTGGATCATCTCGCGGACCCGCTCGATGGCCGTCTTGATCTCGATTACCTGTTTGGCGATTTCCACGTCGCTGGCCTTGGAGCCGATCGTATTCGCCTCGCGGAACAATTCCTGGGTGAGGAATTCCAATTTCCGCCCGGAGCTTTCCGGCAGTTGCATGATCGAGTCGAACTGCTCGAGATGGCTTTTCAAGCGAACGATCTCCTCGGAGATGTCGGCGCGATCGGCATACAGGCTGACTTCGCGAATGATGTCGGCCGGGTCGAGCGTCACCTGGTATTCCGAGAGCACCTTGTTCAACCGCTCTTCCAAGCGCGCGCGATAAGCATCCAGCACCAGCGGGGCCCGCCGCTGGATTTCTTCCACGCCCGCGGCAACGACTCGGCAATTGACCGAAAGGTCGTCGGCCATGGCCTGGCCCTCGCGAACGCGCATCTGCGACAAGTTGGCAAGCGCCGCCTGCAGAACTTTGGAAATCGCCGGCCAATCATCCTCCGGACTGAACAGGGTCATCGATTGATCGTTCACCACGCCCGGCAAAGGCAGCAATGCCTCCAGCGATACCGTGGCGTCCTGGTTCCACTTGCGATAGAGGGCCATAAGCTGCTCGCGGTATCCGCTCAACACGTCGCTATTGATCCGAAAGTCCTGGTACGAGCGCAACCGATCGACGCGCAGGTTCACCTGCACGGTGCCGCGGCGGATGCTTTGCCGGGTGATCTCCTCGATATGCGGCTCCAGCGAGGCGTAACCTTCCGTGGCCCGCACGGAAAGCTTGAAGAAACGGCTATTGATCGCGCGGACCTCCACGGCGACGGCCAATCCGTCTTCCTGGTTGTGGGCTTCGCCGAAACCGGTCATGCTCAAAAGCACGTCAGCAATTCTCCAAAAAAGATAACGCCGCATCTGGCGGGCGCTGGTCGTGGCGGCACGTCCCTGAACTTGCGAAGGGCGTGGACGTTGCGAAACCATGCCCTCCGCAAGCTCAGGGACGCGCCACCCGGATACACACTACTTGGCAGGCGCCGGCGCTGGTGGATTGGCCGGCACGGTCGTGGCTGGCGGCGTAGACGTCTTGGGCGGCGGTGCGGTCGGTGGTGTCAACGACGGTCCAGTCGCCTTCTCAGCCGGTTTGCCGACGTTTCCGCTCCCCACGGTTCCCTTCTCTACGGCACCCTTCGCCGGGGCACCAGGTACTTCCGCCTTGCCGCTCTTGTCCGCCTTACCAGTGGTCTTCTCCGCAGTGCCAGCAGCAGTATCGGCGGGCTTCGCGGCGGGTGTCGGCTCAGCCGATTGGCCTTGAGTCGGCGCGGGGCCCGCAGGCGTAAGCTGCATTTGCCCGGCGAGGTACGGGGCATAAATCGCCGCAAAGATGCTGATCAGAATCCAGAAGGACGCAACACCGACGGTGATCTTGGTAAACAGGTCTCCAGCTTTCGTGCCAAAGGCACTCTGACCTCCCATGCCGCCGAGGGCTCCCGCCAGACCGCCGCCTTTGCCACGTTGCAGCATCACCAGGATAATCACGACGATGGCCGAAAGCATCAGCAAGAACTGTAACAGATAGATCATGACGATTCCTTTTTATTCCTGGCTGGGGACATCATTCCAAAACAAGTCCCAGCCGATTGTCTTCCCGTAACTCGCGGAATTCTCGAACGGACGTTCTTATGCCCCCGCCACGATGCCCATGAACTGGTCGACCTTGAGGCTTGCCCCACCGACCAATGCCCCGTCGATATCGGGCTGGCCGAGCAGATCCTTGGCGTTGTCGGGCTTCACACTACCCCCATATTGGATGGGCACGAGTTGAGCAGTCTCACTATTATAGCGGTCCGCGATGATCTTGCGAAGGGCGAGATGGACCTCTTCGGCCTGCTGCGGAGTGGCGACCTTGCCGGTGCCGATGGCCCAAACCGGCTCATAAGCGATAACCATCTTCTCAAGCTGCTCGCGGGAAACGCCGGCGACCGAACCATCGAACTGGGTTCGAATGACGTCAAGCGTCCGGCCGGCCTCGCGCTCGGAGAGCAATTCACCCACGCAGAGAATCGGCAACAACCCCGCTTGAAGGGAGGCTTGGACCTTCTTATTGATCTCCGCGTCCGTTTCGCCCAGAATGTGCCGCCGCTCGCTGTGACCGAGGATGACGTACTTCACACCCAAATCGCAGAGCATCGTGGTGCTGATTTCGCCGGTAAACGCCCCATTGGGCTGGTGGTAGACATTCTGTGCGCCCAACGCCACCTTCGAACCCTTGATCACCTGGCCAACCGTCTCCAGGTAGCAGGCCGGCGGGCAGACGGCCAGATCGACTCCGCTGACCTTCTCGGCCTCGCGGGCCACGGCCTCTGCCAGGGCCACGGCGGCCTTGCGGTCGAGGTTCATCTTCCAATTCCCGGCAATAAACTTGCGTCGCATCTCAAACTCCTCAGCTCAAGTCAAAAGAGACAGTAAAATGTTCACGGAAAAATATCTCGCTTGCCGCCACTTCATCCCTCATCCCTCTATCCCACCGCCGCCGTCACGGGAAACGCGCCCAACACTTCCAGCCGCAACGCCTTCCGCTCCAGGGCGACCATCGCGCGTCGGAATCGCGACTCGCTGGGATGGGTTTCGACCTCGGCGAAGAACATGTAGGCCCGATCGCTGCCCGGTACGGGGAACGATTCGATCCAGGTCAGGTTCAGCTTGTTCCGCTTGAACACGTTCATGGCGTCGGCCAACGTGCCCGGACGATGATCCATCTGGAACAGGATGGCCGTGCGGTCGTTGCCGGTCCGTTCGGGAATTTGCCCGCCGATGACGGCAAAGCGGGTGGCGTTATGGGGGTTGTCTTCGATATTCTCGGCCAGGGTTTCCAGGCCGTATTCCACGCCCGCCTGCTGACTGGCAATGGCCGCCGCGCCCGGCTTTTCCGCTGCCAATTGTGCGGCCATCGTGGTGCTGGTGACCTCGATCGTGCGGGCCATGGGCAGGTGCTTTGCCAGCCAATTCCGGCACTGGCTGATCGCCTGCGGCTTGCTATAGACCTCGCGAATCTCGGCTCTTGGGCATCGGGCCAAGAGCGTGTGATGGATTTGCATTTCCACCTGTCCGCAGATCCGCACGGGCAGGCGGGCGAACATGTCCAACGTATCGGCGATCCGACCGTCGGTCGAGTTCTCCACGGGCACCAAGCCGAAGTCGGAATGGCGCTGGTCGACCTCCTCGAAGACGGCCGAGATGGTTCCCACCGGCACGAATTCGACCGTCCGGCCGAAGCGATGCATGGCGGCCAGATGGCTGTAACTGTAAAGCGGCCCCAGCAGAGCGATTTGCAACGGCCGCACCAGTGCCCGGCAGCCGCTCAGCAATTCGCGAAAGACGGCCCGCAAGGTCGCTTTCGGCAGCGGGCCGGCGGTTTCATCGACGATTTTCCCCAGGGTCAGGTCATCGAACCCCGCGGCGCAGGCCGAGATGGCCGCCGGCGATGCCGCAGCCTTCAGCACTTCGGCCCGATGTTGGATCAAGGCGGCGATTTGGCGATCGATTTCCGCGAGTTGCGCGGCAGCGGCCTGCGGATCGGCGCGCTCCGACCCAGTGGTCGGTTTTTTCTTGCTCGCAGAGGATTTGGCCATGGGCGTGCCGGAGTGGCTCGGTTATAAACCCTCTACTTGTAACCGCTTTAGAAAGACTTGTCAACGGGGTGGCCCGGATAGCGTAGTATCGGAAGAAGCCCTTGTCCACCTTCCACACCAGATGGTAAACTATTAGACGGTTAAGGGGTTTAGACGATGACCACGATTCAAATTGACGATCGCACTGCTGAAGTGCTTGCCGCGATGGCCCATACGCAAGGTGTTACGGTACAGGTTTTCCTAGCTTTGCTCGTTCGGCAGCGACAGCCGCAATTGACTTTGGGAAAATCGAGCGATTTTGACGCCGAACTCAGTCAACTTTCGTTTCACGGCCCGAGTTTGCCGGCGGATTTTTCGCGAGCTGACATCTACGCGGACCGCGGTTGATGGATTACCTCATCGACACCAGTGTTCTGCTTCGGCTTTTCGATGCCAACGATCCGGAAAATCCTGCGATTCGCATGGCACTTCGATTGCTACTCGCCAACGGACAGTCTCTGGTAACCCGCCCACAAAACATCGCCGAGTTCTGGTGCGTATCAACCCGTCCGTCAACGGCCCGAGGTGGATACGGTCAGACACTTGCGGCCACACAAAGGCGAGTCGAGTTTATCGAACGCTGGGGCACGATCCTGCCGGAATCCGCTGCGACATACGTTCTGTGGCGCGCGTTACTCACAACCTATCGAATCCAAGGCGTAGCTGTGCATGACGCACGCCTCGTCGCTATGATGCAATCTCTCCAGATTTCTCATATTCTGACGCTGAACAAATCGGATTTCTTGCGATACGCCGGCCTGACAGTCCTGACACCGGCAGAGTTGCTTGCAAGTTCTTCTCCGTGACATGATTCTTTTGACATGGTTCTTACTGTTGACGCTCCCTGCCATTCTGGCAGCCGGACAATTCTCCCCCTCCCGCTGCGAGTCCGATATTGGCAGTTTTTTCGCCTACGGAAACTGTTCGCCGCCGCCGCCGCACGGCTTGAGTATTCATAACTTATTGCATGACACAGGCTTACGCTGACACCACCGCCTTGCTTGCCATGCGGCACGACCTTTGCATAATCGAGTTCAACATCCGGGTCCTCTCGGCCTCGGGCAGACTGTAGAATATCCAACGCGATTGCGGAAGCCGGCTTTCATCCAGGATTGACAAAAGGAGCATTGCAACATGCCTCAAGGGGAAAAAATCATCGGTATCGATTTGGGAACGACGAATTCCGTTGTTGCCGTCATGGAGGGCAAGGAAGCGAAGGTCATTCCCAACCAGGAAGGAAACCGGCTCACTCCCAGCGTCGTGGCCTTCAACGACAAGGGCGAAACGCTCGTCGGCGAACCGGCCAAGCGGCAGGCAATCACCAACTCGCGCCGGACTGTCTTTTCCATCAAGCGCTTCATGGGCCGCCGGCACAACGAAGTCGCCTCCGAAGAGAAGATCGTGCCCTACAAGGTCGTCGGCGCTCCGGAAGAGTACGTCAAGGTCCAGATCGACAATCGCCAGTACACGCCGCCGGAAATCTCGGCGATGATCCTCCGCAAGCTCAAGGAGTCGGCCGAGGCCTACCTGGGCCATAAGGTGAACAAGGCCGTGATCACCGTGCCGGCCTACTTCAACGACGCCCAGCGCCAGGCCACCAAGGACGCCGGGCAGATCGCGGGCCTCGAGGTCATGCGCATCATCAACGAGCCGACCGCCGCCTCGCTGGCCTACGGCCTGGACCGGAAGGTCCAAGAGAAGATCTGCGTCTTCGACCTCGGCGGCGGCACGTTCGACGTTTCGGTCCTGGAGGTCGCCGAAGGCGTCTTCCGCGTCATCAGCACCAACGGCGACACGCACCTGGGCGGCGACGATTTCGACCGCGTCCTGGTCGATTATTGTGCCGACGAATTCAAACGCGACAACGGCATCGATCTCCGCAAGGATCCGATGGCCTTGCAGCGGCTCCAGGAAGCCTGCGAAAAGGCCAAGAAGGAACTCAGCTCGCTCCAGACGACCGACATCAACCTGCCGTTCATCACCGCCGACGCCTCGGGTCCCAAGCACCTGCAGATTTCGCTCAGCCGGGCGAAGTTCGAGCAACTTTGCGATCATCTGTTCGATCGCTGCCGCGGGCCGGTCGAGCGGGCCATGAAGGACGCGCACCTGAACTACAGCGAGATCGACGAAGTGGTCCTCGTCGGCGGTTCGACCCGTATCCCCAAGGTGCAGGAAATCGTCAGATCGATGTTCGGCAAGGAGCCGCACAAGGGAGTCAACCCGGACGAAGTCGTGGCCGTCGGCGCCGCAATCCAGGGCGGAGTGCTGTCGGGCGAAGTCAAAGACGTCCTGCTCCTGGACGTTACGCCGTTGTCGCTGGGCATCGAGACCCTGGGCGGCATCATGACCGTGCTCGTCGAGCGCAATACGACGATCCCCATCGACGAAAACCAACGTCTTCAGCACGGCCGACGACAACCAGCGAGCGGTCGCCGTGAAGGTCTATCAGGGCGAGCGGTCCATGGCGGCCGACAACCGTCTGCTGGGGCAGTTCAACCTGGATGGCATCCCGCCGGCGCCCCGCGGCCTGCCGCAGATCGAGGTCAAGTTCGACATCGACCAGAACGGCATTCTCCACGTTTCGGCCAAGGACCTGGGCACGGGCAAGGAGCAGACCGTGCGGATCGAGCAGAGCGCCGGCCTGTCGGAGGACGAAATCGAGCGTCGCCGCCGCGAGGCCGACTCGCACGCCGACGAAGATAAGCGGAAGCGGATGCTCGCCGAGCTGCGCAACCAGGTCGAGTCCATGTCGCTGGGACTGGAGAAGCTGCTGCAAGAGCACGACGCCAAACTGGCGGCCGGCGACAAGGAAGCCGTTAACAAGGCCATCGAGCGGACGCGCACGGCGGCCAAGGGCGACGATGCCGACGCCATTAAGGCGGCCCTGCGCGAGTTGGAACAGGCGTCGCATGCCTTGAGCAAGACGCTCTATGCGAAGGCCGGTCCCCAGCCCGGTGGGCCGGGCGCTGGCCCCGATGGCGGCCCGCAGGCTGCGGCGGGACAGACCAGCGGAACCGGCGGCGAGGATGAGCCCATTGACGCCGAGTTCGAAGTCAAATAACGTCGGGTCCCCTCGCCCTCCGGGAGAGGGATAAGGTGAGAGCGTAGGATTGTTGAAGCGTTCATTTCACGCAAACCGTAAGTTGCGGTCGCCGCATCACTCACGCGAACCCTTTGCCGAAGGGTGTAAACAAAATCAAAAAGCCCTCACCCTAACCCTCTCCCAAAGGGAGAGGGGACCAACATGCCATTTCGTTTCGAAAAACTCACGATCAAAGCCCAGGAGGCGGTCGCCAATGCCCAATCGTTGGCCACCGAACAGGGCCATTCGCAGATCGAGCCGCTGCATCTGCTCGACGCTTTGCTCAACGAAACCGACGGCGTGATCGCGCCGCTGTTGGAGCGGATCGGGGCAAATCGTTCCCAATTGGAAGGGATCGTCCGTTCCGAGTTGCAGCGGCTGCCCAAGGTCAGCGGCGGTTCGCCCCCGCAGCCCAACAACGAACTGGTCCGCGTGCTGGAGGCTGCCCAGCGCGAAGCCGACGCCATGAAGGACGAGTTCGTCTCCACCGAGCACCTCCTGCTGGCGCTGACCAAGGTCGATTCCAACGCCAAGAACATCCTCAAGCTCAACGCCCTCACCGAGAAGGAAATCCTGCAGGCCATGCAGGCCGTTCGCGGCAGCCAGCGGGTCACCGACCAGAACCCCGAGGCCAAGTTCCAGGCCCTGGAGCGCTACGGCATCGACCTGGTCGAGCGGGCCCGGCAAGGAAAACTCGACCCGGTGATCGGCCGCGACCAGGAAATCCGCCGCGTGATCCAGGTCCTTTCGCGGCGGACGAAGAACAACCCCGTGCTGATCGGCGAGCCGGGCGTGGGCAAGACGGCCATCGTCGAGGGGCTGGCCCTGCGGATCGTCGACGGCGACGTGCCCGAAAGCCTGAAGAACCGCCGCGTCGTCGCCCTGGACATGGGGGCCCTGGTGGCCGGGACCAAGTTCCGCGGCGAGTTCGAGGAGCGGCTCAAGGCCGTCTTGAAGGAAGTCACCAGCGCCGGCAACGTCGTGCTCTTCATCGACGAGCTGCACACCGTCGTCGGCGCCGGCCGGGCGGAAGGCGGCAGCGACGCGGCCAACCTGCTCAAGCCGGCCCTGGCCCGCGGCGAGCTCCGCTGCATCGGCGCCACGACGCTCGACGAGTATCGCAAGTACGTCGAGAAGGACGCCGCCCTGGAGCGGCGCTTCCAGCCGGTCACCGTCGGCGAGCCGAACGTCGAGGACACGATCGCCATCCTCCGCGGCCTGAAGCCGCGCTACGAGGCCCATCACCGCGGCGTGAAGATCAAGGACTCGGCCCTGGTGGCCGCGGCCAACCTCTCGCACCGCTACATCGCCGACCGCTTCCTGCCCGACAAGGCGATCGACCTGATGGACGAAGCCGCCAGCCGCCTGGCCATGGAGTTGCAAAGCGTGCCGCAGGAGATCGACGAAGTGCAGCGGCGGCTGGTGCAGCTGGAATTGGCCGACCGGCAGTTGGCCGAGGAAACCGAGGAGCACGCCGCGGAGCGCCGCGAGGAAATCCAGGAGGAGATGCTCGAACTCCGCCGCCGCCTGGCCGATCTGCGCAAGCAGTGGGAACTGGAAAAGAGCGGCCTGGGCGACGTCCACCAGATCCGCAGCAAGCTCGACGAGGTGCGAGCTGCAATTCAACCAGCTTTCCGCCGCCATCAAGGAGAAGCAGTCGGCCGGCATGCCGGTCAACGAGGCCGATTATCAGAAGCTCTACGAATTGGACATGCAGCGCAAGCGGCTCTCGGAGCAACTCGAAGCGGCCGACAAGACCCAGGCCCCGGCGAGCGGCCGGCGGCTGCTGCGCCGCGAGGTCGGCCCGGAGGAAATCGCCGAAGTCGTCGAGCGCCTGGACCGGCATTCCCGTCAGCCGCATGATGGAGACCGAGCGGGCCAAGCTGCTGGTGATGGAAGACCGCATCCATCAGCGGATGGTCGATCAGGACGAGGCCGTGGCCGCCGTCTCCAACGCCGTCCGCCGCAACCGCAGCGGCTTGCAGGACCCCAACCGGCCCGATCGGCTCGTTCATCTTCCTCGGTCCCACCGGCGTCGGCAAGACCGAGTTGTGCAAGGCCCTGGCCGAGGTCATGTTCGACGACGAGAACGCCATGGTCCGCCTCGACATGAGCGAGTTCATGGAGCGGCACACGGTGAGCCGGCTGATCGGGGCCCCGCCGGGCTACGTCGGCTATGAAGAGGGCGGCATGTTGACCGAGGCCGTCCGCCGCCGGCCCTATGCCGTGATCCTTCTGGACGAGATCGAGAAGGCCCATCGCGACGTCTTCAATATCCTCTTGCAGGTCCTGGACGACGGCCGCTTGAGCGACAGTCTCGGCCACACGGTCGATTTCACGAACACGATCGTGGTCATGACCTCGAACATCGGCAGCCAGGTCATCCAGGAGATCACCCGCGAAGGCGGCAGCGAGGAGCAGATGCGCGAGGCCGTCATGGAAACGCTGCACGCCCGCTTCCTGCCCGAGTTCCTCAATCGCGTCGACGAAGTATTGATCTTCCATCCGCTCTCGCCCGAGGCGATCCACAAGATCGTCGGGCTGCAGGTCGAGCGGCTGCGGAAGATGCTGGCCGAAAAGGGGATCGAGTTGGAGGTGACCGAGCGGGCCGTCAGCGCGATTGCGCTGGAAGGCTACGATCCGACCTACGGCGCCCGGCCGTTGAAGCGGGTGATCCAGCAGCGGTTGCAGAACCCGCTGGCCGTCGAGTTGCTCAAGCACGAATCATCGGCTGGCATGCGGGTGCGGATCGACCACTCCGACGGCGAGTTCATTTTCGACCAGGTCGCGGCTCCTGAACCGGCGGGATGAGCCTCGGGATGACGCCCGTGGCACGCAGCCACTCCTCGCACCGCTTCGGCCATGTTGCGACGGGCTTGCCCGTGGGACGCAGGCCGAAGCCATGGCCGCCGGCAGTGTAGACGTGCAGTTCGGCGGGCACTTTGGCCCGCCGCAACGCCAGGTACATGGCGATGCTCCCCTCGGCGCTGATGTGGTCGTCGCCCGCATGGACGAAGAACACCGGCGGCGTTTGGGCGTTGACCCGGACGTCGGCCGCCAGATGATCACCAACCGTCAGGTAGGCCGGGTAAACCAAGACGGCAAAGTCGGGCCGGCAACTGATTTTGTCGGTCTCGTCCAGGGCTTCGTACTGCCGCTTGTCGTGGTTGGTCGAGGTCACCGCCGCCAGGTGCCCGCCCGCCGAGAAGCCTAGAATACCGATGCGCTGCGGATCAAGCTTCCAGGCTTGGGCATGCCCGCGAACCAAGCTCACGGCCCGCTGGGCGTCCTGAAGCGGCGCCAGGTGGGTGGCCTGGTCCTTGCGCGCGGGACGCGGTACTTCAGCACGATGCCCGTCACTCCGATAGAGTTGAGCCACGCCGCCACCTCCTCGCCCTCCAGGTCCATGGCCAGGATGCCGTAGCCGCCGCCAGGGCAGATCACGACCGCCGCGCCCGTGTCCTTGGCTTGATCGGGCCGATACACCGCGATGGTCGGCCGGCTGACGTTGGTTAGCCGCTTGATGGGCTTCGCCTCCTTTTGCGGCGGCTGGAGTTTCTCTGGGCCGATGTCGCCCTTCTCGCCTGGCACGTTGCCCGGCCAGACATCCAGCACCAGGGGTTTCTCTGGCCGGCAGGGCTGTAGAGGCTTCGTTCATTGCAAGGAAAACGATCACGAGGGAAAGGCATTTGACGAACATGGCAAACTCACGGGAGGCTCCGCGACGATCGCTCGACCGTCGGGATCGGATTGGGAACTAGCACCAGACGGTTTTCGGGTCGGGTTGCGTTTAGAACGCGGTGACATAGAAGCCCGACGCGCCAGCGAGGATTGTGGGTCGAAGTTCTCGGAAGACACATTCCTCGCCGCCGCGTCGGGCTTCTATGTCATGCCAGCCATTGCGGCGAGCCTTGCGAAAACCGTTTGGTGCTAGTCAGCGTCGTATCCAAGATATTGCGCCAAGCAGACCGCGCTGTCAAGTGGCGTGGTGCCGCTAATCGGCGCCGGTCGCCTCCAGTTCCTCCCAACGGCGGTAGGCCTCGGCAACCTCGGTCTGAAGGGCTTCAAGACGGCCCTTGACGCGGATGATTTCCGCCGGGGCCGTGCGATAGAACGCCGGATCGGCCAGGCGTTGGTGGAGTTCGCCCAGTTCCGCTTCCAAGGCCTCGATCCGTTGCGGCAACGTCTCCAACTCGCGCTGTTCTTTGAACGTCAAACGCCGGGCCCGCGGCGGGGCCGGCTGCCTCGGCTCCGGGCGAGCGGCGGGAGCCTTGCCAACCGGCGCCGCTTCCGGACGCTGCCGCAGCCAGTCGTCGTAGCCGCCCGCATATTCCTTGACTCGGCCCTCGCCCTCCAGCACCAGCGTGCTGGTCACCACGTTGTTGAGAAACTCGCGGTCGTGACTGACCAACAGCAACGTGCCGGCATACTCGCTCAAGAGGTCTTCCAGCAGTTCCAGCGTCTCCAGGTCCAGGTCGTTGGTGGGTTCGTCCATGACCAGCACGTTCGACGGCCTGGTGAACAGCCGGGCCAGCAGCAAACGGTTCCGCTCGCCGCCGGAAAGCCGCGCGACGGGACCGCCCGCCTGCGCGGCGCGAAGAGGAAATCTTCGAGGTAACCGATGATATGCCGCGTGCGGCCGTTGATGGTCACCGAGTCGGACCCGTCGCGGACGTTCTCGCGCACCGATTTCGTCTCGTCCAGTTGCGCATGGAGCTGATCGAAGTAGGCGACCTCCAAGTTGGTTCCGTGGCGGACCGTTCCCGCCCGCGGCGGCAGCTCGCCGAGCAGCAGGCGCAAGAGCGTCGTCTTGCCCGAGCCGTTCGGACCGATCAATCCTACGCGGTCGCCGCGCATGACCATCGTCGAGAAGTCGCGGACGATGGTCCGGCTGCCGTATTGAAAAGCGATCTGTTTGGCCTCGATTACCAGCCGGCCGGTGCGGTCCGCCTCCTGGATCTCCATTTTCACGTCGCCGGGCCGGCCGCGGCGATCGCGGCGGACCTCGCGGAGGGCCTCCAACGCGCGGACCCGGCCTTCGTTGCGGGTCCGCCGGGCCTTGATGCCCGTGCGTATCCAGATCTCTTCCTGGGCCAATTTCTTGTCGAACTCGGCATTCTGGCGGGTCTCGGCCGCCAAGGACGCCTCTTTACGATTCAGGTATGTCGTGTAGTCGCACGACCAGCTCGTAAGCCGGCCGCGGTCGAGTTCCAGGATGCGAGTCGCCACTTTGCGGAGCAAGGCCCGATCGTGCGTGACGAACAGCAGCGTGCCGCTGTAACGCAGCAGGAAATCCTCCAGCCAGCCGATGGCGTCGATATCCAGGTGATTGGTCGGCTCGTCCAAGAGCAGGAGATCGGGGCTGCCGACCACCGCCTTGGCCAGGAGCACGCGGCGTTTCATGCCGGCGGAAAGGGTCGCCACGGCGGCATCCGCCTGGAGGCTCATCCGCGAGACGACGGCTTCGATCTGCTGGTGCATGTGCCAGCCGCCCTTGGCTTCCAAAGCATGCTGGATCCGACCGAGTTCCGCCTGAAGTTCGCGGCTTTCCTCGCGGGCAAGCCGGCCCGCGAGGTGGTGAAACTCGGCCAACAGTTCCGCCTTGGGTCCGAAACCCCGCGCGACCTCGTCGAAGACCAAGCCGTGAAGGTCCTGCGGCACCTGCTGGGGAAGCATCGCCGTCCGCAGGCCCTGTTGCCGGATGACCTCGCCACGATCGGGCTCCAGCGCACCCTGGAGCAGCCGCAGGAGCGTCGTCTTGCCGGTCCCGTTGCGGCCCAAAAGGCAGACCCGCTCGCCCGGCTCAATCGTCAGATTGGCCTGTTCCAAGAGCGAAGGGCCGCGGAAGGCCAGGTTGACGTTGGATAAGGCGATCAGTGGCATCCCTGGATGATAGATGCCGCGGGACCGTTCGGCAAGCCGCGGCAAATTGTAGGGTGCGTGAAGCGAACCGCTGGAAAACTCGTAGGTTGCGCACGGAGGTCGAACCCACGGAAACGCTTGCCGCTATTTTGGACCGGTTCGCGCAACGCACCATAGAGGGGATTTCCGTGCTCCACCCACCCTACGTTCAATAATCCGAGCTAAGTGTCCACCGACCTGCCCTGCGGCGACCGTCGCCCGGCTCTGCACAAATACCGCGGCAAAATCGCCTGCTGCATGGCGGATGAGGCCAAGGCTCGTCCGGGCCGCTATAATTTCCTGGCTTCTGTCGGCCGCAGCACGCCGGCCGCCTGCATTGACGGGCTGTTTTGCCGCCGCGATGGTTACGTTCCGCCCGCTGGCGCCGGCCGCCCGACTGGCTGCGACCATTTCACCCAATAGCAACCGAAGGAGGTCTACGATGGCTGTCTCCATCAAGAAAATTACTTTGTGGCGCGCTGAAGTTGAAAACAAGCCTGGAGTCTTGAGCAGCGTTCTCGGCCCATTGGCCGAGGCCGGCGCCGATTTGCAGGTGGTGATGGGCTACCGCTACTCGGGCGACGAGAACAAGGCCGCGATCGAGGTCTGCCCGATCAAGGGCAAGAAGCCGGCCGCCGTCGCGGGCAACGCCGGCCTGGCCGCTTGCGACATCCCTACGCTCCTGGTCGAGGGCGACAACCGGCCGGGCATGGGCCACGCCATTGCCGAAGCCATCGCCGCGGCGGGCATCAACGTCACATTCCTCGTCGCGCTGGTGATCGGCACGCGCTACGCGGCCGTTATCGGCTTTCAGGACGAGGACGAGTCCAAGGAAGCGACCACCTTGATCAAGAAGGCGGTCAAGAACCTGAAGAAATAGCGGAACCTCGCGACACAGCCTCAAGCCAACGCCGCAAGGGCATCCGCCTCGGTTTTCCGGATCTCGAAGAGTTGGCTCAGCATCGTCTCGTCCAAGTACTCCCAGAACGTCCGGGCAAAGGCCGCACAGCACCAGATGCCCTCGGCTGGCCGCCATTTTCGTGCGGAGCTTCACCAGTTTGCCAAGCATGAGACTGGAAAGGTCGACCACGCCGGTGAAATCGACGATCACTTTGCGACCGGCCGGCCCCCGGGCCACCTCGTCGAGATCGAGACCAATGTCGTGGATGACGCCCTCGTCGACCAGAAGGTGACGTTGTCGGAAGCGGATGACGATCACGCCGCCGTTTTCCGACACGTCGAGATAGTGATAGGTGGACATATTCCTGATTCTACCCGCATTCCGGGAAATGAAAATGACCTGAACGGGTTGCATCGCCGTCAGCGAAGCCAATTAGTCATGCGTCCCCAAGTTCTGCGCCAATCATTATCTCATTGGTGACACTTAGTGTCGGGCGCACGGGCGGATTTCCCGCATCCGGCTTTTCCCCCAATTTCCTTTCCTCTATCTTGTTTTCTTACGTGCGGTCCTGCTGTTCCCTCTAGTGGACAACGCAAAGAACAGCACCGAACTAAAGAAGCACTTTTTTGGTGGTCCAGCACGTGATACTCACATTTTCGTACCTTCTCCGGCTCGTTGAGCAAGAAGCCCGGTTTTCGGCCGAGAAACGCGCATTCCAACCCTCCTTATGATAGAGCGGTCCAAAGATGAACATTGGGGAATTGCACCCCCCACGATGGAATTGACGGCGAATTTGCCTTTTCGGCAAGCGGAACCACGTGGCCGGCACGCTCGCTACCGACGGGGGGCTTCTTGCCCGATTTGCCCGAAACGGATTTGCTCTCGATTCTTGAATTCGTGGAAAGGAAGATGGTGGAAAATGAAATATCATTCTTCCTCATCTTCTGTTCCGCCATTTTCCTTCGTCTCTGCATAATAAGTACGTTCGAGCGGCCGGTTTGAGGCAGTGGGCGTCGCTCGAGTCCGGGGTGGGCGGCTGGTGGGCTCGTCGTAAGGCTTTGTTTCCCGCCATGTTAGGGCAACCGGCGAAAAAAACCGGATTTCGAGAAAAAGGGGAAGCGAAAAGGGCGGCAGAATCTGCCTGTGCGCAGTTTGGAACGCCCATGATCCCCACGAAATCCGAATCGCCGACTCGATCGTCGCGGTGTCCATGCCCATTGCCTTCAACAGGCATCAGGGCGTTGCCCTCCTTGTTGCACGCAACTCGGCAGGTGTTTCCGTCCCGTAGGGACGATTGATAATAGCCCAGCAGTTCACTGCTGGGTAATGGGAAATATACGAAGCTTTGTAGTCCCGGAGGGACGACTGAGTTCATTTCAGTCGTCCCTCCGGGACTCTGGGCAATTTCATCTCAACCGGCTACCCAGCGACGACCATGAGTACATGGTGCCCGCGTTGGGCTATTGTCAACTGCCCCTCCGGGGCAAGAATCACGTGCTTGTCCGTAACAACGAGGGGCGTTGCCCTTTCAGGTCTGAATGCCGCTGCCCAGCGACCCGTAAAAGTTATTGAGCCCCGTCAGCGTCAATTCCCCGGCGCCGCTGTTTTCGATGACGGACCCGGCAGACCCGCTGATCGGGTTATTGATCGTCGCGGCCGAGTTCTGCATGTAGACCAGGATGGCCTGGTCCACGATGCTGCCGGCCAGGCTCCCGTTCGTCGTGCCGTCGCCGACCTGCAAGGTGCCCGCGTTGATGATCGTGCCGCCGCTGCAGGTGTCGTTTCCCGTCAGGACGACGGTCCCGCTCCATTGTGTCCCGACCTGAACACTGCCCGTGCCGCTGATGGCGCCGCTGACGGTAAGACTTCCCGAGAGGATCAAGGTGCCGTTGTCGACCACGTTGCCGCCCAGCGTGGCGGGATAGCCACCCCACCCGACCCACAGCGTATTGCCCGCGTCGATGGTCGTGCCGCCCGACGCATCCAAGGTGCCCAGCGAAAGGTCGTAGCCCGTTCCGGCCACGACGAAAGCCAAGTTGCCGATAACCGAAAAAGACTGTTCGAGCCAGCCACCGGGGCAATAGGCCGTCAGCGTGGGGGTGTAACCCGAAGAGCTCAAGTTGGTGATTGTGCCGTATTCAAATTGGAGCGTGATCGTCAGGTTATAGCCGTTCAGATCCAAAGTCCCGCCGCCGTACAGCCAACTTCCGGGCCCGCCCAAGGCGGTGGCGCTGCCCATGCGGAGATTGCCGCTGTACATCCATACTTCGCCCGTAAAGCCGCTGTTGTCGCCCGCGAGGGTGAGATAGGCGTTCGGCGCCCAGGCCACAGTGATCAGCTCGCCGCTGCCAGAGATATTTCCGGCATACGTTGCACTATCGACCGTCTCGTACCACAGCGTGCCGTTGACGACCACGCCGTTATTGCCTTCGAGCAGGCCCCCGTAGCCGATGAACGCCGTTCCGCTCGCCGCAACAGTAAACGTGCCGTTGTTGTCCAAGGTACCGCCATTACCGCTGTACAGCGTGAGGTAGTCCGTGAGGTTGCCCGCGTTCTCCAGGTACCCGTAGTTGGTCAGCGTACCATGGTTTTCCAGGCAGCCTGAGTTGTACAACGAACCCCACGTATTGATGAACAGGGTGCCCGAGTTGTCCAGCACGCCCGAGCTTTCGACGGTCAAGTTGCCGCTGCTGGTCAATGCGCCGGCAATGTTCAACTGGCCGCCGACGGTAATGTTGCCACCAAAACTATCCGTGCCGCCAATCGTGAGCGACCCGCCGCCGCTGCTGTCGATGACCGTCAGGCCGCCACTGCCGCCGATCGGGTTGGCGAACGCGACGCTATTACCGTTGGTGTCGATCGTCGCGCCGCCCGCAGCGATCGTGACGCCCAGTGTCGAGATGTCCGGCGGGCTGGCAAGACCCGCGGCGTACTGAAGCGTGCCGCCGTCAAACGTGATTCTGCCGCTGCCCAGGTTGTCGAGGGTGGAGAAGGTCACTGTCCCGACGCCGTCCATCGCGGTCCCGCCGTCGATAGCGGTCCCCCCGCTGTAGGCGTTGTCGCCGCCAAGGGTCAGCCACGCGCTGCCGCTCACGACCAGCGCCAGCGTGCTCTGGCCGTCGCGCAACGTACCACCGAAGTACATCCAGTCGTTGTTCGGATCATCGACGGTCAAGATGGCCGGGGAGTTTTCGCCGTTGTTGGTGATCGTGCCGCCCGAGCCGTTGAGTTCCGGAACGGTGATGCTGTAGCCGTCGAGATCCAGTGCCCCGCCGTTGACTGTCAGGCCGCCCGTCCCCAGCGCGGACGGATATCCCACGACCAGCGTGCCGCTTTCCAGGTCGGTCCCGCCGCCGTAGGCGTCGGCCTGGATGAGCGTCAACGACCCGCCGCCCAGGCTGTCGAGCACGGTCAGGCCGCCGCTGCCGCCGATCGCGCTCGCGAACGCGATGCTCTTGCCGTTGGTGTCGATCATCGCGCCGCCCGCAGCGATCGTGACGCCCAGCGTGGAGATGTCCGTGGCGCCGCTGAAGTTGCCCGCGTACTGCAGCGTACCGCCGTCAAAAGTAATGCCGCCGCTGCCGAGGTCGCTGAGGCTGCTGAAGTTCAGCGTGCAGCCGTCGATCGCGGTCCCGCCGCTGTACGTGTCGGCCGCGTTGAGCGTCAACGAACCGCCGCCCAGGCTGTCGAGCACCGTCAGGCCGCCGCTGCCGCCGTTTCCGATCGCGTTGGCCAGCGCGACGCTATTCCCGTTGGCGTCGATCGTCGCGCCGCCCGCAGCGATCGTGACGCCCAGTGTCGAGATGTCCGTCGGGCCACTGAAGCTCGCGGCGTACTGCAGCGTGCCGCCGTCAAAGGTGATCGTGCCGGCCATGCCGTTCAGTTCCGGAACGGTGATGCTATAGCCGGCGAGATCCAGCGTCCCGCCGTTGACGGTCAGGCTGCCGCTGCCCAGCGCGGACCAATTCCCCGCCACCAGCGTGCCGCTTTCCAGGTCGGTGCCGCCGCTGTACGAGTCGGCACCGGACAGGGTTAGCGTATTGCCGCCAAACACCACGAGCCCCAGCGGGCCGGCAGGACTGTCGGCGATTTGGCCGCCGTAGCTGAAGTTGCCGCCGGTGGTATCGATGCCGAACGACGCGCCGTTGGCAAAGGTGGCAGTTTGCAGGAGCGTGGCGATCTTGCCGCTGTTCCAGTCGCTACTGCCGCCGACCGTCACCGCCAGCATGGCCCCGGCCGCCACGGAGACCTGGCCCGTGCGCCGTCATTGGGCAGCGAGCCGGGCGTTTGCGCCTCGAACAGGCCGTTGTCGTTCAGCGTGCCGTAGTTGTTCAGCAGGCCGGAACCTTCGTTGAGCAGCGTGCCGCCGGACGCGACCGTGATCGTGCCGGTGTTGGGAATCGCCGCTCCAATCGCAAATGAACCAGGATAGCCGTTGATGCCCGTGTAGATTCCATACGGATCCGCGACCGTTGCCGGACCTTGCCCCTCGTCGTAGAACGTCCAATTGCCGTCGCTCAATGACAGGCTGGCGCCGAACATCCAGTTCGAGCCGTTCCAATAGATTGCCCAACAATAACAAGTCGGCAAAGCGGCGCCCCCGACCGTAATCGGGTTTTGGCCATTGATCGAGTCCGCGGTGTCTACGCCCCAGGTGTAATACTGGACTTGGGCGTCAAACCCGTCGTTGATCGCCGTGCTGCCTGACGCAAACCCAGGGACATTGTTGATGGTTCCATAATTCAAGATCGTTCCGCTGCTGGTGATGGTACCCGAGTTGTCCAGCGAACCGGAACTTTCGACGGTCAAGGTGCCGCTGCTGGTCAATGCGCCGGCAATGTTCAACTCGCCGCCGACGGTGATGTTGCCGCCAAAACTATCCGTGCCGCCGAGCGTGAGCGAACCACCGCCGCTGCTGTCGAGCACCGTCAGGCCGCCGCTGCCGCCGATCGGGTTGGCGAACGCGACGCTATTGCCGTTGGTGTCGATCGTCGCGCCGCCCGCAGCGATCGTGACGCCCAGTGTCGAGATATCCGTCGAGCCGCTGAAGTTGCCCGCGTACTGGAGCGTGCCGCCGTCAAAAGTAATGCCGCCACTGCCGAGGCTGCCGAGGCTGGAGAAGTTCAGCGTCCCGCCGCCGTCGATCGCGGTCCCGCCGCCGTAGGTGTCGGCCGCGTTGAGCGTCAACGACCCGCCGCCCAGGCTGTCGAGCACCGTCAGGCCGCCGCTTTCGCCGTTTCCGATCGGGCAGGCGAATGCGACGCTGTTGCCGTTGGTGTCGATCGTCGCGCCGCCCGCGGCGATCGTGACCCCGGAGCCGAGGCCCGAGATGTCCGTCGGGCCGCTGAAGCTGGCGGCGTACTGCAGCGTGCCGCCGTCAAAGGTGATCCCGCCGCTGCCCAGGTCGCTGACGCCGCTGAAGTTCAGCGTGCCGCCTTCCAGGTCGGTCCCGCCGCTGTACGAGTCGGCACCGGACAGGGTTAGCGTATTGCCGCCAAACACCACGAGTCCCAGCGGGCCGGCAGGACCGTCGGCGATTTGGCCGCCATAGCTGAAGTCGCCGTCGGTGGTATCGATGCCGAACGACGCGCCGCCGGCAAAAGTGGCAGTTTGCAGGAGCGTGGCGATCTGGCTGCTGTTCCAGTCGCCACTGCCGCCGACCGTCACCGCCAGCGTGGCCCCGGCCCCCACGGAGACCTGGCCCGGCCCGCCGTCATTCGGGAACGAGCCGGGCGTTTGCGCCTCGAACAGGCCGTTGTCGTTCAGCGTCCCGTAGTTGTTCAGCACGCCGGAAGCTTCGTTGAGCAGCGTGCCGCCGGACGCGACCGTGATCGTGCCCGTGTTGGGAATCGCCGTTCCAATCGCAAATGAACCGGGATTGCCGTCGATGCCCGTGTAGATTCCATACGGATTCCCCACGGTTGCCGGACCTTGCCCCTCGTCAACGATCGTCCAATTGCCATCGCTCAAAGGCCGGAGGCGCCGAACGTCCAGTTCGAGCCGTTCCAATAGATCGCCCAAAAATACCAAGTCGGCAAAGCCCCGCCGCCGACGGTAATCGGGTTTTGGCCGTTGATCGAGTCCGCGGTGTCTACGCCCCAGGTGTAATACTGGACTTGGGCGTCAAAACCGTAGTTCATCGCGGTGCTGCCTGACGCAAACCCGGGGATATTGTTGATGGTTCCATAATTCAAGATCGCTCCGCTGCTCGTGATCGCGCCCGAGTTCTCCAGCGAACCGGAACTTTCGATCGTGAAGCTGCCGCTGCTGGCCAACGTGCCGGCAATATCCATCCCCGCGCGACGGTGATGTCGCCGCTAAGACTATCCGTGCCGCCCAGCGTGAGCGTGCCGGCGCCGGACGTGGCCAACCCCAGCGCGCTTTGGCCGTCTTGCAGCGTGCCGCCGAAGTCCATCGCGTCGTTGTGCGGATCATCGACGGTCAAGGTGGCCGGGGAGTTTTCGCCGTTGTTGGTGATCGTGCCGGCCGTGCCGTTGAGCTCCGGAACCGTAATGTCATTGCCGTCGAGATCCAGCGCCCCGCCGTTGACGATCAGGCTGCCGCTGCCCAGTGCCGATGGATTTCCCGCCACGACGGTGCCGCTTTCGACGTCGGTCCCCCCAGAGTACGTGTTGGCGCCGGTCAACACCAGCGTGCCGCCGATTACCCGCAGTGCGAGTGCTTCGCCGCTACCGTTCTGGAGCACGCCGGCGAAAGTGCTTGTTCCCCCGACTCCGCCCACGGTAAGCATCGCGGGAGCGGAACTGCTCTCGACCGTGCCGCTGCCCGCGAGAGTGGCGACCGCGACGCTATAGCCGCTCAGGTCGAACGTGCCGTTGACCGTCAGATCGCCCAGCGCGCCGTTCGCCCCGCCGAGGGCCACGTTGCCGTTGATCGCCACGTTGTCGCCCGTCAATGGGGAAGCGAAGGTCAGGATGCCCGGGCCGCCGCCGAGCAGATCGGTGTCGCCGCATGGCGTGAGCGTTCCGGAATAGCTGACGTCCGCCGCGGCGCCCAGGCTCAAGGAGGGGAAGCCGCTCATGGCGATGTCTTCGCTGCTGTTGGCCGCCAGGGCCAGCGCGCCGCTGGAAGTCGCGTCGATGACGTGGCTCTGCAACCAGGCCATGACGGTTTGATAGGGGCCGGCCGGATCAACGTCTAGGGCCCCGCCGCTGTCGATCAGGATTGTGGCGGTCGAAGGCAGCGCGGCTGCCGTCTGGAAATCGGCCATGCCGCCTGCGATCTCGACGTTGCCCTGGAAGGCATTCGCGCCGGTCAAGACCAACACGCCGTCGCCGGTGCCGCTGCCGTCCATGACCGTGATGCCGCCTACGCTGCCGTTGCCGGAACCAAGGGCCGCATCGATCTCCAACCTGTTGCCGTTGGTGTCGAACGCCGTTCCCCCGCCCAGAATGTCGATTTCTTTGTAAGGCGCAGCGGCGATGGCAAAGCTGCCGGTTGCTTGCAGTCCGCCGCCGTCGAAGACCAAGGCGGAATCCCCGGCGCGGCCCAGGTTGTCCTCGGCGTTGGCGGCCACGAAACCGCCTTGGACGATCAGGTCGTTCACCAGGCCATTGCTGCCGCTGTTATCGACATTGCTGAGGTCCAACGTGCCGCCGCCGACCTTGGTCAGGGTGCCATGGCCCGCAATGCCGCCGGCGGCGGTGACGTAAAAACCGTTCGTGTCGATCCTCGCCGCATTCGAGGAATCGCCCGTCTTCACCGCGGGAAGGGTCAGATCGCCTAGCGCCTGCAGCGTGCCGGCGGCGGCGAACGTGACCGGGCCGGCCCCCAGGCCGCCCGGACCGGCCGCCAGCGTGCCGGTACCGTCGATCACCGTTCCACCCGTGTAGGTATTGTTGCCCGTCAGCTCGACCACGCCGTCGCCCGTCATCGTAAACGAGGCCGGGCCGGCCCGATCGGCCAGGTTCGCGCCGATGGAACCGTTTGCGACCGTGAAGGAGTCGGCCGCGACGGTGCCGTTGGTGATCGTGCCGTCGATCAAGTTCACCGCGCCCAAGGCGACGCTGTTCCCCCCCAAGTCGAGCGTGGTGCCGTTGCTGACGGTCAGGTTCGCGCCGGCGGGCAGTTGATCGAGCGTGACCACCGAGCCGCTGTCCAGCAGCAAATCATCGGTCACGACGGCGGTAGCGCCGTTGCTATTGTGGGGGTCCTCCTGGATCATGACCTCGATCGACTGCGCTGGAGCCGGCGTAGTCGGTCGTCTTCGTGGCATAGACGTTGAACCCGCCGTCCGGCGTGGGCACGACGAAGCCGTTGTGATCGACGTTGCCGTCGCCCCAAGCGGTGGTCACGCTGAATTCGGCGGAAACCGCCGCCGGGTTCTGCGCCATGACGTGTGCGACCTTCACCACGTCGCCGGCGGTCAACTCGTCCACGGCGACGTTCTCGGCCGTGGTCGTCAGCGTTCCATCGGTGACGTTGATCGTGGCGCCGCCGGTGGACACGAAACTGCCGCCGTCGTCGTAAACATCGACGCTCACGGCATGCTCGCCCAGGTCTGGGTAGGTGTAGGAGCCGTCAACGTTGAACTGGCTCGTCCCCGGCGCCTGGCTGGCGACCTCGTTGACGGTGCCCATCGTCTTGTGTCCGCTCTCCCAGGTGATGATCGCCAGGAAATCGGCGGACGCGGCGTCGGGGCTGGCGTCCTGGAACGTGGCCACGGCGCCGGAAAACGGGTCTGTTTTCCACGGCTTGCAGGCTCCCGCCGCCGCCCGTGAGCGGCGCGTCGGCGATGGTCGCCGTGCTCCAGGCGTAACAGAGGAGGGTCTGCTGCGGGTCGAACACGTCGACATGAATTGAGTATTGCCCCACATAGCATGGCCCCGTCTCGGTGAAGGTGTGCGTGCCGACGACCTCGTAGTCGCCGCCGCCCTGCGGATCGGCGATGACGTCCACGGGCGTCTGCGCGTCGTCGGACGGCCAATCGACTAGGGCCGAGTAGGAGTCGGGCGGGTCGGTGGAGTCGGGCGTGAAGGAGAGCAGGGTCACCGTGGTCGATTGGCCTTCCGTGGCATAGATGTTCTCGCCCACGGGAGTCGGCGGCGGGGGCGCGGGATCGACGGTCACTTCTCCGCCGCCGGAGCCGCCCCCGGAGCCGGTCCCGGAACCGCTCGCGGAGGCGATCGCGCCGTCGACGTCGGTCACCGTTACGGTGATGTCGTAGTTGCCCGTGGCGGCGTAGGCATGCATGCCATGGGAGTAGACGTTGTACTGGGTCTCCGAGTAGTCCTGGACGAGGCCGGCGGTCGTCTTGCCGTCGCCCCAGTCGATGGTGGCCGTGTAGGACGACATGTCGCCCCATTCCTGCATGCCCGCGGTATCGGTGAAAATGGCCACGATTTGGTCGTCGCGCTGGCCTTGGGTGAAGTGGAGGTCGGGGAGGACGTTGACCACCAACGGCGCCTCGACGACCGTGGCCCCGGCATCCACCATGATTTCCTCGCCACTGAAGTCGAAGGTCGTGCGGACGGCGTAGTTGCCGAACTCGGCGTACGCCTTTTGACCATCCACCGTGGCCGTGATGACTCCGTTGGCGGTCGTGAAGGCGATGCCGCCGTTCTGCTGGGTGTATTGACTGGATGTGCCGTCGCCCCAACTGACCGTGGCGACAAGGCTCGATTCGTCCGAACCGTCGATTCCGGCTAGCGTTGAAACTGCGCCGATGAAGGTAGCACCCTCGGCGGTGGAAATGGCATTCGCCTTAACTTGTAGAACTTCCAGAACGACCGCGTCCGGGTCGAAGTAGTCGACGTTCCATTTCAAGCCGCCGGGTAGCTGCTGGCCGCTAGGGATAAGCTTGCTAAAGAAACCCCTGAAGAATCCACTCGGGTCATCGTCCGTCAAGATCGTGAACGTCTGGCCGGCCTTGGGCGCAAAACCATTCAAGAGATTAACCTTGAGCGTCCCATCGAGCGCTGCAGTCCCTGTTACTTTGAGCACATCGTATCCACCCGTAGCCGCGCCTTGCGCGGTACCGCCAATGTCGATCCCCAATGTGCCAGAAGCTTGATCGGTCAGATCACCCTGGATTGTCAACACGCCGGTCCCAGGCCCAGTCGCGGTACCGCCCGGAAGAATCGCGCCGCCAACGTCATTCACATTCGCCGTAACGGTTCCTGTGCCTTTGATGGCCCCAGAGTTCAAGGTTACCGTGGCTGCTTCGACCGTTCCAGTTCCGTACACACCCAGATACGATGAGTTACTGCGGTCATTGGATCGGCCTATCATAAGGTCCTCTTGAGGCGTAATGCCGACCCTCCAATCGCCGCCGGCCGTAACTACCACGCTCGCTGAGCTTCCCTGACCGTACCCTAACCACGTCGGCGCGTTCTCGGTCGCGCTTGTTGTAAGAGTTGCGCCGCTGCCCACGGTAATCGCCGGCTTGGAACGGGTTCCGTTACCGATCTCGGCGGGACCATTAGCCAGCAACGGCGAATGGTCTATCATAATTGAAACGTTACTGTCCTGATTGGCACCAACGTCAAGGCTGCCAAGAATATTCCAGGCCGAGGTGCCGGTTATACTCACGTTCGGGGTTGCTTGCGACCTAGCCGGGTTAACTCCGTTAACCGACGCGTCTCCCCTGGTCAAGACAGTTCCGGTCGAATTGACGGCCAGAAATGCAGCGTTGTATTGGTCGCCGACAACGAGTGCGCCATTCGTGATCCACGAGCCGTTCTGCTGAACCGTCGCGTGGCTGCCGCCGTTGATCGTCGCCGGCGCGTAGCTGCCGTTGGTCCTGTTGGCAGACGTTAAAACGGTCGCAGTACGGCCAGTTGCACCGGCGCCGCCAACCACCAACGCCCCGGTCTGTGTCGGGGTCTTCCCTGCCCCGGTCGCCGCAACGCCTAGCGTGAGCCCGAATCTCGTAGTTAGCGTGCTGACCTTGTTGCCGATGAGCGTCAGTTCGCTGTTACCGGGCGTGACGGAAATGAGCCCCGGGGTCGCCTCTCCAAATGGAGCGGGATTCTCCGCGTCGACGGCCGCTGCGACGAGCGCGTCCACCGCGTCGACCGCGGAGCCGTCGTGGATCTTCAGCGATCCGTCCTCGACTTGGAGAGCGGCGTCCTTTCCCGGGCCCTCTGGAATTGCGCCTGCGGTCCCCACCGACCACACGGACCCAAACAGATCGGCCGAACACGGGAGAGAATTCGCCGCCGCGGCGGCGCCGATGGTCGCACTCTGCGATTGGATCGACGCAGTTGTCGCATCCAAGCTCGCGGCCATCGCTGCGGCCGTAGCGCCGCCCGCGGCGGTAACTAGGGATCCGCTACCGGGATCAGGGCCCCCGTTACCGGAGACGATGGTCCACGCTCCCTCCACAGACGCCGAGCCATTCTGCGCGACAACGGCGCTCGTGCAAGTGACAGCTCCGTTGTCGCGGAACGACCCCTTCCCGCCGGCTCCGACATACAGCGGACCGTTGACGTTCAGGTACGAGTTGAGGTCGACAGTCACGGACCCGGTGGAACCCGCGCCCTTACCGATATCGAGTTCCATCGGTTTTTGCGCGGTGCCAACCTCAAGGGCGGAGCTTCCCGGCGACCGAGTCGCTCCAGTAAGGGTTAGCGTACCCGTCCCCCCCTGTCCGCCGACGATGACGCCCGCGGATGCCGTCGCAAGCGCGTTTTCCTGAAGGTTAAGGACGCCGCTTATGCCCGTCCCCACCCCGACGGCGAGCTGCCCCAGGACGAGGTTGGCGGACGCGGGCAAAGCGTCTGACCGAACGTCCAACGTGCTGTCGTTAGGGCCGGTGCCAGCGGGGCCACCCACGGCGAGCATAGCGGACGTCAAGGTAGCGTTGACGTGGCCGGGCTCAGGCCCAGATCCGTAAAGACTCAGGGAAGTGTGCCGCACCCGTCGCCGTCACGCTAGAAAGTGGGTTCGGGGGGTTTTCAAGGAGCGCAATACCAAGTTCCGTGCCCGCCACCGGCGCGAGGACGGCCGCGTCGCCCGCGCCCGTACCGGGATAGCTCGGCGCCGGGTTCTGGCCGGGCACGGACCAGTCTTGCGAGTCCGACCAGACGGCGGTTGTTTCGGCAACGCACGTGTAGCTCGTCAACTGTACCCGGTCTTCGAGCTTCTGGAATTGGAGGCGCCGTTGGCAAAGTCCCGTCGACTGGGCCGCGCCGACTGTGTTTGCGGCTTGGCGAACCAATAACGGTCGCAAGAGTTATCCCCACCGCTCGGAGCGTGAGGGGCATCGTGGAAAACAGGCCAGTTATTGCTTCGCCCGACTTTGAAGACATCTTTCACTCCCTTGCTGGTTGACGGTTCAGCGCGCGGTCCAGGGCCCGCGGTCAATTGGAACAACGTTTTTCTGAAACGAACTTGCTTCGTGCGCCACCGGCGGTGCGCCGCGCCGACGCGCGGCGCGGAAACTAAGGTCCCTCGCGTTTTGCGCTCGGCTTGGCTCCCTTTCCTTTATCCGCGGCATTCAACACCGGCTCCTCGACAACATCAGCGCCCAAGATCCCGTCGCCATCCCAGACAATGATCTTCCTCGTCGCAGAGCGATCGCCGGAGGACTTGTCGCCCGGCTCCGTCGGCTCGTTCCCGTCGCTGTCGAGACCATAAAAGTCTCTCACGGTCCTGATGTAATGCAGACTGTCACCCGGGACGTCGGTTGACTGAACGTTCGCGGGTTGAAAATTCCTGACGTGTGGAACGTATCGTAGCCCCCGGCTCGTGACCTTCGTTTGTGAAACGTCGAGCCAAACCAACAGCTTCATTTCCGTCAGGTTCCTCAGCCCGGCGTCGTCGACCATCGTACAGCCCAGGTTCAGGCGCATCATCTTCGTCAGCCGGCGGAGGTGGGCCAGCCCCGCGCCGGTGATTTGTCTGTTCGCGAAAAGGTCCAGCTCCTGCAGATCGGTCGCGCCCTCCAAATTCGTAAGCCCCGCGTCGGTGACCTCGCCGGACGGCACCCTAATACTGGTCAACCCCGGCAGGTCCTTGACCAACGCGATTTGAGAATCCGTGGCGTGACTTAGTTCTAGCTCCCTTAGCCTGGGAAGGCGCTTGAGGTACGGCAGCAATGCGACGGGGTATATCCCGCGTGCGATAACAACCGAATAGACGTTCCCGTTTCCCTTCCACCACACTGCGCTGCCGCGCCTATTGAGCATGGCGATCGCGTCGCGTTCGTCCGCCGTGGCCGCGGGGTTACCGTCGGCCTCGGGGTTCGACCCCGTTGTTTGGATGTAACTGTCAGCAGAAATTTGGGTGCCGCGCGCGATGGTGACCCACATCAACGGATAACGCTCGATGAGCGGCTTTACGCCCGCCTTCGTCACCTTCGTCCCAGCGCAACCGAGCCCCTGAAGACGTCCCATGCGCATCAGCGACACGAGCCCCGCATCGGTAATGCCCGTCGAGTCGAGTCGCACTCCTTTGAGTTGTGTCACGTGAGAGAGGAATTCGAGCCCGCGGTCCGTGACCTTCGTGTTTGACAGGTTCAGAGACTCCAGCGACGAGAACTCCCTCAGGTTTTGCAGGCCCGGGCCCGCCACGTCGGTATCCGAAAGATCGAGGTATTCGAGTGCGCTCAATCCCTTGAGGTTCTCCAGCGCCGCGTCGTCGACGCGCGTTTGAGCGAGGCAGAGCCGCGTTAACTTGCTCAACCGGCGGAAATGCGCCAGGCCGGCGCCCGTGATTTCCCGGCTCCCCCGGAGATCGAGCGCTAGAAGCTCGCCCGCGCTTTCCAGGTTCGCAAGCCCCGCATCGGTGACATCACCGTAGCAGGCCGTGAGATCCTTCAGCCCCGGCAGGTCCTTGACCAGAGCCATAAATGAATCCGTGGCCCTTCCGGGAAGCCATAGTGCTCTCAGTTTGGGAAGGCGCTTGAGGTATGGCGCCAATTTGGCCGGGTCGACGGTTCCGATAATAAAAACCTTGTCCACCTTTGCATCTACCCGCGTAATCAAGGCAAATCGATCGAGGAAGGCGATCGCTTCCGTTTCGTCGCGCGGCGCGGTGGGCGCCGCCAGCCACGCGAGCCTTTGGCCGCGAGCCGCTTTTCGCCTCCGTCGGCGGCGGGACCTTGCGGCCTAGAAGCTCGTTCCAGTCTTTCGCTCCTGGCGGCGGAGCGAGACGCCGATGGACCGACAGGCACGCTTCCTGAAACGCTCGCTCACCAGTCACGGTGACTTGGGTCTCCGCGCAGCGGAGGGTCCGCAGCATGCCGAGACCTTTCAAATGGAGCAGCCCGTCGTCCGTGATACTCGTCCCCGTGAGGTTGAGCGTTTGCAAACCCTGCATGTCTATAAGCTCACGCAGGCCGGAATCGCTGATCCCGGTCCGGCTGAGGTCCAAGTCCCTGATCTTCGTGAGGCCGCGGAGGTGCGCGAGTCCTGCGTCGGTGATCTTCGGATCGTCGCAGAGAGTCAGCCAGACAAGGTCCCGCAAGCCCTCCAGGTTAACAAGCCCGGCATCCGTTGCCTGGCTTTGCTCAATGCGCAACTCTCTCAGGCCCGTCAGGTCCTTGAGAAAGGCCATGTGTGCGTCCGTGGTCCGCGAGCGCCGTTCGAACGACAGGGACCACAGGGCCGGAAGGCCCTTGAGATGCGGCATCCAGTCAGCGGCGTCTAGCGTCCGGAACGAGGCGTCGCGCGCCAAAACAACATTCCCCTGCGGGTCCGGAACGAGCAGGATGCCAAGCCTTCTCAGCGCGGCAACGGCTTTGGGGTCGTCGCGCAGAGAAGGTGGCGGAGCGGTGGCGGCGGTTACCGTTTCTCCCGGTTTTTCCCCGCGTCGGCCCGATTGCCTTGCGCAAGCGGTTTTTGGGCGCTGGGCGGATCGGCCGCGATGAGGCTCAGCACGGCAACGATCAAGAGGGCTTCTTGTATGCGTTTCATGTTGATGTTCCTGATTCATGCTTCTTAGCGACGCCGCCGACAGTAACGCGCGATTCTCGCGACCCGCGCTTCACAATCGGTTCGTCGATCACCAGGATTCTGGCCGCGGTGACGTCAAGTCCGCCGCGGGCGCCGTTCAAGGGCGCGTCACAACAAAGCGCCAACGAGCTGAGGGCGATGGTCACGCCGCCAAGATCCAGCCGTCCGCCGTCCTCCCCGCAGAGCAGGCCGGCGGCCTCTGATTCAATGCTGGGACACATCACGACTTCCGGCCGCCCCGGCTCATTCCGCTCTTCTTCATGGGTCATTTCCACGGTTCGCCTCCTCGCTCCCACCCGCGGCATGCGCGCATCCCGCCCGGGGGAGCGTGCTGTTATCGATCGTCATCCTTTTGAAAACTGGGACAGGAGTTGCCAGTCGATCAGCCTGTCCTCCCCGCTTCTTGCCAATGGCAAATGCGTCAAGCCGAATCGCGCGGCTCGGGACCGTCAACGTTCTCTCCTTCCGGCGAGACGCCGTCCCCGCCAGGCGCGGCCTCGCCCTTTGGCCCGCGCGGGCGCGGTCCGAACCGAGGTTCATGGCATCCCTGAAGATCACGGTCGGTCCGACGTATTCGTTGTTAGTATCGGCGCCCCAAAAATCATCGGGAAGGTATTTCGCCATGGCCCACCGCTTCCTTTCTGCAATGTTCAAGGTTGATCCGGCGCAGCACCTTACTGCGGAGGGGGCGATGAATCGACGTTCGGGTCGCCCGGCAAGGCTTCCGCGCCAGCGATGGCGGGCAGGCCGGCCACGTTCACGGTCCTGTCGGACCACGAATCGAGCGTACCCACGTCGATCGTCATGAGGTCGCCGAAGCCGGCCGGGCTGCCAAGATCGAACGTTCTGCCGCCCTCTTCGCAGAGCAGGCCGGCGGCCTCTGATGCAACGATCGGACACATCCCGACTTCCAGCCGCTCTAGGTCAATCCGCTCTTGTTCATGCATCTTATCCACGGTTCGCCTCCTCGCCCCCACGCGCAGCATGCCGGCATGCCGCCCGGCGAGAGCGTGCTGTCGGCCAGCGAGAAAGGGGTTGCCAACGCGTCGAACGTCGACAGGTCGGCATCCTGTTCCAGCGGGACTGGTTGGAAACCTGTTTCAACGTGACAGGTTGCAAACCTATCCTACATACTGCACGATAGTCTCATTTTCCGCCGCGCGAGACGCTTGTCAAGCAAACGCCATGACTAAGTTCATACTAAGTTCTCGGAACGGTTAACGGCGGCGCGAACCGCGGCAATTCTTACCCAGGGCCCAGCCGACTCGGCGGCCGGGTCCGTCGCATACAAAGTGAATCGAGTGCCGCTTGCAGGCACGATTCAGCCCGCACACCGCGTTGCGAAGCGGCTTCTCGAAACGGGGCTCCGGCGGGTTGCCCAACGGATCGTCGATCCAGGGCGGCCAACCTTGATCTTCGATCAGCCATAACCAATTCCTAACCCCCAATTCCTTCCACGAAGGTTTGCATGACGGCTGGAAAGCCAAGTATTGTTCTGCTCGTATCCCCGCTGCCCGTTATTCTACCGTCGGTCGCTGCGCTCGGGTGCGAAAGCGCTGATGGCGATCTAGTGGCAATCTGGCTGCGATCTGCTTTCGATCTGCCTGCAATCCGGTTGCAATCACGTGGCCAAGCCCGCAAGCCTTGGAAACCGTATCCGAAAGGGGATAGACAACAACGGCCGCTCGATACGGTAGCGACCGATCTGCCGCGGCAGTTTGCGCGGCGGGGCCTCGCCAACCGAAGCGGTTCCCGCGAGGCCCTGCCTGGATTGCTAAAAATCCGAAGCGGTTTCTATCGCGGAATGGTTCCCACCGACGAAGGTTTCTGGACTACAGATTCGTGGAGAATGCTCGCGCAAGAGGAACAAATCTTGGATGAGTCTGCGGAGGGCAAATCTTTGACACCCTTTTTTGTTCCGTTCACGACGATGGCCATTGATGGCCATTCCCCGGCGCAGCCGGTATTAGGCCCGTGCTTTAGCACGGGTCGGCAGGCTGCCGCACCACCCCCTCCGCCTCGCCGTCGGTCCGCCGTCTTCGGCGGCGGACGGACGGCGAGGCGGACAATATCTAGGTCGCGATCCGTCTACCTACCCGTGCTAAAGCACGGGCCTAATACCGGCTGCGCCGGAAATGAGCGTAAACGCCCATGCACGGCACGCGGCGAACAAAAATAGGAGTAAGGACCAAAGCCAAACTCAACAAGTTTCTAGCAATCCACCCCCTGCCCCTCTCCCGCGTACGGGAGAGGGGAGTTGTTCACGGACAGGCGATTAGCACCCGCCGCATTGGTCCGCGGGTTTGCGCTGACGGCCGGAAGCTTCGTCAATAGGTTCCCAATGAACGGCGTGGGTCCCCCTTTCGACCCAAAAATGGATCCGTTTCGTAGTTTGCTGCTCATTCAACTCAGTGACCGCGTCGCTCAGGCGACGCGGGGAGTCCCACGGCATGAGCCGCGCCAAAACGTTCTCGAGGCGGCGGGGCCAACCCGTGTCCTGAAAGGCCTGCAAGATGGGGCGCTGATGTTCCGCCTTGCGATGAAACTGCCGAATGACTTGCCCGTCGAACGACAACGTGCCTCGCTCATCGTCGTAGTGCGGCAACCCCGGCGCGTCGGCGCAGTCCGGCCCGCTGAGCCTGCGGCAGAGCGCGTCCGCCACGGACAGGCCCATTTTCGTACAACGACGGACGATTTCCGTGGTGCTCAGCGGCATGGCTTGCTCCGCCTCGCCCACGGGCAGCGGACTGCCATCCGCGCCCTGTGCGGCCCCGCTCACGCGGCGCAAACACCATGTTTCCCGATAGCGCCACGGGCAGGGCGGCAACGTCGGCGTTTCGCTAGGGATCGGCCGAAGAATAACTTCCCGGTTTTCCTGGGGTGGCTGGTGGCTGAGCTTGCGAAGCCCCAGCTTTTCCGGCATCGGCTGGGGCTTCGCAAGCTCAGCCGCCAGCCACCCCCGCTTAATTGCGGAAGTTATTCTTCGGCCGGTCCTAGGGTCAGGTATAACGACCTCACGGCAAACAACGAACCGGCCAAAACCCGCAGGGCAGCGGTAGGTAAGCGCCTGCCCTGTCGTGCCAGACCGTCTCCCCGAACCACTATCTGTTTGTCTAATCGATCATGCGAAAAATAGCAAGCAAAGAAATGACGCCGAGACCACGTTTAACCAAGTTCTAACAACATCGGATGGGCTAAAGCCCATCCCACGACGAGGTGCGGAAATTCATCCGCCGGCCATTCTTCCGTTGCGCGTTTTCCGGTATACTTGGCGTGGTGTAACGGCAATTTCCACTTAAGGAGAGAATTACGATGGCCACGGTTGAATCGGATCGGACGCAACCGGTAATTCCCGCGGCAGTCGGGCGCATCCCCGAGTTGCAGGCGGGCGATCATTTGACGCGATTCGAGTTCGAGCGTCGCTATTCGGCAATGCCCCAGGTCAAGAAGGCGGAACTTATCCAAACGCTGACGCCAAGACACAACCAAGGAACACCAAAATGAACAAACTCCCATTGGTCACCCTCGCCCTGCTGCTGTCCCCCCTGCCCTGCCTGCATGCCGCGGCGCCCGAGGCAGCCGATTCGTCCGCGCCGATCCTGGCCGTCGATTTCCAAGCGCCCGCCACGGCGGTGAGCCCCATCCTGCACGGCCTGATGACCGAGGAGATCAACTACTCCTACGACGGCGGGCTGTACGCCGAGCTGATCCGCAACCGCGTCTTTAAGGACGATGAGAAGAACGAACCGGTCCATTGGTCCGCGATCAAACAGCCAGGCGCGGAGGGAAAAATCCGCGTGGTTTCCACCCAGCCGCTGACCGACAAGCTGCCCAACAGCCTGGAGGTGGAAATCCAAGCGGCCGCCGCCGGGCAACGCTTTGCCGTGGCCAATGACGGCTACTGGGGCATCCCGGTCAAGCCCAAAACAACGTACCGGGCTTCGTTCTACGTCCGCGGCGACCGCCCGACCAAGAACAGGAAGACAGGCAAAGCAGCGGGGACGCTGTTTTCCGGGCCGCTCAGCGTGAGCCTGGAAAACGCCGACGGCTCGCAAGTATATGCCCATGCCGAGACGCCGGCCGTCAACGGGCACTGGCAGAAGTTCGATCTCGCGCTCACTACCGGCACGGACTTCCAGCCGACGGCCGATGGCCGGTTCGTGATCTCGGCCGGGAATACCGGCAAGTTCTGGCTGAGCCTGGTCTCGCTGTTTCCGCCCACGTACCACGACCGCCCCAACGGCTTGCGGGTAGACATCATGGAGAAGCTGGCCGCCATGAAACCGAAGTTCATCCGCTTCCCCGGCGGGAATTACGTGGAAGGCGAACACGCTCTGGGAACGTTTCGATTGGAAGGCCACCGTGGGACCGCTGCCGTTTCGCGCCGGGCACCCCAGTTGCTGGAACTATCGCTCCACGGACGGCATGGGCCTGCTGGAATTCATGGGCTGGTGCGAGGACCTCGGCGCGCAGCCGGTGCTGGCCGTGTTCGCGGGCTATTCGCTCAAGCAGCAATGCGTGGAACCCGGCCCGCTGCTGGAACCCTACGTGCAGGACGCCCTGGACGAGATCGAGTTCCTGACCGGCGACGCCAAGACCACCTATTGGGGCGCGGCAGCGTGCCAAGTGCGGCCACGCGGAGCCGTTCAAGCTCACCTACGTGGAAATCGGCAACGAAGACTACTTCGACAAGTCCGGCAACTACGACGCCCGCTTCACGCAGTTCTACGACGCCTTCAAGGCCAAGTATCCGCAACTGCAACTCATCGCCACGAGCCGCGAGGCGAAGACCCGCACGCCCGATCTTTACGACGACCACTATTACCGCAGCGCCGCCGCCTTCTACAAGGACCTGCAGCACTACGACAACGCCGACCGCAAGGGGCCGAAGGTCTTCGTGGGCGAATGGGCCACGCGCGAGGGCGAGCCGACGCCGAATTTCCAGGCCGCGCTCGGCGACGCCGCCTGGATGACGAGCATGGAACGCAATTCCGACCTGATCGTCATGCACTGCTATGCGCCGCTCTTCGTCAACGTCAATCCGGGCGGCATGCAGTGGAAAACCGACCTCATCGGCTACAACAACCTGGAGAGCTACGGTTCGCCCGCCTATTACGCCCAGGTGATGTTCGCCAGCCACATCGGCAACGTCACGCCGAAATCGACCCTCAAGACGGAACCGGGCGTGTTCCTGCCCTACTCCGTGACCCGGCAGACCGAGACCGGCAAGGTCTTCTTGAAGGTCGTGAATCCCGGCGCGGCCGCCCAAGTGGTACGCATCGAGTTGCAAGGGCGCGGCGAAGGTCGAAAAGGAAGGCCAGGCCGTCACCTTGCGCGCCGGCGGCCCGGCGGAGACCAATTCGCTCGCCGAACCGACGAAGATCGTGCCGGTGAGTGAACCGCTGAAGGACGTTGCCGCCAGCTTCAGCCATACGTTTCCCGCCTGGTCGATCACGGTCTTGGAACTGACGGCGCGGTGACGGCAGAGAAAGTCCGAGGCATCAGACTTTGACCGCTGACTGAAAAGCTGTTAACGGTTGAAGTCTGGTCCCGTTTTTTCCATAATGACTAACGGCGACCATTCGGCACTGGTCAGACGCGCTGCGGCGTCGTACATTATGGGCATGGCCGACGTTCAACAATCCGGTTCCTCCGATCGTAGCGACCAGCCGGGCAAGATGCGCACGTGGTGGCATCCCTTATTGGTGCGGATGCTGAGCTTCGCCTTGGATTCCGGGTTCAAGGTCGAACAGGAGGTCTCCGTCGGTAAACTTCCGCTGCAAGTGGACATCCTGCTGATTCGCCGCGAGGGGGGACAGCTTTCCGAACTCGCGGCGCGTGACCTCTCCGAGTTGTTGCCGCTCCTCAACCGCTTCACGCTGATCGAATTCAAGGGCCCGACCGACGCGATGCAGCGGGGTGATTTCGCACAACTCGCGGGCTGTTCCTACCTGTGGCACAGCCAATTGAGCGAGCCCGTCTCCCGTGAGGAGGTCTCGCTCATCGTTCTGGTGCCGGTGGTCAGCGGCGCCCTGCGCGACGAACTGCGGCTCTTGGGGTGCGAGACCAGCCGGCATGAGCCAGGGATTTTTCGGGTGGCCGGGCTGCCGTTTGCGACCTGGTTGGTGGAAACCGACGTGATGGCCGAGCGCGGCCGGCCCATCCTATCGCTCGTGAGCCGTGTTTTCCTGAACGACCGCCGACGTATAATAGAGACGTTGGCTGGCGGGGGCCAAAGCGCCTTGGCTCACTATCACTACATGGTGCAACAGGTCAAACAGTTCCGCGGTGAGGAGGATTTTGCCATGCAACAGGTACTTGCGGAGAATCTCGAGCAGTTTGAAAACGAACTCGTGACCAGGATGTTGGAGGAGATCCCTATCGAGCGAATCCTGGAGCGGTTGCGCGGCCTGCCGCCCGAGGAGCGACTGCGGGGGCTGTCGTCGCAGGAGCGGTTGCGCGGCCTGCCGCCGGAGGAGTTCGTGGCCGGACTGACCGAGCAAGAGGCCGCACAGCTTCTTCAACTGCTGCAGCGCAGGCAAGGTAGTTGACGCTACTCGGATGCGGGGCAACGGGTGCGAGTTCCACCGACGCGGAGTCTCCCTCCAGTGGTGGGGTCTCGCTACGCGTGGTGGCGGGCTTACGCTTCGTACTTTCAGAGTACGTTGGCCCGCGCCACTCGCTGAGATAAAGTCATGGGTTACGCGACAGTGGAGGCGTAAGACCTCTATGATCGCGGCGCATCGGCCGGAGCGGCACGCGTTCGTTGACCGTCCCTAGGCGCAGCCTCAATGATGCTGGCCGCCTGACCTGGAACAGGGAGGATTCGGCGCTGCACGAGACCCGCCATTGCCAGCAGAGCGTGCCATTCGTCCTCGCTCCGCTCGCGTCCGCCCGTCACCACCAACATGTTCAAGTCCGACATGAACAGCTTCTCGATCTCGGGGCTGGGCCGTTCCACGCGGTTCGGCAGCACGACTTCGATCAGGAGGAGCTGGCTCACCGCGACGACACCGATGCTTGCGAGGGCCCGCAGAAAGCGACGCAGGGCGTCGGGATCGGTCATGGTCACGACAGCAAGCTCTTCGGCGGTCATCGGTCCGGCGGCGAGTGCGTCGGCGATTCCGAGGCGCACCGCCGCGCACAGCACCTTGCCGCGGAAGAACCCCATCGCCATTTCGCCCAGTGCCAAGCCGGACGAACCCGCGTCTTCGCACATCTCCCCAACGTTACTCGCCATTCGACTTTCCTTTGACCGAACCACCTGCGAGGCCTTGCAGCGCATTGTACCACGTAGACCTGAGTTGGAACGCATTCGGGCCGGTCTGGTTCACGCCCAACGCTTCCGCTAAAATGCAACGGAGGGTGTTGCAAGACCGGGGGACGGACTGGGAAGTCCATCCTACGGCGTAGGTTTTAGAACAGCCCCTTTACAAACAACGTGCGACATGAGGTGTCAACGTATGGCTGAATTACTTGTACGAGACGTTCGAACCGGAAATTCTCGCTAGCTTGAAGAAACGCGCTGACGAGCACCGCCGGAGCGTCGAAGACGAGCACAGGGCGATTCTTCGCGATGCCCTGTTGGCGGGCGACCCGGAGACGACCGCGACGACATTCGAAGCGTGCTTGAGGAAAATGCCGGATGTGGGTACGGACGCGGATTTTTTAAGATTCGAGGGATCGATCCGAGACGCTAACCTGACCGAGTGATGCGGTACTTGCGCAGTCGGCCTTCACGGTGATACTCCGATCGAGTTGGGCGCCGCCCCGTGAGGCAAACGTCTACAGTTTGAGAATCTGACAATTTCTACCAGATCCCTTCACGCCTTTTGTGCCGCTCATGGAATTAGGATAATAGCGATACGCCTTTCGCGTCTCAGCATCGGTTCGGATTGGCATGACTGGTAGTTCTCCGGCATCGAGTGACTTCGTCCACCTGCTGCTCCGGGCCGAGCCGCGGATTTACGCCTATATCCGTTCACAGATCCCCCATCGGGCGGATGCGGAGGACGTGCTGCAAGAGACGGTCACCGTGCTCTCGTCCAAGTGTACAATTACCGGACGACACCGCTTGCGGTCAGCTTCTCCGATGGCGTCAAAGTGGTCGCCAGGCCCAAGACAGTCACGCTCAAGCGAGGTAAATAGTCTGAAATTCCGTCCGAACAGGGCAAGTACCTACATGAAAACCTGATGCGGCACTATCTGGTTGCCGAGCGAGAGTACGACGTGAAAAAGACTGGTTAGATACCTGCCTGGTTGTCGCGGGGCATTCGACTTGCGAGGGACACGGCGCCGTGGTACGCTGCATTCAGGTTCTCGCGCCGTGACGCGTTCCTTCCTTCCGCGAAGAACCGGTTCCCGACTTTGGAGCGATCGAGGCATGAAACTGGAATCGATGGCCGTCTGCGGGCATGTCTTCCTCGTCCTCTTGTTGCCGCTCCGTCCGGCCCTGGCCGGCGACGCCGCCTCGACAACCGTCGAGTTCAACCGCGACGTGCGACCGATCTTGGCGGAGAATTGTTACCAATGCCACGGTCCCGACGCGAAACACCGGGAGGCCGACTTGCGGTTGGACGTGCGCGACGTGGCCGTCTCGGTCAAGGCGATTGTTCCGGGAAGCCCCGACAAGAGCGAGTTGGTGGCGCGAATCTTCAACCAGAATCCCGACGAGTTCATGCCGCCGCCGGTTGCGCACAAGAAACTCACGCCGCAACAGAAAGAACTATTGAAGCGTTGGATCGCCGAAGGCGCTCAATACCAAGGCCACTGGTCCTACACGCCGCCCGTGAAGCCGCCCGTTCCCGCCGGCAGTAACGGCGTGGACTTCCTCGTCCGCAAGCGTTTGGCCGAGGCCGGGCTGAAGCCGTCGCCCGCAGCCGAACGCCGCACGTTGATCCGCCGGCTCTTTCTGGACCTGGTCGGTCTGCCGCCGAAGCCGGAAGAAGTGGAGGCGTTTGCCGCCGATCCCGATCCGCAGGCCTACCCGCGGCTGATCGAACGACTGCTCGCCTCGCCGCACTACGGCGAGCGGATGTCCATGGGCTGGCTGGATGTCGTGCGTTTCGCCGATACGATCGGCTACCATTCAGACAACCCGCGCAATGTATGGCCGTATCGAGACTATGTCATCCGGACATTCAATCAGAACAAGCCTTACAATGATTTTACCGTCGAGCAGTTGGCCGGCGACCTGCTTCCCAACAGCACCCAGGAGCAGAAAGTCGGCTCCTGCTTCAACCGTCTGTTGCTCACGACCGAGGAAGGCGGCGCCCAGGCCAAAGACTACGAAGCACGCATGTTGACCGATCGCGTGCGGGCCGTGGGCACGGTGTGGCTGGGGCAGACGTTCGGGTGTTGCCAGTGCCACGACCACAAGTTCGACCCGATGACGACGCGCGACTTCTACTCCCTGGGGGCTTTTTTCGCCGATATCCAGGAGCCGATCTTGGGTCGCCGCGAAGACGGCATGCCGTTGCCCAGCCCGCAGCAGTCGGCGGAGCTTGCCCGCCTAAAGGCCCGGATCGCCGCGGCCGGCCGCGACTCGGCAGCCGCCCAAAAAGCGGAAGCCGCGCTGGAAGCCAGCCTGCCGCGGTGCCTGGTGTCGGTCTCGATGAGCAACCCGCGCACGGTGCGCCTCCTGCCGCGTGGCGACTGGATGAACGAGAGCGGCCCGGTAATGCAGCCGGCCCTGCCGGCATTCTTGCCCGGCCCAAGAGCGGAAGGACGGCGCCTGACGCGGCTGGACCTCGCGCAGTGGATCGGTTCGCGAGGCAACCCCCTGACGGCGCGCGTGTTCGTCAACCGCTTGTGGAAGCAGTTCTTCGGGATCGGCATTTGCCGGACGCTCGATGATCTGGGCTCGCAAGGCGAATGGCCGGCCAATCCCCAGTTGCTCGACTGGCTGGCCTGCGAGTTCATGGATAGCGGATGGAACGTCAAGCACGTGGTCCGAACGATCGTGACCAGCGAGACCTATTGTCAAACGTCCGCGGCCACGGCGGAACAACTGGCCCGCGATCCGGACAACCGTCTCTTGGCCCGGCAAAGTCGTTTCCGCCTCGACGCCGAACTGGTGCGCGACAACGTTTTGGCGATTTCCGGACTCTTGTCGCCGCAGATCGGCGGTCCGAGCGTGAAGCCCTATCAACCCGCGGGCTACTGGGAGAACCTGAACTTTCCCCCGCGGGAGTACCAAGCGGACTCCGGCGAGAGCCAGTATCGCCGTGGCCTGTACACCTGGTGGCAACGGAGCTTCCTGCACCCGAGCTTGCTGGCCTTCGACGCGCCCAGCCGCGAGGAGTGCGCGGCCGATCGCACGCGGTCCTGCATTCCCCAGCAGGCCCTGGTCCTATTGAACGACCCGACCTACGTCGAAGCCGCCCGCGCGCTGGCGGCCCGCGCCCTGAAGGAAGGCCGGGCGGGCGTGCCGTCGCGCCTGGACTGGATCTGGCGCCAGGCCCTCGCCCGCAAGCCGTGTGCGGACGAGATCGCCGCGGTCCGCGCGATCCTGGAGAAACACCTGGCCGAATATGCTCGGGATCCGGCTGCGGCCAAGGCCGTCCTGCAAGTCGGCCTTGTACCGCCGCCCGGCGATGTTTCGCCTGCGGAACTTGCCGCATGGACCAGCGTCGCGCGAATCGTTCTGAATCTGCACGAAACCATTACGCGGAATTGATGCCATGCACTCGAAAGATCAGCAAGTTGCCGCCCCTCTGACGCGCCGCGCCTTCCTGACCGGCGCCGCGAGCAGCCTGGGCGCCGTGGCACTCGGGACGATGCTCGACCGCGAAGCAACGGCGGGCGAACCGGCCAAGGACAAATGGAAAGGAGTTGTCAACCCGCTCCACCATCCGGCCAAGGCAAAACGCGTGATTTGGCTGACGATGGCCGGCGGGGCCTCGCAATTCGAAACGTTCGCTTGGAAACCCAAACTGGCCGCGATGCACGGCAAGCCCATGCCGGAAAGCATGACAAAGGGTCAGCAACTGGCGCAACTCCAGGGCAAGAAACTGGTCTGTTTCGGGCCGCAGGCGAAGTTCAAGAAGATGGGCCCCGTCGGGATCGAGGTTTCCGAGTGGTTTCCGCAGATCGCGGGCGTCGCCGACGAGATCTGCTTCATCCATTCGATGACCACCGACGCCATCAACCATGATCCGGCCCACATGTTCATGAACACCGGTTCGCAGATTGCCGGCCGGCCGTCGATGGGCGCGTGGGCGCTGTACGGGTTGGGCGCCGAGACCGACGACTTGCCAGGTTTCGTCGTCCTCATCTCGCTGGGACGTGGCGGCCAGAACCAGCCCATCGCGGCGCGCCAATGGTCGGCCGGATTTCTCCCCAGCCGTTTCCAAGGCGTGCAACTGCGCAGCAAAGGCGATCCGGTCCTGTACCTCGGCAACGCCGCCGGCATTTCCCGCGGCCAGCAGGAGGACGTGGTCAAGGCCGTCAATCAACTCAACTTGCGCTATGACCGCCTGGTACACGATCCCGAAATCGCCACGCGGATAGCACAATATGAAATGGCGTTTCGCATGCAGGCCAGCGTGCCCGAGTTGACGGATACCAGCAAGGAACCGCGGCACGTCCTGGACCTGTACGGCTGCAAGCCCGGCGACGGCTCGTTTGCTTCCAACTGCCTTCTTGCCCGGCGACTGGCGGAACGCGGCGTCCGCTTCATCCAGTTGTACCACAAGGACTGGGATCACCACGGCGGCGTGAAGCAAGGCGTGGAGTTCAAGGCCGCGGAGGTCGACCGGGCGTGCGCCGCGTTGATTCGCGACCTGAAGCAGCGCGACATGCTCAAGGACAGCTTGCTCGTTTGGGCCGGCGAATTCGGCCGCACGCCGATGTCGCAAGGCGGCGACGGCCGCGACCACCACAACAAGGGCTTTACGGTCTGGGCTGCCGGCGGCGGCATCAAAGGCGGCCTGTCGTATGGGGCCACCGACGAACTGGGTTATGCCGCCGTGGAGAAGGTCGCCAGCGTCCACGACCTGCATGCCACGATGCTGCACCTGCTGGGGATCGACCCTCAGCGCCTGGCCGTCAGATTCCAAGGACTCGACGCCCGTCTCGTCGGCGTCGAACCCTGCCGGGTGTTGCAAGAGACTCTCGCCTGACGAGGAAGGGACAAGACAAGCAGACAAACGCTGTTTACCGCGCGGTTGCCGGCAGCCCACCCTACGTTTGGCCGTGGATTCTTGCGTCAGAAGGTCTGCAAATCTAGTGCAGTGTCTCACGCAGATTGCGATTTATGGGTGGCATGCTTTCACGCGTAGCGGGTAAGCATGTTCTACCCGCGAACGACACGCTTACCCGCTACGCGTGAAAGCATGCCACCCAGGCTGCCCCAATTGCGCAAGATAAGTAACCGGAATTCCGAGATACTAGGAAAGCATGGTAAAGTTTGCGGCTCGTGGAACCGATATAACCGGTAAGGGCGGCAACTTGACATTTCCTTCTTCTTTGCGAATCTCAAGGAGCTTATCCAATGAACGCAGCGTTCGCCTTTTGTGCGATGGTCATGGTAGGATCGGGAACGGCCGACTTCCTCCAGCCGATCTCCCCCTCGCCCGAGAACGCGCGGCCGTTGCCTTCTCCGCCGTTGCCCTCTGCGTCAATGCCTTCTCCACCCTCGCAACATCCCCACTTGACGGGCGCACGCCAGGTGCACGTGATGAACCAAAGCATCGCGCACCCGCTGAAGATGCCCATCGCGCCCACCGATCCCGGTGCTTTCGCCCGCAACGACCTTCCCCAGCCGCCGATGCAGAACTACAACGCCACTTCCCCTGGCACCGGGTGGGCCGGAATGGCGCCCCGCCATGACACGGCCAGCCCAACCGAAAACGGCCGTCGTTCATCGACCCAGAAACCCTTCGACCATTACTCGACGACGCCCGCCGTCAGTCCGTATACGCTTCTGGACGCGAACACCAACAACGGCACGGTGAACACTTACTCGGCCTACGTCCGGCCGTTACAGGAGCAAGAGCGGGCGAATCACGAATTGAGCTACGAGCAGAACGCGAACAACCAACCTGCCCCGACCTACCCGCCCTGTTTCCTCAACAACGGCCCGTATTATCCGAACTATGGCGCCGCGCGCTAGCAGCAAACGGTCTTCGCGAGACTCTCCGCAAGGTATCGCATGCTTAAAGCAACTCGACCCGAAGAGCATTTGGTGCTAGGACCGGACGTTGTAGCACCACAGGGCATCGTGATAGCGAAGATACAGCCTGCCGTGGAGCAAGACGGGATGCGCCCAGGCGTCGCCGGCCGATCGGGGCAAGAGCCGGAACTGGCCGTCGATCTGGAACCCATCAGGCGTCGGCCGCAGCAACGCCGCCTGGCCGTCCTCGGCCAGGCAGTACAGTCGCCCCTGGGCATACACGGCGGCCCCGGTCGTCAGGCCCTTCCACTCATAGCGCGTCTCGCCCGACTTCCAGTCCAGGCAGAGCCAAGACTTGTGCTTCTTGTAACCGCTGCCGTAGAGCAAGCCGTCCACCAACAGCACCGTGCCGGTGCAGGTGTCCAAGGTCGTGTCCCAGGCCTTCTCGACTTGCAGTCCGTTCTCTCCGGACTGCACCTGGTAGCATGTCCCATAGACGTAGGGGGTGACATAGAAGATCCTGCCCGCGCCATAGACGGGCGTGGCGACGTTCACGCCGTAGGGGCTTCGCAGGGGCACGGTCCAAAGCAACCTCCCCGTGTCGGCGTCAACCGCGAAGCCGTGCGCCGACGTGCAGTTGGCGACGATTCGGCGCCCCGCATGATGGAACAGAAGCGGAGACGAGTGCGAGGCCCGATCGGTGGGGAGCGGCTCCGTGGTCCAGACAGTCCGGCCGTTTTGCTTATCGAGGGCGGCCATGAGGGCCTTCTCGCCAGCCGGCGTCACGATCACGCGGGGGCCGTCAACCAGCAGGCACTCGCTCATCGCCCAGGTGATGTTCTGCGCCTGGAAGCGCTCCAGCACGTCAACGGCCCAGAGTTCCTTGCCCGTTTCGGCCTCCAGGCAGGCCACGCGGCCGTGGGCGTTCATGTGGTAGAGCCTTCCTGCGGAGTATGCGCAGCAGGCCCTTGCCCCCGCGTAGGAGCCGGTCCACGAGCGGCCGTTCGGGGTCTTCCACAGCCGCTTCCCGCCGAGGTCGAAGGCGAAGATCACGAGGTTGTCGTCCACGTCGCCGGTAATGTACAGCCGGTCCCGCACGATGATCGGCGATGACCAGCCCCGCCCCAGGTTGCCGATCTTCCAAACGAGTTTTGGTCCGCCGTCCGGCCACTTCGTCAGAAGGCCCTGCTCGGCGGAAATGCCGTTGCGCTGCGGGCCGCTCCATTGCGGCCAGTCCGGCTCCGCTGAGGCGAGCGGGCCATCGGCGCCAGTTTCGGGCCGACTGTTTGGGACCGCCGGGGCGTCAACAGGCGGCTGCGCATGACAGGCGATCGGCAACAAGAGCAGGCCGAACAGGCCCACATTGCAAAGGAAACGCAAAACGGAGATGTCAGAAACGAAGACTCGCAATGGGAAATCCACTAGGGCGGCGAACAATAAGAGGCTATTTCAAAATCGGGCACGCAGGCTGGAAGCCTACGCTACATGCCCGATCTTGAAATAGCCTCCTATTTCTTTGCCGCGGCCGCCGGTACACGGACGGTGATGTCGTCCCAGTTTTCGCCCTCCTATACGGTCGTCCATGCCCTTGCCGCCGTCGTCCTTGCCGATTGGGACCGACGCTGTAGAGCAGGTAGCCGCCGCCTTCCGGCCGGTAGTGCAACGCGGCGTCGCCGAAGATATCCTTGGGAACTTCGGCGACGTACTTGGGCGTCAGATCCGCGAGCTGCGCCGGGTACGCGCCGCGGTCGGCGTGATAGGCGGCCAGGGCGAAAGCCGAGCCGGGTCAGGTCGAACTGCATCGTCGCCCGGTCCTCGGCGCTGGCAGCACGACCGCGATCGCCGGCATGAGCAGGCGCCACAAAGATTTGGCCGACCCGCTCGGAAAGGGCGTATCGCGGAGCTGCCAGCATCGACAGGCCCAGCGATTTCCAGTCCTTGGCCGTTGCAGATAACTTGCGAATGTCGTCGTCGATCTTGCGCAGGGCCGTGTCGCGATCGGCCCGCGTCGGCTTGCCGAAGGCGTCGGTCATCCGATCGTACCAGGAGTTGCCCATGCGAAGCACCTGGTCCCAATCGACTGCCGCCCTGGCCGCGTCGTCCATCAGCAACTCGAACAGACCATCACCCGATTTGCTGCCGCCGGTCAGGTTGCCCATGTTGCGGAACCCATCGCGGGCGACCATTCCTATGCAGTCGAGCATCATGAACCGCTCGCACACGTTGATCTTGTCAACCATCTTGGGGAAGGGAGGCAGTCTGTCGAGGTCGGCCCGCATCCTGGCAATTTGGCCCGGCGACAGCCGCGCCTGCTGCAATAATCCCTGGTCGCCCGCACAGGCCATCGAGTCCACGGCAATGCCCACCAATGCCTCGACCAACGTCGGTCCCTGGCCGGCCAGCCTCCCCAAGCGGTGGCAGGCCAGCAGGTCCTCCCACGCCTCGTCCAGCTTGCCTTCGTCCGCGCGGAGCATCGCCCGTGCAGTCAAGGCCCGCGCGGCTTCCCGGAATTGACCAATGGCCGGCAAGAGGATCCCGATGACGCAGCCATCTTCGGGGATGAGCGGATCGTAACGCCGCGGACGCTTGGAGGCCGCGACCAGCAACGCCAGGGGCTTCTCGTTTGTCGCCAGCCAGCCCGCCAGAATGGGAAACTCCTTCTTCGACCAGGGCCGCTTCATGGCCTGGGTCAGTTGCTGCAAGTAAAGGTCTTGCCCTTTCTCTTCCTCTTCCTCCGCGGCACGCCTTCCCACGTCCTTCGCTGCCTTCGCGTATTGGTCGACCCTGACGTAGTAGTCGCCTTTTTCCGGGAGCGGCTGGATGTCGAGCAGCCTGAAATACTCGTCGCGATACTTCGGGCCGATCTCACCGGGCCCCATGGCCTTAAGGACGGGCACGGCCGCGTTGTTTTCCGGCGTTACGCCCGCTCGGAAACGCTGATTCAAGGCGGCGACGTAGTTGACGTAACCATCCTTGCGCAAGGGCTCCGTGATGTAAGTCGTCTGCTTGGAAATCGTCATATAGACGTGAGGTTTCCGGGTGGGCTGCACCTCTGCCTTTGCCCTGAACCCGCCCTTGCCGAGATGCTTGGCGAAGAAGTCTTCGATGAGCTTCCGGTTCTCCGGGCTGCTGAACCCGGGGCCGCCGTGCCCGTTGCCCTTGACGACGACGAGTGTGACCTTCGCGCCGGCCTTCTGGAGGGCTTCGGCCAACAGTTCACTCTGCTGCAAAGGGACCGTCCTGTCCTGGTCGCCATGCATGATGAGGAAAGGCGCGGCATCCTTGCCCACGTAGGTCAGCGGGCTGGCCTTACGGGCCTTCTCCTTGTTCTCCTGGACAGGACCGCCGATGAGACGGGATTCCGGCGAGCCGGGGTTGTTGTGACCGCCGGCCATCGTCAGCAAGTCCGAGGGGCCGAACCAGTCGACGACGCACTGCACGCGGCTGGACTGGTCGAGGTTGCCGCCCTGGCTTTCCAACTCCTTCACGCCGCCGGTGACGCCGAGCATCGCGACCAGGTGGCCGCCCGCCGACGCGCCCCAGACGCCGACGTGGTCCGGATCAAGGTGATACTTCGCAGCATTGGCCCGCAGCCAGCGGATCGCCGCCTTGCAGTCTTCGATCTGGGCCGGAAAGGGGGCGTGTTGGCTCAAGCGATAGTTGATGCTGGCCACGGCATAGCCCTTGGCAGTCAGCGGCACGGCGGGGCAGCCCTCTTTGCTGCCGGCCAACCAGGCCCCGCCATGAATCCAGACGACCATCGGCAGCCGCCCCTCGGCCTTTTCGGGCAGGTACAGGTCGAGGCGGTTCCGCTCGTGGCCGCCTTCGACGTATGGGAGGTCCTGTTCGACCCGCACACCTTCCGGCAACCTTGGCGGCGCCGGCCGCCTGGGTCGCTCCTGTGAGGCCGCCAAGTTCACCCACGCCAGCATCGCCGCCAGCCCGATCGCCCAAATCCATCTCGGTTTCATTCTTGCCTCCTCAGTCGTTCGGACACGAATATTGGAGATTCTTGCATTTCGCATAGGCATTGTCAATTGGCACCGCGCATGCCACTTCAGTGGTCCATTTCAGAAATCGTGTCGCAGATAGGCGCGTAGGGTGGGACAAGATCCGGGTGCCCCGGTATTACGCAAGTCTGCCAACGACCCCATCCGGCTCGCGCTCTGTCCATTTTCTCCCGCCCCCGCTGGGCCTGCCTCAGCGGAGCGGAGGTTTGGCCACTAGAAACGCCGCCTCACCTACCCCTTTCGCCGTTTTCTCCGTCTTGCCGCCGCCTGGCCCGCGGGCCAGGCGGCGGCAGAACGGAGAAAACGGCGACCAGCGATTAGAGGCTGGCCAGTAGTGGTCGATCCTTCGCTCCCCTGGGGCAAGCCCAGGGTGGGCGGGAGGGCAGTCTTCGACTAAATCGACAGACCGCGAGCCGGATGGGGTCAAGGCGATGTGTGTAACAACGAGGCGCGGGTGCCCCGGATCTTGTCCCACCCTACGGCTTCCTGGGATATAATGGACAGCTTTCCGAAAGTCATGCCCCCGGATCCTCACCATGTCAGTCCCGCCAGAACCGGCCCGTTTCCTTTTTGTCATCTGTCAGGTGGGAGCGGAAAAAGCGGTCAAAGGCGAAGTCGGCGCAGCGCTGGCCGGACTTCCGCTTCGCCTACTCGCGGCCCGGGTTCCTGACATTCAAACTGCCCGAACAACAGTATTTTGCCCCCGACTTCAACTTGGCATCGGTCTTTGCGCGGACCTACGGTTTTTCCTTGGGAAAGGTCTCGTACAACGAGTCGGACGCCGGCCCGGTGGGATAGGTTTCCAACCTGTCAGCGGGGAACCGGGAAACGTGCCGTCTGACAGTCTGGCCGTCGCCGCACAGGCGGCCTGGTATTTGCTTGGCGACCGCCCGATTCGCCGGATCCACGTCTGGGAGCGCGATCGGGCCGAACCGGGCGACCACGGCTTCGAACCATCGATTACGCCGGCGGCCCTTGCCACGTTCGAGGCTTTGCGGACCGCCTGCCCTCGTCCCGAGCGGTTGGCGCCGGAAACCACCTGCAGCAACAGGCCGACCCGGGCGACTGGATCGCCGACTGCGTGCTGGTCGAGCCGGATCAGTGGTGGCTCGGCTTCCATCGGGCCGGTCGGTTCCCTCCCGCTGGCCGGGCGGGATCCTCAGCCTCGACATGCCCGACGACGTGGTAAGCCGTGCCTGGCTGAAAATGGAAGAGGCCCTGCGGTGGTCCCAATTGCCGGCCGGGGCGGGAGCGCGTTTCGCCGAGATCGGCAGTTCTCCCGGCGGCGCCAGCCAGTCGTTTGCTGGGGCGCGGATTCGAGGTCATCGGCATCGATCCGGCCGAAATGGCCCCGGAGGTTCTGGAAAACCCCAAGTTTCGCCACATTCGCCGCCGGGCAATGGAAGTTCCGCGTCGGGCGTTCCGCAAAGTCCGCTGGCTCACGGCCGACATGAATGTCGCGCCCGGCTTTACGCTCGACGCCGTGGAGGCCATCGTGACCCATGCCGAGGTCAATATTCGCGGCATGCTCTTGACTCTCAAACTCCCGCAGTGGCGACTGGCCGCGGAAGTGCCCGCCTATCTTACCCGGATTCGCAGTTGGGGTTTCAACCTGGTGCGGGCCCGCCAGTTGGCTCACAATCGGCATGAAATATGCGTGGCGGCGCTGCAGAAGCCGTTTCGCCGCAAGCCGGTGGCCAAGGGTTGAGAGCGATATCAAATACTATATTTTGTGTCCGCCCTTTGAATAATTCCCGCGACTCGCCTTGCGGTTTTTCCCGTTTTGGGTACATAATCGGAATATGAATGAATCAGATTCCGTCAACCCCCCGGAGCTGCCGCCGCGACGTGCTCTCCGGCACCATGTCGTGCAAAGGCTTCTGAAGGCCATCATTACCGGCGAATTGACGGCAGGAACACGCCTGATTACCAGCAAGTTAGCTATTCGATTCGGCGTGAGCGCCACTCCGATTCGCGAGGCTCTGGTGGAACTTGAACAATCGGGCATCATCGAGCTTTCCCACCACTGCGGGGCACTGGTCAGACCTTTCGGCCGCAAGGAAGTGCGCGATTTTTACGCCGTTCGCCGGCTCTTGGAGTGCGAGTCCGTCCGTCTGGCGTGCAGCCATGTCGACGATGAACTGCTGAGCTCGTTGCGGAGCGACCTGCAGCGGCTTATCGACGATTCGGGCAGCAGCGAGGATAAATGGACCAACGACCTGCTCGGCGTCGATCGTCGCATTCACGGGATGACGATCGACCATTGCGGCAACAAGCGACTCGTTGCCGAGATCGAGCGCTATGATACCTTCAGCCAGGCGATGCGCGACTTCGTGGAATACGATCGCCAACGGCACAAAGAATCGATCGTTCCCCTGGTGGATCTCTTGGACGCCATGCGGCAGCATCGCGCGGAGGCGGGAGCGGTCGCCATGGGGCGACATATCAATTTGGTCTCGGCCACGGTCGAATCGGTCATGTTCGACGAGAACAAAGACCGGGAGGTTATCCACCCAGGGCCCGCTTCAGGTCCTGAAACTCAGCCTCAATGCGGCGGAGACCACTGCTGAGATCGTCCATTTCCTGTTGCTGTTGCTTGACTTGAGATCGTAATTCCGCGACCGTCTGCCGCAATAACTCCAACTCTCCAGAATCGCCGGAGATCGCGGCCGGACGGGCGGCAACCGGCGCCACGGGCGGTCGCGGCGTGGGGGACAGCGGTTCCTGCGGACCCCTGTCGTCAACGGGCTCATCGTCAATGCCCGACGACGCGACAGACTGTTGCGAATACTGCGCCTTCTGATGGTCCAAATTGCGCTGCGGAAAGAGGGCGTGGGTAAAGACCTGTCCCCGCCCTTCTGGGGTAAGGGGAATTACCAAGCCCTTGCTCTTCAGCGCATTCAACAACTCGCGCAGGGCGTTGAGATCGTCGATGCGGTCCATACGAGAGACCCGTCCACGGAGTTCGCCTTCGGTCTGGGGGCCGCGCAGCAACAACTCGATCATTACCGAAAGCTCGATCTTGCCCACCCCTAGCCATTCGTAGAGGTAATGCCGGTACTTTTGCACGCGGCCGGAGCCTTCGACCAGGGCCACGGCGCCGAACTTGCGCAGCCGGTCGAGCGATTCCTCCACCTGGTCGGGTTCGAGTTGCACGACTGGCGAGCGATTGCTCTTCTGGTTGCAGCCGGAGACGACCGCGTTGAGCGACATTGGGTAAGTGTCCGGCGTGGTTTTCGCCTTTTCGCCCAGAACCCCCAGGACACGGCGATCGATGGCGTTCAACGGACGCCAGCGCGGCGTGGGAGTTGCAGATTCAGAGACGGGGTCAATCATGGTAGCTCGAGTATAAAGGCTGGCACTTCGGTGGTCAATATAGAGCGAGGCTTTCCTTTTTCAGCTCGGATTCATAGAATTCAGTGTTACGGAGCCTGTTCTCCCCGTTTCTTTTCTCCAATCTTTAGGGGGTTGCCATGAACAGTCCAATTCATCAGGATACCCGGCTCGCAGCCTTCGCCGAAAAGAAGATGCGTACTTGGGCGCGGTTTCAAGAGACGGCTGCCGGTGCGGCCAGTCACCACCAGGTTGGCCCGTCGCAGGCCGAGGGCGTATGTTATGTCGCCATCTCCCGTGAGGCCGGGGCGGCAGGCGCGGTTGTGGCCCGATTGGTGGGCGAGCGCCTCGGCTGGGAGGTGTACGACAGGAACTTGTTGGATCAAATTGCCGAACGCTACAAGGAATCGCGGTTGATGCTCGATCTCGTCGATGAGACCGCAAACAACTGGGTTTACGACGTGTTGGGCACATGGATGGATCGGCAGATCATACCACATGAGAAGTACTTCGTACAACTTAGTCGTATGATCCAAGTATTGGCTCGGGCCGCGAGCGCCGTGTTTGTCGGCCGCGGGCGCAGTTTCTCTTGCCGCGGTCGAACACCTGTGCCGTGCGAATCGTGGCCTCCGAGGGATTTCGCGCAGAACGCGTGCGGCAGCGGCACAACTCCGGGCTCCAGGAAGCCTTGGATTGGGTCCGCCGCACCGACCGTGACCGCCACGAGTTCATCCACCATTTCTTCCACCAGGACATCGACAACCCGCACCTCTACGACCTCCTGCTCAATGTCGAGCGACTGGGGCCAGCGGGCGCCGCCGACCAGATTGTCGAGGCCGTGCGGCGAAGCGCAAAGTAGGTCTCGCGACGAGTTCGGATTTCGTAAGAGCCGCTCCCGCGTTGCCGTTGCCGGCGCGGCCCGAACGTGTTATCATGCGCTTTTCCCCCCTCTCGGCGGCAGATGATGACGCGATTTCCCCATGGTTTTGTGCTCACGGTCATGTCCGACGACCATCCCGGAATCGTGGCGGCGGTCAGCGATGCCGTCGAATCGCTGGGCGGCAACATCGACTCGTGCAGCCAGACCGTGCTGGGTGGATACTTCACGTTGATCATGATCGTGAGCGTGCCCGAGCCGATCGATCCCGAGCAATTGGCCCAACGGGTCTGCGGCGCCGAGTCCAGCGGAATCGGCTACCAGGTGCTCGTTCGGCCGGCGCGGGCTGCCCAACTATCCACGGCAGATCCGGCCGAGCGGTTCGTGATCAGCGCTTTCGGCGAAGACCAGCCGGGCATCGTCCGCCGTTTCAGCCAGTATCTGGCCGGCAAGGACATCAACATCGTTGACCTGTATGGCGACCGCAACGGTACGCAGTTCGTTCTCATCGGCCAGGTCGAGGTCCCCGCGCGTTGGGACGTGCGGATGATGCAGGCCGACCTGGAACAGATGGGGCAGGAACTCGGCTTCACCGTCAAGCTCCAGCACGAGAACGTCTTCGTGGCGACGAATCAATTGCGATTGAAGCCGGGTCAAGCCGCCGGAACTTAGAACTTAGAACTTAGAACTTAGAACTTAGAACTTAGAACTTAGAACTTAGAACTTAGAACTTAGAACTTAGAACTTAGAACTTAGAACTTAGAACTTGCAAAGACCCAAGGTCTAAGACCCAAGGTCTAAGATCTAAGGTCTAAGATCTAAGGTCTAAGATCTAAGGTCTAAGATCTTCCCCCCAATGCTCCGCACCGACGAAATACTTTCGACCATCCAGATGTTGCACGCCGAGCACCTCGACGTGCGCAGCGTCACCCTGGGATTGAACCTCGACGACTGTGCGGCGCCGAACCTGGATCACCTCTGCCGGAAGGTGCGGCAGAAGATCGTTTCCCGCGCTAGCCGGCTGGTCGAGGTTTGCGATCGCGTGGGAGCCAAGTACGGTATTCCCGTGATCAACAAGCGGGTGGCGATTTCGCCTGCCGCCACGCTGTTGGCGGGTCATGGGCAGGGCTCCGCCGTGCAACTGGCCAAAACGCTCGACGCCGCGGCGGTCGAATGCCGCGTCGACTTCGTGGGCGGCTTCACGGCCCTGGTTCACAAGGGCATCTCGCCCGGCGACTGGGTGGTGATGGAGTCGCTGCCGGAGGTCCTGTCGCAGACCAAGCGCGTGTGCTCCTCGCTGAACGTGGCGTCGCGACGGGCGGGCATCAACATGGACGCCATCCAGCGCGTGGGTCATATCCTCTTGAAGATCGCTGCCGCCACAGCCGAGGATCGCGGCTTCGGCTGTGCCAAATTGGTGATCTTTGCCAATATCCCCGAGGACAATCCCTTCATGGCCGGGGCTTATCTAGGCGCAGGCGAGCCGGAGGCCGTCGTGAACATTGGTGTCTCCGGTCCGGGCGTGGTGTGCAGCGCCCTGCGGCGGCGGCTGGCCATGGAAGAGCACTTGACACTGGGCGATCTGGCCGAAGAGATCAAGATCACCAGTTTTCGCGTGACTCGCGTGGGCGAGCTGATCGGCCGCGAAGTGGCGGCGGAACTCGGCGTGGCGTTTGGCATCGTCGATCTGTCGCTGGCCCCCACCCCAACCGTGGGCGACAGCGTGGGCGAGATCCTCAAGACCCTCGGTATCGCCGCGATCGGCGCCCCCGGCTCTACGGCCGCCGTGGCCATGCTCAATGATGCGGTGAAAAAAGGCGGATTGTTCGCCTCCAGCTCGGTGGGCGGGCTGAGCGGCGCCTTCATCCCGGTCAGCGAAGACGCCGCCTTGGCCGATGCCGTCGGTCGTGGGCACCTGGTGTTGGAGAAACTCGAAGCGATGACCAGTGTCTGCTCCGTCGGTCTGGACATGATTGCCATTCCGGGCGATACGCCTGCGGAGACAATTGCCGCCATCATCGCCGACGAGATGGCGATCGGAGTGATCAACGACAAGACGACCGCCGTCCGCCTGGTGCCGGTGCCCGGCGCGAAAGCCGGCGAGATCATCGACTTCGGCGGGCTTTTCGGGTCGACTCCGGTGATGGAGGTTCGCAACAGCGGGGCCAGTTCCGCGTTCGTGCGGTTTGGCGGCCGGATCCCGGCGCCGATGCAATCGTTGCGAAATTGATTTTGTTATTTCACGGAGGAGTTTCATGGATCAGTCATTGCGGGGGCGTCCCGCGGTGGTGATTACCGGCGCTTCGACGGGGATCGGGGCGGCCAGCGCAGTGGAACTTGCGCATCGCGGCTTCCGCGTCTTCGCCGGAGTTCGCAGGCCGTGCGACGGAGAGCGATTGAAAGACCGAGCGCCCACGATCGTCCCGCTGCTGTTGGACGTGACCGATGCCGGCCAAATCGCGGCTGCCGCCGAGACCGTAGGCCGGGCCGTGGGAGAGGCAGGCCTGGCCGGCCTGTTGAACAATGCCGGAATCGTCGTCGCCGGTCCGCTGGAAATCTTGCCGCTGGACCAGTTGCGGTTGCAACTCGAAGTCAACGTGATAGGGCAAATCGCCGTCACGCAGGCCCTCTTGCCGTTCTTGCGCAAGGCGCGGGGACGGATCGTGAACATGGGTTCGTTCAACGGGCGGATCGCCGCGCCCTACCTCGCTCCCTACGCGGCGTCCAAGCACGCCTTGGAGGCCCTGAGTGATGCCTTGCGATTGGAGCTTCGCGCCTGGGGGATCCGCGTCTCGGTGATCGAGCCCGGGGGAACGACGACGCCCATCTGGGACAAATCGCTGGCCGCCGCCGACGCCTCGGCCGACGAAGCCAACAACGAAGGCCTGGGCTTGTACAAGCGCGACCTCGATGCCATGCGGCAGGCAACGCGGAAGTTGGCCGAGGCGGCGCTGCCGGTCGATACGGTCGTGCGTTGTGTCGTGCATGCCCTGACGGCGCGGCACCCCTGGGCCCGCTATCCGGTCGGCCTGAAGGTGAATTTGCTATTCCGGGCTCGCAAGTGGATCCCCGATCGTATTTGGGATTGGATCATCGAACGGTCCCTGGGGCTGCCGAGGGTTGCGCCGCCATGAGCATCCGTAATCTCGACGCGATCTTCGCTCCCCATCGCATCGCCGTCATCGGGGCCGACGAAACCCCCACCAGCATCGGCTACACGGTCTTCCGCAATCTTATCGCGTCCAACTACCGGGGCGTGGTCTATCCGGTCAGTCCCCAGCACGAGGCCGTGCAGGGAGTTCAGGCCTACCCGGATATCGAGAGCGTTCCCGCGGTCGCCGATCTGGCCCTGATCTGCACGCCAGCTCCGTCCGTGCCGTCGATCGTGCGGTCGTGCGGCGAGAAAGGTGTTCGGGGCATCATCATCCCCTCGGCCGGCTTCCGCGAGGCGGGCTTGGCCGGCCGCATGCTGGAGGAAGCCATCCGTGACGAGCAACGCAAGTTCGACGGCATGCGGATCCTCGGACCGAACTGCCTGGGAATCATCGTTCCCTGGCTCCATCTCAACGCGAGTTTCGCCGCGATGACGCCGGCCCCTGGGCATATCGGTTTCATCTCCCAGTCCGGCGCGCTCTGTTCGTCGGTGCTCGATTGGGCCATCGACGAGGGGATCGGTTTTTCACACTTCGTTTCCGTCGGCAACATGCTCGACGTGAGCATGGCTGACCTGATCGACTACCTCGGCTCCGCGACGGAAACGCGTTCCATCATCTTGTATGTCGAATCGATCAACGAGGCCCGCGAGTTCCTCTCCGCGGCCCGGGCCTTTGCCCGCACGAAGCCGATCGTGGCCTACAAGGCGGGGCGGTTCGCCGAATCGGCCCAGGCCGCGGCCTCGCACACGGGGGCCATGGCGGGCGTCGATGCGGTCTATGAAGCGGCCTTCCAGCGGGCCGGCATCGAGCGGATCCTGGAAATCGACGACATGTTCGATTGTGCCGAACTGCTGGCCCGTCAGTTGTCGCCCAAGTCCGACCGCCTGGCCATCGTCACTAATGCCGGCGGACCGGGCGTCATGACCACCGACGCCCTGATCGCCCGCGGCGGCCAGCTGGCGGTACTGGCGCCGGAAACCATCGAGCAACTCAACCAGTTCCTGCCGGAGTGTTGGTCGCACGGCAATCCGGTCGATATTCACGGCGATGCCCCGCCCGAACGGTTTTCCGCGGCGATGGAAACCGTACTCAAGGACACGAACGTCGATGCCGTGCTGGTGATTCTCACGCCGCAGGCGATGACCCAGGCCACGGCCACGGCCCGCGCGGTCGCCATCGTGGCCGGCCGAACCCGCAAGCCGGTCCTGGCGGCATGGATGGGCAGCCGCTCGGTCCGCGAGGGAATCCAGGTCCTCAACACCATGAACGTGCCCACCTACAAGACGCCGGCAAAGGCCGTGCAGGCCTTCCTGCACCTCGTGTCCTATGCGCGAAATCTCACGATCCTGCACGAGACGCCACGCGATCTGCCGCTGGAGTTCGGGCTGGATCGGACTCGACTGCGGACGGTCTTTGACAAGTTCCTGGGCGAAGGCCGGGACGTGCTTTCCGAGACGGCTTCAAAAGCCGTCTTGGAGGCTTATGGAATCCCCGTGACTCAGCCGCACGCCGCCGGCACGGCCGACGAAGCGGTCGCGGCCGCGCAGGCTTGGGGTTATCCGGTGGTCGTGAAAATCGATTCGCCCCAGATCAACCATAAGACGGAAGTCGATGGCGTGGTCCTTGATTTGCCCAACGACGCGGCCGTTCGCGAGGCGTTCGAGCAAGTCACCGATCGTGCCCGGCGCCTGCGGCCGGACGCGGTGATTGGCGGTGTCACCGTGCAGAAAATGATGGCCTATCCCAACAGCTTCGAATTGATCCTGGGGACGAAGAAGGACCCGGTTTTCGGGCCGGTGATCATGGTCGGCATGGGCGGCGTGGCCGCCGAGGTCTTCCAGGATCTGGCCTTGGGCCTGCCCCCGCTGAACGACATTCTCGCGCGGCGGATGCTGGAGTCGCTCAAGTCGTGGCCGCTGCTCCGCGGCTATCGCGGCAAGCCGGGGGCGAATATCGATCGGCTGATCGAGATCATCATGCGATTTTCCTACCTCGTGGCCGACTGCGCCGAGATCAAGGAACTGGATATCAATCCGCTGTTGGTTACGCCCGAGGACGTAATCGCCCTGGATGCCCGCGTGGTCGTCGATCGTCTGCCGTCGGGGCACCCGCTCTTGGGCGGAGGGTCGCGGCCCTATGCGCACCTGGCGATTCGGCCGTATCCCGAGGAATATGCGACGCAACGGAACCTCAAGGATGGCGTCGCGGTCATGTTGCGGCCGATCAAGCCCGAGGACGAGCCGCTGTGGCACGAGTTGCTGGCCGACTGCTCGACGCAATCGCGGTGGTTCCGCTTCAATTACTTGTTCAAGCAGACGACGCACGAGATGGCGTCGCGGTATTGCTTCATCGATTACGATCGCGAGCTGGCCATCGTGGCCGAGGTCGAGGAAGAGGGGCGGCGGAAGCTGATCGGCATCGGCCGGTTGGCGGCCGACGTCGATCATCAGACGGCCGAGTATGCGGTGATCGTGGTCGATCGCTGGCAGGGCCGCGGACTGGGCGGGATGCTGACCGACTATTGCCTCGAACTGGCCGAGACTTGGGGCGTGAAACGGGTCGTGGCCGAGATCGCCAAAGACAACGGCCGCATGCTCGCCATCTTTCGCAATCGCGGCTTCGAGATCCATTCGCCGACCGGGCAGGACGTGGCGATCGCGACCCGGGTGCTGGGGGTAGCCGCTCAGTAGCACACCCCCGCGCGGGCCATGAGCGTATCGCCAACGGCTACGTCGTCGCCGGTGCTGGAAAGATGGATGCGGCGGTGGAAGACGTAGCCGACTTCAAGGAACGAAGAAGTGATCCAGGTAAACGATTTTGTCTCCAAACCCATAAAAACCCGCCAATCGCTGTAGCTCATCAGGTCACTGGCGCCGTCGCTGTGCCGAATGGCCCATGTTCCGCCGCCAAGTTCGCCCGCGAGGTAGAACCATCGCTCGTAAACGAGTGGCGGCGGTGACAGGCAGCCCCCCACCATGGGTTCTCGTTCAACGCACACCGAGATCTTCGGTGTCGGAAACACCGCCCGACACTCTACGCTCCGGTCCGGCTTCCAAATAAACCCGGCGATCGGCAGCACTTCAATGTCGGGGCGATCGAGGTACGCCGCCCCGAGGACAAGCTGAAACGTCGGCGTGCAGTCGTAGATGCCGGCGACGTGGCCCAGCAGGCGAACCGCCCGGGTCGAGCTGCCGTCCCAGTCGCTGTAGTAGCCCGGCTGCACCGCAACGTCGGCCCGGAAACGTTCGCCGATCTTCGGCAGCCAACGGAATTCGGTGTAAACGTCGTGGAGCTGCGCGGGGATGTCGAGGCTGTTCGGCCCATCCAGCCAATGCGTGGCGAAGCCCGGCGTGATCACCAGCGGCGAGTCTTTGCTAGGAAACGGCACCCCCCAAACGCTCGTCAGCTCCGCATCGTAGCAGCCGAAGCCATCGGCGCCCATTCGTGGCAGATAGGTATTGACGAAGGCGAGCTTCTGAAAGGCCCCGCAACGATTGTCGGCCGGTGTCTGGCGGCCGTCGGCGAAGAGCAGTTCGCCCAGCGTGGTCGGTTTGGGGCACTGCGAAGGAGCCGGTTCGATTGCCACCGGCGGTCCCACCGACAGAGGGCAGGCGGCTTGCCCAAGCGGAACCGATGCGTCCGGTTGCTGATAAACGTCGGGATCCCGGTCCCCAAACGGATTATCCAGGGGTGAATCGAGCGGCGGGAGCGTCTGGGCCACACTCAGCGCGGAAAGCCAGGGCAGCAGCAACACGCCACGGGCCATTCGCCAAACCATGCTCATCACGCTCCACCGCGATGCTTTTGCATCACGGCGGCGCGTGATGACTACGGCGTTGGCAACCATCAGAACGTCACTCCGGCATGGACGTAGGCCGTGCCGTCGGGGACGAAGTTGCTGGGCCGGCCGCTGGCATAGTCGAGTTCCCGCTGGAAGGCATAGCCGCCTTCGACGAAGCCCGTCTGGCCGGTCGGACGTTTGAAGTCGATGCCCAGGGCGACGCGGATATCGTTGTAGTCCACCAAGTCAATGGCGTTACCCTCGGGCGGTGGGGCCGTTCGCTTGATGGTCCAAACCCCGCCGCCATAGTTGCCGGAAAGATACCACCACCACTCCACGCCCCCGCCCGTGGTGGCCAGCAGTTGCGTGAACTTGGGATTGGGGAAGAGGATGTCGAATTCCGTGAGCGGGCTGGGCTTCCACACGAATCCACCCGCGGGAAGCAGCTTGTACTTGACGCGGTCGAGATACCAGACGCCAAGCTTCATGGTCACGTTCGTGTCGGGAATGCCGATCACGGCCAGACCGGTGCCCTTGATGCGAATGCTCTGGTTGACAATCTGGCTGAAGTCGGAATAGATGCCCACGCTGACGTCCAACTCCGCGCTGAACGCGTTGGGCACGAAGACCGGATTCCAAGCGGCATCGAGATAGGCGTCGTAGGTCCGCGGCGGCATGTCCGGGCTGCCTGGAGCATTCGACGAAGGTCCGTCCCAGAAGTGCCAGGCGAAGCCGGGCGTGATCAAGAGCGGCGGCTCCAGTGGCTGCTGAAACAGCGGCATCGGCAGGGCAAAGGTGGCTTTGAAGTCGATGTCGTTGATGCCCAACTGGCTCGGACTGCTGCCATGGCCGGCGAACCAGTCATAGTCGATCGACACGTCGCGTAGGAAGCGGTAGGGCGTCGCCAACATGGGCGGCATGGTGAACGGTCCCGGCGGCGGCGGGCAAGGCGGCGGCGTGTTATAGTAGGGATCGGTCGGCGCCACGGCCACCGGGGCGGTCCCCGGCGGCGCGTAAGGATCCCAGTTGGCCGGCGGCGGCTGTACGCCGCCATTGAGCGTGACCCCCGGCGATGGTCCGTAAGTCGAGGGTCCTGGCGCGGCCGGAGCGCCCAACCGGCGCCGGGAGCGGCCGCTGGGGCCGAATAGCCGCCCGGGGCCAACGTCGGCGCTGCGGCGGGGGCAGGGCCAAAAGGTGTCATGGGCGATCCGGCGGGGGCGGGCGCCGCGCCGGCCGACGGGCCAGGGTAGGTTGCTGGAGCCGGAGCAAGCACCGGTTGCGGGGCGGTCGGATCGGGCGTCGCAAAGCGGATTTGCGTCTGCTGGCCGAAGGCGGCACCCGATCCACTGACGCCTGCGAGTGCTAGCAAGGCCAGCAGGCCGCCGGTTCTTGGTCTGAATACGAAAATCGCTCTACCTGGTCCCTGTCGCATTTTGCCACGACACTATAATTGGTGGTCTGTTTCGCCGAGAAAGGGAAGGAAAGATGGAACCGCCCAACATTTGGCGCAGGGAATACCAATGTTCAGCTAGGCAGTCAAGGCGAGAATGCAAAACTTGAGGAAAATTCTCGAAAATTCCTTCGTTGCCGACCTGGAACATCACGCGACGATCGGTTCCACGAACGATCGGGCCGTCGAATGTGCCGCTTCCGAGAAGGTGAAGCTTCCCCTCCTGATCCTCGCGGACCGCCAGACGGCGGGGCGCGGGCGCGGCGCCAACCGCTGGTGGACCGGGCCGGGAAGCCTCGCCTTCAGCCTGTTGATTGGGCCGGAAGCGGCCGGCGCGGGACGCCGGCCTTCGCCCTTGGTCTCGCTGGCCATTGGGGTGGCGATTGTGGAGGCCGTGGCCCCCCTGCTGCCGGGCCATGAGATCGGCATTCACTGGCCTAACGACGTGATGGTCGACGGTCGCAAGCTGGCCGGAATTCTCATCGAGGTCCTGCCGGATGGCAAGCGCGTGATTGGCGTCGGCGTCAACACGAACAACACGGCGGCCGATGCGCCGGAGGACGTTCGTTCGCGGGTCGTCACGCTATTTGACGCGACCGGCCGAGCATGCGATCCCGTGGAACTTCTGATTGCGATCCTGTGCCAGCTTCAGCGGCAGCTCGCCGAGTTGGACCGCTCGCCGGAAAGCGTTGCCCCGCGGACGCAGGAACTCTGCTTGCAGCGCGGCAAGCGGTTGCAGATCGTGCAAGGCGAGAAGACGATCGAAGGCCGCTGTTTGGGCATTGGGGTGGACGGGGCGTTGGTGCTTGAGATCGATGGGAAGTCGCAGGGGGTTTATTCGGGCGTGGTGACGGGCGTCGAATGATTCGCGCAGACGGCGCAGCCGTTCATCCAGGAAAGAGATGCAGTTATACTCCGGGGTTGGCTCGTTTCTTTGGCCGCCGTCTCCAGGTTGAAATTCGGAAGTATTCGCCGCAAGTTCTCGCGTAAAGCCATGTCTTTCGGCCCAATCGAGCCAACTGTTTGCCATCTGCTTGAGTTTTCCCTGCGCCGCGGGTCGAACGGGGTTCTCGCCGGTCAGTTGGCGCAGCGCGGCAAACCAGTAGTCCGGCGCATTTTCCAACTCGGCGAGAACGAGCGGGATTACCTCCGGGCCCATCTCCACAGTTCATCACGCTGAGCAAATACGCCGGGCGCCGGGCCGCAACGGGGACTTCCAGGGCAAGAGGAAACGCGAAGCCCCCTTTCCAGTCGTCAAGACCCTTCCCCCGTTCACCAAACAGGTGCCGGCATACCGCGTACGTTTCGGCCAAGTGCAACTTGCCGGAACGGGGCGCGGCCGGTTCGAAAGGAAGGTCCGCGTCGATCGCGATGCTCGAGCGCCGCATGTCGAAATCTTGGCCGTCGCTCAGCCGCGTTAGCCGGTACGTCCGCCGATCGATCTCAAACGTCCTGCGCGGAGGCATAGGCCGTTGTCCGCGTTCGAGCAGACAAGCCGCGCACGCGTCAAGACTCTCGTGGCCGTGCTCGCGCATTTCCTCGTCCAGAAAAGCCCGCAACGAATCGGGAAGTGAAATCGGAATGGCCATGGCGGCGTTCCCCTTTGCGGTCCGGTCTTAACTGGCCGCCTCACCGGCCCAGAGCTTCCGCAGTTCCTCGGGGCTGGCCACGGTTACAGCGGCGCGATGGATGTTTTTCAACCGCTCCGCATCGTCGATCAGGCGAATCTCCGGCATAAGCTGGGTGCCGGCATCCCGAAATCTCAGTTCCAAGATCGTCTCGATGTCCTCAAGGTGGCCCTCGACACGGCCCTCGACACGGCCATAGCGTTCCGGAAATGTAATAAACGGCATGTGTTCTTTCTCCTCGTACTGTTGCATTTCCTTCCAAAGTTCGTCGGCCAGGGGCGGCCAGAGTTCCATCATCCAGTCGATCAACTTAAAGAGCTGGCGAACCTGCGTCTCGCTCCACCCTCGCTCACGAAGCCTTTTGATCAATCTGAACTTCCGGTCTTTCCGCTCGCCTTGGTCGTCACGGGTTTCCTGCGTATCCAAATGGGCCAGGACCACCGTGGCGAAGGGATTGGAAAACATCTCTCAAAACGACAGCAGCACCTGCCAGACATACATGTACGCCAAGGCGTCGATGTCTTCCCAAACGCGGCGGCACAAGGCGGCGTCGCCTTGAATCGGCGGAAGCTCGGCCAGCTTCTCTTCCCAAGGCTGACATACGCCCGGGACGCGGCCGGCCCGGCGCGGCAGCGAGCCCGGCCGCGGCGGAGGCCGATTGAACGGCGGCGGCAACGGTTCGAGACGAGCCGGAGGAGTAAACGCCGAACTCGCGGCCGGCGTCGGTCATGGCCCGCATGTTCTCGACCGTGGCGTCGTTCTGCACGATGGCGCTGGCGTCGAGGATGTAGCCGCCGTCGCCGGCGGCGATCTCGAGCACCTTGCGGACCTGCTGCCGCACGTCCTCCGGCTTGCCGCGGGCGAGCAGCCAGTTGGGAATGCCGCCGCTGAGGCAGAACTTCTCGCCCAGCACGCGATGGGCCTTGTCGATGTCGCCCTGATCGACGTGATAGACGATGCTCCGCTCCGGCAATTCGGCGAACGACTCCAGGTGATGGTCCCACTTGCCCTCGGCGTAGAAGAGCGTCTGGTGGCCGTCGGCCCAAAGCTCTTCGATGATCGGCTTGACGGTCGCCCAGTAGATGTTCTTGAAGATCTCGGGCGAGACGAAGGGCACGCCGCCGCGGTGCATCCAGTAGCCGATGGGCACGAGCCGCTGCGGATCGGCCGACGTGTGGGCGACGTGGAACAGGTGCGGCATCAGGGCCTCGCAGGCGGCCACGCACCTTGTCGCGGCGTTCGAACAGGTCGTCGACCAGCCCCAGGTAGCCGCGGAGCTTGTCGGCGATGATGTCCATGGGGGCCTTGAAGATCCCGGCGATGGCCGATACCGTGCCGCGACTCGCTCCGCAGCAGGGCGTTCTGCGTGCCGAAGGCGGCGAAATACTTCATCATCGCCATCCCGCCCTTGAGGAAGGAGAGATTGTTGGCCGTGGTCGCCGGCTCGCCCGGGGCGCAGACGCGGCGCGGCCACGCGGGGCAGCCAGACGTTCAGCAGGAAGCCGGTCGGGTCCTCGATCAGGGCGTCGTACTCGTCCGGCTGCATGTAGGCGTTGTCCTGCGGCGGCTCGCGGTACTGGAAGCCGGTGTCGGCGGGGATGTCGATGCCGGGAATGCCGTAGTACTTCAGCCCGATCGCTTGCGTCAGGCCGGTCCAGACGTAGACCATGTTCGAGACGACGGCGTCCCAATCGAAGTCGGCGGCGCACTTCCGCGCGGCGGCGAAGGCCAGTTCGTAGTCGTGGGCCACCTCCTGGCAGGTGTAGCCGGCGTACTTGGCCGTGAACTCGGCCACGAACGGCCGGATCGGCACCATGTCCGGCTTGCCGTTCCGCATGGCCGTGACATAGCGGCGGAGGCGGGTTTGATAGAGGCACTCTTTATCGGTCGGTGGCATGGCAAGGTCCTTACTGTTGCGCGAGCTGGTATCACATACCAAACTAAACCGCTGGGGAACCAACTCGTTGTGGTACGACTTTGAACGAGATCGTTCCGCCTTCTTATGGTTCCCGCCCGGCGGCCCAAAGGACGCCGCGCTGCAAGAGTTTCGCCGTGCCGGGCATGGCAACGGCCTTGCCGTCGTGACCCAGCGGCGTGTTGAAGACTCGGCCCTTGCCGTAGGACATGACCAGGGCCATCGGATATTCCTTCCCGGTCACCTTCGATCGGGCCGTGGCCAAGACGTTCATCTTCTTGTCGCCGGTCAGACAGACGTAGAGTTCGTCGTCGGCCTGAAAATCGTCCATGCCGCGGGTTATGGGGTGCTCCCGGTCGACGATCTTCACGCCGAACGGGCCGCGGGGATCGTGAGTAGTTCTTGCGGTCCCAAATCCGGCCGGCCAGGTCCGCATACTCAGGCCAGGTGGAGAACGCCCCACAGGAAAAATGCAGCACGACCAGGCCCTTGCCCTCCTCGACCAGCCGGGCAAGATTCTTCTGGGCTTCGGCCTGGTGACGCAGCGGCTTGGGATTGTAGAACTCCAAGAGGATGACGTCGTAGTCGGCCACCAGCGGCGAGGCGAGGAACTCGGGGTCCTCGACGATGCGGGCCTCGATCCGCGGATCCTGTTCCAAGGTCGCCCGGACGACGGGCGAAGTCTTTTTCCAGTCGTGGGCCGTATCGGCGCCGGTGACGATCAGCACGCGGGTTTTCACCGCCGACGGCTGGTTGTCGGGCGGGGCCGAAACGACGCCTGCGGCCAGGGCGATGACAATGAGCGTGGCATTCATGGGATTCGGCCTCTTACAAGAGCTTGCTGATGCCCGGTTTGGGCATCGGATAGGATGGCTCGATCACCTTTGGAGTCTGCCATGGTGCGGTCTCCAGGAAGGCAGGGAATTGAAAGGCGGGAGAGACGTTTATCCTAGCGAGGCCGCATAGCATTGTCAACTAAGAGGCTATTTCAAAATCGGGCATGCAGCGTAGGCTTCCAGCCTGCGTGCCCAATTTCGAAATAGCCTCTAAATCTCCCTGCGGGGGCTATTCCGTCTTGGCCGGTTCTGCACTCGGCGGCGGATCGGCCGGAACGAAGACCCGCCGATCATAGGTGTTCAACACGTAAGCGGCATGCATCGCCGCGGAGATTTCGCGGCTGCTCATCGTCGGAATGTAGGTTTGATAGTGCGGCGAATTGAAACTGGCGTACAGGAAATCGATGCCCCGCACGATCTGCGGTTCCTCAAGGCGGCTCGCGGGCAAGGCCGTGACGAGCCACTCGAGCATGTGCGCGGTGGACGAAACGGCCGTGGGGTAATCGCGGCCGGTCGGCCGGCCCCAACTGCCGTCGGTGTTCTGGGTCGTAGAGACGTAAGTCGATCGACTCGTCGATGTACCGCTTCGCCCGGGCCAGATCGCCGTCCAGCGGAACCTTGTCGCTCTTGAAACGATCCAGCGCGACGCTGAGTCCTAGCAGCCGGTTGGTCGCCGCGTGGGGATGCGTGCCCAGGGGGCGGCCCAATTCTTCCGCCACCATGCGCTGCAACGTCCACTCGCCACCCAAGCTGTCCTTCCAGGAAGGCTGCTGCACATAAGTTGCCAGGGCCACGAGCTTCAACGACATGTCGAGTCCCGGACGGCAGGTGAGCTTTTCATACTCGATCAAGTCGGCCACGGTGCGAACGGTCTTGCCCGCGCGGGCCGGGTAGTCGGCCGGAACGCGTGCCAGGGCCAGGACGGCGGCCAGTTCGGAGGAGTTGTTCTGATAGCCGTAGCCCACGCGCGGCGCGAGATGCCCTTCGCTGATCGTCATGATCTCATAACCGGCGCAGGGCATATTCCAGCAGAGACAGGTAATGCCGTTGACCTTCTGGCCGGAGGTGACGTTGTCGGTCAATTCCGTGTCGCAGCCGAAAGCGCGGCAGAAGTCCAGAACGTCGGTACAGGTGTTCTGCTGCGTGTTGAACGGCTGAGTGCGGAGGGCCGCCAAGACTTGCCGCACGTGATCGCGACGTTCGGTCATCTCCGGAGAGAGCTGCTTCAGTTCCCTCACCTGCAACTTGGCCGCGGGTTCTTTCGCAGCCGAATCGGCCGTCGCCACGGGGGGCAATCGCTTGGGCGCCGCGGGCGACTCGGTCTTGTCGCTCTTCGCCGCCGCGGCGGTCGGCTGCCAGGGTTGCCGTTGCCGGCGCAAGCAGGAGAGCAATTCCGCAGGAAGCAGGCAGAACGAGGATGCGAAATGTCACCAACATCGAGAATTCTCCAATCGTAGGGTGGGGTCGAGCGCAGCGAAGACCCACCGAAAATATTCAAAAAAATGGTGCGTCCGCGCTGCGCTTGACCGCACCCTGCCGATCATGGCCCGGCCGTGGTCTTTTCGCTGGGACGGTTGGCCGTCGGCGTCGCCTGATCGTGGCGGGGCCGGCTGATGAGGAATCCGCCGGAGGTGCCGCGCTGGATGATCGAGTGCTCGTCGGCGCCGCAGCCGAACTTGTTGCCCGAGCCGTAGCTGACCAGGAAGCTGAAGTTGCCGCCGCAACTCGCCGGCGTTGTGGTAGGTCAAGTTCGACGAGGCGTAGCCCTGGCCGTAGCCTTTGAACTCGGAGTCGTCGCCGTACTGGTAGAGGATGCCGAGGCTGCCTTGGGCGCCGCAGCCTTGGACGAGGCTGTTGGCGGCCTCGAAGTGATTGTTGCCGCCGAAGACGCACAACGCGCCGACCGAGCAGTCCCAGCGCCATGCCGCTGCCCATGATGCTGCCTTCGAAGGTGCTGTGTCCCTTGTCGTCGAAGCAGAAGCCCTGGGCATAGTGGCAGCCCCAGCCGCAGCCGAAGCGCTGGAAAAGGCTCTCCGTGCGCTCGCTGCCGTAGAAGTTCTTGCGGGCGATGAGGCGCTTGCTATAGCCGCCGAAGTCGCGGGCGAAGCCCAGGCCGCACCAGTAGCCGCCGCCGTGCGAGAGATAATCGAATTCGTAGACGTTGTGGCCGCCGCCGTTGAGCAACATGCCGACGCCGCCGCAGGCGACCTGGCGGATGCCGCCGCCGACGCCCTGGCCAAAGCCCTCGTAGCCCGGCGTTTCCGGCTTGTAGGAGTTGACGTACAGCCCGCCCAGGTAGTAGTGGTCGTTGCCGCTGATGTCGTCGAGGATGCCGAAGCCCAGCGGGCCGCCGAGTCCCTGGCCCCACATGCCGGCGTGGTAGCTGTTGCCGCCGCCGTGGCTGACGATGATTCCCACGCCGCCGATGGCCTGGGCCTGGACCCGCCGCACGCCGCGGTAGGTGTTTTCGCCGCCGAACTCGACGATGATGCCCACGCCGCCGATGGTCGAGGCCTGGGCCAGGTCGTTGGCATCGTAGCGGTTGCCGCCTTCGGCGTTGACGATCATCGAGACGCCGAGGATCGACCCGCCTTGCACGGCCGGCTTGGCCGAACGATAGAGGTTGTGGCCGCCCAGGTTGACGTTCACCAACAGCGGCCGGTCGACGGAAACCGTGCCGTCGTAGTAGGTGTTTTCGCCGCCGAGGTCGATCACCAAGGCCACGTCGCCGAGGGAATCGAGATCATAGGTGTTGGGCTCCTTTGCCGCCGATGATGATCGCGCCGGCCGGCGTCTCGATCTTGGCGACGACATGCCCGGTGATCCCCGCAACGATCACGTCGCCGTTGTCCGGATAGTTCTTCAACTGATCGAGCAAGTCCGGATCGGTCAGCGGAACCAGGGCCTCGGCCGCGGTGACCATCGCGCCGCGGTCCATCTTTTCCATCAGGTCGACCAGGCGGCGGCCGGTGCCGCGATCGTTGAGCGTATGGGCCACGCGGTTCTGCCCGACCATCACGGGATAGATATAGGTCGCGAGTTCTCGGATTTCGCCCTTGGTCAGCGGGGCAAGCGCCGCGGCCTGGGCCGCGCGGGCCTCGATCAGGGCCTGCTTGACGACGTCCAGCGCCTCCTGCGGCGTTTTGACTTTCGGGTACTTTCGCACCTCGCGCTTGGGCAGGTCGAGCTTGTCGGCGATGATCGGCAGCAGGCGTGCCAGCCCGCCGCGGTCCTTGACGACCGCCGTATGCACGTCGCGCGTGAACTGCTCGGCCTCGGCCACCGCGCCCAAGGGATGACGCAGCATGTGGTCGTACCAGGAGAGCCGGCAGTTGCCCGCCAATTCCGAGCCGGTGTAGGCCGCCGCGGACGAATCGAGCTTATAGCCGGCATAGCGTTGGAAGCGGGCAAGATTGTCGCTCGATGCCGCGATTGCGGGCCGAATTGCAGGATTTCCTGCTGAAGGATCTCGATCATGCCCGGGTGCCAACGGCTCGCCGAGGGTCTGCCTCGACCGCTGGTCGGGACGTTGGCTTGGGTTTGGATACGGTCGCCGACTTCCCAACCGCCGGAGTCCCTTTCGGCGCGGTCTCCTTCGGCGCAGTCTCCTTTGCCGGTGCTCCCGCCGCGGGCTTGCTGTCCGCGTCTTTGTCTTTCGGCTTGGCTGAATCTTGCGGCGCGGGGACGTGAATCTTGCCGGCAGGCGAAACCGCTTTGTCCGACTGCTTCGCTTCTGGCTTCACCGGCTCTTCATCCGAGACCTGTTTGTAAGGCGTGTCGCCGGAGGCCGGAGGGAGATCGTCGGCAACCGCAACTGGACTCCCCCAGACGAGCGAAGCCATGGTGAAAAAAAGCGGGCTCAGACACCCCGCGGTCCGTCGCGACATCACAATGCGTCTCCTTCAGCGATTCTGGGATACCCAACAAAACCAGCGATGATTCAAAACGATGACCTTCGGAGAAATTGCCGGTCTGTCAGACATCCTTGGCGTGCAAGACCCGCATTCTAAGGATGCTTGTACGGGTCGTCAACAGGGCTTCACCGAGATACGATCGAATCGATTCTCCGTGTGTTACAAAACTGTTAGCGACCCGCAGTCCAGCGGTTGTTGATGCAGGTAATAAGGCGTCAATCGGCGCAAAGTCGTCGAATCCTTGATTACAAAATCGCGACTTACGAACTTGCCGCAAAGACATCTTGCCTGTGCTTGGTAGCACAGGCATCCTGCCTGTGTTTAGTAGCATAGGCATCCTGCCTGTGTTTGGTAGCACAGGCATCCTGCCTGTGTTTGATAGCATAGGCATCCTGCCTGTGCTGCGTAGCATGACGAGCACGCGAAACCTGATCGCTCAGGTGACTGACTACGGGGGATCTTCATTTCTTGGGCCCAGGTCAGAACCGGCCGCGGAATAAGTTCCGGCTTAATTGACGAATAAGCTGCGGCAGCCGTTATCACCACCCTGTCTTCCGGGTGGGGTGATGCGTTCTCGTCGGAAATCATGCAGATTCACAAAAAAGGCTTGACACCGGCAGGATATATGCGATAATCGTACGGATTAGGCCCCCAATGCTGTGTAACGGCTGTTGTGAGAACAGCGACTTCGACCCGCCAAGGCTGGCGTTATACCTAGAGGACTTACTCATGAACCTCCTTCCTTTTGACGACGGAGACGATCTCGAGATCGTTGACCAGGACGCGCTCGGAGAAGTCATCGCCACAATGGAACCTACCTTGCCGCCGCCACGAAAGCTGCACATGGCGCGTTTGTTGGCAGCGTCACCGAGGCTAGCGGTCCTCTGCCGGGAAATCGCGGCCAATCCGAGCATCGTCCTTAATGTCGAGTTCAAGAAACGCTTGCACACTGCCCTGCATTTCGCCGGTCAGGATGTATCGCCGTGCCCGGTCGAAGCGATTCGCCGGGGTCAGTAAGGCGACCGGCAGGTCTTCTTTCAGAGTCCCGAGTCTAGATCGGGCTTGCATTATCCAAATCTGTTTTGGAATGCGTGCCCCCAAGCGAAACTCGCTTCCGCTTGAATAGACAGAACGGTTGTTCGGGACATCGATGAGCCGGCCCGCCTTGAACGCTGCGGTCAGCGTTCATCCGGTTCGCGGGTCCCACCTGAATCATCTTTCCTGAAAGGAGCCAATCATGGCTATTCGTAATGTTACCCTTGGTGTGAGTCGGTTCGCGATTGTTTCGGCGGCGGTGTTGACGGTGTTGGCCCTGGTCGGCCGCGAGGCCCAGGCCAGTTCGGATCGGGCCATCAACGTCCTGGATCGGGTAGCGGCTTATTCGACCGACAGCCGCACGATCTATTTCCACGGCGACGAGTTGGCCGCGGTCTACTTCAGAGGATTCGGCGGCCACGTCCTGCATCTCTACATCTATGACGAGCACGGGAACCTGATCCGTCACGTGACGGACTACGCGGGCCAGGTCACCACGACCTTCGTTCCGGCGTATTACGGTCCCTTCCGCATCGTGGTCGTAAACATCTACGGCGAATCGCAGGCCTATGAACTCGTGACCAACTGACGCGCACCCGCGCGTCGCCTAGGCGGCAAACAGCCCCACTCAAATCCCCTCGCCCGCAAGCGGGCGAGGGGTTCTTCATTTCTTGGGCCAGATCTATCAGCCTGGCTACTCGTCCAAGTGCGAGAGCACCTGGTCCTTGTACTGGCTGATGGGAAATTCCGTGTAGTTGGCCAAGGCCTTCCGTTTCATCTTCAACGTGAGGATGTCCTCGTCCGTAGCAGCTTCGCCGATCTTCTTGTCGAAGTCGGCGAGAATGTCGGCGGCGCGCTTGCGGCCTTTCTCGTAAAGTGCGACGGCCGGCGCTCCCTGGGCCGCGACGGCGGCGTCCAAGGCGGCAATCGCCTCGTCGAGCAGCGCTGATGATTCGGCGACTCCCTTCGCATGCTCGCGCAATTGCCCCGCCCACTCGAACGGGTCCGGCTGCAGCGGCGGTACGTGCTGGCCGGGAGCGGACGGCTTGGGAATCTTGTTGATCATGGCAGTCAACTCGCGAATCGCCGCCGGATAGGCCCGCTTCACGTCCATCCGCAACCACGCCAGGGCCGCGTAGGGCAAGAGTTGATTGGGCATTTCGCCCTTCGCGGTTTCGAAGTACTGCGTGGCTTTGCTCCAATCCCTCTTCTTCAGCAGCACCAGTCCGAAGAGCAGGCGCGGTTCGGGCTCGGCGCCGGCCGCTTGCAGGGCAACGTCGTACTCCTGCGAGGCTTCGTCCAGGTTGACCTTCAGTTGGTCCGCATAGCCCGCCAGTTTCCGGATGGACGTCTTGGCGGCATCGGTCAGTCGGGCAGGCCGGTCGTCCGGGAGGAACAGTTCCGGCGCCGGGGCGCCAGGCCCGCCGGCGCTAGGCATTTCTCTTTGCAGGTAGGCGAACAATTCCGTCGGTTCGACCAGCGTGTCGCGATTGGCGTCAGCGGCCCCGCCGTAGCCTTGCGCCAGGCACCAGGCAAACAAGCCGTGCCCCTTGTCCGGAAGATCGAGGCCGTGCTGTCCCTTCTGGCTGCTCGCCACGGCGGTCACTTTCAGCAGCAAGGCGCGATTCGGCTGACGCTTCAACGCGCCGATCATCTCGGCCGACGAAGGCTCGCCTGCCTGCTCCGCCCCGGAACCCGCGTGACTGCCATCCAAGAGCAGGAGTCTTTCCTTGGCCGGGCAGCCCTCCAGAAGATCGACGAGCCATTGCAGCGGCCTGCCGTTGACCGCCGGTTGATCGGAGCGAAAGTCCTTGGGAGCGAGAAAGACCTGGCCGTCGGCGTCTTTGACAGCGTGGCCGACGAAGTACACGATCAGCCTGCCGTCGGCGCCGACCCGCTTGAGGAAATCCGGGACTTCCCGTTCCAAGGTCACCGCAGTGGGATCGTTGAAGGACCGCAACTGTTCGGCCGGAACGCGGTAGCGCTTGGTCAAGGCGTCGACCACCAAGGCGGCATCGGCCGCCGCATAGGTCAGCGGACTGAGCAGCTTGTCGTCGTAATTCTGCACGCCGATAACCAGGGCCCAGCGCGTGGCGTCGGTCGATCGTTCCGCGGCAATCGCCGTGGCGGAAATGGCCTTCTGGCTCTTGGGGTCGATCTCTGCATGCTCGACTTTGACGCGGTCGCCGCCGCGCAGCACGTCCAGCGCGACAGGCTCGTCGCCCAACGTGATCTTACACTCCGGGCCCACGACGTAAGTCATCTTCTGTCCGCTGTCTTCGGCCACGTTGATTGTCCGCGACTCGTAGCCGATCTGCTGCACGACCCCGCCACCGGCCAGCGTACGCTGGGCGACGACCTTCGTGATCTTCACGTCATGCTCCACCGTCACGCGATCGCCGCGCTTCAGGCTTGACGGCTTCGGGAACGGTTGGCCGTTGATCGTAATGACCCATTGATCGGCGAACGGCAGCTTGACGACCTTGCCCTCTTTGATCACGCTCAACTTCTTGCCGTCAAAGTCCTCGGCCAGGACGCCTTGGAACTCGACCGGCCGCAGTGCCTCCAGCTTGTCGGCCACGTTGGCGCCGGCGCCGGTCGTCTGCTCGTAGTGGTACTGGACCGTCAGGAGATCGCCCAGGTTAAGGCTTTCCAGCGTGACCGGCTTTTCCTGAAATCGCGCCTGCCCGTTCAAGAGGAACTTTTCGTGGTCCTTCTCGAGTTCCCTCTGGACGAATAGCGTCAGGCTGCGGCGGCTTGTCCCGTTGACCGCCTCGATGGTAATGGTTCTCAATTTATCATCGCGCCCCAGCAGTCTTCCCGTGGCGAGCTTTCCAGGCCGCGTGGCATGGATCTCCTGAACGACTTTGTGCGACTCCGGATCGACGGTCGTGGTGATTTCCACCATGTCGCCCGCCGTCAAGCCCTCGATCAAGTGCTTTTCACCGTCGACGAGGATATTGTCCTGATCTTTGACCTTGACCCGCTTTACCGCGGTTCCGTCGGACGGCGCCACGCCGAATTCTTTCGACGCCGCAAAGACTTCGGAGATGACCCCCTTGATGGGCTCCGGGGGTCGCGCGTGGGCCACCTTCTTCGGATGACTGAAGATGATCATCGCGATCAGCAAACAGAGGACCAGGACCGCGCCGCCGGCAAGGAGCGAGAGGTTCCGCACCTGCTTCTTTCGCCGCGCGGAGGCGGCCGCCTCCGCTTCGGCCTCCAGATCGGCGGCCTCCGGCAGGCCTCCGACCAGGCCCGCGGGCGCTTGCAGGTCGCGCAGGGCCGCGGCGGCCGAGCGGTAGCGCTGCGACTGGTCCTTGGCGATCAGCCGCTGGATGACGCGGGCCAGGTCTTGGGGCACGCCTTCCAGCACGCGCTCGATATCGGGCAGTTTGACGTCGGCCGTGGAGTGCCACATCATCCAGGCCATCTGCTTGTTGCGGCCGAAGGTGGCCAGTGTCGGCAGCAGCGACTCGAAATGCGCGCCGACCATCAGTTCATAAGCCGTGAACCCCAGCGAGTAGAGGTCGCTGGCCGGGCCGACCGCGCCGAACTGGCTCGAGAGCAACTCGGGGGCCATGTATTTCGTCGTGCCCTTCAAGAGGCTGCCTTCCTCATTGCTGGCCCGTCGGGCAAGACCGAAGTCGCCGAGCTTGATACGGTTGGGCGGGGCGACGAGGATGTTGCTGGGCTTGATGTCGCCGTGGATCACGCCGTTGCGATGGAGAAAATCGAGGCCGGTCAGGCAGTTGGCCAGCACCAGGCGGAGTCGGTCCAGGTCCATCGGCTCGCCTTCGGCGGCCGGCTTCAGGCTGCCCCGCATCAGTTCCAGGATCAGCCAGCCGCGCGGGCGAACGACGTCGTAAATGGTGATGATGTTGGCGTGCTGCAAGGAGGCCAGCAATTGGGCTTCCTGCCAGTAGCGGGCCAACTGCCGCGGATCGGCTAGGTACTGGGCGTGGATCTGCTTGATCGCCACTTCGCGGCCCAGATCCCGGTCGCGGGCGCGGCTGACCGTGGCAAATTCGCCCGTGGCGACGGTGTCGAGGATTTCGTAGCGCAAGTCCGATTCCATTTCGGGTCTCTATTCTCTCATGGTAGCAGGCACCCGCCGCGTGCAGCAGAAAACTGCACGCGGCACGTGCCCGCTACGATTATTAATCTCCCAGCACCTTGAGGATCAACTGTTCCAGTTCCCGGTCGTGGTCGCGGCTGCCGGTGATGCCTTTTTCCAGGCGATTCTGCGCTGTCCGGGCCGACGACCCGTCCCACGTCTCCGTGTGCAACAGATCGAGGACCTGCTTGTAGTAATGCCGTTCGCCCTTGAGGTCCTTGCGGGCACGGGCCTGGACGGCCTCGCGCAACAACCGCTGGTAGGGAAGCAGTTCGCCCCGCGCGGGATTGCCGAAAAAGTCTTTTTCGATGGCGGCCAAGGCTTCCTGCTTCGCCGCCGTGGTGACGCTCGACCTTTCATTGTTATTGGAAATCCACACGATGGCAATCGTGGATGCCACGGAGAAGATCCAGGCCAGGATCATGACCAACGGCGGAATTGATCGCGATTTACCTTGGCCGACGTCCTTCTTGTCGATTTCCTGGAGTTGGAGTTGCGGAAGCTGTCCGTCGGCGGCCAGTTTCAAGCTCGATTGGGCCGCCTCGGCCGAGACCAACCGCGCGACCTTGCGGGCCTGTGGCGGCGCGGCCGGCGCTCCATCCACAGGTGCGCGTGCGGCCGGAACTTCAGCGGCCGGCGCCAAGGGCGTTACCGAGGGAAAGTACTGCCGCGGCGGGACCGGCGGGGCCCCGGCTGCCCCGACCGGGCTCACGGGAACCGTCGGGCCGGAAGCGGGTGAAGCGGGCGCTTGCGTCGCTCGGCCAGACGCTGCGGGAAGAGGCGGCGTGGCAACGGGCACTTGCGTCAACGTCAGTCCGCCTGACAACGGCGTTGCCCCCGAATCGCTGACCGACGAATCGAGCGGCGCATCCCTGGAAACCCAAAACCGACCCTGGCAGCGCGGACAACTCGCGTAACTGCCGGCCAGCTTATTGGGCACCGACAGCGGCTGGTTGCAACGGGGGCATTGGGTGCGAACGGCCATTAACGTGTCAGTTTCACTCCACTAAACAACTCAAACTGCGAAACGTCCCCACCGACCCCGCGTCGGCGGAAACATGACTGATAAGCTATAACCCGATTCCAAATTTCATGAAATTCAAGAGGAACGGACCGAGGATGATCAACACCGTGGAAGCCATCACCAGCACGGCCGGCAAGAGCATGTTCACGCCCGCCTCCCCCGCGATCGTCTCGGCGCGCTGCGAACGCTTCACGCGCAGCACGTCGGACTGGCTGCGGAAGATGCGAGCCAGCGGAGTGCCCAGGTGTTCGCCCTGAATGATCGTGCCGATGATGCTCGTAATTTCGTCGTCGGCCAGGCGGTCGCGCATCGACTGGAAGGCCTCCATGCGGGTCTTGCCGAGATTCATGTCCGCCAACACGCGGCCGAACTCTTCCGCCACCGGATGGCCGCGGAACTCGTCGACGGCCTGGTTCAAGGCGTTCAGGAACGTCGCCCCGGCCTCCATCAACAGCGTCAGCAGGTCCAGCAGGTAGGGCATTCGCCGCTTGATCTCCCGCAAGCGCCGCGCGGCGCGGACGGCCAGACGATGGCGGAGGAACCAGGCCGTGAGAATCACGCCCACCGGGGCCAGCCACATCCCCTCCGGACCGAAGACCCAAACCAGGGCGTAGATCCACAGCGGCGTGGAGCACAGCGCCAGGACCTGCTGCCGGGCCAGGTACTCCTCCGGCAGCCAGAATCGCGGCAGCCCCGAAGCCTGCACCTGGCGATGGATCTCGCCCAGACTCTCGCGGAAGACCGCGCGATTGAAGCGGGCCAGAACAGTGAATACCGGGTAGAAGAGGCGATACAGCGGGTCGATGCGGCGCAGTTCGTTCATGCGGCTGACGTCGTAGCGCCATTCGGCGCCCTGTTCCAGATCTTCGCTTTCCAGAACGCGGAAGACCCACCACGCCAGGACCGCCACCGCCGCGCCGATCAGCGCGCTGGCGGTCGCCTCCATGCCGATTCCCGTCGGCAAAACGGCGAGGGGGGGAATTCCCGCGCTTGAGATCTTTTCCATGGGTATCATACTCAAATATCCGGACTCAAAATCACTCGGGCCCAGAAATACGCCACCACGTCGAGCACCACGGCCGCGGCCAGGATCAGGTGCCCCATCGGCTCCCTGAACAAGCGCAGCGTGCTGTCCGGATCCACGAAGTAGTAGACCACGAGAATCAGCACGGGAGCAATCGCCATGTAGACGGCCGACTTGCGGGCCTGGGCCGTTTCGGCCTGGACCTTCCGTTCCAGCCGCTGCATTTCCAGCACCGACTGGGCGATCCGCTCGACGATCTCGTTGAGCCGGCCGCCGCTCTGGTGGCTGGCCATCATCGCCGCGGCGAAGAGGGCGAAATTCTCGCTCCGCAACCGCGTGCGGGCCTCCTGCAGCGTCTGCTCCAGCGGCTTGCCCATGTTGTACTCGCCCACGATCTGGCGGAACTCGTGATTGATCGGCCTGGGACATTGCGCGGCCAGCACGTCCATCGACTGGGCCAGCGACAGGCCGGCCCGCACGGCGTTGGCCAGCATGACCATGGCGTCGGCCAGTTGGTCTTCGATCTTCTGCCGCCGCCGCTGGGCCATCCGCCGCAGCACATACCACGGCCCGCAGAGCAGGAACACCGAGACCAGGACGGCAAACACCGGGCTTTCCAGCACGAGCCAGAACATCAGGAAATTCGCGGCGGTGACACTGAGCCAGACGACGACATAGCGATGCAGGTTGTGCGTCGGTATCCGCAAGCGGCGGAGCTTGTCGGCCAGGTCGCGCTCCAGGTAGCCCAGCCAACGCGGAAAGTCTTCCCGCACCGACCAGGCCAGCGTGCCGACCGCCGTGCCCATCAGCAGGCAGCCCAGCGGATAGAGAATCGGACTACCCGTGGTTTCCATGCTCTTGTCCGTCCCGGCCGTAAAGGAATTCCACGTCCAACAGGTCCTTCTCCACCAGCGAATCGATGAACGACGGCATGTAGCCCGTCGGCCGCAGCGAGACCCCGTTGCGATAGTTGAAAATGTCGAGGATCACGATCTGCTTGTCTTCCGGATCGTAGCGCACGACCTCGGAGATCTGCGTCACCGCGCGGGCCCCGTCGGGCAGGCGGCTGATGTGCACGATCAGGTCGATGGCCGAGGCGAGCTGGCGGTGGATGGAGGTCACCGGCAGATCGGCCGCCATGAGCACGAGCACTTCCAGGCGCTCGATCACCTCGCGGGCGCTGTTGGCGTGGACGGTGGTCATCGAGCCGTCGTGGCCGGTGTTCATGGCCTGGATCATGTCCAGGGCCTCGCCGCCGCGGCACTCGCCCACGATCACGCGGTCGGGCCGCATGCGGAGGGCGTTCTTCACCAGGTCGCGGATCGTGTACTCGCCGGCCCCTTCGATGTTGGGCGGCTTCGTCTCCAGCGTGACGACGTGCTCCTGGTGCAGCCGCAGTTCGGTCGTGTCTTCGATGGTGACGATGCGCTCCTTGAAGGGAATGAAGCTGCTGAGCACGTTGAGCATCGTCGTCTTGCCGGTGCCCGTGCCGCCGCTGACCAGGATGTTGCGGCGGGCGATCACGCAGGCCCGCAGGAACGTGGCCGCGCTGCGGCTGATGCTGCCCATCTCCATCAGGTCGTCCATCGTCAGCCGCTGGGCGGGGAACTTCCGCACCGTGAGGCACGGCCCCTTGATGGCCAGCGGCGGAATGATGGCGTTGACGCGCGAGCCGTCGGGCAGCCGGGCGTCGACCAGCGGCTGGCTCTTGTCGATCCGCCGGCCCACCTGGGCCACGATCCGCTCGATGATCGCCTCGGTCACCTTGTCGGAAATGAAGCGCCGGCCGCTGCGCTCGATGATGCCGTCGCGCTCGACGTAGATCTGGTCGCTGCTGACGACCATGATTTCCGTGACCGTCGGCGCCCGCAGCAGGTCTTGCAGCGGCCCGAAGCCGAAAATGATGTCCTTCAGGTCCTTCTTCAGCGTCCGCAGGATCATGTACTTCCGCAGCTCGTGGTGCAGGTGCGGGCGGACGAGGTGGAAGATGTCGTTGAACCCGCTCTCCACGCGATGCACCTGCTGGCTCACGTCGCGGCACTGCGGCCAGGTTCAGCCGCTCGCGGAGGAACTTCAACAGGCCGTGCAGCTCGGCCTCGCGCTCCGGCACGAGCGTGGCCGGCAGGTCGAACTCGTTGGAGGTCAGCACGGCCAGGTCGAAGACGTCGTCGCCGCCCGTCTCCATGATGATCTGGTTGACCAGGTGGTCGCGGAGCGTCAGGCCGGTGATCTCCTCCAGCAGCGGCTCGTTCTCGGGACCGAAGACGTTCAGCTCGCGGCAGACGTCCTCGATGTTGTTTTCCAGCAGCAGGATGCTCTGCGGGTCGCTGCCGTGGCTGGTCTCGAACTGGTAGAGGTCGAGCCGTTCCAGCAGCTTCTGGTGGATCTTCAGCTCCAGGTCGGCCATGATCGAGCGCAGGTGGGCTTCCAGCTCGCCGCGGCTGATGGTGGCGGCCTTCTCGGCCTCGAAGGTGAGCGTGTAGGGCCAGATGCGGACCTTGGTGCCCGGCTCGAACACGCCGGTCTGCCCGCCCAGCACCTCCTCGTCGCCCACGACGCAACTGTTCAGCCCGACGTTCTCCAGCACCAGCTTGCCGTTGCTCAGCCGCACCACGGCATGCTGCCGCGAGACCAGCGGGCTTTGCAGGCAGACCGTGTTGGACGGCGTCGCGGCCGATGGTGATCTGGCTGCCGGACACCTCGACCACGTTGCGGCGGCTTTCGTTGATCTTGTTGAACCAGACTTTCATTCTTTGCCAAGCACGGAAATAGTGTAGCAATTCGCGCCGTAGCGCTGAATCGAGGATGCAAGTTTGTCGTACTGCTCTTCTTCGCCGCGCACGTTCTTGCTGACGCGAATCATGAGCAGGTTCTGTTGCATTGGGGCAATCTTCGCCGCCCTCATGACTTCGACCGTGCCCAGGCGGTTGCCGATCGATACGATCACGAAGGGACCGATGGTTTCCGTGGGACCTGCGTTTTGCGGCGCGGTCTCCGGCTCCTCGGGCTTGGACACCGGTTCTGCCGCCGCGGCGGTGGCCGCGGCCACACCCGCCACGCCCGCGGCCGGTTTGGAAGCCGACGGCGGGCCGGCAGGCGTCAATGCCGTAACCCGGAACGCGATTTTATCACCCGGATTCAGGTGGGACGTATCAAAATTTCTCGGCACGGCGATGAATTCCCCGCGTTCTCCCTTGCCCAATTGCAGTTCCGGTTGCGGCATCCGGTAATCGTCCCTTAGCAGCAGGCGACCGCCTTCGGTGTTGCTGCTGTCCAACGTCCGCCAGACCGGCCTGTCCTTGACGCCGACGATTTCTTTCCACTCGCAGGCGTAATCTCTGAGGTTCCCCACGTGGTTCGCCGGGATTTCGACCTTCACCAGGTTCTCTTCGGTCAACTTGTCGCCGCGACCGAGGATCACGCCCTTCTTGATGCCGATGAAGGCCACCATGTCTTTCTTCTGGGCCTCCGTGTTGAGGTAAAAGAAATTGGCCGCCGCTCCGGCCAGCCCCAACACGACGGCGATGATCAACCCCTGAATGCCTCTCATGGTTTTTCTCTTTCCACTTGACTTTCCATCAGCAGCCCAGTCCACCGGCCTTGCGAATCGGTGCCCAGGCGGATATCGATTGCCCGCGCCGGCACGTGCGATCGCAACTCGAAGCGGGCATGCCAGCCGGAGGCAAGCGATCGCCATCCGCTGGCGACCGTCCAAGCGTGCTCGGCGAACCAACGGTCGTAAAACGTTCGCGCCGCGTCGCCCTCGTTCGCGGAAAAGGCGGTGATCGCCCCGCCACCCGCCGCGCGTATCGACAACAAGCGATGACCGCCAGGCGGTAGCGGGATCGCGCCTTCCGACTGCCCCTGGCCGCCCGCCGTACCGCCCGACTGGAATAGGTACAGGGTCCAGGCGTCGGCCGACCATGGGCCCGCAGGAGCCGCCACTCCCCAGATTACCACGCGATACGGGGTTTCGGCAAGGCTAGGCCCGCCACTGGGGGTAGTTTCGGCCATCTTCTGCCCTTTCGCCCCAACCGCTCGCGTGCCGATCAACACCGGATGGCCTGCACCCCACTGGTAAAGCCGCCACTGGCCGCGCTCTTCGGCCACGGGCCGCTCGCGTGCGAGGCGTTTCAATAATTCCTGCTCTGCCGCATCGGGCGACTCGCCACGGGGGCGGGAATCGACGATTGCAGTCCGGCATGCCGCCTGCAGCGCGACCGCAACCTCGCCCGGCGGGCCGGAGAATTCTTGTCGCCGGATCGACCACGTTTGATCGCCAAACTCCAGTTCATGGGGTACGCTGTCGTCGCCCAAGGGATCATGCGCCGCCAAGGGGCCGGCCGGCGGCGCGGTTCCGTCCTCATGCCACCAATGCAACACCTCGCGGCCAAAACCCAAGGCGATCACCAGCAACATGACGGTCAGCAGGCTGTTGGTGGTCCAGGCCGAGATCCGTCGTGCCAGTCCGCCCAGGCCCATGGGGACCTTCGTTTTTCTATACATCTCTAGGACCCCATCCGCCTTGCGGCTTGTCGGTTTAGTCGAAAAACGTCCTCCCGCCCCCGCTGGGCTTGCCCCAGCGGAGCGACGGACTGACCACTACACCCGATCCGCAATCGCTATTCGCCGAATTTCCCTCCTTTCGGCCACCCGGCCTTCGGGCCGGGTGGCCGAAAGGGGGGAAATTCGGCGAAAGGGGCGGGCGACGTGGCGTTCCTAGTTGCCAATCCTTCGCTCCGCTGGGGCAAGCCCAGCGGGGGCGGGACAAAATCGAGAAACCGCAAGCTGGATGGGCTCGCTGCAAAATTTGTTGCGCAGCTCCGGTATCCCCGCTCACCGGCCGCCGCTCGCCTCAATCTTTGTCTGAGAGGTCGCCGACGCCGACTGCCCGTGGGCATTCGCCACCGAAATGGGCGTCAGGGACAGCCCGTACAAGATAGGGATCCGCCGCTGCACGTTGTGCCACATCCCCATCCGCTGGTATTGCCACTTGTCGTCGATCAACCACGTTTGGGCCTGGATCGAATAGTCGCCCATCGTGCCCAACAATGCATATTTCCGGCTCAAGCCGGCCGAGCCTTCGCGCAATCCGATGGTCGGGTCCAACAGCTCGGAATTGACGGTCAGCGGGGGCAGGGGGCCGCGCACCACGGGGAGATCGACCCGGCCATCGTTCATCTCGGCCACATTGCCTTGGTCGGAATAGGCCATCGATGCCGTAGCGGGCCAGTAACTCGGAGGAGAAACGGTTGGAGTAGCGTTGAAACCGCTCTCCGGCGGAAGGTTGCGCGGCCAGCGCGACTCCCAGGCCGCCAAGCGGGCCACGCTATGCTCGCGGACCCTCCAGGCAACGATCGTGCCATAGTCATAAATCAATGCCATCATGAACAGTAAGATCGGCAGCGCCAGGATCAGTTCCAGCGTGGCGAGAGCGCGGCGGGAAGGGTGGAGTCTTGTGTTCATGAACATCTAAAGATTTTTATCTTAATGTTTTCCGTTAGTGTGGGCTGATCTGTTGCAAATCGTCGCCGCTGAGACCACTCAGGTTCGGCAACTGGTACTCTCCGGAACTAAAGCCCGGCAGATCGGGACTTGATTGCAGGATCGTGGGCAAGGCGGCCTGCGTAACCGGCGCAAGTTGACAATCCCAGCTTTGGTTCAGAAGGTCCCAACCCGTCGGCCCGCCCACGCGCCCCACTACCCACTGGGAACTGACACCGCCGCCAAGGCCGCCCGTCGGGCCTGATTCCCCCGGCGGTGGTTCGAGGACCCATCCCAATCGCTTGCGGGGAATGAACAGATGGACCTCGGCAAACGCCTGGTCATCGGCCTCCAGAGGATTCTTGAACAGCCCGGGCCCGAACTCGGGCAGCTTCTTCCAATAGACCACGCTGATGAAGATGTAGTGCTTGTCGAGCGCGCTGCTTGCATCGGCCGTCTGCAAGGGGTTCTGGTAAATCACCATCGGCAGGTTTTTTCGCGGGTATTCCACGTTGAGCAGGTGCTTTAGATAACCACGAGTAGCACTCCGCCACAGGCGGGCGAACTCCGACATGTTGCCCGCCTGATCGATGCCGCTGAGGATTTCCGCGTTCCACTGATCGAGATATATATGCGAGAGCCTCCACCGCTGTCGGACTGCCGTCTTGACGTACTGATCCTGGTCCGCCAGGGAATCCAGCTCCGGATCGACGACCGGCAAGGTGCGGTCGTCGGGCGAGTCGCCCGATTCGGCGTCGCCGCCCACTGGCCGAGCGTCGGTCCGCCACAGGACGCCGAACATCGGACCGCGGCGGTACTCAGGCTCGCCGTTCCGCAGGGCCGTCTGTTGGGCTGCGGTCTGGGCGATATCGGGAAAGGCAACCACGACGGCCCGCTGATACTGCGGAATCAGTTCCTCGGACAAAATCTGCTCCAGCAGCGTCAGGATCTGGTTGCTCGCTGACGCCGAGTTCTGCGCCTGGGCCTCGCGCAAGACGGCCGTGAGGGCGAACACGTCGCAGAGCAGATGGTTCGTAAAGGCTAGCGAGTTCATGCCCCGCGCCAAGACCACCCCGCTGGAATAGGCCGCCGAATCGGCCGCATTTTGCATGCGAATCTTGCCGTCCACGTGGCGGCCGACGTTCATCACCATGCCCAGCAACATTGCCAAGAACAACACCGCAAAGACGCTGACGATGCTCATCGAGCCGCGCTCGTCGCGATGAATTCTACTGATAAACATACGTCACCACCGATTTCTCACCTTCGTTGCCGATAGTGATTGCAGCGTGCAAGGGATACGTGTAGACCCCGTTGTGGTTTTGGATCGCCGCCGCCACGGGATCTTTCCCGCTTGGCCCACCGACAAAATGCGCCAGCAGCCTGCCCGGGCCGGGCAGCAAGGGAAACTGATAGTTGACCGTGACCGTGATCGTGTCCTGCCAGCCGACCTCGTTGAAATAGAACTCGTTGGGATCATCCGGCAAGCCATAAGTCTGTAGCGGCGGCTCTTGATTCTTGTGGTAGAAGCGGATTTCGATGTTGGTGTTTTGGATGGCATAGGCCAGCTTGTGATCCAGCCGCGGCCCGATCTGGCTGTTCGACGACGAACTCGGCGCCAGCGTGGCGTAGGCGTCCTTCAGAACGGAGTCCATCTGCACTGCCGTGGGCATCCCCAAACCCACGTCGCGCGACGGCGAGATCGGCACACAGGCCAGAATGGCGGCCGAGGCGATCTTGTTGAACTTCGGGGTGCCGGGGGCGACGATGTAGGTCAGCCCCCCGCTACTAGGACCGTAGTCGGGAGCGGTGGGGTTGAGTTCCGGCACAACCTGATCCGGAGCGTCCGGATCGACGCCATAGGAACTGATGCAGCAAGGCCCCTCGGGGGAGGCCATGGCAGCGGGGATCCACACGGCGGCGGCGCGGGCCGCGGCAAAGGCGGCATAGTGGACCACCAAGATGCCGATCACGAACTGGCTGATCTGCACGATCAGCATCATGATCATGATGAAGAACGGCAAGGTCAGTACGAAACTGAGGCTTTGCACGCTCCCCACCTCGTCGCGGTGCAGTTCCAAAAGGCGGCCCAAGCGAAGCTGCGCCCGGCTGAAGCGCACCAACGCCCAGGCCGCCAGAATGAGCACTAGCAGCAATACCAGCCAGGGCGAACATGCCGTCAAAATCGCACGAGCCATGGTAATGTTCCTTCAGCTTATCAATCCAAACCTCACGATCAGCACCGCCACCAGCGCACTAGGCGACAGGAAAATCGGCACGTTGAACGCCGCGCGTTCTTCATCGCTAAGCGGCCTGAACCAGGGGAGCCGCATTTTTGTCGCCATCAATCGCACGACGCGCGATATGGTCGCGAGCGGACCGACTCGCCAAATCAACAGGATCAGGCTGAAACACGCCGCCATCACGAAACTCCACAACAAAGCCTCAAGCCCTTTTTCCATTCCCAACAGCGCGCCAAGCATGGCCATCAGTTTCACGTCCCCGCCGCTGATGCCCGGCAAGCACACGAAGCTGAAGATCAGCAATACGCCGCATAAGAACAGGCCGCCCAGGCTGTCGTAAAACGTCGGCCCGCCGAGCCAATACGCCAACCTCGCTCCCGCCACGCCGTCGAGCGAAGGCCACGCGCTGCGCGCCGCGCCCAGGGCCAGGCCCGCCAGGATTCCGCTATACGTGTTCCAGTTGTAGATCTTGTTCCGGAGCGCGTCGGTCACCGCGGCGACCAGCGTCAATCCCAAAAGCATGACCGTGGACAGCATGCGCCTTCAGCCGATCACGAACCGGTGCCGGTACCGGCGCCGGACGCGTTGGTGGCGTCGTTCTCCAAGTCCTGCAGCCCGGTGTTGAAATAATTCTTGATCGACGGCCAGGCCTGCGTCAACAGGAAGATCAAGATCGGCAGGGCGATGGCCCCGATGATCAAGATCGTCTCCAGACTGATCGAGCCGTTCTCGTCGTCATGAATCTTCTTCATGAGTTTCAGCAACGAATTGTTTTTCATGAACTCTCTTCTCCTCAAGATGCCCGACGAATCCGGTGACGGGCCGCACTCCGGCACGTCCAAATCAGGTCCCGTCAAGACATTCTACATGAATGGCCAAGACACCAAAACACACACCATTTCATACGCCAGGCGAATAATCTTGGGGCCGACTCGAAACAGGAATACCGCCAGCGGCAGGACCACGCCCAGGACCAATATGTAGTCCAGCGTGGCCAAGCCTCTACGTCTCCCCGTTCTGGATCGACCCGATTTTCGCATGTTCCCTTCCCATTAGCTACCACTTCTCTTATATACGCGATGTGGCAAGCTGAATCCATTAGCCGTCGCCATTAGCCCACACGTCCCGCGTCAAGTAGAATCCGCTCGGTCATCCCCTGTTCGGAGGGTTCGCGGGCGAACGTCGGCCGCTCGCCAGTCAGTTCCAGGTCGGCCAGCAGCCGCCCATCCTCGGTCCGCCCTTTGAACCGCGAGACGAAAATATCGGCCAGCCGATATTTGTTATTGTCGTCCAATCCGCGGGCCTCGGTGATGCGGGTGATCTTTCGCGATCCATCTTCGCTAAAGCGGGCAATCTGCACCACCAGGTGGATGGCGGAAGCCACCTGGGCCCGTGCCACGTAGACCGGGATCTCCACGTCCGACATCAGCGACAGCGTTTCCAGGCGGATCAAGGCATCCAGGGGCGAGTTGGCGTGTACGGTCGAAAGTGCCCCGGCATGCCCGCTGATCATCGACTGGATCATGTCCAATGCCTCGCCGCCGCGGACCTCGCCGACGATGATCCGGTCCGGCCGCATGCGGAGCGAATTGACGAACAACTGCCGCACGTTCAGCCCCCCCTTGCCGCGGCGGTCGGCCTGCTGGGCCTCCAGGTAGAGGCAATGCTCCTGGATCAGCCGCAGTTCCGAGGTGTCTTCGATGACGATGATCCGTTCCTCTTCCGGAATGAATCGCGACACGGCCCCCAAAAGAACTGTTTTTCCGGTGCCCGTTCCGCCGGAGATGATGATGTTCTTTCGCAGCCGCACGCAAATATCGATGAATTCCTTGGCCGTCGGGCTGAGGCTGCCGAAGTCGATCAGGTCGTCGATGGTGAGGACTTGCTTGGTAAAGCGGCGGATCGTGAGATAGATGCCCGTCCGTGCGCTGGGGGGATCACCGCATGGACGCGGGAGCCGTCCGGCAGGCGGGCGTCCAGAACGGGGCGTTCCTCGGTGATTTCGCGGCCAACCCACTGGGCGACGTTGTGGATGGCGGTCAGCAGGGCATCTTCGCTGGGAAAGGAGGCATCGGTGCGAACCAGCTTCCCGCGGCGCTCCACGTAGACGCAATCATAGCCGTTGACCATGATTTCGCTGACCGACTCGTCGGCCAGGAAGGGACCGATCGGCTCGAGAAAGTAGCCGACGCTGGCTTCGAAGATCGCCTGGCGGGACATGGCGTTTCCTTTGCCGCGTCTGGGGGAGCCGAGTACGCACGCCCTTTGTGCGGATTCTGTTCCAATGCCTTTATCTTCCAATAAGTTAGAATAAATGTCAAGTGCCTTGCAGGCCACGCAAGTCGGAACCGGCATTTTAGGTTTATTATCGGCGCAAAAAGTTGTAGAATAGTTGCGTTCCTAGAAACAGCAGCCTTTCTTTCATGACTACCTGAGTGTTCGCCGCTCCCGGGAGGATTGAGGATGCCCATACATGATTGGACCCGCGTTGAGGCCGGCATTTTCCATGGTTTTCATCTCGCTTGGCTTGCGGAGATTAGCAAGGGGCTGAATGACGGATTGTTGCCGGCCGGCTTTTACGCCTTGCCCGAGCAGCACGCCGGACGCGCGATCGCAGACGTGCTGACACTGCATGCCAGCCCGGGGAACGCGGAACCTTCGCCATACCTTCCGACGACGGGCGGAACCGCCGTGGCCGACGCCCCGCCACGAGTGCGTCGCCGCGAGTCGCTCGAACTGGGACTGCGGGCTCGACGGCGTAGTTTGGCGATTCGTCACGTTAGCGGGCACCGCCTGGTCGCCCTGCTGGAGATCGTATCGCCGGCAAACAAGGATCGCCGGCTGAGCGTCGAGGATTTTGCCGCCAAGGCCGTCGATGCGCTCGATGCCGGCATCCATCTTGTGGTGGTCGATCTGTTCCCACCTGGCCCCTTTGACCCGCAGGGCATGCACGGCGCCATTCGTCAGCGGTTGGCAGAGTCTGACGAGGTTTATCCATTGCCTGCCGGCGAACCGTTGATCTTGGCCAGCTACGTCGCCGGGCCAACCCTCGACATCTACTTGGAACACCTTGCCGTTGGCGGGGTCTTGCCGGAGATGCCGCTATTCTTGAACTTCGAGCGCTACGTCGATCTCCCGCTCGAATCGACCTCTGCAGCGGCCTACCAGGGCATGCCGGCGTTCTGGCGCGAAGTGCTGGAAGGCAAACGGCCGCTGAGCGGATGACATTCGGTGCTCCGGTTGCAGCCGCGCCGGCTTCGGGCTTCGATTGGGCGAATCCATTGTGACAAGATTGAAAGAGAGAATTCTACGATGAGAGGGTTTATTCTCCTGTTGTTTTGTTTGTCCTTGGCGCCGATAATTCAGGCCCAAGCCCAACCGCCAGCCAAGAATCCGGCGGCGGAAGTGGAATCGCTCATGAAGGAGCGGCGGGACGCATTGCAGAAGCTCGTGCGAATTCTCGATTCCCAGTACCGGATGGGCACGGTCGACTTCAACCGCGTGGCATCCGCCGCGAGCAAACTTGCCGACATGGAACTTGAATTGGCCAAAACCAAGGACGAGCGAATTGCCGCATGCCGGAAGCAAGTCGAATTGTGCCGCGATGCCGAGAAACTTTGTCAGGCTCGTGTCAACGCGGGAACAGCGACCGAAGCCGACGTGTACGAAGCGAAAGCGGAGCGACTGAAGGCAGAGATCCACCTCGCGCGGGAAAAAGCTGGCGACAAGCCCACGGCTAATTAGAATCCTACTTCACCGGCCGCAGTGCGCTGCCGGCCAGCGTCAGCTTCTTCCGCCCGGCCGCCAAGGCAAAATCAATCGTCGCCGTCCGCTCGCCGCCGCTGCCGCCCAGGGCCACGACTTTGCCAATACCGTACTCGGGATGCAAAACGACCATCCCCTGCCGGAAAACATCCGGATCGACGTCCTCACACCGCTGGCGGCCTCCCAGCATCTCCGCCGCCGTCCGCAAGCCCGCACTGAATTTCGCTGGCGTGCTCCCCTGCGGTTCGGCGTGGCGGAAGACCGGCTCGTGATCCGCGGGCAAGTCGTGAACTTCTTCGTCGATTGTTACCAGGCGCGTCGTTTCCGGCCCCTGGACCGCCATCTCCCCGCGCGGCAGATCCATGAGAAACGAACTGGGAATCACCGGCTTCCGCTCGCCGCGAAAGTCGCGATATTGCGCCAGGCTGATCTGTAGCCGCTGCTGTGCCCGCGTGATGCCCACGAACATCAGCCGCCGCTCCTCCTCCAACTGCTCGGGCTGGCTGCGACTGCGTTCGTGCGGCAGCAAGCCCTCCTCGACGGCAACTAGGTAAACGCAGGGAAACTCCAGCCCCTTCGAGGCGTGCAGGGTCATCAGCGTGACGCGATCGAGTTGCGTCTCCCACTCGTCGGTGTCGTTCACCAGCGCCGTTTCCTCAAGGAACGCCTCGAGGTTCCCGCCGGCCGGCGAGGCGTCAGCCGCGGGATGCCGTTCGTCGAACTCCCGCGCCACAGTCAACAGTTCCTGGATGTTGGCCAGGCGTTCCTCGTCCTCTTCATCGCCGGAGGCCTTGAGCATCGCCTCATAGCCGGTCTCGTTCAAGACCAGGCCCAGCAATTCCTCGATCGGCCCGGCGGCGGCAATCAAGCGGTCGACAATCCGCACGAAATCGGCCACCAACCTGGCCGCCCGCGCGGAAATGCTCTCGACCCTCTTCACCCCGCGGGCCGCATCCAGCAGCGACATATTCTGCCTCTCGGCAAAATGCCCCAGTCGCTCGATCGTGGTCTTGCCGATGCCGCGCGTGGGCGTGTTGATGACGCGAAGCAGGGCCACCTCGTCGTGCGGATTGTTGACAAGCTGGAGATAGGCCAGAACGTCCTTGATCTCCTTGCGCTGGAAGAACTCGACGCCATTGACCATCTGGTAGGGCACACCCGCCTCCCGAAGGGCCAACTCGAACGACCGACTGAGGGCGTTGGTGCGGTAAAAGATGGCAAAATCCCGGGCGCAGCGGCGGCCAGCGGCGATCTCGCCCCCAATCTCGGCGGCGATCATTTCGGCCTCGTCCTTGTTGGTGCGGTAGGTGGCCAGGCGGACCGGTTCGCCCGCCTCGTTCTCGGTGAACAGGGCCTTCTTCTTCCGCCGCAGGTTGTGCGAAATCAGCTCGTCGGCCACCCGCAAAATCCGTTTCGTGCTGCGATAGTTCCGCTCCAAGCGGACCACGCGGACGTCGGGGAAATCCTTCTCGAAGTCGAGAATGTTGTTGAGATTGGCCCCCCGCCAGCCATAAATCGACTGGTCCGGGTCGCCGGTAACGGCCAGGTTCGGACAGTCGATCGAGAGCGCCCTGGCGATCGCGTATTGGGCGAGGTTCGTATCCTGATATTCGTCAACGAGGATGTAGCGGTATCGTTCGTCCAGACAAGCCCGGACCTCGGCATTGCCCGCGCAGGATCGTGGCGACGTGCAGGAGCAGGTCGTCAAAATCGGCCGCGTTCGAACTGGCCAGTTTCGCCTGGTAAACCGGGTAAACTCGCTGAACGACAATTCCCAGGGAACTTCCAGACTTCGGCTGATACTGATCGGGGGTAATGAGATTGTTCTTGGCCCAGCTAATTCCTCGGGCAACCGCTTCGGGCGAGGCATACGTGGCATCGATTTGCAACTGGCCGATCGCCCGCCGCAGGGCCTGCGTGCTATCGCCCGTATCGTAAATCGTGTAGTTTTCCTCAAGTCCCGCAAGCGGGGCGTACTTCCGCAACAAGCGGGCGCAAAACCGGTGGAAGGTGCCGATCCAGACCTGGCTGCCGGGAGCAAGCCGCTCGAGGCGGAGCCGCATTTCGTCGGCCGCCTTGTTGGTGAACGTCAGCGCCAGGATTTCCTGCCCCGGAACACCGTCGACCAGCATCCGTGCGATGCGGTGCGTAATCACCCGCGTCTTTCCGCTTCCCGGTCCGGCGAGGATCAGCAACGGGCCGTCGTGATGCAGGACGGCCTCTCGCTGAGCATCGGTCAGATCTTGCAGCAGATGTTCCATATTCTCAAATATATCGCTTCCACCAGTTTCGGGGAGTGGCAGACCGAAACAGCGACCTGGGTGATTGCTGAAGTTCGGCAGTATTGGTATACTTTGCGGACGAGGGCGACGGGATGACCCCGTTGCCGAAGCGGCGCACAGCACAACCATTGAAAGGATGGATCCCATGGCAAGTAGTCGGATTCCGGCGACCAAAACCGACGCCCAAGATATGGCCAGCAAGCTGGAGTTGAGCACAGCGGAAATCGGGTCTGACGGTCCGCACGATCAACTGCCTGGAAGAGCGGGGTATTTTCACCGTCGCCGACCTGCTCAGTCGTACCCGGGAGGATCTGCTGGCCATTTCCAATTTCGGCGAGAAGACGTTGGAAGAAGTCTACCACGCCCTGGAAGAGATCGGCTTCTATCGCCAGTCCAAGCAGGCAACAGGCGGCAAGAGGTCGTCGCTGCCCAGCAAACCGCGGTAACCCGTTCGTGGCTCGAAATTTCCGCTACTTCGAAAAGAAACGACGCCACCGCAGCACGGGTTCCCGGTTGTTCGGCAGCGTGGGCGAGGCCATCTTCTTCGCCGTCCTGCTCGTGCTTGGTTGTATCGGGATCGTTTCCGGCATCGTCTGGCTGATCGTCCCCGAATGGCGGGTCAATCATGGCTTCGTCGCGCAACCGTGCTTGGTCAAGGATAAGCGCGTCGCCGAGGTTCCGGACGAAAAGGGCCCGCTCTTTCGCCCGGAAATCGAGATCGAGTACGTAGTCGCGGGTGTAACCTACAGGGACTGGCATTACGACATCCATCGCACGCCGCGAAGCACTCGGGACGAGGCCCAAGCGGTCATCGACACTTTCGCGCTGCAGCAGGAGGCCGATTGCTGGTACGATCCGGCGGACCCCAAGGTGGCCGTGCTGGTGCGGGGTTATCAGTGGTGGATTTGGCCCGCGCTGCTGATTCCCGCTTCGTTCGTGGTCATCGGCATCGGTGGTCTGGTCTTCACGGCGCTGCATTGGGGCAAGTCGGCCGAACGCCGCGCTGCCGCGGCACGGAGCGTGCCGGCGCCGGAGTTGTTCGACCTGCCGGCGGCTGTCGATCCCAAATACCCTTACATCCCCGATTGTCGCGAGATTACCAGCAGTCCCGGCACTCGCCTGGCCTATCGCCTGCCGCTGACGCACTCGCCCGGTTGGACGCTCCTGGGTCTTTTGGCGGCCTGCGTGGCCTGGAACGGCGCCGTATCGATCTTCGCGGTGATGGCCGTCGGCAGTTTCGTGGCCCGCACTCCCGACTGGCTGATGACGTTGTTCATCCTGCCGTTCCTTGTGGTAGGCATCGCCTTGGTGGCCGTATTCGTTCGCATGCTTCGGCACGCGGCGGGCATTGGGCCAACACTGGTCGAGATCAGCGATCACGCCCTGCTGCCCGGCAATGCATATCGTTTCTTCCTCTCCCAGTCAGGCAGTTTGACGCTGCAATCGATCGACGTCGCGCTGATCTGCGAGGAAGAGGCGGTTTTCGCCAGGGCACCAACGCCCGCACCGAAAGTCGCGAGGTCTTCCGCCAATCGCTCTACTCCCGCACCGGCGCGATCATCCGACCGGGCGAACCGCTGGAAGCCGAGTGTGATCTGCCGATTCCGGCCGAGGCCATGCACTCCTTCCGTGCCAGCCACAACCAGATCCAGTGGAAGCTGATCGTGCGCGGCGAAATCGTCGGTTGGCGCGGCTTCCAGCGAGCATTTCCGGTCGTCGTGCGGCCCGCGCCGGCGGCTGGCGGCAGCGGGAGGCCCGCCTCATGAACGAGCCGGAAATCATCGTCCGCCTGGATGAGAACGGCCGGATTCACTCGCCCGGCACTACGCTTTCCGGCGAGTACCGCATCGAGGCCGTGGAAGGCCCGAACCTCCAGGCCGTCGAGGTCTCGATTCTCTGGTATAGCGAGGGCAAGGGCGACGAGGACATGGCCGTTCACGAGTTCTGGCGGAAGGACGCCGACTCCGGCGAGTTGGGCGATCCCTGTCGGCCCGACCGCTTCAGCACCACTCTGCCGCAAAGTCCCCTGAGCTACGACGGGCAGATCGTGAAGATCCGCTGGTGCGTTCGCGTCCGCGCCATTTTCAAGCGTGGCCGCGACCTCGTGGCCCAACGGCTCTTCCGGTTGGGAAATGTTCCGCCGGCCAAGCCGCCAGATGTTGACCAGACCAATCGAAGATCGGATACGGAAAATGGAAATCCGAAATCCGAATAACCAAATCCGAAATCAATTCAAAGCAGAAATGGTAAGATTCCCAACCTGTTTCGAGCTCCTGTCATTCGAAATTTGTATTTGTTTCGGATTTCGTCATTCGGATTTCGGATTTCCGTCTTTATGCCTAACCATCCCCTCCACCACGATCTGAGCAACCCCTTCTGTGCCGCACGACTGCGACCGGGCACGATCGACTTCGTCTTCGAACAGGGCAAGAGTCTCGAACAGCTTGTCGATTTCCTGGAAGCCAACGCCTGGTGCGGGCAAATCACCGGACGTCACGGTACCGGCAAGTCGACACTGCTGGCCGCCTTGACGCCGGCCATCGAACACCGCGGTCGTCTCGTCAAATCCATCACTTTGGTGGCCGGCCAGCGACATCTGCCGCACGCGTTCATCACGTCACTGCGGCTGGCGGTCGGCCGCGGAGTGGCCGCGATCGACGGCGTCGAACAACTCTATCTCTGGAACCGCCTGCTTCTCGAACGGTCCTGCCGAGCACATCGCGTCGGCCTCGTCGTGGCCTCGCATCGTTCGGCACACTTGCCCAGTCTTTATGAAACCGCCGTCGACGAGGGACGGGCCTGGAGGGTCGTCGAGCAGCTTCAAGACGGCTTTCCGCCACGGATCGAAATCGGCGATCTTGCCGCGCGACTGGTCCGCCATCAGGGCAATTTGCGGGAGGCCTTGTTCGACCTCTACGACCTCTATGAACAGCGGTCCCGCCAAGGTTCGACCCGATAAACGATCAATTGCCCTTCCCGCGGGCGTTGAAGGGAGTGTGATAAAATACAAGCCCTACTGCTCGCCCGACTCCCGGCGTCGCATGAAGACGCTCTCGGACAGGCGGCGCGGAACGGCGGCCCGCGGCGGCGAATTGCGATTCCCGTGGTGACGGTGATTCTTCTGCGCGACCTGTTCCAACTCGGGAAGAATTTCGGCCAATTGCTCGACGAAAGTTTGTGCCAGCCGCTGGATGTTGCGGCGCCGCGTACAGTCGCGAAGCGTGGCCGCCACCTTCATGAGCCGAGTGGCCTGCAACCGGGGCAAACGCGTGGGAGCCAAGGACTCGTCCGGCTCGACGACGAGTTCCGTGATCGGCACGTCCAACACGGACGCCCATTGGCACAGTTCGCTGATCGGAACGTCGGCCGATTCCTCCTGCGCCCGAAGTTCCCGCACGGTGATGCCGAGCCGCTCAGCCAGCACCCGGCGCGGAATTCCTTTCGCCCGACGGACCTCCGCCAGACGATGCATGACGACCGGTGAAGTGGTGGAACCCAACTCCACAATCTTCTCGTCGGACGACCGGGGATCAGAACCAGAAGCATCGTTGCCGTTCATAAGACTTGACCTTAACCCACGCCGGCCACTGAGTCAAATGAAAGAATGGTAAGAAATGGGTGAGAAGACGTTTAGCGAATAAGCAAAGCAGAGAAGCAGCAATCATATTCTATTGTGCTCGAAACCGTTTCGGTTTGCAAGGAGATTTCCGGCTGTTCCGGGTTTCGTAGCGGAACCACAGGCACCATAACCTTTGCGCAGACAGGGACGGGGAAAATTGATATGCTAGAGGGAGTGGAAATCAACCGAAATCTCGTGTACGCTTGATTCTTGCGGCGTAAGCTTTTATACTTACTCCGTGGTTGCCGAGCGAATGATGATGCTTACTGCGGAACAGATTCAGGTTCGCCCTCACCACGGCCGATAACCCCACCATGCATAATCGCCCTATTCCGCTCCATCAGTTGCGAACCGGCCAAACGGCGCGGATCAGCCGAATTCACGGACTGCCGGATCATGTCCACCGTTTGGAAGAGTTTGGTTTGCGGGGTGGCACCTGCATCGAGATGTTCCGGCGAGGAAATCCCTGCATTATTCGCATGGCCGGCAATAAGATCTGTTTTCGCGCCGACGAGGGATTGACCATTTCCGTCCTGCCGACAGCGGATTGACTATCTCCGTCGTGCCGACAGCGGATTGACTATTTCCGTCGTGCCGACGGCGGATTGACCATTCCCGTCGTACCGGTCCCTTCGGGCGATTGATGAGTCGCCGTTTGAGAATATGCCGAGTCCCCTCGAGGAAGCGACGTTGACGGTTGCCTTGATCGGCAATCCGAATACGGGCAAATCGACGCTCTTTGGCGCACTGGTCGGAATCCACCAACACGTCGGCAACTATCCGGGCGTCACGGTCGAAAAGAAGACCGGTCGCATGGAGTATCAAGGGCGACGGTTCGAACTTGTCGATCTGCCGGGACTGTACAGCCTCGCGGCCCGATCGCGCGACGAAATGGTGGCCGTCGAGGTGCTCTTGCAGCGGCGGTCCGACATCGGGGCGGTTGACGTGGTACTCTGCATCGTTGATGCTTCGAACCTTGAACGGCACCTGTACCTCGTCAGCCAAGTCATGGAGTTGGGACTGCCCACGGTCTTGGCCGTGAACATGCTCGACGTGGCCGCAAGTCGGGGCATCAAGCTGGAACTGCGGCATCTGCAAAACCGCTTGGGCATTGCCGTGGTGCCGATCCAGGCGAATCGCGGGCAAGGCATGGCCGAGTTGAAGGCGGCCTTGAGCGAGGCCGTCGGTCGCGGCCCGCGTGCCGATACGTCGCTGTTCCCCGCCGTATTCGAAAAGGAGGTCCGCGAACTGCAAGCCCTCCTGGTGGAGAGGTTCCCCGCTACCGACCAGGCTTCGGTCGTGCGCGGACGGCGGTGGCGGGTGACGGTAATTTGCAGGCAGCCGCGGCGAAGGATGACCATATCAACCCGGTCGCTTCTCAGCCCAACCCACCCCCGGAAGTAAAGGAGGACGGATTCAACCCTTCACGCCCGCCTCTGCCGACGGCGCTCGTGCGACGCTTGCTCTTGGATGCCAGCGGGTACTTCCAAAACACGCTCCTGCCCCATGCCGATGAGCAGCTTGTCGGTCGGCTGCGGTTGGCCCGGCAGCGCGTCGAGGCGGGGGGGTGCCCGATTCCGGCCGTGGAGCCGACCGTCCGCTACGCTTGGGCCCGCTCGATGCTCCAGGGCGTGGTCTCCGAGCCGAAAACCTTCGCCGTCACGGTCACCGATCGCATCGATCGTATAATCACGCATCGCGTCTGGGGGCTGGTTGCCTTCGCCGTGGTGATGCTCATGGTATTCCAGTCGGTCTTTGTCTGGGCGCGACCGCTGATGGACGCCATCGGCGCCGTCTTCGACTGGCTGGGCGGTTCGGTCGAATCGATCGTGTCCGAGGGTGCGTTGCGGAGCCTGTTGGTCTACGGCGTGATCGGCGGGGTGGGCGGCGTGCTGCAATTCCTGCCGCAGATCCTGATCCTCTTTACGTTCATCGCCCTGTTGGAGGATTGCGGCTACATGGCCAGGGCCGCCTACTTGATGGATCGCGTGATGGTGCGGGCGGGCCTGAGCGGCCGCTCGTTCATTCCGATGCTGTCGTCGTTCGCCTGTGCCGTGCCGGGGATCATGGCGGCGCGGGTGATCGAGAACGAGCGTGACCGCTTGACGACCATTCTCGTTGCCCCGCTGCTGACCTGTTCCGCCCGCTTGCCCGTCTATGCCCTGCTGATCGCAGCCTTCGTTCCGAACACGGCGTATTTCGGCGGAATGGTCGGTTTGCAGGGGCTTACGCTGGCCTCGCTGTACGCGCTGGGAATCGTCGCGGCGGTGGCGGTGGCCCTCGTGTTGAAGCGGACGCTCCTCCGCGGCGCGACGCCGCCGTTCGTCATGGAGATGCCCAGCTACAAGTGGCCCTCGCCGCGGACCGTAGTGATGCGCGTAGCGGAGCGCGGATGGATCTTCCTCCGCACGGCTGGATCGTTGATCCTCGCCATTTCGATCGTGGTTTGGGCCGCCGCGTATTATCCACACGATCCGCGCGTCGTCCAAAGGGAATTCCAACAGAAAGAAAAACTCGCGGCCCGGATCCAAGCGATGCCCGACGGCAATCCGCGACGCGCCGAAATGGAAAAGGAACTGACCGAGTTGGACAACCAGATCGAGGCCAAGTACCAACAGCATAGCGTGCTGGGGCGGATGGGCAAGGCGATCGAGCCGGTCGTTCGTCCCTTGGGTTGGGACTGGCGGATCGGTTGTGCCGTGATCGCCTCGTTTCCGGCGCGGGAGGTAGTCGTCGCCACGTTGGGCGTCGTCTACGGACTGGGCAAGAAGTTCGATAGCAAGTCGGATGAAAACCGCGGGGCGCTGGCGACACGCTTACAGCATGCCGTTTGGGATGGCACGGACCGCCCGGTGTTCACGTTGCCGGTGGCGCTGTCGCTGATGGTCTTCTTCGCGCTCTGCGCCGAATGCGCGGCAACACTGGCCGTGATCCGGCGGGAGACGAACAGTTGGCGTTGGCCGGCCTTTGCGTTCACGTACATGACCGGCCTGGCCTATATCGGGGCGTTGATTACTTACCAGGCCGGAAAGTGGATGGGACTTTAGCTCGCGTCGCCTTTGGGAAAAGCGCGGGCACCATGGGACCCATGGTCGGGGCGAGGGTGGTTGGTTATTGTTCTGGAGACTGACGGGCTGGGCATGACACCTATGATCCAAAATATCCTTGTGCTGCTCCTCGTCGCGGCGGCGGCGGTCTATATGGTCGCCCGTCTGCGTCGCGTGACAGCGGGGCAAAGCCCATGTGCTTGCTGTTCCAAAGGTTGCAATGAATCACCAGGTTGCTTGCAAACCGATCGACACTCCGTCGAGGGCCTCGTAGCCGCCGTGGCCGAAACCGCCCAGTTGCCGCGGCCCCAGGGCCAGCCCGATGAAGTCGTAGAACTGGTATCCCAAGCGGATCCCGAAATTGTCGGTGATGCTGTAGCAGGCGGCAAACGAGACCTCGATCAGGCCGGAAAGACCACAACTGGTGTTTGAATTGTTGATGGCGCTGAAACCGGTCGGAACGATCGACCCGAGGGCGAGCGCGTCCATTTCGTGCTGGTGATAGATATTGGCCATGAGCCCGACTTTCAGGCCGGCTTCCCACTGCACGCGTGACCAACCATGCACGAAGAGCAGGCCGGTTTGCATGCCGACGAGATTATTCGCCGTCGCCTCGGTGCGCGATTCCATGGCACTGCTGTAATCGTCGACCCCCAGCAGAGTCAAGTTGTCGGCGAGGTAGACGTAGCGGGCGCCGCAGAGCCAGTCGACTCGCCAATACGGATCGGAGGGATTCAGGCGGAAGAGAGTATTGAGCTCAACGTTCTGGATTTGGCTGCTGTACGTGTAACTGAGCATGTTGTCGAACAGCGGCAGTCGCAAGTACGGCGAGGTTGCCAGAACGGTCTCTCCCGCGGGGTCGCCGTAGATCGTGTCGGTGACCGACCATTGCTGCAGGCCCCAGTAGGTCGCCGCAAGGGTCATGTTGTCGTTGAACTTCCGGCTGACCTCTAAACGCACTCCCGCGGTGAGCAGGAAGGGCATGTCGTCGCTGAAGAGTTCGCCCGTCGGCAGCGCCTGGGGCAATTTGGAGCCTTGATTGTAATACGTGGCCCCTAACGATATGCTCGGGCTACTCCGCTCCAGGAAGAGGGCGTCAATCCCGACTTTCCAAGGATAGGACGGCAGCGGCGATGCGGGCACCACGACCACGGTCGGCGGCGGCATCACCACCGGACCGACATAGGAAGGCGGCTGTGCAGGCATTACCATCACGGTACCCGGCGGTGGAGAATAGGGGCCGGGCATTGAATAGGCGCCCGGCGCAGGATAGGGGCCAGGCGGAGGGTAATACGGACCCTGTACCGCTGGGGAAGGTCCAGTCATCGGGGGCGAGGCATCTGAGGGCGATGAAGGCAGACCCGGCGAGAGGGCCGGCCCGGGCGGTGGTGGCGGCACTTCCTGCGACCGGACTGCCGTGCCCAATCCCCAAACGACCAATACGAGCAACGCGATACGAGTCTTCATGGCGGCGAATTAAAACAAATTCTTCTTGACGGCGAAAGATCAATTTTCGCATTTGAGCGGATATCCGGGATGTTTGTTTAATTATTCGGCACATTGAAGCCCGACGGGGCACGCGTCGGGCTTCGATGTCGATTTGCGGCCAAAACTCTCCGGATAGCCTCTCAGCGCCCTAGAACTGCTTTCCCATGGACCGGGGCGGTCGCCTTGCGCAATTTTGCGTTGGTTTTTGTGCAGAATTGTTGTTCGCTTCAGGGCTTTAGCGTACAGAACATTTGGTATGGTACAATGTCGAACGAGAATTAGCGATCGGGCAAGAGTCGAGAAGATCCATGAACCACGTCGAACGTTTTCGAGCGGTGATGAACTTTCAAGCGGTCGATCGGCTGCCGCGTTGGGAATGGGCCATGTGGTGGGACGAGACCATCGCGCGCTGGAAGCGCGAGGGGCTGCCGTGCCAACTCGAACAGGTCTTCGACATCGCCCAGTACTTCGGCCTCGACCCCTACCGGCAGTTCTGGTTCTCGACGACCGACCCGACGATCGAGGCCGTGCAGCATCACGTGGAAGGGATCGTCTCGAACATGGACGACTACCTGGACGTCCGCCCGCGGTTGTTTCCCAGTCATGCCCAGGCGATCGAGTCGATGCGTCCCTGGGCCGCGCGGCAGGCCGCGGGCGAGGCGGTCGTTTGGATCACGCTGGAGGGTTATTTCTGGTTCCCGCGGACCCTGATGGGTTTCACCAAGATCAGCCTGGCCTTCTACGACCAGCCGGAACTGATCCACAAGATCAACGCAGGACCTGACCGAGTTCAACCTCAATATCCTCGACCAGGTCGAACAAGCTTGCCTGCCGACGTTCGCCACGATCGCCGAGGACGTTTCCTACAACAACGGCCCGATGATCTCCGAGCGGCATTTCGACGAGTTCATCGCACCCTACTATCGCCTTCTCGTGCCCCGCCTCCAGGAGATGGGAGCCGTGATCCTCGTCGACACCGACGGCGACGTGACCCGCATGGTCCCCTGGCTCCTGCGCGAGGGGATCCAGGGCGTGTTGCCGCTGGAACGGCAGGCGGGCGTCGACGGGATGGCGTTACGAAAACAATTCCCGAAATTGTGCATGGTGGGACATTTTGATAAGATGACCATGAACAAGGGCGAGCAGGCCATGCGTCGCGAGTTCGAGCGATTGCGGCCGCTGATGGCCAGCGGTGGATTCATCCCCAGCGTTGACCACCAGACGCCGCCGGGCGTATCGCTCGACGAATACCGGGTCTTCCGCCGCCTTTTGGACGAGTACACCATATTCGGTAGTTAACGCAGGCAGGATGCCTACGCTACATGACGCAGGCAGGATGCCTACGCTACATGACGCAGGCAGGATGCCTACGCTACAACTGCTCTGAACATCATGCCCACGACTGAGACTGCCCCGCCGGAAGACGATTTCGAATTGCCGATTGGCGGTTTTCAAGGCACCGCCGAAGAAATCGAACGGCAGTGGTTCGAGAAGGTTTATACGGGCCGCGGTGATTCGATGGCCCAGTTGACGTGGCGAGCCGTAATCATGGGCTCGCTCCTCGGCGGCGTCCTTTCGGTAACGAATTTGTATATCGGCTTGAAATCCGGCTGGTGCTTCGGCGTGGCGATTACGGCGTGCATTTTGTCCTACTCGCTCTGGACGAGCCTTCATCGCATCGGACTGGTGCGGTCGCCCATGACGATCTTGGAGAACAATTGCATGCAGTCGGCCGCCAGTTCGGCCGGCTATTCGACGGGCGGAACCCTCATTTCGGCATTTGCCGCGTACTTGATGTTGAGCCCAAACGAACCCTTATCGCTGCAATTCACGCTGGGTTGGGTTTTCTTCTTGGCCGTGCTTGGCGTGACCATGGCGATTCCCATGAAGCGCCAAATGGTCAATATCGAGCAATTGCGCTTTCCCAGTGGAATTGCCGCCGCGGAAACTCTGCGGGCACTGCACACGCACGGCGAGAAGGGAATGCGCTCGGCCCGCGCGTTGGGAATCGCCGGCCTCCTGGCCGCCGTCAATCAGTTTTGGAAGGAAGGACTGGGCCTGGTCCATGCCAGCCTGGAGCAGTTCGGGGGCGACGAAGTCTTCAAACGATTCAACAAGGCGCTGTTCGGGCAGGCCTGGATGAACCGCACCGTGAAGTTCGACTGGGACATCATCTTTCTTGCCGCCGGCGCGCTAACCGGTCTGCGGACTTCAGCCAGCATGCTGCTGGGCGGCACCTTGTGCTGGGCCGTGTTCATACCCATTCTGCAACATCAAGGCATTGCTCCCGGCGACATCGACCCCAAGGACGCTTTCAAAACGCTCGTGCAATGGAGTCTCTGGGGGGGCGTGTCCTGCATGATTACATCGGGGCTCTTGTCCGTTGTATTCCAATGGCGCAGCGCACTTCGCGCCCTGGGCAGCCTGGGAAGGCTGTTTTCACGCGATAACGCCCGTGAACTCAACGCAATCGAGGCGATTGAAGTGCCCACGTCATGGTTTCTGGCCGGACAGTTGTTTGCCTTGGTCGGCCTGGCCTGGATGGCGCACGCGACGTTTGCCATGCCGGTGTGGCAAAGCACCGTGGCCGTGCTGCTCACCTTCTTTCTCGCCTTGGTGGCATGCCGCGTGACGGGCGAAACCGATACGACGCCGATTGGCGCAATGGGCAAGGTCACGCAACTGATCTTCGGCGGGCTGAGCCCCAGAAACATGACCGTCAATTTGATGAGCGCCAATATCACGGCCGGCGCCGCATCGTCGGCAGCCGACCTCTTGACCGATTTGAAGAGCGGCTACTTGCTGGGAGCAAACCCCCGCAAGCAATTCTTGGCACAGTTCGCCGGCATTTTTACCGGGACCATTGTCACCGTTCTCTGCTTCAGAATTCTCGTGCCGGACGCCTCGGAGCTGGGGGGAGACAAATTCCCCGCGCCCGCGGCGCAAACCTGGAAGGCCGTTGCCGTCGCCCTGAGCAACGGAATCGAATCGCTTGAGCCAGTCAAGGTGTGGAGCATCGCCATCGGCGGCCTGCTCGGATTGATTCTGCCAATTCTCTGCAAACTGTTTCCAAAGCAAGAGAAATGGATTCCTTCAGCGGCCGGAATCGGGCTGGCCTGGACCTTTCCGTGGTTCAATTCCTTTCAATTCTTCCTCGGCGCACTCATGGCCTACGGCTGGGAGAAAAAGTCTCCGAAGCAGTCGGCCGAATTCCTCTTCCCCGTGGCCTCGGGAATCATCGCCGGCGGTTCGTTGCTGGCCGTGATATTGATTTTCTGGGAGAACGGACCGCAATTGCTTCGCCAACTGCTCCAGCGTTGAGAGTGCTCAGTTCGTCTTCGCCGATTGCGCCACGCAGTACAGGAACTTGCTGGAGCGAATGAATAACTGGCCGTCGCTGATGGCCGGCGTGGCACTGAAATCACCGCCGCCGGCGGCAAAATGGTTTTGCGCCAAAGGCTTGATCTCCGCTCCCACGGCATAGACAAACGCGACGCCGGCTCGAGAGAGGAAGTAGATCTTGCCGTCAGCCAAGACAGGTGAAGAATAATCCTGGCCCATCATTCCGCCGCGGCCGCCACCCGGCCGTCCTCCGCCCGGTCGGCCACCACCGGATCGCTGCCCTGCCGGTCGTTGCCCGCCGGGCCGCGGTCCGCCTCGCGGCGCTTCCGCCGCCGGCGGTCCGCCGGTCGGCGAGGTTTGGAAAGCCACCTTGCCCGAGGCGGCATCGAAATACTCCGCCAGGCGGCTGTTGACGACGTAAATCCGTTTGTCTTCCAGCACCGGCGTGCTGATGCGCGAACGCTCCGTGCCGCGCCAAACAATATGGGTCTTCGACACGTCGCCCTCACCGCCGGCGCGAACGGCAACCGTACCGCCGCCGCGCGGTCCGGTCTCCAGGACGTAGACGATCCCGTCGCCGGCGATCGTGCTGGTGCAGATCGAATCGGAATCGAGTCCGTCGCAGGACCAGCGCAGTTTGCCCGTATCGGGATTGAAACCCCAAATCTTGTAAGGCACGGCAATCACCAGGTCGGTGCGGCCTTGGCCGCAATCGACCAGCACCGGCGTGCCCCAAGTGCTGGAGAAACTGCTGTCTTTGTACCGCCAGACTTCTTTGCCGTCCTCCTGATTCAGAGCCACCATCGACTCGCTCTCGGCCGAGGCGGGCACGATCACCAAGTTCTTATACAAGATCGGGCTGGACGCCGTGCCCCAGCCATGTGTCCCCGAACCGGTGCCGACACTGGTTTGCCAGAGCTGCTTGCCTTCCAGATCGAAGGCCAGCACCCCCGTCTTGCCGAAGAAAGACAAAGATCCGCTTGCCGTCGGATACGGGCGTGTGCGAAGCGTACCCGTGCTGGGTGAACTGGCCCGAGTACGGGTCTTCGGGCAAGACCGGCTAGACCGGTCGGTCCCAGAGGACCTTGCCGGTGTCGCGGTCGAAACAGTTCACGTGCCGCCGCAAGTCCTTTTCCTCGCCCTCGTGATCGGCATCAGCTCCGTAGCCGGTCCAACAAGTTACGACGACGCGATTGCCGACCACGATCGGGCTGGACGATCCGGGTCCCGGCAGCTTGACCTTCCATTTCAAGTTCTCGGTTTCGCTCCAAGTGGCGGGAAGAGATTGCTTGTCGACACTGACGCCGCTTCCGTCGGGTCCGTGGAACCGGGGCCAATCGCCGGCCAGAGGCGAGATTGCCGAAGACGATAATCGTCAGGCCCAAGGACAGACCGAGGGCCTGCCTTGCACGCAGAGGTTGATTCATGATGATGCCCAACACGTTGGTTGGCCTGCCCGCAGGTAAGACGATCCGAGAAGTTTGCGCGGTTGTTGCGGCCAAAACTTTCTGGACTGCCGCTCAATCTTCCAGCAGAGCAAACCCCTTGGACGGCAACTGGACCTGCACGGGCGTCGCGGGCTGACGCCCTGGGCGGTAGAAGCCGATTTTCTCCAAGGCCGAGTAAATCGTATCGAGCGTCTTCTCGCCCAGGTTGGGGATTTCCAACAACTGCTGCGGCGTCGAGTTCAGGAGGTCCTCAACGGTAAAGATCCCGTGGTCCTCCAGACAGTTCACCGTTCGCACGACGAGATCGACTTCCGACAGGCTCAACTCGAGACGATTGTCGGTCTTTTGGGTCTTTGCCCATTCCGGAATGGGAATACGTGTAACAGCCATAGTACCCTCCGTGGTTTGGATGTGACGACCTGAAACTAGCGGCAGTATAGCATGAAGGCAACAATCGTGGAAGAAGTTCCAAAAAAATTCATGGCAAGATATTGCCTATATATCCCATTCTTCCTAAGTTTGAGATCATCGACCTGAGCACCAGGGGCGCGTGATTACGGTCATCGAGTTTGTGTCTCCGGCCAATAAGGTGGCGGGAGACGGACTGGAGAAATACAAGCCGAAGCAATCGGAGTGCCGCGGGGACGGGCGTGAATCTAGTCGAAATCGACCTTATCGCGCGTCGCCCGAGCCGCCGTTGGCAGGCGAGGAAGCAGTCTGGGCGGATTCTCTGCTCAAGGCTGCTGGCGGGAGATGAGCCACGAAGATCGATGGCCGCTGGCAGTCGAAATTGCCATAGGGCCGGGGAGTGCGGCAAGGCGGGCAAAATGGCCAGGATCGACGGCGCATGGCCATTCTCGATACCCACGTGGGCGTTCACGGTTTGCCAGCGGCAGCTATGCCTTGAACTGCCCGATGAGCGACCGGAGTTGTTCGGCCACCGCAGAGAGCTCGCTGCCGGTCGATTTGGTCTGCGAAGCGCCTTGGGCAGTCTGCCTGGCCGCCTGGTCGACGCCCACAATAATCCGTGCGATTTCTTCGCTGGCCGAGGCCGACTCCGTCACCCCCTTGGCCACGGCCTGGGCGGCGGTCGCGGACTGTGCCATGCTTATGGCAATATCCCTGGTGGAAATACGTTGTCCCTCCACCGCAGACGCGATGATCTGCGACAGTTCACTGACCTGTCGGATCACGCCGCCTATGCCGTCCATCGACTCAACGGCGAGGCTCGTGGAACCTTGAATGCCCTCGATGCGTTGACGGATATTTCCAGTGGCGCCAGCCGTCTGCTTGGCCAGTTCCTTGACCTCGCTGGCAACGACGGCAAAGCCTTTTCCCGCGTCTCCGGCACGGGCCGCTTCGATGGTGGCGTTCAGCGCCAGCAAGTTCGTCTGATCGGCGATATCCTGGATGACTTCGATCACGTGGCCAATCTGGTCGGCTGCATCGCGCAGGTTGCTCATCTGTGTGTTGCTGGCTGCGATAAGTTGGTTGGCGTCTTTGGCAGCCGCGGCAGCTCGCTCGGTGCTCTTGGTCATCTCGCTGACGCTGACCGTGACCTCTTCGACAGCCGCAGTAACCGTTTTCACGTTGGCCGACATCTGCTCGGTGGAGGCCGCCATCGTGGTCATGTTGGCGGACATTTGTTCGGCGGCCGCGGCGACCTGGGCCGACTGGTTCGTGGTTTCTTCAGCGCCACTGGCCAGTTGCGTGGCGGTTGCCGAAAGTTCCGTGGCCGACGAGGCCACGGTCGCGACACTGCCGGCGATCCGCCCGATAATGCCCTGAAGTTTCTCGACGAAGCGGTTGAAATAGGTTGCCATGTCGCCGATCTCGTCCCGGCTGGTCACGGTGAGTCGCATGGTCAGATCGCCTTCGCCCTCGGAAATATCCTTGAGCATGCCGGCTGTGCGGCGAATGGGGCGCGTGACGGCTCGGCTAATCACGATCCCCAGTCCTGTCGCCAGTGCCACGCTGATGAACATCGCGGCCAGGTTCAGGGCCTTCATGGTGCCGGCCCTGGTTTCCGCGCTCTCTAATATGGCGGCGACGACGACGCGGTTGATCTCAATAATCTTGTCGAGGAGTTGCATGGCCTTGTTTTCACTGATACGGCAGACCGTCATCGACTGCCTGTTCATGCGGGCCAGGATTTCGTTCAGCCTGAGATCGGACTGATTAGCCACAGTGACGATCTGTTGCATGGCAGCTGCCGCAGGTCTATCGATACCCGTGACGGCACGGTCCACCTGCCGGGCGGCGTTGGGATTGGCCTTGTCGAACTTCTTGAGAGCTTCGCGATACTGAACGCCCAGGACGGCATGCTTCTGAATGACCTCCTCAGCCGCATGCACGTCCAGCCCGAGTTGCTGCATGAGGTCCTTGGCTTTCTTGAGTTCCAGCTGAACGGTCTTCTCGGCCTCCTCGAAGCCAGCGAAGTGCTTGTCGTACTTGGCCGGGTCGTTTCCGCGCAGCAGAATGTTCTTCCATTCCTGCACTTGCAGCTTGAATGTCAGCAGCGCGTTATCGGCATTGCGGCATACCTGGGCAACCGCCTGCCTATAAGAGACGTCGGCCGACTTGGCCTGCCGCGAGTAGACATCCAGCATTTTGTCGTACTCGCCGTTGATCTTCAGAAACTCATCGCTGTCCTTGCTCCACTGCTCCCACGTGCGTACGAACTCTTTCCAGGTGGCGGCCTCTTCGGCTGTCTGCGGCAAGGACTCGTAGACTTTCCGGGCGACCCGGCATTCTTCCTGGGCCTCGGTGATTCTTTCCAGTTGACGCTTGCGATCGGCGTTTGTCGAATCAGGATTCTGGAGCGTCCGTTGCGCCGCCTTGATCCGTTGGGCGTTCTCATTGATGACCAAGAGGCTCTGCACGCTGGGCAAGCGATTATTGCCGATCTCAGAGATATCCTGGTCGTTCTTCACGGCGCCGTAGTAGCCCAAAACGCCGAGGAACAGGGTGATTCCAGCGACGGCTGCAAATGCCGCGATCAATTTCTTACCGATGGTCACTCGACCGAATAGCGGACCGGTAGCGAGAAAGCTCATTAGATCCTCAGATTGTGAAGCCGCAAAGTTCCGACGTAGGGGAATACCGTATGCGATCGGGTTGAGCCGCGACCTGCCTCGATGGCCCGTCCGGCACTCGATCTAGTACTTTCCCGGCCCCGTTCCCGGTTTTGCGATTTGTGAGTTTAGCGCTACCATCGGGTGGGTGTATTTCCTAACTCGATGGTTACTCCTTGCAACTATAGATCATGATATGTGGAACGGCCGTCAGAAATTTAATAACCCCTCTGAAGTTGTATCTTTTCACGGGGGACAGGGTGCCCAAGGGGGTAGACGGTACGGGTCAAGGAAAGGCGATAAGCGCCCACTTGACTCGGTAATCCGTGCTCTGACTACTGCTTGACTGCTTGCTCCAGGGCCACGGCCACCGCGACGCTGGCGCCGACCATGGGGTTATTGCCCATGCCGAGGAAGCCCATCATTTCGACGTGGGCCGGGACTGAGCTTGAGCCTGCAAACTGGGCGTCGGAGTGCATGCGGCCCATGGTGTCGGTCATGCCGTACGACGCGGGGCCGGCGGCCATGTTGTCGGGATGCAAGGTGCGGCCGGTACCGCCGCCGCTGGCCACCGAGAAGTACTTTTTGCCCTGTTCGTTGCATTCCTTCTTGTAGGTGCCGGCGACCGGGTGCTGAAAGCGGGTGGGGTTGGTGGAGTTGCCGGTGATGGACACGTCCACGCCTTCGTGGTGGTTGATGGCCACGCCCTCGCGCACGTCGTCGGCGCCGTAGCAACGCACTTTGGCCTTTTCACCTTTGGAATAGGCGATCTCCCGCACGACGTGCAGCTTGCTGCCAAGGTAGTCGAACTTCGTCTGCACGTAGGTGAAGCCGTTGATGCGGCTGATGATCTGGGCAGCGTCCTTGCCCAGGCCGTTCAAGATCACGCGCAGGGGCTGCCTGCGCGCTTTGTTGGCGCTGCGGGCGAGGCCGATGGCGCCTTCAGCGGCAGCGAACGATTCGTGCCCGGCCAGGAAGGCGAAACACTTGGTTTCTTCCTTGAGCAGCATCGAAGCCAGGTTGCCGTGACCGACGCCGACCTTGCGGTCGTCGGCGACCGAGCCGGGGATGCAGAAGCTCTGCATGCCTTCGCCGAGAGAGATGGCGATGTCCACCGCCTTGGTCTGGCCTTTCTTCAGCGCGATGGCGGCGCCCAGGATGTAGGCCCAGCACACGTTCTCGAAACAGATGGGCTGGATGCACTTCACGATCGTGTAAACGTCGACGCCTTTGGCTTCGCTCAGTTGCCTGGCTTCTTCCAGAGACTTGATGCCGTACTTGGCCAGGACCTTTTCGATCTGACAGATTCTGCGTTCGTAGGATTCGAAGAGCGCCATGGAGAATTCTCCTTCTTAGTTGTGCCGGGGGTTAATGGTGCGGACAGCTTCGTCGAAGCGGCCATACTTCGAGGTGGCCTTTTTCAGTGCCTCCCCGGCCTCCACGCCCTTCTCGACGGATTCCATCATTTTTCCGAGGTGGACGAATTCGTAGCCGATGACCTCGTCGTGGTCGTCGAGCGCCATGCGCGTGACGTAGCCCTCGGCCATTTCCAAGTAGCGCACGCCCTTGGCCACGGTGCCGTACATGGTGCCGATTTGGCTGCGCAGCCCCTTGCCCAGATCCTCCAGGCCGGCGCCGATGGGCAGGCCGTCCTCGGAGAAGGCGGTCTGGGTGCGGCCGTAGGCGATCTGCAGGAACAGCTCGCGCATGGCGGTGTTGATGGCGTCGCACACCAGATCCGTGTTGAGCGCCTCGAGGATGGTCTTGCCCGAAAGGATCTCGGCAGCCATGGCCGCGCTGTGGGTCATGCCCGAGCAACCAATCGTCTCGATGAGGGCTTCCTGAATGATCCCGTCCTTGACGTTGAGGGTCAGCTTGCAGGCGCCCTGTTGAGGAGCGCACCAGCCCACGCCGTGCGTGAGGCCCGAGATGTCTTTGATCTCCTTGGCCTGCACCCAGCGGCCCTCCTGGGGGATAGGCGCCGGACCGTGGTTCGGTCCCTTCGCCACACATGTCATGTGTTCGACTTCGGTCGAGTAGATCATTGGTGTCTCTCCTACGTAGAATGGGGACTCGCTGCCGTGCAGGCTCGACTGACGGATAGGAAATCTGATTTCCAGCTAGAGCGTTGATTGTGACTGAAAATCAATTGGGAATCAAGGGCAGGAGGAGCGGGACCTCGATCGGCACGTCGGGCGACTTGACGAAATTCTTCGCGCGGCGGTTCTCGTGCCGCTCCGTCGCCGAGGCGTTCGGAACGCACGACGCGGGCGCCGTGCTTGATCTCCAGTCGCTTGTCAACACGGTTTACGCTGCCTCCCGCTACGATCGCACCACCCACTATCGCGAGTCTCCCGAGCCGCCGTTGGAAGGCGCGGACGCAGTCTGGGTGGATTCCCTGCTCAAGGCTGCTGGCCGGAGATGAGCATGCGGGTCTCGCAGCGGGCAATCCTGGCCTCGACACGTTGCAATTCTGCAACCGACCATCCATAATCAACGCTCCCACGACATCCCCTCCTGGAGCCCGCCGTGATCCTTCGCACCCTCGCCGCGCTGCCCTTGTTGTTAGCCCTGCCCACGTTGCTCTTGAGCGAAGAACCCCACCCTGCCCCACTGCCGCTCGGCCTCGGCGCCGTGGACGGAGCAGGCGTGAACATTCATTTCACCACCCCGCGGTCGAGCGAGATGAAGATGCTGGCGGAAGGCGGATTTCGCTGGGTCCGCATGGATTTCGCCTGGGGCGGAACGGAGCGCGAACGGGGCCGCTACGATTTCGCGGCCTATGACCAGTTGTTGGCGGCCCTGGCGCCGCACAAGATTCGTGCGGTGTTGATCCTCGACTATTCGAATCGTTGGTACGATCGCGGATTGTCGCCCGCCAGCGACGAGGGGCGGCAGGCATTCGCCCGCTGGGCGGCTGCCGCCGCGGTCCACTTCCGCGGCCGCCACGTCCTGTGGGAGATGTACAACGAATTCACCTCGATCAGCCGGGTCATTCGCATCTCCATGAGGCTTATCATGCCGAAGAGCCACGTGCGAAGCGGGGGCTTCTGCAAATCGCTCATCGTGATAATTCCGCCCACGGCCCCCAAGACTCGGACAAAGAGCCGTGGTGACTTGGCCAGCCCCAAGACCACATCAGCCAGCGAGGCGGAATCGGAGATCGGGGCTTCGATAGCTTGAATATGCTCGCCGCAAGAGAATTGTCACAAACCAACAGGTGGTTGTCAAGTGGTTTCGAGTCGCTGCGTGGTCGGGCCAGCCGCCAAGATCATTAACTCTTTCTCCTGACGTGAAAGGCCCTTGATCGCCAACTCTCTTCTCAAGGCATGGCCGTGACTCGCCTGTGCTTCCTCGTAGACCAAGACGGCAGGCAGGCGGCCACGGGTATATCGTGATGCTGTTCCGGCGTTGTGCTGCTTCAATCTACGGGACAAATCATTCGTAATTCCCGTGTAGAACGAGCCGTCCGCACAGCGGAGGAGATAGACGAACCAAGCTCCACCTGTCCCCAACTCCGTCAGCAGCTTCTTAATTGCCACTTCTTTGGCCTTGGCCTCGACTTCGACGGTGATTTTCTTTCGACGCCAGCAATCCGGGAAGTCCATCACGTCGATGAAGTCGTGGTGCCGCTCAGGGTGCAGGCCGTCCCAGCCGTGAATCGGACTGGAAATATGGAACACCGGTTCCCGGTCCCAGGTCGCCAATGCCTTCTTAGTGGCCTGCTCGACACTCATGCCATCGGGATTACAACGGTGATGATGGACATCGTAGACGAGCGGCAAGCCTTCGGCCTTGCAAAACGGTAACAGATCGGCTGGCGTGTAGGTCTTGTCGTCGTTCTCAATGGTCAGGCGGCTTCTGGCCCGATTCGATAGGAGTTTCAGGTTGCGTGCAAAAGCCGCCAATGCCGTCTGCTTGTCGCCGTAGGCCCCACCGCCATGAATGTTCACGACATCAGCACCGACCCATTCGGCAACAGCCGCTTGGTATTCAAGCTCATGCACGGATTTCTCAACCACGTCACGGCGAGGCGAATTCAGCACGACGAACTGGTCCGGGTGAAAGCAGGTTCGCAGCTTGTGCTTGCGAACGAATTGTCCGCATTCCTGAAAACGGCGAACGATCTCGTCGCTTTCAGGCAGATCATCGACCTCGTACCCACAGATCGGATGCGTCTTGATCGGAAGAACCTGGCTATTGATGCGAAAACAGCCGATGCCGTTGCCGTGACAGAACTGAAGAGCAGCGAGCAAGGCGTCGGCATTTTCCATGCAGAGACGGCTCAATTTCGCCAGGGCGTCGGATCGCTTCATCTTGCCGATGGAGGTAGCCGTCGTCGTGACGAACTTGATGGGCTGATCCCGAAACAGGCAACATAGGCCAAGTCGCATGAAATCACTCTGTAGCTACTTGCTCGCTTCGAGTATTGTGTCGGAAACACTCGACGAGATGATCGTTGACCATCCCCACCGCCTGCATGAAGGCGTAGCAGATGGTGCTGCCGACGAACTTGAAACCTCGTCGCTTCAAGTCCTTGCTCATGGCGTCCGATTCGGGCGTGTGGGCAGGTACCTCGGCCATTGATTTCCTGGCATTCTGCTTGGACTTGTGATCGACGAAGCCCCAGATGTACTTGTCGAATGTCCCAAACTCCTTCTGGACCGCCAGAAATGCCTTTGCGTTCCGAATTGCCGCTTCGATCTTCAGCCGGTTGCGAACGATGCCGGGATTCAGCAGCAAGCTCTGCTGCTTCCTCTTGCCGTATCTGGCGACGATGGCCGGGTCGAAGTGATCAAAGGCTTCCCGGTAGTTCTCTCGCTTCTTGAGAATCGTCTCCCAACTCAAACCCGCTTGCGCCCCTTCGAGGACAAGGAACTCGAAGAGCGTGCGCTCATCATGGACCGGGACACCCCATTCCTTATCGTGGTACTCGATGTACTGCTCGTTCTTCGCCCAAGGGCAGCGGCGCAGGTCGGTCGTCTTGCGTGCTGTCTTCATGGTCTGTATCCGCATGGCTCAGGGCTTCTTGACGGTCGGTGTGCCTTCGAGATAGCCAAGTGTCGCCAGGAACTCGTCTACTCGATACAGAATTCGATCACGCCAGATCGGGGCATTGAAGAAGCCGTGGCCGACATCCTCGGCCAGGAACATCTCGGCTCTGTGCCCGACCTCTTTGGATCTCGCCATGAACTCCTCTCCGCTCTTGAGCAGCGCATCTTTCGTGCCAAACAAGATCAGGGTCGGCGGCGTGTCTTTGGTCAACTGCAACGTGGGAACGATCTTCCATTTGGACTGCTCGTTGGCAAATGGCAAGTACGGAAAGAAAAGAACCGTGGCGTTGGGCTTGAACGAAACGCTGGTGTCTTCCCCGGCAGCCTCCAGTCCCGGACACGCCGAGCAGGCGGCGAGGTATCCACCCGACGAACCGCCGGATGCCACGATGCGGTTTGAATCGATGCCCAACTTGGCGGCGTTTTGGCGCAGCCATCGAATCGCACTCTTGGCATCCTCAACGCAGGCACCGAGATCATCAACCCAGTACGGTGCGATTATCATGATTTGGTTTGCCATGCTCGACTCCGTGCTGCTTTGGGCCGGAAAGTTTGGTCACTTGACTCGCTTCCAATCGTATTTCGTCTTGCCGTCCTTGTCGAGCAAGAGCAGGCGGTCCTCCGTCAATTCCAAGATCGGCTCGTCCACATGGTCGCCCATCGTGCTGAGGATCATCTTGACCTGGGTTTCCGGTTCGCCATCGATGGTCTGCTTCTTCAGACGGCCGTCCTTCACCGACCATTTCATATTGAACTTCAACCGGGGAGCCGACATTACCGCTCGCCAACCGCTCAGTTCGACGATCATCGTGCCGGTGCCGTCCTCGTTGAGGGTCATCGTCCTCTTGCCCTGGTATTCGTCCTGCCAAGTGCCGAGGACCAGACTGCGCTTCTGTGTGTCGGGATCGGCAGGCTGGGATTGGGCCATCGGATGTCGCTTGAAGAACTCCCACATCAGGTCGTTGGCCGAGATGTCGTGCGTCGTCTTGCCGAGCCAAGGCACGGGCCACTTCCTTCCAGGCCAGGTGTGACCGCCGCCATTGATGACGTACAAAATCACCTCGGCTCCGTCCTTGCCCGGCCCATAGGTCTTGCGTTCCACGGTCGTGCCGTCGTCCCCCTTGTGCGGCAGCTTGGTGGTCGTCGGCTTCGTCGGGCAACCGTCGATCTTCACCCAAGTGCGGATCGTCTCCTCGACCGACTTGAAGGCGAAGACCTTTGCCGTTCGCTGGTCGGGGCCATTGAACGGGACGAGCTTGTCGTCCGTCCCGTGAAAATGTATCACGGGCACAGGACGGGCAGGACTGCACTTTTCCACGGCCAGCGTGCCACTCACTGGAGCGATGGCGGCAATCCGGTTCGACATTTCCGCAGCCAGCCGGTAGCACATCATCCCGCCGTTCGACATGCCCGTGGCGTAGATCCGCTTGGGATCGACATTGACCACTTTCGGCAAATCGTCCAGAAGTTCCCTGACGAACTTCACGTCGTCCACTTCTTTTTCGGCTTTGGGGCCATGCCAACCGCCCGCATTCCAGACCAGGAGCAAATCTCCCTTGCCGGTTCCGTTGGGATAGACGACGATGAAGCCGGCCTCGTCTGCCTTATCGCTGAGGCCGGTGGAGAGAGCCATGATTGAGGCATTTGTCGCCGCCCCATGAAAGGCCAACACGACCGGCGTCGGCTTCTTGGGATCGAGCTTCGGGGGAACATGGATGATGTACGAGCGGGCTCGACCGTCCACTTGAAGAGTGCGGGTCTGGTCGCCGGGGGCGAGAGGGTTCTGCTCGGCCAAAACAATCTTGTTGGCAGTCGGGAAGTCCTTGGGAACCGGATACGTGACTTTTCCTGTGGCCGCCCACTCGCAGCCCCGGATCAGCAAGGTTTGGAATCCAACGCACCGCATGGCCGTATCGGGACCGTCCTTCCATAAGTGGCCGAGCATCGTCGTGTAAACCCGGCCATTGCCATACGACACGACCCAGTCCATCGGCTCGTTTTCCTTGGCATCCTTTGACCACGCATAAGTCAGCACGGTCATGCTCTTCGCTGGGCCATGCTGTCCGTGGGTCAATTGTTCGTGCGGGTGTATCCACTTCTTCGGCATCCCTTGGGTGATGGGATGGTCGGTAGTCAGAACCGTGACTTGGAAATCGTGTTCCGGCCCATGCCCCGGATTCCGACCCTCGCCCTTGGGTATCTCGATGATGTTTTCTTCGGGGCTGACGATCAGGCTCGGCCCGAAACTTCTGTCCCGCCAGCCCAGGCCGATCATCTGATTGTAGGCGGGCCAGTTCGGGAAGGAGTTGTTGGCAGCATGATAGATCACGAGCCCACCCCCGTTGCCCACGTAATCTTCCAGGGCTTTCTCCGTCTCTTTCGGCCAGTGAACGCCCTTGGCGGTGTGCCCGCCGTTGAAGTTGCTGAGCACCACGTGGTATTTCTTGAAATCGGGCCGCCACCTGTCCCAGGCTTCCTTGGGCGCACCGGCTGCGGGCGTGGTCGAGACGTCGACCTTGAACCGCCCGCTGCCCTCAAGGACTTCCTTGAGGATCTTGGTCGCCCTGGGCCAGTCGTGATTGTTCTGCCCATCAACGATAAGGAGACGGATGGCATCATGCCGAGGCTCTTGGGCTGGAATGGCGGCGGTAAGAGTGGCGATGGCGGCAAGAATGATGGATCGGAACATGGTGGCCTCTAGGATGGGAATTGCCGCCATTATACCAGACCGACCGTCAAATCTCAGGAAAAGCGAGATGAATCAGATTGGTTTCCACATTGAAAAACAGACGTATCTATAGATAAATAAGGCACCTACGACTATTGGTCGTAAGTGCCTTTTAGTGGAGCGTACCAGAATGGCCAACTCCCTCATTCCCGTACCGAAGAAACCGATGGTAAGTCATTATTCGCCATGAACTTCCGGCAATCTGACTGATCATGGCCGAGAGGCCAAAATTGGTTCCTTAGAAGATAAATCAGGGGTGCCTTAGGAGATAACCACTCTGTGGACGTACTACCGGAAATTCAAAGTGGATTCGAAAAGCACCGACTCGTGCCCCTGTCTCATCATCCTTTTCTGTCTCAAGATCATCGCAGAAAGCCTTCGTAGTTGGAAGACCGCACAGGTCTGGCCAGCAGCCGTCTGAAACGCTGCGGACCATCGCAGATCGACTCGGGGTTGAACCCGAGGAGATCGAACCCTACTGACCTACCCCTTCGTCGGCCTCGCTCTCTCATCATCCATCGCCATCGGCGGCGTCCCAAAGACCACGAACTCCAATTCTTCGCCCGCCGAGCCTTCGAGCGAGTGCAGCACGCCTGCTGGGATCATGGCCACGCTGCCGGGCCGTAGCGGATGCGTCGCCTGGCCGAGCGTGATCGTGCCCGTGCCCGCTAGGACGTAATAAACTTCATCGTACCCCTCGTGCAGGTGCGGCGTGCCCTTCGTAATCTTGACGACGTGGATGTTGGCGATGCAGCCGTCGCCGCCCGTGACGATCCGCTGGACGTGGCCGAAGGGGCAGTCGATGGGCTGGGGTTCGTCACGGTGGCAGACGATGGGTTGCCGATAGCAGAACCACCGCTCATCACCTAGCACGACCGACGTTTCCACTTGCCGCTCCGGGATCGACCAGTATTTCTTCAGCAGCCGGTTTTTCTCCTCTGGCGTTACGAGCCGGAACCCGTGCTTTTCATAAAATCGGATGGCCCAGGTCGCCGCCGCCCAGGTGCCGATCAGAACCGGGCGACTGGTCAACTTCCGAAGCTCGCAGAGCAACTTGCCGCCGATGCCTTAACCCACGTCCATGACTGTCATCCCCGGCTTGACGTAGGGACCGATGGTCTTTTCAGGGTTGTGGATCAGGCGGCGCAGCGAATTGTCGATGAAGTAACCGCCCCACCAGGGGCAAACGTGCGACATTGTGGACCTCGCTTCAAGGTTCCAAATACGAGTCGAATACCCGGACCTTCTTCCAATTGTCCTTGTTCTCCTCGATGAACTTCAGGTGTCGCTCGGCCTTTGAATACTGGTCGTGCGCCGCTTTGTTCTTGAACGCCAGATGCAGGGCCACGTCGAAATCCCGATCATTCACGTCCCGCTTCATTTCGGCGGCAAGCGTCCCAACTGCAAATCGGATGGTGCCAGGGTGATCCGTAAGATACTTCTTGCAGGCGACGACCAACTTCTCCTTGGCCTGGGGCGAGTTGTCCTTGAGCGAGAAGTAGACATCGTGGGCCAGCATCCGTTCTTCGGCCTGTGCGGAAATCCCCCCAAAGGCAACGATCAAGGTGGCGGTCAGTGAATAGGCAAGGGCTTTCATCATTGGAATCTCCTGGAAGTGCAAATTGATTGGGACGGCATACGAATATCGGAATTATCTTTCGGACCACATGCCGATGCAAGTAGCGGGTCGTCAGGCAATTAGCTTCAGAGCCCTACCGCCTCCAGAACCAGAAGAGCAAGTTCAGCAGCACGGTCAGCACGATGCTAACGACGACGCTTGTCGTGATCGGGAAAGAAAAGAACCAGCCTTTGCCTCGCATCTGGATGTCGCCCGGTAAGCGGCCCAGCGGCAGACCGAGGCTTTCGATCAGCCAGGCCGCCGCCCCACCAGGGGCAAACGTGCGGCATGGAGGCTCTCCCAAACTTGACTCGATTATTGTACAATCCCCTCTATAGGACTGCAAGATACCGAATCGAAAGAACGGGTTTCCCATGAGCGATCAAGATAAGACCAGGGAACAACTGGTTTCAGAGCTTGAAGAATTGCGGCGACGGGTGGCCGGGCTGGAAGATGCGGAGGCCAAACGCAAGCAGGCCGAGGAAGAACTGCATGAGAGCGAGTGGCGATACCGTCGTCTGGTGGAAGGCGTTCCACTGCCCATCTGGCAATCGGGGGCCAACAGCGAGTTGATCGAGTGCAACCATCGTTGGGGAGAGTACACCGGACAGACTGCCGACGAAGCCAAAGGCCATGGCTGGATGAAAGTGATCCACCCTGACGATCTGCCGAGGATTCTCGAGGAAATCCGAGAGGGCATGGCGGGCGGAGAGAAGTATCAGTTGGAATACCGGATACGGCGGGCCTCCGATGGCAGTTATCGTTGGCATCTGGCACGGGGCGTGCCTCTGAAGGACGAAGACGGCACGCTCATTGGCTGGTTCGGCTGCACGACAGACATTGAGGACCAAAGACAAGCTGAGAAAGAATTGGCGAAGAGCAAGGCAATGCTCCAAGCGGCCATCGACTGCTTGCCATTCAATTTTTTCGCCATCGGGCTTGATGGGCGGTACATGCTGCAAAATGCAGTGTCCCAGGCGCACCTGCGGGGTAATGCGATTGGCAAACTGCCCGAGGAGGTCTGCCGGAATAGGCATGACCTTGCGATTTACCAAGACAACAACCGGCGTGCTTTTGCCGGAGAAAAGGTCGAAGGGGAAGTCACCTTGTCGCTCGGTGGGGAGGAGCGATTCTACTACAACATTGTTGCTCCGATTCGAGACGGCGGGACGTTGCATGGAATTCTTGGGGTGAATATCGACATCACCGAGCGGAAGCAGGCAGAAGCGGTGTTGCAAAAGGCCCACGATGAACTGGAACGGCGGGTGGAGGAGCGTACTGCCGAACTGGCGAAGGCCAACGAAGAACTTGCGATTTTCCGACGTTTTGCCGAGGCATCGGCGCAAGGATTCAGTATGGCCGATCTCGACGGCCACCTTATCTACGTGAATCCAGCCTTGTGTCGAATGCTGGACGAGGATAGGCCGGAAGATCGCATCGGCCAGCACTTGTCAGTCTGCTATTCGGAGGAATCCAATCGCCGGGGCAAGCAGGAGATCGAGCCCGCCTTGATACGAGAAGGTTATTGGCAGGGCGAACTACCGATACTTTCCCGCCAGGGGAAGTCGATCCCGACGTGGCACAATGCTTTTGTGATTCGAGACGAAAAAGGAAATCCATTACGTCTTGCTGTGGTGATTACCGACATCACGGAACGCAAACAGGCGGAGGAAGCTCTGCGAGCAAGCGAAGAACGATTTAGAGTCACGTTCGAGGAGGCCCCGGTCGGCATGGTGATCGGTGTGGGCGATGGCGTTATCACCAAAGTCAATCGTGCCGTCTGCCGCATGAGTGGCTATACCCAGGATGAATTGGTTGGGCGGCATGTCCGTGACCTTACCTATCCCGAAGACCGGGAACTGAGCGGTCCCTTGGTCAAGAGGCTTCTGGCTGGGGACATCCCTAGTTTCACGCTGGAGAAGCGTTATCTTCGGAAGGACGGCCAACCCTTTTGGGCTCAGGCGACGACCGCAATGCGCCCACGACCCGAACGGGAAGATCGCTTTTGCCCTGGGCGTCGTGGAGGATATTACTGAACGAAAACGGGCCACGGAGGCCCTACATCGAGAACGCCGCACTCTCAAGCACATGCTTGAAGCCAGCGACCATGAACGCCAACTGATCGCCTATGACATTCATGACGGGCTGGCGCAGGAGTTGGCCGGGGCGATCATGCAGTTCCAATTCCACGCCCAGGCCCGGCAGGCGAATCCGAAAGATGCTGCCAAGGCATTTGATTCTGCCATGATGATGCTCCAGCAAAGTCACGCCGAGGCCCGGCGTCTCGTCAGCGGCGTGCGGCCCCCGATCCTCGACGAATCGGGCGTCGTAGCGGCCATCGTCCATTTGGTTTACGATCCGGCCTTCGAGGAAGAACCGAAGATCGATTTTCGGAACAGGGTCAAGTTCGAACGTCTGGCCCCGATTCTGGAAAACGTGATTTACCGAATTGTCCAGGAAGGGCTGGCCAATGCCCGTAATCACAGCAAGAGCAAAGAAATCCGGGTTAGCCTGAAGCAGCGGGGCGACCGCCTGCGGATCGAGATCCGGGACTGGGGTGTCGGATTCGACCCGAAGATCGTCCGGGAGGATCACTTTGGGCTGGAAGGCATTTGCGAACGTGCCCGCCTGTTGGGAGGCAAGTGCAATATCAAGAGTAAGCCCGGCAAGGGGACTGCCATCGTCGTGGAATTGCCCGTGGTCGAAAGAGAATCGGAGCAGTAGGGGTCCGAGCCGAAAGACGCCACATGTCCTCCATCCCACAAGAAACCGTCACTACCCGAAACGGCCAGGAGTTCACGATCCGCACGGCCCAGGCCGATGATGCAGCGGCGTTGCTGGCCTGCATTCGCCCGGTGGCCGAAGAAACCGAGTTCTTCATCTTTGAACCCGACGAATTTCCCAAGAGTGACGAGGAGGAGCGAAAGTGGATTCAAGACCACCTCGACCATTCGGGCCAAATCGTTCTGCTGGCCGAGGCTGCCGGTACGATCACCACCACGATACGCTAAAGAAGAAATACCAGGACTTACGCCTTGCCGTTGGTGGCGACCTGACCGACGAAATGAAAGCCGATCTTCGTCGTCACGGAATCGAGCCTGATGAAATTGATTGCGAGCGGCCACAACAACCATGACTCCAAAACATCCCTGGCTCGGCCTTTTCGCTTTCCTCGTCCTATGCCTTGCCGCAGCGGGGATCGGTGGGGCGGTCACGACGCCGAAGATCGCCACTTGGTATGCGACCCTGGCGAAACCGAGTTGGAATCCGCCGAACTGGATATTCGGCCCCGTCTGGTCGGCCCTGTATTTCTGCATGGCCGTCGCCGCTTGGCTTGTTTGGCGGCAAGGCGGCTTCTCAGGTGCCAAGCTGCCCCTCACCCTGTTCGCCGTTCAACTCGTGCTGAACGTCCTTTGGTCGTGCATCTTCTTCGGGCTTGAGAATCCCGGTTTCGCCATAGCGAGGCTCTCCTAAGGGTTCGATCCAAGTATCTCCCAAGACCCAGTATAGGGGTCTTAGAAGATAAATCAGCCTATTTCGACGGAATCCGTGGCAGTTTTCCAGATCGGAAACAAGACGTATCTATAAACTTATAAAGCACTTACAACAATTCGTCGTAAGTGCCTTTTAGTGGAGCGTACCAGACTCAAACTGGTGACCCCCGCGTTGCAAACGCGGTGCTCTATCAACTGAGCTAACGCCCCGTTCGGTTGCTCTTGCGATCACCAACTCGCACAGCTTGTGCTCTGGCAATCGTGCCTGCGTCCCAAGTTGTTATCTGCACAAGAGTTACGAGTGGATTCGCCGATCCGATTCTCACCGCTGACAAACATCGCAGCGGCGGCCGTTGCAACCCTTGGCTCGTTTAGTATAGCTGCAGTGATGAATCATGGCAACCGAGCCCGTGCTTGCGTGCGATGAAAGCCCGCGGTACGATTATCGCAAGTGGGGACGGGCCGAGCGGCTTGCCACCACCAATCCACTCGCGAGGTGCCTTGCCATGGCCGATGAACCGTCCTCCAGTTCCCCGGGCGATCCCGGCGGACATTCGTATTTTCAGAATTTCCAACATACGCCCGTCGGCGCCCGCGTGCCCGAGAAGATTGGCCGTGGGGTCTTCGCCACTGCCTTGATGGTCCTGCAGACGAACGAACTCTTCGTGCTGGACCTGCTCTCGATGACCTCCCGGCCGCAACAGGTCGTCGGACGGATCATCATGACCACCACCAACTTCTCCCAGTTCCTGGCGGCCTTGCGGCTGAACGTCAAACACTTCGAAGACGAGCTCGGACCGCTGAAGCCCCGCTCCACGACGCCGCATCCCAGTTCCCATCCGTTGCCGGACTTGCCTGGCGGCGCGATGGGCGGCGCCGGCAGTGGTGTCGGCAGCGTTGGTGTCGGCGGTGGAGGAGGCGTTTTGGGCGGCCTGCCCCCGCATATCGGCAGCGGCCCGATGCCGGAAACGCCCTACGCCAGGTCGACCTCGTCGCCTCCGGGACCAATCACCGAGTTTTATGAGCAGGTGCGGTTTCCCGAAGACTTGCTCGGCGGTTCCTTTGCCAACGCCGTGATGATCCGTCATACGCCCGAGGAGTTCAGCTTCGATTTCATCAGCAGCCTTTATCCCCGGCCGGTCGTGGTCAGCCGCGTTTTCGTCGCGGCTGGGCGCGTGCCATCGTTCATTGATGCGATGGCCGGATCGTTGGAAAGATTTCAGGCTGGAGGCGGGTTGCAACCACCTCCCGAGGGGTAAACCGAGTTGCGTGATTTGCGGCGATTTGCAAAAAACGCCGCGTGGCCTCTCCAATAAGAGATCGTTATGGAGTACCCCTCTTTTGCCACTGTTGTCTTCTCGGGACGGTTTCGTAAGGTAGTCTATTCGTGTCTCCGGGCTTTTTTTGAAAACCGTCGTAAAATTGCCCGCACACGTCCCGGCCAGGGATGGCTCGTCGGAAGTCGTTTTGCGGCCGATGTTTATGGAAGAATGCGAGAAGTAAGGCGGATGGGATAAATAGGGGGCTTCCAGAAAATCGGTTGACTCCCTATTGCTTTTCCTGAGACAGGAGGTTTCAATCAATGGGATCGGGAAGTTTCGAGATCGAGGGAACGATCCACGCCATTTTTTCTTCCCTCCCATGCTACAGGAAGCATTTCGCCGATGTTCCCACCTTGATCAAGGCCGCAGAAACCGGCTAGAGTCCGCCAACTGCGGTCGCTCGCCAATAGAGGCCTGCGGCGTTTCCACTTGGCGAAGTCCAATGTTGAGCGGGTGACTCGGTACGCCTTGTGAGGCGGCCGGTTTCGTCGACAGCCAACCAATCCAGAGATAGCCGCTATCGGTATGAGCGAATAGCGAAAGTGGAGGGGTGCTCCGAATTTTTGAGAATGCCGATGAAACTTTTACGCCGCTGCCGGCGTAACACAAGGAATCTTCCGAAGGCTGCGACGTTTCTCCAACGGCCGAGGTCTTCATTATCCCTGCGGTGAGAATCAATTATGGAATTTCGTAAAGTGCTGGCCTTGCGTGGTCCGAACATCTGGACCAACGCGCCCGTGATTGAAGTCTGGGTGGATCTGAAGGATCTCGACCGCCCCTCCACCGACTTCCCCGGGTTCAGCGATCGGCTGATGAGCTGGCTGCCCACCATGATCGAGCACCGGTGCAGCATCGGCGAACGCGGCGGATTTTTTCAAAGGCTGCGGGACGGAACCTATCCCGGGCATATCCTCGAGCACGTTACCCTGGAATTGCAGTCGCTGGCCGGCCGGGAAGTCGGATTCGGACGGGCCCGCGAAACCTCGGAGCCGGGCGTTTATCGCGTGGTCATCAAGTACGACGAGGAGCAACTGGCGCTGGCATGCCTGCATGCGGCGCGAGAACTGATCCTGGCGGCGATCCACGATCGGCCCTTCGACGTCAAGGCCGAGGTCGAGCGGCTGCGGGACTTTGCCCACGAGGCCTGTCTCGGGCCCGAGCACCAGCGCGATTGTCGAGGCGGCCAAGGCCCGCGGCATTCCCGTGCGGCGGTTGAACGCCGACAGCCTGGTGCAGTTCGGCTACGGCGCGAAGCTCCGCCGCATTCAGGCCGCGGAGACCGATCGCACCGGCGCCATTGCCGAGACGATCGCCCAGGACAAGGAACTGACGCGGACGTTGTTGAAGGCCGTCGGCGTGCCGGTGCCGGAAGGCCGGCCGGTGACCGATGCCGACGACGCCTGGGCGGCTGCCTGCGATATCGGCGTGCCGGTGGTCGTCAAGCCGCGCGACGGCAATCAAGGCCGCGGCGTGGCGACGAATCTCACCACCCGCGAGCAGATCCTGGCCGCCTATCAGGCCGCCTTGGCCGAGAGCAAGCAAGTGGTCGTGGAGAAGTTCGCCCCGGGCCACGATTATCGCCTGCTGGTCGTCGGCGGCAAGGTCGTGGCTGCGGCCCGCCGCGAGCCGGCCCAGGTGCTGGGCGACGGCGTGCGGACGATTCGCGAACTGGTCGACGTGGTCAATCTCGACCCGCGCCGCGGCGAGCATCACGCCACCGTGCTGAGCAAGATCAAGCTCGACGCCGTGGCCCTGGGCGTGCTGGCCGATCAGGGCTACACGCCCGATTCCGTCCCGCCGGCCGGCACGATCGTGCTCATTCGCCGCAACGGCAACCTGAGCACCGGCGGCACGGCCATCGACGTGACCGAGCGGGTCCATCCGCAGGTGGCGGCCCGCGCCGTGGAAGCGGCCCAGGTGATCGGCCTGGACATTGCCGGCGTCGACGTCGTGGCCACCGACATCAGCGTGCCGCTGGAAGAGCAAGGCGGCGTGATCGTGGAAGTCAACGCCGCCCCGGGCCTGCGGATGCACTTGCAGCCCTCGGTCGGCATTTCCCGGCCCGTCGGCGAAGCCATCGTCGCCACGCTCTTCCCCGACGGCGACGACGGGCGGATTCCCATCGCCGCGGTGACGGGCACCAACGGCAAGACGACCACCACGCGCTTCATCGCCCACATCCTCCGCGGCAAGGGCCTGCGCGTCGGCATGACCTGCACCGACGGCATCTACGTCGACAGCCGCCGCATCGATACGCGGCGACTGCGCCGGGCCGCAGAGCGCCGGCGCGGTGCTCATGAACCCGTCGGTCGAGGCCGCCGTGTTCGAAACGGCCCGCGGCGGCATCCTCCGCGAAGGTCTGGCCTTCGACCGCTGCGACGTGGCGGTGGTGACCAACATCGGCGAGGGCGACCACCTCGGCCTGAACGAGGTCCACACGGTCGAGACCCTGGCCAAGGTGAAGCGTTGCATCGTCGACGTCGTGCCGCCCGACGGCACCTCGGTCTTGAACGCCAACGATCCGCACTGCGTGGCCATGGCGCCTTATTCGGCCGGCAAGATCTGCTACTTCGCCCTGGACGGCAATCATCCGGTGATCGTGCGGCATCGCAACGTCGGGCGGGCAGGCGATCTTCGTTCGCGACAACACGATCATCGTGGCCGAAGGGCCGCGGGAAGAGGCGTTCCTGTCGTTGAACCGCGTGCCGTTGACGCGCGGCGGCAAGGTCTCCTTCCACGTGGAAAACACGCTGGCCGCGATCGCCGCCGCCCTGGCCCTGAAGGTGCCGGCGGACGTGATCCGCGCCCGGGCCGAATCGTTCGCCGCCGACATGGACAAGGTGCCCGGCCCGCTTCAACGTGCTGGAGATCCACGGGGCGACGGTGATCGTCGACTACGGCCACAACGCCGACGCCCTGGCGGCCTTGATTCCGGTGATGGACAAGTTCCCGCACCAGCGGCGGACCTGCGTCTACAGCACGGCCGGCGACCGCCGCGACTGCGACATGATCCGCCAGGGCGAATTGCTGGGCGAGGCCTTCGACCAGGTGATCCTCTACGAGGACCACTATCTCCGCGGCCGCGCGGAAGGCGAGATCATTCGCCTCTTCCGCAACGGCGTGGAGAAGGGCCAGCGGGTGCGGCAGATCGACGAGATTCGCGGCGCCGATGCGGCCGTCGAGTTCGCCCTCCGCGGCGCCAAGCCCGGCGACCTGATCCTCGTTCAGGCCGACACGGTCGACGAAACGGTGCAGTTTCATCCGCCGCTACTTGGAAGCCATCGCGCCGGAGCCGGTCTTGGAGGAGACGATTGCCGCCCCTCCGCCGCCGCCGGCCGAGGGAGTCGCCAAGCCGGCCACGGTGATTCAGGCCGTTTCCACGGCCGCCAAAGTCTGACGACCTGGCCGGGAATAAGTTGTAGGGCGGACTTTAGTCCGCCTAGGGACGGGCCGAAAAACAACTTCCGTATTCAATGCCACCGGCTCGCGGCTTGTCGGTTTAGTCAAAAAACGTTCTCCCGCCCCCGTTGGGCTTGCCCCAGCGGAGCGAGGGATTGACCACTACAGGCCAGTCCACAACCGCTATAAGCCGTTTTTTCCTCTTTTCGGCCACCCGGCCAACGGGCCGGGTGGCCGAAAAGAGGAAAAAACGGAGAAAGGGGTGGGCGAGGCGGCGTTTCTAGTTGCCAATCCTCCGCTCCGCTGGGGCAAGCCCAGCGGGGGTGGGACTAAATCGACAAACCGCAAGCCGGTGGCATCTAAAGTTCAAGACACGGAAGTGATCTTTCGGCCGTTGCTGGGCGAACTAAAGTCCGCCCTCTAACGGAATCGGGAAGTTATTCCGGATCAATTCCTGAGCGGGGCATAATTAGAGGCTATCTCAAAATCGGGCACGCAGGCTGGAAGCCTAGGCTACATGCCCGATTTTGAAATAGCGTCTTAGGGATGGCGGCGCTGCGAACCGGCGCGGCGGGGCCAAGCTGTGGCTGTCGTCGGCTGCCTCGCCGTGAGCGCGCTTCTGCCGCCGAAGTGACGGCCATTTTGGCAGGCCGCTTCGTCCTTTTCTGGTTCGCCCTTCAAGTTTTGGCAGCCCAGGGTCGTTCGCCGCCCGGCAACGGGGGGCAGGTCCGTCATGCTCCGCGCCGCAACTCTCTGGCCTACGGGTAGTTATGGATAACTATCTACTACCGTGGAATACGTGGCATGCTTTTTGCTCTGCAAGGGCGAGCTTGGACGAGGGCGGCCGTTGTGGCAGGGACAAGGAGGCCGAACGGCAACTGTCTGGCTGCCGGACGTTTCCTGGTCGGAGGGGCATAGCCCGGATTATTCTGGGAAATTAATGAATATCGGGAATAAGTGTGGGTTATTGTCGCGAATAGGTTCGGGCGCCCGGCACGACCGGCAGGGCCGGTCGTCGCAAGGCAGATTGCAGTTTGGCCGAGGAGATTCGATTTGATACGAATTCTTGCCGCCCAGCCGTCTTGTTAGGGCATCAAGCCTGAAGGAGGGGAAGCCCGTGTTTTCCCCACAGTTTTTCTAGTCGGTTGAAGAAGGATACCCGTCCGCCGACTAGCGCGTTGACCGCTATACGCGGTAAAAAACGACCCAAAAAGTGGAGAGATGCCGTGTTTCCGGCAAGTCCCGGCAAGAATCCCCGTATTGGTACGTAGAAGATTGATGGCCCTGAATTGTCGTATTTAAACGGCGAAAGAAGTTAGTGGCCTCGATTTTGGACCACACCGTTGTGGACCAGGCGGGCGGCTAAGACATGGCTTTTGTCGACGGAAAACGTTTAGTAATAGACAGTTATGGCGTTGTCCGCACCGTCCACGGCAGGCAACCCGTTTTTTGCCCGCGAACCGGCATGGCGGAACTTCTCCCGCGGCCCATTCGTCAAACGAGAGTGGTAATATGGTATAAGCTTGTAAGAGTTTACCGAACCATCCCCCGCTACGGAGCCCGTTCTGCAACTCCGCAGCCGCCCGTCGGCCCTGGAAATCGGTATGACAAGCGGTCCCTGTCATACCGCGTGAGGAACTGCCATGACGCTCATTTTTCGTTCGCTGCTCTGTGGATTCGCCGTTGCGGCGATCCTTGTCTATCCGTCTTTGCGCCGGCCATCGCGGCCGACGGCAAAGGCCAAGCCGAGAAGCCGGCCGATAAACCGATCGACAAGTCCGCCGCCAAACCGGCGCCGCAGGCGGCCCCGGCCGCTGCGGACAGCAAGGGCGCGAGTGCGAAGCCTGCCCCGGCGGCACCGGCCGCAAAGGGTCAAGCTCAGGCGCCAAGCAGCCCGAGTCGGCCTGACGTAGCGGCCAAGCCGGTTCCCGTTCTGGCGGCCCCTGTTGCGACGCCCGCTCCCGCTGCCGCCGTTGATTCTGCCAAGGCCGATGGTTCCAAGACGGATGACGCCGCCAAGGCCGACCGGTCGCTTCGGGAGCAGGAGATCTACATCCCTTACGAGAAGCTCCGCGGGGTTTTCGAGAAGCATGGCCGCGGCGTGTTCCTGCCTTACGAGAAGTTCGAGGAACTGTGGAAGGCGGCCCAGGACAAGACCCGTCCGGCCGCCGACGTTCGCACCGCCGGTGGGCGCGGTGATTACGGAGATCGAGAACGAGGCCGTGGTGGGCAAGGATATCGTGCAGGTCACGGCCCACTTGAAGATCGACCTGCTGAGCGAAGGATGGCATGAAGTGCCGTTGCGGCTGGCCGATGCGGCCGTGGTCCGCGCGACGATCAAGAACGAACCGGCCCGGCTGCTGGGCGGCGCCAACGAAGATCATCGCCTGCTGATCGAAAAGAAAGGCAAGCAGCCGGAGCAGATCGAGTTGCTGCTGGAATACGCGCGGGCGATCACCCGCTCGCCGGGCCAGAATTACGTGTCGTTCCAGGCCCCGCAGGCCGCGGTGAGCCGTTGGAAGGTCCGCATTCCGCAGGCCGGCGTGAAGGTGAATCTGCATCCGCTGATCGCCGCCACGGAAGTCCCGCCCGCCGTTGCCGGCGGCACGAGACAAGCCGGAAGGAGAAGAAAGCCGACGAGACGGTCATCCTGGCCTTTGTCGGCGCCGCGCCCGAGGTGCGGATCGACTGGACGCCCAAGTCGGAGGGCGCCACGGGGCTCACCGCCCTGGCCAGCGTGCAGTCGGAGCAGCAGGTCTGGATCCAGGAAGGCATCACCCGCACCCGCACGACCCTGGCCTACACGATCAGCCGCGCCGAGTTGAACCAGATCTCCCTGGAGGTGCCGGCCGAATTCAAGGTGGTCAACGTCTTCGATCCCAACGTGCGGCAGTGGTCGGTCGAGGCGCCGCCCGCCGGACGCCCGCCCCCGCGGCAGCGGTGCAAAAGATCACGGCGCAGTTGTTCGAGCCGGCCAAGGCCGCGCAGAGCGTGGTCGTCGAATTGGAGAAGATCGCCCACCCGCAGGCCGATGCCCGGAAGCGGCAGGAATCGCTCAAAGTGCCCGTGGTCAAGGCCCTGAACGTCGGCCGGCAGCAAGGGTTCGTGGTGGCCCAGGTCGGCACGGGCCTGCGGGCCGAGGCGGCCAAGACCAGCGGCCTCTTGCAGGTCGATGCCAACGAGCTTCCGGCCGCGATGCGCTCGGCGGCCTGGACTTTCGCCTATCGCTATGCCTCCGTGCCGTTCGAGTTGGAACTGGCCGTCGAGGAGGTTTCGCCGCGGATCACCGTCGATTCGCTGATCGACGCCCGGTTGGAGCCGGAAAAGCTCACGCTCGATCTGACGGCACTTTACACGATCGAGCGGGCCGGCGTGTTCAAACTGGAACTCGACGTGCCGGAGGGTTTTGAGGTCCGCAGCGTCACGGGAGGGCTGGGGTTCGTTCCCTCGCCCGGGCCGGCATCGGCGGGCTGTTCCGCGGCCGAGGTCGAGTCGCATCACCTGGAGGGCGAGAAGAAGAACCATCTGGTCGTGAACCTGGCCCGCAAGGCCCTGGGACGCGTGGGTCTCTGCGTGCAATTGCAACGCGATCTGCATGAACCGGGCCTGCTCACGCCGACCGGCAAGTCGGCCGACATCGACCTGCCACTGCCGCAACCTACCAAGGGCACCGTCGAGCACGCGTCCGGGAGGCTCGTCATTCGTGCCCCGGAAAGCCTGCGGGTCAACCCGACCAAGGCCGACGGGCTGCGGCCGGTGTCGTTCCAAGAGGCGATGGAAGGGGTTCTCGTCCCACCTACGCCGGCCGGGCCGCGCAGCGTTTCCGCGCTCCGTCCCGAGCGGGCCTTCGCCTTCACCCAGGAATCCGTCACGCTCCGCCTGGCGGTCGAACGGCGCAAGCCGAAGGTCACGATCCGCCAACTGCTCGTGGCGCGGATCGACGAGGGCGTGATCAAGTACCAAGCGACTTTCTACTATTCGATCCAGTACAGCGGAGTGAAGTTCCTCCGCGTCGACGTTCCGGCCGACGTGGCTCCGCGGCTTCCTAACACGACCACCGGTATCCGCGAGCAGAAGATCGACCCGCAGCCCGCCGACGTTGACAAGAACATGGTTGCTTGGAGCCTGACGGGCGAAGGGGAACTGTCGGGCGACGGCCAGGTCGACCTGGTATGGGACAAGAAGCTCGACGAACTGGTCGTGGGCAAGGCCCTGGAAGTGACGGTGCCGCGACTCGTTCCCCGCGTCGATCACGACGATCTGTCTTGGGGCCAGATCGTGCTGGCAAAGGCTGAAACGTTCGACTTCCAAGAGGCCGAGGATCATGTCAAAGGTCTGCGGCCGATCGACCCGCAGCGCGAACTGATGGCGCCGGTGAAAGACGCCGCGCGGGCCTTCGAGTTCCACGACGAATGGACGCTGCCGGTGAGCATCACGCGTTACGAACTGGAAGAGGTGAAGCGGACGAGCATCGATCGGGCCGTGTGCCGGATGGTGCTCACGCCGGCCGGCGAGATCGCCGTGCAGGCCGTCTATCGCATCCGCAGCGTGCGGCCGCGGCTGACCGTGCAACTGCCTCCGGATTCCCAGCCGGAACTCGATCCGTTCCACATCAATGGGCAGGCGGTGGCGCCGCAAAAGGGCCAGGGCGAAGAACTGGTCGTGCCGTTGCTGACGACCACTGCCGAAGAGCCCTTCGTGCTGGAGATTCGTTACACGGTGACGGGCGGAAAGACGTTCCTGCTGCCCGTATTCTCCGAGGAAACGGCCACGCAAAAGGTCTACGTCTGCGCATTCGTGCCTGCCAGCCAGGACGTGGTGGGGACGGCCGGATCGTGGGCCGAGAATTTTGAATGGCGCTGGGGAAACCAGGACCGGTTGATACCGGTCAGTTCCAATCCGCGTGAAACCCATGAAACTCTCGTGGAGTGGGTTTGCAAGGACAACTCCGCCGCGTGGAGTGCTGCCAAGACCTTCCATGTTGACGGCGTGCCGCTGATCTTTTCGACGCTGCGGCCGGTCCCGGAGAGCAACGTCAGGCTCTGGACGCTCGATCACTGGACGCTCGACGCCTGGATCTTCGGCGTCGTGGTGCTGGGCGGCGCCGCGCTGGTACTGACCAGCCTGGCGCGTCGTCTGATCGTCGTGGCCGTGTTTGTCGTGGCCCTGGTGCTGCTGGGCGTTTTCTGGCCGACGTTGTCACTGCACGTTTTAGGCGGGCCATTGTTCGCGGCGGTGGCCATTGTGTTGCTGGTCTGGGCTGTCGTGGGCCTGTTCCGGTTGTATCAGCCGGTCATGGCGTGGATTGGCACGGCGTGGTTGCTGTGGGCGGCAAGCCGGAGGGCCGTTATCGCCCAAGCGGCCGCGCCCCCCGCGGCGGAACCGCCAGGGCCGCCGAGCACGGAGGACGGAGGTGCGAGCCATGGTTAAGCAAGCGCTGACGCTGATCTTCGCGATCGGTTTGTGGGCCGCCGCGGCGCGGGCCGGCGCCCCGCCCGACGAACCGCCGACGAAAACCCGCGAGATCTACGTTCCTTCCTCCGAACTGAAGGTCCTCTTGGAAAGCGGGCCGCATCGCGTACTCTTGACGCGGCAGGAATATGACGAACTGGTCAAGAAGGCCGAGAAGGCCAAGGTCGCCAAGAAGGCTACGGAAATGCGCGTTCCGCATCCGAGCCTTATCGTCTCCTCCGACTACGACGTCACGGTCGACGACGGCCGTGCGCAGCTCCACGGCGCGATTGCGATCGACGTGTTGGAAGACGGCCTGCAGGCGGTTCCCCTCGACTTTGACGGTGTTGGCTTGTTGGCGGCGAAGCTCGACGACCAGCCGGCGCCGATCGGCTACGGGGCCGACGGCAGGCTGAACCTGCTGGTCTCCGGCCTGGGCCGGCATCGCTTGGCGCTCGAGATGGTCGCCCCGCTGGAGATGAACTCGGCCCAGCAGTCGCTGACTTTCCGCTTGACCAACGCCGCGGTCGGCCGCTGGCGGCTCACGGTGCCGGGCGACGTCGAGATCAAAGGCGGGGCGGACGTGGTCTCGCGCACGGTTGACGAGACGGCCAGGATCACCCGCTTCGAACTGCTGCCCTGCCGCGGCGAGGCCACCATCCTCATGTCGTTGAACAGCCATCTGCAGCGCCGCGAGCAGGCGGTGGCCGCGCGGTGCGTACTCTTCGACGAGGTGACCGAGGCCTATGAAAAGCTCCACGCCACGGCGACGTTCTGGATTCTCCATCGGGCCACGGATCGCCTCCGCTTCGTCGTTCCCGACGGGTTCGAGATTACCGAGATCGACTCGCCGCTGCTGGCCCGTTGGGACATCGAGAGCGAGGCCGGGCGCAAAATCGTCAACGTCCGGCTCCGCGAGCAGACGACCGACACGGTGGTGCTCTCCGTGGCGGCCGTAAAGACGCCCAGCCAATTGAAATCGTGGCGGTTGCCGCGGCTGGAGCTGCTGGACGTGGTCGGCCAGCTTACGGTGGTGGGGCTGCTGGTCCAGGACGACCTGAAGGCCGAGTCGCTCGCCGCCCGCGACTTAATCGCAGTCGACGCGGCAGAACTGGCCGCTGCGCTGCCGGCGACGCTCGTGCGGCCGGAGCCCGGCGCGGTCCCGCTTCGCTATATCGCCGCGTACTATGCGCCGCAAGGCGGCTACGAGTTGAAGGCCGATTTCAGCCGTACGCCCGCCACGCTCGCCGTAACCACGAACCTGCTGCTGACCATCCAGGACAAAGGCTGCGAAGTGCAGGGCGGTTTCGCCTTGCTGCCCACGGCCGAGAAGCGTTTTGCCTTCGACTTCAGCGTGCCGGCCGGTTGGAAGGTGAGCGAGGTTACCGGCCCGGACAAGACGCCGTTGATGATCGAGCGCTATACGGACGAAAAGGGGGCGGGCCGCGTTCACGTCAAGCTGCCGCAGGGCATTGCCCCGGGCCAGGTCTACGTGGCCGGGTTCCGTGCCCAGTACACGCCGCCGGGCTGGCTCAGCCGATGGCAGAGCCAATCCGTAGAATTCCCCATGTTTCGCGTGGCTGACGCCCAGCGCGACGAAGGCGCCGTGGCCGTGGCGGCCGAGGAAGACCTGGAGGTCCGGCCGGAAAAGGTGGAACGCCTCGTGCCCATCACCGCAGCGGAGATGGCCCGCTTCGGCATGCCCGCCGGCGCGATGAAACTGGCCTATCGCTACGAAGCGTCCGGCGGCAAGGCGACGATCGCCGTCGATCGCACGAAGTCGCGGGCGACCGCGCGGACCTTTGCCTTCTTCCAAGTCTTGCCGCAGGCGCTGAAGGCCCATTATGTCGTGACGTACACGATCGAGGATGCCAAAACACGGCGGCTGGCCCTGCTGCTTCCCGAGGCAACGCCCGAGGCGCTGACGATCAGCGGCGGCACGAGTGTCAGCGTCAAGGAATTCACCAGCGAGCCGGCGGGAACGATGCGCCGCTGGAACGTGTTCCTGGACGAGGCCCGTCGCGGCGAGGTCCGCCTGGAGGTCGATTTCGAAATGCGCCCCGAGGCGGCCCGCAAACTGGAGGAGGCGATGCGCGCCGTGCTCGAAGACCGAGAACCGCCGGAACCCGAGGCGGCGGCGAAGCCGGACGCCGCGGGCAAGGTCACCGAGTTGCAGGACTTCGACCTGCCGTTGCTGAAGGCCGACGCCGTGGCCTACCAGTCGGGCATGGTGGCGATCGAAGGTGATCTGGAGCTTGAAGTGGAGGTGAAGACCGATGCCCGGCATGCCGACGTCGGACAGTTGGCCATCTCCAAGTACAGCCCGGTAAGTCTTGAGCCGAATCAACAGCCCTCCGGGGGAACGGGGCCCAAGCTTCGCCGATGCGGTTCTTGGGCGCCTACGACTTCCTGGGCGACACGCCCAAGGTCGCGATCGACGTGGTGCGGAATCCGAGTTATGGGCTGACGCCCGCGATCGTCGAACTTGCCAGGCTGACGACCCTGCTCTCGGCGAACGGCACGAGCCAGACCAAGGCCACGTTCCAACTGCGGACCAAGGCCCCCTACCTGGAGGTTGAACTGCCGGACAAGGCATCGTTGTGGTCGGCCGTGCTGGACGACACGCCGCTGAAGCCGCAGAAGCGCGGCGGGATTCGCCTGATCGGTCTGCCGCCCAGTCCGAGCGGTGCGGCGCGGAGTCTGCAACTGGTCTTCGAGGCCCCGGTGGAGAAAGTGACCAACGGCGGGCGGTTGAAGCTTGCTGCGCCGCGGTTGCTGTACCGTGCCGCCCGGGCGGCAAAGGAATCGCAGGAAATTCCCCTGGTGAACATCGAGTGGACGGTCAGCGTGCCGGACGGCTACGAGGCCGTAGCCACCGACGGGACGCTGGAGGCCAAACCGATCTGCGCCCCGTGGCGGAAGACTGTTACCGACTGGGGGGTAGACACCGACGACACCTTGGAGGTCAAACCGATCAAGCGGCCTCTGCCCGCACCGCTGGCGGTGGCGGGAACGCTGTATGAACTGGGCGGTGGAGTGCGAGATTTGCTGGGCGGTGGAGCTCGAATCTATAAGTCCAGCGCCTCGTTGACGGTGGACGAGTCGAAGTCAGCGGGTTGGGAAGCACGCCGTCGCGCAACGATGCAGCAGCGAGCATTGGCCACGGATCTTAACGGGCGGGTATTTTCGGGCATGGGATTTTACGAGCAAACGCCTGAAAGCAAGGCTGCCACGGGTAAGGGCGAAGGAGAGGCTGCGAAGTCAGATGAAAAGGCTGAAATGCAACGGAAGTCGCCGGCGGCAAAGGAACCACCGGCTGAATGGGATGTAGATAGCGCACTTTCTGGGCCGCCGATTCCTAAGCCGGACGTACCCGCACCGCCACCACCGACGGTCGCGGCTATTCGACCTCCAGGTGCTGACAGATTCTCTATAAATGCTGCCAACCCGTTTGATGCGGGCAACAAGCCCGCACCTGCGGCTCTTCCGCAGCCTCCCGCGCCTCGTGTCAACGTCGCGTCCAGCTCTGGGGACGGGGCCGGCACTGGTTCCGGGGCCGCAAGTGGGGACGCGCCCGCAAGTCCGCCGCCCACGGGGACAGGTTTTCTCCCCGATATTACTTCAGCCGAAGCGTCTGTGCGCGAAACGAAACCGGCGCCTGCGAAACCGGCCGACAGCCGGAATAGTGATTACACCGTAGCCGATAGTGGCGGCACCCTTTTCTTCACTCACAGAACTCTATCCTCCAAGCAAGGGAACCTCTCCGGCTTTCGCAGCCTGAAGATCGACGTGGAACCGATGGGGACGGACGAGCGGCAACTCCTGACCTTCCAGAGCCTGGGCGATCATCCGCAAATCGGCATTACGCTCGCCCGCCGCAATCGCAGCGAGGCCTTGGACTGGGGCGTTGCCTTGGCCGTGTTCCTGCTGGGCGTGGCCCTGACCGGGCGGCCCGTGCGGCAGAAGGCGGCGCTGGTGCTCGGCCTGGGGCTGGCCTCGGCGCTATTGCCCCTGGCCTATGACGACGTGAGCATGGCGTGGCTCTGCAACGGAGTGTTCTACGCCGCCAGCCTGCTGGTGCCGTATTATCTTGTTGCCGGGCTTGTGCGCTGGATCGTTCAGCGGCTGCGCGGCCTGGCCGGGCGGATCAACGGCCCGGCTTCGGCGTCGCTTAGTGCGGCGCTCGTTCTGGCCATCGTCACTTTGTTCGCGGCAACGGTCCAGGCCCAGCCGACGGACGGAGGAAGCCCCACGGCGGAGCACGGGGAGCACATGGTGCCGGTCGCGCTGCCCGACGATGCGCTCATCGTGCCCTACGACGTGAAGTCGAAGACGGGCGTCAAAGAAGCCGATCATCTGCTGGTGCCCTACGATCGCTACGTCGAGCTATGGAACCTGGCGAATCCCGACAAGAAAATCGACGCCCACCCGGCTCCTTTGCCCTACGCCTTGTCGGGCGCAAACTACAGTGCGGCGCTGGAAGGCGAGGAAACGCTGAACATCACCGGCCAGATGCAAATCAGCGTCTTGGCCGATGGTTACGTGTCGGTTCCCCTTGGCCTCCGCGGGGGCGTGCTGGCCCGTGCCGATCTGGACGGCAAACCGGCCCGCTTGAAGGTCGTGACTGCCGGAGCCGGTTTCTCTCCCGAGACGGTCCGCCGAAGCAAAATGGGCAAGCCGGCGGCGGCCATGGACGCGACGCTGCTGGTGCTGCAAGTTTCCGGCAAGGGAAGCCACAAGCTGGAGTTGGAAGCGCGGCTGAAGCTGGCGCACGTGGGCGGATGGCGCGGCACCAGCGGCGCGCTGCCGATGGCGCCCGCCGCGACGGTCGCGTTCCGGGTGCCGCAGGCGCAGACCGAGGTCCGCCTCGGCCAGGCCGTCGGCCGCCGCACGCTCGAGACGAAACGGCCCGACGAAATCCTGGAGACCGCCCTGGGGCCGGGCGGGGCGCTGCAATTGCAGTGGCGTCCGAAAGTGGCGGAGGCAGAAGTCGATCGCGGCCTGACCGTCGACAGCGCCGGCCTGTTGGACGTGCAGGAAGACGGCCTCCGCATGGCCCTGCGCCTGTCTTTGCAATTCCGCCGCTCGCAGCGCGACGCCTTCACCCTCTCGCTGCCGGCCGACTACCTCGTGGAAAAGGTCGCGGGCAACAATGTCCGCGGTTGGGAAGTCAAACGCGCGGCCGCCGAGCAGACCGTCGAAGTCAGCCTGCTGAAGACGGCCAAGAACAGCGAGCAGTTCAACCTCTTTCTTTTCCGCGGCGGCAAGGTGGGGCAGGCCCCGCTCGACGCGTTTGCCGTGCCCATGGTGATCGTCCGCGACGCCGCCCTGTCGAGCGGGCAGTTGACCATCCGCCGCAGTTCGCTGCTGGACGTCCGCACTACGGAGCGCGCCGGCGTGACGCGGACCGACCTTGGCCCGCTGCCCGATTTGAGCGGCGGCCCGGCCACCGAAAAGAGCGACGTGGCGATTCAACCTTACGAGGCATACCGCTTCCCGACGATGCCCTTCGTGCTCCGGTTGAGCGCCGCGCCCGTCGTCGCCGAGGTGACCGCCGAGGCCCAGACGAGCGTCAAGCTCGATCCGATCGAGCCAGGGCTGGAGAGCAAGATCATCTTCCACGTCGGGCAGCGAAAGATCTATCAATTCGAAATCGCCGTGCCCGACGATCTCCGCTTGCCGGAGGTGGTGCTGCCGTCCGGCGGGATCTGGGCGATCGAGAAAGAGGGGCCGCGAGCAGCTCCCCCTCTACCACAGGGTGTGGGCGATGGAGGGGGGCGGAGCATCCTGAAAATTCACCTGCAACAAGGGGCGTTGGGCGATTGGGCGGTGATCCTGCACGGGAAACTCGCTCGTAGTGCGGGCTTTGGCCCGGCGCAACAGGGACTGGACGCCCAACAGGAAATTTCGCTGCCGCGGCTGGAGGTGCTGGGGGTCAAGCGGCAGGAGGGCGACATCGCCGTGCAGGCGGCCCCGGCGTTCAATGTCCAAGCCCGCGAACTGCGCGATTGCCAGGAAACGGAACTGCAGCGGGTCGCCGGTTGGCTGGACCCGGAATTTCGGGCCGCTACCCGCCTGGCCTTGCACTACTCCGGCGGCGCATACGCCGGCAAGCTGCGGCTGGCGCCGCGGACGCCCGAGGTGGTCTGCGACACGATCACCAACGTCCGCGTCACCGATCGGGCGATCGAGGAAACGATTTTTCTCAACTACGGCATTCGCAATGCGGGCATTCACGAACTGACCTTCCTGCTGCCGGCCTCGATGGCCGACGCGCGGATCTCCACGCCGCTGCTGCGGCGGAGGACGATCGTCGCGGTCGATCCCAAGACGGCCGGCAGTCCCCTGCGCGTCCGCTTGGAACTGCAGGGCGACACGATGAACGATCTACGGGTGATGGTCCAGAACGATCGGCTGCTGACGCCCGGCCCGCAGGCGGCCCCTCTGCCCGGCTTCGAAACGGCTGCCGGGGGGACCAGCGTGGTGCGGCATCAGTACGCCGTGCTGGAAACGAACAATCGCGATGAGTTGGTCGTCGAGCCGGCGGGCCTGGACGCCCTCAGCCGGCAGCAACAACAGTGGCAGACCTTGAGTGAACTGTTGGGCAGCAAACAATTGTACCAGGCCTATCTCGTTCAGCCCGGCGCCGCGAATCCGCGGTTGAATTTCCACCTGCAACGGTTGGAAGACGTAGAAACGGCCGGGGCGCGGATCGACCTGGCCCAAACCACGATCGTGGTCGATGCCAACGGGGCCTATCGGGCGAAAGTCGAGTTGACGCTCGACAATTCGTCCGAACAGTTCCTCAACGTCGAGCTGCCGCCAGGCGCCGCGCTGTGGACCGCGCACGTCGCCGGCGAACCGGTCAAGCCGGCCCGGCGCCGGGCGCGAGCGATTCCCGGCACGTGCTGCTGCCGGTGCGGAAGACGGTGAAAGGCGACGTGAGCTACCTGGTGGTGTTGAAGTATGCCGGCAAGCTGCCGCCGCTTTCGCTGCTCTTGACCGTGCAGTTCCCCCTGGTCCGCAACGTGAGGCCGTATCCGTCGTCCGCCGGCCGCGCTATCGGCATTGCGCAGAGCCAGGTGGAGATCTACGTGCCCAAGTCGCACCAGTGGTTCGCCTTCGGCGGAAGCATGCGCCGCGCCGAAGACGAGGCCGACCTGAAGGCGGGCCGGATCGCCGCCTTCAACAAGCAGGGCGAGCGGCTCATCGAGGACACGCACGACAAGGATCTTTTCGTCCGCGCCGCGCCAGAACAATCTGAAGAACTGGGCTTCGCTTGCCGAGGCCCTGAAAAATCAGGCAGACACCGGCCGTGGCGGCAACAAGGCCCTGCAAAGCCAGCTCAGCGCGAACTCGAATGTAAACTTGCGGGCCAAGGAAGCCTTGGAGCCGGCCGGCGGCAAGCAGCAACAGGAGGAAGCTGTGGAGGACAACCGCGAGCGGCTCAAGGATCTCTACGACAAGCAAGTGAACGTGAACGGGGGCGAGTTGACTCTCAGCGGCAACAATTCCTACAACGGCGGAACGACCATTGCCAACGGCACGATCGTCAACGGCGGCGTGCAGGTTGTCCAGCCGCCGGCGAATTTCACCGGCGGGGTGGCACAGCAGGCGGCGCAACCCAACGCAGGCGCGGTCGCGTTAGGCACGACGCCGACGCCGAACTACCCGCAGGGCGGAGTGCAGTATTCCACGCCGGGCACGCAATCAGGTCTGATTATGACAGGCGCCGGAACGCTTACGCTTGCCGGGAGCAACACGTACAGCAGCGCAACGGTCGTGAGCGGCGGTATGCTGCAGCTTGGAACCGGAGGCAACACCACGTTCAGCGGAGTCATCAACAACGGGGGAACGCTGCAATACGCCAATCCGAATCTGGCCAACGGGCGGATCATTCTCAACAACGAACAGGCCTTCGGTGGTCAGGGCAACGTGGGCAACGCGAATGACAATGCAAGCTCCACAGTTAGCGGCACGATCAGCAACATGGGTGGCATGGGTGGCGGCATGATGGGCGCGGGAGGCGGTCCTCAGGCGGGGGTTGCACAAGTGCGGGCGCCCAATTCGATGCCACTTTTCCGGAATTATGCAGCTGCGCAGCAGGCAAACCCATCCGCGCAAGGACTTGCAGAGCCTCAGCAGCCATCATTTGGCCGGCGCGGAAAGGTGCGCGACGATCAGCAGCGGGAATTGGCCGAGTACCAGCAGAAGCTGGCCGTCAACCCCAGTCAACTTGCGGCTCAAGACGGCGAGCAGGCGGAGGCTGAGGCCAACGACGAGAACAAGGCCGTCGAGCACAGACGCCGCAGCGTGCCGTCCGCGTCTTCGGCGGCCGCCCCGCCGCCTGCCAAGGCCCCGACGCCGGGAAAGACGGATACGATGGTCGTTCATGAGGACGTCTGCGATATGCTGGCGCGGACCGCGTCCACCGCCCCGGCCGGCTTCGCGAGCCTCGACTTCGAATTGCCCACCGACACGAATCTGTATGAGATCCATCGCTTCACGACCCCGCGGGGCGAGGCCGAGCTTACCGTGCGGACGGCCAGCAACGACACGCTCGCCAGGCTGGAATTGCTGGCCGAGATCGCCGCGGCTGGCCTGCTGATCTGGGTGGCCTTTTGGTTGATCCGCCGCGGGCTGTTGGGTTGGTTCCGCCGTCCCCTGGGGGCCGCCTTGCTGGCGATTCTGGGCTTGGCGTCGCTCTGCAGCAGCGTGTTGCCCGCCGTCGGGCTGCTTGCCCTGTTGACCGGCATCGGGTTGCTGATCGCGCATTTTTGGAGGCGTCGCGCGGGAGCGATGTAGAGCGTGCAGTTAGCCGAGCCACCCCGCGGCGTCCTTGGCCCAATAGGTGAGAATGATGCTTGCCCCCGCGCGTTGAATGGCGGTGAGCGTTTCCAAGGCGACCGCCCGTTGGTCGATCCAGCCCTTGGCAGCGGCGGCCTTGACCATGCTGAACTCGCCGGAAACATTGTAGGCCGCCAGCGGCACGCCGGGAAAATGGTCGGCGGCCAGGCGGATGATGTCGAGATAGGCCAGCGCCGGCTTGACCATGATCATGTCGGCCCCCTCGGCCAGATCCAGTTCGATCTCGCGGAGGGCCTGGCCGGGCGACGAGGCGGCGTCCATCTGGTAGCCGCGGCGGTCGCCCATCTGCGGCGCGCTTTCGGCCGCGTCGCGAAACGGCCCGTAGAACGCGCTGGCGTACTTGGCCGCGTAGCTCATGATGGGGATATGGGAAAAGCCGGCCCCGTCCAGTCCCCGCCGGATTGCCCCGACCATGCCGTCCATCATGCCGCTGGGCGCGACCAGGTCGGCACCGGCCTGCGCGTGAACGACGGCCTGCCGGGCGAGAATCTCCAGGGTGGCGTCGTTGTCGACCTCCAGGCGGCCGGCGATCTCGCGCAACGGCCCGCAGTGGCCGTGGTCGGTGTATTCGCAGAGGCAAACGTCGGTGATCACCAGCATTTCCGGCGCGGCCTGTTTGGCCAGCCGTACGGCCTCGGCGATGATCCCGTCCAGGCTGGTCGAGTCGCTGCCCACGGCATCCTTCATCGCGGGGATGCCAAAGAGAATCACTCCGCCCAGCCCCAAATCGCGCAGGGAGCAAATCTCCTCGGCGAGCAGTTCGGGCGAATACTGAAAATTGCCGGGCATCGAGGCAATCTCCTCGCGGACGCCTTGGCCCGGCCGCACGAAGAGCGGCATCACGAGGTTTGCCGGCGAGAGATGTGTATAGCGGACGAGCTGCCGCACGGCGGGGCTGTAACGGAGACGGCGAAGTCGGGTGGTGGGAAACATGGAGGCGAAGGATGAGGGAAGAAAGATGAAGCAGTGGATGCCGTCATCTTACCGGAAGTTGCGGGCGCCTGCCAGCGTGTCGGCGTCGCTACTTCGGCGGGCTGGGCAGCGCAGGCATGGGCGTATTGCGGGCCGTAGTGGTCGAAGCGGCGACGTAACGCGACAACCACTGGTGCGTGGTGCGGAACTCCGCGCGTTGGGCCAAGAGTGCATACTGGGGGTCGCGGGCTACGGCATCGAAGCGGCCGAGCGCCTGCTGAAGGCTTTCCGCGTTGGGCGGCCGGTCGCCGGCATAAACTTCGACCGGCATGCCCAAATAATTGCGCCAATTGGCGTCGACGATAGTGTGCAGCCGGAGCGAGGCCGCCGCCAGTTGCTGGCGAGTGGCCTGAAGCTCGGCGACCCCGGTTGCCGTTGGAGCAGCGCCGCCGGGGGGGGCCGGCATGACGGCCCGCGTGGGTACGGGCGCCAGGGGAGTTGCAGAAAGCGATTCGCCGGGCGTGCCGGCATAATAGCCCACCAGCCGCATCAAGGCGATGGCCGAAGGGGGGACGGGAATCGACTGGTTGGGATCGGTGACATTCGCGCCCTGATAGAATACCGCGTTTGCCGCATGATCGATTTGCAGAACCGAGCCGTCCAACGACACGCCGGCGAACAGGCCGCGGCTGCGCGACCAGGTGAAGATCTCTGCCAGCAGTTGGGCATCGGTGGCCGCGGCGGCTTCGCGTCCCACCGGGCCGGCCGCGGCCGCCGCGTCGGCCCCCAAAGTGAACTTGCCGCGCAACAGGCCCTGGACACTGCTGCGGGTCTTGAAAACCAATACGATATCGGTGACTTGCACGCCGATCTGCCAGCCGAAGCTGCCGCCGGTGAGGGTAACGAAGGACGGCGGCCGCCAGAACCCGCGCTCGTCGCGAACCATGACGATGCCGCGGCCGTGCCGTACGCCGACCACGAAGCCGCCTTTCACGAGGTCCGGAATGATGACGATGCCCTGGGCATTGGCCAGCAAAGAGGCGGGGATACCGCTGGCCGGGATCGCCATGATCTCGGCGAGCACGTCCCGCGAATCGTCGACGATCACGGTCTCACGATACTGGGCCCGTGCCGGTGCGACCGACAGGAGCATCAGACCGGTAATCATGCATCCGCAAGCCATGGAGATCTTCATAGGGCGCGGATTGTAGCGAGCGGGGCGAGGCGGGGCAACGCCAGTTTGGCGGCAGTTTGACGGCTTGGAATGTTCGCAAGAAATTGGCGCGGGTCCCGCGTTCTTCGGGGTTTCCGCTCGTTCTTACAGAACATTCTCAGAACGCGAGATTCGCCAACTGCGGATGATCGGCCGTATGAAGCCGTTCGGTCATGCGGAAACCGAGTTGGAAGAAACCGCCCCCCATGGGGTGCAGATGTTTGGCCTTGGCCCGAACCCACGTCATGTTCCCCCGCAAACGGAAACCGAGGAAGGCTTCGTCGGCGCCATAAGGGTGATCGATGACCACCGCCACGCCGGAACTCGAGAATTCTTTGCTGATGGCCGTGAATGCACGGCGGATCTGCGGCCCCTCCTCTTCGACGGGAACGACCATCACGACCATCGTCAGGTTGACGCGTCCCTCCAGCCGCGGGCCGTCCAATCGGTCGCGGAGCGCCGGGCAATTCTGGTTCAGCAACGAGAGAATGAACGCCTGAACGGCCGGCTCTTTCTTGCGTGTAAACAGCGGCATTTGATTCTTTGCCCCAAGCTACGTTAGGATATACGTTTTCAAACGACTTGCTAGTAAAATATAGGTCAAGAAAGCGGAAGATTTGATGATCTCGCGAGATCGTGTCATTCGAACCTTGAACCACCAGCCGATCGATCGCGCGCCGCGCGATCTTTGGCTACTGCCGGGCATGGAGACGGCCTGGCCGGACGACGTGGCGGAGATGTCCGTCCGTTTTCCCAGCGACGTGTTGCGATTGGAAACCCAATGGCCAGTCGGCAAACGCAGCAAGAGCGACAGTCAAGAGGCCGGTCTGCTCACCGATGCCTGGGGATGCGTCTGGCGACTGGGTGAGCGTGGCGCCATGGCAGGGCTGGTCGAGTCGCCGCTGGCAGGCGGGTCGGACGTCGCGAAGTATGCGCTGCCGGTGGAACTGCTCGATCCGGCCCGATTCGGCAAAGTCAACCCGATTTGCGCAGGCACGGGGCTCTTTACGCTTGCCGGCAGCGAGGTGCGACCGTTGGATCGCCTCTGCCAGTTGCGGGGCCCGGAGACGGCCCTCGGCGAACTTTGCGACGGCAACCGGGATCTTGGCGCGCTGCTTGCCAGGCTGCACGAGTTTTTTCGCCGAGAGGTCGAGCTTTGGGCGCGGACGCAAGTCGACGGCGTGGTTCTCGGCGACGACTTGACTTGGGTGGCGGTCTCCCGAGCGCACCTGAAGGTCTGGCGAACGCTGTTCAAGCCGCTTTTCCGGGAATACTGCAGCCTGCTTCACCGGCACGACAAGTTCGTGTTCTTCTTTTGTGAAGGCACATCCGGCGAGGCCTTGGATGATCTGGTGGAAATCGGCGTCGACGCGGTTCATGCCCAGTGGCCGCGCGAGGAATTCGAGAGACATGCGGCCCGGCACCGCGGCAGGGTAACCTTTTGGGGTGGAGTCGAGCGGAGGAGCATCGAGCCTCCCAGTCAGTGCAACGACATTCGGGAGGCCGTTTTGCGGGTTCGCAAGGCCCTGGATTACGGGGCGGGAGGCGTGATCAGCCAGGTCTCGTGGGGCAGCCACATTCCGCTGCGAAATGTCGTCGCCTTCTTCGAGCAGTGGCTGATTCCCCTGTCCGTGACGGTCTGACGTGTTTTCGGAAAAGTCAACGGCCGCCAGACGAGATCGAAGCCCGACGCGCCAGCGAGGAATGTGTATCAAAGAGTGAAGAAAGTGGAGTCGTCGTCGACCTTGGGTACATGGTGCCCGCGTCAGGCGTCAATGTCGCGAGCAGGCCGGCATCCCCCTTGGTAAAGTCGTCGTGGGGGGGTACAATTCACGGTTTGAGGGTTTGGAGGCAAGCCAGGAGTCACTTGTGGCAGACAACAACGAATCTCAGACCGGAAATCGGTCTATTCCGCTGAAAGATCCCTTGATAGCGGGGGTTCTGGCATGGTTGATTCCGGGGCTGGGGCATTTCTACCAGGGAAGGAACGCCAAGGGGGCCCTGTTTACCATCTGTATTCTGGGGACGTTCCTCTACGGTCTCTACCTGGGCGGCAGTAAGGAGGTCGGTTGGGGCAGGGCAGTTTATTTCTCATTTCGCGCGAACGATTTGCGACTTCCCTGGTTGTGTCAGATCGGGGTTGGCCTCCCTACCGTCCCGATGACTCTCTTGCAGTGGCAATTACAGGATAAACCAGTGCTGGACGGCTTCATGGCGCCGCCCCCTTTGCATGCGACTGAAGCGGCCGAGAACAACGGGGAACCCGCCGTGCTGCCCCCGCCCGCTCAGATGTCGCTGGCTGGGATCAATCGGCTGCTGCATAGTTATTTTGAAATGGGCACAGTCTATACGATGATTGCCGGTCTGCTCAATATCTTGGCCGTCTATGATGCCTGCTGCGGACCCGTTTCCTCGGAGCCGGACAAGAAAGAAGACGACAACGACCAGGGCAAGCAGGATGCGGCGGAAGCGGATGCGAACAGCGGAAAGAAAAAGTGATGAACAATAGTTTGTGGTTCGCCTTGCCGCTGGTCGTTTCCGTAAGTCTCGTGTATGCCGCGACGCGTCATGAGGAAGTTGGGGCCATCCTGTCGCATGCCTTTCGCGTGGCGGTTTGGATTGTCGGCTTCATGCTCCTGGTGTTCGGCGTTCTCTATCTGATATCGAGGCAAGTCTCGTGATTTGCAACAACACGCTTTCCGACTCCGTGCCCGGCAACGGGTAGGATGCCAGCTTTCGCAGGGCCAGGCCGCGCATCAGGCCAAAATGCCGCGCCTCGCCCCGTTCGTCGACCCAACTGGGGCCTTTCAAGACGAGCATGCGGTCAAATGCGGCCCAATGCGGGTTGAACCATTCCAGCAGTTTCTTCAGCCGGGCCACGGCACGGATCACCAAGGTGTCGAAATGCCGGTCGACCAGGAGTTCCTCGGCACGGGAATTGAACAGCGGGACCGAAAGGCCCAGTTTGTCCACGATGTCAGCCACCACTTTGGCCTTTTTGCCCACGGATTCACAGAGCGATACGTGCAAGTCGTCGCGCAAAATGGCCAGCACGATCCCCGGAACGCCCCCGCCGGTGCCAACGTCCAGGACGGTCTCGCCCGGACTGAGAAAGCGGGCAAAAGCCTGGCTGTCGACCAGATCGCGGCTGACGAACTTTTCAAAATCGGTATGCCGCGTAAGGTTGATCTTGGCGTTCCAGTCCCACAGCAGCCGGCAATACTGATCGAGCCGGCCAATCTGCGCTTCCGGAAGTTCGATGTCGTTTCGAGCCAAAGCGGTGACCAGATTGTCGTCGGGGGGATTCACGGTGGAATGCGATTGGAAGTAGAATGGAATCAAGGTAGAAGGTAGTTATACACCACACGGGTCTTTTGTACGATGCCACTGCCGCGCGAAGAATACGTCGAACAGGCATACTTCTTCCGCACGCTGCGGGAGCGGATGCAACAAAGCATGTCCACCCAGGAACTGCTGGAGGCTATCAAGCAGGAAGTGCTCTCCACGGCGCAGTTGCCCTATGCGCTGGACTTCATGGCCAGCGAACTCCGGCTCACCGGCGGCTTTGCCACCGCCATGGCCAAATTGCCGCATTATTTCACGCCTTTCCAGACGTTCGTCGTGGCAGAAGGCGAAAAGGCCGAGGGCAAGTTCGACTTTCGCGTGGGACTGGACGTCTTGCAACGCGAAGCCGAGTATCGTGCCCAATCGCCGACCCCCCAAGGCCTCTTCCTTTTTCAGTTCGAAACCCTCTGCCGCAATCGTCTCGGTTACGACCGCGGGCTGGAAGCGATTGCGGGCGATGAAGTCTACGACGAGGACTGGCGGGAATGGATTTTGACCGTTCGTCGGCAAGTCGGATTGATCGATCTGGGCGACATGCTGTACGTGCGCAGCGAGCACTATCGACAAACTCGCGGCGAAGCCGAGAAGCCGGTTCTCTTCGGTGAAAAGGAGGGCCGTATCGCCCTGGCCAATCGGCGGAAAGACCCGCTCTACCTCTTTGCCGCGCTGGCCCGACACCTGGGCTATCCGACCGTTCCCCGCCCCACGCCCGAGGACAGCAACCGGATGCTGATTCCCACGCTGCAACGTAAGATCGAACGGATGGAAAGCCGCATGAAATTGCTGGAGGAGGAGCTCCGCGGGGGAATCAATTTAGCGCGATTCTATGCCCGAGACAAGCCGCCGGACAAGCCGTAGCATATAGGACTCTATTGCCCTCCTTCCGGCAAACGGAGTGAGTTGGGTTCTCGCAAGGTGGGAAATCGGCGCTTGAAATTCGGGCCGATCCATGACAAAATAGGAAGATTAGCCCTGGATCAGACCTTTGGTTAGGAGTTGCAACATGAGTCGAGTTGCCCTTGGAAGGCTCCTATTGGCCTTCCTCTTGGTGACGTGCGTCGCGATCGGACAGGCCGCGGCCGAGTCCAGTCCAGCCAAGAAACACGCTCATAAGGGCGGGAAGAAACCTGCCGCCGAGAAGAAGGAGCCCGGCGATTCGGCATCTTCGGCCGCGAAGACGGCGACGGCCGAGAAGAAGACCGACGAGAAGACGGCGCCGCCGCGAAGACAGTGGTGGATCAGAAAACGGCTGACGAGAAGAAGCCGGCGGGCGAAAAGGAGGCCGCGGCCAAGCCATCGACGCAGAAGCTCAAGAAAGGGCCGTTCCGCATCGAGGTTTCCCTGGACGGCATTTTCGAGGCCCAGAACCAGGCGGAACTCTTCATCCGGCCGCAGGAATGGGCGGCCTTCTCCGTGCTCAAGGCGGTCGAACATGGTGCGGTCGTCAAGCAGGGCGACCTGGTCCTTGCCCTCGATACGGAAAAAATCGACCGGGTGATCGCGGACCTTCGCGCCGAGGTGGAACTGAACGAGTTGGCCCTGAAGCAGGCGACTGCCCAGTTGGCCGCCATGGAGAAGATCGGCTCCCCTGGAAGATCAGGCGAACAACCGGAATCGCCGCATCACCGAGGAAGACTGGAAGCGGTTCCAGGAAGTGGAGAAGCCGCTGATGGCCAAAGTCGACCGAATTCCACTTGAAGGCGGCCCAGGAAATGCTGGAATATGCCGAGGAGGAATATCGTCAGCTTGAAAAGATGTACAAGGCCGACGATCTGCGGGAAGAGACCGAAAAGATCGTGCTGCGGCGGGCCAAGGCCGGCGTCGATCGGGCGAAGCTGGTGTTGGAATTGGCCCAGGCCTCGCACGAGGAAGCCGTCAAGCTCTCGCTCCCGCGACTGGAAGAGCGCACCAAGGACCAGACCGAGCGATCGCGGATCGACTCGGAATACACCAAGATCAACCTGCCCCTGCTGATGAGCAAGCATCGCCTGGAGGTGGAAAAACTCCAGGTTGCCCGCAACCAGAGCGAGGACAAACTCAAGAAGCTGATTTCCGATCGCGAGGCCATGATCGTCAAGGCCCCGATCGACGGGATCGTCTACTACGGCCGGTCGGTGCGGGGAAAGTGGTCGGCCACGAGCGTGGAAACGCTCCGCCGCGGGGCGCCGATCATGCCCAATGAAGTCTTCATGACCGTAGTGCAGACCCGGCCGCTGACGATCCGCACCACGGTGCCGGAAAGCCAGTCGCAGCGGGTCCGCACGGGCCTGCAGGCCGTCGTTCAGCCGACTGGCTTTGCGGCCCTGAAACTCTCGGCCATCGTGCAGCGCGTCGCGCGCGATTCCCATGGGAAGCAGCGGTTTCGACTGCCAACTGACTGTCGCCGGCGACGGAGTGCCCAGCGCCATCGTGCCGGGCATGAACTGCGAGATGAAGATGATTCCGTACAAGAAGACCGACGCCCTGACCGTGCCGACCAAGGCCGTCTTCACCGAGGATTTCGACCCGGCCAAGCAGTACGTCTATCTGCAGGGCAAGGACGGCAAGCCGCAGAAGCGGATCGTCACGCTCGGCGAGCGGAACGACAAACAGGTCGAGGTGCTTCAGGGACTGGCCGAGGGCGACGAGATCCTGCTGGAAAAACCCAAGGAAGAGTAAGAGGCCGGACGGACAGGTTTGTGCCGCCGACAACTCTTCCTCTAACAGGAAAACGTACCATGTCAGAACGATCGCCGCTCTTGGTCCCACTGGCCGTGGCGGCAGCGCTTTCCGTTTTCGTTTCGGTCGCTTTTGCTTCCGATGGTGGGACCACTACCGCTGACAAAAACCCGAGAGCATCTTCGCCTGGCCGAGACGGGTCCCAAGCCCAAGCCGGCGCCGAAGGCCGATCCAAAACAGATCGACGCCGCGATCCATCGCGGCGTGGCCTTCCTGCTCAAGCGGCAGAACGCCAACGGCTCGTGGGGTTCCGAGCGGAGCAGCCGGCCCGGCGAGGTCTATGCCCCGGTGCCCGGGGCGCATCAATCGTTTCGCGGGGCCGTGACTTCGCTCTGCATTTCGGCCCTGCTGGAGGTCGGCGGCGATAGCCCCGAGGTCAAGCGGGCCGTCGATCGGGCCGAGGCCTGGCTCATGGAGCACGTGCCCAAGGTTCGCCGCAATTCGGAAGACGCCCTCTACAACAACTGGTGCCACGCCTATTCGATCGATGCCCTGCTGCACATGCTGCGGCGGCATCCCGAGGACCAGGACCGCTGCGCGCAAGATCCGCGCCCTGATCGACCAGCAGATCGGCATGCTCGTGCGCTACGAGTGCATCGACGGCGGCTGGTGCTACTACGACGATTTCGACTACCAGACGCAGCGGCCCAGCGGCTCGACGATCAGCTTCGTGACCGCCACGGTCCTGGTGGTGCTGGACGAGGCCCGCAAGGCCGGCATCCAGGTTCCGCAGAAGATCGTCGATCGTGCGGTGGCCTCGATCCTGCGGCAGCGGAAGCCCGACTTCAGCTACGATTACGGCGAGTACCTGAAGTATCATCCCATGCTGCCGATCAATCGGCCCGGCGGCAGCCTGGGCCGTTCGCAGGCCTGCAACCTGGCCATGCGGCTTGGGGCGACAAGCAGGTGACCGACGCCGTGGTCGAGACGTGGCTCGACCGGCTCTTCGCCCGCGAGCTATGGCTCGACCTGGGGCGGAAGCGGCCGATTCCGCACGAGTCGTGGTTCCAGGTGGCCGGCTATTTCTTCTACTACGGCCATTACTATGCCGGCCGCTGCATCGAGATCTTGCCGCCCGCAGAGCGCCCGCCGCGTGCAGGACCATCTGGCCCAGGTCCTCTTGCGGTTGCAGGAACCGGACGGTAGCTGGTGGGATTTCCCCATGTACGATTACCATCAGCAGTACGGGACGGCCTTTGCGCTGATGAGCTTGGGAAGATGCAAGCACGATTGAGGGAAGAGGAAGCAAATTGGTCGAACCCGCGTGCCGAAGCGTAGCGGAAACGCAGTGTTGGTTGCCGCGACCGTTGAATGACGTCGCTCGGGCCGTCGAGATCATCGCCGAAGTCTCGGGAAATCCGCGCGGCGACGTGCTGGCGCGGCTGCAGAAGGAGCACGAAGATCTGGGCGTCAACGTGCGCGAGGACATGCTCCGCCGCCGTGTTCCGCCGTATCGTTTCGGCGATCAGATGGCCGATTTCTACGCTGCCACCGACGCATTCCTGTATGAAACGTATTGCTGGAACCGCTATCCCCTGAAGCAGGCAATGCGGAAGTGGATCGTGGCGTTCTTGCGGCAGAATTTTGCCGGGGCGGCACGCGTACTGTCCTTCGGCGATGGCTTGGGGTTTGACTCCACCGGTCTGGCGCTGGCCGGCCACCAGGTGACTTATTTTGAGGTCGGGCAGCTCAACCAAGCCTTTTCGGAACGGGTCTTTCGTGATAACCAGGTGCAGGTTGCCCGCTGCAATCGTGCCGAGGAGTTGCCACCGGAAAGCTTCGATGTCGTGATTTGTCTCGACGTTCTTGAGCACGTGCCGCAGCCGCCGGAGTTGGTGCGTCAACTGGCGGGTTGGTTGAAGCCGGGTGGATTCCTGATTGCCCACGCGCCGTTTTGGCTGGTGAACGAAGCCGTTCGCACGCACTTGCAAGACAACCTGCAATATAGCGGCGACTGGCGCCGGTTGTATGAAACTTCGGGACTGCGGATTGTCGATGGACGGTTCATTTGGAATCCTCTGGCACTACAAAAGGCCGGGGGACCGAAGGTGCTTCGGAACAGCGCCCGGACCTGGGCTAAGTTGGCGTACGGCGGGTTTTTGCTCCGTTGCTCGCGCTGGTGTCGATTCCCATTGACCTGGATTTCCCGCTGCTTAATGGATCAAGAACGCCGCAGGCTGCTGCGGAGCACTGTTTTTCCCGACGCCTAAGCTCGAAGATATTCTTCAGGTGCTTGTCGATCGCCGGAATAGTCGATCCTGGTGGGCCGGCGATAGCCGGCCCGCACGCGGGTACCCCGAATCTGGTCCCACGTTACAACTCGATTGCGTTTACTACGCCCCCAGTTCTGAGGGTAGGTACGGCGTCGATTCTCGCATAAGATAGACACTCCGAGGCGGCGTGCCTCGTTCTCCCCAAGAACCTCCGTGATCCCGAGGACGAAACGATGCGATTCCTTGAAAAATCGGTTGCTGCTCTTTGCCTGCTCGGCCTCCCAGTATCAATCCTCATCGCGGCCGACGTGAAGCCGGCGACGCCGCACTACGCCAATGTGCGGCACTTGGCCGAGAACGTGACGGTCGCCTCGCTCGACAACGGCTTGACCGTCATCGTGCAAGAGAACCATACGGCCCCCGTGGCCACGGTTCGCTGCTACGTCAAGAACACCGGCAGCGCCTTCGAAGGCCGCTACCTCGGCGCGGGGCTGAGCCACGTGCTGGAGCACGTCGTGGCGGGCGGCACCACGCTCCACCGCGGCGAGAAGGAGATCGAGAAGATCATCGCGCGCTTCGGCGGAATGACCAATGCCTACACCACCAACGACCACACGACATTCTTCATCGATTGCCCGGCCCGCAATGCGATGACCGCCATCGAGCTGACGGCCGACGCCATGCAGCACGTTACTTTCGAGTCGAAGGAGTTTGCCCGGGAGCTGAAAGTCGTTCGCCGCGAACTTGCCGACGACGAGGATGATCGGGGGCACGTCATGAGTGACCTGCTCGACCTGACCGTCTACGCCGTTCATCCGGCGCGGCATCCGGTGATCGGCTATCTCCAGGTACTCAACGGCACCACGAACCAGGCGATCATCGACTTCTATCACGAGCGTTACGTTCCCAACAACCAGATCTTTGTCGTCGTCGGTGACGTGAACACGCAGGAGGTGCTGGACCACGTGGCACGGCAGTGGGCGGGCACGCCGCGTGGTCGCGAGACATTCATCGCCCTGCCCGAGGAGCCGGAACAGGTTTCGCCGCGAGAGACGGTTCGCGAGATGGACGGCACGGTCTACGATTTCGCCATTGCGTGGCCGACCGTCACGATCTCGCAACGCGACATGTACGCCTTGGACCTGGCGGCCTACATTCTCGGCGAGGGCGAAAGCTCGCGGCTGGTGCGGCAGTTGAAGTACGAGAATGCGCTGGTCCTCAGCGTGGCCGCTGCCAGCAATACGCCGCACTTCGTTCGCGGTTACTTTGCCGTAACCGCTAGCGCCAAGCCGGAGACGTGGCGGAAAGCGTCGGCCGAAATCGTCCGCCAGGTCTACCGGCTCCGCGACGAGGAGATCGGCGAGACCGAACTGGCGAAGGCCAAGAAACAGAAGGCGGCCGAACTGATCTTCCAGCGGCAAACGATCCAGCAGCAGGCCGAGAGCCTGGGGCAAAGCTATCTGGCCACGAGTGATCCGCTCTTCGATCGCACTTATACGGAAAGGATTCAGGCGGTCACCGCGGCGGAGATCCGCGCGGCGGCGAGAAAATACTTCGTGCCCTCGCGCATGAACCGCGTGATCATCGCCCCGCCCGGTGGTGGACCCAAGGGCGTGGCCGAGTCGGAGGCGGCCGAGGCGGGCTCGGTCCGCATGGTCCGTCTTCCCAACGGTTTGCGGGTGCTCGTGAAACGCGTGCCCAACTTGCCGCTGGTGAATATTCAGGCCTACGCGCTGGGCGGGTCGTTCTGCGATGGCGAGAAGCAGGCCGGCCGCGCCGCGCTGCTGGCAGAAATGTTGGACAAGGGAGTGCAGGGCGGCGCCAGCGGGGCCGAGATCGCCGAGTATTTCGACTCGATCGGCGGCGTGGTGAGCTTCAACGCCGGCCGTTTCACGCTCTCCGGCAATGCCACCTGCCTGCGCGACGATTTTCCCAAGGCGGCCGGGCTGTTCGCAGACTCCTTCCTGCACCCGGCGATTCCCCGGGATCAATTCGAGAAGGCCCAGGCGATTCTCCTGGCCGACATCGAGAATCGCAGCGCTGAGCCGCGTGCCGAGATCACCGAGTTGTTCTTCGACTCCCTGCCGGCCGCGTCGCCCTACCATGGGCATCCGGAGGGCAGGGCGGAGTCGGTCAAGGCCTTGACCGTAGCCGATTTGCGGAAGTTTCATGGCGAGTGCATGGTCCCCGGCAACATGGTTGTCACCGTCTTCGGCGACATCGAACCGGAAGCCGCCGTCAGCCTGGTCACGCAGCACTTTGGCAGTCTGGCGGCGGTCGATCGAAAGCCGGCGGAAGCGGCGCCGATAGTAATGCCATCCCCGAGTCGAAAGCCATGAAGAAGGTCACGAATAAGGATACCGCCATGCTGATGCTGGCCTATGCCTGCGAAGGCATTCATGATCAGGCCGACCATTCGGCCATGATCGTGCTGAGGGCGATCCTCAACGGCTACAGCACGCCGGGCGGGTGGCTGCACGATGAGCTCCGTGGCGAGGGGCTTGTCTATTACGTGGAATCGACCGAGTTGACCGGTCCCGTGCCGGGTTACTTCGTCATCACTTCGCAGACCCGGCCCGACAAGCTCGACGAGGTGATCCAGCGGATCCGCCGCAACCTCGATCGCGCCCGCGAAGGGAAGATCCCGGAAGACGAGTTCCCTACGGCGATCGACCAGATCGTGGCCCTGCACGCGCAGGAGAACGTGACCATCGGCGAGCAGGCCCGTTCGGCGGCCCTCGACGAGCTTTACGGCCTGGGCTACGACTACGACAAGAAGTTCGACGCCCAGATCCGGGCGGTCACCTTGAAGGACGTCGGCCGCGTGGCGCGAAAGTACTTCACGAACAGCGTACTGGTGACTACGTCGCCGGAAAAGAAGATCGACGAAAAGAGGTGATGCGCTGAGATTCGACACAAAGATCCGAGTACGTTGCGGCAAGCTTCGCGGCGAAATCAATGTATTCTGCGCCGTTCATTCCTGTCTAACACATTTCCTCGGTGTGGGAAGGCGGCCACCACGCCGACCCGCTGTGCAAAACGTTCAGCGGGGCAAGAAGTCTATTTTTCTGTCCCGCTATTTTTATGTCGACGTCTTCTATTTCCTTCACTTCCAGTCCAGGCCCTCCGGCAGCTTGTTGAGGCTCTCGCAGCGGTCCTTATGGATGAGCACGATGTCCTCGATCCGCACGCCGCCGATGTCGCGACGATAGAGGCCGGGCTCGATGGTCACCAGTTCGCCTTCGAGAAGCTCGGGACCTTTGAAGTCCAGGAACGGCGGTTCGTGGCAGTCCAGGCCGACGCCGTGACCGGTGCCGTGGGTCATCGCGCAGTAATCGTCCGCGGCCTCCGCGGGCGGCAGCCCCGTCTTGTAACCGTGCTTGGCGATCGCCGCGATCGTCGCCCGGTGTACGTCTTCGCCCGTCACTCCTGCCCGCGCGGCGGCCATCCCTGCCCGCTTGGCGTCGCGCACCGCCGCGTGCATGCGGGCCACTTCGTCGGGCACGTCGCCGTGGACGACGGAGCGCGTGCAGTCGCCGTAGTACAGGGTGGTTTCGTTCCGCGGGAAAATATCGACGATCACCGGCTCGCCGGTCCGCAATTCGCCGTGCCCGAGGTCATGGCAATCGCCCCCGCTCGGTCCGCCGGCAATGATCGAGGGCAGGTTCGCGTAGCCCAGATCAATGAACCAATGATTGATCATGGCCCGCAGCCGCTCGGAAGTCAGCGGGCGGGCCTCGTCGAGGAGCACGCCGTCGCGTCGGGCCTCGGCCCGGGCGATCAGGCGGCAAGTCCGCTCGATGACCTGCTCGGTGGCCTGCTGCGCTTGGCGGACATGTTCGACTTCGTTCGCATCTTTCCGGCGGCGATCGGCAACGCCGATGCTGAAGTCGCATTGGACGCCGATGCCCGCCTGGCGCACGAACTCGGCAAAGATCAGCGGCAGCGTACGATCGGCTACGACTTGCGTGACGCCCCCGCGGCGAAGACATTCGGCCGCCGCCTGGGCCGTGGCCGTCTCGCGGTCGCCGGAAAGGCCATTGGCCGGAGTGAAATCGCGGGGGCAGGCCACTTCGTCGGCCCGTGCAAAACGGCGGGCCCGATCCATCTCGATGTCGCGGAGTATGAGTATCGACTTCCGTTGGCCGTCGGCGGTGGGAAGTTGCAGATAGGCTACCGGATCGCCCACGAGAAAGCGGATGCGGTGATAGAGGGCCGAGTTGAGTTGTGGGATGCCCGCCATGAGCAGGGCAAGCGGGATGGGTTGGGTCATGACTCAATTATTCGTCCGCTGGACCAGGGCCTGAATCTTCTCCCGGCCCGTGCGGGCGACCGTCATCGCGTCCTGCTTCCAGTAGTCGCGGTTGAACAGCTCCAGCGAGAGCATGCCCCGGTAGCCGATCGCCTGCAAGTCGGCCAGCAGCGTCACGATCGGCGCGGCGCCGTCGCCCGGATAGACGCGATCGGCGTCGCTCGCCTTTTCCCGGGTCAAGCCCGCCGGATAATCGTTCACGTGCAGAACATGGAGCGCGGAGCCGTTGAATACCCGCACGCCAGCGAAATCGGAGCCGCCCTTGTAGATATGGAAGATGTCCAACAGGCCGCAGGCGTCAGGGTGGGCCGCCTCGACGAGCACGTAGGCGATCTGGCTCATCCGCGAAAGCGTCTTGGCGCCGCCCCACATTTCCAATTCGGGGACGATTCCCAAGGGGCGGCTTATTTCCAGCAACTTCCGATAGCGCTGGGCCACGCGCTGCAAATCAAGGGTCACGTTGTAAGCCCCGCTGGGCGGCGCGGCCATGCGAATGCCGCCGATCGACGCCACGAGGTCGGCATCGCGCTTCCATTGTTCCAGCCCGGCGGTGCGGCGGGCATCGTCGTCGTCGATCCAATCGGCAAAGCCGATCGCGCTGAGGCACGATCAGGCCCAGATCCGCGATGCGTTTTTTCAAGTCGGCCGCGTTTCCGCCGCCCGCTACATAGCGACGAATCTCCTCGACCCACGGCTCGATGGCCTGGTAACCGGCCTTGGCGGCAATCTCGACCTCCTCGGGCAGGGGAAGCTTCTGGCCGCGTATCGTGGCCGTGTTCAGACTGAACTTGAACTGGCCGCTGCGGTCCGCCGGTTTCCTCGCAGTCTCAGCGTGAAGCTGGCTTGCCGTGGCGACCGCCGCGGCAGCGACGCCGGTCTGGGTGATCATCGTGCGACGACTGATAAGGCAGTTGTGGGTGGTCATAGAGTGCAAGTCTTTCGTACCTGACGTGTAAAGCGCTACATTGCCTCAACCAGCTTCTTGATTTCTTTGCGCTTGGGGGCCGAGGGCTGGGCGCCCAATCGCGTCACGGAAATTGCCGCGGCGGCATTGGCAAAGCGAACCGCGTCGACTAAGGGCTGCCGCTTTGCCAAGGCCACGGCCAACGCGCCGTTGAAGACGTCGCCAGCAGCCGTGGTGTCGACGGCGTTGACCTCGAAGCCCGGCAGCATCCCTCGGAATTCCTCGCCGGCCACGAAGGCGCCGCGCGGGCCAAGCGTGATGATGACGGTCCCAACGCCGCGGGCCAGAAGACAATCGGCGGCCCGTTCGGCGGAAGCGTCGTCGGTTACTTGGACGCCGGTTAGCAATTCGGCCTCGGTTTCGTTGGGCGTCAGGATGGTGACCAGTCGCAGTAATTCATCGGATAGCGGGCAGGCAGGGGCCGGGTTGAGGATCACCGGCACGTCTGCCATGGCGGCAATTTCGGCCGCCGCTTGGACCGTCGGCAACGGCGTTTCAAGCTGCATCACCAGCACGCTGGCGGCGACGATCGCGCGCCGGGCCTTTCGCACGTCGGCCGGACTCAGGTTGCCGTTCGCTCCGGAGGCCACGGCAATACTGTTCTCGCCGTCGCGAGCGACGAAAATCAGCGCCACGCCGGAGGGACTTGTCTTGTCGCGGATCACGTGGTCGACGCAAATGCCGTCCTTTTGAAACGCGGCTACGGCCTGATCGCCGAACATATCGCGCCCGACCCGGGCCACAAAGGTCACGTCGCCTCCGGCCCGCGCGGCCGCGACTGCCTGGTTGGCCCCTTTTCCGCCGGCGGCCATCACGAACTGGCCGCCCAGAATGGTTTCGCCGGGGCGCGGAATACGGTCCAGTTGGATGACCATGTCGGTATTGGAACTGCCGACGACAACGATGGATCTTTTTGCCATGATTTCTCCCTATGACTGCGGTGCGATAAGCTGCGACGCGATGAGAATTCCCAGACCAGCAAGTAGAAGGCAAACATGGCAGCCAGCAACGGGTTCGTCCCGCGCGGGGCCTTGTGGAACTCCTTCCAGATGAAAACGCCCCAGAATGCGCCGACCATCGTGGCCCCTTGGCCTAGACCGTAGGAAAGCGCCGGGCCGGCGCGTGGTCGCGGCAATGATGCTGAAACTCATGCCGATGTTCCAGATCACGCCCGCCCAGGATGCCGATGGCGTGCAGCCGAGCATTGCCCTTGGTGAAGTAATCGCCCAGCGGCACCGGGTCGCCCGACAGCGGCCGGAGCATCATGATCGTATTCCAGAGGAAGTTCGACGCCAAGCAGCCCGGCCGAGAACAGGACGATCGCCGTGTAGGGACTGAGTTTGCCCGCTTCCAGGCATATGTCGACGGATCGATCGTCGCCCATGCGACTGGGCGACGAAAGCTGTAAAACCAGCCCATGAGCAGCCCGGCCACGACCGACAGGACAATCCCCTTGGCGGGCGTCTTTCGATTGCCGCTGGCGAGCCGCTTGTAGGCGACCGCATCCAGAACAATGGCGACCACGACGGCGGCCACGCCCAGGGCCAGCATCGGCACGTTGCCCGCCGGCTTGCGAGATATAGGTTGTGATGACGCCCAGCACCAGGGCCAGGCCGACTCCCACCGGGAACGCCACGGCCAGGCCGGCGATGTCGATTGCCGCCACCAGGAGGATGTTCGAGAGATTGAAGATCACTCCGCCGAGGAACGCCGAACCAAGCCATTTGGCATCGGCCTGGCGCAAGTCGGCCAGAAACGGTCGCCCGCCGCTGCCCGTGCTGCCCAGCGTGAAGGCCAGCAGCAAGGCCAGCAGCATGACGCCGATCGCATAGTCCCAGTAAAAGAGCTGAAAACGCCATTCCTTGCTGGCCAGCTTTTGCGTATTGGCCCACGAGCCCCAGCAGAGCATCGTGATGATGCACATCACCACCGCCAAAGAATACGACTGAACGATGAACATGATTCCCTCTGTTTTTCTACTTAGAGGCTATCCGGAAAGTTTTCGCGGTTGTTTGCGGTATTGAAGCCCGACGCGCCAGCGAGGATTGTGGGTCGAAGCTCTTGGAAAACACATTCCTCGCTGACCCGCAAGCGGGTGCCCCATCGGGCTTCAATGCGTGCCCTACTCGGAAAAAGCTTCTAGTTCCGCGCAGGACGAAAATGCCTGTTGGGGCCTATCGCCACACGCGGGCTTGCCGGCCACCCGCACGGCAATCGCCTGGACCGGCGCCGACAAGCGGAGCGTGAACTGTTGACCGGGCTTCAGACCACGACTATTCGCGGAAGTCGTGGACGGATAGTCGGCCAAGTCGCCGATCGTTTCCCAGGGCCCGTCCTTTTGCCGTTGAACCTGCACCCGCGGCTTGGCTTGACTGCAATCGAACCAGCCGCCGTCATGGAAACTCTTGCCATGGGCGAAGACCACGCGGCGGAAACTGACCGCAGCGGGCAGGGCTACGGCAAACCAGTCTTCATGGGCCAATTGCCCGTCGTAGGTTACGACAATGCTCTGCCGATCATCGTCAATGATGGAACCGGCGAGATTGCCATGCCGGGAACGGCTTTCCACGCCGTCGGCAAGCAACGAGGCGGTCAGTTTCGGGGTTGCGCCCGGTGCGCGCAGCCAGACGCGATATTGGCCACCGTTCGCCCCGGCGTCGGCAAAGGGGACGAAGATAGCCGTGTGCGGATCGTCTCCCGTTTTTCCGATGACCTTGCCTTCGAAGGTGAGATCGTCGCCCTGCCGGAGGGTCAAAAGCGGTTGCGACTCGAACCAGGCCGAGCGTCTTGGCCGGCGGTAAGCCCCGATTCCTCTGTTGGTCAAAGGCCAGCACGAATGGTCCCCAGGCGAGGGCCGCGCGCTCGGCGTTGCCGTAATCACCGAGAATCAGCCTGGGAGCGAGGTGGAAAGCTATTTCGATCCGATCGCCGCTGTTCCAGGTCCGCAACGGCAAAGCGAGCCAACCGGCCGAATCGGTATTGTGCTTCTCGCCGGCCACCTGAACCTCCGCCGGGACAGCCCAGCCTGGCATGCGCACCTTGACGCCAAACGAGCCCGCATGGGCCATTCGCAACGTAATCGTCGACTGCCCGCGGCGCGGAAATTCGCTCGCTTGCTCTACCGTCACCTTCTGACCGCCAAGTTCCAGCGTGGCCCGCGATGTCTCCAGCGTACTGACCAGCAGCGCGTCGCCGCCGTCACCGTGACCGCGGAGATAGGCGGCTTGCGGGGCCAGCGCCATGCCGCGCGGACCGCTGGAGTGGCAGCAGGTAATACCCTTGTCATAGGGCTTCCGGCCCTCCAACGCCGTGTAGTAGCACCAATCGTCGCCACGCGGATGCTGGGCCGCGGCCAGGTGATTGTAGAGCGAGCGCTCGATTTCGTCGCCATACTTCGCCTCGCCGGTCAGGCGGAGCAATTGCAGATTGAGTTGGATCCAGGTCGTGGTGACGCAGGTCTCACCGAGGTTCATGTCCATCGTGTTCGGCAACTCGTGGTCGCCGTGGAAATGTTCGAAGCTGCTCGCCGTGCCCGTAATGTAGAGCCGGTTTGCGACGATGTCCTGCCAGGCATTGATCACCGCCTGCAGTAGTTTGCGATCGCCCGTCGCGCGGGCGAACTCGCAGAGGCCGACGAGATTCGAAAGCATTTCGTAGGCCTTGCCGTTGGCAGTCTTGTCGACCCGCTTGGTCGTCAGCAGCGTGGCCGCGATCTTCGGCCCGTTGGGCTCGTCCCACGACTGGACGATATAGCGGGCGAACTTCAAGTAGCGTTCATCGCCTGTTGCCCGATAGAGCTGCACGATCGGCTCCAGCACGCTGGTGGCGGCCATGCCTACGTGCGTGCCGGCGGCCAGAATGCTCTTCTTCGCGGGAAACGTGGCGATCAGCAGGTCGGCCATTTTGCAGCAGGCCTCCAAGGCCGCCTTGTCGCCCGTGTATTGATAATAGGTCATCAGGCCGATCAGATTGTACTTGTGCGACCAGACGTCCCAATCGGCGCCGGGGAACAGGCCAAACCGCTGCTCCGGCGCGTAGGTGCCAAGATAGCCGTCGGGTTCCTGGCAGCGAATCAGTTCGGCGGCAACGCGATCCAGTTTGTCGCGCAACCGCCGATCTCCCGAGTAGGCCCAGGCGAGTGTCGCGGCATGCATCCACTTGCCGACGTGCTCGCCAATCCACGGGTGACTGCCCGGCCGTTTGTGGTATCCGGCCAGGAGCGGCTCGGTGTCGACGACGAGCAGCCGTTTGCTCTCGTTGACGGCAAGCCGTGCCCCCAGCCAGCCGCCGATTGTTACGGCCGAGGGAGAGAGCACCTCACCGGCGTCGGTCAGTACGGCTGCAACTTTTGGCGGCGCCGGCTCAACGGTGACGGCGGGCCCGGCTTTGGCTACCGAACCAGTGCCGATGAAAGCAACCAAAAGAGTTAGACGCCGTGCCAGCATGAATTCTCTCCTTGATGAAACCACCCGTACCGATGCCAGTTTGCGCTGCCGTTCGGCCAAATGCAAGGCCCCAGGAAAAAAGTCGGCTCTCACGGCTCCAAAATGACTTTTCCCGAAAACCCGGCAAGTAGCGGGGATCGACATGCCGATAGCCTGTCAGCGTCTCTCTTCTTTCCTGGGTACTCCCTGCGGGTGGTCGTGGCCAAAGTGGCCCAGAAACCGTGTTTTCATCAAGATTTCCGCTCCTTTCTAATTCCTGTGATTTAGAACGCAATCCCCGGTGGAGCTATGCCTCCATCAGAAATCCTCGTGAAAAACAAGGCAGATTGTATCTTTGGCGGAAGCATTTTCTCAACTAGGGTTATGGCCAATTTTCAGGCTCTTCCGGTTTTGGGTGCGACAGGGTGGGCCGACGGGCACCGGGCGCAGCTTGGTCGGCGAGTCCCGCCAACGGGATCCAAGAACAAGGGATCGCATCCAGACGTGATTCGTCATAACAATCTAAAAGTATTCCAAACAACGGATAAGTCGGAACAATGCTCCACCTAATAATACGATCGAGCCCGCGCTTGGGGGCATCGCCGGCCGGCGGATTTCCGCAAACCCCTTCGCCGCAACCCGGCCGGGCCCGCTTTTCCCGCAGGATTCACCGCTTTCCTCGCGGCGAAGAGAATTTTGCCGGAGTCGCAAGCAGGGGAAGCGTTTTCAGCGTCGCCCGGCCTCCTGCGCGCACTTCTCGCTTATGGGGAAAAGAGAACAGTCGGGAATTTGCCTCGAAGGGGCCCGCCGACGTGGGCAACGGGCCGAACAGCCCTGTTTGTTATCCGACGCCACGCTGCACGCCGGCCCCAAGCGTGCGAGTCGCCGGGCCCGTCGATACCCGTTTGCCGCCTAGCGCCGTCCGATACCTTCGGCGCAGGCGCAACGCTCGCCGACCGCCCATCACGGCCCGCGTTCCTTTCCCCTTGCCACGAAATATGTTACGCTCACGACAGTGCCATCCAGGTCTGACCCCGGCTACCAAAGGATAAGAGGCGGCCTTGCCGCAACCCCCCTTTGCGACTATACTAACCGGGGTTGCCGTTGACGGGCCAGTTTTTCGATCGCGAGCCGCTGCATGAGCACTGTTCAGTTTGAAACCGAGTCGGTTCGGATTCCGCTGTGGGTCACCGATCTGCCTTCGTTCCGCCGCTGGGCTGAATCCGAAGAATCGCCCGACAAGGCGACGGTCTGCTATCTTTCCGGAGAGGTGTGGGTGGAAATGAGCAAGGAGCAAGTTTACTCTCACAACCACGTGAAGACCGAATTCGCCCGCGTCCTTGCCGGACTTGTCAAACAACGCCGTTTGGGCCGCTACTTCAGCGACGGTCTGTTCTTGACGAACATCGAGGCGGATCTTTGCACGAAGCCGGACGGCACGTTCATTTCCCGCGAGGCGTTCGCCGCCAAGCGCGTGCGGCTGATCGAAGGGGCGCTGGAAGGCTTCGTGGAAGTCGAGGGCGCGCCCGACATGGTCCTGGAGGTTGTCAGCGGCAGTTCCGTCAGCAAGGATACGGAGTGGTTGCGGGACCTGTACTGGAAGGCAGGCATCGCGGAGTATTGGCTGGTCGACTGCCGTGGCCAGCGGGTCGATTTCGACATCCTCCGCCACGCCGCCGGCGGCTATTCCGCGTCGAGCAAATTGGCGACGGGCAAGTCGGCGGGCTGGATGGAGTCCGCCGTCTTCGGCCACTCGTTCCTGCTGACGCGGCAAGCCGATGAAATGGGCCAACCCGAGTACACTTTGGAGGCCCGCGCCAACGCCCCGCGCTGAGGCGTTCCCCGAAGAGTGGAACGCAGAACTATCCGAGCCTGCGTGCGGAGGACTTGACCAATGCCTGGGCCTACGCGCGACAACACAGCGAGGAGATCGACCAGCAAATCATCGATAACGAAACGGCGTGAACCATGGCCCGGCTGTACGCGAACGAGAACTTTCCGCAGTTAGGCGATCTTGTTGGCGATGGCCTGGGCGTAGGTGCGGATTTGGGCGGTGACGGCGACGCGGGCCGTGTTCTTGTTCGGCACGGCGGGGCACCCCGGGTACTCGCGTGCGGGTGGCGGGTCGGTGGCGGGCGACGTGATCGGGGGATGAGGGGAAACGAGTACCGAGTACCCAGTACGCAGTTGTCGGCCGCGGAACTGTTGCTACTGACGACTGTGTACTGAGTACTCTCCCGCCCTCGGCCCTGATCTCTCGTCCATGATGGTCTGCTTTCCTTTCCCCCTCTTTCCGTAGCGCGCCGCGTCTCGCACGCGCCGACCGCCCATCACGGCCCGCGTCCCTTTCCCCTTGCCACGAAATATGTTACGTTCATGACAGTGCCATTCCGATCCTGACCCCGGCAGGAGACCCCGGCAGCTCGCAGGGCCCCTTCAATCAGGTACGTTGGCGATCTGCTTCACCAGGACCGAAAGAACTGCTAGAATAGACCGGCTGAGCAGGGTTCGGTTGGCGGATTGTATGACGTTCGTTTTCCAGGTCTTCACGCCCCGCTCGCCTTCTCGTCCCTTCCCGGATCGGGAACGGCCCCCAGCGGCAGAGCCATGGGTATAATCGCGGGACTGCGACTTCAGCCATTCAAGAGGGCCTTCATCGCGTCGGTCGGCGGCGGCGGGTTTAGCAGCTTGTCGGCCAGCTTTGCGCCCGCCGCCTTGCTGACAACAACCACCGGCGGAATGAGAACGTCCGACGGAATCGCATCCATGGCGGCAAGGTGATGTTGCAGGGCCCGTTCAATCAGGTACGATCGCTTGACGCCGTGCTCCCGAACATAGGCGTCCAGCCGGGCCTTGGTCTCGGCGGAAACAAAAGCAAAAATCTGAACAGGTTCGTTGGAAGTCGCCGTGATCTACAAGATTGTGGAGTAATCTACGCAAAAGTCAATCGCCGGGATTCTGTTATGTCGTGCCTTTCCCGAGCGCGCAGCGCGACATGCTCGCCGCGGGCGTGAAGCGAAAAAATCTCAAATCCGAAATCCCGAACAAATTGAAAGACTCAAGAGGAAAAATCCAAAACGACCTAAGTTCCGGTCATTGGATTTTTGAATTTATGATTTGTTTGGTATTTCGGATTTGGGATTTGGGTCTTTCTTCCCGTCGAGCGGTGGCCGGCCTCGGGCCGCATCTGGGTCGGCCGCTCCTCCCGCCGGCGGCAAAGCGTAGACGACGCCTTCCGCTTGCATGACCTCCCCAAACTCTTCCACGAGCGGCGGGAAGACGTTGCCGACGAGCGCCGCGGCCACGTCGTCCGGGTGTAGGAGGTATATGCTTGCCGCCTCCGCATACGCACTTTGCGCTTCCGCCGCGGCGCGGGCCTCGGCCTCTCGGCTGGCAAGGTTTTCACGTAACTGGTCGCCGAAATCGCTCATTGGGAACCTCTCCTGCATTTTCTTGGCGGGCCGCAAGCGACGGAGAGCACGCGGTATCCCTATCCATCGACGGGTCCGAGACGCGGCGCGCTACGGAAAGAGGGAGAAAGGAAAATGGCAGAAAGGAAGATGGGCGGAGAATGACGGAAAAATCGGGGTTCCCGGTAATCCGCGGCGTACCCGGTATTCCGGGTCGCCAGAAAAATGTTACGCTCACGACAGTGCCATTCCGGCCTGGCCCCGATGCGCGATGCGCGGACCCTGAACTTGACGCTGTCGAATTGCAACTGGCGCTAGATCAGTTGTCGCGTGGCTGACGCCGGATGCTGCGGGCTGCCCGCCAGCCCGTGCCTGCCGGGCACGAGCCCGCGTGTTCCCGGAGTTCACTGTCCGGAATTCCTCCGCAAGCAGCGTGATTTCCGATTCTGCGATTATCGCAGGTACAATCCGCCGTTTACGTCGATCGTGGCACCCGTCGTAAAGGAACTTTCGGGAGACAAGAGGAAAGCGACGGCACTAGCGACCTCCTCAGGAATTCCAAACCGTTTCAGCAGAATTCTATGCTTGTACTCATCGACTCGCTTGGGCGGCATTCTCAGCGACATCGGCGTATCAATAGGGCCCGGGCAGACAGCGTTCACGAGGATTTCCTGATCCGCAAGGTTCATGGCAAGGCTCTTGGTCAGGCCGAGGAGCGCCGCTTTAGAGGCCGAGTATCCCAAGTCGCGGCTGCCGAGATGAGCCGCGCCAGAAACGACAGTAACAACCCGACCTCCCTTGCATATAAGGTCGCGAAGTTCGCTCGTTACGATGAAGGCCCCAGTGACATTGACCGCGTGAACTTCCTTCCACAAGTCAAGCGTATATTCCGAAAAAGAGACAATCGGATAGCCCAGCCGCCGGGGTCCAACCAGCCGCAAAGAAGCCAGTTCTGGGGCAAAACCTCGCCCGTGTACCACCCGTTCTGTGTTGTTTATAGCATAGTGGGGTGGGGCGTCGTGGATTGCCGGAGCATTGGGGTAAGGTCAGACACATGCCGGTCATAGCCAGAAATGAGCCACTTTCCCGGCGAACGGGAAACCCGGCGGACCGCCCCGGCCCCGACGAAATTCTTTCGTCATTCGCGGACGATGAACTGATCGAACGGTTCGCCAAGCGACTCCTGTTGTCCATTCTCCCGCCTCCATGGCGACGATTATCTTTCCGGTCTGGCGACAATTAGATAGAAATCCCGGTTGATGAGGTCGAGTAGACTGTTGCAATCCTTCGCAGGAGGGAGGCTTGCAATGGTCACGGATGAGCAGGTGAAACGGTTGTGGCAGGTGTTGGTGGGAGATGGTTGCCGAACGGGAAAAGTCAGGAGCCGTTCTCTTCGGCCTACGTCGATTCCAACCCCCTATGTTGGTCCAGCGACCGTTGACAACCGATAAGGCCGAGAAGAGGACACGCCGAAAGGGGATGAATTGCGGACGGGTCGAGGAGATGGCTGGGTCGTTGCGTAGCCAACGCAACGCTGCGGCGCCTGGTTATTTGGAGATTTACCGCAAAAAAGCAAATCGCACGGCGCGAGCGCGCGGATGCAGCGCGATTGACGCGGCAGACGTCGGCTGCGCTGCTTCAGGCGATCGGCTGAAGCAACAAACGCGTGCCTCCGGCTTTCAAGCTCAAAATGAAGCGTTCGACCACGCGATGCTGCGGTATTGGCCGATCGCGCCGTAGCGCGGCGGTTTGATCCCCGCATCTGCCCGGCGTGAAGGGCGCTCGGGCGGCGATATCGAAGTGCTGGGGAGAAAAGAAGCTTGGGGCAAATCGGCCCACCAGACTTCACCGCGGTCCATGCTATTGCTCGTCCCAATTCTCGTTGCCCATGATTTCCGGCGTCAATCGCACGGACGCCTCCGCCCAGTCCGCAACATCGTCCTTCGGCAGCGACCGGAAATCGAGGAAGTCCTCAAGTACTCGCCGCGCAACGTCGGCAGGCTCCGTACCTTCCGCTCGGGCGAGTTGGTCCAAAAGTTCTTCGCGGCCTTGATCGAGCTGAATGGCAACCATAACGCCGACAGAAGTAGCGCGACGGATGCACGAGTATGTGGAGGCGGGCGGAGCTATCGACGAGGCCGTGGAGACTCGCCCTGAATGGACCGAGGCCCGGTTCCGTTACGATCTGCGGCTGGAATTCCTCGGCCTGCGACTTTACGTGGAAACCCTGTTGTTTTTCGAGAACCCCGACGATGTGGATGACCCATGGATCAAGGTGGTGAGCATTCATGAGCAATAAGACGCGACGTGAACAAAACACGGTCGGGAAGCAACGCCCGTTTCCCTGGCGTTGTGCCGAGTGCGGGAGGGAGGACGTGGTACCGACTTCAACCTCCTACACCGGGCAAGTGAATTACGATGGCCGGTTGTATACCGTGAACATCTCAAGCCTTGAGATCCCCACGTGCCGGCAGTGCGGCGAGCGGGTCTTCACGAACCGGGTCGAAGAGTCGATTAGCGCGGCGCTTCGCGCGCAGCTTCACCTGTTGACCCCGGAACAGATTGAGAGTGCGATCGAACTGCTGGGCATGGAGCCGAACGAAGCGGCTCAGCGGCTGGGCATCCATGAGGATGCGCTCTCCACCTGGATCGCGGGCACGGTGATTCAGCCGCGCGCGATGGACAATCTGCTGCGCGCCTTCTTTGCGTCGCCGCAGGTCCGAGCCGCGTTGACCGGGCCTGAGCAGGATCCGCAGTTCGGCGTCCTGCCCGTACCCGCCGCGCGGTGAACATCGCAATTTCGGCTCGTTGCTCCGAAGAAAATGATAGCCTATCGCTGCTGGGGACGTCGTCCGCGAGCAATACGACCGATTCGCTGGCCCAGCTCCTGGCCTCCAACGGCGATTCGCAAGGCGGAACCGCATCGACCGCCGGGAGCAGCCGGGCGAGTGGGGTCGGGCCGGCATTTACCACTTTGCCAAGCAAAGTGGTAAATGCCGGCCCGACCCCAACCTCGGGGCTCTGGTGCAGGCCAAGGCGGTGGCACTGGCCGTCACAACCGAGCCGAACAACTTCGACCCGAATACCTTTGTGCGCCCTGTCGTCGGTTTGCCGAACGGATGTCATGGTCGCGAAACTCAAAGCCCTTGCCGAAGGACTGCATCACAAGGACGAGGATTGGTATGTAATTGGCCGTGTCCGCAACGGTATCCGGGCCTCGGAAGCCGTCGCGGCGGCCCTGTGGGCTTTCCTGGGGTATGGGAAGAATCCCGAGGAGTGCATCATCCGGGCCGTGGGCTTCGGCGGCGACACGGACACCGTCGGCGCAATGGCCGGTGCCCTGGTGGGTGGCGTTGCATGGCAGGTCGTGGATTCCGGCCCGCTGGCACGACAACATCGAGAACGGCGTTCGTGGGCGGGATGAGATCGTCGCCGTGGCTCAAAGGCTGGCTACACTGGACGTTCGGTAGAGCTTACCGGGACCATTGTCCAGACTCTTGTCATCGCCGATGGCAGCCTCTACCATGGCGGGGAAGGGTCAAGCGGCCAAATAGCGACCAGTATCTTCTAATCGGCAAACTGGAAGGAAGAATCATGCGAGGCTTTATCGTCGGTCACCTGGTATTACTTGGGTGGGCTGTCGTCGGATGTAATTCGGATTCTCAGCCAGGGATCGACGCCAAACAGATGAAGCCCGAAGTGCAAAACGAAAAGGCAGGTTCGGCTTCCAAAGCCTCGCCGAAGACAGACCTGAAGGAAGCCAAGGACCTCAAAGTGCAAGTACCCATCGGAAACGGTCCTCCCGAGGATTGGGGCCGCGTGCCGTTCACGATAACCAAGGTCTATCAAGAGCAGGAGCTTACCAAGACGGTTCCCTTTCATGCCGCTGTCGGGAGGTAGACGTTCTTCGATTGCCGAACAGCCGACAGTAAGCCGATCATCTTCACCGTTGGCGTCTGCCCGCGTGGCGAGGGCAAAGGTCCATTTGCTTGGGGAAAGGCTGCGATTGTAGTGGCGGATCGCACGGCGGGTGAGCGGTTCATCGGCGTCTTTGCCAAAGCGTTTCACGCTAATCCACCCCGCGTTCGGCCCACCGTGGTGCCCTTAGAGCCGTTGGTAATGGGAACCGCCATTCTCGGTGAGAATCTCAAACGGAACGCTGGTGGCGGATTCGATGGTACTGGCGAAGGCTGGACGGCCACCAAATGGTTTCCCCAGCAGTATGGCCTGGAGGCTGAAGTCTTTTTCAATTACAACCTGCAATCACAGGAAGGCGAGTTCAGCGAGAAGGACCCGGACTATCGGCAGGATCTCATTGCCATCTTGGCAACCGCTTTGCGGGACGGACCACGCCCGGACCGCACGCCCGACACCGATCCCAACCTTACGCGGGTCGGTCCTCGAATTGAGGAGGCCTGCTGCCTCTTGCCCAAGCGTGCCAGCTATTGCTCGTTCACGTCTGATGGAAAGCACGTAGTCTATCAGGACGAATCGGCCATCTTCGCCATTGACCCCGCTCAGCCGGAGAAGGCTCGCGAGTTGGCGCGGTTCGAGAAACGGCTTTGGAGTGTTCACGTCATCGACAATGACATGCGCTTGCTCGTGTGCGAAGTGTTGCCCAAGTCCGCGACCGGCATGTCGTCGGACGATCCGCAGAGGCTTTGGTGGGTGGAACCAGGTAACAAAGGAAAGCAACTGCTCGTGGGCCCCGAGAAGGACATTACGTTGGGCGATCCGCCTGTGTCGCCCGATGGTCAGTTCGTGGTAATCGAGCGCTGGAAGGAGCGAAACGGCCAGCGAGGACGCTATACCGTTGTAACCTTCCTGGATCGCAAGGATGGGAGCCGCCGAATCGCTGAACTACCGAACGAGAGTCTGCACGCCTCCGGTTGGCGAGATAGCGGGGAGAAACTGCGGGCCGTGGTGGTGGCGAATCGCTGGAAGATTGACAAAAACAAGCCGGAAGTCGTCTACCTGGCCGATCCGGTAACCGGGAAGCTGGTTCCGGCAGGCGATGTGCCGGTCCCCGATAATGATACACGCCCTGTTTCCCCTGACCGCAGGCACCGCGCGGAGATCGAGGGCAAGGAACGCCTGATCGTGGTCGATCTTGCCACACGCGAAAAGAAAATCTTCCAGTTCCATGAAGACGACCATCCCTTTGTCGGCGAAGCGTGCGTTACTTGGGCCGGACCCAGATACTTGCAGTTCAACGCCGGTCGATTGGCGCTAATCGACATCGGCTCGATGAAGATGAATTACCCAGTTTCACGGCCTACCCCCGGCACTTCGGCGTCGTACACCTTCAGTCCTGACTTTCGTTGGGTACTGTGTCAAAAGGAGGAGAACGAAAAGGCAGGGCTGTACTTGGGCCGTGTCGTGAAGCCAGATGAATCGCGTACTCCTTGAACCTTGCCGAGTAGCGACAGCCGACGTTCTTCCAATGCAAATCACTTACCTCAAAGGCGATGCGACCGCTCCGCTCGGCGATGGGCCCAAGGTCATCGTGCATGTCTGCAACGACATCGGGGCCTGGGGAAAGGGCTTTGTCCTGGCAATCTCGAAGCGGTGGCCGAAACCAGAACAGAGCTACCGGGAATGGCACGAGCACGGAGCCGACGTGCCTTTTGAGCTGGGACAAGTTCAGTTCGTTGAAGTCGAACCTTCCCTCTGGGTTGCCAATCTGATCGGTCAGCACGGGATTCGCCCTGCGGGCGGCGTTCCGCCGATCCGCTACGAGGCCGTGCGCGATGGGCTGCGGCGGGTCGCGGCGTTCGCCCAGGCGAAGGCGGCCAGCATCCACGTGCCGCGCATCGGCTGCGGCCTGGCGGGTGGGACATGGGAGGAAATCGGACGGCTCGTTCAAGAGGAGTTGGCCGACAAGGAGATCGTTGTGTACGTCTACGACTTTCAGTAGGGATGTTCCGATGTCATCAATCGACGCTGCCGTTGCCGATTTCCTCATCGCCGTCGAGCCCATGGCGGAAGCGGGCGAGTCTCGCGCGTGGTTAGATGGGCTGGTACGCCTGAATCGTTACGCCAAAGATCTGGGAGCCTGTGCGCGAGACGCCGAGCCAGACGAGCTGCTTCGCGCCGCAGAACGATTGTTACCCGTGCTCGCGCACCGCGACCCGCAGGTCGCTGGGGAAGCGGCGTTGACCTTCGGAGTCTTCATGGAAATCGGTTTGCCGCCGCGCATCGTCGGCCCGGCGCTCTTGGAACGATTCGAGCGAACTCTCGGTCTGCTGAAGGCGTTTCAGGAGCAAGTGCGGCAAGAGGTTCCCGAGGCCAACGACAAGGTGCAAGAGGAAGCTGGTGGGTACCGGGTCGATGACAGGTACGTTACGCCCGATCTGGCCCAGGATTTCTGGCGAAGGGACCGTCGTCTGCCACAGGCCCATGCCGCATTGCAGAACTGGTATCTTCCCGTCGTCGCCGCTCTCTCAAGAGACCGCGAGTTCCTTCGAGAAGCCCAGCAGAACAAACCGTTGCTCAGCTTGGTGGCCGAACTGAACATCGTCTTCGTGAACGTGCTGTTATGTCTCCTGATGAACGAAACTCTCTTGGTCTTGCACCCAGATACGGTCAAAGGATTCCTTATCTGCATCGACGGCATAACCGACAACTTCCAGCTTCATACTCTCCTGGCCGATGCGCTGATTTCGGACGGTGGTTTCTTCCGGCGAAAAGGCCCTGCGTGGGGAATACCGGGCAAGCGGCCATCGGCGGCGGTCGTGGCAACGATGCGCGGTGACGGCCCACGATCAATCGCTGAATCTTCTACCGGATCGTGGAACCTTTATAACTGGACCGCGTTGGACGCGAATGGCCATCTGCCGAGCAAGATGGAACCGGAACACTGGATCTGGAACGAGGGCGTCCCTGCCGACATCCGCCTCTTTGAGGGTCAACGGATCATCCTTCTCGGACCGCCGTCGTACCATCGCGGCTGGAATACGGCCCGCGCAATTCCTTCGCTGAAGCCAACCTTGGAAGTCCGGGAGGTACTGAAAGAACAGGCGGTGCGTGGTTGGCTAAAACGTCTTGCTGTTGCCCGAGGGATGCGAACCCAAGCCGAGTGACTCACTATTGCGAACGATTGGCTCCGGGGCCAACCCGGCGAGTTTTCTCCGATGCAACTCCTTTACGTGCCCTCCGACCAGAAGTATCTCGACAAGCGGGGAATGCGGCACGCTGTTCTGGCTCGATGATCTGGGCGCGATTCCGCTTCCCGAACATCCCGCAGATGAAGAAGGGTTCCTTTTCTCCTACGCCCGCCACATTGACGACTACCGTCAACTCGTAGCGCCTTTGCCGCTTGTACGTGACCGCCCCGAAGAAAGGGAACCCCTCCTGGTGCTCGACAAGACCCTAGATCGACTCGGCAACGCGGGCGTTGAAGTGCCCATGCCCAAGACATGGCGAATCAGTGTCGATGACCAACTACCCAAGGACCTGTCATTTCCGCTGTTTCTTCGTACCGTTGAAAGCTCATGGAAAGTCGGGGGCGAGGTCTCACGAGTCCGTACCGAGAAACAATTTCACGAGGAGGCCGAGCAACTCCGCCGCGCGTTCGGATGGAACGTGCCGATCATGGCTCGGGAATGGCTCAACTTGGCCACGGCGGGAGAAAGCGTGTACGGGAGGGTGCCGCAGGAGATCAGAACGTGGTCCGTGGACGGTAGGGCGGTCGCCTGGTCCTTTCATCATCTCCACGCCGTTCCGCATCCGAAGGGATTTCCCCCTACCCGTGGTAACTTAGAACATCTCGGGCAGGCTTGCAAGCACGGTGGCGTCGGCGTTTTTATCGCGATTGGTCGTGGCCGATTTCGCCCGGCTTGTGACCGGCGAGTGGGTCTTTCTGGAGGCCGGACCAGGTAGTGCTGCGGGTACGAGGCATGAGGGTGTCTTCAAGGCCGTAGCCAGCGCGCTCTGCGGGAGGCAATTCCCGATCCAAGGCGATGCAGTTGGGGGCCTGTTTCATGAATAGCCCGCGAACGGCTTTCGTCCACGACGACAGGTATCTGCTCCACGACACAGGGCCCGAACATCCCGAGCGCCCAGAGCGGTTGTCGGCCATCATTCATCGCTTGGAAACGACCGGGCTCTTGGATCAACTGGATTGCCTACAGCCGCGTTCCGTCGAGGACAAGTGGCTGGCCGCAGTCCACGAAGCTGATTACGTGAAGCGTGTCGAGACGGCGTGCCGCAGTGGGGTCCCGTTCGTCGATTCGATGGACACGCCGGTGTGCAGCAAATCGTACGAGGTGGCGCGGCTGGCGGCGGGTGGCGTGCTCACGGCGGTTGATGCGGTCGTCGCGGGCCAGGTCCGCAATGCGTTCTGCACGGCGAGGCCGGGTGGGCACCACGCCATGCCGGAGCGGGGCATGGGATTCTGCCTGTTCAATCACGTTGCCATCGCGGCCCGGTACGCCCAGCGGCAGCACGGACTCGAAAGAACCCTGATCGTGGACTGGGATGTCCACCACGGCAACGGAACCCAGGCGATCTTCTACGACGATCCCACCGTTCTCTTCTTTGACATCCACCAGGATCACTTCTATCCGCACACCGGCGCAATGGCCGAGCGTGGCGTGGGGAAGGGCCTCGGCTTCACGATCAACGTGCCGCTGGAGGCCGGGCTGGGCGACGACCAGTACAAGCGGGCCATTCGCGACAAGCTGCTCCCTGCGGCTAGGGAGTTCCGGCCCGACCTGCTCCTGGTTTCTGCCGGGTTCGATGCCTACAAGCATGACGTGCTGGGCCGGATGAAGGTGACGCCGCGAGGCTTCGGAGAACTGACGCACATGGTCAAGGCGGTGGCCAGGGAACACTGCCAGGACCGGCTGATTGCCGTGCTGGAGGGCGGTTACAACCTCGAAGGGCTTGCCGACTGCGTGGAGGCCCATATCCGGGTGTTGACGGAACCTGGCGAGTAGCCATCTGGCCGCCTTCCCGTCCCCAAGAACCCGCCAAGAATGCAAGAAGCCGTCTGGCGCGTGGTCCGGGCCGGGCCGACCCAGAGGCCGTCTCGCCTGGCAGGCCGCCCACGGGCCTCCTGTACGCGCCTGGCGGCTTGCCTATCTTAACGCGCCGGTGGCCGAAGGAGGCGGGCGGATTCGCGGCTCGGGCGGCTCCGTATCGGCGATTGGGAATGGGCCGGGGCGTGCCCTGGCCGCCGATTGTTGACACCCCGCAGTAGGAGTAAAATGCAGGCTACGGTCAAGGGTCGCGTGCGCAACCCACGGGAACGGAGTGCGCGCCGACCGTACTGGCTTAGTCGAGTGATGGATAGAGATTTGTTGGCCAACTGGTAGGTGGAGCAAGGGATCGCGATGGATGACCGGGAAATCGACCGCCTATCAAGTCTCGCCGGAGTTCACGACTTCGAGGAATGGCAGCAGCAACTTGTGGATGCACAGCCTTGGATAGAGCAACTTCTCCGGGGCGGTGTGAAAAACGCTTGGGGCTCCTGCCTGCCGATCTGGATCGCCCTTGGCCGCGCTAACGATTTTGCGCGTTGCGTTCGTGCTCCCAAGTATTGGCCATCCTTCGCAACATCGCTGGCCCGTGAGTTCGCGGCTCGTTTTGAGAACGAACATAACTTCCTGGTATCTGTGCTTGTCGAATCCGATCCTGCCTCGACTCAATACTTGATCGCGTACGACCTCCTGGAAATGATGGTCGCTGCGCCGTACGAGAACGCAGAAAACAGTGTCTTGTTTGCCATAGACTTGCCCGTTCCTCCTGTGATTGAGGCTGAAATTCGAGATCTGCCCGAATACGGGCACATTGCGCGTCGTACGGTCGGAGCGGTGCTGCAACGCAAATACGAGATCGATTGGACTGACGAAGGCTAGTATCGTTGTCGGCGGTTGGCCAACAACACCCGTTTCCCAAGGAAGACGACGATTAGCGATGTTCGAGACCGCATGGACCACTGAATCTTACCAGCAGGACTGCCAGGATCGAGTCGCCGTCTTCACCGACACGGGCCGGAGCGTCATCGTCGTGGCAGATGGCGCGGGAGGCACGGGATTGGGCGGCCATGCTGCCAAGGCGGTAGTCGAAGCAGTTCGTAATGGCGTCCCTGCAACAAAGTCGGCAGAAGGATGGTGTGGCCTGCTGCGCCAGATTGACGGGCAGATTGGCCCCGGCCAATCCACTGCCGTAGTGGTCGATGTCCAGGCCGACCGTATCTGCGGGGCGAGCGTCGGTGACAGCCAAGCATGGGTGCTCAAGGGAGCGGACATCATGGACCTCACGGCCCGCCAGCGCCGCAAACCACTGCTCGGCTCTGGAGAAGCGGAGCCCGTTGGCTTGGCCTACGGCCTGCTGGACGGCCTGCTCCTTGTTGCTACGGACGGATTCTGCAACTACGTAAAGCGGACGGAGCTGGTGAAAGTAATTCCTTACGAGGACTTTGCAACGCTGCCCAAGCGACTTGTCTCGCATGTTCGCCTGCGTTCCGGCGCACTGAACGACGATGTCGGGATCGTAGTGTGCCGATACCGGCGACCGTCACTGGACCGTACGGCCATGTGTACGTTGCGCCCGGAGGATTTTGCATGATAACCGTCCCACTCAAGATCGTCCGATACGTTTCCGACTCATTTCCCGGATTCGTTGCAGGTGAACTTGTGGACGCATACGGTCGTATCCACACTTTTGTGGACAAAGGGCCGGTAATTGCCGGTGATTACCTCACTGCCGATAGCAAGTATCCATGCAAAGGTGAACTGGCGTGCGAAATCCTGGAGCGATGGACGGCAGAGGATGGTCGTCAGCTAGTTCGGGTCACCACCGAGCGGCCTTGGGACGATCCATCTACTGAAGATGAGTATCAATTTGTGGTGCTGGCCGAGCAGTTAATTCCCCATAACAACGACGCCAACAGCGGCCAGCCGCAGGGTCCGCCTGCGGCGGATCGGACTGCGGCGGACGGCTAGGCCGACCCGTTGGCCGGAAGAGGGCATAGATGTGGACTTGGCAGAGGCGAAAGACCTACTGAAAGCCATCGAAGATAGGCTTGCAGATGCACCGTTTGTGGAGTTCCACGCCTTCGAGCGAGAAGGGCGGATCTTGCATCTGGCTATCACGGACCGTTTGCGGAAGCATGCCCGCAAGGAAGGTGTGTGGCGGTCGCGCGAGATGTTTGCGACTCTCAAGAACGCGGCCTACGGGTATGACGAGCGCCAAGCACGCAGTGTAAGTGGACGGGACGGAGTCTTCCTCTTGGACCGCACGTTCCGCCCGGCCAACGAAATGATGCACAAGCTGTTCGATCACTTCCTCGACAAGCCTGGCAGTGGGGCGGAAGAGTTGGCGGCGGCGCTGGTGACTCCACTGGCCCAGCTTCTTCCGGTGCGGTTGGTGTCGCATCACTTGCGGCTCCTTGGCCTCTTAGCCCGCAAGGATGACGCCGACTGGCTTGTCCTGGTAGATTGTGATCGTTCCAAATAGGATTGCAGGATGCCGAGACTTCAAGACCTGATTAACCTGGCCAGCCATAGAGTAGCACTTGAAGATCGCACTACTTGAAGACGATTCGCGACGGACTCATGCAATGGTCGAGCTACTGCACGGCCTATGCCCTGAATACGAGATTGTGACGTTCGACGGCGCACCAGACATGGTTGCCTGGCTGGAGAACAGCCTGGATGACGTACGGCTCATTTGCCTTGACCACGATCTCGGGGCCAATCGACTTCTGGATGGAAACCTACAGGACCCTGGGACCGGACGAGATGTCGCCGACTACTTGGGAACCCAGAAGCCCGCTTGTCCAGTCATTATCCACAGCTCCAATGTGATAGCCGCGCCTGGGATGATGATGGTCTTGGAGGATGCGGGCTGGTGCTGTTCCCGGTTGTCGCCATTCAACGACCTTGAGTGGGTCCGGGCGTCCTGGCTCGACGAGGTGAAAAGTGCTCTAGCCTGGATTCCCACAGTCTAGCATTCGCCTAAGAAGTTGCGTAGGCAGGGCAGCGATTTCTCGGAGATTCTCTCGAAGTGCTATAGTGTGATGCTTAACTTATTGTATATAATGTCACTGCGTCACATGTAACATCATCAGACACGCGTGTTTCCAGCCGCATGGCAATATATGCCAGTTTCTCGCGAAATCTGGCGTAGTTCGCCCATGCCGCCAAGATAGCGATCAGAGGGACAATAACTCTGATTGCGTGGAGGCACATATTTTCAGTTAGGCATAGAGCTAATGGATCTGGCTCAAGTCTTTCTCGTCCCTACGAATTCCACCCATCGGCAGTATGAAGCCCTGCGGGCCTATTTCGTCGATCAACTGCCGGCCGCGGAGGTCGCCGCACGCTTCGGTTACACGGTCGGCAGTTTGCACCAATTGGCACATCAGTTTCGCCGCAATCCCGCCCGCCGGTTCTTTGCCGAGCCGCCACCGCCCGGCGCCAAGGCGTCCGAAGCCGTGCAACAACAAATCGTTGGCCTGCGCAAGCAGAATCAGTCGATCTACGATATCAGTGAGGCCCTAAAAAATGACGGAATCCGCCGCACGCCGGTAGCCATTGCGGCGGTGCTGAAGCAAGAGGGTTTTGCCAGGCTGCCTCGACGCAAGGACGACGAACGCCCCACGGGCACCAAGCCCACCGCCGCCGATCCGGCCGACGTGCGGGCACTGAGCTTGGAACCGAGGACCCTCCGCACCAAGTTCGGCGGCTTGTTCTTGTTCTTGCCGGCATTGGCGGAGATGGCATTTGATCGGGTGATCGGCAAGTGCGATCTGCCGGGCACCGAGATGGTCCCTGCCGCCCACGCCTTGCGGAGCCTGTTGGCCCTGAAGCTTTTCGGCACCCAACGCCATACCCATGTCATGAGTGCGGTGCTCGACGAGGGACTGGCGCTGTTCGCCGGGCTGAACGTCATTCCCAAACGTTCGTTTCTCACGGAGTACAGTTGCCGCATCGACCCCGACCGTTATCCCCGGCTCATGCAGCATTGGTTCGACGCCATGAGCGGGCTGGGCCTACAGCACGGCTCGTCGTTCGATCTGGACTTTCACACGATCCCTTTTCATGGTGAAGACGCCTTGGTCGAGAAGCATTACGTTTCCAAACGGAGTCGTCGCCAAAAGGGAATTCTGGCCTTTTTGGCCCAAGACGGCGAGAAACGTTTCTTCTGCTACGCCAACAGCGACCTTCGAAAAGACCAACAAGACGACGAGATTCTTCAGTTCGTCCGCTTCTGGAAGCAACGCACGGGCAAGCTGCCAGCGCCAGTCGGCGACAGACCCAACTCTTGTGACGCTGCAAGAGATCCGCCACCTGAAGCTGCGAAAGCCCGTCCTCCCGCACCAAGGCTTGCACGATCCACGCTTCCTCCAACTCTTTCATCCGGCCACCGATGCCGTTCAACCCCAAGATGATCGCCTTGGCTGTCGCTTCGTTGACTTCCACCAGCCGCGCCTGAAGCGACAAGACCGCTGGGAGCGTTTTGGCTGCCGCCACCCGCTTGAAACCGTCCAACACCTCCGGCTTCTCTTCCCGCAAGCAGACCGCCACGGGCGAAACCTGGCCATAGCGCGCCAGCGAGCCTGCCATCGCCGCCTCGGCCGCCGCGTCCGGCAGTCGGTAACGCCGGTAACGCTCGCCGATCGTATCCAACGCGATCCAACGGATCTCCCCTTCAGGCCAGTCCTTCATCGCTCTTTCCCGGTTGCCCGTGATCCCAACGTCGTTCGTTTTGAAGAATTGCTGCCGCAATACGCCGCAGCGATGGGACAATCCTAAGCCCACAAGGCAGGGGCTTAGAATATGCGACGACGTACTTTCTTCCGCCAGGGCGGTATCCGGCGACGACTTCGCAACGCCCCTTTACGCCGCCGTCCCCACCGCGCCTCGCGCTGTAGGACTCGGCGCAAAGCCTTGCGGCACAAGCACGAACAGAAGCGTCGGCGTGGCGACCGCCGCGCGAAAACAAATAGTTCGTAGCAGCCCGGACGGGCACAAGAAGATTTTTCCGAAGCGTCGGCTGGGCGCTCACCCTCGCACTCTGCCGGAGTCGCTTCCTCGACTACGGCTTCCTCGACAGCCGCTTGCTCGGCTTCCCGCCGCTCGCGGACTCGTTGCCGATAGCGGTAACTCTGCTCACGGCGGCACTCCCGGCCACGCTCCGTCTTCCGCCAGGTCTGGTCGGCACTCCAGCACCGCCAGCGATCTGCCGCATCCTGGCATGCCGCACTGCAATACCGCGCCTGGTGATAGTCGGGCTTGAAGAACTGCTCGCAGCCTTTTAATAGACAGCGCCGCTGCCGCGGCGCCCGGCTGGAGCCTTGCCCTGACGAAGATCGTCGATCATCATAGACTTGATCCAAGGGAGCACCAACTCCCGGACGGTCAAGTCCCGGAGAGGACCTCTATTCCTCTCCGGGACACCTTATATCCGCTGCCTTATCCTTCGGCCTCCCTCCACTCCAGGCTAATCGCCACCCCATCCCCCCGCCACTTCTCCGCCGGTCGGCCGCCACCGACTACCGCCGGCCAGATGCCTTTCTGGCCGCCAAAATGGTCCAATTCCCGGCCGCCACCGACACCGCTGGTTGGAGCATTGCCGGCGGCGGTGCTGTCGGCAACCGAACGGACAACGCAAGTTCCGCCGGCCTGCGTTGCGGGGATGCGTGAGAAAGCGAATCCCGCAGTCCGCGCAGTAAACGATGCACCCCCGAAGTTCGGGGTGGGACTGCACGACCGAGTCTAGCGCCGTCTGGTATTGCCGAACAAGCGGCTTGGCGCGATCATCCTGATGCCAATCCGCGCGAAACGAGAAAAACTTCTCGACGGCAATGACAAAAAAGCCAGACTCTCGGCTATAATTCCTATTGAGTTAGACACACCCTCGTCCTACCTCATCGACGCGAAAGCTTCGAGAAGTAGGGCGAGGTTTTTTCTGCCCTAGCGACAGAAATCTGTAAGAACCGTCAGCACCAACGATCCACGCCGCATCGCTCGCCCAGGCCATTCGTCTTCCCTAGACAACGCACACCTGCCGCGCGCTATATCTTGAAATCACTACTTGAAAGAAGAAAGCCTCTTCTTCTTTCCAAGTAGATCAATTGACCTGAGCAAAGAAGGGTCAATTCAGGTGAGCGGCAAAGGCGTGTACGAGGCTTATGCTTGCCGCCTCCGCATGCGCACTTTGCGATTCCGCCGCGGCGCGGGACTCGGCCTCTCTGCGGGCAAGGTTTTCACGCAACGGGTCGCCGAAATCGTTCATCGGGAATCTCTCCTGCGTTTTAGTGGGGGCCGCAAGCGACGGCAAGCACGCGGCATCCCTATCCATTTGCGGGTCCGAGACGCGGTGCGCTACGGAAAGAGGGAGAAAGGAAAATGGCCGAAGATGGGCGGAGAATGACGGAAAAATCGGGGTACCCGGTATTCCGGGTCGGCGGAAAAAAGGGGAAAAGTCCGCCATGCCGCGTTGCGGCACCCGCAGTGATGAAAATGCGTATGATTCACTGTATGGGAGCGGGCGTCTGCGTCCTAAGCGTGTTGACTGCCACGTCCCGCAACCAACTCCGTTCATCACAGTCCTTCCAATACTCACGGTTTGGGGTACGGGGGAAGTGTGGAGCCTGACGCAGTTTTCGCCCACTAATTCTCGAGGCAGATGAATTCATTTTCGTTCCCCCATCTTCTTTTCAACAAATGAACGCAGTCAGGTCGTGGCATTGTAACCCGGTGGCAGGTGGCTTTCGAGTAGTCGCTGGCGGACCCAAACTTCGTCCTCCGCCGGCAAGGTTGGCAGCAACGGCTGCTCGTACGGCAGGCGGCGGTCGTAGAGGGATGGTTCGTAGGCCGCGCGGAATACCGATTGCAGATCCAGCGGCACGTCCGGGTCGCCCGGCAGGAGCGGTACGGACACCGTCGGCAAGGGCGAGCGGAGCGGCCAGGCCAGGACCTGGCCGCGCGGCCGCCGGCCGGCGCGGCCCACGTAGACGTAGTAGTCGCCTTTCGGCAGCGGCCCCGCCATCGGCAGACGCTCGCCGCCGCGCAGCAAGTCGAACTCGATCAAATGACAGCCGCTGGCAAGGAACTCCGCGCGCTTCTCCAGGTACGCCTCCAGCCCGTCTTCGCCCGCTGCCTTGTTGATCGGCGATAACAGTTCCATCACGGTCACGACCCGGCCGGTTGGGCGATGGATCAACCGCAGACGCCGTTGCATCGTCGGCTCGATGGCCGGGTACTCCAACTCGACCATTGTAGGCTCCGCCACTGCGACCGTCGCTTCCATCCCCGGCTGCCACGCCGTGGTAGTGCTGACGGTGACGTCCGGTTGCACCCGGTGCAGACGAATGTCTTCGCGAGTCACGAACAGGTACTCCTCGATCCTCACGTCGTAGAGCGGCAGCACCTTCGGTAGCAGTGCATTCCCGATCTCCCCAAGCAGCCGCGGCGAAAAATCGCTCCAAAAGGGCGGCATTTCCAGATAAGGGTCCATTCCGGGAAATGGGCAAGGCATGGATGGTCCTCCACGAGGTAAGCTTGTTTGCTGGTGACGGCAATTGTCCTGAGAACCAACGACACAACCCCATTCTACCCCCGACGCGACTCGCGAAAGCCCGGCTGTGTCAGCGGTTCTAATTCATTCTATCGAGTCGGCGAACCAGCCGTCAACCTCCCCATCCCGAGCTACTCGACCAGCGTCGGCGAGCTGACGTACACGCTGCCCTCCGTCTTCTTGCGGTCGGCGCTGTCAATCAGCAACAGCGAGTTGACGTGCAGCGGAAAATGCACCGCACCGTCGTTCGCGCCGCCCCAATGACCGGCCCGCGAATCGTCCAGCGGGAACTGTATCCAGCGCCAGCCTTTCCCGCGCATCGGTTCGCCGCCGGGCTGGAATGTCTGGCCGGTAGCGTCCGCCACCGGGGCAGTCAGACTTTGATTTTTAAGTTTTCGGGCAGGGCGGCGCTCCGTCCGCCCCCTTGCGGGCGCATCGCAACGCTGGTATTGTCAGGCTAAGCCTCGACCTCCGCGTATCGACTTTCCCGACGCCGTCTATCACGTGACCAGCCGCGGCAACGGTCGCAACGTCATTTTCTGGAGCGATGACGACCGGAGGCGGTTCCTTGGCCAGTTGGCCGATAACCTTGGAGCAGCTACCCCGGCTACGTCAACGTAAAACAGGCCCAGGAGTTCGTCAGCTACGACGTGCTGAAAGAGTACGGTAATCAACCAACGTGAGCCGGCTCGGTTCGTCCCCGCGCGTGCGGGGAACACAACGGCAAGATCATCCGGCCCGACATTCTACTCGGTTCATCCCCGCGCGTGCGGGGAACACCGCGACGGACGCTGGACGACATCCGCTACACGCGGTTCATCCCCGCGCGTGCGGGGAACACCAGGTGGCACAGGGGAAGAAGGATTTCACGGCCGGTTCATCCCCGCGCGTGCGGGGAACACGATGTGCTTCCGCCAACCACCTGTGTGAGGGACGGTTCATCCCCGCGCGTGCGGGGAACACCTCGGTCTTCGTCGCCGCGTCTCCCTTTTCCCCGGTTCATCCCCGCGCGTGCGGGGAACACGTCGGATCAACCAAGATAGCCCCGCTGGGCACCGGTTCATCCCCGCGCGTGCGGGGAACACGCTTCTATGCAACGCTCCGGCAAGCCCGGCGCCGGTTCATCCCCGCGCGTGCGGGGAACACATGGGCGCGAACCACTCCGCAGCCAATGGCCTCGGTTCATCCCCGCGCGTGCGGGGAACACCCCGTCACCGCTGCGGCAAGGGGAATAGTTAGCGGTTCATCCCCGCGCGTGCGGGGAACACGAATTGGACGGGCCGCTCTGCGTGCTCTGGCTCGGTTCATCCCCGCGCGTGCGGGGAACACTCCGGGCCGAACAGCCGGCCAATGGCCACGATCGGTTCATCCCCGCGCGTGCGGGGAACACACGGCATCGGCAAGGAGAAGGAGCCCGACCAGCGGTTCATCCCCGCGCGTGCGGGGAACACCGCCGCGGTGCGGATCGAGGTCTTGAAACTCCGGTTCATCCCCGCGCGTGCGGGGAACACGCCGGCGCCGCGGCCACGTCCGACAGCGGGACCGGTTCATCCCCGCGCGTGCGGGGAACACTACTGGCCGACCGCCGCGGGGCAGGCCCAGCCCGGTTCATCCCCGCGCGTGCGGGGAACACCCACGCCCCCGCCCTCTTCATCGCTGCCACAACGGTTCATCCCCGCGCGTGCGGGGAACACGATTGATACGGATAAAGAGGTACACGGCAATCGGTTCATCCCCGCGCGTGCGGGGAACACTGTTGCTCGATCGTCACTCCGCGCTCCTCGAGCCCGGTTCATCCCCGCGCGTGCGGGGAACACTCTTCACCGTAAAGCCTGACGTACCAATAAGTTCCGAGTTTCAAGAAAACCTACCAGTCTTCTTCGAGTTACTTCCACGTCAGGTTCTGGGGCGTTGTCATGGCGCGCAGGAACGAACATAGCTTTAGCCCGTCCAGTTCCACGGGAACACGCCGATTGACTCCACAGGTATCGAAATCCATTCCCAAGTCGTTCGGATTGGCCCAAACAAGCACGGCGTTTCCTTCGCCGATTTCCTCCTTTACCACGGCCCACGTCCGCTCCCGGACTCGTTGGGAGTAGTCGCCGACATACACACCTGCGCGGACTTCCAAGAAAAGCCGGGTCAAGTACCCTCGCAGGCGGGGTGGGGCGTTTTCAAGTACGATGACCAGCATCTCCGGTTTGCTCCTTGTTCGGAATGGCGATGGGCATGGCTTCGTCATGGGCGGTGGGCCGGGGAATGCCGCCGGCCGCCAGAATCTCCTCAATCGTCGGGATGATCCGCTCCAGCAACTTGTGTTTGCGGAAACTGTTGCGGCAGTAGAGCCGCGTTTCACGCTCGGGATCGCTTCTGCGCGGCCACGACCTTGAAAGCGATGCGAACGGAAGTCTCGAACTTGAAGAGGTCGGCAATATCGTATACGAAGGACAAAGGCTTGCCGGTGTGCAGAAAGCCGATGGCCGGGGCATAGCCCGCCGCCAGAATGGCCGCCTCGCAAAGCCCGTACAGGCAGTGATTGGCGACGCTCAGACAGCGGTTCACCACGTCGCTGGCGTCGAACTTGTCGGGATCGTACTCGCGCTTATCCCAAGGGACCCCAAATTGCTGGGCCAGCAGCTTATACATGGTGCGGACCCGCACGCCTTCGATGCCGCGCATCTGGTCGATGCTGCGGCGGGCGGGCGGCTCTTCCTGGAAGCGAAAGCGATACATGGCCCGCACGACCTTGATGCGCAGGTCGTCGTCGAGTGCGAGTTTGGCCTGATAGAGCAGGCGATCGGAGCGCGCCCCGCCCGGTTGGCCGGCCGAATAGAGCCGCACGCCGCCTTCTCCGACCCACTGGATCAGGCAACCCACCTCGGCCGCCAGAGCGACAGCCTCGTGCGTAATGCGCGTGCCGGGCTCCAGAAAGATGCAGGCCAGGCCGCCAACCGGCAGATGCGTGCGGACGCCGTCCTTGTCGGCCAGCACCAGCGCGCCGTCCTGGACTTCAACGCTTCCGCATTGCAGCCAGACCATGCTCGTCCGCTCTTTCATGGGGATGGGGTTGGATTCGAGTCTCATGGGAGCGGCACCACCGAGAGCAGGCCGAGTCCCAAGGCTCTGCCGTGGCCAACGCCCATGTTGATTTCCTTTTCCATATCACCTTCCTTTTGGCTCCCGCCCACCAGGGTCAAGCGGAACCGCACGGGATCAATCACCGTGAGGATGCCGTCGTAAAGGACCGAGAAAACGCGGATATTGCTTCCGTCGCGTCGCGATCCGCGGAGCATTTGTTCCTGCGAAACTCGCACGTCGATGCGTTCCGAGGCAGGCTGTTCCAATCCCAGGGAGGCGAGCCGCGGAAGCGCGAAACCATGCTGCTCTCGCCCTTTGCGCTCGAGCCACGCTTCCTGTTCCTGGAGTTGGAACAGTCCCAGACGCTTGCCCTGCCGGCAGACGCAGGGATTGGCGCGCAGACGGAAACGAAACTTCCGCCCGGCTTGCAGCGAGTCGAGCTTGAGTTTCGCGGTCAGATCAATGGCCCGATCGGGCGCCTGCGCGAACCAGCCGTGAATCCCGATCCGCGACCAGTCGGGCAGCCATCGGCTTTGAACGAGAACGCGCGGACAGCCGTTGGGATCAGTTTCAGGCTCCAGCCGCCAGAGGAATTCGCCTTTCGGGCATTTTCGCTCCGGCGCCGAAAAGGCGCGGCAAAGGGTGGAATGCAACTCATAGGGGTCGGCAAGGTCGCGTCGCGCCTCCTTGCATCGCAGGCTCAGATGAAATCTATGCAGGAACATGGGCAGTCTCCTCGGGAAAGGGAATCCACTGCGAACGCACGAATCGCGCACCGAAACGCCGCTCGGCGAATGACGACAACGGCTGATCCATTTTGAGGGCCCCGGTTCCATCCTCGGATTCCCAGGAAACCAACAGTTTCTCGGGCGGCTCTTCCCATTTCCGCCGTGCCGCGATCCAAGGCCACCGGATCAAGATTTCCCCCAGCGGTTCATCCTGTACCCCGTCCTCGATCCAGATGGGCTCGGAAGGCACATAAGACTTCCGCCCCAAGGACAAGAGCCAGACAGGATTTTGCAGCGCGGCGTGCGCATTTTCCAAGAGCGAACGATCCTGGCCCTCAAGACCGACCAGGAAAGCGGCGTCGGCCAGGTAATAGCGACGCGAGACAACACCGTCCTTGGAGGGCTTGCCATCGGCCTTGATGATGGTATCCGTACTTGCGCAGCCAGCCGTTTGGTAATCTTGCTTAGGCGTGCCCGGTCTGTCATGCCGCGCGCCCATGCGCAGTCGCGCGAGGGGTTCCAAGTCGGTCCAGTTCTCGCGATCGATCCCCATGGCCGCGGCGAGAAGGCCGAGTACGCCGGACTTGCTTGGTTCCTTGCCGGTGTCGCGCTCGTCGAAACGGCTCGTAGTCCCCCACGATTGCAGGGGACCAACCAGGCGAAGCAAAAGAGTGGGCATAGGTCACTCCTTTTCGGCTGGAATGCTCTCGTCCAAGAGGTCCTGCAGGGATTTCACGGCAGTCCCAAAACCATCGACGTTAGCTTCCGTGAGGTTCAGCACGAACGTCGCGCCTTCACCAGCGTAGGCCGTATTGAGCTTTTTGGCTTTCTCCATCAACTTCGCCGCCGATGCCTCGGTCAGCGATTCGTTGTTCCGAACGCGAACCGGCGTTTCAAAGGCATTGGCGAGATTGCGCGCCGCAGCGTTTCGGCGCCGCGAGACGGCGATGAATTCGGGCGGATTGTGTGCGGCAAACGTATTCCGTTTGCCGGTGGGCTCGGCAACCACAAAACCTTCGAGGAAAGCGCGCAGTCCTTTCGCGGCCAACCCCTGATCACCCTGGAGGTTCTGGATCAGCTTTTCCCAATCCACCACGGCATAACGGTAGAAACAAGCCGAGTTGAACTCCACGGTGCCCATCATGTCCGCGCCCGCGGTGTCATCGGGTTTCAGATCGTCTACCGCCGTGTAGTAATCGAACTCGCGCACAACGGAATGGGTCGAAATGGCATGCGCCACCTGGCAGGCGGCGTCCTGGTTCTTTTCGGGCATGTCGGCGAGCATACGCCCGAACAGGGCCAAATCAACCGCCTTGCCGCCGTTGAGGACCTTATCGAGCTTCTTCTAACTCGGGAGCGGCACTCGGGCGGCCTCTTTCTTTGCCCTGCTGCCTTTCCCTTCGGAGGGCCGTTTCGGGGGCGATGGAATCCCATTTCTCATGGATGATTTCAGCCAACCTGGAAATTTCGCTGTCCGAGAAACAGGAGATATTCACTCTTCCCATCCTCCTTCCTTGAGCTCGACGTCGGCAATGCCAACCGGCCTTGCGTCGCTTCAGCTTCGCGGCATTCCGGCCAAGCCTCGGTGAGGCCCAGGATTCGCTTGGTGCGGCACGCCAATCATCGGGAAAGAAACCTTCGTGCCACCTCCTATGAAATGCTGTCGTACCGCGCTTGAGGCACTGGCTGGATATGCGGCACGCCGCGTGCCGCCGAACAAGGCGTCCTTGGGCGCTCCGGTGTCGTCGCGGTTCAGGTTCGACGGGGCAAAGTTCTGCAAGACGTGAATTTCGATCAGAGTCTTCATTCCTTTCCCTCCTTTTCAATGCTGGTCTCTGTTTCATCCTCTTGACTCAGGTTCCGATAAAAGTCGTGCGCCCATTGGTTCTGAGTGCGCCTCCGGTCGTTTTTCCAATACAGAAGCCCGGTCAATAGGGCTTCGAAGTCGAGGTTGCACTCTTTGAGCAGAGCGACCATCTGCCGCAAGCGGTGAGGCAACTCGTCCGTGTCGGCATCCAACAGACTAACAAAACGGCGTTCGGTGCTCGCAGATTTTCTTTCACCTTGGTAAACCGCACACGCCTTTCCCAGGGATATTCGATCGCCGCTACGGTCTTTCCGCCAGTGCGCTGCCCATAGACCGGCGACCAAGTAGAACGCCTCGCGTCGCCATGAATTATCCTCGTTTTTCAGGAGCGGCTCCACGAACGGATATGCCGCCGGGAAGGCACCAGGGTCGAAGGCCAGGCTGCGCCGCAACAGGGCGCGAACTTTCGTGTCGTTGGCGTTCAGCTTTTCCAGCCATTCAATGAATCCGCTCATGTATCCTCCCTCGGCTTTTTCTTGAAGTCAGCGATAGTTGCATCCAGTTCTTTGATCTTTCCAGACACGCGCCTGTCAGATTTCACGAGGGCACGGATGGCCCAGGCATCGCCAATGGACAGCGCCGTGCAATGCTCGTCCCAAGCGCGTATGAGAGCGGCACGCACCTCCTGAAGCCATCGATGTTCGATCTCGTCAGGATTCTGCTCCAGCGCGTACGCGTGCAGAATCTCATGGAACTTGGCTTCCAGAGTGCTCCAATACTTGGCAGCCTGAAGCGGGACGCCTTCATTTGTGCGTTTGCCGATAAACTTGCTAACGTCGCCCGGCCTCCACCTCCCTGCCGCCCATTTGTCGTGCATAAGCTCTCGGTCACCTTTTGTGATAAGCGCCTTGGCAATTTCCCGAAGCGCGCCCACGAGCGTATCGCCGCATGTCTCAGCGAGCTTTAGAAAACCGCGAATTTCGGAGCGGATGTTCTTGTCGCCCGCAATCGCCGTTGGGAGGACAAATCGTTCCATCCGCCAGAACTCTATCTTTGCTTGGGTATTGGCCTGCCCAAGGACGATCACCGATCGTGGAAACCGATCTGGGCAAGATCGAGCAAGCGCAACCGCGTGGTCGATCACCAGCGGTGCCGAATGAGACTTGTCGCTCTTGTCGGGGAGTAGAGAATCGAAATCCCGCCAAAGCCCGCGCTCTTGGAACCGAACCGGGAGCTTTCCGTTCTTTTCGTCGATGCGGTATCCTAACATCGGATCGAACTGATTTTCAGCTTCGCACCCGATCCCGGAAGCAAGCGCTAACTCGGCCACTCCGTTTCCTTCGTCATCCGACCGCAACCGAATGGAGCGGGACCGCCATGTATACCGATCTGCCCAACCATAAGCAGGTCTCGCCGGTCCCTTGCGCAGCGATTCAATCGAGTCAGGCTCCCTTTCCCAAAGAGGCTGATCCGATCGAAGTACTTCGCGATTTTCGGGAACCAACGACAGTACCAGCGTATCGCGCAGGTTTTCACCCAGCGGAATCACCATTACGGCCGTTGCCGAGGGCGCACTCTTGGTGTATTGGAAGTCGCTCTTTCCACCACCGACCGCAAATGTCTGGCAGGCGATCAGCCATTGAACGGCCTTCTTGCACGGAATTATTCCGGCATTTTCGGTGTCGATGTGATCGAAAAGAACTTTCGCGTTGTCGGCATTATGTTCTGCCGCCATTGCAGACCAAGATCGCCACTGCTTCTTCCCATTCGTTTCCGTTGGTTCATAGCGGGGCACTTGAAAGAACGGGTACCTGTCATCGAACAGCCAGAACCGATCGCGCCATTTCTCCAGATAATCCGTGATCTTGTCGCTTGGCAGTCCGGCTTTGAATAGCGCTTTGGCCTGGTCGATATCGGTCGGGCCTTCCAGAGCGCGGTACAGAACGGCCAACAAGAAGCGGTGTAGCGACGCCACCACCAGCGGCGAGGGGTCTTCGATCGCCTCGATTTCCTTCGCGCGCAGCAGGGTATCCCGGATTCCCAGTTCGTCGCGGGTCCCGTCGGGAAAGCGGACTGGAATCCATTGCTCGTCAATCAGGTTGAAACGGCTCATTCAGCCTCCTTCGCTTCATAAACCACTCCCAGATCGTCATCCAGTCGCACCGTCGCATCTTCCACCCAACGCCCGGCCGTGTCAATCACCCAGGCATGACAATTTCGCAGCAGAGGCGACTTTTTCCATCCTTCCGGGCACGCCGATCGCGCGAAGCTTTTTCACCACGCCCACGCGCGAAAGACTCACCGCCCGCAGAAACCATCGCTTTGCCTGCGCGAAGTCCGGTTGTTGGTCTCGATCAAAACCATCCTCCGGAAATAGCGGGATCGCTATCACCGAGTCGTCGCCCAGCCGAGTTTTGGCCGCAAGAGATCGATGCACTCCCGGTTCATCTTCGTCATAAAGAACAAAGCGCGCCGGATCGTTCCACGAGGCGTCGCCCGGCAAGCCGAGAATTGCCATGTTGGCCTGCCCCTTCTGGGCCAGGCCCTCGCCGTCCGCCTTCTCTTGCGCCTTCTCCAAGCGGTTTTGCCAGGACTCCGGGATTTCGACCTGTTCTTCGTACACCGCCTGCACCAGCTTGTCGATTTCGTCGGGCAGAGTCAATTCTCGCCGCGCGTGCAGGAGGCACCAGGTTCGCAGAAGCAGGTCCCCGCGGTATACGCTATCCCACCACAAGGGTTTTCCGAACGACGGCGGCTCGTCTCCTGCGAGCCCTGCCACGAGCAAGCATGGCTCGGAAACAGCTCGCCGCCCGCGCGTGATGCCGCCACAAGCGACCGGCGCGCTGGAGAATAAGGTCAATCGGCGCAAGATCGGTCACGATAAGATCGAAGTCGAGGTCGAGGCTCTGTTCGGCGACCTGGGTGGCTATCAGGATTCTACGGCCGTTGCGTTTCCCATCCTTGCCGAAAACAGCCAGGGCTGCGTCTTCCCGCCTTTGCCGTCGCTCGGCCGGGAAACGAGCATGGAACAGAAACACCTCCGTGCCGTCCGGCAGGCACTTTCCCAGCCGTTGGCCTTCAAGTTCCAGCAATTCGCCGTCGGGGAACAAGCGGTACAGTTCTTGCGGCGCTGCACGGTGTTCAAAAGCGCCAGGCACATGCCGGCGGGCGGTTCTCCCAACTCGGAGTAAATGGCGGGCAAATCCGGCGAAATTCCCTGCAAGCGAATGGCCTGACGCCGAGCGGGATCCGCCCTGAAATGCGATTGATCCACGAAGCCTGGGGTGAAAACCGAAAGGCGCGGATATTCCGCCTCGACTTCAGGCATTTCCGCGCCGACGATTCCAGCCAGGTTGCGCCGGAAGGAGGGCGGCAAGGTGGCCGAGAGAAGCACCACGGACGATCCCATCGCCACCAGCCAACTCAACAAATGAATCAGGAGCCTGCCCGTGTACGCGTCATAAGCATGGATCTCGTCAAAGACGACGACGCGGTTGGCCACCCCCCACAGCCGCACGAATTGATGGCGCACCGGAAGAATCGTAAGCAGCGCCTGATCCACCGTCCCTACGCCATATTCCGAAAGCAGCGCGCGCTTCTTGTGGGTAAACCATTCACCGGCGCGGATCTCGCCGCCCGTCTCGGGGTCGTGAATGCCGGAAAAGCGCAGGTCCTGAAAAAGGTCGTTAAGGAGCGTTGCGCCATGCAGCAGTTGCAGGTCGAGGCGTTCATCTGTCCCCCGGCGGCGCAAAAACTCCAGAGTTCGCGCGAACATGGCATTCCCAGTGGCTTTGGTGGGCAGGGCCACGTACAGGCCGCGATGACCGAAACGACGTTGCAATTCCAAGTGCGCGTAGAACGCGGCTTCAGTTTTGCCTTCCCCCATCGGCGCTTCCACGAGGAGAATGCATGGCGTTGAGACTTCCTGCACGGTCTTGCAACCGCCTGCTGCAATGGTCGAGGCGCGAAATCAAAAGCCTTTTCGAAGGGCAGTGCTCGTGGCGAAAGGGCGACAGCGCGGTTCCCACCCGATCGTATTCAATGCCTTTTCGGCTTGCTCTCGTCGCCGCGTCCACCAGGCGCTCAAATCGTCGCAGTCCTGCGGTGTGCCGTAAGGAAACCAGTCCTCGTTCGAACCGATCCAGTCGGCAAAACTCGTCAGGCCGGAAAGGAGCATGAAATCCGGGCCATTGAGTTTCCCTTTGCCGGGAACTGCCCCGGGTTTGAAAACTTCCCGGAGCGCGTTGAATAAATCGCACCTTGCGGCAGCCCAATCATGGTCGCCCATGAGCTTGCGGTTGCCATCCAGGTCATTCAAAACGGTGGGGCTGGCTCGTTCTCCGTGATGACATCCCACCGCATCGGCCCCAAGTTCCGCCAACTCCTCCGGCCATTGCAAGTCCTTGAGTAACGCGGCCAAAGCAACTTGACTGACAAAAGCGTGGTTAACGTTTGTTCTTACGCCCGGAGGTATCCGCAAACCGCACCGTAACAGCGGCTCGGTCGCCATCTCCCATTTGCACTGGAATGCCGGACAGGCCTTTCCTAGGTCGTGGCAGGCAATCAAGAGAAGAAGCCATGGCCGCGCCTGTTCCCAAGGAAGACCGAAAATCTCAGCCATGCGGTCGCGGGTTTGCTTCGGTTCCCGCATTAGTACGGCGTCGGCGACGGCCGATACATCGAGGAGATGCAGAATCAGGGGATGCCAGCGGCGATGGCCTTCCTCTGAAGTCTTGGCCCAAAGTTGCTTGAAAGCCGTCACTGCTGCTTTCTCCCGTGGTCCTCGGCTCTCACAATCTCCCCAACCTAGCCAACGCCGAACCGCCGAGCCAGTTCCCCCCGAATCGAGAGGCCACCGGCGGAAAATCCGCACCGCCCGTTATGATAGCAGACCGCCAGGACAAACTAGGTCCCCCCCCCATGATTTTTTTGCGGAAAATCATGCTTACCCATCGGATAGAGCACGTCTCAAAGCCGAGCTTGCAGGAAATCGACCAATCAAGGAGGTGACAGCCACGAACACCAGGGATCCAAACGGCGTGAACCGTGGCCCGGCCGTACGCGAACGAGAACTTTCCGCGGTTAGACGATCTTGTTGGCGCTGGCCTGGGCGTAGGTGCGGATCTGGGCGGTGACGGTGACGCGGGCCGTGTTCTGGTTCTGCGCAGCGGGGCACCCCGGGTACCCGCGTGCTGGTGGCGGGCGAGGTGACCGAGGGATGAGGGGAAACGAGAACCGAGTACCCAGTACGCAGTTGTCAGCCGCGGAACTGTTGTTACTGACGACTGTGTACTGTCCCGCGCACTGAGTACTGAGTACTGAGTACTCTCCCGCCCGCGGCCCTGAGCTCTCATCCATGATGGTCTGCTTTCGTTTCGATAATTACGGGGCGCAGGAACGTTTTACGGGTCGTACGGGACTCATACAGGCTTGACCGGCCCTTATAGTTCGCAGCTATGGCACACCGCTACCGCCGGTCCTGGGCTTTGCGGTCAGACATAGAACGAATTATAAGACCTCCAAGGGATAGGGAACGAAAAACACCTGTCCCCCCTCAGCCTAACCCATCGGTCAAGAATGGTCCTTATGGTCGCTCACGCATTCTGGTCGCCGCCACCACTGGCCGCGCAAGGCGGAGCACGGGGAGCGGATAGCGCGGAAGCCGTCGGCGCAGCTTTTCCGGGATGTCGTCGACGTGGATTGACGCGGCCGACACCGTGGCAAAACCGACGATCCGGCCATCGATTACTGCCACGTAGGTCGTGCCCACGTGGTGTCGGAACTGGTTCTGCGCGGCATACTTTTGGAAGAAGCGATCCAGATCGGAATCTCCCGAAACGAAGCCGCTACGGTCGTCTTCGGGCTCCAACGCGCGGACTGCGACTTCAGCCATTGAAGAGGGCCTTCATCGCGTCGGTCGGCGGCGGCGGGTTTATCAACTTGTCGGCCAGCTTTGCGCCCGCCGCCTTGCTGACAACGACCACCGGCGGAATGAGAACGTCTGACGGAATCGCATCCATGGCGGCAAGGTGATGTTGCCGGGCCCGTTCAATCAGGTACGATCGCTTGACGCCGTGCTCCCGAACATAGGCGTCCAGCCGCGCCTTGGTCTCGGCGGAAACGAAAGCGGAAATCTGAACAGGTTCGTTGGAAGTCGCCATGATCTACAAGATTGTGGAGTAATCTACGCAAAAGTCAATCGCCGGGATTCTGTCATGTCGTGCCTTTCCCGAGCGCGCAGCGCGACTTGCTCGCCGCGGGCGTCAAGCGAAATGTTCTCGAACGGACGGCAGGGACGGTCGCAATGGCGCATGGCCGGCGGGGCGGCCGGGATCAAAATTCGCCTCCATCTTCAACACGCCCGCGCACGACTGCCGCGCGGCAACCTGGTTGACGCCCGAGGCCGCAACAAAAGGGGAGAAATCCCAAATCTCAAATCCGAAATCCCAAACAAATTGAAACACTCAAGCGGAAAAATCCAATACGGCTTGAGTTTCGGTCATTGGGTCTTTGAATTTATGATTTGTTTGCTAATTCGGATTTGGGTTTTTCTTCCCCTTAAGCGGCGGCCGGCCGCGGGCCGCATCTGGGTGGGCCGCTCCTCACGCCGGCGGCAAAGCGTAGAACCGCCTTCCGCTTGCATGACCTCCCCAAACTCTTCCACGAGCGGCCGGAAGACGTCGCCGACGAGCGCCGCGGCCACGTCGTCCGGGTGTACGAGGCTTATGCTTGCCGCCTCCGCTTGCGCACTTTGCGCCTCCGCCGCGGCGCGGGCCTCGGCCTCTCGGCGGGCAAGGTTTTCACGCAACTGGTCGCCGAAATCGCTCATTGGGAACCTCTCCTGCATTTTCTTGGCGGGCCGCAAGCGTGAGGGCAGGCGTTCATCGTGAAGGCCGGGGAATGGGTACAATATAGCAGTCCGTCGCCGGAAAGTGCGGAGGTACATCGCCGTGTGCATTCCTGCCTTCTCGCCAGACACGGTGCATCGGCAGAAACAAGTGCAACCGACAATATTCGTCTTCCTCGGCAGCCGCCTTGCCGCTCTGGCGATAGCAGCGTTGGGCTTTTGGGGGCAGAAATGATCGCTTCACATGCCATGCAACAGTACCGTCCCCGGCGGTTCCTGGTTCTCCTGGTCACGCTGGGAGATGACTTTCATGGACGTATTGCACTCCACGACGGCTTGGCCTGAAAAGCGGCGGCCCTTAGTCGGATCAGCCCCATCGGCTATAATAGCGGTAAGGCCCCAGGCCAAACGAATCCTGGTGCCGTTTCCCTGCGAGGACTCGAAGAAGTGGACAACTTGTTGGAACTCGATGGCAGACTCGTCCTGGACTCATTGGGCGATGGCGTCTACGTCACTGACGTGGATCGCAAGATCACGTATTGGAACAAGGCAGCCGAGCGGATCACCGGTTGGGGGCGTGCCGACATCATCGGTCGCCAATGCTTCGACGACATTCTCTGTCACGTGGACAAGGACGGTCACCAACTCTGCGGCAAGGAACACTGCCCGCTCCATCGCTCGATCATCACCGGCGTCGGCAGCGAATGTCCGCTGGTATTTGCCAAGCGGAAGGAAGGCCAGAGGATTCCCGTGCAAGTGACCGTCGCTCCGATTCGAAACGCCAGCGGGGAAATCATTGCGGGGGTGGAAGTGTTTCGGGATATTTCTCCGACCTTTCGAGACTTGGAAAAGGCGAAGGCCATCCAAACCATCTCGCTGCAAAACGACTTGCCCCAAGATACCCGCATTCATTTCTCAACGCACTACATCCCGCACGATGTCGTGGGGGGCGACTTCTACGGCGTCAGGCAACTCGATAAGGACCACTATGGCTTCTTCCTGGCCGACGTGATGGGGCACGGCCTCGCTGCCGCCCTGTACACGATACACCTGAGTTCGTTGTGGGATCGATACTGCCACCTTCTGAAGACTCCCTCGGCCTTTGCGGGAACAATCGGCAATGAATTGAACCGGATCGTCAAAGGCGGCGAGTCGTTTGCGACCGGCATCGGCGGCACGGTGGATGTAGACCGGCGAACGATTGTCTTCGCCGGGGCCGGGAACCCGCCCGCCCTGCTCGTTCATGCCGATGGCGAATTCGAGCAGGTGGATTGTGCGGGCCTTCCATTTGGCATGATGGAAGATGCCCCTTACGATGATACGACGCTGGCGCTTCAGTCCGCTGACCGGCTATTGTTCTTCAGCGACGGTGCCATCGAAATCCACAATGCCGAAAACAAGATGCTCGGCGTTGACGGACTGATCGCCATTCTGCAGAAACTGAACTATCCTCGATCCGGTATTCGGGCGGCAGCGGTCGAGGAGCAACTGCTCAAGTATTCCAACTCGATCCGTCTGGAAGACGACCTGACGTTCATCGAGATGCGATTCGCCGGTTGAATGTCGCTACCAAGCTATGACGCCGATTGGGAAAGAGATGACCGCCATGCCCAGAAGCAGCGCTGGTCTGTTGATGTACCGTATCAAGGGTGGAGCCCTTCAAGTTCTTCTGGCCCATCCTGGCGGCCCCTGCTTTGTGAACAAGGACGATGGAGCGTGAACGCATTGCCGGTAGTCCCATGAACAAAGCTTTCGTCCGAGAACCCGATCAGTCTGCCGACTGTTGCCCCCGTTGCGGCACCCAAGGCGAGCCCGTGGGAAACAAGACACTGGCGACGTATTTGACGGAGGAGCAGCGAGGCCGACTTGCTGAGCCCGCCAACTTCTGCCCGTCGCCGCAATGCCCCGTGGCCTATTTCGATGGCCTGGAACGAATGGTTTTGGCCGTCGATCTAAAGCGGGCCGCCTATCCCAAAGACCCGTCGGCACCGGTCTGCGCCTGCTTCGGCCTGACAAGGGCCGACATCGAGCAGGACGTTCGGGAGGGCGTGGTCACTAGGACCAAGGCGGCGCTGGAGCGGGCCAAGTCGCCCGACGCCCGCTGTGCGGAGACGGCGGCCAACGGCCAACCGTGCGTGGCCCACGTTCAGAAGTATTACATGCAATGCCGAAACAGCAGAAAGGAATGACCCTCAGGCAGGGATGATCGGCAAATTCGTTTGGCGGGTGTGATTCGGAAACGCTTTGCGGCTGATGATGACGAGGCGGGTTTAAGCGACCTTGCCCGAACGGCTGAAGGCCGCGACGCATAAAGACGATATCGCTTCCAGAGCGAACTCTTGTTGACCATCGCCCACATCCGACGACACGGCTGTCCTACTGCGGTTCCGATTCCTGTTCGGCCACAGGCAATTCCACGACGATGGAAGTCCCCTCGCCGGGCTTGCTATGGATGCGGCATTTGCCGCCCAACAGACGGGCTCGCTCACGAATGCCTTCCAGCCCAAAACGATTCTCCCGGACCGTCTTTGGATCGAACCCGACGCCCCAGTCCCGAATCTCGATCTGCAGGCGGTCGCCCCGTTGCTTCAAGCCAACCATAATTTCTTTGCTCTTGCTATGGCTGCGAGCGTTGGTCAGCCCCTCCTGGACGATGCGGTAAATCACGTTTTCCAGCACGGGGGCCAGACGTTCGAACTTGACCCTGTTCCGAAACTCGATCTTTGGTCCTTGCTCGAAGGCCGGATCGTAGACCAAATGGACGATGGCCGCCACGACGCCGGATTCGTCCAGGATCGGGGGCCTCACGCCGCTGATGAGACGCCGGGCCTCGGCGTGACTTTGCTGGAGCATCGTCATGGCAGAATCGAACGCCTTGGCAGCATCTTTCGGATTCGCCTGCCGGGCGTGAGCGTAGATTTGGAACTGCATGATCGCCCCGGCCAACTCCTGCGCCAGGCCATCGTGGATGTCGTAGGAGATCAATCGTCGTTCGTGGTCGCTGGCTTCCAGCATGTGCTTGAGGGTGCGACGTTCTTGTTTCAAAGCCTCTTCCGCACGTTTGCGGTCGTCAATGTCCTCCACGACGCCCAGGCCGAAAGCAATCTTCCCATCTGGACCTTGGATCGCAGCGGTCGTCGCCTGGGCCCAAAAGGATTGGCCGCCCTTACGAAGATAACGCTTCTCCACCGTGAAACTTGGAATCTCGCCGGCAAAAAGTCTTTTGACGAAGGGACCGCTGAGGCCTCGGTCTTCAGGATGGGTAAGATCACGCACATGCCGTTGGATCAATTCCTCCTGCGAAAAACCGGTCATGCGGCAAACCGCTCGATTCGCTTTGGCGATGATGCCGTCGCCCACGCCGATCACCATTCCCACGGGAGCTTCCTCAAACGTGACCCGGAACCGTTCCTCGCTCGCCCGCAGGGCTTCCTCTGCCGCCTTGCGCTCGGCAATGTCGGTGATCACCACGGCAAGTCGCAACGGATTTCCGCTCTCGTCTCGAATCAGAAAAGCATTGTGCCAAGTCGGGATCGATTTCCCCTGGCGTGAAAGCATCGGGAGTTCGCCCTGCCAATAACCCACCCGCATCAAGGCGGGCTCGATCTCATCCTTTCCCCGGCGATTCGATTCCTCTGAATAGCAGATTGACAAGTGCTGGCCGACCCAGCCTTCCTGCCTTTCTTCACCCAGCATGCGACACAATGCCGGATTCAAGTACAGAAGATGGCCATCGAGATCAGCCATGCTGAAACCTTGCCCCGATGTCTCGGCAAACTTTCGGAAGATCGCAAGTTCTTCGTTGGCCTTCGTCAGTTCAACAGTACGCTCCTCGACTTTCTGCTCAAGTTCGTCGTGGGCCTTCTTCAACGCCTCTTCGGCCTGCTTCTGGTCGTCAATGTCGGTAACACAGCCGAACCAACCGATAGTCTTGCCGCCCCTGTCGTTCATGGGAACCGCCCGTGCCAGATGCCAGCGGTAGCTGCCATCGGATGCCCGCCGCAACCGGTTCACAATCTCGATGGCTACTCCACTGGTTATGCCCGCACGCACCTTGTTAACAACCATTGCCGCCTCATCGGAGTGCAATGCCTTCGCCCAGCCGCTCCCTTTGGCCTCCTCGGCGGTTTGGCCGGTGTACTCATGCCAGCGGCGATTGAATTCGATCACATTGCCATCGGCATCGCTTCGCCAGATGGGCTGCGGGATGGCTTCTACAAGAAGTCGAAATCGCTCCTCGCTCTGTTGCAACGCCTCCTCCGTTCGTCGCCACTCGGTCTCTGACGCTTCCAACACCGACACCCGCCCTCGCAACTCTTCCAGTTCGGCGATCAGTTGATCTTTCGTCTTGTCGTGGTCCTTCATGGCCGACCTCTCGCTGACCTTGGTACTCGCAACTCCATAGAGGGGATTGTACAGTACTTTGAGCGATTTTGGGAGGCCGTCATGCCACACGTTTGCCCCTGGTGAGGCGGCTATTTTATCGACAATCGGCCTCGATCCTCGGATATCAAGTGGCGCGGAAGTACGCCGAGAAATACGACCCGCACGACGGGACCGGGCAAATTCCCAAGGCGGCCCCGATGGTCGAGGAGCTCGCCGAGTTTTGGGGACGGCACTTGGAACGCCATGCACAGAACCACCAGTACCGATCTGCGCCAGTTTGCCCAGTAATTTGCTCGCAGAGCCACCAATCTCCCCCGATGCAGCGCGAAGTGCGGCGCCGTCATTCCGTGGAGCCCACAAGAGCAATGGACTGGGCGCTCACGCCAAGCCAGAAGAGCCTAACTTGGTCAACGGCGGCTTGCCGGGAAGGTCGATCACGACGCAGCAGATGATCGAGAACAAGGTCGACATGAAGTCCTTCCTTCCTGTTGCGACTGCCTGCGAACCGTCGTAGGAAGCATCTGCCAGAGATTCGCTCTCCCCGGCCCTGGAAGTCTTCTTACGCTGGGTCCGCCATTATTCTCACCTCTGGGATTCCATCCAAGAGTTTCCTGAACAGGGCATGATTCATCTGCGAGCCGTACACCACTCGGAAGGTGCAGCAGGGGAAGCATTCCTCTTCATTCACCGATTCGCTGCCCTTGAAGACGAAGAGACGGCTAAGCCGATTGAGAAGCCACGTGGTGCTTGCGATGTTCTCGACTCGCACCTTTCCGTCCGTGCCCAAAGGGCGTATCCACACAGAAAATGGGTTCATTGTGATACTTTCGTTTGAAATTGCCCGGCCTGCCTATGGTCGATCCATGAATCAGCCGTTGGACTATACTGAAACTAACTGGCCCCGTAATCATCAGGGCCGATTCGAACCTGCTTCCCAAGCTCCGGATCTCCGAGGCCACCCGTTCGAACGCATCGGCAATCTGTTTTCTGCCCCGCAACGTCCTCGGCCTCGGAGATATCTCCTTCCTCGGTATCGTGATCGACTCGATCAAGCTCCGATAATGCTCGACTTCTTCCGTGGAGATGCAGTCGGTTGCAAAGGGGAGTTTAAGGTAGGAGTTGACGGCTACCAGTTCGTATTGCCCGCTTGGGACGGTGCCGCCCGTAAAAGCGAACACGCTGTAGCAATTCAACAGCCCGTCCAAGACCGCCTGATTGGTCTTCAACTCCAAGCTCAGCCCGGCCAGTTGTTGCCGGTTGGCTGGTGACTCGCCGGGGATTTCACAAAGGTGCTTGGCATCATTCATGGAGATGTCCTTTCACTGCTTGCGCGGACGAAGCCACGTTCGGCCAGCGAAGCCTCTTGTCGCCGGAATTCGACCGTCTTGCATCATAGAAAACGAAAAAGCCGACGTGGCCGAGTACCCGAAGGTATCCGGCCACGTCGGCTTACTCGTCAACCAGCCCCCCGGCAAAGCCGAGTTGCTCTTCATCTAGTCATCCGACAACGTTCGCTGTAGCCCGAGCAATAGAACTCTTCGGGCTACATTTCCATTCTACGCTTTTTCCTCATCGATTGCCATAACCCGAATGGCACCAAGGCTGGGGACGATCAGGCGAATGAGCTTTACGGGTTATGTCCGTCCTCAGTAGTGCGTATATTATTATGTCAGCCAGATAGCCTGAGCATCCTGCCCGCACCTCAAGAATGCCGGAATCCGGCAGACCGTCAACCGGGTAAGACCCAAATGCCGACACCGATGATCGTGGAAACGGCAATCATCAGCAGGACCATCCCGGCACACCCCGCTGCTTTTGGACTGAGATCGAAGCAAAGCCTCTAATCCGTCACAAGCCGTCATTTCGGTCTTTCCGAACAACGATGCGGTGGCGCCGCTCTTCACGATTCTGCACATGGACCGGACCCCGAGCCATCCCGTTACGGTTCCGATTCCCTTTCAGCCACGGGCAATTCCACGGCGATGAAAGTCCCTTTGCCGGGCTTGCTCTTGATGTTGCACGTGCCATCCAGCAGACGGGCAAGCTCTTCGTTGGCCTTGGTCAGTTCGGCAGCCCGCTGCTGCACCCGCTGTTCCAGTTCGACGATGAGTTGTTCCCGAGTCTTGTCCTGGTCTTTCATGGCGCGATCAATCGTGCTGGTACAGCTTCACTCGTAAAATCATCGGCCGATCGACTCCCAGGTACTCGTTGACGGTGGACGGCGGGATGCGGGCGACGTTGTTGGCGCCGGTTTCGTCGCCGTTGAGCCAAAGCTCATGGACCCACTGTCCCGCATCGTCGAAACGGCCCGATTCGACGCTGCGGATATGGGTATGCTGAGTTGCCGTCGTATTGCCCAGAAACTGGCAGCCGAAGCCGTAACCAGCCACGATGAACTCCTGGGACCCGCTCTGGATGACCAGCCCGCCCACGGGACGATGACGTTGCGGCAGCGCCTCATAGGCGATCCGGATCTGGTAATCACCTAGCGGGATTGGCGCGGGGCTTTCCTCGCGACCTTGGCGATAGATGCCGATCATTCGCCCGGTCGCTTGGGCGTCGGACACTAGCGGCAGGAGTTGGTGAAGAATACGGTAGGTGTCGGCCAGCGGATGATCGTCCCGCAGGCTCTCGATCCCGAACGGCGCAAAGCCCAGTCCGTGGTGTTGGGCAATCACCCAGTAGACGCGGGCCGCCGCTTCGTCGTCGCGGCTGGCCTCGGGGACCCACAGAGGATTGCCGGCCCGAGCGTAGGCCGCGCAGACCGCCTTGAACTCGCCCACGTAGATGTCCGGGGCCAACAGGGCAATACGCGGCGCCGCGGCGTGCCAGACGTCATGCACGTGAGCTACCGGGCCGCCGGTCGGGTAGGTGCCGAGTTTTGCGGCCAACCACGCATTGACATACATGGGCAGGGCGTACTCCGCCTGCCCGGCCGCTGCCACCTGGTCGATATAGCGGGCGTATTGCCACGCAGAGAAGACCTCCTCGGCCTCCGAGCCGCCGCCGAACAATTCGCCCCAACTCCCTTGGCGGCCGAACCCGCTCTTGCCCCAGCGCTGCAACAGTTCAGGATGCAGATCGTCCTTGTGCCCAACCAGGTAGTCCACCAATTCGGACGGCACTGCCGATTGATACGCCCGCGTCGCCTCGTCGGACATGTCGCGGGTCTCGGGTTTGATGCCTACCTCGTTCTCCACCTGGATCATGAGCACCGTGTGCCGGACGCCGTCGATTTGCTTGAGATGCCGCATCAGCCGGGCGAAGGCATTCGCGTCCGCCTTAAGGTTGTCGAGGCTCAGCGTCGAGAGCATCTCCTTCGTGTTCTGACGGCTGGAGCCCTTGGCGCGGGAAAACGCGCCGTGTCCTTCAATACCCAGAAAGGGGCGTAGCTGGAAACGCCGTTCTTCCAGGACCCGAACCACAACAGCACCAGCCGTTGGTCGTACTTGCGGGCCAGTTCCAGCAGCGTGTCAACGCAGGTAAAGTCGAACTCGCCTTCCACCGGTTCCAACAACTCCCAACTCACCGGCGCCAGCACCGTGTTGAGGCCCAGGGCCTTCAGGTGCGGCCACATGCGGCGCATGTACTCCACGCCCGAGGCCGAAGAGTTGTGCACTTCGCCGGCCAACATCACCCACGGCTTTCCATCCACGACAAGCTGCGTGGCGCTGCCCATCTTCCGCAGTTGCGGGATGCCCGTGTCACCAGCCAAGACTGGTGAGATCACGACTGGTGAGATCGACAGCAGCGTCAGGGCCAAGGCTACGCACGGAAGGACTCGTAAATCGGATTGCATCGGCATGGAATACCCGGAATTCTGGAGAATGGCGGCATGGAACACGCGTGGCTGCCGCCTCACGAACGGCAGCCCACCCGACCAATAGACTAACATTTTTCGGGTCTGGAAACCACCCGTGGTTGATTTCGCCGCAGGCCGCTTGGACAATGGACGGATTGCTACGGTAAGCGGGGATGGCACGTCGGGAGATCATTCTTCCGCCGGTGCCAGTATCAATCCAGCGGATGAACGCAAATGAAAAGAACCGAGCTCGCAGTCGTTCATGGCCAGCCACGCCATTCGACAAACCAGGGCCGAACGAAATTCGTGAACCTGCTTCTGTCGGTTGTTCTGCCGGGAATGATGATGGCCGCGGCCCATGCGCAGCGGCCGGTGTCCGTGGGCAGAGGATCCTACGCCGATCAGCCGCCCGCCACGGCCGGCGATAAAATCCGGCAGTTCGCAACGCGCGATCTCAACCTCGTCCAGGAAGACGATCGGCCCATCCCGACCAACCAGTGGTGGTCCGATCTCCTGGTGAACCGGTTCCCCAGGTCGCTTTGGGTTTCCCCGCTCAAGGTCGATACGAACGAGCGTGGGCTGGAGGTGTTCTTCCCCACCCGCTGGGCAAATGCCGGCAACGACCCGGTAAGCGAGTTCCCCGTCGCTGTCGGGGGCAAGGATTTCCAAGCAGCCGGGGTTCGGGCGAAACAGTGGTCGGATTGGGGGCTGGTATTTCGCATGGGCCAGTCGCCCGTGCGGTACATCGACGTCACGCTCCTCCGCGGCGCCCCCTACGTTTGGATCGAGTATGCCGGCGTGCAGCCGCAGTTTCGCTTCCAAGGCGCCGCCGACTGCCGGTATTTCGATCTGACGGGCCGGCCGATCGCGCTGCCGCTCTCGGCCGACTGCCTGGGCATCCAAAACGGGGGCCGCTGTCACGGCCTGTTCGCGCCCGACGGCACGCGGTTCCTGCCCAGCCGCGACGGCATCGACGTGCTGTTCGCCGGCAAGTCGCGATATCTGGTCCTTTGCCCGCTGCCGGCTCGCAAGGATCTGGCCTACTTCCATCGTTATGCCTTTGCCATCCCGCGCGATTCCAAGCTCGCATGGAAGTACGACCCAGCCCGAGGCGAGGTGGCCACCACTTGGACGATTACTACCGAGGTGCTCAAGGGCAGCGAGTCGCAGGTGATCCAAGGCTGGCTGCCGCATCACTATCGCCGCACCAGCCACGACCTGGCCTTCAACAAGCTGGAATACCTCAGCCGCGCGGCCCGTTGCGCTGCGCCACGGGCAATCAGTTCACGATCACATACAGTTTCTCGGGCATTGTGCCGAACTTGCCGGCCCCAGGCGGGCACCATGTAACCATGGTCGGCGGCGCCCGCGGCTATGATCCCGCGCGGATGCATACTTACCTGGAGACGCTGGCTGCCCGCGCCAAGTACGGCGACGATACGTACTGGGGTGGCAAGGACATCCTGCGAATGGGCCAGAACGCGCTCATGGCCCAGCAGACGGGCGACCCGACCTATCGCGTGTTCGTCGAACACCTTCGCGCGGCCATGACCGACTGGTTCACCTACACGCCGGGCGAGAAGGCGCACTACTTCGCCCGCTATCCGCGTTGGAAGGCCCTGGTCGGCTTCCAGCCCAGCTACGGCTCGGAGGCGTTCAACGACCATCATTTTCATTACGGCTACTTCACGTGGGCCTCGGCGCTGCTGGGCATGCACGACCGGCGGTTCCTGGCCGACTACGGCGAGATGGCCCGCCTGGTGGCCAAGGAGTACGCCAACGGCGACCGCGACGACAAGCGGTTCCCCTTCCTGCGGACCTTCGACGTCTGGGAAGGCCACTCCTGGGCCGGCGGAACCAGTTCGCCCGGCGGCAACAACCAGGAGTCGTCGTCCGAGGCCGTGCAGGGCTGGGCCGGGCTTATCCTGCTGGGCGAGGCGCTGGACGACAAGCAGATGACGGCAACGGGGGTGATGGGCTACTGCCTGGAAACCGAGGCGACGCTGGAATACTGGTTCAACCGTGGCGGCGACGTCTTTCCCGTCGAGTGGAAGCATCCGGTGACCGGCATGGTGTGGAGCGGCGGCAAGGTTTACGGCACGTACTTCACCGGCGACCCGGCCTGGGTCTACGCCATCCAGTGGCTGCCGGCCTCGCCCGCGCTGGCCTATCTCGTGCGCGACCCGGAGTTCGCCCGCAAAAGCTACGCGAACATGATCCGTGACTTCGAATCCAAGGAGCGGAAACCGGGCACGATCAAGACCTTTGGCCCGGCCCTGGGCAGCGTGATGCTGGGCTACGTGCTGATGTACGATCCGGCATGGGTGACCCAGCAGTTGGACGCGCTGTGGACGGAGCCCGGCGACAAGGTGGCGCACGAAGCGTCGGAGATGGCTATCATGTATTACATGGCCCATGCGATGCGCGGGCTAGGCCGGGTGGATTGGACCTGTCACACCAGCTCGCCGACGTCGGCGGTATACATCGAGCCGGCCACGCTGGCGCGGTCCTACGTTGTATGGAACGCGGGGCCGTCGCCGAAAGTGGTTGACGTTTACGAGAAAGGCGTCCCCATAGGGCGAATGACTGCGGCGGCCCAGGCCCTGACCCGCGTTACCCGGTTGTCGCCCGTCGCAAACGCGGTGAGCGAGTTTCGCACGTGGACCGACAGCACGGGCAAGCACCAGGTGACGGCCAAATTCAAGAGCGTCAACGCGGGTGTGGTGGAGTTGGAGTTGGCCGGCGGAAAGCAGTTCAGCGTTCGTCTGGAGCGATTGAGCCCGGAGGATCAGGCGTTTGTCGCGCGACAGGCGAAACCGTAAGAGATCGCCAGCACCCCCCGCTCGCAAGATCACGCCAAATGAATCTCGGGTGGCCGACAAGCAGCGCGTGGTGCGGACCGGTGCGGCGTAGTAGAATCAATCGTAGCTCGCCGCCGATCCCTCCGTTCGGGACGGCGGTGGGCGGTCCGCCGTTGGCGGAAAAAGGCAATTGCCACTAACGACCGTTGATCGGAAGGAATTTTGCACCATGCCCATCTGCCTGCCACCCATTTCGCGACGATCGTTCCTGACCGGCTCGCTGGCCGCCGGGGCCGGCGTTCTCCTGGCTCGCGAGGCCCTGGCCGCCGAGCGAAAGACCGATCCCCATCGCTGGGTCTTGATTTCCGACACGCATATCGGTGCGCATCGCGACGATTCGCGCCACGGCATCCAACCGGCCGAGACGTTCGTCAAGACCGTTGCGCAAGTTCTCGACCTCGATCCACGGCCGGCCGGCATCATCATCAGCGGTGATTTGGCTTTCCTGAAAGGCCTGCCCGACAACTACACGCTGATCAAGGAACTGTACCGACCGATCCGCGAGGCGGGCATTCCGTTGCATCTCGTGCTGGGCAATCATGACCAGCGCGAGAACTTCTGGGCGGCCTTTCCCGACGCTAAACCGACTCAGGCTGCGGCCGAACATCAGGCGGCAGTCGTGGAAACACCGTTGGCCAATTGGTTCCTCATGGATTCGCTCTATAAGACCGACGTCACGGCGGGCCTCCTCGGCAAGGACCAATTGCAGTGGCTGGCCAAGTCTCTCGACACCCATGCTGCCAAGCCGGCACTGCTGGTCGCGCATCATAATCTGGAGGGCCTTACGGGGCTGCAGGATGCTGCCGCTTTGCTGCGGACCGCTCTGGACCACAAGTCGGCGAAGGCCTATTTCTACGGCCACACGCACCAATGGAGAGTCCGCCGCGAGAAAGAAATCCACCTTGTCAACGTGCCCGCGACGGCATGGCTCTTCGATGCCAAGGAGCCGCGCGGCTGGTTGGACATCACCTTGCAGAACGCAGGCGCTACGGTCGTGATGAACGCGTTGGACCAGAAACACCCCAAACACGGCCAGCGGCTTGAGTTGAAATGGCGGAGTTAGAGGCTATTTCAAGATCGGGCATGTAGCGTAGGCTTCCAGCCTGCGTCCCCGATTGTGAAATAGCCTCCTGTAGCGTGGGCTTCCAGCCTGCGTCTCTGATTGAGAAATAGCCTCCTAAGGGCGCCAGTCGCGGGTCTACCTCGACCGTTTACGGAGACTCAAGCGTCCGATGCCGCCCGTCGTAAGAGAGAAAGAAACATGAACCCCATCGCAAAGCTCGTCGTTCTGTTGTCGGTCTTGTCTGCCGTCGTTCCGTCGGCTGTTGCGGCCGAGACGACTGCGCTGCCCATCAAGATCAGTGAGAATAAGCGGTATTTTACCGACCAGCAGGACCGCCCCGTATTCTGGCTGGGCACGACGCAATGGCAATTGTTCCGAGGCTATACCCTGGCCGAGGCCAAGACCATCCTGAAAAAATCGCGCAGCCACGGCTTTACTTTCGTGCAAGTCATGCTCCTTGGCGTCGGCGATGGCACGGCACCGAACGTGTACGGCGAGAAACCATGGCTCGACAACAATCCGCTGACGCCCAATGACGCATACTTCAAGCACGTGGACTCGGTCCTGCGCCCGCCGCCGACTGCAACTTGACCATCTCGTTGACCCTCTATCATCGCAAACACGGCAAGTCCGTCACACTGAGCAACGCCCGCGCTTGGGCCGCGTGGCTGTCGCGACGGTACAAGGACACTCCCAATCTTGTCTGGTCGATGACGCCCGAGGCCAAGCCGGAGTCCGTGCCGCTGCTGCGCACGTTGGCTGCCGGGTTGCACGAAGGAGACGGCGGCCGTCACCTCGTGACGCTCAAGCCGGACCCGTCGCCTCACTCCTCCAGTTTTATTCATGCCGAACCTTGGCTCGATTTCAACTCGATGCAAACCTGGAAGGACGTTGATTTGATTTACCCCATGGTCACGAAGGACTACGGTTTGACGCCGGTCAAGCCCGTTCTGATGGCGGAGGGGGCTTATGAAGCGGGCTCCGAATACGGATTCGACGTCACCCCGCTATGGATTCGCCGGCAAGCCTATTATTCCTACTTGGCCGGGGCCAGCCATACTTATGGCCATAACGACAGTTGGCGCGTGCTGCCGACGTGGAAGCAGGCCTTGGACGCGCCCGGGGCGGTCCAGATGGGCATTCTCAAGAACGTCTTCACGGCCCGAAAACAATGGTGGTTGCTCGTCCCCGATCAGTCGGTGTTTGCTTCCGGCGGGAAAACCGACGGGGCCGTGCCTCACCTGGCGGCGCGTCATGCGGGCGGCCGCTGGGTCGTCTGCTATTTGGCCGACAAAACCACCTTTTCCGTCCGCCTGGACAAACTCAACGCGGGCCAAGTCGCGGCCTCTTGGGTCAACCCCAAGACGGGCGACGCCCTGCCGATCGGAAGCCAACCAAGTACGGGCGTGAAAGGCTTCACCACGCCCGATGGTTGGGAAGATGCCCTCTTGATCTTGGAAGCCACCGACAATTAACCACCACCATCGGAGACGCCTAGCCATGGCTACCATCAGTCGTCGTGAGTTTCTCGCTCGTTGTCGTACAACCGGGTGCGCCGCTGGCGTAACCATTTTGGGCAATGCCGCATCGGTCCGCGGTGCGCCGGCCCATGACCGGATCGTCATGGCGGTCGTCGGCGTGCGCGGGCGCGGCAGCTCACTGGGGCCGGCGTTCGCTGGCCGCAAGGACTGCCGGATCGCCTATGTCTGCGACGTCGACGCCCGGCTGTTCGCTTCCCGCGGCAAACTGATCGCCGACGCCCAGGGTGGCCAACTGCCGACGTGCGTCCAGGACTTTCGCAAGGCGCTGGACGACCGGTCCGTCGACGCCATGGTCATCGCCACGCCCGACCACTGGCACGTCCCCGCGGCGCTCTGGAGTTGCCAGGCGGGCAAGGACGTCTACGTCGAAAAGCCGCTGAGCCACAACGCCGCGGAAGGGCGCAAGCTCGTCACCGCCGCGCAAGTACGGGCGGATCGTGCAAGTCGGCACGCAAAACCGCAGCGCCCCGTACAACATGGCCGCCCGCCGCTACATCCAAGAGGGCAAGCTGGGCCGCGTCCACTTCTGCCGCGTCTGCAACCAGAAAGACTGGGGCAACTTCCGCATGCAGCCCGAAGGCGACGCCCCCAGCGATTTCAACTGGGACATGTGGAACGGCCCGGCGCCCGAGTGCCGTTACAGCACGACTTACGTCAATAATTGGCATCACCTGTGGCGCTACTCGGGCGGCGACATGGCCAACGACGCCAGCCACCAGATCGACCTGGCCCGCTGGGTCCTGGGGCTCGACTACCCGAAGTCGGTCTACTCGGCCGGGGGGCGGTTCGACAGCGGCGGCGCGGCCGAAACGCCCGACACCCAGACGACCGTCTGGGAGTTTCCCAATTTGATCGTCAACTTCGAGTTGACCCTGTACACGCCCTACATGCTCAAGATCGCCCCGGTGATCCGGGAGTCGACCGACCAGTATCCCTACTGGCCGCAGTGCGCCACGCGGATCGAGATCTACGGCAGCGAGGGCCTGATGTATCTCGGCCGGCACGGCGGCGGTTGGCAGGTCTTCAAACGTCCGAAACTGCATGAGGCCGTGCTCAAGGACGAGGCCAAAGGCAAGTTCCCCGACCCGGAACACAAAGAGAACTTCGTCGCCTGCATCCGCAGCCGCAAGCTGCCCAACGCCGACGTCGAGGAAGGCCATCGCAGCGCCCTGTGGATCCACTACGGCAACATCAGCTACCGGCTGGGCGGCCAGAAGCTCGTCATCGATCCCAAGACCGAACAGATCGTCGACAACCCCGCCGCCATGAAACTGTTCCAGCGCGAAACCTACCGTAAGCCGTGGACCATCGACTGAGGCCTGTACCATGAAATACGTTTACCCTACCGCCTTCTTGTCTTTCGTGGCCGCATTCTCAGCGCCCGCCGGCAGCCTGGCCGCCGAGCCGCGACCCGGAGTACCGGGTGCCCCGCCCATCCGGGCCGGCATGATCGGGCTCGACACCTCGCACGCGGTCGCCTTTACCCGGTTGCTGCGTGATCCCAAGGCCGCTGCCGATCTCAAGGACCTGCAGATCGTGGCCGCCTATCCAGGCGGAAGCCCCGATATCCCGTCGAGCCGGGATCGAGTCAAGGAGTATACCGGGCAGATGCGCGGGCTGGGCGTCGAGATCGTCGCTTCGATCGACGACTTGCTCCGCCGCGTCGATGTCGTGATGTTGATGAGCGTCGACGGCCGCGTTCACCTGGCGCAGGCCCGGCCGGTAATCGCGGCGGGCAAGCCGCTGTTCATCGACAAGCCCATGGCCGCCTCGCTGGCCGATGCCATGGAGATCTTCCGCCTCGCCCGCGAGCGCCGCGTTCCCTGCTTTTCGTCCTCCGCGCTGCGGTTCAGTTCGGGTTTCCAGGCGGTCCGGCAGAAGCGGTCGCCGCTGGGCGACGTCCGCGGCTGCGTGGCCTGGAGCCCCTTGCACCTCGAACCCCATCATCCCGACCTGTTCTGGTACGGCATCCACGGCGTGGAAATACTGTACACGATCATGGGTCCGGGCTGCAAGACGGTGACCCGGCCTGCGCCGGACAAGGTCGTCGGCGTCTGGACCGATGGCCGCATCGGCACGTTCGTCGCCAAGAACGACTACGGGGCCGAGGTCGAGGGCAGCCGCGGCAGCGGACCGGCGGGCCATTTCGAGGGTTATGGTCCGCTGGTGGTCGAGATTGCGCGGTTTTTCAAGACGGGCCGCCCGCCCGTCGCCGCGGAAGAGACGCTGGAAATTCTCGCTTTCATGGAAGCGGCCGACGAGAGCAAGCGCCTGGGCGGCGCACCAGTGCGGATCGAGAGCATCATGACCCGCGTTAAGGAGAAAGGCCCGGGAAAATGAGGCAGAAGTCGCTTGTTTTCGCGGACGGACTCGGAGGTCCATCCTACGGCCCTTCGGCCAGGCATTTCGTTTACGTTCGAGTAGAATGAGATGAAGGGGCAACTTCATCTGCAATCGGCAAGAACGAGAGAATCTGTGTAGAGAAGGAGAAGAAAATGGCGACCGTATCCATTCAAGAGGCGCAGGCCAATCTGTCGGAATTGATTCACCGGCTCACGCCGGAGGAGGAGGTGGTCATCACCGAGGACGATCAACCGGTCGCACGGTTGCTTGCTGCCGCTGGAGCACCGCGCCCGACCGCGCCGTCTGGGGACGCTGCGGGGCACGGTTCTTTACATGGCCCCCGACTTTGATGCAACCCTGGAGGACTTCAAGGAGTACACGGAATGAGGCTGCTCGTCGATGCTCATGCCCTTATCTGGGCGGTGGATGATCCGGCGAAACTCAGTTCCCGCGCGGCCAAAGCCCTAGAAGACCCAACGAACGAGCTGCTCGTCAGCGCGGGCACGATTTGGGAGATCGCCATCAAGGTGGGGTTGAGCAAACTGTCGTTGTCGATGCCTTACCGCCAGTGGATGCGCAAGGTCATCCTTGATCTTGAGTTGACGCTACTGCCAGTTACCGTGGAATATGCCGACGTTCAAGCAGCGCTGCCCAGGCATCACGGTGATCCATTCGACCGGCTGTTGGCAGCGCAGGCCAAGGTCGAGTACGTCTCGCTGGTCAGCGCCGATGCAATTTTCGACCAGTACGACGTGCCCCGGATATGGAATTTGGTTCCATGAATCGGCCGAGGCCGACGTCGTCCGAGCGATCGATCATTACGCGGCGGGCCATGCGCTGGCCGACCGCAGTGCCGTGGTTCTAGAGGCCCTCGCGCAACTCTTGCGCATCGATATCCAGCGGCAACCGTCCGACCAACACTGAATGCCCGTGCCATGGGAACAACTGCTCACCGGCCCTTCGGCCGGGCAAGCTGCTCGTGCAGGAAATCGAACGTGCCCTGGCCGTGGATCGTGTGCGGACCGACGAACCATTCAATCCGAGAGCGGTCGGCCAGCTTCAGCTTCGCCTCGTACAGGAATCGCACCTTAGCGAACTCGTAGCCCACGGTCTCGTCGGGGGCCACGCCGTCGAGGTGCCCGCGTTCCACCATGAATGGCCGCGGCGCGATCAGCGTCGCCATCTCGGCATAGTTGAACGTGCTGCCCAAGTCGAACTCGAAGATCTCGTACTCGCCTGTCCAGACGTAACTCTGCGGGGCCCGCGTCGAGGCGTTCTTCCATACCCATTCGTTGAAATCGCCGGAGCAGATCGACAAGCAGTAGCCCGGCACCAGCGGCGGCACGCGCATCGCCGTCTTGCCGCCGTACGACAGCCCGTAAAAGGCGATCCGCTGGCGGTCAACGAAAGGCAGCCCGCCGAGCCATTCGACGATCTGCCGATGCTGCGGCACGATGATCGAGAAGAGCGTCTTCTTGATCGGGTTCGCCTTACGCTGCAGGGAACGAAAGCGGTCGCCGAAGAGATAGAGGTTCTGCGGCGCGAACGTCACGAACCCGCGATCGGCGAGCCGGGCGGCAAAATCGTGATAGGAGGGCTTGTCGCCCAGGAAGACGTCGGTCGGCCGGCCCTCCAAGCCGTGTTGGCAGACGACCACCGGCCGCCGTTCGCCCGGTTTAACGTCCCTGGGCACCAAGAGCACGCCGTAGGCGAACACCTCCGGCAGCACGTCCAGAACGACTTCATAACCGGTCCACTTCTCGCCCTCGTAACTCTTGCGGGTTCTCGGCTTGGCCGGCAGCGGCTGGATGTCGAACCGGCCGATCACCTCGGTGTCGAAGTACTCGCGATACGGCTCAACGCTCTGGCGAAAGGCCGCCGAAGAACTGGTGTCGAGCTTCGCGAAGAACTGTTGCCGTACGTAGGGGCTTTCCACGAGCAACTGCTGGTTGTGACGATCGGTCTCGTGGAATTGCCGGGCCTGCCGGGCCGCCGCGTCAGGCAGGGTCCCCAACAACCGCGGCGGCGCGCCCGAGCCGGCTACCCGCCGGCCGATGCCCAACCCGTCCAACAGGGCCCGCAAGGCATCCTCGGATCCGCTCTCTCCCTTGCCGTCGCCGCAGACGATCAAGTCGATCCGCGGCGGCGGGTTCATGCCGTCCACCAACCGCCGGGCCCTTGCCACCTCGTTCCGCACGTCCTCCAGCCTCGGCGTTGCGAGCCGGCCGGGCCCGCCGCCGGTTCCCGGCGGCACCACGCACTCTGGCCCCCGCGCGGCCTCGATCACGAGCCGCCGCGGCGCGATCATGCTCGCCAACTCCGCGTCGCCGAACTGCTCCAGCAGTCCGAACACGTTACGGTCCAGCGGCTCCCGCCAGATGTTTTGCCGAGAGTCGAAATACCCGCTGCTGCAGACCGCCGCAATGCGCCGGTCCAGGGCCCCTGCGTACAGGGCCAGCATCCCGCCTTCGCCCCAGCCCATCACGCCGATCGCTTTGCCTTGCGGCGCCGCCGCATCGCGCTCACGGCTGAACCAATCGACGCCGGCCAGCAGCTTCTGCACTTCGTAGCCGATCACGTGCCGGCCCAATTCGTAGGCCGATCGGTAGAGGAACTCGCGATTGGAAAGCTTGCCGTGCTTCGTGTTCCGGCTGATGAGCATGGGGACCAGCACGCGGCAGCCGTTCTCGGCCAGGCGCCGGGCGAACTGCGACTCGGCCGCCGTGCCCGGCGCGAGCCCCACGAGCATTTCGGGCGTCTGATCGGCGTCGGGGATCGCGATCACGTCGGCCCGCGGCGGCACCTCGGGAATCAGCAAGAGGCCCTCGCCATGCACGTCGCCGACCACGGGCCATCGAACCGCAACGACGCGGTATCCATCGCCACGCGCGACGACCGGCGCGACCGCCAGCGTGCCGACCAGTTCCAGCGACTCGAACGGTATCCGCGCGTCGCGGATCCCCAGGATATGCTCCAATCGCTTGCGGTTCGGTTCGATGGAGGCGTTGTAGGCGTCGCCGGACGACTTGTCGCGATTCCAGAACCCCTCGCGCCGCTGGACCGATTTCTCGATCTCACCCAGCAAGAAGCGATCGGCGCCGTCGACCAGGCGCGAAGCGATGTCGCCCGTCCAGGTCAACGGCTGCGTGCCGGGCAACACCGCTGGAGCGCCGGACGCAGTGGCCGCCGGTTCCGTGGCGGCCAACGTTCCGTAAGCGAAATACGCCACAGTCCAAAGGACCGCGGCCACGTTCACTGATGAACTCAGTCGCATGTTTCACCTCCAAAGGCCATCTTACCAGACTATCCGGGGAGTCTTCGGCAGCAAATCAACATCAAAGCCCGACGCGCAAGCGAGGAATGTGCGCCAACGAGCGGAAAAAGCCGATTCCTCGCTGGCGCGTCGGGCTTCAGTGTGCCGAATAACCGGACGAACTTCCCGGATAGCCTCTTACAAGGCAACACCTCCGCGTCTGTGGCCGACATGCCTACCCGCGGCCGGTTGCGCTTGCGCTGTTGCCGCGACTTTGTGACGGCCGCGTGAAGGCATGCCACCCGAATCCGGAAGTTCTTCTTCAGTCGGTCCTTACCGCAACAGCGAATAATCGGTCGGCTTGAGGGTCGTGCTGTCCACTTTGTTCACGAGTACGCCCTCCTTTTCCGAGTCGGCCTTGGCCTTCTTCCAGTCGGGATCGTCGTGAAAGGCCTGCCAAGCCTTCTTCTGGGCCTCGGCATCGGGAAAAGCGACGATGTAGTACAGCGTGTTCTTGGCTTCCTCCCCTTGGATTGGCGTCCAGAAGCCGATCAACTCGATCCCATGCTTCTGGAACAGCTTGCAGGTGTAGTCCCGGAAACGCGCGTGCAGGACCTCCAGCTTGCCTGGATTCGCGTGATAAACCCGAAGCTCGTAGACTTTGCCGGCCGCCGGGGCATCCGCGGCAGTAGCGCGGGTACCGAGCAGCGTGCTCGCAAACAACATGCCCAGGACAATCGAAACGGACGACAGCGTTTTCATGGAAAACTCCTCGGTGTGATGAAATCGTAACGAACCGGAAAAACTGGGGGACGTTTCCGCGCATCGCAACGCGCCAACTGGACGGTCGCGTGCCAACAGGTTAACATGGGAAGACGACCCTGCTCAGACAGAGCGTATCCAAGCAGAAGCCAAATGGCAAGTATCGTTTTGAGGCTTTTCTCATGAAAATCACGGATCCCATCACGCGACGGTGTTTCCTGAAAGCCGCCGGCACGATGACCGCCGCACTGAATGCGGGCCGGCCTCTCTTCGCTCACGAGTCCGCCAGCATGGCGGCGGAGGCTGCGCTGCCGCCCGTAGCCGTATTCGGCAAGATCTTTCAGGAATTGAAACTCGATTTCGCGCAGTCGGCCCAGACCGCCGCTGAGGCGGGCCTGGACGGCGTGGACTGCGCCGTGCGGCCTAAAGGCGAGGTCTTGCCCGAGCAGGTGGCCGAACAGTTGCCGCGCTACGCCGACGCCCTGGCCAGGCAGAAGCTCCGCCTGTTGTTGATGACGACCGATATCCATGGCGTCGATTCACCGCATGCCCGTGAAATCCTCGATACGGCCAAAAAACTCGGCGTGCGCGACTATCGGCTGGGCTATTGGCTGCATAAGCCCGAGGTGCCGGCGAAGAAACTCTGCGGCGAGATCCGTTCGCGGCTGAAGGAATTGGCGGCCATGAACGGCGAGTTGGGCGTTTGCGCCTGGTGCAGAACCATTCTTCCTGGGCCGGCAAGGGCAAAGGACCGGCCGGCGGCGATCTGGATGAACTCTACGATCTGGTGCAGGATTTCGACCCGCAGCGGATCGCCGTCGCGTTCGACCTGGGGCACGCCATCATCGTCCATGGAGACGGGTGGCGGCCGCGCTTCGAGAAGCTCAGGTCGCACATCCGCGTGGTCTACGTGAAGGACGTGCGGCGGCCTGATCGGTTCGTGCCGTTCGGCCAGGGAGAGTTCGGCCAAAGCGGTTTCTTCCCGCTGCTGGCCAAGATGAGCTATCGTGCGCCGCTATCGCTGCACGTCGAATACGAATGGGCGCCCAAGGGGAAAAAGACGCGATCGGCCTTGGCAACCGTCTTGAAGGAGAATCGCCGCGTACTGGGGCAATGGTGGAACGGTTCGCGTTATCTCGGCAACCGATGATGGGACAGCCGGAACAGTGCCAGCGGCTCCAGGTCGCTGCGGCGATAAACCCGGAAGCGGCCAGCCTGCTCGTAGGGTAGCGCCGAAAGGTCGTAGTCGTTCAACGCCGTATGCAGATGACGCTCGGGGATGACGATGCATTCATCCGCGCCCAACGCGGGCGACGGCAGGGTGTGGTCGATATCCAAGTTCGCCACCTGGCCGGGTTGCAGCCGGCTGCGCAAGTCGCGATCGAGGTAGAAAACGACCGAGCCGACCCTCTCCTGGGCCACCAGCACCCTCGCCGGCAATTCCCGCACGCGATTGAAATAAGCGGCCAAATCGCGGCCGGAAAGCGCCGCGGCAACCGGGGGAAGCGGCACACAGCAGCAGAACGACCAGTTGACCGCAGACGGTCGCTGCCGCGAGTCCCAACGTCAGGCGGTCCCGGCCGTGCCACCAACTCCAGAGCGGCGCCAGGGCGGTCAATCCCACCGCCACCGCCAGCGTCCATTGCAGCATCGAGAACCGTATCGGCATCGCAATCTGCGTGATCGCGAACGTGGCCAGCAGGCCGAACGGTCCAATCAGGCAGGTACACCAGACCGTCCCGCTCATCCAGCGCTTGGCGCCGTCGGAAAGCGCTCCATCGATCTTTCTCGTCCAGACGATCGCCGCCAGGATCGCCGTCGCCGGGAAAACCGGCCAAATATACGTGATGAACTTGGAATGCGCAACCATGAGAAAGAGCGTGCCGCCCACGAACCAACAGCCGAGCAACAGCAGGTACTGGTTGCCGCGGGCGTCGGTCGCCGCAAGCGTTCTGTTAGGTTTCCGGCTGACGGCATCTCGAACCAGCACCGGCAGATAGGCGATCCAGGGAAGCCCGCCGACCACGAGGATGGGAACGTAATACCACCACGGCTCCAAGCCGTGCGGTTGCGAATGAGTGAGGAAACCAAGCAGGTGGCGACCGACGAAAAAATAGCGCAAGTAACCCGGACTGGCCTGTTCCATGGCAAGATACCACCATGAGCCAATGATTGTCGCCACGGTCAAGGCCACTCCGGCACGGAAGCAGTGGATCAACCGCAGCCGCCGCGAAAGGATCAGATATCCGCCATAGGCAATTCCCACCAGCGCCACGCCCGCCAGCCCCTTGGTCAAGATAGCCAAGCCCAGCACCGCGCCGGCCGCCCCGGTCCACGCCCAGGCCCGCCGTTGCGATCCTCCGCGGTCCGCTTCCCAAAAGCACAACAGGCCCAGATTGACCCAGGACACCAGGGCCACGTCGTGGGTTGGCAGTTGGACCAGGCCCACCGGCAAGATCATCGAGCCATAGAACACTCCCGCCATGAGGCCGATGCGCCGGCCGGCCATCCACCAGGCGATGGCTGCCGTGGTCAACAGGCCCAGCAGGCCGAACAGCAGGCCTGGCAGGCGGACGGCCGCTTCCGACATGCCGAAGACTTTCAGCGAAGCGGCGATTGCCCAGAAGTACAGGATCGGCTTATCCAGGAACGGTTCGTCCAGCAGTCGCGGCACGATCCAATCGCCCTTTTCGACCATTTCCTGCGCGATGGCGGCGTGCAGTCCTTCGTCGGGATCGGCCAAAGGGATAGAAGACGCCGCCAGCAGTGAACCAATGACGCCCAAGCCGGCCAAGAGGACTAGGCCCAGTGGAACTTTCCAACTGTCGTTCGTCATGATGCCGCCTCACTGCCGCCGTTCGTCACCCGGGTGCCTGCCAACGCTGACCGGTGCATTATGAGTCTACATGAAATCCGGTGGTGGAAAAAAGGCCAACTTGGCTATTCTTGGCACCGCCGTTGCCGAAGGTAGAATAGTAGGCATGTTGTCAACGCAGAGAAGGGGCGAAACCGCGACCGCCTTGCGCCATACGCTGGCGGTGCCCGTATTCGTGATCTACCTCTTCTTTCCCGTGCTCGTCGTGTGCTTCAGGATCAGCGCCGGCGTCGTCCAGGATCCCGATGTCTGGTGGCACCTGCGGACGGCGGACTGGATCGTGGCCAATTCCGCGGTGCCGCGGTTCGATCCTTTCTCCGCTCCGGGCGGAACCGGCGACTCTTCCACTCCCGAAGCTTCCGCCGCGACAAACGGGCCTGTTTCCACGGAAAATGGCACACCCTGGGTCGACTATAGCTGGGCGGCCCAACTCGTCCTGGGCGGTTTCCACAGGACCTTCGCGCTCAGGGGATTGATCGTCTATACGGCGATCCAGGTCTTGTTGATCGTGCTGGCCTTCCACGTCCTGGTTCGCCGCATGCAGAAGAACCTGCTCCTGAGCGCGGCGCTGACGCTGGCGGCGGCCTTGGGCGTGCTGCCCCTGGCGATGCCGCGCCCCTGGCTGTTTTCCATACTCTTCTTCGTGATCGAGTTGCACCTTCTCTTGGAAGCGGGGCGGACCGCCCGTCCGCGCCTCCTGCTGTGGTTGATCCCCCTGTTCTGGGTCTGGGCGAACGTACATATCCAGGTCATGGTGGGGTTGGTCGTCCTGGCGGCAGCGGTCGTCGAACCGCTGCTGGTGCGACGGTTCCCGCTGGTCTGCGACGACGAGTCCGCCGCGATTTCGGCACGCTGGCTGCTGTTGGTGTTCTTGCTGTGTTGCGGCGCCACGCTGTTGAACCCCTACCATGTTCACCTGTACGCCGCGGCCGTGCAGTTGCTCAGCCAGACCGAGCTGTGGAACGGCATCTCCGAGACGCAGGCCATGCCGTTCCGCTCCCTTGCCGACTGGGTGGTGTTGGCGGTGGCGCTGGCCGGCGCGGCGGCGATCGCCGCGCGGAGACCGCTACGGCTGCTACTGGTTCTGCTCTTTCCGCTGGCCGCGTATTGCAGTTTTCGCTCGCGGCGGGACCAATGGCTCGTGCTCATCGTGGGCCTGTCGCTCGTGGCCAGCATGAGCCGCGGTCTGCCCCTTGCACCAACGCGGCTGACGCTCCGCGCCCGATGGACCGTCGCTGCCATCCTGGCCGCGCTGGTGTCGGGCAGCCTGCTGACAGTCGACGAGGCTCGACTCGCAGCGAACGTCGCCCAGGAGTTCCCCGCCCAGGCGGTGGCCTTCTTGGGGCAGCGTTCCTATGACGGTCCCCTGTACAATACCTACAATTGGGGCGGCTATCTGATCTACCACTATCCCGAGCATCCCGTGAACGTGGACGGCCGCACGCTGATCCACGGCGCCGCTCGCATCCTGCACGGTATCAGGATGCAGCGCGGCGAAGAGGGCTGGCAGTCCGACCCGGAACTGGCGGCCGCCCGCTTGATCATCCTTCCCCGCAAGGCGGCGATCACTTCGCTCCTGCGACTCGATGGCCAATTTCATATCATCTATGAAGATAACGTGGCGGTGGTCTTCGTCAGACATTAGCCGCGAGCCAATGGCCCACTGCGCTGGCCAATTGAGCGGAATGAAGATTGGAATTGAAGAATTTCAGAATTCGCACCCCCAGCAGAGAGGAGGTCCGCGGCCATTGAAATGGTCGAATTCGGCCGAAATTGCATCGGGTTCTTGACAGCGAACGTCGTTTACCGTAGGATCGGCCCCGTCTCGCCAGAATTCAAGGCAAGATCGGTTATTAATCGCAATGCCCTATTTCGAGTTCATTTGGACGGACGAAGCGATTGAGCATCTTGACGAACACGAAGTTTCGCCGGAGGATTTTGAAGATGTGGTCTCGCATCCGGTTGGCGTCGGCACGAGCCGTACTTCGGGATTGCCGGTTGCCTTCGGTTATGCCTCGGACGGCCGATATGTGATCGCCGTCTACAGGATGTTGGACGACATGACGGTGCTGCCGGTAACGGCTTACGAAGTCAATGAACCGCAGAGGTAGGTGATTCCATGAACGATCCAGTAAATCCTCGAAAGTCACGGACCGCTACGGCCGCAGAGCGACAAGAGTTCGAGACGTATCGGCAACAAATCGAGCAGGATCTGCCCGAACTTCGGCGACAGGCTGCGCAGGTGGAAAATGACCTGCGTGCCGCGGCCATGCGAGAGCCAACCGTGAGCGGACAGTTGCGACGGGTTATTCTCGAGAGCGGGATCGATAACCGAGAGTTGGCCGATCAAGCCGGGCTTTCCGCCAAGACGCTTGCGGAGTTTCTCGCCGGAAGCGCCGCTCTGGATTCCGTTGCCATCGATAAGCTTGCCGCACTGCTCAAACAACAACTGAGACCGATTGCCCAGTGAGACGACCGTACTTAAACTGCCCATTGCGCTTCTCTGCTTGATCTTGTCTATGTCTCGACGTCGAGGCGTGGCCGTACACTACAGTCAGTGGGGATGAACGCGCCGTCTTTTGTCCAGCAGGTTCCCTTGTTCCAGAACAGAAATCAAGCACTTCGAACTTTAGAAGGATAACGTCTGGAGGGACAGTCAGCAACGAAGCCCCTGGAGATGTCGTTGCCTTTCTGCTCGCAATCCGCCGTCCGAGCTGGTGTCTTGGAGTACGGCTTCCCCGCCGTGAAGAAACGCGGCCGCGACGCCCCCCGCGTGAATTGAACCTGCCCTCCGCACACTACCCATCTCAAGGAGCCTACGCGAATGAAGCGAAGCATCGCCGACTGGATAGCCTTCTGGGCAGTATCGTTGCTCATATTCATCGTCCCCGCAACCTGCGCCGCCGACAAAACGATAACCTTGTCCGCGAGTGTCAGGCTGCCGGTCCGCTTCACTGTGCCAGGCAAGGGACTCGCCAGCCTGGCGGTGTACGATGCAAACGGTGTCCTCGTGCGAAGTCTGCTCAATGCCCAAGCGGTTGAGGCCGGGCAGCATACGACGACGTGGGACGCCACGACCGACCTCGGTTTGCCCGTAACGCCGGGAACTTACCAGGTCAAAGGCATCTTCTTCACCGCACCACCGTCGTTGAAATACGTGATGAAAGTCGGCAAGAGCGGAAGTCCTCCCTGGCGGACGCCCGACGGCACGGGCGATTGGGGTGGCAACTTGGGCGGCCCCAGCGCCATCTGCGCGAACAGCCGGTCGCTGGTCATGGCCTGGTCCTGCGTCGAGGACAACCAGATTACCGGCGTCCAGCAGATGGACAAGGACGGCAACGTGCAGCTCCGCTATTTCACGTTCTATCCGTGGGACAGCCGTTGTGCCGGGGCCATCGATGAGTCGAACTTCTACCCTGCCTCCGCGTCGGTGGCGGGCGAAGTGATCGGCCCGAAGGCTGCGGCGGGGCACCTGCGCAGCAGGTCAACGGCGTTCTGCGCGGGGAAATCGGCCGCGAGCATGGCGGTTTTCCCGGTTCCGTTCTACTGACCGGCGGGGATTCGGTGTAGAATGAAAACAGGTGGCCGCATGGCCGACTTTTCACAACGTACCCCAGGCGAAGCGGGAGATATTGATATGCCGTTGCACGACTGGACTCGTGTGCCATCGGGACTGTTTCATCATTTTCATCAGAGTTGGTCCGTTGAAATCACAAAAACGCTGAATGCGGGGCGTCTGCCGTCAGGGACGATGGCGCTGGTCGAGCGATGCTCCGGCCCGCGCGAGCTTGATGTCTTGGCAATCGAGTCTCGTGCAAATCGGCCCCGATTCGAGGTCGATTCCGGCGGCGTGGCCATCCGAGAGCCGCCCGTCGTGCAAATGGTGCAACATTCGGACAAGGAAATCTACGCCCGCGGCGCCAATCGCATCGTCATCCGTCACCATCTCGGCCGCATTGTCGCGGTAATCGAGATCATCTCTCCCGGAAACAAGGACACCCGCGTAGCCCTCCGCGAGTTCGTTGACAAGACGGTCGCCTTCTTGCGCGAAGGGATCCACGTCCTGATAGTGGATCTCTTCCCGGCCACGCCGCGCGACCCGCAGGGCATTCACGGCGTAATTTGGGACGAAATCGGGAACGAGCCTTTTGTCTTTCCTTCCGGCAAGGACCGTACGCTGGTTTCCTACGAATCGGGCGACGACCGGATCGCCTATATCGTACCTATCGCCGTAGGCGACACGCTCCGCGAGATGCCGGTGTTTCTCAGCGCCGGTCTGCATGTGCCGGTGCCGCTGGAGCCGACGTATCAAGCGACCTGGGACGCCAGTCCCGAAGGGTATCGCTTGGCCGTGGAAACGGGTGTCCTGCCCGAAGGGGAGGAGGATTAAGAGGTTCAAAAGGGAGAAGGGGAGAAGAGGGGAAAGGGAGAACTAGCAGGCTTCTCCCTATCTCGCCCGCTCCCTTTCTGGGCGGTGACGGTGACGCGGGTCGTGTTCTTCTTCTGCACGGCCTGCGCCGTCTCACTGGCGGGCGAGGTGATCGAGGGATGAGGGGAAACGACTACCGAGTACGCAGTACCCAGTACGCAGTTGTCAGCCGCGAAACTCTTGCTACTGAGTACTGGGTACTGATGACTGGGTACTGAGTACTGAATACTCTCCGACCATTACGTTTGGCCGCGTCCACGCTGGCCGCGGCGGCGGGCGATTGCGCGCTGGAAAGATGCAACGGGAGCGATGCAAATTGCCAGCGCCGGTCGCGTTTCTGAAACATAAGAGCCGATTCCGCGCAGGGAAGTCGGGCGGCGCAAAACTTTACGACTGCGGAAAGACGGGCGCGCCGGCGCTGCGGGTGGGGGCGGGTTGGACGGGGCGGCGGGAGACCGAAAAAGCAATTGAAAATGCAAATAGGGGGGCTTTACGGACCGATCAGGCAGCGGGAAAATACGGTAAGAGCAATTCTGGAAATCGTTCTGACCGTTCTGACCCGATTTTCGCTCCATTCTTATACCCCGGTCGCTCTTGGAGGTTGCGATGAACACTCTGCAATCGTTGATTGAACTGCGCTGAAGTCGCTTACAAGTTAGCCGACGGGCTTCGATATGAGCCGTCGTTTCCAATTCTCTACTTTGGTGACTAAACACGGAAATGAAAATCCGTGTTCCATCCGTGTTCCATCCGTGGCCGCAACTCCCCCCGTCTCTTTTTCGTGTCGTTCGTGTGTTTCGTGGTTGTCCCCGTCTTTCTGTCCCCATTTGCATTGGGTTCTTTTTTTTTCGCCCGCCATGACTGAATTCGGCGACCAACTGCGGGCCAGTCTCAAGAAAAAGTCGGAGCAGTTGTTCGCCCGGCAGATGCAGGAAGAACGCCTGCTGGCGGCCTCGAAGCGGCTTCAGGACGAAACCCGCCGCGCCGCCGACCGGCTGTACCGCGAGGTTTTTGGACCGCTGCTCCAAGAGTTTCGCGAGGTCATGGAAGCGGCGGGCGTCCTGTGCGGCGGGGCTCTTGAACTCGACGACGGCGGCCCGGGCGAGTATTTCTGCCGTTACACGGGAATGGGAACCGCCCCCGGCACCCCGCACTTCGAAATCCGCATCGCTTCGGTCGCCACTCAAGAGGGTCGAATTGACATGCGGGTCGAGTGCCTCGACGCCACGGCCGCCGAGTTTTCCGACAGCCATCGTGAAAGCACCGGCGCCGGCCGAGAGCAGCGGCGGGCCGCCGGCAAAATCTCTGATATTAAAGCTTCCCGACAAGAGCGTTGCGGCCCTGAACGTCAACCACGACGCCGTCCGCCAGTGGTGCGCCGGCCTCTTGAAGAAGTGCGGCGAGGCCGTCATGGAGGCGGGTAGGGGGACCGGCAATGCCACCTAACTGGCCGAGGGTGGCGGCGGTACGGATGCGATCCCCAGCGGGCCTCGATGCCGAGTTTGGGGCCTGGCGTCTTCTCATTTGCGCAAGACTTGCTCATCCAGGCACCGAAATCCGCTGCCCCTCAGGCCGCCTCCCGGCGACGAACCGGATCGGGCCGTGGACCGTGTAGTAGGTCAGGTCAAGGTCCGCAAGGTCGCCCAATTGCGGACGGACCTGGAACCGGGAAAAACCCGGCGTGGTGGGCCGGATGCCCGCGACGTCCATGAAGAGCACGTACAGAGGCGCCAACGCGCAGTGGCTCCATTGGGCGGTCGAGTCCGCCGGGGCATGCCAGTCCTCCTGGAGCGTATTGTTGAGGTCGAGCGGATTCCAGTTCGATCGACTAAAATCGCCAAGGACTTCGAATCAAAACATCATTGTCGAGCGCTTGCCAGATTCCGCGCCTTGTGGGATAATCGACTTTACATGGGATGGCATCACCTTGGCGGGAAGTCGTTCGATTTCCTGCGGTTGTTGTTGAGCTTGATGATGTAGCATTATTTGCCAGGAGAGAAGTGCCGATGCACGCCAAGCCACGTGTCGGTTTCACTTTGGTCGAGTTGCTGGTGGTCATCAGCATCATCGGGACCCTCGTGGCACTGCTTCTACCGGCGGTGCAGGCGGCCCGCGAGAGCGGTCGCCGCACCCAGTGCATGAACCAGTTGAAGCAGATCGGGCTGGCCCTGCACGCATTTCATGAAGCCCGGCAAAGACTGCCGATGGCGACGAGCAGGAATCTGGCCGTCGGTTCCGCGCAGTGCGCGGCAACGCCTTTCAATTGGGCCGTCGCCGTCTTCCCCTACATGGACCTGGATCCGCTCTACAGTCAGTTCAACTTTGCCAATGACGGCAACAGTACGTCGGTCAATGCCAGCGGCGTCTCCAACGCCTCGCTGGCAAGTACGGTCGTCGGCCAGTTCATCTGTCCCACCGGCGGGAACGCCAGCACGGCCGTCATGCACAACCGCTGCACCATGTACGGCGACCCCTCGCCCTCGATGGCTTCCTGGTATTGCGGCTGTTGGGGCCCGACGCCGATCAACGGCGCCCCGCCCTTCTGTCCCTGCGGCGGCCAGGCCAACTGCTATTGCGACGAACCGGGAGGTAGCTACGAGGGCGACGTGGCCATGTTCAATCTCTATTGCAGCGACCTTTCTCCCCCGTTGTCCGGCGTCGACTTCGCCACGGTCAAGGACGGACTGAGCAATACGATCATGTGCGGCGAGACGCGGCCGGAGTACACGGTCCATGCGACCCTCTTTTTCACCAACGACGTCATCTGCGTGACGAACATACCGTTGAACATCAGCATGAGTTTTTGCGAAGGCGCCGACCCCGTGGAGGAGAACGACGGGACGGCCCACTCCCTGAGACCGGACTACGATTGCGACGGTTTCAAGAGCGCCCATCCGGGCACGGTCAACTTCGTGATGGGCGACGCCAGCGTGCATTCGTTCAGCACGTCGATCGACTACCAACTCTACAACGGCCTGGGCACCAAAGCGGGTGGGGAAAGCGTGGTTGTGCCGCAGTAGAAAAGAAACGGATCGATGAGAAGGACATCAACCCCGGCCGCATTTCTGGCTTTGCTCGTGCTCGCCGCACTGACCGGCTGCCATCGCGGTCCCGGCCTGGTCGCGGTCCGCGGCCGGCTAACGCTTAACGGCGGGGCATGGCCCAAGTCCGGCGTCATCTTCTTCAGCCCCGCGCAGGCGGCCGAGGGACTGCCGCAACTCGTCGGCATGGCCCGTTTCGAGACGGACGGCTCGTTTTCCGCCATGACGGGCGATGCCCAAGGTCTGATGCCCGGCCAATACAAGATCGCCATCGAATGCTGGGAGCGTTCGCCCAGCAATGAGGGAAAAAAGGAGGCCGGAAAATGCGCGATGCCCGAGCACTACCGCTTCCCTGCCACCAGCGGCCTGGAATTGGACGTGCCGCCGGGCTCCGCTCCGATCACCTTCGCTGCCCACGTTAAGTGATTTAGAGCGTTCGCAAGAAATGCAATGGGCGATTGTTAGAGTCCCGCCTCTGGGCGGTTTTCAGGGCATTCCGGCTAAAGCCGGGACTCCACCCCGCTCATTGCTTCCGGACGCTCTTGGTGCATCTCCCGAACGACGATCATACCCTATGCTGATCGCCGAGAAAACTACGCGTCTTCGGCCCCCATTTTGAAGACGCCGAAAGCAGCCCCGCTTGGGTTCGGCCGGCTCGACCGGGAATAGGCTCCATTCTACGGCACATCGCAATCGAGACAAATAGGCGGGCTTGACAAACGCCAAAGTGTGCTTGGAGCGCTCCATCCGCATTTACTCGCGAGAAATCACCACGATCTCGCTTTCCTCCGCCTTGGCGATTCGCCTGGCGACGGCATCCAGGGCGTGCGAGTCCTTCGCGCCGTGTTCCTTTTCGGCGCGAATTCCGGCGCGGTTCGGGTTCGCCGGGCTCATGGGAACTCCCTTGGCGGAAGCGATCCACTCCATCATCGTGGCGGTCGGACGGACCGCGACTGTCTTTCCAGAGCGAACATTCTTCACCCGCACGGCAAGCCGCGGGGCCTCGACCCACTTGAGATTGCGTTTGCCGAGCGTGGCTCCGGTCGCAACCTGAAGGCCGTCAAGGAAACACGCCTGCGGCGGCAGAGCCAACGGGCCTTCGGCGGTCACTTCAACGTCGAAGTAGCCATCCGCTTCGACCGCGCGAGGCCCGCTGCGCCGATCCGCAGGCCCGCCACCAGCCACGGACCAAGATGCCCGTGGAGTTGGATGGCCGGGCCGAGCCATGCCGGATCGGTCGGCTCAGGCTTGAATTTCGGCTTCGGCAACTCGACCGCCGGCTCGCCGGCGCAGCAACAAGCGGTGAATGCCAAGAGAAGACAGCAAGTGAAAGGTCGCATTCGAGGTAATCTCCGAAACAGGGTGAAAGGTGCAATCAAGGGCCTTACGGGACGGCGGCGGACTCGCCGCCGGCAATGGTCGCCAAGTCCGCGAACAGGTTCATGTCGATCGACGTGTTGACGAACGCCCCGGAGCCGTCGCAGAGGACGAAGTTCAGTCCGCCGGGGTGGGGACTGCCCCAACCGCGACGGCAGGGAAAGCTGCTTCCCGCGCCCCCCGCCGCGCAGCACGCGTCGTAGTCGCCCATGAGAATGCGTGATTGGGGCGTCGCGGCTGAGAGCGAATAATGCTCGAAGGAATACGCCCACAAGGTCTTGTAGCCGAAATCGGTCCGGGTCGTCGCTTCGCCCACCATGAGCGTGTGCGAGAGCCCGTCGCTTATGTCCGTGAAGCGTTCGGGCCGGAAGCCGAGAATGCCCACCACGTGCATCGCGCCGCGAAGGTTCGCCGGATAGCTGGTGATCTCGCCGCCGTCGAGAAAGTTCGTCCCGGCGCTTTGGCAGGACATCGCCCGATACGAGCCGGGCATGTAGGACACGTTGAGGGCCCAACCGGCCGCGGGTCCCATCGCCGGCACCACCGGCTGGTCGGTGGCGATGTCCGAAGGGCAAATATACGTGGCAACGCGAGTCACCTCGACCGGATGATTGGCGGGGTCCTCGTTGGGCTTGATGAGATTGTAGGATTTGTAAAGCCCCTCCTGTTCCAAGTAGGGAAGAATGAGGATCATCCAATTGGCCCGGTCTTCGGATTTGTGGGTTGTGACCCAAGCGCCGCCCGGACATTGGCCGGAGGTCGAAGCATAGTCGCCGGCCGGCAAAGTCCCCAGGGCGTCGTGATGGCAATGCAGCGCGATGCCAATTTGTTTCAGGTTGTTGGCGCACTGGGTGCGTCGCGCAGCCTCGCGGGCGCTCTGAACGGCGGGCAACAGAATCCCGATCAATGTTCCGATGATGGCGATGACCACCAGGACTTCCACAAGCGTAAACCCCTGACGGCTTCGAGCGTCTGCTTCGCGATTATCCATTGGGCCTTCTCCTGGTCCGGCATTTCCAAACCAAGCCAGCGACGGCGGCGGCGAGGAGCGCCAAGGTGCCTGGTTCCGGCACGGGACTGGCTTGCGAAGCCGCGGATGAATATGTCGAAGCGGCGGCGGTTGGGTCGAAGAGCAATACGCCGCCGGAACCCACGGTCAAACTCGTCCCGTCGGCTATGGCGGAGTTTGACGTCAGAATCAGCGTGCCTGCGTCTACTGTCGTGCCGCCTCTATACGTGTCGGTGCCGCTGAGAATCAGCAGCCCGCCGCCGTCTTTGGTCAACGACAGGCCGGGACTATCGGCGCCAACGCCGCCGGAAACAGCCAGGCTGCCGCCGGCGGCGACGCTCGCATCCAGGTCGTCGGCCAGCGCCACCGGGGCCGTGATCGCGTGGCTGCCGCTTGTCACCGTCAGGAATGCCGCGGTCCCGGAATTGTCCAGCGTGAGCACGCCGTTGGTTCCCGGTGCGACCGTATAGCCGGTCGTCTGCGAGTTCGAGTTGGAGAGAATGATCCCGCCGGCCTTCTGGGGCCCGTCCAGCGTGACCGTCGCAGCCACGGCCAGCGAACCGCCCAGAATGGCCGTGTCGCCGGGATTCTGCGGTTTGCTGCCCAGGTTCCAACTGCCCGCGGCGTTCCAACTCCCACCGCTGCCGGACAAGTTCAGGATTACGCCCGACTTTGACTGGACGCTGACGTTGCCCGAATCGGTCAGCCAGAGCGTATAGCCGTCTTGATTCGACCCGTCCGTTGATTCCTGATCAAGAATGCCGGTCAAGTTGAAAGTTCCCGACGGCGCAATCGTGAGATCGGGGTTGTTTCCGATATTCACGATCATCTGACGCGCCGAACCGTCCGTGACGACGACCTGGTTATTGGGAGCCCACGTGCCCGAGGAAAGGCGAACGCCGTCCAATTGAACGAGCGTTCCCTGGAGATGTTCGGCCCCCGTTTGGCGCGTCGGATCGAAATAGAAATTGCCGCTGGAGTTCATCAATTGACCGAGGGTCGTCGCGGTCGGTGTGGGCAACCGCACGCCCGTCTGCAAGGCGGTTATGGTGATCGGATTGCCGATGATGTGTTGCTGATTGATGTTCACCATCCCCTGATATTCGAGGCCGTAGCTCGTAATCGCGACCACGTCGCCTGCTTGCAAAGAGACGGTATTGCCGGTCGATAGTAACGTCGGATTATTCAGCGTCGCCAGCTTGGCCGTCCATGCGGAATTCGTGTAGCTGTCGGACGAGTCGGCGATCCAGGGCAGGTTACCGTAATTCTGGCCCATCCACACTTCGCAGCCACCGAAATCGGCCGAACTGCCGCCCAGCGTTGGATTGCTAATGGCTTGGATGTTGATTTGCCACTGTCCGCCCAGGTTGAATGCGTTCGAGAAGTCATTTTCCCACGGCTGAAAGTTCGGTGTGCTGTCCAGCATGGTGGAAGGACTGTTGAGGACGATCCCCACGACCGTGATCGGGAGGCCGCTGGCCGGCCACGTGAATGAGGAAGACCCGTCCGAATTCACGGCTTCAAGCTGGCTGAACGGCGTATAAGTGCCCGGCGGATAATAGGGAGGGGTAATCGATTGAGCGATCGCAGAGGCTTCGATCAAGAGCGTGGCGGCGAGTACGGCAATCGCTGCCGGTGCAGAGCCCTGAAGGCGGGGGAAGCGACAAACGGACGGGGTTTTCATGGCGGGCAATCCAGGGCTGGTGGAAGAACTTGGCAGACGCGGCCGATCGACGGGAATTCGCTTCAATCGGCGGCAGTATGACGAATTGCGGATTCGTAACACGGCCTATTGTAATCGTTCGCCAAACACAGTCAAGTAAAACCTGCCGCCGGTGCGGAAACGCAGAAAGGGAGGCACTGCGATTGAGTGATTCAGCGCGCCGTACGTCGATACAACGACGGGAGCTGATTTTCGTAGAAACCAGGGCCGTGTCCGCTGGCATCCGGTTTTTGATGCTCGCGCCACGATTCCTCGAACCAACGGAGGATCAGGAGCAATTCAAGCGAGAGTTCGTTGGACGCATCGGCACCCCCACCTCCGCGCAAACGCCATAAGAAGTTGTTCAGCCGGAATCCCTTCCATTACTTCCTCTTGAATTCAGTTCTTCCCACTCATTCGTAGCGACTTGTCCTCGCGGACCACGAAGACGTTCTCACTTCCCGCCTCCAACCGGAACCGCTTCAGGCCCAGTTCATGATCGGGCGCGAGCGCCGGCAGCGACGTCGAAGCACCGGGCGGCAACAGGAGTTCCGCCTCGCAGCCCTTGGGCACGGCCACGGAAATCCGGTGCCCCTCAGGCCGCCTCCCGGCGACGAAGCGGATCGGGCCGCGGCCCGTGTAGTAGGTCAGGTCCAGGTCCGCAAGGTCGCCCAATTGCGGGCGGACCTGGAACCGGGAAAAACCGGGCGCGGTAGGCCGGATGCCCGCGACGTCCATGAAGAGCACGTACAGAGGCGCCAACGCGCAGTGGCTCCATTGGGCGGTCGAGTCCGCCGGGGCATGCCAGTCCTCCTGCAGCGTATTGTTGAGGATGACCGACGGCAATGTCGCCCAACGGCGGCGGAACTCGCTGACAACCAGGTCGGCGCGGCCCAGCCGGGCAAGGGCCCAGTAGCGCCAGCAGGCGTTGCAAGGATAGGAGATCCCCAATTCGGCCGGGCACTCGACCAGGGCCCGCCGCGCCGCTGCAGTGTTTCCCTGCGGACACTGGTCGAACAACACGGCCGTGGCCAGCGAGCGGTCGCACAGCCGGGGATTCTTCTCCTCGTCGAGCCACGGCAGGTTATTGACGAACAGCCCCCGCGAGGCACTCCAGAACCGCCGCACGGTCGCGGTACGAATGTCGCGGCCGCGCCGGGCGAACTCCTCGGCCCGCTGGTCATCGCCGCGGGCGCGGGCCATCGGCGCCAGGGCATGTTCGAGCATCGCCGCTGCGTACAGATTGAATGCGCATTGTTTGTGCCGCTGCCGCTGGTAGGCGACGTGATCGATCCAGACCTGCGGCACGCCGAGATTCTCGACCGGCAGCAGGCCGTCCTTGCCGCGGATCGATTCGAGATAGTCGGCGAAGCGCACGAGCCGCGGATAGGGCTCGTCGAGGGCCGCCAGGTCGCCCGTCTCCAGGTAATGGTTCCAGCAATCGAAAACGACTCGAAGCGGTTCACTCCCTTGCGGCAGATGGACCGCGACCAGTTGAAGAACTGGCTGTCCAGCCAGGCCGGCCCGGACGGAGCGTGCGCCTCCTGGCACATCAGCTCGACAATCGTTCCCTCGGGCGCCTCGATCGTGAAGTGCGGCCAGCCGACGATCTGCTCCTTGAACTCGAAGGTGACGAACTGCCCCTGCCGCGGCTCTCCGGCCGGCAACCGCCAGGCCCCGTCGCCGGCCGCGGGCACCATGTACCCATGATCGGCAACCGCCTCGCGCCGGACGCGGAACGATCCGGGCATGCGAAACTCGAACCAGTCAGCCGGGTCGCGCAGCCACTCGATACGACCCGCATCGGCCAATCGCATGACCGGCACTTCGCTTTCACGCAGGGGCGGAATCTCACGAACCCGCAGCGAGCTTCGCTTTGGGTCAGTACGTTCCAGCAGGTCGCCCCCCGGATAGCTGCTGCATCCCGGCGGTTTATCCGCAGGACAATCCAGCACCATGGCCGGCGTCCATCGCCCGTCGGGCTCGAACGAGGGAGTATCCCACGCGGCCGGGTGCAGCCGCGCGTCGAATTCCTCCTGCAACGCGCGGAGGTACCACCGCTTGAACTGTCCCGGCCGGTGTGCCCGATCAATCGTCACCTGCCACGATGGATCCGAGATGATCTCTTGGCGACGGCCATCGGCACCTTCGATCACAAGGTGGAAGATCAGCCCCGGCTTGCCGGCCGGCCAGGTCCCGTCGCCGACTCCGTAGTGGAGCACCTCGACGCCCAGGACGTTCTTGCCCGCCGTCAGCAGGGCCGTCAGGTCGATCGGATCGGCGTCGACGCTTCGTGGATCGCAGGGAGCGGGGCCCCACTGGACCCGCCGCCCATTGACCGTCAACAGGTATCGGCTGTCGGCCGTGATAAAGCCCGTGGCCCGACGCGGCGGGCCGCTGAGCGTCACTTCGCGGCGAAACAACAGGAACGTGTTCGGCAACGTCCGCTGCGAAGGCAGCCAGATCCACCGCGCCGGCGCGAGGTCGATTCGCCAAGGCCGCCAAGCTGGCGCACCGACGGCCGGATGAAGCAGCCGATCGGCTTCCTCGACCGACAACACGCGGTCTTCGCCGCTAGCCGTCAACGTGCCCGACAACGCCAGAAACAGAAATGCAACCCATTTTCCGCTCTTGAACATGTAACGATCACCTCAGTTCGCCCTGCCGGGTGCGCCGATCATCAGGACCGGCTGAAGAATTACTTCCGTTTTCTTGCAACGGGTGGCATGCCTTCACGCGGCCATCACAAAGTCGCGGCAACAGGGCAACCGCAACCAACCGCGGGTAGGCATGTTGGCCCAAACGCGTGACGTGAGGCATGTCAGCCCCGCAGCAAACATGCCTACCCGCGGCCGGTTGCGGTTTTCCCGACTGCGCCAAGTCTCGGACGGCCGCGTGAAGGCATGCCACCCAAATACGGAAGGTATTCTCCGGCCGGTGCTGAGGCATGACGTCACCCGCCCACGAAGCGCCGTGTCAGCGCGGCGTTGTCACTGGGCTGATCGGTATAACGATCGTACATGCCCACGATCACGCCGTCACCGGGCTTGATCGACCGGAAGGCGTCTTGAAACGCCTGTTCGACCCATTCGCGGCGGTCCGAGAGCCGGCCGGCGGCCAGGATCTTGAACGCCAGGCAGGGCCGCTTGGTGTGCTGAATCGCCTTGTACATCCGCGGCGGATCTTGCGCGAGGTATACTTCCCCGATCGGCAACGGGGCCTGGCCGAGAAGCTTCTCCAACTCCTCTTTGCGTGCGATGCCGTTCGTAGACGCACGTCATGTAGTAGTCGAGATCCCAGCCCTTCGATTCGATGGTGTCGACCACCGCGGGCATGTGCGTGGAGACGCCCGCCATCAGCCCGGCATCCTTGACCCGTTTGAGGAAGTCGGCGACCTTGTCGATCTGCCCGCTCTTGAAGAGGTGATCGGTCGATTCGCCGTGATGGGCGACGCCGATGGTCCCGGCTGCGGCCAAGGCGGCAATATGCTGCGGGTTGGACTCGATCACCAGGAATCGCATCTTGCCGCCTTCGTTGACGTGGCGGCGATACAACTCGCTGTTGCCGGTTCCGGCCTGCCAGCAGGTAATGCCGACTTCCTCGCAGCGGCGCAGCGTCTTGAGGATCTGCTCCGGAGTGTAATAGCTTTTCATCTCGCGATTGACGAAGCCCGAAAGATGCGAGCCGCCGTTGAACGGATTGGCGCCGCAGACGAGTCGGGAGATATGGTGCTTGCCGAAAGCAATTTGCGGAAGTTCGCTGCCTTCGGCGTTCGCGGCCATGCCAGCGCGGCTGCACTGGGCCGCCCATACTAAGGCCGGGGCCACGCCCGCAGCCTTTAGAAATTCCCGGCGAGAAGTCATCGCTCGTTCTCCTGCTTGAATCGGGGGGGTAGACGATGCAGCCTATTGTAATCGATTCCGCCTTACGGCACAATGTTCTTGACTTGCCTTGTTCTTGACTTGCCTGTCGAAAAGGAGAAAGAACATGCCGATCGAAGTTCGTAAACCTACCGCCGAAGAAGAAGCCCGTATGCGGGCATGCCCGATTTGGGAGAAGGAACCGTCGCAGTTTCCGTATCACTACGACGAGCAGGAAACCTGTTTGATCCTGGAAGGCGACGTGACGGTCGACGCCGGCGGGCAGAAAGTCAGCTTTGGCCCGGGCGATTACGTGGTCTTTCCCGTGGGGCTGGATTGCACCTGGACGGTAAACAAAGCCGTCCGCAAACATTATCAGTTCGGCTGACGCAGCGCGAACCGTGGCTGGACGCGACCAAGGATCGGCCGAAGAATGACTTCCCGATTTGTCGGCTGGGGGGTGGCTGGCGGCTGAGCTTGCGAAGCCCCAGCCGATGCCGCGAAAGCTGGGGCTTCGCAAGCTCAGCCACCAGCCACTGCAAAGGAGACGCAACAATGAACAGCAGGATTCTTATTCTCACAGGCATCATCACCGTCTTCTGCGACTGGGCGAACGCAGGCGAGCCGCCGAGAACGGGTGCCGGTTCCCCGCTTCATGGCGGCGCCGTGGTCGTCACGGTCGATTGTGGCAAGATCGTCAACACCATGCGCGGCGGCATCGGTGCATCGTGGCACGCCATGGAGGCGCCGATCCCCTACGGCGTCAAGCACCCGGCCTTCACCAGCTATAGCCACGGCGGCAGCGGCTGGGGCGGCTACCCGCCCGCCGAGGACGAACGGGCCTGGCGGCAAATCGACCGCCACGCAAGCTGGCTCGGCCTCGACTGGAACCGCGTGGAAATCGAACAGCGGGTCTACGAGCCGGAGCAGGGCAAGTTCACCTTCGATAGTGCCGAGATGCGCATTCTTTACCGTATTCTCGACTGGAACCAAAAGCACGGGGCCGACGTGTTCTTCCAGCAGATGTGGTGTAACGCCGCATGGCTGGCCTGCCCGGCGTTCCGCGACGATGCAGTGGGACGGGTCCACAGCGCACCGGTGGACATGAATGCCTTCGCCGACGGCCTGGCGACCCTGATGGAACACCTTATCAAGAAACGCGGGTACACGTGCATCAAATGGCTCTGCATCACCAACGAGCCAGGGGAGAGTTTCTCGTGGTGGCAGGCCCCGCCCAACAAGCCGTTGTCGATCGGGCCAGGCCTTGCCGCGGTCCGCAAGGCGCTGAACAAGCGCGGGTTGAAGCTGCCTTTGTCAGGCCCCGACACCACCACGGCTTTCCCCGCCAAGGCGCCGGGCGGCTTGGACTATCTAAACCAGCTCGGGGCCTACGATTTTCACGATTACGGCGCGGATTTCGACTTCCGCACGCGAGGCCACATCGCCGTCCAAGAACGGAACGCGGCGGCGTGGGTCGAACTGGCCCACCGGGAAGGCAAACCGCTCTTTCTCTCCGAGTTCGGGACGATGGCCTACGGCTGGCTGCCCGACAAGCCCGGCCCGAGTTGCCCGCAGTCGGCGCTGGCGGGCAGTGAACTGGTCATCCGCCTGGCCAAGCTTGGCGTGGACGGTTTTAACCGCTGGAGCTTTCTCAATCGCGGCGACCTGGACGGGCAATGGCAGTTCGTGGACACCTGGGACCCGCGCCAGAAGAAATTGCTCCGCGACTTTCCGCCCCATCCGAACAGCTACTTTTGCCTCGGCCTGCTCAGCCGCTTTACGGCAAAGAACTCGGCGGTCCTTGGCAGCGGCGTTGACGGCGGCACGTTTTCCGACTGGCAGCGGGTGTTCTGCGCGGCGCTGCGCAGCCCGCGAGGAAACCTCACGCTGGCGATCGTCAACGACGCTCCCGCAGAGTTCGACCTCAAGCTCACTGCGCAGAATCTGCCGGGGCCGACCCGCCTCTGCCGTTACCGCTCCGGCGAGGCGGAACGGGACCGGGCCGACGTGAAGGTCAATCCGCAGAAAGAGTTTCCGCTGAGCCCGGCGGCAACGGAATTGCGCGACACGCTGCCCGCAAACAGCCTGACCATTTACAGCACCTACAAGCTGGAGCACGACGCACCCGGCGTAATCGCGGAGTAGCAGAATACGGACTTGTCTATGATATAATTGTGTGTCAGCCCCCCGGTCCACTCCGGCCCCTTTCTCAAACTGAGGTCCTTCGCATGCCCTCCGCTCCCACAATCCAGCTTCTCGTTGCCGATGATCAGGAAATTGTCCGCCTTGGCGTAAAAGCCCTCCTGGCAGGCACGGAAATCAAGGTCGTGGCGGAAGCCACGACCGGCCAGGCGGCCGTCACGCTCGCCTTGGAAAAGGAAGTCGATCTGGTCCTCTTGGACGTCCGCATGCCCGATGGCGACGGATTGAGCGTCCTGGGCCGGATCAAACTCGACAAGCCCAATCTGCCCGTGCTGCTGTTCTCGGCTTTTGAAAATTTCGCCAGCACTGCCAGGGCGATCGCGCTGGGGGCCAGCGGCTTCTTATTGAAGGGTTGCAGCCGGGACGAGTTTCTGAGCACGATCCGGACCGCAGCCAGCGGCGCGAGCGCCTGGAGCCAGGCAACGCTCCGTGGCGCGAGCGGGTCTCTGAGAACACCACGGCTTGCCGCTACCTTGGAAGTCTCTTTGACGGAACGTGAGGGCGAGGTGCTGCGACAGATCGCCCGCGGGTTGACCAACAAGCAGATTGCCGAGGCATTGAACATCAGCTACGAATCGATCAAGATTTACGTGCAACAGATCCTCCGGAAGATCGGCGTCACGGACCGCACTCAGGCGGCACTGTGGGCGGTCAGGAATGATTTGGCGTGAGCGGCTCGTGGTTGACAATCTGCTGCGTGGCGGCGGCCGTCGCGGCCCAGCCCAACCCCTCCCCGCAACTGGCCGAGAAGTTCGGCAATCTTTTGCAGGCTGGCCGTTACTCGGAGGCCGAGGCCGTCGGCCGCCAGGGGCTTGCCATTTCACAGCAGGCCGGCCAGGCCGAATGGGTGAACACCTGGCTCGGAAAGCTGGGCGGACTGTATTCCCAGCAGAACCGCCCTGCGGATGCCGAGAAGGCCTATCGGCAATTGTTGCCGTTGGAGGAGCGGGTCCGCGGCCCCCAGAGCTTTGAGGTAGCCGTCTGTCTGCGCCGGTTGGGTGAGGCCTGCGAGGCCCAACAACACCGCACGGAAGCCGCCGAGGCCTACAAGCGCTCGCTGGAGATCGCCGAAAAACTGGCTGGACCGGAGAATCCGAACACGGCCATGGCGATGGAAGACCTGGCCCTGGTCTATGCCGAGTTGAAGCGTGACGCCGAGGCCGAGGACTTGCTGAAGCGTTCCCTGGCGATCCGCATCAAGATCCTGGGCACTGAACACCTTCACACTGCCGCCGGCTCGATCAATCTTGCCTGGTTCTATGCCAAGCGGGACCGGCCGGCCGAGGCCGAGCCGTTGTTTCGCCGCGCCGTGGCCATCTATGCCAAGCAACTTGGTCCCGGCAGCGCCGGACCGAGCAGGCCCTGCAGGGCCTGCTCGGTGCCTGCGAGCGGCAACTGCACTATGCCGACGCCGAAGCCTGCGCGCCAGGGCGCTGGAGATGTCGAAGACGGCCCACGGGCGGATGCACGCTCGGACTTGCGCGTGCGTGAACATCCTGGCCTCAACCTGCGCGCACCGGGGACACTATGCCGAGGCGGAACGTTTGTATCACGAGGCCGTCGAGATCTCCGAAAGCGTCAACGGACCCGAACATACCAGCACGGCGGCCAACCTCAATAACCTGGCTGCGCTGTACGTCGACCTGGGACGCTACGCCGAGGTCGAACCGCTCTACCGCCGGGCGCTGCAGATCTTTTTCAAGGCGGCGGGGCCCGATCAGACCGTCACCGCGCTGGCCCTCAATAATCTGGCCGGACTCTATAGCAGCCTGGGACGCTACGCCGAATCGGAGATGTATTACAAGCAGGCTCTGGTGATCTTCGAAAAGCAGGCCGGCGCCGACAGTCCCTTTACGGCGACCTGCCTGTACAATCTCGCCAACATCTACGACGAACAACGGCGGGTGGCGGAGGCCCAACCGTTGTTCCAGCGGGCCTTGGACATCCGCTTGAAATCGCTTGGCCGCGAGAGTCCGTGGACGATCGACAGCCTCGAACACCTCGCCAGTACCCGTGCCGAGTTGGGACATCCGGATGATGCCGCCAAGCTCTTCCAAGAGGCCATTGCCGCTGCGCCGCAAGGTGCAAGGCGACGATCATCCGGCAACCGCTCATTCGCTGAACCGCCTGGGCCATTTCTACGTGAAAATGCGACGCTTCACCGACGCCGAAAAATCGTACCGCGAATCGCTGGCGATCGAGGAGAAGGCCTTGGGACGCGAACACCCCGACGCGGGCAACAGCCTGCTGAACCTGGCCTGGCTCAATGCTTCGCAGGGCCGCCTTGCGGAAGCGCTGCCCCTGGCCGAGCGGACCATTCCGATCTTCGACCATTCGGGGGCGGGGCCATGGACCCGGCACAAATGCTATTTTCTGCGCGCCCAGATCTTGTGGGGTCTCAATCGCAAGGATGAGGCGGTCGCTGACATCAGACAGGCGCTGGATCTGGCCGAACAACAGCGCGGATTGGCGGGCGGCAGTGAGTACGAACGGTCCGAGGTCTTCGGCCAGTTCACTAATGCTTACGAGACCATGGTCGCCTGGCAAACCGAGCGCGGAGACGTTGAAGAAGCATTCGCAGCCATCGAGCGCAGCCGGGCGCGTTCGCTCTTGGACGAAATGGCGGTCAGCGGCGCGGATCTCGAACGTCGGGCGGCCACCCGCGCAGCGCGAAGAACTTCGCCGGCGAGAGGCCGAGTTGAAGACCGGCATCGCCAGCCTGCAGCGGCAACTCAGCCTGGCGGACAACGGCCCGGGCGGCGATCGCCGCCGGCTTGAGGCCGAGTTGCGGAGCGCCAATGAAGCCCTCTATCGGCACTATCGCGACCAGCGCAGCAGTAGTCCTGTCTACCGCCAACTCCTTGCGGCCGACAGCGGCCCGTTGAAGCTCAAAAAAATACAGCAGGACCTTTCCAGCAACAGTAGTTTGCTCCTGGAGTATTTTTTTGGGGAACTCGGTGGGTACGTGATCGTCGTTGGGCCGGACAAGGCCCGCCTCGTGGCGCTTACGGTCGACGAGAACACGGCCCAAATCCTCGAAAGCAAGCCGGGCCCGCTCGACAAACGAAAGTTGCAGGCCGTCCTGGTCAACCAACAGAAGACGGGCGTCATGCAATTGATCTTCCAGCAGAAAACCGCCGAGGCGGATAGAAAACTGGCCGCGCTTTGGAAACTGCTGGCGCCTCAGGACGTGGGCAAGCAGATTACGGCCGGCGCGGCGAAATACGTCGTGATCGTACCTGACGGGCCGCTGGCCTTCCTGCCGATGGAGGTCTTGTTGGTCGAACCGGGGCGTTATTTGCTTGACGCCGCCCCTCCCATCCTGTATGCCCCTTCGGCCACCATCCTGCACAATCTCCTGCAACGAGCCCCCGCGAAGGGGGCGGATCAAGAGCCCGTGTTGACGGTCGGCAATCCGGACTACACGCCTGCGGACGGGGCGAAAACGGCCGAGGCCGGGCCCACCGATTCGGCCGTCGCCCAATCACGCTATGCCTGGCTTGGCGGGAAATTGACGCCCCTGCCTTACACGGCTTGGGAATGCAAGTGGGTCGTCGAGGCGTTCCATGACAACGGCATCGATGTCACCAGGCTCGAAGGCCGGCAGGCGACCGAGGCCGCCGTGCGCAAGGCGTTGCCCGGCCGGCGGATCGTGCATCTGGCCTGCCACGGACTAACCGACCAGGAGCATGGCAACTTCTACGGCGCGTTGGCGTTGACGCCGGGGCCCGGGCTCAACCTGGATGACGACGGTTTTTTGACGCTCGGCGAGATCTATGCATTGCCGCTGACCGATTGCGATCTGGCCGTTCTTAGCGCCTGCCGGACCAACTATGGCCCGCAGCAGAATGGCGAAGGGGTGTGGGCCCTCTCGCGCGGGTTCCTGGTGGCCGGTTCCCGGCGGGTGGTCGCCAGCAACTGGCTGGTCGACGATGCCGCCGCCGCCGCCACGATCAGCTACTTCTGTACTCTGCTGGCCCAGGCGGAGAAGAACGGAAGCCCGCTGGATTATGCCCTGGCCTTGCAAAAGGCCAAACAGTGGGCCAAGCAACGCGACGAGTGGAGGAACCCTTATTATTGGGCGCCCTTCGTGCTCGTCGGGCCAAAGTGAAGTGCGATTTACATGCCTTGCATTTTTTATTAGTATAGCGGTGACTTTGAAGGGAGTTCTTCGGGCTTGAGTCGAACGCAGGAGGACGTTCTGTGCATACAGCTTGTTCCCACGCAGGCGCACTGGCTGCGACCGTGCTGATCGGCAGTCTGATCTTAGGTTGTGGCAGCGCCGCGCCCAACGCTTCCAACTCCCAGGCCAAACCTGAATCCCAAGCATCGCCCTGCCCTGCCCCGCCGCATGGCGATGCATCAACGTGCTCGCCACCCTCCACCGTAGCGCCACCATCGCCCTGCCCTGCCCCACCGCATGGCGATGCCATACCACAGCCTACACGACCATCACAGCCCGATCAGGCATCGCAGGCCGAGAAAGACCGTCTGGCAGCCGAGGCCGAACGCCAGGCGTGGGAACGGAGGATCGCCGAGGCAAAACGGGCGGTCGGGGCAATACGGCATAACGACGCAAGTCAGGCTCGCGGCGGGGATCCAGCCGAGTCCCCTTTCAATACAACCACGGCCGTGCCGGCGCCCCCTGTCATGCCATTGCCCGCTCCGTCCCCGGAAGAGTCGGACCCGACTGCCATCGCCGATGCCCCGCCGGAGTCCGAACCCTTACCCACCGCCGAGCCTGACACAGAGCCGATTGCCGAGAGTGCCGCCAGCCAACCGCCCGAGCAAGAGTTGCCCTACACGGTGGTCAAAGTGTACTACGCCACCGACCGGGCACCCATCGATGTAGCCGATTGGCAGCGGTCGCTTCGCGGTGGTTGGCCCCGGCTGACCGCAGTGCTGGCGACGGTTGCTCTGGCACTGCTGCTCTTCGCCCGTCGGCGTCCTGGGCGAGTGGCTCTGCGCCGTCTCGGTTGGTGCTTCTTGGCTCTTGCCGTGCTGCTGGGCGGACTGACGCTTGCCTACCGAGTCCGACCCGAGCGGGCCGGCCGTGACATCGAGCGGATGTACGGCAGCGGCCGCGGCGAACTGGAACTGGGGACCTGCCAGGTGTCGGTCCCCAAGGACCACCAGGTGGGCCAGATGGAAAGCCCGAGCGTCCTGCGGTTGGAGTTCGTCCAGGACCCCGAACGCCACATCGTCCTGCAAGACGTGCGCATGCAACCGGCCGACGATTTCTACGGCGACCTGCGGGCATGCGTGGAGCGATCCACCGGCCGGCAGGCGTTCGTCTTCATCCATGGCTACAACGTCGGGTTCGAGACGGCGGCCCGGCGAACGGCCCAGATCGCTTACGACTTGAAGTTCGACGGGGCGCCGATCTTCTACAGTTGGCCGTCCCAGGAAGGGCTCCTTTCCTATACCATCGACGAGAATAATGTCGCCTGGACGGTGCCGCACCTGAAGGAGTTCTTGCTGGGCATCGCCCAGCGCTCAGGGGCCCAGTCGGTACACCTGGTTGCGCACAGCATGGGCAACCGGGCCTTGACTTCCGCGTTGCGCGAACTGTCGTTGGAGCTCAAGCAGGATTGTCCCCGGTTCCACGAGGTCGTGCTGACCGCCCCGGACATCGACGCCGACGTTTTTCGGCGCAACCTGGCGCCCGCGGTCGCCAAGACGGCCGATCGCGTGACCTTGTATGCCTCGTCGAATGATGAGGCCCTGGCCGCCTCGAAGGCGATCCATGGCTACCGTCGGGCGGGCGACTCGGGCGACCAGGTGGTCATCGTTCCCGGCGTGGACACGATCGACGTCTCGGACATCGACACGAGCCTGACCGGCCACTGCTACTACGGGAGCAATCGGACGGTGCTGGCCGATCTCTTCGAATTGATTCACGGCTCGAAGCCGCCCGACCAGCGGAAATGGCTCCGTTCGATGCAACTGGGGCTGTTGACCTATTGGAAGTTCCTGCGTGATCCGGTGACTACCGCGGCGCCCGAAGTGAAGCAAGTTCGTTGAGAGCCGGGTCAGCACTGAACGCCGCTTTCGACCTGCAGTCATCATGGGTGCGGCGTCTTGACCGCACGGTAGCTTCGGAACGGCCACAGTCTGCAGCGACGTTCGATCGTGAATCCTACGTCATGCAAACGGGCCTCCAACTCCTGCCAGGTGAACATCGCGTCCTTGGGGTGGCCCCACTTGACGAAAGAATCCCATACCCGTGTCGCGGCGGCGCTCGGTTCTTCGAGAAAAATCGCCCCGCCGGGCCGAAGCACTCGACCGCATTCAGATAGGACTTCCCGCCATCTCGGAATATGGTGCAGGATGTTGAAGATCACCACCGCATCCTTGCTGGCATCCGCTATCTGCCGCATATCGGCGGCATCCATGAGCCGAAAGTCGGCGTGGGGAACGTCGGTTCGTTTCAGGGCCAGATCAATCATCTCGGGCATCAGGTCGAGGCCCACGTAGCTTTTCGGCTGCAAGCGGGAGAGCAGAACCGCGCCATATCCCGAGCCGCAGCCCACTTCAAGGATGTCGAGGTCCGGTCGGTTCAGCCCGAGCCAGCGGAATATCGGGAACTCGATTCGCCGCTGGAGAAAACGGCGCAAGGAGCCGTTCACCGCTCTGAGTTCAGCATCGCACAACCGCGTCATTTCGTGCCCCCCGTCCCCAATTCTTCAGCGTGTGGTTTCAAGGCGTTGATGACGAACTGGATCTGGCTGTCCATGTTCCGTGTCCTCGCTGCGCCGGCAAACTTCGGCCCCAGTTATTATATGACGTAGTCTTGAAAGACGAAACGATGCGGGACGTTTCCCAGCAGAAGGCCGGTTGGGGACACAGGGTCGGCAATAAGCCACCAGTAAGGGTGGTACGGTCCCGTCCTACCCAGCCGTATCTCCGTAGACTACACTACGGTTTCCGCCCTCGGTTCGGCTGCGCTCTTGAGAACCCCCCCGCATCCTAGGAGACAACAGTACCATGCTGAAGCACCTGATGCTTGTCCTGACCGTCCAAACCATGGCCGGCGCCAACGCCGCGGATACCGCGCCGGCCAACTTCATCCATCGCAACCAAGGTGTCGAGTTCGAGGTGACCGCCGACGGGCTTTCGGCGATCCGCGTCGGCGGTCGGACTTTGGCCAGCGGCGGCTGGAGCGTATTCAACGCCGAGCCCTGGTTCAAGGGCGCCGGGAGCGGGACGGTGAAGACCGGGCCGGTGGAGCGAAAAACCCTGGAAGTCCGCGGTCCACGCCAGGCCCGCGTCATCCAGTCTGCCGGCCAGGTCGTCTCTACCACCGACTACACTTTCGACGGCGAGGACGTGACGATCTCCGCTCGGCTCGAGAACCGCCATCCCGACGAGCCGATCAACGTGGCGGGCTTTTCCGGCTTGACTTTCGACTTCGACCGCCCGCCGGAGGGTCTCATGCAGGTCCAGCACATCAGCTACTTCCAAGCCCATGGGCTGGGGCTGTGTCATCCGAGCTTCTGGTCGCCGATCGGCGGCAGCTACGCCCTAGACGACACGATCGGCGTGGGCGTCTCGCCGTGGAAGACCGGCTGGACGCGAACGCTCATCCTCTGGGACTATGCCAGTTGGGACCCGGACCAACGGGAGAAATCGCCGAAACGGCGACTGATCTACTTTGTCGCCGCGCCGATTCCCGCCCGCGGCGCGCGGACGATCGACCTGCGGCTCCGCGTCAGCCACGACCGGGATTGGCGCCGTCTCCTGGCTCCGTATCGCGAACATTTTCAGGCCACGTTCGGGCCGGTCCGCTACGACGCCGACTACCGCTGGATCGCGTCGGACTACATGAACCACAGCCAACAGGCCGTCTCGCCGACCAATCCTTATGGATTCCACGGCGGGCATCATCGCCTTGATCTCCACGAAGGCGCAGAGGCTTTCTGCCAGACGTTGATCCCGGCACTGAAAGCCCACGGCGGACAGGGAGTAATCCTCTGGGGCCAGGGCGGCGACGATCCCCGCGGCGCCATGTACCGGCCCGATTTCGACATCCTGCCGCCGGAAGTGGAGCAAAACTGGCCGGCCCTGGCGCAACGCTTTCACGAGGTCGGCCTGAAACTGGGCGTGGCCACTCGCCCGGCCGATCTGGCCCTCCGCCGCGATTGGAAGCAGGACCAGGTGATCCCCATCAACGCCGATGATCCGGCCCATCGGGAGATGCTCTGGCGGCGTTTCCAGAAAATGATCGACCGGGGCTGTACGCTCTTCTATCTTGATAGCTTCGGCGACGACCTGGAGCACGTCAAGCTGATGCGGTTTCTGCGCGAGCGGATGGGACGGAAGATCCTCTGCTTCGGCGAGCACCAATGCGATGCCCTCTTGCCCTACTCAGGTGGATACTCGGAGACGACCTTCCACGCCGGCAGCCAGGGCCGGCCGGCATACCGCGTTTGGTCGGGGACCGAGAACTGGCGGATCTACCAGTGGCTCGTTCCGGGCTGTCAGCTTACCGCGCGTCTCTACCAAGTCGAGGGCCGGATACCGCCCGGCTTCGAGTCGGTAGACCGCTTTTTCTATCGACAACGGATCACGCCGCTTCTGCCCGTGTCGGATTTCCGCCGTCTGCCGGATCTGAAGGACGCGCAAGAGTCGTATCTCGATATCAGCGGGAAATGGAAGGAGAAACTGGATTGAAATCACTTGTTGTTTTCTCGGTGGGGCTGCTACTGGCGGCGACAGCCGCCCGATCACTCGCGCGAACCACCGGTCTGGACGCCGGGCGACAGCGCGAAACCGACTGTCTGGATGATGCCGCCGGCCTACGACAACGGAAGGTGTTTTCGCGATTTGTTCGAACAGCCGGACGCATGGCGGGAAACGCGGTCGCTGATCGACGTGCTCGGTTATACCGACCTCAACGTGAACAAGCAATTCAGCGACGAACAACTGCGGGCATGGTTTCCCGAGCTGCGGCACTGGGGAATCAAATTCGCGCTGGAGGTCGGCGCCTTGAAACCCTGGGCCACGACCGGCGAGAAGACATTCAACGTCGAGCGCCCGATGTGGGAACGCGTGGAACGCCTGGGCGGCAGCATCTACGCCATTGCCATGGACGAACCGCTGTGCTGCGCCGGCAAGGAGATCCACAAGCCCGACGACTACGCGGTCGAGGAGACCGCTCGCTACATCGCGCTGGTCCGCAAACACTTCCCGCAGGCTTTGATCGGCGACGTCGAGCCCTACCCGTATATCCCCTTGCCCGATCTGATCCAGTGGATCGAGGCCCTGGAGAAAGAGCTGGCCCGGATGCACGTCCACGGCCTCGACTTCTTCCGCCTGGATGTCGATTGGGTGTGCTTTACCGTCCGCAACCAGGGTTCATGGCGGGAAGTGAAGAAGCTGGAACAGTATTGTCGCAGCCGCAAACTCGCTTTCAGCCTGATCTACTGGGCCTCCGGCTACGGCGCCATGGAGCGCCGCGGACTGGCGGACGATTCGACCTGGTACGTCTCCACGATGCAGCAGGGATACGACTACGCCATCCTGAACGGGGCGCCGGACGAGTATGTCGTCGAGAGTTGGGTCGGCGCTCCCTGCGCGTTGTTTGCCCGAAACGGGCGACTTCACGTTTACGCGTTCCGTGCGGGATTTCAGCCGCAAGTTCGCCAAACGGGGACCGCCTTCGCGATGAGGATCGTCTTGCCACCGCCGTTCTTTGGGGTGCGGCAGCTTGCCCCAGTTTTCAAAGCGTACGGGAAGCCGTCTGGCGAGGAAGCGGCCGCTTTGCAAAGGACCGGCCGAGAAATGACTTCCCGATTCGGGTGACATGCCTTCACGCGGCCATCATAGACTTCGCGCAGTCGGCAAAACCCAAACCGGCTGCGGGTAGGCATGTTTGCTGCGCGGTTTGCATGCCTCGCGTCACGCGCCGGGCCCAACATGCCTACCCGCGGCCGGTTGCGATCGCGCTGTTGCTGCGATATTGTGACGGCCGCGTGAAGGCATGCCACCCTTTGCAAGAACACGGAAGTCATTCTTCGGCCGGTCCAAAGCGGTAGCAAGCTACCGTACTCCAAAGGCTTTTCGCCGACGAAAGCGGCGATAGATCGTTGCGCTTGACAAGGCCGCCGCGAACAGTGCCAGCGTTCCAGGTTCCGGCACCGGATTGATCCGCGTTGCCGCACGTGCCGAGGCCGCATCCAACGCCGCGCCGGTCGCCGTCGGGTCGAAGAGGAACATGCCGTTAGCGCCGACGGTCAAGCTCGAACCGTCCTGGATCGCCCCGCTGTTGTTCACGATCAGCGTGCCGACGTCGACATACGTCCCGCCGCTGTACGAATTCGCCGTACCGCTCAGGATCAGCGTGCCGGAGTCGGTCAGCGCGAGGGCCATGCTGCCGGACGACCCGTCACCGATATTGCCGGCCAGGGTCAACTGCGTGCCGAGGGCCGGGGCGAACGAACCGCTGCTGCTGAGCATGATGGGAGCCGTGATCGCGTGCGTCCCGTTGCTCACGACGACCGTGGCCGCGGCGTTAGCGCCGTTGCTCAGGTTGAGCGTCCCGCCGCTCCCCTGGGCAACCGTGTAACTTCCACCGCCTGTCGTACTGAAAATCAACGCCGCCAGCATCGGCGATGCGCCGTCGAGCGTGACGGTAGTATTCGTTCCGCCCGTGTCGTCCAACACCGCCGTGTCGGCAAAACCTGCAAACGTGCCCGGGGCGGCCTGTACGCCTTGCCCGTTCACGTCGGTCCAGTTGCTGCTGCTGCGGCTGCCCCACGAGGTGGAGCCGTTGCCGCCGTTCCAGCGGCCGCTGCCGGAAAAGACCGCAGCCGTGTAACTTACCAATACGTTGACCGGCGACTCGTTAACGAGGCCCTCGCCGCTGGTCGTCAGTGTAATCGAACCGTTGAATATGCCGGCCGCGTTCGGCGTCCCGGAAACCACGCGGTTGTCCGTCACGCCAGAACCGTTGAACACGGTGCCGGTACTCCCGCCGCTGACTGCCAGGAAACCGTTGCTGTCGATGCCGCTGTTTGTCACGGTGACACGCGTGTACTGGCCGTCATCGCCGGTCGTGGAAAGGGTAAGCGATTGCGGGGTGACCGCCTCACCCACGTGGACCAGGCCCAAGCTGGCCGAGGTCGAGGTCACCGCGCGGTTAGCGACCACGTCGAGCGAAGCGTTGATCGGCGTCGTGCCGCCGGCACTGCCGCCGAGAGTCGCGTTCGTAGCGGTAGCCGAGAGGCTCAACGTCACGGGCCCCGGCGTCGTGCCGGCGGTGAAAACGGCCGAGGCCGACAACGTCGCGTTCAATGCCAGTCCGGTACCGCTACTGCTGCTCAAGGCGCCCAAGGAGCCGCTGCCGCTGCTGATCGAGGCCCCCAGGTTGAAGTTCAACAAGTCGCTGCTGGCGGAGCCGGAATTCGTGATCCTGCCCGTCAGCGTCGCGCTGGAACTCACCATGATGCGGGACTGGTCGAGGCTGGCCGACAGCGAGAAGCTTGTCGGCGCGACGCTGGGCCCGACGACCAGGTCAAGATTGCCTGGGTCCACGCTCGTTGAAAGCGAGTACGCGTCTCCGTTCGGCGCCGTCGGCAGGCTGAGAGCATTCACGTTCGGAGTACCGCCCACGCCGGTAAACAGGCGATAATCGCCCTGCGTCGCCGGGTCGCTGACGAAGGTGATGCTGCCGCCGGAGACGTTCAACGCCGAACCGCCCAGGTTGATCAGGTCGCCGATGTAGATGCCGTTGCTGGGAGTGTTGAGGTTGAGGTTGAAGGCCAACGTCGTGTTGGCGTTGGTGCTTAGTCCGCCGTTGAGGTTCAACGTGCCGTACCCAGAGGCCAGGCCTGCACCGGGGGCGATGGTATGCAAGGCGTTGCCGGCCTGGACCGGACCACTGACGGTGCCTCCGGCCTGGCCGGCGGTCAGCGTGCCGCCGTTGAGCGTCAGCGTACCGAGGCCGAGGGCCGAGCCGGCGGCGCCGTTGGCCGCGACCAGCATGCCCGCGTTCATGGTCGTGCCGCCGACATAAGTGCTCGGACCGGCTAGGGTAAGCGTCCCACTGCCGGTCTTATACACGGCCAGCGGCCCGACCGTGTTCTGGATCGCGCCGGCGAACGTGCTCGATCCACCGTTGGACCCGATGGTCAGCGTGTTGCCGCCGCCGCTCAAGTTGTCGAGCGCGCCCGTGCCGCCGAGCGTATCGACCGAGACGTTGAAGCCTCCCAGATCGAGCGTGCCATTGATCGTCGCCGCCGTGCCGGCGGGCAATGCACCCGCGGCGCCGACGGTAAGGCGGCTGTACGGGAAATCGACGTTCGTTCCGCCGCTATAAGTATTGGCAGCGCCGGTCAGCGTCAAAGCGCCGCTGCCGGCCACTTCGACGGGCCCGCTGCCCGCGATCGTTCCGCTGAACGTGCTGCTCATGGAACTGTTGTACTGCAGTCCGATGTCGGCGTGCGAGAAAGTCAGCGTGCCGGCACCCGCGATGAACGAGGAGTCGTTGACGTTCATGCCGGCGGCCGAAACGGCCCCGTCCACCTGGAACGTCGTATTGTCGGAGACGTTAACCGAACTGGCGATAGCGCTGCTGCCGGCCAGTTCCAGCGTGCCGCCCCCGATCACGTTGAGTCTGCCGTTGCCCGAGACCGTTCCGGCATTGCCGTACGTGACCGACGGATTGACCTGGATCGTGGAGGCGGCACTCGTAACAGCGATGTTGCGCGCCTCGGAGAAGCCGGCAGCAACTTGCAGCGTGCCGGAGCCGATCGACAGATTCCCGGTCGCAGCTCCCAGACTCGCAGCATTGGTCACCACGAGCGTACCGTTCGCGAGCGTCGTGCCGCCGCTATAGTTGCTGCTGCCGGAAAGCACTAGCGTTCCCGTTCCAACCTTGGTCAGGTTGCCGCCGACGCCGCTGATGACGCCGCTGAAGGTGGTCGACGCGCTGTCGCCCACGGTCAAAGTGCCGTTGCCGAGCAGGACCTGGTGGCCGGTCGTGGCGCCGGGCACCGCGTCGGCCAATGACGCGATCGTCTGATTCACGCCCGTCATGTCGAATACCGTGCCGCTGGCCATTTGCAGCGCCGTGCCGGCAGGAAGGACGTTGTTGCCCGGGCCGCCCGAAAAAACGAAATTGCTGATCGTCTGGGTGGCGGTTGCCCCGCCGTCGGCGCCGGTGAAGCCGAGGTAGCCGGTAGGGCCACCCAAAAGGCTCGGAAAGTTCACGCCGTTGAAGGTGAGAGTCTTCGAATTGGCGCCGTCGACCAGAGTCTCACTGAACGTCTGGGCGGTCGGGTTGTACGTGAGGGTGACGTTGATGGGATCGCCGCTGTTGAGCACCACCGGCGAAACGCTCTGATTAGCCAAGTTAGCCGGGCTGTTACCCCCGGAGACAAAATTACTGCCCACGCCACTGGCGGCGCCGGTATAGATGTTCAAGGCCGCGGCCCCGCTACTGGGGATGTTACCGTAGCCCAGTCCGCCGCCGCCGCCGCCCAACTGCTGTAGCGGATTGGCGGCGTTCTGGACGGTGAACGTGACGCCGTCGGCGGCCTTGCTCCCCGAAGGCGTATAAGTGAAACTGGCGGTAAAACCGGCGGCGACGTAGACCGGGGCGTCGTACCAGGCGCTGCGGGCTTCCCCCGTGTTATTATCGGTGAGCGTCAGGACATTGGCGGCAATCGGCGTGGAACTGATACCGGCGCTTTGCACCGTCCAGTTGACGCCGTTGCCGCCGAAACCGGCCACGCCCGGCTGCGGCTGCAACCGCAGGGTGCCGCCGCTGATGGTCGTCGGGCCGTTATAGCTCGAATTGCCGATAAGCGTGAGCACGCCGCTGCCGCTCTTGGTCAGCGAGCCTGGGCCGCTGAGCACGCCGCCGTAGGTCGTGCCGGCATTGTTATTGCCCACGGTCAGGGCCACCGCGGTGCCCGCCGTGTCATTCAAAGCGAGGTTGCTCCATCCGCCCAGGCCGCCGAAGGTAAAGGCGTGAGAAGTCACGGCCGGATCGAACGCGATGCCGCCGCTGGTCAGGGTGCTGTTCTGCAAGGCCAAGGAATTCGAGAGCTTCAAGGTGCCGTCGACAACCGTCGTGTTGCCGCTAAAGGTATTGGCGTTGGCAAGCGCGATCGTACCGACCTCTTGACTCGTGCCGATGGTCAGATTGGCGGTGCTCGATCCGGAAAGAACGCCGGCCACGACGCCGGTTCCTTGTCCGGCCGCGCCGATCGTGGCGTTCGCCGAGAGGGTCACGCTGCCCGAAAGGGTCGTCGTCAGGTTGGCGTTGCCCAGCCGCACCGCGGATTCCCATCCCGCTTCGCCATATCCTTGGCCGGCGATCGTGAGGTTCTGGGGGAAAACGCCGCCGTTCCATACGGCAAGCTGTCCGCCCGCGGACACGGCGACGGCCGTCGCGTTGCCCAGCGCAGCGGGGGTACCGACGTAAATCCGGCCCGCTTCGATCTGCAATTTTCCCGTGAAGCCGGCGGGGAGCGCCGCGTCCGCCCAGTGGACACTGCCATTGACGGGCGAAGACGACCGCAAATCCACGGTTCCGGCACCGCTAATGTCGGCCCAGGCGGGACTTGCGACGGCGGTGCCGCAACTGAGTCGTAATGTCGTCGCGCTGCCGATGTTGTAGAGACCGGCGCCGAACGTGCCGTTGGTCGTGCCGTCGCCGAGTTGCAGCACTCCGCCGCTGATTGTCGTGCCGCCGGAATACGTGTTGGCCCCGATCAAGACCTGCGTGCCGCTACCGGTTTTCGTCAGGCCCAGCGTGCCGCCGCCATTCTGCAAACTGCCGGTAAACGTGTTGCTGGCGTTGTTGTTGCCCACCGTTAGCGTTGCCGCGCCGCCCGACGTGAGGACGGTCCCCGTGCCGCTGAGGCCGGCGATCCCCGCATTGTAGCCGCCCAGATCGAGCAGGCCGCCGACGGAGACGTTGTTCGCGGCCGCGCCGGAATACAAGGCACTGGCACTGCCAAGCTGCAGCGTGCCGCCGTTGACGGCCGTGACACCGCTGTAAGCGTTCGTGCCGCTCAAGGTCAGCAGCCCGCCTGCCACCGTCAGGCCGACCTGCCCGCCGATGCCGCCGATGCCATCCTGGATCGTGCCGGCAAAATTCGACGGGCCACCGCCATTGAAGGTCAGGACGGACGCGCTGGACGGCAGGCTGTTGCCAATGATCTGATTGGCGGCCGTCGCGCTGGCGGCGACAGCCAACGCACTGACGGTCTGATTGAAGCCCGCCAGGTCGAGCGTGCCGCTGCTACTGCCGGATCCCAAGGTCACGCGGCCAGAGTTCAGCACGCCGCCCGTAGGCAACGCGTTGTTGGCGCCGAGGACGAGTGTTCCTCCCGCGATCACGGTGCCGCCGCTGAACGTATTGCCTGTCGTGGCGATGCAGAGCGAACCGGGACCAGCCACCGTCAGGGTCGAGCCGTTGCCGATCGAACCCGAGCCGCTGAAGGTGAAATTGTTCGTGCCCGTCACCGTGATCGCCGACGGCGCCACGATGCCGGAAAGCGTGATCGTGGTATTGGTGCCGGCGGTGTTGTCGAAGGTGACGGCGTCCTGCGCGGTGAAGAAGTCGCCCGTCGGACTGGTGGGGCTGGTCCAGGCCAGAATCCCCGTATTGTCGACCCACGTCGTGGAATTCGTGCCGACCCAAGTGAGATTGGCGTTGAAGCCGTTGATGGTCAGCGTGACCGCGCTATTGGCGCCGGCGCCGTAGTTGAAGGTCGGGGCCTGGCGCAGCGCCAGGATGCCGGCGGCCAACACCAACGGCGAGCCGCTGTAGTTGAGCGTGCCGGAGTAGTTGAAAAGCGTGTACGGGCTGCCCGTCGCCAATACGCCGCCGGTCAGCGAGGGAACGATGGTCGTCGTCCCGCCCAACGACAGGTTGCCAGTGACAACCACGCTGTCGTTTGAGGCGATGTCATTGGTGGCCGCAAGACCGACGAAGAGCGTGCCGCCGCCGTTGGTCGCCAGGCTAGGCAAGGTCAAGATGCCGGGGGTCGCATTAACGCCCGGCGCGAGCATGGCGGCCGAGCCCCAGGCCACGGTGCCGCCGGAAACCGTGCCGACGTTGGTCAAGGTGCCGCCCGTGAGATTCAGGCCGCTGTTGGCAGCCAGATTGGCGCCGTTGCCGATGGCGAACACGCCATTGCTGGCGGTAACGAGTCCGTTCACGCTGCCCTGTCCATTCCATGCGCCGCCCGTCACGCTCAGGACGCCGGCAAGCTGGCCGCCGGAGGACAGATTGACGACGCCGCCGGAAAGCGTGGTATTGCCGCTGACGGTTCCCGAGCCGGCCAACGTGCCGGCAGCGCCAATAGCGACCGTGCCGACGGGAGTCACCAAGCCATTGACGGCCAACGTGCCGCCGTTGACCGCCACGCCGCCGTTGGCGGCCAGGTTGGCGCCGCTGCCGATGTTGAATGCTCCACTGTTCGTCGTAACCAGCCCGGCGACGCTGCCCGGACCGTTCCAGGCGCCGCCGTTCACTCCCAGCGTGCCGGCAAGCTGGCCGCTGGAGGACAAATTGACAGTTCCGCCGTTGAGCGTGACGTTGCCGCCGACGACGCCGGAGCCGGCCAACGTGCCGGCCGCGCCGACCGTCACGGCGCTCCCCGCGGCCAGCGAGCCGTTGACGGCCAGGGTCCCGCCATTGATGCTGGTTGCGCCGGTGTAGGTGTTCGCCCCACCCAGCACTTGCATGCCGCTGCCTGTCTTGGTCAGCGACAAATAGCCCGCCTCCATCGTGCCGTCACCGATGCCTGTGCCGCCGCTGCCGTTGTTGCCGTGTATGATTCCGGCGAACGAGCCGGACTTGTCTCCCGCGCCGAGCGTCAGATTGTAAACTCCATTGTTCGTTTGCGCCGGCGTCACGTCGCCGCCGCCGTTGAGCGCCCCGATGGTGACGCCGGCGGAAGAGTGATTGGTGAAAACACCGCCTGGGGCCACGTTGACGATGGCCGAGCCGGTGATTACGCCGCTGCTGTCCGTTCCGAACACGCCCGCATTGACGTTGATGGTCCCGCTGAAATTCATCGCCGAGGCGCCGGTCACGCCCACCCAACCGCCGGCAAGTCCCGTGCCCGCATTATTCACGTTGATGACGCCGGAGCCGGTGATGGCATTGCCGGCGATGGGCCTGCGACTGGCGAACCCGGTGCTGCTGCGCACCAGGTCAAGTGTCCCGCCGGCGCCCACGGAAATGGGAGAGGCGAACGCGGTGGTGTCCTGCAAGGCCAGCGTACCGCTGCTGACGTTGGTCGCGCCGGTAAAGGTAATATTGCTGCCACTCAAGCCCAGCGTGCCCGTGCCGACTTTGGTCAGTCCCGTCGTGCCCGCGTTGTTGAAGATCGTGCCGCTGAAAGTCGAATTCGTGTTCAGCGCGCCGATGGAAAAGATGGCCAGCGAACCGGCCAAGGCGTTATTGAGATTGCCGCTGCTGCCGGTCAGCGCGCCCAGGCTAATCGAGTTGGTCCCACTGACGCTGGCCACGAAATTGCTGCCGTTGGCCACCCAGATCGCGTTGGGGCTGCCCGCGGCGGCGTTCGTGAACCATGTTTGTTCGGTCGTCGATTGCCACGTGCCGGCGAACCCACTGTTCGTTCCGGCAAGTTTGACACTGTACGCGCCTACGCCGGTTGTCACCGTGCCGGACCCTGTGAGGTTGCCCGTCAACAATACGTCGTTCCCGCCCCAGCCGACCGTCGAAACGGTGCCGACGTTTGCCGTGATGGGGCCGGAGTACGTCATGACCGGTGTTTGCGTACAGAGTAAACCGCCGTTCAGCACAATGGGGTTCGCAAGCGTTGACGGACCACCGCCCGACGATGGATTGTCGGCGGAGAGCGAGCCGCCGGCGTTGATCGTGACGGTTCCCGTTCCCAGCGGAGAGGCATTGGCGGAGCGGTACTGCACGAACCCGCTTCCCCCGGAGCCGTTGCCGATGCTCACGCTGCCGGAAAAGCCGGGATTGCCACTGGTAATCAACCATTGATGATTATTGAGGGAGGAGTCGACGAGATTCAGTGCGCCGCCGCCGGAAAGCGCGCCGTCGAATTCGACATAGGCGCCGCTGGTGTTGTTATCGAGCGTGCCGCCACTGGCGCCGACCGTGATCGTGGGGTTGAACTGCCCGGCGGAATCGGCCGTCGTGGGGAAGTTGGCGCCGGTGTAGCGGAAGGCGCCGCCGTTGAGGTTGATTTTCCCGCTTTGCCCCATCCCTTGCGCCGTCCCGACCGTGTTGATATTATTGGTCGCGAACACGCCGCCATTGAGCGTCAGCGCGCCCGTGAACGTGTTGCTGCTGTTGACCATAACGGTTCCCGTGCCGACCTTCGTCAGCGCCAGCGTGCCGCTGGTATTCTTGAGCAGACCGCTGAAAACGCTGGTGGCATTGTTGTTGCCCACCGTCAAAGTGCTGGCGCCGCCGCCCGACACGATGTCCACGACGGCGTTGGCGCCGCCCGTCAGCGCGCCGACCGTGGCGTTGAAGCCATGCATGTCCAACGTAGCCGTATTGTTGAGGGCATCGCTGCCGAAGATCAGGTCGCCGCCGGGCAAGGCGTTGGAATTGCCCAATTGCACCGTAGGGTTTGCGCCGCTGTTGTTGTAATAACTGTTGCCCGTTGTGCCGATGGTCGTGCTCCCCTGGTAGCCGTTCGAACCGTTAAGTACCAGGGTTCCGGTATCCCAGGGAACGCCGAGGTTTCCGGCGCCGAAGATCTGCCCGTTGACCGTAATGCCCTTCCCGCCGCCCCAGCCCGGATCGAGATAACCGGTGCCGCTGATCGAGATGTTGCGGCTGGCGCTCAGCGTCAGCATGTTGCTGTAGTTGGTGATCTGGCCGTTGTTAAGGAAGATGTCGGTCGTCGGGCTTGTCGGCACGTTGCCCAGGGCCGTATCACTAGCGCCGTAGACTGTCAGCAGCGCGCCGCCGCTGACGGTGGTGCTGCCGGTGTAGGTGTTCGTCGCGTTGGTAAGCGTCAGCGAGCCGGGACCCGTCACCACCAGGTTCAGGGGGTTGCTGCCGTTGGCGATCCCGCCGCCGTAGGTATAGGCGGTGGTAGCACTGACGGTGAGCGTGGCCGGAACCGAACCCAGGTTGGTGATCGTCTCCCCCGTGGCCCCACCGGCGACGGCCAGTCCCGCCACCTGCTGGCTGTTGCCGTTCAGGTCCAAAGTGCCGCTATTGCCGCTTTGTCCTATGGTGACTACCGTGGCGGCGGGCAGGGCGTTAACGGCGCCCATTTTCAGGGTCCCGTTGGCCACCGTCGTGTTTCCCCACGTGTTGCCATTGGAACTCAGCGTCCAGGTGGCCGCGTCAGTGACAGTGACGGTTTCACCGCCGATATTGATGTTGCTCTGCATCAGGCCGGTGCCCGTGCCGCGCATAAAGAGCGTCATTGAAGAGTTGCCCGCGCCCGTGACCGATCCCGAGACGGTAAAGAGGGCGCCGTTGGCAAAAATGCCGGTCGTGCCGTTGCCGCTCAGCGTGATGGAACCGTTGAACGAGTTCGTGCCCTGCCCATCCAGGTAGCCTCGGCCGCCGGCGCTCGAAGACGCCAACGTCAACGACACGCCGGAGAGGTTGACGCCGTTAGCCAGATACAGCGCGGGACGGCCGCCCGTGCCCACTTGATCGCCAACGAAGATCGGGCCGCTGCCGAGGGCCGCGGCAGTGTTGATCGTCAAAATGCTGCTTCCGATGACTGTCGTGCCGCCGCTATAGGTGTTTGCGGCGGTAAGCGTGAGCGTGCCGGTGCCCTGCTCCGTCAAGCCGGCCGTGCCGGTGATCGCGGAGTTGATCGTACCACTGGCGTTGAGTGTGAGGGTAGGCGTCGTGCCAACCAGGTTGATGGTTCCACCAGTGATCGTCGCCGTGTTGCCGAACGTGATACCGTTGGTGTTCACCGTGCCGCTGACGGTCGGCGTGGCGCCGGCCGTGTTGAAATCGGCGACGTAGGAAGGCCCGTTGATGGAGTCCCAGGGCGTCCCCACGCTCACGCTGCTCCAATTCGTAGAGGCGGTGTTCCACGTTGCCCCGCCGGCGCCATTCCACGTGAGCACCGCAGCCGAGACCGGTTGCGCAAAGCCTATGAGAATCAATGCCACGAAGAATGCACTCAAGAAGGCCAATACTTTATGTCGAGTCATGATCAGGATCTCCATTATTCTATAGCGGCAACGAGCCACACCCAGTATTCATTCGCGGCACTGTGCCGCATCCAGTCGTCGGTATTCCGTGAGTCCAAGCCCGCCTTCTATTCCGCGTACACGTCGAACTCGCCGAAGAACGTGTTCTCGCGCTCCTCGCCGCGCTGGGCGTGAGGACTGACGTGCGTGGGCCGCACTTCCCAGAGAAGGAAGCGATAGCGGCCCACCTCGCCGTTGGCGCCCATGATCGAGACGGCCTGCTGGGCGGGGCGGTTCTTCACCGGCGGGACCACGAAATAATCGTCGGTATTGACGCGGCTGATGAGCGTCCAGCCGCGGGCCGCAGGGTCGCCCTGGCTGGGCGGAGGACTGTCGGCCGCAGTGCCGTAGAGATTGTAGCGCTGCGTGGCCCGCGAGTCCGCGCGATCGTGCTCGGGCGGAACGTCCTGAAAACGGTGCCAGCTATACGTGTTGATCTTCTTGACGCGGACCGTCTTTCCCAGGTCGAGCAGGATCTTACCCTTCACGTCATTGCCGAAGAATGCCGACTCATGTGGTGAATCAGGCTGGGTTTGCCCCTTGCCGTCGAGGAGCAGCTCGATCGGACCGCTCTTGAAATCCAGCCAGCCCTCGGCCACGCGGATCGTGGCATGGTGTTGCGAGGCGTCGGCGTAGTCTCGGTTGGAAGGAGACTCGATGGTGGGGAAGCGGAATGCCGGCGTCCGATCACCACTTTCGATCACGGCGAAGATGCCCGCATCGCCCGGTTCGACCTGGGCGGTCTGCCCCGCCGCGAGGCGATGCTCGGCTTTGTCCTTGACGCTGCGGATCTCGATCGCCCCGGCCGTGACGTGGATCTCGCTGTGACCGTCGGCGGCGGTCTGGACGTGGAACTCGGTACCCATGTCCACCAGGGAGTTCGTGGGCGTGTGCAGGGTGAATCCGTGCGACTGTTCGGTCTCCGCCCGGGCAGTCACGCGGCCCACCAGCAAGCGGGCGCTCTTGCCCGATTCGATCTGCAGCACGCTCCGTCCGCGGAGCCACACGATGGCCCCGCAGCGAAAAGCGATCTCGGCCTCTCCCGCCGCCAGTTCGAGGGTTTGTCCGGAGCAAAGTTCACTGCCGGGAACCATCACCGTGGCCGGATTGGCCCAGCGGCCGTCGACCAGGTGGGTAAGCCGAGCGGCGGGAGTGATTTCAGGCTTGCGATCCGTGACTTCCGCTTTTGACTTGTCGATCTCCGCTTGGGCGCCTGGGACAGGCGCTTCGTCCCGATTGGCCACCGGCCGCCAAGGTCCATACGCGGCGAAGACCATCACTAGCAACAGGATGGCCGCCGCGAAAGTGACGATTCCCGCCAATGCCGGCACCGACCACCTCCACGGTCCAAGGGATGCGTCGCCGTGGCCCGACCGGAACCATTTGTCGAGATGACGCCGAACGGTCGATGGCCTCGGGCTTGCGCGTTCCGCCGTGCCGGCTTGCGCGGCGACCGATGCCGTTGCGGATTTCGCCGCGGAGCGCGGCCCCACGCCGAAATTCCAGGCCAAGCTGGCATGCAGGTCCAAGGTCTCGATGTACAAGTCCTGGGCCTCTTCCGAGCCGGCCAATATCTCCGCCAAGCGGGCTTCGCCGGCCGCATCCAGTGACTCCTCGCACAAGGCGTGCAGAAGCGCGTCGAGTTCCTGTTGTTGGGCCTCGGAGAGACTCATGCTCGCTCCTCCTGTGCCAGCCGCTTGTCAACGCACATCCGCAACGTGCGCCGAATCCGACCCAACGCCTTGTACACGGTGTTCTCCAGCATGCCCAACTCTTGCGCCAGGGCTCGGCTGGTCGTCTTGCCCGCATAGCGGGCGGAAATCAAGCGCCGGTCTTCGACGCGGAGGCGTTCCAGACAGGAGCGCAATGCCTGCTCACGAGCTTCCAGCCGGCCGCCGGAGCTCAACTGTCGCTTGGCCAGCGATTCCAGCACGGCATCGCTGAACCGGACGCGTTCGGTCTGCCGGCGACGGCGATAATTGTATACTTCGAGTTTCGCAACCTGACACCCCCAGCGGACGAAATCCTCGTCCGACGCGAATTGATCGGCCTTGCTGAGAATGATCACGCACGCGTTTTGGAATACTTCTTCGGCATGGGCAATGTCGGGCAAGAGCGTCAGTATATAACCGAATAGTCGTCGCTGATTCTCCATGAATAAGCGATGAAAACGCGACTGATCCATAGCACACTCTCTCCCCTACCGAGGCATCTCTCTAGACGAACCTCTGTTCTTCGCCTCTATAATCCATCCTAGTAACGTCAGACTGCCGGGAAATTGGTACGGAAAACTTCCCGAAATCGTCCCTTGCCGGGGACAGCCACTTTTGGGCAATGGCCCCCATCTTTGCGCACCCGCGCACGCCTTAATAACATGGCAAACGTGCGAATATGACAGACAGATTGACGCGCAGACAGCGATCATGCCATACTGAACATCAGGAGGACCCGGACGACCGTCAACCCAAACAAGGCAGGATTGCAACAGCCATGAAACAGGCCGAAATGACGAAACTCAGGTGCGTGCAGCGCTTAGGGCTGCTGATCGCGAGCTTTTCGGCGATGGCCCTGGGCGGGTGCGGCAAAGGAATTCCGTCGCGCGTTCAGCCCCTGGGAATAGCGCCGGATGCCGCCCAAAAGGCCATGGAACTCTACGACGCCAACAAGGATGGGTTTCTGGACGCGGCCGAACTCGACAAGGCGCCTGGGCTGAAGGCCGCCTTGAGGCAGGTCGATACCAATGGCGACGGTAGAATCAGCGCCGAGGAAATCGATGCCCGCATCGCGGCCTGGAGAGACTCGAAGGTCGGACGCATGGGAGTTACTTGCCGGGTGAGGAACCACGGCCAGCCGTTGGTCGGCGCCGCCGTGACGTTCGTCCCCGAAAGTTTCTTGGGCGGAAGTTTGCGCCCGGCGAGCGGGACGACGGACGCCCGCGGCAGATGCGCCTTGAGAGAGATCGGCGGTGAGGGGCCGCTCGGCATGTCGCCCGGCTTCTATCGCATCGAGATCACCAAGAGCAGCGAGAACATTCCCGCGAAATACAACACGGAGACGACGCTCGGCCAAGAGGTTGCCCGCGACGCCGCAGGCAACGAGGGTGCGATCTCGATCGATCTGAACTACTAGAATTTGCTCATGTCGACCGGGTTGCCGTCGTTGCGGGAGGCGAGGTTCTGGTGCGTCGTCATGTCGATCGAGAACGACAGCCTATGGACTGAGCCGTCGCAGAACGACGCATTCCAGCCCGTGGGGTGGGCGCTGCCGAAGCTGAGTGTCAGGTCCAGCCCGGGCGTGTCCATCATCGGCGGGTCGGCGGGGTCGGCCTGACGCGACAAGTCGCGGTCGAACCCCTCGAAAGCGCCCTGGTCGTCCCCGGCGCTGACGCCGTCGTGATAATGATCGGGGTCGAGATATTTTTCACATACCAAGTAGGTGCAACTCGCGCCGTCAGTGACCATGGCCAGGGCCACTTGGGAGTGTTTGTAACAGATGCCGTCGAAATAAGTGTCGTTGTAGGTCGCGTCCCATTGAGTATCCGTCATTGCATCCGACGACGCGTAGCTTGGCGGCCAGTTCGTCGACTGGTAGCCGCCATCGTCGCCCCAGCCCCCCATATTGGCGGCATAATCCCCGCGAAACATCAGCGTCGGGGATACTCCGGTAGGCAGAAACGTGTTGCCACCGGCGTTTGGACCGGGAGTCGGGCGCCGGCGAGTAGGACAATTATAAACAGCCACGGGCGTGGCCCAAACAGCCTGTTCCTGCCCGGCTTTGGCGCTGGTCGTACCGCCACTCAGTTCAAAAAGGGCATCCTGATCGATGTGCGGCAGGATAGCGAAGGACCAACTGCCTGGCTGCTTGTTCGTGAATCCGCGATCGGGATCCCCCATCCATCCATGCCCCCAGCCACCCGTCGGCAGGAAGCCCTGGGTCGATTCGTGATCGAGGCAAGCCAGGGCGATTTGCTTGAGGTTGCTCTGGCACTGGATGCGCCGGCCAGTCTCGCGCGCCCCTGTACGGCCGGCAGCAACATCCCGACCAGCACGCCGATGATGGAGATGACCACGAGGAGTTCTACCAAGGTGAAAGCGCGTGAAGCAAAACGTCGCATGATTGTACCTCTCCCGTTCCGCAACAAGTGCGTCCCGATCACTACTACCCAGCACCCTAACCGCCATTCTGCCACAAAGCGCTTCCTCCGTCAAGAAATGTTTGCGAATTCCCGCCTTTGGTGTGCGACAACTCGGGTACACTGTATACTGTGTCGAATAGAGGATGGCTTTGGGTCGTCCGGCAGGAATATGGTGGGCCGAGTGAAACGAGTCTCATCATAAGAAACGCTGAGGCAGGTGGGACTCGTTTCACTCGGCCAACTACTTCTAGTTCGCGCACCACTTGGAGTCACACAACGCTAATCAGGACTGTCACACATGAGAAGACATGCCAATGTCACGCGACGCGGCTTTCTTCGGGCGGCTGCCGCCGCAGCCGTGCCGTACCTTGTTCCCGCCTCGGTCCGCGGTGCGACCGCGCCCAGCAACCGGATCACGGTAGCCTCGATCGGCACCGGCAACCAGGGCTTCAACGACCTGAAGAAATTCCTCGCCTTGGAGGACGCCCAGGTGGTGGCCGTCTGCGACGTGAACCGCGCCAGCTACGGCTACCGGGACGACACGCAGTTCTATGGGCGCGAGCCGGCGCAAAAGGCCGTACACGAGCATTACGCCAAGAAAACGGCCTCGGGCCGCTACCAGGGCTGTGCCGCCTACACCGATTTCCGCGACGTGCTCGCCCGCAAGGATGTCGACGTGGTGGCCATCGTCGTACCCGATCATTGGCACGCCGTGATGACCGTGGCAGCATGCAAGGCGGGCAAGGACATCTACTGCGAAAAGCCGCTGTCGCTCACAATCCGGCAGGGCCAGGAGATGATCAAGGCGGTCCGGCAGTACAAGCGAATCCTGCAAACGGGCAGCCACGAGCGGTCCAATCCACGCACGATCCGCGCCTGCGAACTGGTTCGCAACGGGCGGATCGGGCAACTCAAGAAAATCACGACCTTCGTGGGCTATCACAACAAGGTCGGTCCCGGCCCCGGCTGGCAGCCGATGCCGGTGCCCGAAGGCTTCGATTACGCGATGTGGCTGGGCCCCGCCCCGCTGGCGCCCTATCACAAGGACCGCTGCCTGTACCGCTTTCGCTTCATCTACGACTATTCCGGCGGGCAAATCACCAATTTCGGCGCCCATTCCAACGACATGGCACAGTTCGCCATGGGCACCGACGACACCGGCCCGGTGGAGGTGGAGTTGCTCGATGCCAAATTCCTCCCCAAGGGGAGCCTGTTCGACGCCGCCACCGAAACCCGCTACCGCTGCCGCTATGCCAACGGCGTAGAACTGGCGTGCGAGATGGAGAAATCGCAAGTCGGCGCCCGCTTCGAAGGGACCGAAGGCATGGTGCAGACGGGCTATGCCGGCTTCTTCACCAAGCCCGAGTCGTTGAAGACCGCGGTGATCGGCCCCAACGAGGTCCATCTAAACCAGAGCCGCGATCACTTCCGTAATTTCCTCGATTGCGTGAAGAGCCGCCGCGAGCCGGTGGCCCCCGTCGAAGTGGGTCATCGCAGCGCCAGTCTCTGCCACCTGGGGAACATCGCGGTCCGGCTGGGCAAACGCAAGGCGCTCCAGTGGGACCCACTTGCCGAGCGATTCACCAACGACGAGGACGCGAACGCCATGCTCAGCCGGCCGCTGCGCGGCCCATGGGAACTATAAAGTCGGTATCCCATTCACACTTCGACTCCAGCCGCTGATCGATTCCAGGAGGCACGCATGAAGCCGTTGACCACTTCCGTGGTGAAACCGCCCTACGGCGGCGCGGAGTTGCTCCGCGACCCGATGCACAACAAGGGAGCGGCCTTCTCGCCGCAGGAGCGCGATCGGTTCAACCTGCATGGCCTGATGCCCTCCACGTCCTTGACGATCGAACAGCAGGTTGCCCTGGAGATGGAGCACCTGCGGTCGAAGGGCGACGACCTGGAGAAGTTCATCGGCCTGTCGGTCCTCCAGGACCGCAACGAGACGCTCTTCTACCGCGTATTGGTCGAGAACCTCGTGGAACTGCTGCCCATTGTCTACACGCCGACCGTGGGCCGCGCCTGCCAGCAGTACAGCCACATCTTCCGCCGCCCGCGCGGCATCTGGATCACTCCCGACGACGTGGACCGCATCCCCGCGCTGCTCCGCAACGCCCCGCAATCGGACGTTCGGCTGATCGTGGCGACCGACAACGAACGGATCCTGGGCCTGGGCGACCAGGGGGCGGGCGGCATGGGCATCCCCGTCGGTAAACTGTCCCTTTATAGTGCGGCGGCCGGCATCCATCCCCGGCATTGCCTGCCGGTGAGCATCGACGTCGGCACCAACAACGCCGAATTGCTGAGCGATCCGTGCTATCTGGGCTACCGGCACCGTCGCCTCCAGGGCGAACCGTACTGGAAGGTCCTCGACGCTTTCGTCGCCGCCGTCAAGGAAGTCTTCCCGGAGTGTCTCGTCCAGTGGGAGGATTTTCACAAGAACCTCGCTTTCGAGGTCCTCGATCGCTACCACCGGCAGGTTCCCAGTTTCAACGACGACATCCAGGGCACGGCGGCCGTGGGCGTGGCCGGCGTGCTCGCGGCGCTGCGGAGCACGGGGCAGAAACTCTCCGATCAAAGGATCGTCTATGCCGGCGCCGGGGCTGCCGGGGTGGGCATAGGGCGGCTGGTCGCCATGGCGATGCGCGAGGAATCCGACGATCAAGCCAAGATCCATGCCGCCCAGGTCTTCGTCGATACCCGCGGCCTGCTGCACCAAGGATGCCAGATCACCGATCCGCACAAGCGCCGCTTCGCCCTCGATAACGTGGCGATGGCCCAGTACGGCTTCCGCGGCGACGGGTCTTACGATCTCCTGGAGGTCGTGCGCCACGTCGGGCCCACGGTGTTGATCGGCACCACGGCCCAGCCGGGCACTTTCACCGAGCCGATCGTGCGGACGATGTCCCAGCACGTAGAGCGGCCGATCGTCCTCCCCTTAAGCAATCCCACCTCGAAAGTCGAGTGTACTCCGGCCGAAGCCCTCCGCTGGAGCCAGGGACGGGCGATTGTCGCCACGGGCACGGCCTTCGATCCGGTCGACTACGAGGGCAAGACCCGCGTCATCGGCCAGGCGAACAACGTCTTCGTCTTTCCGGGCATGGGGCTGGGATGCGTCCTTTCGGGCGTTCAAGAGGTGACCGATGCGTTGTTCCTCGCCGCGGCCCACCGTCTGGCGGATTGCGTCGGCCAGGACCGTCTCGACGCGGGAGCCATTTATCCCGATCAGAAGGAACTTCGCAATGTCGCCGCCCAAGTCGCCGCCGCCGTCATCGCCGAGGTGCAGCGGCAGCAGGGCGGGCAGCCCCATGGCCGGGAGTCCATCGATACGATGGTCCGCGCGGCGATGTGGTTCCCGGAATACCCGACTTACGTTTGACGCGGGGCCGGTGGCACGGTTCGCGCATGACCGTCGATTCTGTTCGGATGATTTTCTCGGCGGCATGTTGGCATCGCATCGGCTTTGGATTATGCTCATGGAATTGCCACTTCCACCAAACGGTTTTCGCGAGACTCTCCGCAATGTATGGCATGACATAGAAGCCCGACGCGCCAGCGAGGAAAGTGCGTCGATTCCTCGCCGACCATGAGTACATGGTGCCCGCGTCGGGCTTTTATGACACTGCATTCTTAGCGCATCCCGACCCGAAAACCGTTTGCCACTTCCAACCGCCTTGCCCGTCGAGAGGAGCCAATTATGAACGTCCCCAGTATGAAGTTCGCAACCGTCAGTCTCTTCGTCGCCTGCGCCGGTCTGACGGCGCATGCCCAACCGCCGGCCAAAAGCATCGCTGACTCGCTTCAGCCGTTCGTCGAGAACCACACCATCGCCGGGGCCGTGACGCTCTTGGCTGACAAGGACAAAATCCTCAGTCTCGATACGGTGGGCTACGCGGACGTGGCGGCCAAGACGCCTATGCGGCCGGACAACCTCTTCTGGATCGCCTCCATGACCAAGCCCGTGACGGCAACCGCCGTGCTCATGCTCCAGGATGAAGGCAAGCTTTCCGTGGACGATCCGGTGGCCAAATACCTGCCGGAACTGGCCGATCTCAAAACGCCCGACGGAAAGCCGGCCGGGCTGACGCTCCGCCATTTGTTGACTCACACCTCCGGCATGGGTGAGGCCACGTCCCAGGAATCCAGGGCCGCCAAGACCCTGGCCGATTTGATTCCCTCCTTCGCCAAGAAGCCGCTGCAGTTCGCGCCCGGCACGAAGTGGCAGTATTGCCAATCAGGAATCAACTCGCTGGGAAGAATCGTCGAGGTCGTATCCGGGCAGCCGTTTCCGGACTTCCTTCAAAGGCGGCTCTTCGAGCCGCTGGGCATGAAGGATACGACTTTCTACCCGACCCACGAGCAACTGGCTCGCCTGGCGAAGTCCTACAAGGCAACGGATGGCAAACTCGAAGAAACGACGATCTTCATTCTCGACGGTCACGACCCCACGGCCCGCGACCGTTACCCGGCCGCCAATGGCGGTCTGTTCTCCACGGCCCAGGATTACGGTCGTTTCTGCCAGATGCTCCTCAACGATGGGTCGTTCGGCGGCAGGCAGTTCCTCAAGCCCGCATCCGTCAAGCTGATGAACACGATCCAGACCGCCGACCTGAAGACCGGATTCACCGAGGGCAACGGCTGGGGATTGGGTTGCTGCGTGGTGCGGAAGCCGCAAGGCGTCAGCGCCGTGTTGTCGCCGGGCACGTTCGGGCACGGCGGGGCCTACGGCACGCAGGCCTGGATTGACCCGGTGAAGCAAGTGATCTACGTGCTGATGATGCAACGGTCGAACTTCCCGAACTCCGATGCCTCGAACGTGCGCCGCGCATTTCAGGAGGCGGCTGCGGCAACCATCACGGGAAAACCCTGACGCATCGCGCGCAGCCGCTGGGATCGCATGCGGCCGTAAGAGGCTATCCGGAAAGTCTTCGCAGTTATTTGCGGTATTGAAGCCCGACGCGCTAGCGAGGAATCGACGTTCTCGGCTGTTTACGGCACATTCCTCGCTGGCGCGTCGGGCTTCAATGTCGATTTGCGGCCAAACACTTTCCGGATAGCCTCTAAGAGCCGTAGGGTGGGCCGAGTAAAACGAGTCCCACCGTCCTCCGCGGTTTTCATGGTGGGACTCGTTTCACTCGGCCCACCCTACGGCTCATGGCTGCGGGCAGGCATGCCACCTGCGCAAAGCCACGCAACTTATCACTCGCCCGGCACGATCCAGATGTTGCGGAACCGCGTCGGGTTGCCATGGTCCTGGAGGCGGATCGGCCCGGTCTTCCCCGGCGCTCCCCACGCCCCGCCGGTGACCTTCTTCACCTCGACCACGTCGTGGATCTTCACGCCGTTGTGCAGCACGGTGATGACGGCGCCTTTGACCTGTTTGCCGGAGTCGTCGAACTGCGGCGCGGTAAAGTCGATGTCATAGGTCTGCCATTGGCCCGGCGGCAGCGAGACGTTGACGTCCGCCGCCTTCTGGCCGTAGATCGCGCCGCACTCGCCCGGGTTTTCCGTCAGGCCGAACGAATCGAGCACTTGGATCTCGTAGCGGCCATGCTGATAGACGCCGCTATTGCCGCGCCCTTGCCCGCGCGCCGCCGGCATGAACGGCACGCGGAACTCGACGTGCAATTTGTAGCTGCCGAAATCCCGGTTCGTCTTCGTGTCGCCCGAACGCACCAGCATGCTGCCGTCGTCCAGGCAAATCCATTTCTTGTTGTTCCACTGCTCCAGGTTCGTCGGCTTGCCCTCTTCGAACGGCGCGAGGACGACGGCCCCGGCGGGCGGCTTCTGTCCCAACGTGGGGCTCTTCCGCTCGATCCGTTGCATTTCGGCCTTGCCGCCCTCCTTGGAGGCAAGCTGGAGCGAGTCTTTGGTCACTTTGCCCGACCAATCGCCCGTCACGCTGACGGTCTCGCCCTTGCCCATGCCCTTGAGCTCGATGCGCTTCGCCTTGGCGTCGCCGGCCGGAGCGAGGAGGACGATGCGGTATTGGTGGTCCTGGTCGGCGATCACCTTGGCCTCGGCCTTGACAGCCGCGCCATCGAGGGTCAGCGTGCCCTCGAACTCGCCCATGATCGGGTCCAACGCCGTGTCGGGCCCGGAAGCGTGGTCTGCCGCCAGGGCCGAGGCGCGGACGGCCAGCGCTGCCAGCAGGCAGGCAGCCAGAATCGAAACATTGCGAAACATGCTGGGTCTCCTAAGAGAAAGTACGGGTTGCGTTCGTGTTACAGTTCCCAGCCGGCGCGATACTCGCGTCGGGCGTACTGGTTGGCCTCGGGCAAGTTCGTGCAGGTCATCTTCTCAACGTCCCACTCGACCTTCTTGCCCACGCCCGCCAACATCGCGATGTGGCCACTCAAGGCGAACGAGGCCAACGGGCCGGCGGCGGTGATGAAATCGGAACAGGGCGTGCCGCCGTTCTTCATGACGTAGAGCAGGTCGCCGATCGGCCCGCCGTGAGCCCGCGGGAGCACCTTCGGCGGCTTGGGAATCTCCTTGCCCCGCTCGTACGGAATGAACTGCCAATCGCCCGCCGTGCCTCCGCTCCGCATCAGTCCCTGGCTGCCCACGTACAACGTCGACTCGCCGAACTTGACCTTGTGCTTGGCCATGACGTCCTTCATGACCTCCGGCATGATCCCTTCGTGGTCGTAGGCGTGGATCTTGACCTCCGGCATGTCGCCGCGGGCGGGGACGGTCCAGCGGATGACGTTGTTGGTCGGGTACATCTCGTCGTTGCCCGGCGTTTGCGACAGGCACTCGATGGTGAAGTGCTTGGCATCGGCCACGCGGAGGGCCCAGAAGAGCACGTCCAGGTTGTGGCAGGCCATGTCGCCGATGGTGCCCGTGCCGAACTCCCGCCACGAGCGCCAACTGAAGGGGTGCAGTCCGTCATGGTACTCGCGGAAACGGGCCGGCCCGATCCACTCGTCCCAGTGCAGGCCGGCGGGCACCGGTTTGCTCGGCGGGCGCGGGCCGTTGCCGCCGAAGTTGCGGCCGAAGATGGTGTGCGTCTCGGCGATCTTGCCGATCGCCCCGGCCCAGATGTACTCGCACACCACGCGGATCGGCTCGCCGTAGTGCCCCTGGTTGCCCATCTGCGTGAGCACGTTCTTTTCCTGGGCGGCCTTCATCAGGGCATAGCACTCGGCCACGTCGTGGGCCATCGGCTTCTGCACGAACACGGCCTTGCCCGCCTTAATCGCCCGCATCGCCGCCGGGGCGTGGTGATGGTCGGGCGTGGCGATCAGCACCACGTCGAGGTCCTTGTGGCACTCGTCGTACATCTTGCGATAGTCGTAGTACTTGCGGACGCTGGAGGGCAGGTTCTTGTGGTTCTCGAAGGCCTTGGCCATGATCTTGTCGTCAACGTCGACCAGGGCCACCGCCCGCTCGCTGGCGGCAACGCCAGGATTACCCCCGCCCATGCCGCCGCAGCCGATGACGGCCACGCCGAGCTTCGAATTGGGCGAACGCTCGGCCAAAATGGCAGGCACTCCGAACAGGTGTACGCCGGCCGCGGCGCCCGTGACGGCGGCAGTCGTCTTGAGGAAATTGCGGCGCGTGGAACGATCTTTCATGTCAGTCTCCTTAGGGTGGCGCAGGGGGGAATCTGCTAGGCGGGAATTTGGTTAGAACGGTCGGAAGAAATTGGTGTGGCTCCCGAGTTTTTCCAGGGTTTCCGCTCATTTCTTCCGAACGTTCTAAGGTGGGAAAGCGGAACAATTATTGTAATATGGCGGGGCACGGTTGTCGACAGGGCGACGTGCAACTAGCCCGTCACGAAACTGCGTGGTACGATGAACGGCGTTCACAAGACCTTGCGAACGAACTTTGACCTCAAGAAAATGGAGCATATTGAATGAAAAAGCTGCTGATCTTCGCCGCCGTCTCCCTCTCGCTCGCGGCGACCGCACTGGCCGAGAACGCCTTGACGGCCAAAATAGCCGGCGGGCCGTTCCAACCCTCGTGGGAGTCGCTCGAGTCGCAGTACCAGTGCCCCCCGTGGTTTCGCGACGCCAAACTTGGCATCTGGGCCCATTGGACGGCCCAGTGCGTGCCGGAGCAGGGCGACTGGTACGCTCGCGGCATGTATATCCAGTACAACAAGGGCAAGGACGGCAAGATGCGCCCCAACGGCCAGTACAAGTTTCACGTCGAGCATTACGGCCATCCGTCCAAGTTCGGCTTCAAGGACATCGACAACCTCTGGAAGGCCGAGCACTGGGAGCCGGAAAAGCTGATCGATCTGTACAAGCGCGCCGGGGCCAAGTACTTCGTGGCCCTGGCCAACCACCACGACAACTTCGATTGCTTCAACTCGAAGTACCAGCCCTGGAACAGCGTCGACATCGGGCCGAAGAAGGACATCGTGGGCGGTTGGGCCAAGGCCGCCCGCGCCGCCGGCCTGCGCTTCGGCGTCACCGTCCATGCCTCGCATGCCTGGAACTGGTTCGAAGTCGCGCAACGGCAGCGACGTCGACGGACCCCTGAAGGGCATCCCTTACGACGGCAAACTCACCAAAGCCGACGGTAAGGGACAGTGGTGGGAAGGCTTCGATCCGCAGGACCTTTACGCGCAGAACCACGCGCCGGGCAAGCAATTCGTCTGGAACTGGGAGTTGGACAAGGGAAGCAGCCGCCCCGATGCGGCGTACTGCCAGAAGTTCTTCGATCGCACCAAGGACCTCATCGATTCCTACCAGCCCGACCTGCTGTACTTCGACGACGTCGTGTTGCCGTTGGGCTTCCGTCGCGAGATCGGCCTGAACATTGCCGCCCATCTCTACAACTCCAGCATCCAGCGCAGCGGCCGCAACGAAGCGGTCATGAATACCAAGATGCTCGACGAAAAGCAGCGCAAGGCGCTGGTCTGGGACATCGAACGGGGCGTGGCCGATCGCGTCGAGCCTTTCGTATGGCAAACCGACACCTGCATCGGCAACTGGCACTACCGCCGCGACACGTACGAGAAGCACGGCTACAAGACGGCCCACACCGTGATCGCCATGCTGGCCGACATCGTGAGCAAGAACGGCAACCTGCTGCTGAACGTTCCGGTTCGCGGCGACGGCACGATCGACGACCAGGAGGTCGCCGTTCTGGAGGACCTGGCCCGTTGGATGCCGATCAACGGCGAAGCGATCTACGGCACGCGTCCCTGGAAGATCTACGGCGAGGGGGCCAAGACCACTAAGGGAAGCAATTTCAACGAAGGCAAGGTGAAATACACTGCGAAAGACGTCCGCTTCACGACCAAGGACGGTGCCCTGTATGCCATTTGCCTGGGCATTCCCACCGAAGCGGTACACATCCGCGCCCTCGGGCAAACACCGGGCTTGCTCGACAAACCGATCAGCGGCATCGCCCTGCTGGGCAGCGACGCGAAGGTCGACTGGGAGCAAAAGTCCGACGCGCTCGTGATTCAGCCGCTGACCAAGTGGCCGTGCGAGAATGCCGTGGTCTTCAAAATCACGTTTGCGACCGACAAGTAGACCGTTACTCGGCGATCTTTGGTCCCAAGTCAGCATCAAAGCCCAACGCGCCAGCGAGGATTGACATCGAAGCCCGACGCGCCAGCAAGGATTGTTACGTTGTCGAGCGCGGAACGCAACTTCCACGCTGACCCGCGATCGCGTGCCCCGTCGGGCTTCGATGGCTCAAACGAATTGTACGATATGGTGGGCCGGCACTCGCTGCGCTTCCTGGTCCCACCCTACTCCCCCGGAGAACCTTGCCATGCTTCGATTCCCCGCGCTCCTCACCTGCTGCACCGCCCTGTTGTCTGTGACCACCCTGCCCTGCCCGCTCTTGGCCGCCGACCAACCGCAAGCCGGCCAGCGCGACTCGCGCAACATGGTCTCCGCCGAGACCGGCCTGCCCGACGGCTTCGATCCCGGCACCCGTAACGCCAGCGGCGACATCGACCTGCCGCCCGGCAGCGGCGTGAAGTGGGTCGCGCGGCTGGGCAATGCCAGCTACGGCTCAGCCGTGGTCGCCGGCGGCCGCGTCTTCGTGGGCACCGACAACGAGGCCCCCCGCGATCCGCGCCTGCAAGACGATCGCGGCGTGCTGATGTGCTTCGACGAGAAGACCGGCGAAATGCTCTGGCAACTCTGTCTCCCCAAGCTCACCAAGATCAAGTGGGCCGACTGGCATTTTATCGGCATCACCTCGCCGCCGACCGTCGAAGGCGACCGCGCTTACCTCGTCAGCAACCGCGCCGAGGTGATGTGCCTCGACGTCCACGGCATGCGCGGCGGCAACCGCGGGCCGTTCACCGACGAAGGCCGGCTCATGGCCGACGACGGCGAAAAACCGCTCGTTCCCGGCTCTAAGGACGCCGACATCCTCTGGCTCTACGACATGCCGGCCGAACTGGGCGTCACGCCGCACAACGGCGCCAACTGTTCGATCCTCGTCCATGGCGACCTGCTCTACGTATGCACCTCCCAGGGCGTCGAGTGGACGCACGACCACGTGCCGCATCCGGCGGCCCCGTCGCTGGTGGTCCTCGACAAGCATACCGGCAAGCTGGTCGCCCGCGACGATTTCCGCATCGGCCCCGACATCACGCACGGCAGTTGGAGTTCGCCCGCACTGGGCCTTGTCCACGGCAAGCCGCTGGGGTTCTTCGCGGGCGGCAACGGCTGGCTCTATGCCTTCGAGCCGTTCGACGCGGCCAGCCTCGAGAACAAGCCTGGCCTGCTGAAGAACATCTGGCGATTCAACGGGCATCCGCTGGCCCGCACGCAAACCGCGCCGCCGCCCGACCACAAGCACGATTCCACCTCGTACCAGGTGACGGCCATGCCGGTCTTCTACAAGGACCGCGTGTACGTGACCTTCACGCAGGAACCGTTCCACGGCATGAAGCTGGGCCGCACGGTCTGCGTCGACGCCGCCGGGACCGGCGACATCAGCCGCTCCGGCACGCTCTGGTCCTACGACAAGATCGGTTGCAGCGTTTCGACCCTGGCCATCGCCGACGGGCTGGTCTACGCCGCCGGCTTCGACGGCCGTCTGCACTGTCTCGACGCCGAAACCGGCAACTGCCTGTGGGTCCACGAGGCGGGCGCCCAGGTCTGGGGCTCGCCGTTGGTAGCCGACAGCAAGGTCTATCTCGGCTCCGGCAAGAAGATCCTCTGGATCCTGGCGGCCGGCAAGGAATTGAAGGTCATCAACCGCATCCGCCTGCACGACGCCGTTTACACCACCCCCACCGCCGCCAACGGCATGCTCTACGTCGTCACCAACCATCATCTCTACGCCGTGGGGAAACCGCGAAAGGAAATCCCCTGATCAACGTCGAAAATGATATAGACTCCCCCACCACTTTCAATCGCCAGACGGCAGCCTATCTGCAACAGGGGAAAGTCCTTGAAAAACGCGACCCGGCACGCCTCCCCGACTACTTCTTGAACTTTCGGCAGCGACGAATGAGGCAATTCGTCGACGTGTCGTGGTTGAGTCGAGCCTCTTCCTTGCTCTCAAGTTCCGGGATGATGCGCTGGGCCAGTACCTTGCCCAACTCGACGCCCCACTGGTCGAACGAGTCGATGTTCCAAACGGCGCCCTGGGTGAAGACCGAGTGCTCGTAGAGGGCGACGAGTTTGCCGAGCGTTTCCGGCGAGAGCCGCTCGGCCAGGATCATGTTGGACGGGCGGTTGCCGGCAAAGACCCGGTGCGGCACGAGCCAGTCCGGCGTGCCCTCCGCCTGCACCTCCTCGAGCGTTTTGCCGAAGGTCAAGGCCTCGGCCTGGGCAAGGACGTTTGCCAGCAGCATGTCGTGGTGACGCCCCAGCGGGTTGAGCGATTGAGCAAAGGCGATGAAGTCGCAAGGGATGAGCCGGGTGCCCTGATGGATCAACTGGTAAAAGGAATGCTGGCCGTTGGTCCCCGGCTCGCCCCAGTAGATGGGACTCGTGTCGTAGGTCACCTTCGCGCCTTGCAGTGTGACATGTTTGCCGTTGCTCTCCATCGCCAACTGCTGCAGGTAGGCCGGGAACCGTTTCAGGTACTGCTCGTAGGGCAGGACGGCGACAGTCTGCGACTCGAAGAAATTGTTGTACCAGACCGTCAACAGGCCGAGGAGCACCGGCAAGTTGCGCTCGAAAGGGGCCGTGCGGAAATGCTCGTCCATCTGGTGGAACCCATCGAGCAAACCGCGGAAATGCTCCGGTCCGATGGCCAGCATCGTTGACAGGCCAATCGCCGAATCCATGGAATACCGACCCCCGACCCAGTCCCAGAACCCGAACATGTTGCGGGTATCGATGCCGAACTCCGCGACCTTCGCGGCATTGGTGGAAACGGCGACGAAATGCCTGGCTACGGCCTTCGTGTCGCCACCCAGCGCGGCCAGCGACCAGTCGCGGGCGCTGCGGGCGTTGGTCATAGTTTCCAACGTCGTGAAGGTCTTCGAGGAAACGATGAAAAGTGTCTCCGCCGGCGTCCAGGTCGCGGGTCGCTTCGGCCAGGTCCGTGCCGTCGACATTGGAGACGAAGCGGAAGTTGATCGTACGGTCACTGTAGAATTTGAGGGCTTCATAGGCCATCACCGGTCCCAGGTCGGAGCCGCCGATGCCGATGTTGACCACGTTGCGGATCCGCTTGCCCGTATGGCCCTTCCAGTCGCCGCAGCGGACCTGGCGGGCGAAATCCGTCATCTTGTCCAGCACGGCATGGACCTGGGCCACCACGTTTTCGCCGTCCACGATAATCCGCGCATCCCACGGCGCACGCAAAGCCACGTGCAGGACGGCGCGGTTTTCGGTGAGATTGATTCGCTCGCCCCGGAACATGGCGTCGATCCGCGCTCGCAGGCCGATCTCCTCCGCCAGTTGCAGGAGAAGCTTGATCGTTTCGTCGTTGATCCGATTCTTCGAATAATCGAGGTAGATCCCGGCGGCCTCGGTCGTCATGCGTTCGCCTCGGCTCGGATCATCGCTGAAGAGTTTCCGCATGTGGACGTCCCGAATTTCCCAATAATGGGCTTCGAGACGATTCCAGGCCGGGCAGGCCGTGGGCGATTGGATGCTGGTCGTCATTCGCAAATTCCTTTCGTTGCAGTTGCCTATTCGGCGGCGAGGTCCACCAGGTCCCCGCCGAAGAATAGCTTCAGCAGGCGGCCGTAGGACGGATTGTTAACCCGCCTGGAAATCGTGGACGGATTAACAATCCGCCCTACACCATATCCCCAAATTACTTCTCGGCCGGTCCTAGGCGGCTTCCCCAAGAGCGGCGCTCTTGGCGGCGATCACGGTCATGAGTTCGTTCCAGGACGACACGAACGACTTGGCGCCTTCATCCTGAAGTCGGACGGCCAGTGCTGCGGGGTCGATGCCGGCCTTGGCGAACTCCGTCAAAATGGCTTCGCTGTCCCCGCCGTCCGACGGGAGTGTTTGGCCAATCTCACCGTGGTCGGCCCAGGCCTTCAGAGTGCCCTCCGGCATCGTGTTCACCGTGAACGGGGCGGCGAGGGCCTTGATGTAAAGGATGTCCGAGGCCTGGGGATCCTTGGTTCCCGTACTGGCCCAGAGCAGACGTTGTGCGACGGGCGCCCGCCTTATGCACCCGCTGCCAGCGAGGCGCAGCCAGCAAGTCGCAGATATGCCTTGTAGCAGCGCTTGGCGACGGCGATCCCCAATTGATTACGCAGCGCGCGCGGAGACCTTGCCCATGACCGCGCCGTCCCAACGGCTGATGAATACCGACGCCACGGAACCGACGTTGGCCTTGAGGCCCGCCGCGATTCGTCGCTCGATGCCGCGCAGGAACGCCTCGGCCGCCGCCACGTAGTGTTCGGGCGAGAACAAGAGCGTCACGTTCACCGGCACCCCGGCGAAGATCGCCTCTTCAATGGCCGGAATGCCCTCTTTCGTACCGGGGATCTTGATGAACACGTTGGGGCGTCCCGCGCGGGCGTGCAGGTCCTTGGCTGCCGCCAGCGTGCTGGCGGCGTCGTGGGCCAGCAGCGGCGACACTTCCAGGGAGACCCAGCCATCCACGCCGTCCGTCCTCTCCCAAATCGGTCGGAACAGGTCGGCGGCCTGGGTGATGTCCGCCAGCGCCAGCTCGAAGAACAGTTGCTCACCCGATTTGCCTTCCTTGAGGTTCGCGCGGATCGCGGCGTCGTAGGCGGTGCTGTTCTTGATGGCATGGTCGAAGATCGTCGGATTCGAGGTCAGCCCCGTCACCGCGAAGTCGTCAATGTAGCGCCGGAGCGTCCCGCCGGTCAGCAAGTCGCGCGTGATGTTGTCAAGCCAGAGACTTTGGCCCAGGCGGTGAAGGATCTGAGTCGCGTTCATACGGTTGCCTCGAGAGGTCGTTGGGAAAGCTATGCGGATTGCCAAATTATTGATCGGTCGGTGTTCTTGGTCAAGACCCCTACTGAATCCAGCAAGAGTTGAAGTCACTCAAAACGCCACCACTACCCGAGCTCTGACATCGTGCCTTTTCGCCCCGTTTATCGTGCCATGTAGAATCACCGACAAGGCATACGATGGTCGTAAGCCAAGGTCGTATGGGAATTGCCAACAACACGATGCGGGATGTCGGGTCACCCGTGACGATTTGGACGAAGCCGGGCAGCCTTGTCGGGAGCATCACAATTTCGGGCATTGAGGCCACCGGAGTCTATCGCTCCGCGATCTCGGCCGAAAGCTGGTCGGACTCGCCCATTATCAGGGTCGTGCTTCGAAATGCCCACGTCGAGTTTTCCGGCGGCGGCCAGGTTGAACGTGCGCAGCAAGCCGTACAGGCTCCGCACGTGGACGTCCGCCCGCTTCCTGCCTGGGCGGTTTATGCCCGCAACGTGACGCAATTCACTCTCGAATGAGCACGTGGAAGTAGATTTCCCGCACCACGAGAAGATTGACCCAATTCCGCAACGCATAGCCGCAGACGCTCATGTTGTCTTCGGTGTCGTCGTTCGTCTTGCCGCCCCTGGGATGCACGCCATCGTCGCCGACGATCGTCTTCGACTCCTCGTCGCCGACACTCGTCTTCGACTCCTTGACAATGCCAAGGCCAGCAACGAAACTAAAGCCCAGACGCCACCACAAACGGACGGACCCGTGCATGGTAGCGACATGCGCCTCTTGCTATCTGACGTCCCTGGGGGAACTTCCATGAAACGCTATGCTTTGCTCTTTCTGATCGCTGCCTATGGCAGTATCTTCGTCGGTCCGGCGCAAAGTGCCAATACGGCGCCGGCCGCCGATCGGCTTCTGTTGGAGGCCGAAAGCTTCAACGACTGCGGCGGCTGGGTCGTCGACCAGCAGTTCATGGACCAGATGGGTTCGCCCTATCTGCTGGCCCACGGCCTGGGCGATCCGGTCCGCGACGCCGTTACCGTGGCGAAGTTTCCGTCGGCCGGTACGTATCGCGTCTGGGTCCGCACCCGCGATTGGGTCGCGCCATGGAAGGCGCCGGGACGCCGGGACGCTTCCAGGTGCTGATCGACGGCAAGCCACTGGCGACGACGTTTGGAACCGAAGGGGCCGCCTGGCACTGGCAGGATGGCGGCAGGGTGGACGTTGCGGCGCAGGCCAAGGTCGCGCTCCACGACCTCACCGGCTTTGAGGGCCGGTGCGACGCTATTCTCTTCTGCCGCGATCTCCAGTTCCAGCCGCCCAACGACCATGCCAAGTTGGCAAAGTTCCGGCGAGAAGTTCTGGGCCTGCCGGAAGAGCCCGAGCGCGGCGGCCGCTTCGACCTCGTGGTGGTGGGCGGAGGGATCCCAGGCACGGCGACGGCCATTTCCGCAGCGCGGCTGGGGCTCACGGTCGCCCTGATCCAGGACCGGCCCGTGCTGGGCGGCAACGGCAGTTCCGAGATCCGCGTCTGGCCGGAAGGCAAAATCCACCAGGCGCCCTATCGGCATATCGGCGACGTAGTGGCGGAGCTCGTGCCCGAAAAACGCCGCACCGACGGCAACGCAAAAGCGGCCGAGATCTATGCCGACGCCCGCAAGCTGGCCGTGGTCCGGGCCGAGCCGCACATCACCCTGCTGCTGGAGCAACGTGTCAATGCCGTCGAGGCGCGCGACGGCCTCGTGCGGGCCGTCGTTTGCCAGCACATCCGCACGGCCCGCCGGTTGCGGATCGAGGGACGCTGGTTCGCCGATTGCACGGGCGACGGTACCGTCGGTTTTCTGGCCGGTGCCGACTACGATATCACGCGGCGACAGCACATGGGGTCGAGTAACCTCTGGAACGTGGCCGACACTGGCGCCGCCGAGCCGTTCCCCAAATGTCTGTGCCAAGACAACGACCCGCTCGACAAGAAGATCGTGGCGCAGGACAAGGCGGCGCCGTTTCCGCGCTGCCCGTGGGCGGTCGATCTGAAAGACAAGACTTTCCCTGGCCGCAACAAGTCGGCCGCTCAGTGGTGCAAACCGGGATTGGAGAACCTGGGCAACTGGTTCTGGGAGAGCGGCTTCGACCGCGACCCGATCGAAGACATTGAATGGACGAGAGATCTCAACCTGCGGGCGATGTACGGGGCGTGGGACACGCTCAAGAACGTTGACGGCAAGTATCCTCACCACAAGTTGGCCTGGGCGGCGTATATCGCCGGCAAGCGGGAGTCGCGGCGGTTGTTGGGCGACGTCCTGCTGTCGGCTGATGATTTCCGCCAGAGTCACCCCTTTGTCGATGCCTGCTTCCCCTGCACTTGGCATATTGACATTCACGCGCCCGAGCAGCGTTTCGCCGAGGGACATGCGGGCGAGGAGTTCATTTCGCGTGCCACGGAAGGAAAGAATTACAGCTACGCCGGTCCGTATTGGGTCCCCTATCGTTGCCTCTACAGCCGCAACATCAGGAACTTGTTCATGGCCGGCCGCGATATCAGCGTCACCCACGAGGCCATGGGGCCGATCCGCGAGATGCAAACCGGCGGCATGATGGGCGAGGTCGTGGGCATGGCCGCCGCCCTCTGCAAGCAGTTCGACTGTACGCCGCGAGACATCTACGCCGGGCATCTCGACGCACTCAAGAAATTGCTCATACGGGGAGCGGGGCGACTTTCCGTTGGTGGTCAAGGGATCCTATTTCCTTGATGCGACCCCCATCTCAGCCGACAATTGTTCATAAAGGAGACGAAATCCGACCATGCACTCTCTGCCACTGACCTTGATATTGACTTTTGCCGTTTCCGCTTCGCCGAAAAGCGCGTCTTCTGTTCCACCGATCCAGCAAGGCACGCCGCATCCGATGGCATGCTCGGACTACAGCCAGGGCAAGGTTTTCCTCGTATCGGAGCAGGGCAAGGTCGAGTGGGAATATCCCGCGCCCAGTTGCAATGATCTGTGGGTGCTGCCCAACGGCAATCTGCTATTTGTCAACGGTCATGGCGTGAAAGAGGTCACCCGGGACAAGAAGGCCGTGTTCGAGTACCGGTCGAAAAGTGAGATCTACGCCTGCCAACGTCTGCCCGACGGCAATACGTTCATCGGCGAATGCAATGCGGGACGACTACTGGAGGTCGATCCGTCCGGCACGATCGTCAAGCAAATCCGCCTGCTGCCGGAAGGCAAGGACGGCGGACACCTCTACATGCGTAACGCCCGCCGGCTGCCGAACGGGCACTATCTAGTCGCCCATTATGGCGAGCAGGCGGTCAAGGAGTACGATGCCGAGGGCAAGGTCGTGATGGAGATCGACGCCTCGGGCGGACCACACACAGCGATCCGCCTGCCCAACGGCAACACGCTGATCGCCTGCGGCGACATCGGTAAACACGCCAATGTCGTCGAAGTGGACAAGACCGGAAAGACCGTCTGGCAGGTCACGAGCGACGAATTGCCCGGCATCAGCCTGAAGTTCATGACGGGCTTGCAGCGCTTGCCCAACGGCAACACGGTGCTGACGAACTGGCTCGGGCACGGTCAGTTTGGAAAGGCGCCGCACGTGATCGAAGTCACGCGTGACAAAAAGGTCGTCTGGACATTCGCCGACCACACGACGATGAGGACGATTTCCAGCATACAGCTCATGGACATTCCCGGCAATGCTACCATGGGAGAAATTGTTCACTAGCCGAGCATTGTTTTCCCCTTCAGATCATCAGCTCATCGACGCTCCTTGACAATGTGAAGTCCCGCAACCAAACTCATCTTCGTCAGACTGCCTTCCCCCGCACCCCACCTAGGCTCCCCCCCACACGCATTCCCGAGGGCCAAAGCTATGAATCGTACTGCGATCTCGTGTCGTGCATTTCTGGCCGTCGTCGGATTGGCCGCCATGACACTTCCCGCCGCAGCCACGGAAACGAAGTCTCCCGAGACGCTGACTCACGCCAGGCGAGACACCTGGATGGAAACCATGGCCGCCGCGCGGGACGCTTACCAGGCATCCGCGGCCGGCCAACAAAAACCAAAGGAACCCAGCCCCAAGACGTTCACGAGCGATCTGCTGCGCGGTGACACGCCCGCCCGGCATATCTCGATCGACGTGTCCGGGGCGAATTACTTGCGGCTGTTGACCACGCTCGAAGAATCGCCGGGGAATTGCCACGTCTGGGGCGATGCCCGGCTCCTTGGCAAAGACGGTCGCCAGACGCCCCTCAGCGCACTGCGGCTGCTTTCCTGCAGCGTCGGTTGGGGTCAACTGCACGTGGATGAGAATTGGCAAAAGCAACCGTTGCAGATCGGCCAGAAGAAGTTCCAGCACGGCCTGTGGGTCCATGCCGACAGCGACCTGTGCTATGCCCTGGACCGCAAGTACCAGCGATTCGAGGCGTGGATCGGGCTCGACGCAGCCCGGCCGAGCGGTGCCGCCCGGTTCTCCGTGGGCTTCGACGGCCCCCGATCACGACCCAAGGCCGGAGAGCTTCCGCAGGAACTCCGCGATTTCCGGCACTCCATGCTTCTGGGGCTGCGGGATGAAAGAATTTCTCGCCGCAAGCCCGCTCGTAGATCTGGAGGAGGAATGGGATTGCCAGTATTGGACCCTGGAGCATGACTTGCAGAACCGCGGGCGATTTGCGCGCTTTGCCCCGGAAACGTATAACGCCCAGTCGCTGCTGACGGCTGAAGATCGCGACCCGGCCGACATCGTGTTGCGGCGTACGGGCGCCTTGTTGGCTGACCTGAAGCGGACCTCGGCGGAAGCAACCTTAGCCGTGTTTGACAGGCACCTGGCCGAACTCCGGGAGGCCAACGGCCAGATCAAGCCGGAGGACGTCGATGCGCGCTATGTCCTCTTTGCCGATGCCTGCCGGCTCCGGCGGCAAATTGCGGCGCGGAACCCCCTGTTCAATTTCGACCAGGTGTTGTTCGTCAAGCATCATCGTTCGACCTACAACCACATGTGCGACCAATACTATGGAGTCACGGAACGGCCCGGCGGCGGGCTGTTCGTGCTCTCGCATCCCTTGGCCCCCACGGCCCAGGTGCGCGACGTCCTGGCCGGCTCGACCGTGGCCAACGGTCGGCTCAAGGGCCTGAAACTCGAAGGCGGCAGCTTTATCACCCCGAGCCTCTCCTACGATGCCCGGCAAGTGCTCTTCGCCTACGTCGAGTGCAACGGCGAGGCGCGGCAGGACATCCACACCGATCCGACCCGCGGACACTGGTCGCCCGGCCGTGCGTTTCATATTTTCAAAACGAACCTCGACGGCACGAAGCTGGAGCAGTTGACGGACGGCACGTGGAACGATTTCGCGCCCTGCTGGCTGCCCAACGGGTCGATCGCCTTCATTACCGAGCGCCGCGGTGGGTATCTGCGTTGTGGGCGGGCCTGCCCGACCTACACGCTGTTCAACATGGCGGCCGACGGCAGCGACATCAACTGCCTGAGTTTCCACGAGACCAACGAGTGGCAGCCAAGCGTCACGAACGACGGTCGGATCATCTACACCCGCTGGGACTACGTCGACCGCTACGGCTGCACCGCCCACCTGCCGTGGATCACGACGCTCGACGGCCGCGACTCACGGGCCGTTCACGGCAATTTCTCATCCCGGCAGTCGCGGCCCGACATGGAAATGAACGTCCGGGCAATCCCGGGTTCGCAGAAGTTCATTGCCACCGCTGCGCCGCACCATGGCCAGGCCTACGGTTCGCTGGTGCTGATCGATCCACGCGTCGAGGATCCGGAAGACGACGCCATGGAGGCCGTCAAGCGGATCACGCCCGACGTTGGCTTCCCGGAGAGCCAGGGCGGTACACAGACCTACGGCACGCCGTGGCCTTTGAGCGAGGACTATTACCTCTGCGTCTACGACGCCCAAATGGAGTTGGACCAGAAGAGTGTCGGCGGCCGTGGCGAATACGGCATTTACCTGCTGGATGCTTTCGGAAACAAAGAGCTGCTGTACCGCGACGCGGAAATCGGCTGCGTGAGCCCGATCCCCTTGGAAACGACCACGCGGCAGCCGGTGGCACCCATGGAAATCAAGCCGGAAGCACGAATCAACCCCTCGGCTCAGCCAGCCGCCGCGGTCAAGCCGGCCGAAGGAACGCTGGCGGTGGTGAACGTCTATGACAGTCTCAAAGCCTGGCCGGAGGGAACGAAGATCAAGCAGTTGCGAGTCTACCAGGTGTTGCCCATGACCGTGCCCTCGGGCGCCCCTCCGCACGAAACCGCGGTGCGGATCGCGGCCGCGGGTGATTCGGTGGTCGTCGCGAGGAACGTGCTGGGGACGGTTCCGGTTGAGGCGGATGGCAGTGCGCACTTCGTGGCGCCGGCCAACGAAGAGTTGTTTTTCAGGCCCTGGACGAGCGGGGGCTGGCCGTGCAGTCGATGCGTTCAGCCACCTATTTGCACGAAGGCGAGCACCTGCTGTGCCAGGGCTGCCACGAGTCGAAGCACCGCAGCCCGCAACTCATGAAACTCCAACCGCTGGCCCTGCGCCGCGGTCCGTCGCGGATCACGCCCGACGTGGACGGCTCCAATCCGTTCAGCTACCCGCGCTTGGTGCAGCCGGTGCTGGACCGCTCGTGTGTCGATTGCCATGCCAAACACGCGGACCGGGCGGTGAACCTGGGCCGGGAACCGATTCAGCGGCACTGGTACGCTTCTTACGCCAATCTAGCGCCGCGCTACGGTTTCCATGACTACGGCTCCGGGCTGGTGACCACGCCGGGGAAATTCGGTGCGCGGGCCGCGAAGCTCACCGAGATCCTGGAAAAGGGCCATTACGGCGTCAAGCTCTCGCCGGAGGACTTCCACCGCATCACGCTGTGGCTTGACAGTTCCTCGATGTTCTATGGTGTCTACGAGAAGGAAGGTGGCGAGGCGCAGCTCCGCGGCGAGATTGCCAGACCAACACTACAATAGGGGTTGTTGATGCCCATGCAGCCGATGATCGAATTCCCGGAGAGAGCCCCATGGACCGCCATCACAGAATCATCTCGTTATCGTTGGCTTACTGGAGAACATCAATGACGTCCGCTTTCAAGAAAACACTTCTCTGTGCGCTGGTTGGCACGTATGCACCATGGATGGCCGGAGCGGCCGACTTCTATCAGGTCCGCGGCGGCATTCCCAATAGCCAATACTATTTCCATGCGAACAGCGTCGGGAACCAGTACCTGTTCTTCATCGGCGACTCCGTGCTGGCCGGCGCCGGCCTGAAAGACCCGAATTTGCGCTACTCCACGCAGATGGTCAAGGGTTTCAAAAAACACTTCCCGGAGGCGGCGATAATTGAGACGCGGCACGTGCAGCCGGGCGGCAGTTGGTTCGGACAGTTTCGTTGCAGCCAGGGCCAGCCGGTCTTCGGCGAGGTGATCTGCAGCGGGCATCTGGCGATCCTCGATTTTGCCGCCGCCGACCGCAACGCCGACATCGAACAGGTCAAGACGTCGCTCGAAGGGCTGGTCCGCCAGATCACTCTCTACCGCGCCACCCACAGCCAGATCCTCGTCTACACCCTGACTCCCGAGATGTTTCAGGCCTACAAGGCGGGCAAAACGCCCGAATATATCCGCGTTAGCGAACAGATCGCTGCGCATTACGGCATCCCCAGTCTGAATCTGGCCCAATACGCTGCCGAGAAGATCGTTGCCGGAGACATTTCCTTCGCAGCGTTCTCCGCCGACGGCGTCAATCCGACCGATGCGGGCGCCAAGATCTACGCCGATGCCGTCGCGAAATTCGTTGACGCTCTGCTCGGCGCCTATCCCGTGCCGGACAAGCCCCAGCAGCACACACTGCCCCCGCCGTTGTTCCCGGAAACGAACGACAACGGCCGGATCGTCGCTTACGAGGATCAGGCGGTCAAGCGGACCGGCGGCTGGAAGCCGGGGCGGGCGAGTCCGATCGGTCCCTTTCGCCATCTGCTCGTCTCCGGCGAGATAGGCGCGACGTTGACGCTGAAGTTCAAAGGTTCGGAAATCGGAATTCTCGACGTTGTCGACAAGGACAGCGCGGACTACGAATACGCTGTTGACGGCGCGGTGTTCCACAAGCTCCCCGTACCCAAAAATGCTGCCGGTCCGGCGATGCGCCCGGTTTCCCTGGCGAAAGGGTTAGACCGCAAGGCCGAACACGAACTTGTTCTGAAGATCGCCTCGGCAGGGACCGCGCGGATGGGCGGATTCCTGCTTGATGGTACCGTTGCCGACGCCTTCGCGGGCCTGAGTACGCTGGAGCGTATCGATAGGATCTACGCTGCAATGGATCCGACTGCGCTATCAGCCCCCGGCCGGGCGCTTCGCGAACATTCCCCAAACCATGCGTAAGTTGCGTGACGGCGGAGAACTCCGCGTCGTGCTCTTGGGCGACAGCATCATGGGCAATACGTCTGCGTCGTCGTTCGAACTGTTGCTGATGCGCGACTATCCGAAGTGCAAAATCGTCAAGATCGCTTCGCTGAGAAGTTCAACTGGCTGCACGTACTATCGGAAAGACAACCGCGTCCAGGACTACGTGCTGAAGCACGCCCCGGATCTTCTAGTCATCGGCGGTATCTCCAACGGCGGCGACGCCGAGGCCGTCCGGTCGGTGATCAAACAGGTCCGCAACCGGAAGCCGGATACGGAAGTACTGTTGCTGACGCCCGTCTTCGGCGCGCTGCACGACGAGCACATCCGGACGTATACTCGCGAAATCGACACGACCACAAGCAATTTCCGCTTCAACATGCAAAAAGTAGCGGCAGAAGAGAAGTGCGCCTTCTTCGACATGACGGGGCCCTGGTGGGCGTATATCCAAGACAGCGGAAAGACTTACGGCTGGTTCATGGGTGACGCCGTTCACGCCAACAGCCGCGGCTGCCAGATCATCGGCCGACTGCTGGAGATCTGGTTCAAGGAATAGTGGTTCTGGATCGAAGGCCGCCGGTTCTACATGAATGGGCATGAAGTCCGTCTGATCCAGGGCGGATTTGAATGACATCGGCGTTCGATCCAGGAATTCCGAGATCTCGGCACATCAACTTGTACTTGAAGCACTTCTGTCGTACTCAGCTCTGCATCAGCTAGGACGTGGCGGCGGCTACCAGGCCCGGCCGCCACTTCCCTGAGACCGATTATGCGATCTCCAAGGGCGTCACGTTGCGAGACGACAGTATCTTCGTAGAGACGCCGCCCCGCTCTTGGTATCACGCCGGAGATCGCCCGAAAGCACTATCTCCAGACGACCGACGAGTACTTTCACCGGGCGCTCGAATCGACCACACCCCCCCAGCGGTTACAACCGTACATCCCTCGTGTAGCCGCGCTGCCAAATCCGGTGCAGTCAGTTGCCGTAGAGGGCAGTAACGACCCGTACGAAACCCGGGAACAAGTTGGAAAACGGGGGATTCCTGAGATTCTCGTACGTGCCGGAACGGATGGGGAGGGATTCGACGCGAATCCCGTAACCCGTGATTCTATAAGCACTTCCGCATTGCGGCAAGGTGCAGGCGGTGCAGAATCCGGTGCAGTCGATGCATCGGGGCACCCGCGTATCGGCTCGGCGGTGCAAGACCCCGATCTGGTCGAACCGCTTCAAGCATGGCCGGACCTGTCGAGCGGGGCAAGGGCGAGCATCATGGCGACCATCCGGGGGAAGGCGGCCGAGTAGCATGGACGTTCGCGGCCTGGGCCATGCGGCGGGCTACATCCCAGACGCCTGCCAGACGCCAGACGACCAGCAGGATGCAGACGACGATCAGCAGACCGCCGGCAGCACGACATGGAAGACAGGCAGGGCACGACCCCTTGGGACCGTCCCTCGGCAGGAAAGTGAACCAGGGCCCCCCAGCTTGATCGGCGACGGCGAACCCCGTCTATACCGCTCCTTGGAAAAACCGAAATTTCCCTGTTTAACTCGGCAACCTGGGCGGTTTGCCGTTGTCGGTGTTTCGGGCTTTTTGGCTTCGCAACAACTTGCGACCGGCGGCGACACGGGCGAAAATCCCCCGGCTGAGGCGGTACTGTTGGCGGTAAGTTGCTCTTGGCGGTAGAATGATGCTGTGGCACCGGGGAGTAGACATTCACGCGACGGAGAACAGGAAATCATGCCCAACGCTCTAGCCAACGTTCCATGTTCGCAGACCGTACCGACCGAGCCCAATACCTTGGCCGGTTTATGCCGGCGAGTGGCGGCTCTGGAAGCCCGCTTGCCCCGGAAACGATTTGTCAGTAACGGCGGCTATCTCCCGCGCCTGACGCGAAAAGACAGATGCCCCTACGGTTGGCGACCCGATTCTAGGGCCCCGGCGAAGCTCGTTCCGGACGCCGGGGAGTTCGAAACGATCCATGCTCTGATCGAGTTACGCCAGAACTCGCAGTTTTCTTTGCGGACGCTCTGCCGCCTTCTCGATTCGACAGGCCACAAGCGGCGGGGTGGCAAGAAATGGGCAGGCTGTCACAAGCTCGTTAGGGACATTTTGCGACGGTTCAACGCGGAAACTCCCGCCGCAGCGGCGGCTTTCATCCTGAAACAGATTGCGGAGCAAAAGGCGAGGGCCGCGGATCGGTACTGACGTTGCGATCAGTAATTCCGTGTGTTGGTGTCCAGCAAGCTAAACCACTACAGCGGAGAACGAAGCCATGGAGAACGATCGGTTCGACCTGTCGAGCGCGAACGAAGTCGTGCCATGCGCGATGGATGATTGGTTCTACGTATCGGGCGAAAACGAATTTGGGCCGTTCTCGCAAGAACATTTGCGGGAGCTTCTGTCCGGCGGGCAGATCGCCCCCGATACGATGGTTCGCAAACGGTCATGGATGGACTGGCAGAAAGCGAGCGAGTGTCTTTCTCGCAATCAGGCTTCCTGCACGGGTTGGGGCAACTGGTTGAGGACAAGGAACGCCGATTCGCACAAGAAAAAGGAAGGATTCAACGAAGTGATTGGCGGCCTTGTCGGGATAGGTATTTGCTTCCTTTTGGCGTTCGTCTTGAGTTGCGTTCCAGCATTGGATTTTCTGCTTATGGGCCACGGTTCGCTTAAGTTGATCCCGCTTTTGTTCCTCATGTCTATTGCGGCGATTTTTCGAGGCTTGATGAAGGTTCGCGGTTTGTCATTGTCCTACCCCGCTGCCTCTTGCCGCCGGAAGGCATATTGTCGCGCTCGAACAACAGCCCCGAAACCAGCGGATTCCGCTCGTGCGAAAGAAGAGATCGCCGGCAATACGGATGCGGCTGTCTTGCCCGGCACTCAGCAGAAACTACGACGAAGGACCCTTGTCATTGCGTCGATTGTCGCGGCCGTTCTCGTCGCCGCCGTCGCGGTCGGAGTTAGGACGGGCGGCAATGTCCGGTCTGCCAAGGAGTTCGAACAGCCGTCAGCGCCGCAGATTGCGGCAAGGCCTTTAGGCTCTGGGTTGTCGGTAGCCGAGATCGACTCGCTGTTGGATCGGGCAAACGGCCACAATCCAGAGAGGGAGCCCGTTGACGACGAACAGCCGCAGCCACAGACCGGGGCAAGAAGTGCGAAGGAAACGGACACCGCCATCCTCTCCGACAATAGCGTCTACGAAAAGACCGTTCCGTCAGTGGTTATCATTCAGAGTTTTCGTGGCACGACACCGATTGCGGGAGGATCCGGCTTTGCGCTCAAGCCGGGCGACCGTATTGTGACGAACGCGCATGTGATTAGCGGAGCTTCGATTGTCAGAGTGCGAACTCATAACGGCCGGTCTTATTTCGTTAGCAGCGTCATGGCTGTCGACGAAGACCGCGACATTGCAGTGTTGTCGGTGCCGCCAACCTTGGCTGGAATGCCAGGATTAAGTTTGGCTCGGACCCCGCCAAAGGTCGGCGACGCGGTGTTTGCTCTGGGCTCGCCGAAGGGGCTGGAGTTCACGTTCACAAAAGGCATCGTGTCGCAGTTCCGTCGCAACTTCGCACCATACGGGGCCGTTGTGCAAACCGACGTGAGCCTAAGTCCTGGGTCGAGTGGGAGCCCGTTGGTTGATCATCACGGTCAGGTGGTGGGCATAAACACATTGGCGTCGCGCGCGACGGCGGAGGCGCACAATTTGAATTTCGCCGTCTCGGCGGAGGAAATTGTGACAGTCTGCAAGAGCGAAAAGACTTGTCCCCTATCAAGACTTAAGAGTTTTCTGGAATACGAGCCCCAACAGACACTCACAACCCCAGGTAAGCAGGAGAGGGACTCGGATAACAGCGAGAGCGAAGCATCGCGCAAAGAGGCGGAGAGAAAGCGGCTGGAAGCCGAACACGAGGCAGAGGCACAGTTCAATAAGTTACTGGACGACGTGAAGAAACAGACAGCCGAACGAGAAAGAGCGGCAGCACCTTGGCGGCAATTGGAAGTCGGAATGAGTTCGGCCCAGGTAGAAAGGCTCTTGGGGCGGCCGAATGATGTTCACACATATCCCGTCCTCGACAGGACGGACTGGGACTATCGCTATGCCGATCACATTTCTCGTTACGAAGGACACGTCGATTTCCATAACGATCGTCTCTCCGGGTGGCGGGAACCGATGAAGTGGGGAGGAAGTTACTGACGTGTTACGCGCTGCTAAACGGGCGTATGGCATGCCCGTCTCGTGGCGATTCCCCGCCCAAGCCCCAAAGAGTAGACTAATGTCATCGGGACGGCTGCCGGCGCCTACAGCGCTGCAACCACAATCCGGCCCCATGGCTCGGTCCGCTTCTGCCTTTGTGCGGTCCCGTCATGGAACCGACCCGACCCAACAAAGGCAATTTCTATGAAAACGTCAGCGCTGGTGCGGATCGACAGAGTTCTTCGAAAGACCATGGCGCTAATTAAAGCGGTGACCCTGACAGAGGATGCGGAAGATGCTTGCAAGAAGTTCTGGAAACATATGGAATCGCTCTCCCACCTTGGTGGAGTAAAGGCGGGAGATTCAGATGCCTACTTCCGATTTGCCCAAGCATACGAGGACTTCCGTAGCGAGCGCGCCACGATCCCGGCCATAGTGCTCGATCTAAAGGACATCGGTTATCCGTACCGGGAGGGAATCGAGATCAGGTACACGGCGCTGGAGGAGAGGCCGAGGGATTATACCGCGGTATACGAGGCGGTATGCAAGCAGCGGAAGGAGGAGATGGGCGCGGAAGCATGGGACGAGGCAGTAGGCAAGGCAGAGGCTTGGGTTCAGAAACACGAAGAGGAAACGGACTGGCACCCGCCGGGTCTGCTGGAAAACCTCGGCGAGTTCAAGGAAGTACTAGTGAAAGCGCGGACGTGGCTGAAGGCGCGGAAGCGGCGCAAGAGGAAACCCAAGGATGATGCTTACGTTTCGTTGAACGCCACGGAGGCAGCGCGTTTCATCAACACAACTGCCAAAACGATCACCACTTGGATTGGCGAAGGAACGCTGCACACCTATGGCAGGAAGATCGGAACCAAGTACAACTTCCTTCAATCCGAGTTGGAGGCCAAGAAAGCGGCCTTTAAGCCGCGGAAATCGCGTAAGACAGACGACTAACTACTTCCGTGCTCTGTTGTGTCCACAACGAAACCGCGAAGAAACTTGGAAGAAAGTCGGAAGTTGAGAATTCTTGCGTCGGTTATCGTGAAGATTCCTACGTTGGACGAAAAACCCGTAGGAGTTTTGAACGATGCCTCTTGCCTCGACACCATTCGTAATAACCGGCGACCTGTGCGACGCACTGGGCGTCCAGTTGTGGCGTATCGCCCGTTTGTTTGAACTGGGCGTCTTACCCGAGTCGTCGCACATCGGCGGCCGTCGCCTTATTCCAAAGTCGATGATCCCCGAAATCGTCGATGCTCTTCGCAGTCGCGGGTGGCTTCCAGAATCGGCGGAAGTGGCAGCGGGGGGGCGGCGAACAAAATGTTCCATTATCGACCTCGCGCCACGCAAGCCCGGTCTAACCGGAGTGGGCCAGGGCATGGTGCCGAGGAAGGCTTCCTATCTTTCCGTCCGCGGTTCGATCCCCCGCGGGTCCATTGTTCAAGAAAGGCAAACGCCGGGCGCTCTTCCGAGAAAGACTTCCTATGCAATGAAGGATACCATCATGCACGGAGGAAAGCAAGCTGTCGATGCGGTTGTCCCCGTACTTTTGAAACTCAAGGAAACGGCGGCCCTTTGCAGCGTTTCTGATCGCACGCTCTGGAGCTGGGCAACTTCTGGCATCATCCCGGCGCCGGTCCGCATCGGCAAGAGCACGGTTCGCTATTTCCGGCCTGCATATTTGGCCTGGACCGTGGGAATGCTACAAACTGGTCTCAGTTGCCGCGATGGTTCTTGGAAAACGCCCGCAAGCAAGGAATGTTGGGCAGAATTGACAATCGTATAGCGAGGAGTATACTATTCCCATGGCCAGCGAAAAACGATTCGCCGATGTCAAAGCAATGTTGGAAAGTGCCGGTTACGAACTCGCCCGTATTCACGGATCGCACCATATCTTTACCAAAGAGGGCGAGCAACCGGTTTCTATTCCCGTCCATCGGGGCAAGGTGAAACCCTACTATGTCCGACAAGTCGAAGCAATCTGCCAAGGCGATTGACGGGCCCTTCCCGCCGCATGTGTTGAAGGAAGCCAAGCGAATCGCCGCGGAGTATCAAATCATCGTGCATTGCGAAGCAGGGTACTGGTACGGCCGCAGTCTCGAACTGCCGCACGTCTTCGGCGACGGCAAGACCGTCGATCAATGCATCCAAGACGCGCAGGAGGCATTGTGCGGTGCGGTGGCCTGCATGTTGGAACAAGGCGAGAAACCGCCGCATCCCGCCCGGGAAGGCACGCGGACCCAACAGGTCAACGTCCGCCTGACCGCCGAAGAAAAGGCCGTGCTGGAAACCACGGCCAAACGCAAGGGTTTCAAAGGACTCTCCGATTTCCTGCGTGCCGCGGCGCTTGACGCGGTCGGTTAAACTCAAGCGGATGGGGAGGGATTCGAACCCCCGGTGAGCTTTCACCCACTGCGGTTTTCAAGACCGCCGCAATAGTCCACTCTGCCACCCATCCGGATTTAAGGGAGCAACACGCTCGAATTCTACCATATCCGGTGGCCACGACAACTTCCAGGCCCGAAATCGCCGATAATATAGGGTACGCTGGCAGTTTGCGGCAATATGCTATGCTTCAGTACCAGCCGATTTTGATGGTTGGCGCCCAAGTCGGTGAAGTAGCAAGGCGGGTAACCTCATGTCGATGGCCATCAACAGGATCTCCGCGAGCAGCGTGGCCGCCATGCTCTATCCGGTTACCAAGCCCAGTCGCGTGGCCAAGGTCGATACGGGCCGGGCGACAACGGCGGCGGCGGACACGACGACGGCGGCGGTTCAACCTGCCAGCGCGTCCAGCAGCACCAGCGAAGACGCCCGCGCCGCGTTCGAATATGCCAAGGCGGCGTTGCAAGGTAGCACGGGGGCGATGGCGGCTACTATGGCCCAGTCGAGCGCGGATCAGGGGCAATACGACGGGCACCAGCAGGTTGGTGGCGTTGCATACGCCCAGGCCGAGCAAGAGGTGGGGCAGTCCCTGGATCTTACGGCGTGATGCGGGCTGGGGCGTAACCTGCTTGCAAAAAGCTGCCTGCCGAGACAAAATATGGTACGAGTGCTCCGAACGCGCTCGCTCGCCGGCCGTATTCGTTCGCCGAATGTACTCGTTCGCCGAACGGCCGGCGAACCACTCGACCGCACTTGCTTTGCCAAGGAGTTTTCCGTGTCCACCCCCGATGCCCCCCCGCCCACTGGCCCCACTCCGCAGGAACTCAAATCGGCCCTGAAAGCGTTCCGTAAACGGCTGAAGCTGACGCAACTTGACGATCAATCGCGGCTCGGCTACGGCCCGATGACCGGCGGACAGCAGTCGAGCATCGTGGCCATCACGCCGCCCGACCAGTTCCCGGCCGCCGTTTGGGAAGAACTGGCCCGGCAAGGCAAGCTCAAACGGGCAGGCAGCGGGATGTACGCCCTCGGGCAGCCATAACCACCGTCCGATTCCCGAAGTTTCGTTCAGTTTTCAGCTACGAAGAGCCGTTCGAGAACTTCGTACTGGAACTCGATTATTTCTTCTTCAACGTGAACCCGATGATGACGCGATAGGTCTTGCCGGGAACGAAGCTGCTGGAATAATACGTGCTGGTTGTGGGCACGAACGAATCTTCGGTATATTCATAGGCCCCGAGATCGTAGGCCTTGCCCTGCGGCCGCGAAATGCCGTCGTGGTCGCTCTGAACCTCCGCGATCGTGGCGCCCGCGTCGATCGCGGGGGAGTTCGGCAGTAGATGGAAGTCGTTGGCCTCCGGATCGCGGAAGAGCGGATCGCCGTCGATCAGGTTGTGATCGTACACGCTGCTCTGCGAGTATCTGCCCAGGTTCGGGTCGCGGTTGCCGATCACGATGTTGTTGCGGACCACATTGCCGTGGGTGGCCTTGACCAGCACGCCGTCCCGGTTCTCCACGTCGGACGAGATGGCGATTCCCGGGCCGCGGCTGCGGGTGACCGTGTTGTTGAGAAGCGATTCCTCAGAGCCGTTGTCGCTGACGACGATGCCGAAGGGATTTCCCCAGATGAGATTGTCGTAGACGAGGTTCTTCTCGCCGGTGTGAAGGCCGATGCCGTAGCCGGCGTAAAGGCCGTTGTCGTGAACGCGGTTGCCGCAAATCACGTTGTTGCTTGCCGTTGGCTCGGAAGGGTTGTAGAGAGAAATCCCGCAACCGGCGTTGCGGTAAATGTCGCAGCCTTGAACGAGGTTATGGCCGCCGCCGACATGCAGGCCGTGATCCTGCTTGCCATGGCCGTTGTCGTGAACGCGGCAATTGATGAACTGATGGTCCTCGCCGGCGACGAATACGCCCGAGGCCCTGGAATTCAACAGTTCGCAATTGATCACGCGGACGTGGTTGGGGGGCGGCTCTTTGCCGTCGCGCGATTGCGACCTCAGCGGAAGGGTTACACCCTCGGCATCAAGTACCAGGTTATCGAAGACGATGTACTGTTGCCGCTGCAACGCGAGGGTAACGAGGAAATCGTCGCCTTCACGGTCGGGCGGCCGGACGACGACCGTCTCGCCGGGCAAGCCGGCTACGACGACCGGACGGTCCCAACCGCTGCCGCCGCCGAGCGGCCGCTTCATGCTGGAAATGTACTCCCGGTACTCTCCTTGGCGGATATAGAGCAAATCGCCGTCCTGCAGGATCGGCACGGCGTGGCCGATAGTGCGAAACGGCTGCTCGCGGCTGCCGGGATTCGTGTCGTCGCCATTGGTGGCCGTATAGAATGTTCGGGCCGGATGATAGGTGGTGGGAATCGTTGCGGCCAGGGGCACCCCGCCGGCCGAGACCCTGAAGGTGCCGCCGTCACCGATCATGGCGCCCGCAAACGCGAACTTGCCCTCGGAGTCGGTGCGCGTGGCCAGGTACAGCGCACTGCCGTCGCTCTTCTTGCCGAAGAGCGTCACGACAATGCCGGAGAAGCCCGGTTCCCCGGCGTCACGGACACCGTCGCCGTTCTTGTCCAGAAACACGAGGCCCGTCACGCCGCCGGAACCGCCGGCCGCCGCGAGCAAGGCAGGCGGCCGCAAGGCGGTCGCCAGGAAGATGAGAACGCAAGTCTTGAGAACGACGTTGTGACGGAGAACCATGGTTCCATGCCTAGGACAAAGTGAGGACCGAGCCGCCATTATACTATACGCTTTTGGCAACGTGGCTGCTAGTTGACTTGCCGCTGCCCGGCGGCAAGAATTAGGGTGTCGATGTCTCCGGTCGATAACAACCTCGGCCTCGCGTTGGCCAGTCGCGGCCAGGTCGATTACGCGATCGCGCACACTTCAGGACCCGCCCCGTGCCGCCGACCCCCGCCCATGCTGTGAAACGAGTCCCACCATGAGAGACGCAGGGCAATCGTGGGACTCGTTTCACTCGGCCCACCCTACGATCTGGTCCTGCCTGACGACTAGGAAATTCGTCGGTCTTCACTGCGCTCGACCGCACCCTACGCGACGACTATAATACGGCTTTCCGACCAGAACCCCGAGTTTCCCTTGTACCCGTCAAAGGAGTCCCGCATCGTGAGCTTGACATTCCGCCGCTACTGCCTGACGACCTTTCTGGCCATGGCCTGCGCGTGGCCCAGCCTTGCCGTCCTCGCTGCCGACGCCCCCAATGCCCGCGTCGAAACGCCCGAGCAGCGCGCCGCCCGCATGAAGTGGTTCACCGAGGCCCGTTTCGGGCTGTTCATCCACTGGGGCGTCTACTCGGTGCCCGCGGGCGAGTGGAAGGGCAAGACGAACTACGGCGAGTGGTTCATGGAAGAGACGCACATGCCGGTCTCGCAGTATGAAAAGTTCGCCCAGCAGTTCAATCCCGTGAAGTTCGACGCCAGGCAATGGGCGGCCCTGGCCAAGGAGGCCGGCGTGAAATATCTCGTGATTACTAGCAAGCATCACGACGGTTTCGGCATGTTCCCTTCGCAAGAGACCGACTGGTGCATCAAGTCCACGCCCTTCCAGCGCGACCCGCTCAAGGAGCTTTCCGAGGCCTGCCGCGAGGCAGGCATCAAGTTCTGCCTGTACCATTCGATCATGGATTGGCATCACCCGGACTGGGGCAAGCGCAGGGCTTGGAACGACAAGGCGACGGGCAAGCCCGACATGGACCGCTACACGGCCTACATGAAGCGGCAGCTCAAGGAACTCGTGACCAACTATGGTCCGCTGGGCATCCTCTGGTTCGACGGCGAATGGGAAGCCCCCTGGACGCATGACCGTGGCGTCGATCTTTACGCATACTGCCGCAGCCTGCAACCGGACATCATCGTCAATAATCGGGTGGGCAAGGCCCGCGCCGGCATGGAGGGGATGGACAAGGGCAAGGGACTGGGCGACTACGGCACGCCCGAGCAGAACGTGCCGGCCAACGGTTTTGGCCCGGGCGTCTATTGGGAGTCGTGCATGACGATGAACGGCCACTGGGGCTACAACAAGCACGACGACCATTGGAAGTCGGCCACGGAACTGATCCATATTCTGGTCGACTGCTCCAGCAAGGGCGGGAACTACCTGCTCAACGTCGGTCCGACTTCCGAAGGCCTGATCCCGGGGCCCAGCGTCGAGCGGCTGAAGGCCATCGGCCAGTGGATGAAAGTCAACGGCGAGAGCATCTACGGCACGACTGCGAGCTCGATCGGCAGGCCGAAATGGGGCCGCTCGACGACCAAGGGCGACACGATCTACCTGCACGTCTTCGACTGGCCCAAGGACGGCAAGCTGCTGGTCGAGAAGCCGGCCAAACCGGTGAAGAAGGCATGGCTGTTGGCCGACCCAGAAAAGACGCCGCTGGCGATGAGGGTCGACGGCGGGTCGTTGGTGATCGACGTGCCGACGCACGTGCCGGACGTGGCCGACACGGTGATTGTGGCAGAGTAGATTTGGAGTGCGGAGGCTTGCCTCGGCTATTCAATATCGACTGCCGTCTGCCCCGGTCCCGCCGTTGGACCCCGACGGCGCGGCCTGGGCCGAGAAGTGGCTCCGCGCCAAGGGCATGGTGTCGTGAGTTGGATCGATCGGCGATCGACGACAGCCTACGACTTTCTTGCCTGCTTCCATCTGGCAAGCGAGGCCGCAGATTCAGCCGACCGCCTGCCGGCAAGAAGCCCCTCGACGCTGATGACCTCGTCGAGTTCCGGCCAATGAATACCTTCGCCCTTCCCGATCAACTCGTAGTGTCTCCGTTCCTCCTCGTTTCCATCGAGCAGTCGCGGATACCAAACCAAGGGCACGGGCAGTGCGCGCCCGTCATCCAACAGCACCGTCATCGAATCCTGAGAAAAGCGGACGGATTGGGCAAAGACGTCGTGTTCAGTTACCAAAGTGCTCATTGACATCGGTATATCGCGAATTGCGAGGGCCTTCAACAGGCTTACCGCTCTTGGTGCGTTCAGCACCCTGCAAAACCCCTGGAAATTGGCCGGACTTCGGTATAAACTCTATCGATGAACGAAATCAGCCCGACACTTGCGTATTGCCAGCTTCGCAAACTCCTCGCCCGTCGCATCGCCATTCTCGACGGCGCGATGGGCACCATGATCCAGCAGTTCAAGTTCGGCGAGGCCGACTATCGCGGCGCGCAGTTCGCCGCCCATCCATCGCGACCTCAAGGGCTGCAACGACCTGCTGTCGATCACGCAGCCCGAGGCCATCGCCGGCATCCACCGCGGCTACCTGGAGGCCGGGGCGGACATCATCTGCACCAACACCTTCAACGCCAATCGCGTGTCGATGGCCGACTACGACCTGGTCGACCAGGTCCGGGCCATCAACCTGGCCGGCGTGGCCTGTGCCGAAAGGCCGTCGATGACTTTCGGGCCGCACGGGCCGCCGCGACGGACGCGAGCCGCTCGTCCAGGCAGTCGCCGACTGCGGACGAGTCCACCTACGGACGTGGCCCTTCATCGCCGGTTCGATCGGTCCCACGAACCGCACCGCCTCGCTCTCGCCGGACGTGAACAATCCCGGCTATCGGGCCGTGACCTTCGACCAGCTGGCGGCCGCGTATTACGAACAGGCCGAGGCCCTGGTCGACGGCGGCGCCGACATCCTCCTGGCCGAGACCGTCTTCGACACGCTCAACCTCAAGGCCTGCCTGTTCGCCATCGACGACCTGTTCGCCAAGCGGCGGATCAAGCTGCCGGTGATGGTCTCGGTGACGATCACCGATCTCAGCGGCCGCACGCTCTCCGGCCAGACGCTCGCGGCCTTTCTGGCCTCGATCGAGCATGCCGACCTGCTGAGCGTGGGCATCAACTGCGCGCTGGGCCCGGCGCTGATGCGGCCCTACGTCGAAGAGCTTTCGCAGCTTTGCCCGACGTGGACGAGTTGCCATCCCAATGCCGGGCTTGCCCAACGAGTTCGGCGGCTACGACGAGACGCCGGAGCAGATGGCCGCCGTGCTCGGGCGAATTCGCCGGCAACGGCTGGCTGAACATCGTCGGCGGCTGCTGCGGCACGACGCCCGCCCACATCCGCGCGATCGCCGACGCCGTGCGCGGCAAGCCGCCCCGCCGTCCGCCGCCGCCCCGGCACGATACGACCGCTCAGCGGCCTGGAACCGCTGGTGATCCGCCCCGACAGCACCTTCATCATGATCGGCGAGCGGACCAACGTCTCCGGCTCGAAGAAGTTCGCCCGGCTGGTCCGCGAAGGCAACCTGGCCGAGGCCGTCGCCGTCGCCCGGCAGCAGGTCGAGGGCGGGGCGAACATCATCGACGTCAACATGGACGAGGGCCTGCTGGACGGGCCGAAGGTGATGACCGAGTTCCTCAACCTGCTTGCCGCCGAGCCCGACGTCGCCCGCGTGCCGGTGATGATCGACAGCTCGAACTGGGCCGTGCTCGAAGCCGGGCTTGAAGTGCGTGCAGGGCAAGTCGATCGTCAACTCGATCAGCCTCAAGGAAGGCGAAGAGCAGTTCCTGGCCCACGCCCGGCTGGTGCGAAAGTACGGCGCGGCCTGCGTGGTGATGATGTTCGACGAAGAGGGCCAGGCGGTCACCGTCGAGCACAAGCTGCGCATCGCCCGCCGGGCCTACAAGCTGCTCACGGAAAAGGCCGGCATGAAGCCGGCCGACATCATCTTCGACCCGAACATCCTGGCCGTCGGCACCGGCATCGAGGAGCACGCCCGCTACGCCGTGAATTTCATCGAGGCCACGCGGAAGATCAAGGAGCTGCTGCCCGACGTGAAGATCTCCGGCGGCGTGAGCAACGTCTCCTTCTCCTTCCGCGGCAACGACACGGTCCGCGAGGCGATTCAACGCCGCGTTCCTCTACCACGCCATCCACGCCGGGCTCGACATGGGCATCGTCAACGCCGGGCAGTTGGCCGTCTACGAGGACATCGAGCCGACGCTCCGCGAGCGGGTGGAAGACGTGATCCTCGACCGCCGGCCCGACGCCACCGAGCGGCTGGTCGCCTACGGGGCCACGCTGCAAGGCAAGGCCGCGCAGGAAGACAAGGCCGATCCGGCCTGGCGGCACGGCACCGTCGAGGAGCGGCTCAAGCACTCGCTGGTCCACGGCATCGTCGATTTCATCGACGCGGACGTGGAAGAGGCCCGGCAGAAGTACGCCGCCGGCCTGGAGATCATCGAAGGGCCGCTGATGGCCGGCATGCAGGTCGTCGGCGATCTGTTCGGCGACGGCAAGATGTTCCTGCCGCAGGTCGTCAAGAGCGCCCGCGTGATGAAGAAGGCCGTGGCCTACCTCATGCCCTTCATGGAAGCCGAGAAGCGGGCCGCCGGCGCGGCCAGCGACGGGCCTTCGACCCGCGGCACGATCGTCATGGCCACGTCAAGGGCGACGTCCACGACATCGGCAAGAACATCGTCGGCATCGTGCTGGGCTGCAACAACTACAAGATCATCGACCTGGGCGTGATGGTCCCCTGCGAGAAGATCCTGCAAACGGCCCGCGAGAGCAAGGCCGACATGATCGGGCTCAGCGGGCTGATCACGCCCAGCCTGGAAGAGATGGTCCACGTCGCCCGCGAGATGCAGCGGCTGGGCATGGACGTTCCGCTGTTGATCGGCGGCGCCACGACCAGCCCCAAGCATACGGCCGTGAAGATCGCCCCGGGCTATTCGCACGAGGTGGTCCACGTGAAGGACGCCTCGCGGTGCGGCCCGGTCTGCGAGCGGCTGCTCTCGGCGGAGAAGCGGCCGCTGTTCGACGCCGAGAACCGCGCCTTCCAGGCCCAGATGGTCGCCGCCTACCAGCGGAAGCAGGAGTTGAAGCTGGTCTCCTACCGCGAGGCCGTCGAGGGCCGCTTCCAGACCGATTGGGCCGCGCACGAGATCCCCGTGCCCTCGTTCCTCGGCGTGCGGACGCTGGCCGATTATCCGCTGGAAGAGCTGGTGCCGTACATCGATTGGGCCCAGTTCTTCGCGGCCTGGGAGATGCGGGGCAAGTTCCCGGACATCCTGGAGCATCCCGAGCGCGGCGCCGAGGCGCGAAAACTCTACGACGACGCACGGCAATTCCTCGACCAGATCATCGCAAACCGCTGGCTGCGGGCCAGCGGCGTCTATGCCTTTTGGCCGGCGGCCTCCGTCGGGCGACGACATCATCCTTTATGAAGACGATACGCGCAGCGAGGAAAAGGCCCGGCTGCACAACCTGCGGCAGCAGTGGCTGAGCGAGACGCGGCGGCATTACTTCAGCAACGCCGACTTCATCGCCCCGGTCGACCAGCGGCCGCAAGGACTACATGGGCGGCTTCGCCGTGACCGGCGGCCTTGGCACCGACGAGCTGGTCCGCCGTTGCGAGGCCGACAACGACGACTATAGCGCGATCATGGCCAAGGTCTTTGCCGACCGGCTGGCCGAGGCCTTTGCCGAACGGCTGCACGAGATCGCGCGGCGCGACTGGGGCTTCGGCCAGGGCGAGAATCTCACCGATCGCCGACATGCTGGCCGAGAAGTATCGCGGCATCCGGCCCGCGCCGGGCTATCCTTCGCTGCCCGGACCACACGGAGAAGCGGATCCTCTTCGATCTGCTGGGGGCCGAGCAGGTCGGCGGGCATCTCGCTCACCGAGAGTTTCATGATGCTGCCGGCCGGGTCGGTCAGCGGTTTCTACTTCGCCCATCCCGGCTCGCGTTACTTCGCCATCGATCGCGTCACCCGCGACCAGGTCGAGGACTACGCCCGCCGCAAGGGCTGGAAGTTCAAAGAGGCCGAGAAGTGGCTGGCCCCAGTGCTGGCCTATGATGCGTAAGTTGCCTGCCCGTCCCGTTTGAAGTAAAGTGGTAATGTCAGCGAGTCTTCGCAGATTCCCTTGCCCAGCAAATTCAACAGAGAAGGACCAAACCATGAAGAAAGCCGTCTTCCACCTCGCTATCGGAGTCCTTGTCCTTTTTGCGGCCAGCCGCCTGTGGTGCGGTCGCCTGGAACAAGCCTCGGCGGCCGAGCCCGCGACAGTTGCCGCTAAGGCACCCGTGCCGGCAATTCCTTCGATCACCAATTCGATCGGGATCAAGCTGGTCAAGATTCCCGCCGGCGAGTTCGTGATGGGACGCCTGGAGTCGGTCGAGCAACTCCGCAGGGACTTCCCCCAGTACGGCAAAGACCAGTACGGCAAAGACCGTGTCGACCTGCCGGACGAGACCCCAGCGCACAAGGTCCGAATCACAAGGCCGTTCTACATGGGCGCGCATACCGTGACGCTGGGGCAGTTCCGCAAGTTCATCGAGGCCACGCACTACGCCACCGACGGCGAGCGCAACGACGCGATTTCCAGCCCGCCGCACAGCAATCGCCAAGGGCTTGGCGGCTACGGCTACAATGCCGACACGCGGACGTTGGACGACGATCGCAACCTCAAGCATAACTGGCGGAACGTGGGATTCCCGCAAACCGACGACCACCCGGTGACCAACGTCAGTTGGAACGACGCCCAGAAGTTCTGCAAGTGGCTCAGCGAGAAGGAGCACGAGACCTATCGCCTGCCGACCGAGGCGGAGTGGGAATATGCCTGCCGCGCGGGCACGAAGACCCGCTTCTGGTCGGGCGACGATCCGGAGTCATTGGTGAAGATCGCCAACACCTACGACAAGTCGACGGAAAGGATCCAGCCCGAGTGGGCTGCGTACGCCTTGAAGGGCGACGACGGATTTGAGTTCACGGCCCCCGTGGGCAGTTTCGCGCCCAACGCCTTTGGGCTGTACGACATGCACGGCAACGTCTGGCAGTGGGTGTCGGATTTCTATTCGCCGGACTATTATGCCAAGTCGCCGGTCGACGATCCGCAGGGCCCGCCGCCGGCCGGAAAGCACGTGCGTCGCGGCGGCGGTTGGGCCACCTGGTCGTTCTACTGCCGCTCCTCGTTCCGCAACTTCAACACGCCGGAGAGCCGCTACTTCAATCTCGGCTTCCGCGTGGTGATGGAAGAAAAGTAAGACCGACCTCGACGACGTGACGACCAACCTGGTCGTCGGCGTGCCGACCTTCACGTTTGCGGAGACGGCCGACCCGATCGGGCTGGGCCAGACGGTGGCCCAGCTTTCGCCGCACTTTCGGCGAGACGCTCAAACCCAATATGCCTTCTTCAAGGCACGATCAAACTGACGAACCACCGGACCACGCCGGTCAGGATCGAGGTCACGCGCAACGTCCTGGGCAACGCCACCGAGGCCGACCACGACGGCAAGGTCGAGATGGAGAACGTCTTTGAGGACGACTCGCTGGGACCGGTGAGTGCGTATCCATCGTGGTGGGGTTGGTATTCGTGGCCGCATTGGTGGTCGCACTTCAATGGCGTCGCCAAGGTCAACTGGAAGCTCGATCTGGAACCCGGCGAGAGCGCGGACCTAAGTACACGTGGAACTATTACTGGCGGTAACGCCATGGAAGTGCGACGCGGGCGCCATGAACTCATGGTCGGCGAGGAATCCGCTTTCCATGTCCATCAAGACAAATTCCTCGCTTGCGCGTCGGGCTTTGATGACATGAAGCGACAATTTCATTCCGGAACGGAAGACCCACGCAAGATACCTGATCCTTGGAGCGTTGGATGCAGCCGCCGTGCCCTGCGATAGGCCGGTAGGTCCCTTGCTTTACGCGATTTGCACGACGAAATCGGTGGCGCCCACCGTCAGGCGGTCGCCGTCCAACAAGGTTGACATGGCTCGGCGGACTCCGTTCACGAAGGTTCCCGAAATACTGCCCAGGTCGAGGACCGTCAGCAGCCCGTCTTGGGCGTCGATGACGCACTGAAAATGGCTTACGCGCCGGTCGTCCAGGCGGACAGCGGCGCGGGGTTGCCGGCCAATGGTGGCGGGGAGTTGGCTGAGTACGAACTTCTGCGCCGGGCAGGCGGCGTTAATCAAGGCGATGCACATGGCGTGTTTCGGGCGGTGGGCGGCGGATGGCCGTCCGGGGTGTGAGAAATACGATTGCCGAACGCCCTGCGGCGTTCTACATCTCATACAGGCCACTCCGCGTCTTGTGACACGCGGTGGGAAAATCTCCCGGACCTTGACAACCGGCCGCGGACCTGCGACGTTGGTGTCTTTCCATAGCACACAACAGTTTTTGGTGATGCATCAGTGATTAACGCATGGGGCAAGAATTCACGGGGGAAAGGGCCATGGACGGCAGCTTGCCGTCGCAGCCGATGGGTTCTGGCCCTGTTGCTCGGCCTAGGGGTTGGCGCGACGGGACATGCGGCGGTGAGCATTGCTCCCGTGGTAGCGGGGGAGGACCTCTCTCGCGATTATGCCGTCACGGTCGAGGGCAAGCCGGTTCCCGTATACACGGTCAAGGTAGCCCCCGCTGATCCGGCGCGGCGTTGGAAGGCGATGGATGACAAGGCCCGTTCGGCCGAGTTCTTCGATACGGCCGCATTCGCGTCCTTCGACATGACGGGGCCGGTGAAAGTAACCGTGACCTGTCCGAAGCCGATCGCGGTTGCCCGAATCCTCCCTGCGTCTTTCCGCGTGGTTCCGGTGATTGAAGGCAACAGCCTGACGCTGACGCTCGATCAGCCGCGTCTCGTTACCATCGAGGTCAATGGCAACTGGGTCGGCGCGTTGCACCTGTTCGCCAACCCGCCGGAGACCGCCGCCCCGCGCCCGGACGACCCGAACGTGATCTACTTCGGCCCCGGCGTCCACCGTATCAGCGGCCTGAAGGTGGGCGACGGCAAGACGGTTTATCTTGCGCCGGGGGCCGTCGTGAAGGGGACCGCGGAGGGGCGCGGACCGGTGATCGCGCTGGAGGGCAAGAACATCGTGCTCCGCGGCCGCGGCGTCCTTGATGGGGGATTGTGCCCGACGCACTCCCGGCATCTCTTGCTGATCCGCGGCAAGGACGTCACGGTCGAGGGGATCATCCTGCGCGATTCCAGCATCTGGACCATCCCCATCCGCCAGTCGGAGCGGGTCAGCGTGCGGAACGTGAAACTGCTGGGCTACCGGGCGAACTCCGACGGCATCGACATCTGCAACAGCCGCGACGTGCGCGTCGAACGCTGCTTCATCCGCACGCTGGACGACCTGATCGTGGTGAAAACCGACAAGGGGCAGGGAGAAGCCCGCCGGATCGTGGCCAAGGGCTGCGTCTTGTGGAACGAAGTGGCTCACGCCCTGAGCGTCGGAGCGGAGATCCGCGAGGACGTGGACGACGTGCTCTTCACCGACTGCGACGTGATCCACGACAAAGGGCGGGAATGGACGCTGCGCGTGTTCCACTGTGATTCCGCCCGGGTGAGCAACGTTCGCTTCGAGAACATTCGCGTTGAGGAATCGCAGAAGCTGATCTCGCTTTGGATCGGCAAGTTCGTATGGACGCGCGACGCCCAGCGCGGACACATCCAGGGAGTGAGCTTCGACAACATCCGCGCGACCGCCGTTCCGCTCGGGGTGGAGATCCATGGTTTCGACGAGACGCATCCGGTCGAGGACGTTCTCTTCCAGGACGTTGTAGTCAACGGAAGACCGCTCGTGCCGAGCGACGTCACGGGGAACGCCTTCCAGCGGAACATCCGGGTCCGGCCGTAGCTAGCAGTTGGCAAAGTGTTGCTCAACGCCCCTTCCGTTGCCGCTCACTGCCAGCGGGGCGGTTGCGGAATGTGGACGTCCGGTAGGTGCCGCGGAGGCTGCGGAATGTGGATGTCCGGCAACCGCAGAGGCGGTTGCGGGACGTGAACTCCATTGGCAAGGATCAGATCCGGTTGGGGAATGCTCCCGCCGGGAATGACGATATCCGGCTGCGGAATGATTCCCCCGGGAATGACGATATCCGGCTGGGGTATCGCAATTCTAGGCCGTTGGATATCGGGAGGCTTGACAGGCTGCGTCGGAATCTGGGGCGTGTGAATCTGGGGTGGCGTGTTAACGCGAGGCGGCGTGTAAACCGGGGTGGGCGTGGGCACCCGAGGCGGCGTGTAGACCGGGGTGGGCGTGGGGATCCGAGGGGGTGTAATGACCGGGGGCGGCGTGTAGACCGGCGGTGGCGTATAAACCGGCGGCGGCGTGTAGATGTGAGGAGGCTGCACGATGCCGGGTTGAGCGAACACCTGGGCGGCGGTCACCATAAGGCCCAGCCAAGTCACGATCGGGACGGTCCAAAATCGCTTCATCGGATGCTCCTTCCAAAATACTGTCAAAGGTTCAGATCGATTCGTTTTTCCAGCCGTCGAACCCTGTACTCATCAGACTCCGTCGTGACGACATCCATCACGCGGAGCGTGATCAGTGCGTTAGTTATCCGGCGGGGCAACTGACTTCAAAGTCTCGATGCGGGCCCGTGCCTCGGCGGCAAAGCGGCCCTCGGGGTTGGCCTCCAGGTAAGCCTGGAATGCGGAAATCGTGTTGCCGCGCTGGGCCTCGACCCACTGCCAGGCGTCGGCGGCTTGACCGGCCTCCTTGGCATGGCTGCCCCGGGGATGTTCGCGCAGGTACGCTTTGAAGGCCGGAAGCGTGTTGGCCCGGCATGCCTCGCGCCAACCGCAATCATCGATGGCCTGGCGGGCCTCGGTGGCGTGGCTCCCTCTGGGGTAGTCGCGCAGGTAGCCGTCGAATGCCTCCGCAGCGTTCGCCAGACTGGCCTTGGCCCAAGCCCGATCGTCCTCTTGCGCCAGCTTGGATTGCCCCAACGCAGGATCGGGAGTTGAAACCTCGCTGACGGCCTTGTCGATCACCAGCTTCTCGGCCGCTGACTTGTCGGGCATCGGCTTGTCGGACACGAACCTGTCGCCAACGGCCTCGGCCGCATGTTGGGGCTTGGACTTCTCGGCGGGCACCGGTTTCGCGGCGCTCGATTTCCCGGTTTCCTTCGTTTGCTGCTCTTTCGTCGGCTCCGCGGAAGCCAAGGGGGTCGCGGGCTTGTCCGTTCGCCCCCCTCGACTGACTAGGACACCTATCGCGACAAGGAGAACAATCGCCGCCACGATCAAACCGCCGGCCATGGCCGGGTCTCGCAACACCGAGGGCAACCATTCCCGTCGGTCTTCGATTCGCCCGCTGGCCAATGTCCCGTCAACCGCCGCGTTGGGCCCCGGAGAAGTTGGCCCCGGCACGATGATCGCCCGCTGGCATTGGGGACAGCGGACGTGCTTCCCGGCGAACTCTTGTCCGGCATTCAACCTGTGGCGGCAATCGGGGCAAAAAAACGTGATCGACATGGGCTTTTCCCGTTCGGCAAGCTCGCATGGTACTTCCGCAGCGCGCTCCAGATTACCCCAAATCACTTGGGCTGTCAACAGGCGGGGGCCCCCGGATGGCACAAACCTCAATACCAGGGAATTCACACCGTTCACGTCACCACGTACTCGACCTCGTGGGCCTCGGAAACGCTGGGGATGTCGAGCTTGGAGGCCAGATGCCGAAGCACTGCTTCAGGAATTGGGGCTGCGCGCGTGCGGTTTCGGCGGAACAACTCGCTCCAGTCCGTCTCGAGGTACACGATCCGCACCCGAGCCCGGTAAGCATGCAGCAGCCCGACGAGTTGCCGCCGAATGGCCCGCGTGGTGTTCGTCGCGTTCCAGACAAAGGGCCGAGCCTGCCGCAAATACCCGCGGGCAAGTTCCTTGGCCCGTGCAGCGACGGACCCCTGGTTATCCGTGGGGCCGATGCCCAGATTCCCGCGGATCGCATCCAAGGAGACGACCGGGTAACCGGCCGCGTTCTCGGCAATCCAGCGGTCCTTGCCGGCGCCCGGCAGCCCGCACATCACGATGACCTCCAGCCGCGTGTCGTCGTAGGCTTCCACGTCCGGGTCGAGATCGCGGCCCTGGAGGTAGAGGGCGCGTGTATGCGGCGAGGCGAAGCGCCGCGGCTCGCCGTAGCAGTGGTTCTCGCGGGCCAATTCGCGGAACAGTTCCACGCGCTCCAGCAATTCCGCACGGTCCACCGCCCGGCGACCCGCCGCGTCTGCCTCGGCCAGCATCGCCAGCCAATCGAGCCGGCCGACCTGACTGGCGGCGATGGCCTCGCGGCGGGGATCGGCCAGATCGAGGAAGTGCAGCGGCAGCGGATGATGATGGACGAGAACGACGATCTGCTCCCGGAGTTGGAAGTTCTTCGGGGAGACGGCCGGCAGCAGGTCCTCCCAGAGAATCGTCCGCGCGGCCCGGGCGCCCTTGGCGGCGTGGCGGGGCGAGCGGATGCGGCCGTCCTCCTCCCGCGTCACCTGTGGTTTACCGACGTCGTGCAGCAGGGCCCCCGCGAAAAGCACGGAACGCTGCTCCGCTGAAAGCTCGCGCCACGAACCCATCGTCGTCGAGCGCCTCGCAGACCATTCGCGTGTGCAGCAGCACGTCGCCCTCCGCGTGCCAGGCCGGGTCCTGCGGGCAGTCGGCCATCGACCGCATCCAGGCAAACGCGTTCCGGATCGCGGGCCAGTCCAGTTCCCAACCCGGCGGCTCGGGGCAGAAAGGGAACGACCATGGTTCTTGTACCGCCGTGGCAGATGGCTTGGCCATGCTACACCTTGAAGAGGTCCACGTCGTCGCGAAGCAGGTTGGGGATGATGGGTCGGTCGAGCCAGTGCCCGTCGGCCGCGAAGACGGCCGTGAGGAAGTCCGCCCGTACGAATTTGTAGCGCGCGACGACCTGCCGGTCCTCCTCGACCTTGACGTAGAGCCCTTCCATCAGCGTGCCGCGGGCTGTTTCCCGCCAGGCCCGCTCCACGTCGAGTCCCAGCCGCTGGCATTGGCCACGGAGCCTTTCCCAGTGCTGGACAGTGATATAGCGCGACGGACCAAGCAGCGCCGTCAGGTCTTCGAGCCGCTTGAGCGTGCCTTGGTGGAGCACCGGCACGGAGACGACCGGCAGGCCGGCGAGCAATTCCGCCCGGCGCGGCGTGCTCAGGAAGGCGCGGTCGTGGCAGTCGAGAATGTCGAACTCCAGGAAGTAGTGCGGCAAGGCGTCGTAGAAGACGGTGTGCTTGGCGTAGAGCCACTCTCCGTAAAGGACGTAGCGGTCGCTAAGCCGCTCCTGAAGCGCGGCGGCGTGGGTACCGGCCCACTGCTTCAGCAAGTTGAAGTGCCGCTCGCGGGCGCCGCCGGTCAGGTAGTGCCCGCGGCTCTGGAGCAGAAGCTCGCCTTCGGGACTGAAGCTGACGCCGCAGTTGGCCCCGTCGATCTTCTCCTCGACGACCAGTCGCCGCCCGGCGATCTCGCGAAACGGTACGGCCTCCAGGTCTTCGTCGCCGGGCTGGAGCCGGGAGCCTTCGATGTGCCGGGTGCGCGGGTATTTCCGGATCTCGTGCATGGTTCAGCCCCCGACATTGGCCACGGCCATGAGGTGGCCCGGCACGTAATCGAAGCTGACCCGTGTGACGCCCGAGCCCGAGAAAAACCTTCGCAACGTCTTCTCGTCCAGCAGGTGGATGTGGCCGGGATTATCGTCCGGTTGGGAGGGTACGGAGAGTACGACGAACCGACGGGCGACGCGCACGGCCTCGGACAGGGCTTCGCGGACGGCCGGGATGTGCTCCAGCACCTCCAGCAAAGTCACGACGTCGAACGCGCCCGCCGGGAAGTCGAGCTGTGCGGCGTCCATCCGGTACCCGGTCAGCCTGTCGATCCCGCCCAGTCGCACCGCCTGGATGTCGCGCGAGCGGATAGGGTCCTCGTCGATCGCCGTGACGGTCAGATGGGGGAACTCGTCCAGCAGCGGCCAGAGGAAGGCCCCGCGACCGCTGCCTACGTCGAGGAGATCCTCGGACAGGAGGGCCCGCAACAGGCCGAAAACCCGGCGGACGCGCGCCAGGCCCATCGGTCGCTTGAACTTGTGCATTTCCAGGCCAGCCGTGTTTCCGCAGCGGAATATGGCGGTCAGAGCGTCTGCGGATAGTTCATCCAGCGGCATTTCTCGCAGCTCGTCAGGCAGGTCTATGGGATGTCCCTGTGCGTAGCGTCCCCGTACGAAGGCCGCCGCCAGCTTCAGAAAGTACTGCTCATGCGGATTGTTCATAAACTGTACACGCGTGAACCGAACCGTTGGGGAGATGGCGGGTCACCGACGGAGTGGAACCCTTGAGAGTGTTTCTCAGAGTTCTGGACCCGTTCGCACAACGCGCCAGGTGTAGTGCGCGGGGATTAGAAAAAAGCTGCGATCCTCTACTCAGTTGCCGTGGGTGACCAACCGAAACGTGACCTTCACCCGGATGCGGATGGGAATCGTTCCCGGGGCCAATGCCTGCTCTTCCGCCTCCGCCTGTTCGATGCTTCGATCCGCCTGATTTTCATTGGAATTGGACCAGTTATTTGTGGTGGCCTGCCATCCCTCGTTCACCGAGAGGTCCTCTTCGATCCGCAGAGGTTCCGCGATTTCCGAACCGAGGGCCTTCGCCAGGTCCGCAGCCTTTTCCTTGGCGGCCAAAACCGCCTTTCGCCTGGTTTCGTTTTGGAAGGCAATCCGCTTGGAATGATCGTAGTTCACGCCTTCGACCGTAATGCCGGACATCTCCGCCAGCCCAAGCCAGAGCGGCTTGTAGGTAGTCAGATTCGAGGTGCGGAAGGAAATTTGAGTGGAGGCGAAGTAGCCTTCCTTGACTCTCGCCGGGGCCCTAAACACCCAGTTTTCGCCGAACTCCATCTGGGACGATTGCAGATCAGAGTCCTTGATGCCGCGTTCCTTGAGGAAGTCCAGTACCTGCTGTACGAATTTCGTGTGTTGTTCCGCGACGGAAGACAGCTTTGGCCCTCGGTTGTTCACCACGAGACGCCATGCCATCTGGTCCGGAGTCACCTGCGTCGTGGCCGCGCCGAAGACGGTGACGCCGGGAAGTTCGTTCTCGGCCGCAGGCAGCGCGGCGGCACATGCCAGGCTCGCGAACATGGCGGTCAGAAAATGTTGTAACATGTTGTCCCTCATGATTGGAGGTTTGCCTGCCCGACGCCGCGCCAAACGGAGCGATTAACGCCGAGCCGTCATCGATTGTATCATCCAGCCGGACCTCGTTCCTGCCAAATGCTGTCGATCATCCTATCCACTGCACGGATATCCTGCAACGCGCCCACCGCCGGGAATTTGGCTTGACAAGGCAGCCGCGACGGTGAAGATTAGACGTGTTTCAACGCCCAAGAACGAGGATTTGGCCTCGCGTTCAGCACACGATATAACCCAAGCATGAAAAAACAGCCATGAATCACGATCAAGTCCAAGTGCTGGAAGAGGAATTGGAGCAGGCCGTCGCCCGTGTCGTGCGTCGGCTTGCCAGGGCCAGGCAGATTCACGCCGTAGCGTCCAATCGCACCTGCCATTTGATGGCGAAGGCCGCCGTTGCCGTGCTTGAGGCCGCGACCGACGACGATGAATGATGCGGCACGCATGAGCGAACGGCAAATCATTTGCGAAGTCGAGCACGGCTCTTCCGCATACCGGGCGGCGGTTGCCCTCCGCGATTCGATCCTTCGCCAGCCGCTTGGCCTCCATTTCCAACCCGAGGAGTTGGAGGCCGAGAAGGATTCTCGTCACGTCGCCTGCTATCGTGGCGACAGGCTGGTCGGATGCCTCGTGCTGCGGCCGATTGCAGGCGGCGATGTCCAAATGAGGCAAGTGGCCGTTGTTGCGAAGTTGCACGGGCAAGGGATTGGCGCCGCCCTGGTGGAGTATGCAGAGGAGTTGGCTCGGAAGATCGGCTATCGCCGCATGGTCCTCCACGCGCGAGAAACAGCGGTTCCTTTTTACGAGAAGCTGGGGTATTCAAGGATTGGAGATGTATTCGAGGAAGTGACGATCCCTCATTGGGCAATGGAAAAACGCCTGGTCATGTAACGTCCCTGAAACGACAACAAAGATGATGCCAATGCTGTCCGACCGTGATGGTCCCTCGGCAACCACGATTCTGCGAAACTTCCTACCGGAGAACTGAGTGCTCTTGGTAAGAGGCTATTTCAAAATCGGGCATGTAGCGTAGGCTTCCAGCCTGCGTGCCCGATTTTAAAACAGCCTCTAAAGGAAAACGGCCCTCGGAAGGCGGGATTTGCTCTTTTCGCCGATTGAGGTACACTTGCACTGCCAGGGCGATGAATGTCCTCGGAGGGCGATGAATGTCGGCAGAAACCGTTACACGCACCGTCAACGTCACCAATCGGCATGGCCTCCATGCTCGGCCGGCCAACGTGATCGTGAAGACCGTGCGGAAATACGACGCACGGGTGACGATCCACAAGGGCAATCAGATCGTCGATGCCGCCAGCATCTTCGACTTGATGTCACTTGACGCAACGCAAGGGACCGAGCTTGTCTTGTCGGCAACAGGCCGTCAAGCCAAAGATGTCGTCGAAGCCCTGGCCCAGCAGTTTGCCGCCGAATTCGAGATCGACTACAAGAACTAGCGGCCCAGAGGAGAAGGACAGGCCGCCTTCCACCCGGCGTGCAGCAGTGACTTCAGTTCGCCGGCGATGCCGGCCGCCTGTGGGTCGTCGGCCAGGTTGTGCCACTCGTGCGGATCGGCACGGTGGTCGTAGAGTTCAACGCCGTATTGGCCCTCGCCCCACTCCGTATAGCGATATTGCTCCGTACGGACGCTACGGCCCATGGTTCGCCCGCCTCCGCGCGGCTTGTCACTCCGCCCGCCCTTGACGCCATGCATCACCTGGGTGAATGCGCCCTTCTTCCAGGCCTTCGCGGGATCGTCCAAGAGCGGCCGGAGGCTCACTCCTTCCAGTTCCCTCGGCGCCGGCAGGCCGCATAGGTCGGCCAGCGTCGGATAGAGATCGACCAGTTCCGCCAGCCGCTCGGTCGACTTGCCGGCAGCCTTCATCCCCGGTGCGGCAATGATCATGGGCACGCGGGCTGCCTCTTCATAGACGGTCATCTTCTGCCACAGCCCGTGCTCGCCCAGATGGTAACCGTGGTCGCTGATGAAGACGACGACCGTGCGGTCGGCCAGGCCCAGCCGGTCGAGTTCGTCGAGCACGAGGCCGAACTGGGCGTCCATGAAACTCACCGACGCATAGTAGGCCTGGGTGACGGTCCGTCGCAGCGCGGCATCCATGCCGTAATCCGGCGGAAAGACCGTCAAGGCCGCCGCCGGCTTCGTGCGGCGGTCGTCCAGAGGGTTCTCGGGCAGGGCGATCCGCTCCGGAGAATACAGCCCAAAATACTTCTTCGGCGAAACGTACGGCGTGTGTGGGCGGAAGAAGCCGACGCCCAGGAAGAACGGCTTGTCGCGGTGGGCGCGCAGCAGACGGCAGGCCTCGCGGGCGATCTTTCCATCGGTTTGCTCCTCGTCGGTCCCATCGGCGGCCAGCCAACTCAGCGTGGCGCCGTAGTTGCGGGTGCCGACCGCCGTGTGGGCCTGCTTGCCGGCCACGATGCTGAAAATCTTGTCCTCGTCGTCGCAATCGCGGCCGCGGGGATTGACGACCTGCTCCCAAGAGACCGGATCGTCCAACCCGTTCGTGCCGATCTGGTTGGGAACGCCGTAGTGATACAGCTTGCCGACACGGGCCACGAAGTACCCCTGGTTCTTGAACAACTGCGGCAAGGTGACGACCTGGGCGATGTTCTTGCGGAACTGGGTGGCGTTCTCGTAGACCTGCGTGGTGTCGGGCCGCATACCGGTCAGAAACGAGGCCCGGCTCGGATTGCACAACGGATACTGGCAGTAAGCGTGGTCGAAGCGCAGGCCGCGTTGGCCCAGCTTGTCGATATGGGGCGTGATCGTCGGCTCGCCATAACAGCCCTGCACGGCCCGGCAGTCGTCCGACACCAAGAGCAACACGTTGAGTTGCTGTTGGGGCGTGCCTACCTTTCGCTCCTGGCAAGACGCGCCGGTCGGCTGCCAAAGCATGGCGCCGACGACCGTCAGGAACGCGACACATTTTGTTTTGCAGGTTTTCATTTCTTGCTTCTCCTTGTTAACGGCGGCGACGGTGGCATGCCTTCACGCCGGGCACCGTGTCGGGCACCATGTACTCATGGTCGTGGTCGGCGGGTAGGCATGTCGTCGGCCGGTAGAACATGCCTACCCGGCTACGCCGTGAAGGCATGCCACTCTCTGAGAGGACTATTACTGTCGTTCTGTAACCTTGCGTTTCTTCACGGCCTTGGTCTTCTGCGGTTGCGGCAGGTCCTGCTGGGCCAGCGCGCGGAACTCGTCGGCATGTTTCGTCCATAACTGGTCGAATTCCCGCACCTTCTCGGGCTTCGCCGCCGCGAGGTTGAACGACTCGCTGCGGTCTTTGCTGAGATCGTACAGTTCCCACGGCGAGTTCTTGACGGCCACGATTTTCCAGTCGCCCACGCGCAGCGCCCGGTTGCCCACGTGGAACCACCAAAAGAAGTCGTGCACCACCGCTCCGTCCCGCGAAAAAGCCGGTACGAGGCTCTTGCCGTGCAACGGCGGCGCCGGCTTGCCGGGGAACGTCTGTGGCCGCTGGCCGCCGGCCAGTTCGAGGATCGTGGGCACCAGGTCGGTGACGTGGCCGGGATTCCACCGCAATTCGCCGCGGGCCTTGATGCCGGCGGGCCACTGGACGATCAGCGGCGTCGAGATGCCGCCTTCGTGGACCCACGACTTGTGCAATCGCAGCGGCGTGTTCGCCCCGCTCGACCATCCCGGTCCCAGACAGAGAAACGTCCGGGCCGAACCGGGCGGCGCGGCCGGGTCATGCCCGTCGCCGCGAATGATCTGTTCCGCGCTGGCGCCGTTGTCGGAAAGGAAGAGAATCACGGTATTGTCCAGCGACCCCATGGCCTTGACCTGGGCAATCACCCGGCCGATTTCGGCGTCCATGCGGTGGACCATCGCGGCGTGGATCGCCATTTTGATCGGCTGAAACGCCTTCTGCTCGTCGGTCAGGCTCTCCCACGCGACGGCCCGGCCGACTTCGCCCGGGCCGATCCGCGCGCGAAGTGCTTCATTCGACAAATTGTAATCCGGCCAAACCAGTGGTTCGAGTCGCGACAGCCCGCAATGGACGATGTCCAGCTTCCGCATGCGGTCGTAGCGCTCTTGCCGCATCACGTCCCAGCCCGCGCGGTATTTCTCACGGTAGCGGGCGATGTCGGCAGCCGGGGCCTGCAGCGGGAAATGGGGTGACGTGAAGGCAAGATACTCGAAGAACGGCCGGTCCGCGTATTTTTCGGCGTGCTCGCGCAGGCAGCGGATCGCATGCTCGGCGGCGGCGGTCGTGGCGTAATAGTCGGCGGTCTGCGGAACCGGCAGGCCATCTTCCGTGGCGCCGGGCCGGAAGTAGTTGTTCTGGCCGTCGCCGTTGATGTCGAAGCTGTGATCGAAACCGTTTTCGAGGGGCTTGCCGTCGACATGCCACTTGCCGGAATGGTAGCAGCGATAGCCAAGCGGCTTGAGGTATTCCGGCAACAACCGCGCCCACCGCGGCCGTATCCCCTGATTGCCGCCATTGACGCCCGGCATGCTGTCGCGCCGCACGGCCTGGGCGTAATAACCGGTCAGAATGCAGGCCCGCGACGGCCAGCAGCGGGCCGTGTTATAAAACTGCGTGAAGCGCAATCCGTGACTGGCCAGGGAGTCGAGGTTGGGCGTCTCGATCTCCCCGCCATAGCAGCCCGCATCGGAAAAGCCCATGTCGTCCGCGAGTATCAGCAGAATGTTAGGCACACTGCGTTTCTCGCCGCCGAAGGCGATTTCTCCAAAGCCTGTCGACAAACCGAGCGTGCAGGTGACAAGGAGGAGTGCAGTCATTCCGTGTAGTAAGCGACCTGGTAGATTTTTACTATTCGAGAACCCCTCGGACGAAAAACGGAGAATCATTACGGTGCCTGTGCTTCTGAACTGGAGACGATTACGATGCGGGCGTGGCCTGCCCGGCTGTGACGGACGCGGCCAAATCTGGCCGATATTCCGTGAGTATCTCATCTACCGGATTCCGAGTCAACAATTCAATCCGTCAGGGGAAATCGGGTTATCGGGACAACAACCCGGCGGAGCTGGGAGAAGGCGTGGCGGCGCAGCATCGGGATGTGAGCCTGCACTGCGCCAAGGCCGAGGGAGCACGCAGGATGGATACAAAAAACCGCATGAAGTTGTTTCGGCAACTTGTTGCAAATCGCGCTGGCTACTGAATATCGATGACAAAACTCTGGGTCGCCGCGCCAACCCGCTGCGTGCTGGTGGCCAGCACCTTTTCACTGCCCCACGCGAGCGCCTTTTCATCGAGCTTCCGCACCGTCCGATCAATGGCGACAGTGACCACGACTTGCGTCTTGCCTGCCGCGTCGGGCGTGCCGTGGAGCTCGCCCGTGGCCTCGTCGATCTTGAGCCAGGACGGACCCCGATCGAGCGCGAACTTGGGCTTCTCGAGATCAAAATAGCCGCTGATCTGCTCACCGCCTTGCATGCGGGCGCTGAGGTCTCCGAGGGAACGATTGGCACACACCTGGTAGCGGTACTCGGCGCCGACCTTGGCAACCACGACGGGCTTGCTGTAAATGACCGGCCGGGGAGCAGTCACGTAGTCCGACGGTCCGCTGCGTTTGCCGCGATCGTCTACGGCCACCACGCGGTAATACGTCTTGTTGGCCGCGGGCAAGTCGACGCCACGGCCGATCACCGCCAGTTCCGTGGCGGTCGTCTCGGCGACGAAGTTTGCCGGGAATCGCGGGTTCCAGGCCGCCATTTCCTCGCCGGTGACGCCTACGGTGCTCTGGAACGGCTCGTCGGCGATCGTAAAGCCCTTTTCATCGCTGCCGTAGACCCGGTACTTGACCGGCCGACTGCCCGCCGAGTTGGCCTTCCAGCGAAGGACCCCCGCGCCGGCAACCGGCTCGCAGTCGAGCACGACGTTTTGGGGACACGCCGGGCCGTGGGCCGTGAAACTCCAGGTCTTGCTCCAGGGCCCCCATACGCCCTTGCTGCCCATCGCGCGCACGTGCCAGTAGTACTGCCGGTCGGGCGTCAGCAGGCCGGGTTGAGCCAGCGTATATTGGGGCTTGACCGTGATCTGCTCCCGGCCCGTGGGTTCGTCCTGCCGCTTGACCGCGTCGGCGGTCCGGGAAATGAGCTTGTAGAAGCACATGGAGAGCGGCCACCGCATGTCGGCGCGGCTGGACAGCTCGAAGTGGTAGTCGCCGATGGCGGCACCGTCGGGGTCGGCGGCGGCAGCCCAGCGGAAGACGACGTCGGTGCCTTCGGCCACGCCGCCGTCAAGGGGATACGAGCGCGGCCGGCGGGGCCGGCGGCGGGCCGGAAAGCGACCGCTCCACCCAATGGTGCGTGATGCGGACCTTACGGCCCTCGGCCGATTGGTCGGAATAGGTGAAGGCGTTCTCGCCCACGGCCATCTCCGGAAGCGACAGGGGGGCCATTTGCAGGTCGTTGACGATCGCCAATCGCCGCAGCCTGGCTGGCCCTTCCAATTGGCACTTGAGCTTGTATTCGTAGCGGGGCGGGCCAACCAGGGAGAAGAACTTGTCGAGGTTCTCATTCACTCCTTGCCAGGCGGCTGCCAGGTCGATTTCCGGTCATCCGCGGAGATCGAGAACTTGGCGCCCGCGCCCTCCGCTTGCAACCGGCCGCCCACGAAGGGGTAAGGGCTGCGCATGATCCAGATGATCGTGCCCTTCTTGCCGTCCTTCGCGGCCAGGCCGTCGTTGCCGGCGGTAATGTTCTCCACGGTAACCGCCCCCTTGCGCAAGTCTCCTGCGAGAGGTCCGGGCGGTATTCCCACAGACCGTTGCAGATCGTTGCCGGGTAGGTGGGCATCGTCATCAACGCCCCATGATACTTGACCGGATCGAGTTGCCCCCATCGCCAGACGATTGCCTCACCGGGGCGGAGGCATAAATTCATGGTGGTGTCGGCCTTGCCGCGGCGGTCGCCCGCCACCGCGCCCTCGTAGAAATACATCGAGCAAAAGGCCGGCCCGTCCCACCACGTGTCCGGGAAGAGGATGCCCTTGGAGTGGGTTCGCTTCACCAGGTCATGGTCGCGGACGATGTCTTGTTCGCCGGCCACGGTTTCGTTGTCGCGAAGGAGGTAGACGGAGTGCAGGTCGCCGTCGTAGAAATGCCAGCCGTCGCCATGAAACGCCTGGGAAATGCAGTGTCCGAGGGCACGGGCCGGCGCCACTTTCAGTCCGGCCTGACGCCAGAGCGTTGCCAGGCAGATGGAATCGTTGCCGCAGGTGTTGTAGCCGTAGACGTTGAAGACCTTCACCGGGTCGCCTAGCTCGTTGTTGTCGCCGGGGGAATGGTGGCGGTAGCGGATTTCCTGGAACCAGAGGGCAAATGCCTTTTCGGCGTCGGTCATGCCCGGCGTCACGGCCGAGGAAACGATCTCCGCCACGTTGCGGAAGTTATTGCGGCCGTTGGAGAGCCACGGATTGACGACGTCGGTCTCACCCACGTTTTCCATCCGCACCGACCGGTTGGACTCCCAGCTTTGGAAGAATGCGCCCTCCCGGCACATCCCGCAGCCCATGGGCGAGCGGCAGTTGCGGCCGTCCATTGTGCCGCCCTGAATCACGGTGTACTGGTGTTGCCTGGCCGTGATCTCCTCGACGTGGGACTTCGCCACGTCGCTCGGGTGGGTATCGGTGGACCAGGGTTTCAAACTGGCATCGGGACCGCTGACTGCCGCAATCGCTGCGATGAGAATGAAGACGTTCTGCATGCGAATCGCTCCTGTTATCCTGGATCTCCCCTTGGGCCGCACGGATACGCACCGAGGGCAACTCCCGTCATTTTACCTCTTCTCCGCGGGAAGATCTTGCTCGGTCCGTCCGAGTACGATCTGGTCGAAGGCCGCGGCTCCGCCTTTGGCGCCCAAGGCCAGACTGCGGACCCGCCAGGGTTTCTTAGCCGCCGCCCAGAGGTCGACGCGGACGACCCGCCACGCGACAGGCGGCGCATCAATTTTCTTGGCGACGGTCATGCCCGCCCACGCCGTAGGCTCTCCGGCAGCGACCGCGTATCCGCCGTACCCGCCGTCACTCAGTTTCAGCGTCATCCCCTTGATCTCGGACGAGAGCGCCTTCCAGGCGAACTGGAGCCAGTGGTATTGACCGGGCCGAGGATTCTCGACGATCTCGAAGTCCCAGTTGCGGACCGTTTCGCCGAATTGCTGCTGCCACGGCTGCCCGGCCGCAGTTGGCTGGTCAGCGACTTGGGGAGCGTGAAGCGGATTTCCTTGCCGGCTGGGTGAAACCTGAGTTTGGCGGTTGCGAGCGTGCGCGAGTCGTCTCGCAACGTGAGGGTCAGTTCCGTGCCCTCGGGGGGGCTGCCGCTGACGTAGACGGTGAGCGGGATCTCTTCACCCCGGGCGAAATACACGCGGCCCAACGGCGTCGCGGCCGCAGCACTGCCTTGGGCGCCTGCCGCGCGGACTTCCACGAGCGTCTGCACCTTGTACTCGCTCGTTGCGGCGCCATGCTGCCAGGGCACGGATTCGGGCGTGACCTTGATCTGGTAGAAGCCGGCAAGATCCGCGGGAAGGAGCAACTTGCCATCCGCGAGCTTCAGTTCGCGATAGTCCAGGACGCCGAAGGGCCGGGCCCACACCCGCCACCGGGGCTTGATCGCGCGGCCGCCGCCGTCGAACTCGATGCGGAAATCGACCGGCCGCCCGGCGATCCAGGGGCCGCTTTGGGCCGTCACGGTCAGTCGCTCGTGGTCGATGCTCACCGAGTGCTGGAACTCTCCGGTGGCAAGATCGTACACCTGGAACAACTCGCTGGGATGCCGGCCCCGCAGCAAGGCCTCGCCGCCGCGCAGGCGCATGCCGCGGATGCCTTCGGCAAGTTTCCGCGCGGACGGGATGTTCAACCTGATTTCCCCGGCCGGTTTGCCGTCCGGCCCGGTCTTGCGGAGCAGGCTGTCTTGCGAGGCGATCGAGTACAGCACGCCGTCGGGATCCACGTCGAAACCGCCGTTGTCGCCTTCGTAAGTGTTGGCCCCGACGCCCAGGGACCGCTCCCATTTCACTTTGCCGTCGAAGCCGAGGCACTGCACTTCGGGCCGTCCCCAACGGACGAGATAGAACGCCTGCGCCTTTTCGCACACGCGGAACGCTTGCGCGGGGCACTTGTCGAGGTGCGGCAGCGCGTGGGACTTGACGACCTTGCCGTCGGCATCGAGTTGCAGGATACGGTCGCGATGCTGATCCAGCGCGTAGAAGTCGCCGCCGGCTCCGGCCTCGACGCTGGCCGCGGCATCCCGGCCGACCTGGTCGCTGACGAGAAAATCGGTCACCGCCTGGACCTTTTGAAACTCCTTGTCGTAGATCGCCACCTGGTGGGAGAAATGCCCGTGGGAGGCGGCGATCCGGCCGCTGGCGTCGGCCGTGGCGTTGTGGATGGCGGGAACCGACGCGCCGCCGAGCTTGTCCCGGCCGTCGCGGCTGACGCGAAGGATGTAGCCGCTGTCTTGCCCGGCCGACGTGAGGTACACCATGCCGTCGCGCCCGATCGTCAGGCTTGCTCGTGCGCAGTCGAACTTGGGGTCCTCGCGAGAGATGATTTGCTGGAGTTTCAGCGGCGCGGCCGCGGCCGGCTTGTCGGCGGCGCAGCGAATTCGCTGTCGCCGCAGCCAGCAGGGCCGCAAGGGCAGTTACCATAAGGCCATACCTGAAATCCATTGCGTGGCTCCTTTTCTGGCATATCTGGTGCTTTTTCCCGGCAGGTGCCATGCTACTATGAGCCAAACGGCGATGCAATGACTTTTTCACCGATCCCGGCACTCTAGTTTCCTCCACCAAGTTCTCTAGCTGGCATCCCGCGCTGATCCGGGCTAACCTGACGGGAGTTGCCGTCGGTGCGTATCCGTGCAGCCCAAGGGGTGATCCAGGATAACAGGAGCGACTCGCATGCAGAACGTCTTCATTCTCATCGCAGCCATGGCGACAGTCAGCGGTCCCGATGACAATATTCAGTTTACACTCTTTAGAGTTATTACTCTACACAAATAGGAATGGTGGCATTTTGTCCCGTTTTGATGGCTTTTCGGTATCCTGCCAAGTGCTAGCTCGTGCCGTTTCTGGTCGACGACTTTCGCGCGAAAACAGAGAAGCTGCATAAACAGGAGGGGAATTCGGCTGCTGGCAGGTACGGCGCGAAACGGTGGAAGGGGAGACGGCACCAGAGTGCTAAGCGAGAGCGAGCCGTTCGATATCGGCAAGAGGTTGGGCGGTTGAAGATGGGCAAGGGGGCGCGGTCGATGGAGGCCGCGACCGCTGTCGAATCAGACTCGCCAAAGAGGGCATCTTCCCTATGCCGCTGATCCGATCCTGTAGGTATTCATAGCCGTTGACCAACAGCTTCTTCGCCGTTTGTACGATGCTCGTCAACGTGTCCATCCTGCGTGCTCCCTCGGCCTTGGCGCAGTGTAGGCTCACATCCCGACGCCGCGCTGCCACGCGTTCACCCAACTCCGCCGGGTTGTTGTTCAGCGGCGTCTCCGGATGGGCCAAGACGGTCAGCAGGGACTCCTTCTTTTCGCCCGTCATCGCAATCCGCTTATCCAACGCCTCGTACCCGGTGCATGTCGCGAACAGTCGGTCGAACTCCTCCTCCAACCGCTCCGCCAGCGCTGGCGTCGGCCTGCCCCGGTACTTCTGGAACTCGCCATAGAGATCCCAGTAACGCGTTCGGAACGCCTCCAATTGCTGCTCATGCTGCGGTACCACAGGAGACAACTCCTTGTAGTGCCGGCCCTCGTGAATCCAGCACAACCCGAACTCGTCCGACACGTACTTGGCGGGTTTGGCGTCGTCGCCCACCAAAATCCGTACATGGTCCGGCCGCGCGCGATACGACGCCAGCGCCGCCGCCTCGCGCAAGCGATCCAGGCACGCTAGCCGTCGGGAGGGGGACCATTTTTCCAGGAGATCTTCCAGTTCGGCCTCGTTCAGATCTTGGTCCTGCGGGGCCGTTGCCGCAAGCTGCCGCCACTTCAGCGGAACGTGAAATTCCTCCAGCAGCCGCTGCGTCAAGTCGTTGAAGCGGTATGTCCACGGCCTGCTCCACAGGAGGCCCAGAATCGTCAGTCGGTCTTTGTGCGGTGTGGTAAAGTAGGTGGAGTGAAACGGATTGCAGATGATATGCGTGTGCCACAACTCACCTCCCACGCGGGCGAAGGTGTCGTCGATGTGCTGGTAAGTCGTGGCCGCCAACCCCGCCCAGAAAATCTCTTCCTTCTCTCCCTGAAACAACTCCGCCGCGTCCCGTACGATGTTCGACACGCTGGCGCGCGAGATCACCACGCCGCAGTGTTCCACGAACTCGTGGGCCCGCGGCAGGCTGGTCCCGGCGACGTACTTCAGCGACACCAACAAAGCCTTCAGTTCCGGGCCATACTCGCCGGTCACTCCTGGTGGCAACTCACCACGCAGCCGTCCCTGCGACGGCGAATCCCAGAGTTCCAGACGGTAGCGGATGTTGTAGCTCTTGATCTGAAGATCCTGCACGACCACGTCTTCGTAGCCGATGAACGTGGCGTCGGGAGGACGACGCGCCGCATCGACGTAGCGAATGACTTCCTTGTCCACGCGAATATCGCGAAAGCTCCGGCAGTCGGCGCGAGGGGGACCCTCTGGCGGAGACGCACGTTGCCGCCGTTCTTTCTCGGACGAGACATCCCGTGCGGGCGGACGGCGCGGCGCCGGGGAAGACCGGGGCTCACCCTTGAGTTGGCGAATGATCTCCCGCAGGCGTTGATTTTCCTCCTCTAGGCGGCGATTGTCAACGACAACGGCTTCCACGAGATTCAGCACTTTGCCCACGACTTCACGGACGTGGACGTCAGCCAGGGCGTCCCCGTCAAGGCGAAGTTGTTGCACGCAGTCCGTGAGGTCGGAGGCACTCATGATAGAGATATTCTACGCCCCACCCCCCCCGAAAACACTTCGACAATTCCGGGAAAGACACTTCGACGGCCTGCTAGCAATGCCATCGCTTCGCAGGATACGCTTTTCGTCCCACTTTTCTGGTTTTGTGGCCCACCTTGTCCCGTTTTGTCCCGGTTTGGCAAACTAGGCAAGTTAGTATCCGCGTTCCCGACGAGGCTTGGATCGCTAGGTCAATAAATGCCCTTTTTTATTCAATCCTCAATACGGCGGGACTGGGTGCGCAGCGCACGGGAAAAGAACTCCTGGAACGCTAATCTTCACTGATTAACACTAATCTTAAGTTATCAGTGATGATTAGCGCCTATGAGTGTTCTCCATCCGTCCGCATCACTACACGGGCCGGGGCGGTGGTCGAGGCCGCCCCGGCTGCGCAACGCGCTTGGCGGGGCGCGTCGCCGAACCGAATTGTCAAAGAACAAGGGAACGCATCCAGACGTTATTCGTCGTAAGAATCTAAACTTATTCCACACAACGGATAATTCTGCAAAATCCTCCACCTAATAATACGATCGAGCCCGCGCTTTGGGGCATGGACTGCCGGCGGATTTCCGCAAACCCCGGCGCCGCAATCCGGCTGGGCCCGCCTTTCCCGCGGGATTCGCCGCTTTCCTCCCGGCAGAAGAATTTTGCCGGGGTCGCAAAGAGGGGAAGCCTTTTCGGCGTCTTACGGCCCCCTGCGCACACCTCTCCGGCATGGGGAAAGGAGAACCGTCGCGAATTTGCTCCGCAGGGGCCGAACAAATCAGCCCAGGGCAACGCCCTGGTGCCGGGAACATCATGGCGCATTAGCCCTGAAAGGGCGGCACAAATTGCAGACAAGTCGTCAGGTGTTTCCGTCCCGTAGGGACGATTGAGAATAGCCCAGCAGTTCACTGCCGGGTAATGGGCAATATACGGAGCTTTGTAGTCCCGGGACGATTGAGTTCATTTCAGTCGTCCCTACGGGACTCCGGGAAACACCGACAAACCGCAAGCTCCCCTCACGGCGGGTAAGCCTGGTGGCCGAGAGCCGTGATCCGCCGCCCGCTTGTCCAGCCCGCCGTCGCGGCGGATAATCGAAGAGAACTCGACGCTGATCGCTCCGGGTGGGGCGGCGCCGGGCCGTCAAGCCGTTACGTGACATAACCATGCCATTCCGACGCGACAGTAGCTGCCATCATTCTTGGAAGAAGTGGGTGGCAGACCATCGAGAGGATCTGCTTGAGGCTCGTGTGCCCGACTGGATTCTTACCGACGAGCTGAGGTGGCTGAGATTTCTCGAAGAGGGTTACGATAACGAATCGGGTTGGTCTCCCAAGTTGCTGGACCGCGATAAGGCTAGTAATCTCCACGTTTTCATTCAACGGGAATACGGCGACGAACGGTATCGTGGGACGCTTCACGGTATTGCGGTACACGTGGGCGAAGCGCCGATCATGTGACGGGGCCCCCGCCGCTGGCCCCGCCACTGGCCCCCGCGGCCTCGCCTTGCCAGAATCGAAAGTCGGGCCTGGCTGGCGTCGGAGAAGACGGCGGCGACATGCCCGTTGGAAGCGACAGGCGAGACGCAAATGAGAATAGAACTGCCTATCAACGATGGCGACGATGCTGCCTTCGTAAGGTACGTTGATCGTCTGCTGACACGGGCGGTCATGGCGGCCCAGCCCGAGAAGGTCTACATCGTACGCCTCGACAACTGGTTCGGTAGCCGCTGGTACGGCTTTCACGGCAAGATTCTCGGTGCCGTTGGTTTCCACAATAAGCGTGGCTATAAGCGTTTCATCGTCCCGCCGTTCGTGCCTGAGAGGGTTCTTTCAGAGACCTGCTATGAACGGGCCGGGGGCGAGTATGTCCCTATTGAAGTGCCTGAGCGATTGGCGATCCATCAGAAGGGCGGAGATAACCTAAAGCGATGGCTTGACCTCTTCACAACGAGTGGTCTCTTGATCTGGTATAGTGGCAACTCGGCGAGTCGAGATAACGCCAGTGCAATGCTGTACGTAAATACTCCAAACGCGACAGATGCCTGGTATTGTGGCGTTCGTCGGGATGACGGACGGTGGCGATTCCAGAAGGGAATCGGGATCACCAAGCGGGAATTTGACGAAGGCGAACCTGCCAACACGGCGTACGTTGCAACACCACCCCGCACGCCGCCTGCTTGCACAGCCCGACCTGGCGACGGATAATCGACAGGGCTCGACGCCGGGTGCTCCGCGATGGGGCGGCATCGGCCAGGAATCCGGTAAGGTGGCCACGAGGGAAGACACATGAAGGCGATCCTCAGTGATATCCATGGCAACCTGGAAGCATTGCATGCTGTCCTGGATGCCATCGCGCGCCTGCGCGTGGACTCGATCTACAATCTAGGCGACATCACCGGATACGGGCCGGATCCAATCGCCTGCATCGACCTCTCGATGAGCATGGCCGTTGTCCTGCAAGGTACCTTTGACAACGCGGTGTTCGCGGGAACAAGGGCTTTCAGCGTCTACGCCGAGCAGAGCATCATTTGGACGCAGCTCCAACTTGAATCCCCTGCCCAGGATGCTGCGACTCAGCGCCGCCGCATCGAGTTTCTAGGGTGTCTCCCCAGCAGCCATTCCGAGGGTAATGTGCTTTATGTCCACGGTTCTCCCGAACGTCATTTGAACGGATGGGTCTTTCCCGAGGATATCTATAGCCCTTCGAAGATGGAGCGGGTCGGCAAGCAGTTTGAGTACGTTTGCTTCAATGGGCACACGCACGTACCGGGAATCCACCTTGAGCGCGGCCCCGAGGACTGGCAGTTTCTCAATTGCGTAGAATGCGGCGAGCGGCTCAAGCTGGACGGCCGTAAGGTGATTTGTAACGTGGGCTCGGTAGGCCAACCGCGGGACGGCGACTGGCGCGCGAGCTACGTGTTGTTCGATGGAGCAACCATCTGTTTTCGTCGCGTGGAATACGACATCGAGACGACGATCGGCAAGATCTACTCCGTGCCGGACTTGGCGAACTTTTCGGGCGATCGCCTTCGCGACGGACGATAACCCCATGCCGTCAATCGAGCCCCAACCCACACCACCGCCGCCCACTTCGCCTTTCCAATTCAGCCTGCGGACGCTGCTCCTGCTGTCCCTGGTGCTGGTGTCGTCGCTGGCGGTGTTCGGGGCGTGGGGGACCTTGGTTTTCGGGCTGGTGGTTGCACTGGGGATCTACCTACGGCAAACGGAAATTCACTGGCCGGCGCTCATGTATCTTGCGTTGGTCTTTCTGTTCTCGACGTGCCTTGTCGGACTGCTGCTGCCTGCTTGCGGCTTCCCGCGGATCTCGCAGTGATCCATGCAAGAGCAATCTGCATGAAATCGCGGCGGCGTTGTGGGCGTACGAAGGAGCACACGGCTGTTTTCCGCCCGCCTACGTGGCCGACAAGGACGGCAAGCCGATGTACAGTTGGCGACTGCTGATCTTGCCGCAAATCGGCCAATCCCGGCTGTATGCGGCTTACGACCTCACTGAACCCTGGGACGGGCTGAAGAATAAGAAACTGTCGGCGACGCATCTGAAACTCTACGCCTGCCCCTGCGACCTAAATGCCTGCGCGTCCGACGCCGCCCGGACAAGCTATGTCGGTTCCGGCCATACTGCCGTCCGGCTGAACCGCCTCCCCACCAACCGCTTGTGCAGCCGGTCCTCGCGGCGGATAATTGAAGCAATTAAAGCTGACTCGACGCTGAGGGCCTTGGTAAGGGCGGCGTCGGGCAGACTGCCGTTGACCATGCGATGCGGCGACGGTGGCTGCGGCCTCTTGGTGGAGCAGACTTCGAACCCGTTGCTGGAGATTAAGCTGAAATGAAGCCCCCCATCTTCTTGTGGAAATCGGGCAAGCTTGATGCCTTCGATACGGTTGAAGAGCTTGCGAGTCTGTTTCCGCCCGCCGCTCTTGCTGAGGATGATTTCATTGCCTGCGACTGCGAGGGGCGGATCCTTGGGACCGGTCGCGGATCCGATGGCGTGACCATTCTCGCATCCGATGAGCAGCAACCGCCGTCTCCGGATACGCTGAGGACCATATTACGATCATATCTGGAGCGAAGTGGCACGTCGGCCGAAGAACTCGACTGCCTCTCCCTCGCTGAGCTGGTCACAAAGGCGTATCCGCCGCCCGACCCGCGACTTGCAGAAATGAAATTCAAGGCCCAATTATACATCGCGGTCATGGCAGTATTCGGTGTGGGTCTTGCAAGCTATGTACTTATTGACTGGCTGAGTCGCTAGCATTTGGTTCGGCCCAGCCAACTGCACGTCCGCCAAAAACCGCCCTCCCGCTAATTCCCCTCGGGCATGCCCTGGGCTGTGCAGGCGGGGTGGCGTAGAATTGGGGCGGAGCGACGTTGGCCGGCTCGTGAGCAGCGGCGTCAGCCATGAGTTTTCCGCGATCGAACCGGGAAATGGAAATGGACGAATCTTGCTTCTCCTCCGAATTGTACGGGCACCGCGATAACGTCATCGCGGAACTGCACGACGAAGGCTTCGATTGTGCGAGTAACTACGCCTCTGTGGATCTGCTTTACGACACTTACGGTATCGAGGTCTGCGGCATCCGCGATGAAGACGACGCGATCGATATTCTCAGAATCCTCCGGCGGATGTTCCCATCCTGGACAGATGGACGTGTGTACTGCAAGGATGTTGGCTGCGACCAGGGATTTGTGGCAACCGTCCAACGTGATCCGGAGCCGCGTGCTGACCACTGGGAGCAGCCGGAGTTGCGCGTGGCAAAGTTCGTGGACAACCATGTTTATGAGCTGCCATACGAAGAGGGCAGAGCGTTCCGGGTTATCCAAGGATATGGTGGATCGTACTCCCACAAGGGAAGATCGTTTTATTCCCTGGACTTTGGCATGCCGCTCAATACACCGGTCTGTGCAGCGAGATCGGGCGTGGTCGTCGAGACGATTGCCCAGCACATTGGGGGAGGAACGGATTGGGCATATAAAGGCAGATCCAACCTAGTCGCGATTTCACATGAGGACGGGACGGTTGCCGTGTATTGCCACCTGAATAAGTACGGCGTTTCCGTGGTTCTCGACCAGCGTGTAGCTGCGGGCGAGGTCATCGGTCGATCGGGAAGCACGGGATGGTCGGCTGGCCCGCATTTGCATTTCCAGGTCCATTGGCTGGGCGAGGCCATACCAACGAGGTTCAGGGCCGTTGAAGGAGCAGCCGTCCACCTCAAAGAACGGAATCGGTACGCCAGGTCGTTCGGTCCGGACAGGATCTGGCGCGCCAGGCTACAACGGTTAATGGCCAAGTTCGTTCACGTTTTGGGGTAAGCTTGCCGCCCGCGCCTCCCGCACCCGCTGGTACCGGTGCCGAAGTGCGGTGAGCCGAGGACAGGGACGCAATTAGCCATTTGCAGGCAGTCGAGTCAGCGTTCAATCTTGCAGTTCGGCAATGCTTGCTGGAGTTGTTCCACGCCTTCGGCTGTCACTTTGGTCTTCCTGAGGTCTAACTTTGTGAGTTTCGTCAGACCTTTGAGATTCTGCAATCCAACATCGGTGATTTTGGGCACAAATTGCAGACAAGTCGTCAGGTGTTTCCGTCCCGGAGGGACGTTTGATAATAGCCCAGCAGTTTACTGCTGGGTAATGGGCAATATACGGAGCTTTGTAGTCCCGGAGGGACGATTGAGTTCATTTCAGTCGTCCCTACGGGACTCCGGGAATTTCATCTCAACCGGCTACCCAGCGACGACCATGAGTACATGGTGCCCGCGCCGGGCTATTGTCAACCGCCCCTCCGGGGCAAAAACCACGTGCTTGTGCGCAACAACGAGGGCGTTGCCCTGGCCTGGATGAACTATCAATCCACTTTCCGCCGGTTTCCGCCGGCACACGTCGCCGATAAGAACGGCAAGCCGATGCACAGTTGGCGGGTTCTCATACTGCCATTCCTGGACGAAATGGCTCTCTACAAGGCTTGTAACTTCAGCGAGCCATGGGACGGGCCGAAGAACAAGAAGTTGTTGGCTGCCCGTCCCATCTATTATGCCGACCTCGACGACGTTGGCGCTCGGAATGCCGCCGCCGGCCGGACGAGCTTTGTGGCCATTGTGGGAGCGAATGCCGCCTGGGCGGGCGCGAAACCGAAGAGTGCTGACGAGATCGGGAACATCGACAATACGATCCTGGTTGCCGAGGCGGCCGATTCGGGCATAGCCTGGACCGAGCCGCGAGACCTTTCACTCGACGAGTTTGAGGCAGCGCACGGCCAGCCACCAGCAATCGCCGTAGCAAGCCATTATGGCCACGAGAAGGGCTTCTTCTTTGTCTACGATCGCCCCACCGTGGCCAGCATCGCGACGGTCAGCGATATATTTGATTTGCCGCCCGGCAGTCTTTCGCGAGAAGAGCTGCGAAAAGCGCTGCAAATCGGCGGCTTCACCGAAGAAGTCAGATCTCGCGATGGCTATCGCGACTGCCCGCGGCACTTGAACTGGCCCAACATCGCCGCCCTGGCCGTGTGGCTGGTTTCGGTCGGCACGCTGCTGACGCACGCGCTGCGGAGCAGGAAAAGGTCGTCGGTTCCGGCCACCCCGCCTTCCGGTTGAACCGCCTCGCCCGCCGCCCGCTTGTGCAGCCGGCTCTGGCGATGGATAATTGAAGGCGGCTCGACGCCGGTCGCCTTGGTGGGGGCGGCGTCCGAGCAGGCGAGTCGTCCGCTCCGCGTCCCAAGAGGCTATGTCCGCGCGCCATGAATGGGTAGAGCCATGCCGCAATTCTCCCTGACCCAACTGCTGATGACCGTGGCTTTGGTGGCCATTTTGTTGACGCTCGCAGGTCGGAGGGCTGTGGAAGGCGGGAGTCCCTGATAGTTCATCTGGAATTCTCCTCTGATGGCAAGCAACTACTCGTAGCCCGGTTTGACGACCACGATGCCGGCGTGCCGTTCAAACACTACTGCGACGAGATCTGCCGGACCATTTGCATCGTCGACAGTAAGGCGGCAGCCGTGACACAGGTTGTTGAGCAAGTGGTGAAGCCGCACCGTGGCCCAGCATTCGGCCTATTCGATCTAAGCTCCGCAGCGTTTGTTGAAGAGAATGGAGCAATACTCGTTGAAGAGCTTGGCGGCGGCGAATTGAGGCTCTATGACCGCGGCACGGGGAAATGGAGGACGCCTTTCGCGGCTAGCAGGCAGCGGTTCCTGTCCTTCGATGTCAGTCGCAATCAAAAAGTGCTTGCGACGAGCCTCAATGGCGATTCAGTCGCACTTTGGGATGTCGACTCCGGCAACCAGCTACGGCGAATTGTGACAGGCTATGGAACCTCTTCCGGCCCTCTGATCGGCTTGTCAGCGGATGGCGAACTTGTCGCCACTTGCGGTACTGCCGGAGTTCAGGTTTGGAAAGTGAGCGACGGGACATGCCTGCCGGCTACGACCAGCAGCATACCTTCGTGGACGGATGCCTTTGGCTTCTCACCTGTCGATCACACGCTTGCTCTTTGGCGACGTGATCGGATTATTCTTTATGACGTGGATCGGAAGCTCTCACGAGACTTGCCTTGCAATGGCATGTTTTCGATGGCGTTTTCGTCCGACGGGAGCAAACTGGCTGCGATGACAGCCAATAAGGACGAAGTTATGCTCGTGGACGGTTCTACGGGCCGAACCCTGAACACGCTTCGATTGGATTACGTGACATCCCTAGCCATTTCGCCGGACGGCAACCAGATTGCAATCGGCGATTATAGCGGCGATCTGAAGCTGTGGACTCCGGGCAGCGGGAACGAACCGAAGCGGGTCGCGATTCCGGGCAGAACGAATGCCTACACCTGGCCGTTGCCCTTTGCCGCCCTGGTAATCTGGGCCGTTATTTGCTGGCGTATTTGGGCCCGGCGAAATAGAACCGCAGGGCGGCAAACAACGCCGGCTTTTACGGAAGAGGTCATTCATCGTGAATGACACGAACCCCGCCCTCCCGCTAATTCCCCTCGGGCATGCCATGGGCTGGCGTTGGCGGCGTCGGTCATGTCAATGGATGCATGGTACTTCATCGGTCGTCCCGCAGTTCGTCCGACCGATCAGCGTGCAATGTGGCCGTAATGCCGAAAACAACATCTCACTTCCGTTCGAATGGCCATGCTGGCGGCGGGCTGAAAAACACCTTCGACTTCGGGCGGGATGCCGCCCTCGTTGCGTGAGTGTCCTTGCGCGCGTATCTCCTTCGGCAGTTTCCTTCGTGGTCATTCTTCGAGGTTAGAAGATTTCTGCGCCGTCTCCTTCCCTGTCTCCTTCGTTGCGTCAAAGCCTGCGCCGCCATCGCGTTTTGCCCGGCTTTCCTCATTCGCCGTCGGATTTCCGCGAGACATGGCTCACAGGCTATGGCCCGCTGGCGACAGGGACGGACAATGCAATAAGGGCAGAAGTGCCCGAGGAGGATAGAGTGCTCCTCCCCGGGCGGCCCCAAGGGAGTCATCACCTCCCATGGAACACGTTCAGGATACCAACGAAGGCGGTGCGTCTGCCAGAGGCCGACGGCTGGGGTGGCGAATTTGTCTTCGCAAAGGCTGCGGGCAGAGGTTCCAGGCCCGGCGGCCTAACCAACGCTATTGCCGAGAACCCGAGTGTCTGAAGGCGTTGCGTCGCTGGCAGGCCGCCAAGCGGCAGCAGAAACGTCGTGCTACGCCCGAAGGACGCCGGCAGCATGCCGAGGCGGAACGGCAGCGCCGCCAGCGGAAGGCGTCCGAAGCCGAAACGCCGCAGGAAGGCCAAGCCCCGGCGGCCGCCAGCGAGCCTGTGCGTGGTCACGCAGCAAGAAAACATCCTGCGGTTTTTTGCGATCGGCCCGGATGCTACGAAGCGGTGCGAGAGTCTTCCTGTGCGCCCGCCTCGTACTGTGGCGACGATTGCCGTACAGCCATGAATCGCGTCCGCGACCGTGAACGCAAGTGGTTGCTGCGCAAGCGTCTCGCGGGCCGCATCAAACGCCGCCTCGAATATCAGGCTGCACGCCGCCCGACGTTGCTGCGCAGGCGTTGTTCCCGACAGTTCGGCAGCCGCATCTCCCGCGCAGCCGTTCCGGCCCTTGTCCTCTGCGGTCGTACATTCTGGGTCGGCGAACGCTTCGCGGCTAGACTTCAAGGATTCTCGGGAGTTGAATCGCCATGATCCACAAGCAAATCCTGGTTCCCGACCGCGTGCGCCGCCCGCCGACGGACGGCTGGTCGTGGATTGATCGCCGTTTTCTGCGGGAACACGCCCCGCGCTTGTCGCACGAGGCGATCGTGTTGTATTTCTTTCTGGCCGCGGTGAGCGACAAGGACGGCTTGTCGTTTTACGGCGACGCCTCGATCGCCGTGCGCCTGCGGATGGAGGAAGCTACGGTGGTCGCGGCCCGCAATGAACTGGTGGCGGCGGACCTGGTGGTCTATCGGGCGCCGTTGGCGCAGGTGCTCTCCTTGCCCGCCGCCACGCTCCAGCGCCGCGGCGGCGGTCTGGCCCAGTTCGGCGAGATCCTGCGGTCTCTGGCCGATCCATCTTCTTCCAGCGCTCCACGGAGGTCCTCATGAAAGTCTCTCTCTGGGCGGAAATCCGCCGCTTGCACGAGATCGAAGGTCTCAAGGCCCGGGCGATCGCCCGCCGCCTGCACTGTTGCGCCAAGACCGTCGCCAAGGCCTTGGCGATGTCGTCGCCGCCCACGCCGGGAGCGGAGCCGAGGAAAAAGATCCTGGACCGTTACCGCGCGGATCGATGCCCTGGTGGCCAAGTATCCCGATCTTTCCGCGGTGCGGGTCACCGAGGAGATCTCCAAGGGAGAGGGCGGCTATGACGGCAGCGTCTACCCGGTGCGGCGTTACCTGCACCAGGTCCGACCGGCGCGGAATCGAGTCTATCAGGAGGTACTCTACGAGCCGGGCGAAGCCATGCAGGTGGATTGGGGCGACTGCGGAAGGGTAATGATTGGCCAGACGCCCCGGCGGGTCTCGGTCTTCGTGGCGGTGCTCTGCTACAGTCGGCTGGTTTACATCGAATTCAGCCTCTCCCAGCGCAAGGCGGAGTTCTACCGGGCGTTGGCGCATGCCCTGGAATTCTTTCGGGGCAGTCCGCGGAAGATCATCTTTGACAACCTCAAGGCGGCGGTCACCAGCGGTTCGGGGCGGCATGCCTGCCTGCACCCGGAGTTCTTGGCTTTGTGCGGCTACTTCTGCCTGGAACCCATCGCTTGCACGGCGCGGGACCCGGAATCGAAAGGAACCGTGGAGGGCAGCGTGCGGTACGTCAAGCACAATGCCCTGGCAGGGCGCAGTGAAGAGCTGTTGACCTGGGAGGATTACCAGCGTTTCGCGCCGCAATGGCGCGACGGGGTGGCCAACGTCCGGCTGCACGCAACTACCCAGGAACGCCCCAGCGACCGCTTTCAGAAAGAGCGCGGCCGGCTCCGCCCCTTGCCGGCCATTCCCTTCGACAGCGACGAGATTCTTTCCGTGATTGTCACGTCCCACGCCCGCGTGCAATACGACGGCAACCGTTACTCCGTACCGCCGGCGCTGGTGGGCAAGACGCTGATGCTACGTGCGGGTGCTGGGATCGTGCGCATTCTCGACCAGGGCCAGGAGGTGGCGCGGCATGACCGCTGTTACGAGAAGCGCCAGTTACGGATACATCCCGACCACAAGCTGGCGGCCTTGAAGATGCGTCGGCGGCGGCAGGCCGACCAGCGCGAGGAAGAATTCGATTCCTTGGGGCCGGAGGCCCGCGAGTTGCACCTGAAGCTGCTGGCGATGCCCATCAAGCCCACGGTCCACCTGCGGCGGCTTTTGGCGCTGGTGCGGCTTTACGGCCGCAAGGAGGTGCTGGCCGCGATCCGTCAGGCCCTCCACTACCAGACCTACGACGCGGCCTACGTGGAGACCCTGCTCCTGCAAGAGCGCCGCCGCCGCGAACTTCCCTCGCCCACGCCCTTGCAACCCAAGCGCCGCGAACTGATCGAAGAGATTCACCTGGAAGAGCCCGATCCGGCCCGTTACGACCGGCTCTGCGGCAATTCCGACAACGACAAGGAGTGCCCGCAATGACAGCGTCACGCCAGGAAAAACTGCTGGCCGATCTGGCGGAGTTGAAGCTCCACCGCATCGCCGCCATCTATCAAGAGGTGCTCGACGAGGCGGCCCGCGAGGGCAGTTCCATGCTGGACGTGCTGGTCGTGCTGATCGGCGAAGAGGTTGCCGTCCGCCGCCAGGGGGCTTTGGAGCGGCGGCTCCTTCGCGCCCGCTTGCCAAAGCGCAAGACACTGCAAGAGTACAACTTCGACTTCCCCAAGCGGGTTCCCAAGCAGGCCGTCTTACGACTCTTCGACTGCGACTTCGTGGCCCAGCACGGCTGCGCCGTTTTTATCGGGCCCACGGGCACGGGGAAATCGCATCTGCTCAATGCCTTGGGGCATACGGCGTGCGAAAAGGGTTTCTCCGTCCAGTTCACCCGCGTCGTGGACATGATCAACGTCTTGACCACGGCGCAGATCAACGGCACGCTGGAGAAAAAGCTCCGTTGTTACACCACCCCGCAACTTCTCCTCCTCGATGAGTTGGGCTATCTGCCCATCGACAAACGCGGTGCGGACCTGTTGTTCCAAGTCGTCGCCGCCCGGTATGAATGCGGCTCGATCGTGGTCTCCACGAACCGAGCCTTCCGGGACTGGGGCACGATCTTTGACGTGGACAACACCTTGGCCACCGCCATGATCGACCGGCTGATGCATCACGGGGAGGCGATCGTCATTCGAGGAGACAGTTATCGCATGAAAGACAAGCCCACGGAATAACCCCGCGCCAGGCCGCGTCATCTTGAACGGCGTTTTCGCCTGACGTTTCTGTGGCACGCGGTCAGACGGCTTGGGAAGCCCAACCCGCCCTCCGGAATGCCCGGAGCTGTCGACCCTTCACTTCCACGGCCCAATCCTCGCCCCTCGTTCTCAATCGCGTTTCTGCGGAGCGTTCGCCCTTGTGCGGCATCCGGCCCAGCGCCTTGTCCCGAGTTGTGGCGAGCACCGCGGTCGTGGCTGGAAGGGGCGGCGGCGGCCCAAGCCTCTGTACCGCCTGCCACCATTGACGCCATTGCGACTTCGATCCATCGCCGACGCGGCAACCACTTCCCGCAGTCCACCGCCACTCCGCGTCATTAGCAACGTGCTGAGCGGGGCCATTCTACGCAATTCGCTTATCCCAACACCTCCGCCAACCCGCGTCGAGGGCCACCTCCCGCCCGAAGTCGAAGGTGTTTTTCAGCCCGCCGCCACATGCATCAAACCTCGAGATCTTCTGGATGCTCCCACTAAAAAGACCCATGTGCCCTGTCTTTTTCGCGTTGAACGTCCCCTCAACCAGCACGTACTTCTTGTCAAAGTCAGCCTTCTTCTTCCGGACGTCGTCGCTGGCATCTAACCACAAGCCGTTCTTGCAAACGGAGTGCTTGTAATCGTCCTGATGCAAGTAGATGGCGTCGCCCTCGAACTCCAAGCTGACGAATCCGATGACCCGCACGACCTTGTCGTGGTAGTCCTTGGGATTGGCAATGAGTTGAACAAGCGAGACATTGAGCAACTCGGCTGCGACCAATGGCTGCACAAACCAACAGAACAAAGCAAAAAGGAGAAATACGGAATGGGTTCTCATAAAAGCAACCTCTATACGAACGTGGAATCGCAGAAAGAGCTGCGCGTGGGCAGTCGCACCTCTGCCTAGCCCAATGGCCTCTCTCATCTTCGCTGCTGGCTTGGCCGCCGTCAACTCTATGCCGCTACCGGGGCATCGTGCTTGCGGAGTCTTTTCCCGCTGGCGGGCGTCCATTTTCGCGCCTGCTGGCACACGCGCCGCCCCTGGGCTACGATAGAGAATAGCTCCGTCGAAGGGAATTACCATGCTCTGCCGCATATTCTGGCCTTTTCTGGTGCTCTTGGCCCTCTGGGCACCGGTCCAGGCCGCCGTGGATCTCGTGACCCTGCCCACCCGCGAAGGTACGCAGCTTACGATCTACAACTCCGAAGACATCACGATGGTCCGCGAGCACCGCCTGCTCACGGTCAAAGAGGGCGTGAACCGCATCCAGTTTTCTTGGGCCAATACGCTCATCGATCCGACCAGCATCGAGTTCCGCATCCTCGACAAGCAGGACCAGGTCGATCTGGTCGATACGACCTTCCCGGCGGGCCGCAACGACGCCCTCCAGTGGAACATCAAGAGCCAGATCGCCGGCAAGATCCCCATCGAGATCAGGTATTTCACCTCCGGCATCACTTGGGCCGCCGATTACGTGGGCATCGCCAACGAAGATGAAACCAAGCTCAACCTGACCGGCTACGTGCGGGTCACGAACGAATCGGGCGAAATATACGACAACGCCCAGACGCGGCTGGTCGTGGGCAAGATCAATCTCGTGGAGAAGATTGCCGATTTGGCGAGAAGGCCGGCGCCCGGGCAGGAGCCGCGAACAGATGCAGCGGTAGCCGAAGGCGACTATTGGAGGCGTATCGCGCCCAAGTCCGGAAAAGCGAGGGTACTCAAAGACGCGGTTGAAAGGCTCGATGAACGAGGCGAGGCGAAGAAGGAAGAGCCCAAGCAGGTCATCAAGCAGGGCCTCTCCGAATACTTCCTCTTCACGATCGAGGGCCGCGAGGACATCAAGGACAAGGAGCCCAAGCGCCTCGTCGCCCTGAAGGTGGCCGAGGTGCCGTTGGAATCGATCTACAAGCTCTCCGACCGCAGCCAAAGTTCCCCTCTACCTCCGGGAGAGGGGCCGGGGGTGAGGGCATCGTTTACCAAGTTCTACCGCTTCAAGAACGTCAAGCTCGTCGACGACCAGGGCCGCGAGAAGAAGCTCTCGGCCATGGAGAATCTCGGCCTCTCGCCGCTGCCCAACGGCACGGTCCGGCTCTTCTCGGAATACAAGAACCAGGACCTGGCCTACGTCGGCGGCACGGAAACCAAATACGTGCCCATCGGCGACCGCGTGGAAGTCAACGTCGGGCCGGACAAGGACATCACGATCCAGCGACGCTTGAAGGACCAGAAGATCGGCAACGTCGTCGCCCGGCAGTACAAACGCCGGCTCGACGACAAGTTCGTCCTGTACTTCGACCTGATCGACTACGACGAGAGCTTCTTCTACGAGGAGGAGCTTGTCTCCGGCAAGCCCGTGCCCGCGAAGATCGAGGTTGAAAGGCAGTTCGACGCCAACGTCGTGCTTTGGGGCTCGGAAGGCGAGCCGAAGGGCTGGACGAGCAACGAGCCGGGGGCCTACGTTGATCTGCACACGATCGCCGGCCGCGTGGAGCGGGTGGATCAGCAGCACGTCAAGTATTTTCTGGATCTGAAGGCGGGGAAGAAGCAGGTTGTCGAATACAGTGTGACGTACAAGCGGAAGAAGGTCGGGCCGGAACTGAACGCGGAGAAGAAGCGGGAGCCGCTATAGACGCCGATTGAGGTAACTAAATGATTGCCTATTGGCTCATGCTCGTTATTGTCGCTTTTGTTGCGACTAGTTTCTCGGCGGCAATCGATTCCCTTCTGTTTGGGTATTTTGGAGGTCACGCACAAGGTCTCTGCCACCTTGCCGGTTTCGCGATTGGCATCCTTATGGGACTTATTGTTCATAGTCGCGTTCGCCGCTTGACGCATGCACGGCGACTCCTAACGGGAGCAATTGTGGGCTTTCTCGCAATGCCGTCCGGTTATTTGGTTTTGGCGATCTTGATCATCGTGCTTGCTCTCCGAGGGCTAACGGGCATTTGACCGCTGTTCCCGAATAAGGCGCTGGTCGCGCGACAGCCTATTGCAGCCGTTCTAGGCGCGGCGGATAATGGCGGACGATTGACGGGCGTTGGAACTTCGCAACCTGGCCACGATGAAGGAGTGTTTGTCATGAGAATCGTGAACCTGAACCGCCGGCGAGCGTGGGACGCGGCCAAGATCGCGGCGGCGGCCTGTGCCGCCTGGCTGCTGTTGTCCGGCACCGCGGTCTCGGCGGAACCCGCGGACGTCCTGCGGGCCGGGACGGCCACGAAGGACATCACGCCGAAAAAGCCCGTCATGCTGGCCGGATATGCGAGTCGCAAGGAGCTGTCGCAAGGCGTCCACGATCCGCTCTCGGTGCGCGTGGTCGGCTTCGAACGGAACGGGCAGAAGCTCGTGCTCGTTTCGACCGACGTCGTCGGCTTCTACGGCGGGACCGCGGCGAGCATGCGCAAGGCGATACTGGAGGCCTGCGGCTTGCAGCCGTCGGAACTTTTCCTGGCGGCGATCCATACGCACAGCGCTCCGATCGTCGCGCTGGGCGAGCAGGTCCACCCGAACAACGTCGACTACACGAAGTGGCTGGAAACGCAGTTGGTCGCCGCCGTGCGCGAGGCGCTGGCCCACGCGGTTCCGGTGCGGATCGCCGTCGGCAGCGGTTCTTCTCCGGTGGGCGTGAACCGCCGCGAGTTCGTCAAGAACGCTGCCGGGAAGACCTCGGTGCAGCTTGGCCGCAATCCGGCCGTGCTGACGGACCGGGAAGTGCAGGTGCTCCGCGTTTCCCGCGCCGAGAGCGGCGAAACTGGCGGCGGTGATCTTCGCCTATGCCACTCACAGCACGGCGATGGGCCCGCACAATTACCTCGTCAGCGGCGACGTCCAGGGCCTGGCGGCGCAGTTTCTGGAAAAGTACCTGGAAGGCGGAGTCGTGGCCCCGGCCTTTGCCGGCGCATCGGGCGACATCGACCCGTGGGTCCGCATCCTGCCGAAGTTCCACGCGGAAAAGGGCTGGATTCCGGAGGCGGTGCTGATGGGCACGCTGCTCGGCGAGGAAGTCGTACACGTGCTGGACGGCATCAAGCGGCCTTGCCCGGACGGCCCGATCAAGACGGCCTTCAAGACGCTCGCGCTGCCACTGCAGCGGCGCGTGAAGTTCGACGCCTCCACCGGCGCCGAGTCGCCGGAGTTCAACCTCACGGTGGGCCGCCTGGGCGACGTCGCCGTGGTCGGCCTCGGCGGCGAGGTGTTCAACGACATCGGCAAGGCCATCAAGACGGCTTCGCCCTTTCCGCACACCCTGATCATTACGCACTGCAACGGGGCGGCCGGTTACGTGCCGACCAAGGAGGCATGCCCGGACGGCGGCTACGGCGTGGACAACAGTCCCTTCGCACCGGAGGCGGCGGAAAAGGTCGTCCAAGCGGCCGTGCAACTACTGCGGGAACTGTGAGAGCCTGCCCGGAAGTCCGAAAAATGCGACGCAGGGTGCGCAGACGTAGGGTGGGCCGAGAGAGGTAGGGTGGGCCGAGTGAAACGAGTCCCACCATCTATCAGAGAAATGTCGGAAGAGAAATGTTGGAAGAAGCACGAAGAAGCACGTTGATAGATGGTGGGACTCGTTTCACTCGGCCCACCCTACAAGGAGAAACATGACAACTTCAACACGCTTTGTGGTCTTGTGGGCGACATTTTGCTGCGCGGCCGCCGCGACGCGCGGCGGCGAGCCTGCCGCGCCGCTGTACCGCGACGCTGCGCAGCCGATCGCCAGCCGCGTCGAGGACTTGCTCGGGCGCATGACGCTCGAGGAGAAAGTGGGGCAAATCAACATGCCCTGTGTTTACGTGGCGGAATTGGGCAGGACCATCCCGCAAAAGACCGCGGGCGTGCAGAAGTTCGCCGCGGGCACGCTGATCCAGGGCTTCGGCCCGGGCGGCGGGTTCTTTACCCTCGCGAACGAGATCCTGCACGAAGGCCCGCGACAGCAGGCCGAGTTCCTCAACCGGCTGCAGGGGATCGCCGGCGGCACCCGGCTGGGCATTCCGCTCCTGGAGAGCGAGGAGGGGACGCACGGCCTGATGTGCCCCGGCGGTACAATCTTCCCGGAGGGCCCTGCGCTGGGCAGCACATGGAACATGGAGTTGCTCGGCCGCGTCTACGCCGCCGTAGCCCGGGAGGCCCGCTCGATCGGCGTCCACCAGAACTTCACGCTCGTGATCGAGCCGATCCGCGACCCGCGCTTGGGCCGCAATGAAGAGGCATTCAGCGAGGATCCTTTTCTCTGTGCGCGGATCGCGGAGACGATCGTCCGCTCGGCCCAGGGCCGCGATCTTTCCGCCGCCGACAAAGTGGTCACCGGGCTGTGCCACTATCCGGGCCAGAGCCAGCCCGTCAGCGGACTGGAGCGCGGCGCCATGGAGGTTTCCGAGCGGGGGTTGCGGGAAGTGTTCCTGCCGCCCTGGCAGGCGGGCATCCAGAAGAGCGGGGCGTTGGGCGTGATGGCCACTTACCCCGCAATCGACGGCATGCCCACGCACGCCTCGAAGAAGCTGCTGACCGGCATCCTCCGCCAGGAGTTCGGCTTCGACGGCCTGGTGCTTTCCGAGGGCGGCGGGATCGGAACCCTTGTGTACGAAGGGCTGGCGGCGACGCAAAAGGAGGCGGGGGCACTGGCCCTGGCGGCCGGCGTGGACGTCGGCATCTCCTTCGAGTCCGGCTACATGCAGGACCTGCTGGCCGGCGTCCGCGAAGGGAAGGTGCCGATGGGCCTCGTCGATCGCAGCGTGCGCCGCGTGCTGAAGCAGAAGTTCCGCCTGGGATTGTTCGAAAAACCCCTGGTCGACCCGGAGCACGCGGTGCGGATCGTCCATCGTGCGGAGCACCAAGACCTGGCGCTGGAAGCCGCGCGGGAAGCCATTGTCCTGTTGAAGAACGACAACGACCTGCTGCCGCTGAAGAAGACGGTGCGGTCGATCGCGGTGATTGGGCCCAATGCGGACGACGCGCACAGCCAACTCGGCGATTACGTCCCGCACAAGATCCCCCAGCACGTCGTTACCGTGCTGGAAGGCATCCGGCAGATCGTCCCTGCCGGGACCGAGGTGACTTACGTCAAAGGCTGTGAGGTGATCGGCTCGGGTCCCGACGAGATCGAGAAGGCCAGGCAAGCGGCGGCCCGCGCCGACGCGGCCGTCGTGGTCGTGGGCGAGAGCAACCACTGGGGCCAAGACAAGCCGTCGACCAATGGTGAAGGCCGCGACGCGGCGACCCTTGAATTGACGGGCCGCCAAGAGGAGCTGGTGCAGGCCGTGCAGGCGGCCGGCAAGCCCACGGTGGTCGTCTTGATCAACGGGCGCCCGTTGGCCGTGCGCTGGATCGCCGAACACGCCGCCGCGATCGTCGAGGCCTGGCTGCCGGGCGAAAAGGGCGGGCAGGCGGTGGCCGAGGTACTCTTCGGCGACGTCAATCCGAGCGGGAAACTCTCCGTGACCGTTCCCCGACACGCCGGCCAATTGCCGGTTTACTACAACATGAAGAAATCGAAACGCTACTGGCAGCGGTACGGCTGGGGACACGCCTACGTGGACCTGGAGTCCGCGCCGCTGTACAATTTCGGCCACGGACTGAGCTACACGCGATTCGAATACGGCGGCTTGCAGTTCAGCGCCAAGGAAATCGGCCCGGCCGATCACGTCGAGGTTCGACTGCAGGTGAAGAACGCCGGCGCCGCGCGGGCAAGGAGACGGTTCAACTTTACGTGGAGCAAGCGGTAAGCAGCGTTTCCACGCCCGTGAAGCAGCTCCGGGGCTTCGACAAGCTGGCGCTGGCGCCGGGCGAGGCCAGGACCTGTTCCTTCACGCTGGGGCCTGACGACCTGGCGCTTTACGACGTGGATTTGAAACGCGTGGTCGAGCGGGGCCGCTTTCGCGTGATGGTCGGTTCTTCCTCCGAAGACATCCGGCTCAGCGGAGAGTTCCAGGTCAGGTAATGAAGTTATCGTTCGAAACGTATCTGAACGGAGTCCAAACGGGAACTGTGGGATGACACCATGAGACTGCGAACTGTCTGCGTTCTGTTGGGCTGGGTCCGCGTGAATCGGAACCTTATGCTCATGGGTTTTGCCCTGTTGATCTTGGCGCCGGCGGCGTCTGGAGACGTCAACCAAATCACCGCGGAGGAGCGGGCCGCGGGGTGGACGCTTCTGTTCGACGGGGTCAGTACCCGCGGCTGGGTGGAGGTCACGGGGGCGCCGCTGCCGGCCGCATCGTGGACGGTCGAGGACGGTTGCCTCAAGGCCCTCCCGAATCCAGACGGCAAGCAAGACATCCGCACCGTCGAGAGCTACCGCAGCTTCGAGTTGCAATTCGAATGGAAGCTTCTGAAAGACGGCAATTCGGGCGTGAAGTACCTGGTGCAACGGACGGACCGCTGGCAGAAGAAGGGTCGGAAGGGCTACGAGGCCCGGGCCCGCGGGTTGGAGTATCAGCTTGTCGACGATGCCAGCGCCGACGCCAAGGACCCCACCCGCATCACGGCCTCGCTCTATTCCGCGCTGGCGCCCAAGGGGGCCGCTCCCAGGCCGCTGGGCGAGTTCAATGAATCGCGGATCGTGGTCCGCGGCGAACACGTCGAGCACTGGCTGAACGGCGTCAAGGCGCTGGAATTCGAACTTTCCCAACCGGAAGCGACGCAAGTGCTGAGGAACTGCCAGGGCACGGCCGGCCCTTTCCTCCGCGAAAGCCCCATCTCCCTGCAGAACCATACGTCGCCGGTCTGGTTCCGCAACCTGAAGATCCGGCGGCTGTCTTCGGTTTCCCTGAGCCTTGGCCCTCCTTTCGGGGAGGAAATCAAGTCGCCGGCCATTGCCGAAAAGGGCCCCGAGCTGGCTGCGGCCGTGCATGGTATTTCCGATCGAAAAAGACCCCTGGTGCTGGGAAACGGCGATCTGGGCGTCGTTTGGGCGGGTGGTCCGGGAAAGTTCAATCTGGGACTGGGAAAGAACGATTTCTGGGGCGTCGTCCGCGGGAGCATCTGCACGGTTGGCAACCAATCCATCACATGCCCCGACTTGAGGTTTGCCTCTTTCCAGATGGAAGAGAACGTGGGTCCCGCAACGATCACGGGAAGATTCGAGGAAAAGAAGAATGAGAGAGGTCTGAGCATCGAATCCTGGGTTGCCTATCCTGAAAATGTCGTCGTTACCCGCCTGGAAAACATCGGCGCGAAACCGCTGGCTTTCCAGGCAGAGATTGCCGACGGCTATGGAGGCGGCCTGCCGACGCTTGTCGGAAACAGCAACGATGCCACGTGGCTCCAGGTTTCTCCCGACACGGTCCCCTTCGAAGTCGGCAACCGCATCTGCAAAGTTCCGGGCCCCAAGCGAACGACCATCAAGACCACGAAGCCATTCGTGGGAAGGATTGCCGGTCTGACCCTCAGCGCCAGGGGATCGGACAGGCCTTATCTGCCCTGGGAGCCGGAAGCCCCTTTCGTTCAGAACATCGGTCAACTGAAATTCCATCCGCAGGATTCGCATGGGACAGCGGTGGAATTCCCGGGCGAAGCAGACCATCGGCTGATTCTGAGTTCAGGATGCGTGCCGCAGAAGGGATTCACCCTCTCCGCATGGGTCAATGCGACAACAAAGCTGGATGACGGGACGATCTTCTCGGCCATCTCCATCGGAGAGTCCGAAATCGTATCCCTTCCTCAAGGGGTTGCTCTTGCATGTTGTCGATGGAAAGCTGGAGGCGCGGCTGAACTTCACCACGCTTGCCGATCCGCAGCCGCTGCCATTGAACCGCTGGGTCGAGGTCAAGGTCGTTTACGACATCGAGAACCTGATGCTCTATGTTGATGGAAAGCAGGTGGCCAGCGCCGGTTTCCCCGAAGCTCCCGACCAGAACGGCTGGGACAAGACGGCACTTCATCTCGGAGATCCCCAACTCCCCTTCCAGGGATGCGCTCCGCTGGGCGTGCTGCGGCAGCGGGTCTTGGGAGCGAAGCGTGCAAGCCAGCGAGCGGGTCCTCGGCTTTACGCTCGATCCGGGCGCCCATGCGTTGGTGCTCCTTGCCGTGGTTTCGGACAGGAATACGAAGGATTATCTGCAGCGGGCCGAGGAATGGCTCGCGCTGGACGAGCCAGGGATCGCCAAGTTGCGCGAGAAACACAGTGCGTGGTGGAAGAGCTTCTGGGGAAAATCCTTCGTCGAGATCCCCGACAAGAAAATCCAGGACAACTGGTACGGCTCGCTCTATCTTCTGGCCTGCTGCAGCCGGTCTGATACGCCGCCGCCCGGACTCTGGCATAACTTCGTCACCCGCATGGGCGCAAGCTGGGACGGCGACTACACGCTTAACTACAACTACCAGGCTCCATTCTGGGCGGCGTATGTCAGCAATCATTTCGAGTTGGCCGACAGCTACGAGCCGCTCCTGCTGGACCATCTGGACGCGAGGACGGGCGATCGCCAGGAACGCCTGGCGGATCGATCCGATCGGCCCAGCCCAAATCTCTGGAGGCGACGCTGGCGCTGCGCAGCCAGGTCGAAGCCCGATCCCAACCCCGCCGACTATCGGGGCATCTACCTCTACACCCACCTGATTCCCATGCCGGGCTGGAGCGACGACTTACGGAACATTCTGGAACCAGAAGAGCAACGCCCTCTTCTGCACGGTCAACATGATCCAGCGCTGGCGTTTGACGCGGGATCTCGACTATGCCCGCAAGGTCTACCCGTTCCTCCTCGCAACCGCGGAGTTCTGGGACCACTACCTGGTCCTGCAGGACGGACACTATGTCTCGCTCAAGGATGCGCTGGCCGAGAATAGCGGCGACAATACGAATCCCGCCACCACGCTCAGTTTCCTCAGGTTGCTCTATCCGGGTTTGATCGAGATCAGCACCAGGCTGAACCTGGATCAGGATCGTCAGGCGAAATGGCGCGAGATCCTTGAGAAAGCTCAGCCCGTTCACCATCGTCCCCGCGTCCAGCCTCAAGGAACTGCAGAAGCTCGGGCCCGACGCTGCTCAAAGACCGCCTGGTGATCCGGGATTGCGAGGTGGGCCCGGGGTTCCCTAAGTCGCCCTTCCTCGTCTACAAAGACCGTCAGCAGCGCGACAGCAGCGCCGGCATGAATTGCACGCAGGTGATCTTCCCGGGCTGGTCGATCGGCATGGAGAGCAGCCCGCAAGAACGAAAAGCGGCCCTCGATACCGTGACCCTTGCCGCCGAGTGGTACGACGTCAATAACGACTGCACCTTCTACCCCTGCGCCGCGGCGGCCGGCTACGATCCCAAGGAGATTCTGGAAAACCTCCATGCCCTCTTCGAGACGACCCAGGAACCGAACTTCATGATCAAGACCCACGGCGGCGGAACCGAGGACGACGCCATCGTCCCCTGCTGCCTGGCCTATATGTTCCTGCAGAGTTACCAGGAGAACATTCATCTCTTCCCCAACTGGCCGATGGACCAGGACGCCTCGTTCGGAAACCTGACCGCGTGCGGCGGCTTTCTGATCAGCAGCGCGGTGACAGCAGGGAAGGATACCCTACGTGCAAGTGGTGAGTCAGGCCGGGGAAGAGTGCCGGTTGGTGAATCCCTGGCCGGGCAGTTCCGTTCGATTTCAAGGCAGCGGGGAGCATGCGGCTTTTCTCGAAGGCGAGATCCTGAAGTTCCCGACAGTTCGAGGACAAAGTTACGTGCTCCGCCCGGCTGACTTCGAAAAGAAGACACCGTGAATGGACGACTCATTCATCCCCGCCACGAGATCATGCGGACGGTGGAACGGGCCTATCGGGGAGGGGATATAGAACTAAGTCTGTGCTCCGCTGCTTTTGTCGCGGCCAATGGACCCTGGACGTTCTCGCTGGTTCGCTTGGTAGGTACCGCCCTATTGCTGTTCCTGGCCTTCGGGCGGCTTCAGGCGAATGAGAGTCCGCCCCTCCTGGCGATCAGCGCTGAACTGGACAAGGACGGGAACTTCGTCGTTCGTCAGATTGTAGAGGCCTGTCTCCATGACGATCGAATCGTTGCCCTCCATCTTGACTGCGACCCGCTGAGTCTTCTTATCCACGGCGCCGACGACGGGAATCACCTTGTCGGCAAGCGCGTCGTGGAGATTTCCGCGAATGACGCCCTCCTTGTTGACGGCAAGTTGGATGACCTTGTCGGTCTGGGTCTGTGTCGGTTCGGTAATGACCGCGTACACGCCCAGGGGCAACCACTCTTCGTTTTGGGTTGTCTGCCCGGCGTCCGCGAGTTGTTCAGCCTGGTCGTAGTATTGCTCGGCCGAAGCAACCGGCTGGTCGCCGTAGTAGACAGTCTCATCTTCGTAGGTCACGTTCCCCCCGTAGTCGTAATAAGCTCCTTCACCGCTGCAACCACAGTAGCTCCCTGCCGTGCCCCAGCCCCACGCAGCCCAAGCCGTGCCTGCCATTGCCCACTTGCCGGGCCACCAAGTGCCGGGATAACCGCCGTACCAGCCTGGCGCGAATGCACCCCACCGGGTATAGGCTCCATTGACGGCCGTCCAGGCCTTGCCGCCGACGAACTGCCCATTGACAAAGGCCGCGCCGCGGCCGGCGGTAACCACGTTTCCGCCCGGGCCGCGAATTCCGGCGACGCCACCGACACGAGCGACACCCCCCGCGGCGACCCCGCCGACAGCGGCCGCAGCCGTATAGCCCCACTGGTTCCGGGCGGCCGTAAGTGATCCGCCTTGGCGATAGCCCGAAGAGTCGGCATAACCACCGCGCACATTGGCAATCGAGTTTCCGGCAGCATCTCTTGCGCCGGATACGCTGCCCGCTCGAACGGCCGAGTCTGTTCCATTCGTGGCACCGCGGAATCCGCTGGCGCGGCCGGCCTCGGCGCCGCCTGCGGTTTGTATGCCTGATCGCGAACCACCGGCAACGGCAGCGCTGTCGCCTTTGCTGACCCCAGCGACACCCGAGCCTTTGACCGCGGTATTCCCACCCGGACCTTCGACCTTGATGGCTGCGCCTGCGCCGCCGACATTCGCGCCGCCGGGTGTCGTTCCCGACCCAGCGCCGCCGGCAATGGTGATGGTCGAACCGCCCGGAGTCGTGACGGTTTTCGATTGGATGCCTTGTCCACTACTGGGCAATTGACCGGCCGTCGGCGGGCCGGAACTTCGCGCACCAGCCTGCCCTTGCTGAGGAAGATTCAAGAAGTTGCTGACTTGGCTTTGGCTAGGCCGCTGAAAAGACTGGGGCGATTGAAATGCTGCCCGACCTGCGGCGGGAGGTGCGGCCACGCCGGGGCGACCCGCAGCCGCTCCAGCACCAGGCCTGTTGGCCGGAAGTTGGGCTGGACGGTTGCCTGCAAGTCCCTGTCCCGCCCCTGTCGCCGGCCGAGTCGCTGGACGCGCCGCGGCGGGAGATTGAGCGGGCCGATTTGCCGCGGCCGCAGGCCGTGGAGCCGGGCTTGGACGCGCAGCAGGACGACTGGCTGGCGCAGGAGCAGCGCGACTCATGGAAGGACTGCGGCTCATAGCGGGGCTTGCCGCCGGTCGCGCCCCGCCGCCCGCACGGGCTGCCCCTCCGCCTCCACCCCCGCGTGCCCCGCCTCCTCCGCCTCCACGTCCGCCTCCACCCCCGCGGGCAAAAGCGTCGGTTGCCAAGAGGGCTGCTACAATGGACACGCCAACGAGAAGAATTGTTGATCTTTTCACGATGTCACCTGTTCTATTTGCCGTGAGAGTGTGTTGTCTTGCGGGGTCGAATCAAAACCGGCGCGGAGCTACTTCTTGGCGCCGCCCTTTTGCGTCTTTACGGCCGCCTTGCCGTCTTCCTTTGTCGTGTCGCCTGCCGTCTTGCGGACCATTTTCACCTCATCGATATTAGGCATGAATTGCCCATCCAACCTCCGACCGATCGATTTCCAGGTGAACGTGTTGCCATCCACAATGGTGTAGACGTTAATCGCGGAAGCCTGACGACCATCGGACAAGACCTGCTTGAACTTGACGACCCAGGACTTCTCGTGCTTCGACCAAGTGCCTTCACCAAATCCGCCGTCGGAATCAAACATCCAGGAACGGATCGTGCCCGCCGCGGGATCCCAGCCGATGACTTGCGTGCCTTCGAGGACGTCATCCGATCCGGGCTCCGATATCTTGAATGCATAAGTCAAGAACGTCTTGTTCTTTGTCCATGCGACGGTAGCCGCATCGTCCACTTCGGGACTGTCGTCGACCCAATCGCCGACCAGCCAAGCCAGTTCCTGCAATTGAGAACTGGCTGCCTGCGTTTCGGGAAGGTCGGTTTCACGAACCGTATTGAGCTTCCATCGGCCATCCTCCTTCACGTCGACCGCGAGATAGGTCGAGTCGCTGGGCGGTTCCGCAGGGCGAATGACACGAACCGTGCCTTCCTCGACGGCCACTTGGGGCGACACCATGCGTATCGATGGGCTGATGACCTCGATGCGCACGCCCTTGTTCTCGCTGAACAAAGTCCGCATCTCCTTCTCGATGGCCTGCCTTCCTTGGAACTTCTGGCCCGAAGGGCTGATCCACTCGCCGGAGTCGCTCCAATGCGCGGCTACGGCTTTGGCGTCGCCGCGGTTGTAGGCGGCAACATAGGAGTCGATGGCGGCGCGGATGGCATCCTGATCTGATTTCTCCGCCGACTTCTCCGGCTTGCTCCGCTCCGCTGCCAAAAGAGGATTGGCGAACATCAGCACTGCGGCCAGGGCCAGAAGTGGACGGCCCGACGCGACATAAGCAAACACTGAACGTGACATGACCTTGTTCTCCTTTCGGTTGGAGTGGGTTGGATGCGGGCTTTGCCGTCGCCGAACACGGACCGCCAAGGAATGAGTCCTGCGGATGAATCCGCCATTATTGCGGCAACTGCGGCTCTAGTATAGTATGTCATACCGTCAAGAGCGGCACGCGGGCTGCCAGGGAATTTCGGTGGGGATAAGGAAAAGCGAGGCCGTACCAGTTGCTTAAGTTGAGCACCACAAAGGACTTATGCAATACTAGCTTTGCCTGGACTGGACAAAGAACCATTCTGCGGGCTCCAGAATATTGGAGATTTTGGACGGCGCAGGTGGTTCCATTGGCTATAATGCACAAGTTGGAATCAATTCTCTTGTTGGCGCACCGCCCTTGAACCGTCGCGTGTCGGCCCGTGCCAGCGCGAGGTGGTAAGCGAATGGAGATTGGCGTGGAGAAACGGCCATGAATTGGCTTCAACGGCACCAGATTCAGCATTACTTCCGCAACTCGATTTGGATCATGCCCGTGCTGAGCATCGCGCTGGCCCTCGCAATGGTACCGTTGCTTCACCATCTCGATCAGTCGTTGGACTGGGAGTCCGGCATCAATCCGGAGACCGTGCGGACGGTGCTGGAAATGATGGCCTCGTCGATGTTCACTTTCATCGTATTCGTATGCTCCGCTTTGCTGATCGCAGTACAGCTTGCGAGCACCCAGCTTACCCCGCGAATCATCGCCCTCGTATTCCGCGATCCGGTCACGAAGATTTCATTGACGATATTCGTCTTCACCTTTACCTTTTCGCAGGCGGTGCTCGTACGGATTAATACGGAAGTTCCGACGCTTTCGGCAAGTTTAGCCGCCTATAGTTGTATCGCCTGCTTGGGAGTCTTCCTGTTTCTTATCGACCACGTGGGAAAATGGTTGCGACCAAGCGGCGCCCTGCGAGCCGTCGCCTTGAAAGGCCGTGATGTCATCGAGAGCGTCTATCCGCGACGATTATCGGAAGTCCGGAAGACAACAACGGATCCGGCGGTTGTCCTTGACAGCAAGTCGGCCCAAACGGTAACAAGCCGCAGAAATGGCGTCGTATTGGCATTCGATATCCGGGGCCTTGTTTCCATGGCCCAGCGTGCCAATTGTACCATCGAGCTGGTGTCGCGGGTCGGCGATTTCCTCGCGGCCGGCGATCCTTTGTTCCGGGTCTATCCAGGCGGAACCGCGCTTGCCGAGGGCGACTTGCGTCAATCGGTGGCCGTTGGGCAAGAACGTACGATGGAACAGGATCCGGCCTTGGCGCTTCGCATCCTCGTGGACATCGCCTCCAAAGGGCTTTCACCGGCAATCAATGATCCAACGACCGCAGTCCTCGCCATCGATCAGATCCATCACCTGTTGCGCAATGTCGGCGGCCGGGACTTGGACGACGAACGGGTACGAGACGCGGCGGGCCGGACACGGCTCGTATACCGAACCCCGGCTTGGGAGGATTTTGTCAAGCTGGCGGTCACTGAGATACGCCATTTCGGCGGTGCGAGCATTCAGATTGCGCGGCGCTTGAAGGCAATGCTGGAGAACTTGATTCAGACGTTGCCGGAGGAGCGCGCGCCGCTTCTGCGTCAGGAGATGGCTTTGTTGCACCGATCGGCCGAACGCTTCTTTCGGGAGCCGGAGGACCGAGTGTTGGCCGCCGGCGGCGATTCCCAGGGAATGGGCGGCACGTGCGGACAAGAACCGCAGCACGATGATCGTTGTGGGACGAGTTCCCCATGAGAATGGATTTACTGACCAGACCTGCTTCGGAGGACAACGACGTGAACGGATTAGCGAAAGGAAAAGTCGCCCTCTTCGTGGACCGCGCCAGCCAGCGGTGGGTTGTACAAGATCCGGAAGGCGTGTTCTGGATGCTCCCTTCCGTGGAAAACCCGTGGGACCATCGCGAACCGTTCCACGCGACGACCGAGACGGATCTGGATCCGGTGCCCGGCCACTACAAAACTTTGCTTCAATTGCCCTTCTAATACCCGAGACGTAAATCATGACCAACGAACAGATTCGACTTCAGGAGGCGAAGGAGCAAAAGGCTCCCTGGAAAAAATGGGGACCCTATCTGAGCGAACGGCAATGGGGAACCGTCCGCGAAGATTATAGCGAGGGCGGCGATGCCTGGAACTACTTCAGCCACGACCAGGCTCGTTCGCGTGCCTATCGCTGGGGGGAAGACGGTCTGGCCGGGATCTCCGACGACAAGCAGCGGCTCTGCTTCGCCGTGGCCCTTTGGAACGGCAAGGACCCGATCCTCAAAGAACGCCTTTTCGGATTGACCAACAGCGAGAGCAACCACGGCGAGGACGTCAAGGAGTACTACTTCTACCTCGACAGCACTCCGACTCATTCGTACATGAAGTACCTCTACAAGTACCCGCAGGCGGCTGTTTCCATACGTCGATCTCGTCGAGACCAGCCGCCGCCGTGGCCGCCAGGAAATGGAGTACGAGTTGATCGATACCGGCGTGTTCGATCAGGATCGCTACTTCGACGTCTTCGTCGAGTACGCCAAGGATTCTCCGGAAGACATCCTGATTCAGGTCACGGTGCACAATCGCGGTCCGGAACCAGCCGAATTGCACGTTCTGCCGACGCTCTGGTTCCGCAACCAGTGGTCCTGGCATGCCAGCCCCGACAGACCGACCCTCGTTCAGGCCGACGGCGCGCCGGGGCAGAGCGTCGTGAAGGCGGTCGATCCCAACCTGGGCGAGCGCTACCTGTATTGCGAAGGCGACGTGCCCCTGCTGTTCACGGAAAACGAAACCAATACGCAGCGGATCTTCGGCGTGGCGAACCGGACCCCCTACGTCAAGGACAGCATCAACGACTACGTCGTCAACGGCCAGGCAGCAGCGGTCAATCCGGAGAAAAAGGGAACCAAGGCGGCGGCCCATTGTCGCCTGACGGTGAATCCCGGCCAGTCCCAGGTGGTTCGGCTGCGACTGTCCGAGGTCGCACCAGCCGCCCGCCCGGCACTCGGCGATGACATCGATGCCAGGTGCCGGTGCCGGCGACCAATGGTCATGGCCCGCTGGGGAGCCATTTCGACGACGTGCTGGAAACGCGCCGCAAGGAGGCCGACGAGTTCTACGCGACCGTCATTCCCCGTTCCCTGCACGCCGACGCGGCCAATGTCATGCGCCAGGCGCTGGCCGGCATGCTGTGGAGCAAGCAGTTCTACCACTACGACGTGGACAAGTGGCTCGAAGAGCGCGGCTCCGATCCCTTCAAGGCCACGCGAAAGGCCGCTCCGCGGAACGACCACTGGCACCACATGTACAACGGCGACATCATCTCCATGCCGGACAAGTGGGAGTATCCCTGGTACGCGGCCTGGGACCTGGCCTTTCACGTGCTCGCCCTGACGCTCGTGGACGTCGATTTCGGCAAGCAGCAACTGCAACTGATGCTCCGCGAGCGTTACATGCACCCCAACGGCCAGATCCCGGCCTACGAGTGGAACTTCGGCGACGTCAATCCGCCCGTGCATGCCTGGTCCACCATCTTCACCTACCGCCTGGAAAAGGCGCAAAAAGGGGAGGGGGACACCAAATGGCTCAAGAGCTGCTTTCAGAAGCTGCTCTTGAACTTCACCTGGTGGGTCAACCGCAAGGACCGCTCCGGGCGGAACGTCTTCGAGGGCGGCTTCCTGGGCCTCGACAACATCGGCGTCTTCGATCGCAGCGCGCCGCTGCCGACCGGCGGCTACCTGGAACAGGCCGACGGCACCGCCTGGATGGCGCTCTACGCCGACAACATGCTGGAAATCGCCATGGAGCTGGCGATGACCGACGAGGACTACGCCGACATGGTGCTCAAGTTCCTCGAACACGACACGTGGATCACCTCGTCGCTGGTGCACCTGGGCGGCGGCACCGGGATGTGGGACGAGGAGGACGGCTTCTTCTACGACGTGCTGCGCTTGCCCGACGGCCAGGCCCAGAGGCTCAAGGTCCGGTCGATGGTCGGGCTGCTGCCCCTGTGCGCGGCCACGGTCTTCGAACCGGAGACTATTCGCGAAATACCCGGAAATCGCCGAGCGGTTCCAGTGGTTCCTGGATGCTCGTCCCGAACTGCGTGCCGCTTCCACGACCCGACGAAGGTCGGTGTCGCCGGCCGCCGCCTCTTTTCCGTCCTGGACGAAACCAAGCTCCGCCGCGTGCTGGCGAAGATGCTCGACGAGAACGAGTTTCTCAGCCCTTACGGCATTCGCTCGCTGTCGCGCTACCACGCCGACCATCCGTATGTCCTTCATGCCGGCGGCCAGGAGTACCGCGTCGGCTACCTGCCGGCGGAATCCGATACCGGCATGTTCGGCGGCAACTCGAACTGGCGCGGGCCGATCTGGATGCCGGTCAACAGCCTGATCATCCGGGCCCTGGTGCAACTATTACGCCTACTATGGAGATGATTTCACCGTCGAATGTCCGACGGGCTCCGGGCGGCACATGAACCTGTACCAAGTCGCCGAAGAGATCACGCGTCGCCTGGCGAGCATCTTCCTCAAGGACGACCATGGCCGGCGCCCGGTCTACGGCGGGACACGGAAGTTCCAGGACGACCCGCACTGGCGGGATCTCGTCCTGTTCTACGAGTACTTCCACGGCGACAATGGGGCCGGCCTGGGGGCCAGCCACCAGACCGGCTGGACGGGGATCATCGCCCGGGCCATGCACCTGTTTGCCACCAGCACGGCGGAACAGGTGCTCGAACTCGGCCAAAAAGCCGCCATTGTCGAGACGGAATCGCCGTGGTCTGCTCAATTGGCTGAGGCCGCAATGGGGCGGCGCGGGTAAGCAAAGGGGCGGTCATGCGCAAGTTCATCATGGGCATCGTCGATTTACATTGAGCGAGCGAGGAGTCTCATCATGGCGCAGCCAGCCTATCCTTCACTTTACCAGATCAACACTCGCGTGTGGTTGACCGAGTTGTCTCGGGATCTTGGCCGACTGGCGACCCTGGACGATATTCCCGACGCCGAGTTGGATCGCCTGGCCGCGATGGGCTTCGACTGGGTCTGGTTCCTGAGTGTCTGGCAGACCGGTCCGGCGGGGCAGCGGGTTTCGCGCAGCAATCCCCAGTGGCGCAAGGAATTTCAAGAGACGCTGCCCGACTTGCGCGAGGAGGACATTCCGGGTTCCGGTTTCGCCATTACGGGCTACACCGTACATCGCAGCCTGGGAGGGGAGGTTGCACTAGCGCGGCTTCGTGAACGACTGCGCCAGCGCGGCATGCGTCTTCTCTTGGACTTCGTTCCCAACCACACCGGTCTGGATCACCCCTGGGTGGAGGACCACCCCGAATTCTACATTCGTGGCACGGAGATCGACCTTGCCCGCGCGCCCCAGAACTACACTTGGGCCAAACGCAAGCAAGGCGATCTGCTGCTGGCGCACGGGCGCGACCCGTATTTCCCCGGTTGGCCGGACACCTTGCAGCTCGACTACGGCAACCCGGCCACCCAAGACGCCATGATCGGCGAGTTGCGGAAGATCGCCGGTCAGTGCGACGGCGTGCGCTGCGATATGGCCATGCTCGTCCTACCGGACGTTTTTGAGCGGACCTGGGGCATCTCGTCTCAAGCTTTTTGGCCGCGGGCGACTCAGTGCGTGCGCGAGCGCGTCCCGGACTTCTGCTTCATGGCCGAGGTCTACTGGGACTTGGAATGGACGCTCCAGCAGCAGGGATTCGATTACACTTACGACAAGCGGCTGTACGACCGTTTGCGCGAAGGTCAGGCGCGACCCGTGCGCGAGCATTTCTGGGCCGGCCTGGATTACCAGAACAAGATGGCCCGCTTTCTGGAGAACCATGACGAGCCACGGGCAGCGGCCGCTTTCTCGCCTGGAATGCACGAAGCCGCGGCCGTAATCACGTTTCTGTCTCCCGGTCTGCGGTTCTTCCACCAGGGTCAATTCGAGGGCCGGACGAAACGAATCTCTCCGCATCTTGGTCGCGGCCCGTGCGAACCCACGAACGAGACCCTGCGGCAGTTCTACGAGCGCCTGCTCACGGTGCTCCGCGAACCGGCGGTGCGCGAGGGCCAATGGCAGTTACTCGAATGCCTGCCCGCGTGGGACGGCAACTGGACGTGTGACTGCTTTGTCGCCTGCGCCTGGCAAGGCCCCGGCGACGGGCGATTGCTGGTGGCGGTAAACTATGCGCCAAACCAAAGCCAATGCCGTGTCCGGCTTCCCTTTGCGGATCTCGCCGGTAGCCAGTGCCGACTCCAGGATCAATTGAGTTCCGACACCTACGACCGGGACGGCAACGAGCTGCAATCCCAAGGCTTGTTCCTGGACATGCCGCCCTGGCAAGCCGCCGTGTTCTCCTGGATGAAAGGAACCTGAAGTCATGAACCCGATCGACGTAGACGAGACCAAACCCAAGATGACCCGCAAGCAGTACGAGAAGGAGCTGCGCAAGCTCCAAACGGAACTCTGCCGCCTGCAGGAGTGGGTAAAACTCAAAGGCCTGCGGGTCATCGTGGTCTTCGAGGGGCGCGACGCGGCGGGCAAGGGCGGCACCATCAAGGCGATTACCGAACGGGTCAGCCCGCGTGTCTTCCGGCTCGTCGCACTGCCGGCACCGTCGGACCGCGAGAAGTCGCAAGTGTACTTGCAGCGTTACATGCAACACTTTCCGTCTGCCGGCGAGGTTGTGATCTTCGACCGCAGTTGGTATAATCGCGCCGGCGTGGAACACGTGATGGGGTTCTGCACCAAGAAAGAATACCGGCGCTTCCTGGAGAACTGCCCGATCGTCGAAAAGTACATTGTCGATGGCGGGATTATTCTGATCAAGTTCTGGCTGGAAGTCGGCAAGAAGGAGCAAGAGCGGCGCTTCGCGGCCCGCGTCGACGACCCGATGCGTCAATGGAAGCTCAGCCCCATGGATGTGGAATCCTGGACGCGCTGGTATGATTACTCGCGTGCCCGCGACCTGATGCTGGAAGCCACCGACACCGAGCACGCGCCGTGGCACATCGTGCGCTCGGACGACAAGAAACGGGCTCGCCTGAACTGCATCGCGCACCTGCTCAGTCTCGTGCCGTACGAGGAAGTGCCGCGCGAGAAGGTGAAACTGCCCAAGCGGTCCAGCGAAGGCAAATACGACGACCAGGCCAGTCTTACGGGCAGGACGTTCGTGCCGGAGAAGTACTGAGGCAAACGGCTGGAGCGAGGTTCACGACAAATCCTAGAGGGTTACTGAATGAGGAGCTATTGCATGGCAAGAAATCTGTTTTTCCGCTCAACCAGGATTCTCGTCGTCCTGGCCTGTTTCCTCGTTGCCGGATGCGGCGGCAGGGAGCCGGGCAAGACCAAGGAAGCGCCGCGCGTCACGGTGGCTCACCCCGTCGTCCGCAGCCTGATGGATGAAGACGACTACAACGGCTGGCTGGAAGCCAACAAGACCGTGGACGTGCGCGCACGAGTACGGGGCCACATCACCAAGGTGCATTTCCAGGACGGCGATCTCGTGACGGAGGACAAGACCCCGCTGTTTGACATCGACGAGGCCCCCTTCCAGGCGCAACTGGCACAGACCGAAGCCCAGGTCAAGGCGCTGGAGGCCCAGGAGGTGTCCGCCAAGAAAGACTTGGAACGAAATCGGATCTTGATCACCAAGAACGCCGTCTCCCAGCAGGACTTGGATAAATCGGAAGCGGATGCCAAATCCTTCGATGCGCAGATCATGGCGAAAAAGGCGGAAGCGGATCGAATCCGGCTCGATCTGAAATACGCCAAGATCGTCGCCCCCCTGACCGGCAGGATCGGCAAGGCGAACCTCGTCGCCGGGGCCCTGGTCAACGCCGGCGGGACCGATCCCGTGCTGGCGACGATCGTAGCGATCGATCCCATCTACGTCGATTTCAACGTCGACGAGCGCGCGATCCAACGCTACCAGAAAGCCGGTTCTGCCGGCGGCCGGACAAACAACACTCGTTGCGCGAGCGGAATATCGCCTTTACCTTCGGGCTGGACACCGAAAAGGGGTTCCCCCACGAGGGCCGGCTCGTATTTGCGGACAACAAGTACGCCGAAGGCACCGGCACGATCCTGGTCCGCGGCGAAGCCCAGAACCCGGACGGCCAGCTTATTCCCGGTTCGCGGGTTCGCGTCCGCGCTCCCGGTGAGCGACAAGTACGAGGCCGCCGTGGTCCCCGACTCGGCCGTGCTCTCCGACCAGGATCGCAAGTACCTGCTCGTCCTCGGCAAGGACAACGTCGTTCTCCGCCGCGACATCACGCCGGGCAGGCTGCTCGATGACGGCATGCGCGTCATCCTGCCGCGCCCGGAGAGGAGCAAACGGCCGACTGGATCAAGAACTGGGAGAAGCAGTGGGTGATCACGGTGGGCCTGCAGCGGGCACGGGTCGACTACCCCGTCCAGCCGCTGGACTCCAGCGGCCAGCCGATCGATACCAAGTCCGCTCCGCAATAAGACCACCGCCAGACCAACGAGAGGCTCGCTTCATGTTTGCTCGTTTCTTCGTCGATCGGCCGATCTTCGCCACGGTGCTCTCGCTGGTGATCGTCATCGTCGGCCTGGTGGCGCTGATCCGCCTGCCCGTTGCCCAGTATCCCGGACGTCGCCCCGCCGACGATCCAGGTCTCGGCCATCTATCCGGGCGCCGATGCGGAAACGGTGGCCGACCACCGTGGCCACGCCCATCGAGCAGGAAGTCAACGGCGTCGAGCGGATGCTCTACATGGCGTCGCGCTGCACCAACGACGGCCAGATGTTCCTGGACGTGACCTTCGAGCTGGGCACCGACCTGGACACGGCCCAGGTGCTCGTGCAGAACCGCGTTTCCGTGGCCGAGGCCAAACTGCCCGAAGACGTCAAGCGGATCGGCGTGACCACGAAGAAGAAGTCGCCCAGCATCCTGCTGTGCGTCAACCTGGTCTCCGACAAGAAGCCGGACGGGAGCTTCTACTACGACCAGCTCTACCTGAGCAACTATGCCTCGCTCAGCGTGAAGGACGACCTGGCCCGCGTCAAGGGCGTGGGCGACGTGACCTTCCTCGGCCCGCGCGACTACAGCATGCGCGTCTGGCTCGATCCGCAGAAGCTGGCCTCGCTGGGCATGACGGCCGCCGACGTGATCAAGGCCATCCGCGAGCAGAACGTGCAGGTCGCCGCCGGCCGGCTCGGGCAACCGCCGGTCGCCGCGGGCGCGGCCGTGCCGTTCCAACTGGTCATCAAGACCCAGGGCCGGCTCGAGCAGCGAACAGCAGTTCGACAACATCATCGTCAAGACCGGGGCGAAGGGCGAGGTCGTCAAGCTGCGCGACGTCGTCCGCAAGGTCCAGCGCGACGAGCACGGGCAGGTCGTCGAGAAGGGCACGGAGCTGGGGGCCAAGAACTACGACGTCAACAGCTACCTCGACGGCGACCCGTCGGTCACGCTGGCCGTCTTCCAGTTGCCCGGCTCGAACGCCTTGAAGACCGCCGACGAAATCAAGGCGAAGATGAAGGAGCTGAAGGCCAAGTTTCCCCAAGGGCGTGGACTACAAGATCGTCTACGACACGACGGTCTTCATCGACGAATCGGTCCACGAGGTGTACAAGACGCTCTTCGAGGCCTTCATCCTCGTCTTCATCGTCGTGCTGGTCTTCCTCCAGGACTGGCGGGCCACGCTCATGCCCATGATCGACGTGCCGGTCTCGCTCATCGGCACGTTCGCGCGTCATGGCCCTGCTGGGATTCTCGCTGAACAACCTCACGCTGTTCGGGCTGGTGCTGGCCATCGGCATCGTGGTGGACGACGCCATCGTGGTCGTCGAGAACATCGAGCGCTGGATGGCCAAGGGCCTGCCCCCGCGCGAGGCGACGATCAAGGCCATGGACGAGATTACCGGGCCCGGTCATCGCCATCACGCTGGTGCTCAGCTCGGTCTTCATTCCCACGGCCTTCCTGGCCGGCATCACGGGCCAGTTCTACCGGCAGTTCGCCCTGACCATCGCCGCCTCGACGATCATCTCGGCGATCAACGCCATGACCATGGCCCCGGCCCGCGCGGTCACGCTGATCAAGCCGCACGTCCACGGCCAGGAGAGCCAGCGCGAGGCCATGCCGCGGTGGGGCATCGCGGCTGCTGATCGGCTATCTCGTCTATCGCGTTCGCTGGCGCCGCGTGTTCTGGCGATGTTGCGGCGTCGCGGCCGGCGGCCATGGACACGAAAGCGAGGCGGCCGGCGACTCCGCCAGTTCGCTGGCGCTGTTGTGGAGCGTGCGGCTCGGTGCTCTTTGCGCCTGGGAGCCGTGCTCGGCTGGTTCGTCGCCCCGCCGGTCAATGCGGTGCTCAATCGCTTCCTGGCCGGCTTCAACTGGGTCTTCGACCGGCTCTCCGGCGGCTATGGCTTCGCTGGTCCGCGGCTTGCTCCGCGTGTCGTTCATCCTGCTGGTGGTCTACGGCGGGCTGCTGGCCATGACCGCCCTGGGCTTCAAGGTCGTGCCCAAGGGCTTCATCCCCGATCAGGACAAGGGCTACCTGGTCGTCAACGTGCAACTCCCCGACGGCGCGAGCCTGGAGCGCACGGACCGCCTGGTGACCGAACTCAGCAAGATCGCCCTGGAAACCGAGGGCGTCGCCCACGTGATCGCCGTTCCCGGCTATTCCACGCTCCTGAGCACCAACATCAGCAACGTGGGCGGCATGTTCGTGATCCTTGGGCCTTTTGAAGAGCGGCAAGGAACACGCGGAACTGCACGCCCGCCACGATCGCCGCCGAATTGCGGCGGAAGTTCGACGCCTTCCAGGAAGCCACGGTCGGCGTGTTCGGGGCCCCGCCCGTCGAAGGCCTGGGCTCCACCGGCGGCATCAAGCTGCAGATCCAGGACAAGCGCGACGCCGGCCTGCGGGCCCTGCAAGGGGCCGTGCAGGCGACGGCCGACGAAGGCCAACGCCAGCCGGGCATCGCCGCGCTCTTCTCCACCTTCAGCGTGAACCAGCCGCAGATCTTCGTCGAAATCGACCGCGACAAGGCCAAGGCCCAGTCCGTCTCGCTGGACGACGTCAACAACACCTTGCAGTCCTACCTGGGATCGTACTACGTCAACGACTTCACCTTCCAGAACCGCAACTGGCAGGTCAACGTCCAGGCCGACCCGAAGTACCGCATGCGCGTCGAGGACATCGGCCGCCTGGAGGTCCGCAACGCCAAGGGCGACCGCGTGCCCGCTGGCCACGCTGATCCACGTCAAGAACACCTCCGGGCCGGCCATCGTCAACCACTACAACCTCTATCCCTCGGCCGAGATCACGGGCATCCTGGCCCCGGGCACCAGTTCCCGCCAGGGGATCGAGATCATGGACCGCGTGGCCGCGCGATCAACTGCCCTCCACGATGGGCTACGAGTGGACCGAGCTGAGCTTCCAGGAACTCGCTGGCCGAGAAGGACCTGCTCGCCAAGCTGGTCTTTCCGCTGGCCGTGCTCTTCGTGTTCATGGTTCTGGCCGCCCAGTATGAAAGCTGGTCGCTGCCGCTGGCCATCCTGCTGATCGTGCCGATGTGCCTGCTTTCGGCGCTGGTCGGCCTGTGGATGGTCGGGCTCGACAACAACATCTTCGCCCAGATCGGTTTCGTGGTGTTGATCGGCCTGGCCGCCAAGAACGCGATCCTGGTGGTGGAGTTCGCCAAGCAGTTGGAAGACGCGGGCAAGAGCCGGCTGGAAGCCGTGGTCGAGGCCTCGCGCACGCGGCTGCGGCCGATCCTCATGACCGCCTTCGCCTTCATTCTGGGCGTGGTGCCCTTGGCGGTGGCCAAGGGCGCGGGCGCGGAAATGCGCGTGCCGCTGGGCGTGGCCGTGTTCAGCGGCATGCTCGGCGTGACGTTCTTCGGCCTGGTCTTCACGCCGGTCTTCTACTCGATCATCATGCGGTTTGCCGGAAAGGGACAGCCCGCCCACAATCAGTCCATCAAGAGTCAAGAGAATGGAGACGCATGATATTGGGAAGAGGCGGCAATGAGCGAACTGTCGAGTTCTGAGGGCCATCGGCGCACGGCGATACTCTACCGCCTGGCGCCAGGCATTGGGCAATTGGCTGCCTATCACCGCGACTGGCTCAGGCACGATTTAATTGCCGGCGTCTCGGTGGCAGCGGTGGCCCTGCCGACCGCGATCTGGACCGGCAGAGCATTCGGCTGGGATTGGCAGGCTTCCGCACGGCGACGCGGGCGATGCTCGATCGTGCTGGTGTCATGTCGGCCGTTGCGGCCGACGCTGTTTATCCCACACTCAAATCGGCGATGAACGCGTTTCTGTCAATTCGTTCAGACCCGACGGCCGGCGTCCCCGACAATGGAACCCCCGCGCAGGCGCGGCCAACAAGAACGAAACTGAATGACCGATCGACACGACTAGAAAAGATAGCAAGGAAACTGCACTATTCTCACCACGCCATCACGATGTCGCAAGAAAGTGCGTTTATGAACCAGTGCCCAAGCAGGCCACTCGCAACTACCCATCAGCGATGGCGATTTGCCATGGTGCTCGCGGCGTCTCTCTTGCTTGCCGTTGCACATCCACTCACATCAGGGCTTTTTGGCGACGAAGGCTCTTTCGATGTATTCTTCTCATTGCTGATCGGCGCGGTGATGCTGTTGGTACTTGAGGAACGGGAACACCGAATCACCGCGATCTCATTGGGCGTGATTTCTATTCTTGGCACTTGGATTGGCTACGGCATGGGCGGCTCGGCCGGCAGAGTTCTTCTCATGGGATCCCACTTGCTCGCCGCGTGCGCCTTTGCGTTTGCTTTGTACCGAATTCTCCGTGCAGTGTAACTCAAGCCATCACAAAGTAATCGTCGAAAGGAATAAGCAAATGAGTGAGCGTATCGGAATTGTGACCGGCGGCGGTGACTGCCCCGGGCTGAACGCAGTCATTCGCGCAGTGACCAAAGCTGCCGCGAAGCGCGGGTGGGAGACCATTGGGTTTCTTGGCGGCTATGAAGGCATTCTTGAGCCGCAGCGGTATGTCACGCTCGATTATCAAAAGCTTGGTTCTCTATTGACGCGTGGCGGGACTATTCTCGGCACGGCGAATCGCGGCCGTTTTTCCGCGAAAGTCGGGCACGGCGAAACGCGTAGCCTGCCCCAGGAGTTGATCGACGGCGTGAAGGCGGGCATGCAGAAGTTGAACATTCGCGGTCTGGTCAGCATTGGCGGTGATGGATCGCTGAGCATTGGCCAGCAGTTATTCGAAGGAGGAGTGCCCTTGGTGGGCGTGCCCAAAACCATCGACAACGATCTCGAAGGTACCGTGATGACCTTCGGTTTCGACTCGGCGGTTGCCTGCGCCACCGATGCCTTGGACCGCCTGCACACCACGGCGGAAAGCCACAACCGCATCATGGTACTGGAGGTCATGGGGCGCTATGCGGGCTGGATCGCCCTTTACGCTGGAGTTGCCGGCGGAGCCGACGTGATCCTAATCCCGGAAATACCATTCACTTACGACAGCATCTGCGCAAAGGTCCAGGAACGCGAAACAGCCGACAAACATTTCACGGTAGTCGTCGTGGCCGAAGGGGCAAGAGAAATGGGTGGTGAATTCGTTACTGCTGCCGAACAGGTTTCCAACCGCGAAGCCCGGCTGGGCGGCATCTCTGCCGTGGTGGCCGCAGAACTGGAGAAGCGTACCGGCAAGGAGGCCCGCGCATGTGTCCTGGGGCACTTGCAGCGAGGCGGAAGTCCTACGAATTTCGACCGCGCGCTTTGCACGATCTTCGGTGCTGAAGCCGTCGAACTGATCGCCGCCGAAAAGTTCGGGCACATGGTGGCCTATCAAGGCTCTCAGATGGGTGCTGTGAAGATCACCGAAGCGGTCGGGAAGTTGAAGACGGTGCCACCCACGGGAGGCTTTGCACGCACGGCACGGGCTTTGGGAATTTGTTTGGGTGATTAGGAGGATGCAATGAGCACGTCGCCGGCCGAAACCCGCCCGACCTCGTCGCCCCCACGGGTCGTTGCCGTAAGCGGCATCGTGTTTTCGGTGCTCTACATCACCAGCTTAGTGCTCATCCGACTCGCGGTCCCTGCCGACCCCAAGGACCCCGGAATTTGGCTTGCCGATCCAGCCTACCGGAACGCGGTCCGCATCGCGCTGAATTTTATTCCCTTCACGGGGATCGCGTTCATTTGGTTCATGGCCGTGCTCCGCAACCGCATCGGCCTGCTCGAAGACCGGTTCTTCGCAACCGTATTTCTGGGCAGTGGACTACTGTTCGTCGCCATGCTGTTCGCCGCCGCGGCCGTTTCCCGGGGGCTGCTGGAAACCTTTGCGACCACAGGCGGTCTCGCGGCCGACAACGAGACGTATGCAGTCGGTCGGGCGATGGCTTACGCGTTCATGAACACCTTCGGCATGAAAATGGCGGCCATCTTCATGTTTGTAACGTCCATGATCGGGCTTCGCACGGCAATACTGGCACGCTGGGTATCGCTGGTGGGCTTCGCCTTTGGCTTGATATTGCTTCTCGTTATCACCAACTTCGCGTGGATTGCGCTAATCTTCCCGTCTTGGGTGCTTCTCGTGAGCGCGTATATCCTCGTAGCAGATTTTCACAATCTAGGCCGGACGGCAGGACGTGACGAGACATCGGCAGCGATTCATGGGGTGGCGGCAAATCGTAATGATCCAAGGTCCAACCATCAGTCATAAGGAGTGCCTTATCATGGGAAAAGTCAAACAATCGTCGAAACCGAACTCGCAACAGCCTGCAACTGCGGGTAGTCCAGCGTTCCAGTCGCATCCTACACGGGCTGAACGCTATGCAATGGGCAAAAGCCTGCGCGAGAAGTGCCCGCGAGTCTCGCATGCAGCCTGGCAACCCGCCTGCCGATCGGCCCGATCCGGTCAGCATGGTACTGAAGGCCGACGAGGGGCGCATCCCCGAACTCCTTCCCCTTCGCCACGGGCGGATGGTCCTGTCTCCCTTCACGTTCTACCGGGGCTCGGCGCTGGCCATGGCGGTGGATCTGGCATGCACTCCGGCCACCGGCGTCCGCGTGCAATGCGGCGGAGACTCCCACCTGGTCAACTTCCGAGGTCTTGCCACGCCGGAGAGGCAAGTCATCTTCGCCATCAACGACCTCGATGAGACCCTCCCGGCGCCCTGGGAATGGGATCTCAAGCGTCTCGCGGCGAGCTTCGTGATCGCCTCCCGCGACAACGGCCTCAGCGAATCCGATGCCAAGGATGCGGCCCTCACTTGCGTCAGGTCCTACCGCGAGCACATGGCCGAGTTCAGCGAAATGGCGGTGCTGGACCTGTGGTACTACGCCGTTGAGGCCGAGATGCTGATCGCGACCATCAAGGATCCCGCCATCCGCCGCCGCGTCATCAAGCGTCTGGCGAAGGCCCGCGAGAGCAGCACCTCCGAAGGCATCTTCCCGAAGCTCGTGGACGATTCGGGCGGGTTGCCGATCATCAAAGAGCAGCTCCCGGCGATCTTCCACTGGAAAGATCACGCTCCCGGCGAGGTCCATCCGGACATCAGAGATGGCTTTCGCCCAGTACCGCGAAACCCTGACGCCTGCCCATCGCATGTTGCTCGATCGCTATGAGTTAAAAGACGCCGCGTTCAAGGTCGTCGGCGTCGGCAGCGTGGGCACCTGCCTGCGCTGTGCTCCTCTTGATGGCCCGGCGGAGAAGAACCTCTCATTCTCCAGGTCAAGGAGGCGCGGGCCTCGGTCCTGGAGGACTATGCGGGGAAAAGCGTCTTCCCGAACCACGGACAGCGTGTCGTGAACGGCCACCGGCTCATGCAGCCGGCCAGCGACATCTTCCTCGGCTGGACCGAGGGCAGGCAAGGACGTCACTTCTATGTCCGCCAACTCCGGGACGTCAAGATCAAGCCTGCCGTCGAGACGTTCGGCACGGCCGAGATGACCCTTTCGCCCAGTGGTGCGGCCAGTCGCTGGCGCTCTCCCACGCCCGCTCCGGGGACGCCGCGGTGATCAGCGGGTATCTGGGCAAGAGCGACGTGTTCGACGAGGCGGTCGCCGCCTTTTCTGTTGCCTACGCCGACCAGAACGAAAAGGACCACGCCGTGCTCAAACGTGCGATCCAGGACGGAAAGATCGAGGCGGTCGTCGAAGAGCCGAAGTGAGTCGCTCGCGCAGGAAGGAAACGAACGAGGAATAGCAAATGAACTACCCAACCGACCATCCGCTGCTTGTTTTCGTGCTTTCCTTCATCGCGCTATGGCTCTCGGCGTGGGGCGGATGGTCGTTTCGCAGATGGCAAGGCGCCCTGGACGCGGAGATGCATGAAGACTTCGGCTTTATCCTGGCTGCCACCCTCACGTTGCTCGGGCTGATTATCGGATTCAGTTTTTCGATGGCCACAAGCCGCTACGATCAACGCAAGAACTACGAGGAGGCGGAGGCCAACGCAATCGGGACAGAATACGTCCGGGCCGACCTCTTACCGGACGCCGATGCGGCCCGCGTGCGCCCGCTGTTAAGGAAATACCTCGACGAGCGTGTTCTTTTCTATAAGGCTTGCGATGAACAAGAGCTTCAGCAGATCAACGCCCGTGCCGCCCAGTTGCAGACCGAGTTGTGGACCGCGATTCGTGCCCCGGCCGCGGCACAGCCAACGCCCGTGATGGCCCTGGTCGTTTCGGGCATGAACGATGTCTTGAATTCGCAGGGGTACACGCAGGCCGCGTACTGGAATCGAATCCCGACGGCGGCATGGGGTTTGATGGCGGCAATCGCCATCGCCTGCAACTTGCTGGTCGGCTATGGTTCGCATAGCGCCAAAGCGGGTTCCAAATTGCTGCCGATTCTGCCGCTTATCGTTTCTATCGCGTTCACGCTCATCGCGGACATCGACTCCCCGCGCCACGGCATTATTCTTGTCAGGCCGCAGAATCTGATCAGCCTGGCTGAATCTCTGCCGCCGCCCGGCGGAAGACCTTGAACCCAATAGGTTAACGAGGCAAACCGCGGTGAGGATGTCTAGAAACTTCGTGGTTCTACGCGCACGTGCAATCGAGCTGTGGCCTTCTTCCCATCGGCAAGCTGCACCTCTTGCAACTGACCAATGTTGACGTCAACGACCCGAACCAGCGGAGTTAGCGTCGGCTTGGGCGGGTCGGCAGCAGCCGTCCCCAGCCACGTCCGACACAACACGATCCAACGACAGCTTTTCATCGTTCGGCCTCCCTTCAAACGCTCGGAGGAAATGAGCGGAAGCCCTGGAAAAACGCGGGACTCGCACCAATTTCTTCCGAACGTTCTTGCGCGTGAACTTAACCGAGGCTCCAGCCGGAGCGATAGGGCGGATCAAGCAGCGCGTTGGCCGCGTCGCAGTTCGTGAACCGCCGCGCGTGCTCGTCGTAGTGAAGTTTCTTGCCGCTCATCCGCACGGCGATCACGCCGAGCAGGCCGATCTCGGAAAGCCGTCCGCCGTATTCGAACGGAGAACCTGCCTGACGGCCTTCGCGCACGGCATCCAGCCAGTCGCGCTGATGGCCGCCACGGACCCGTGGGATCTTCGGTTCCGGACGCTTGTAGGCTTGCATGGCCTTTTCCGGAATGAGCCGCACGCCTCCGGCGCCGTGTGATCCATAGACGATCGTGCCGTGTTCGCCCACGACGACCGCCCCCGTGTCGACGCCCTTCCGCCCCGCCTCAAGGTCCTTGGGACGCGGAACGTCGCGCTTGCCGTCGTACCAGACGAGTTTGACCGGGCCACGGCCCGGAGTACCGGGTGCCCCGCCCTTGGCCGCGAATTCGAAGGTGATCTGCGAGCCGCTGGGGAAAGTCTCTCCGTGTTTCTCGGGATCGTAGTCGTCCGTCTCCGCCTGGATCGTCGTCGGCATATCGAGGTCCAGAGCCCAGAATACCGGGTCGATCACGTGGCAGACCCAATCGCCCAGGGCGCCGGACCCGTAGCGTGACCAGCCGCGCCAGTTCCACGGGCAGAACTGTGGATGATACGGTTGCGCGGCCGCCGGGCCCTGCCACAGGTCCCACTCGAGTGTCTTCGGCACTTCGTCCTTTGCCGAAAGAATCTTCTTCAGGTCTTTCAACTGGCTGTACGTGGCACTGCCGCGGAAGGCGTTGCAGCCCGCATGGATCTCGGTCACCTTGCCGATCGCGCCGTCCCAGATCCACTCGCAGAAGATGCGGATCGAATCGCTTGAATGGCCTTGGTTGCCGACCTGGGTAATCAGTTTGCGGTCGCTGGCCGCCTTGCGCAAGGCTCGGACTTCGCTGACGGAGTGGGCCAGCGGCTTTTCGCAATAAACGTGTTTGCCGGCTTTCATGGCGGCCATGGCGGCCACGGCGTGGGTGTGGTCTGGCGTGCCGACGAGCACGGCGTCGATCTTGTCGCCCATCTCGGCAAGCATGACGCGGAAGTCCTTGTACTTCTTCGCATCGGGGAGGCGTTTGAACATCTCGGCATGCTTCTCGTCGACATCGCACAGGGCGACGACGTTCTCACCGAGCATGTTCTTGAGGTCGGAAGCCGCCTGGCCGCCGGCGCCGATCGCGGCGATGTTCAACTTGCGGCTCGGCGGCGTATGGCCGTCGCCTCCCAGAACGTGGCGGGGCACCAGGTGAAAGCCCAAAGTTGCCGCTGCGGCCGTTTTCAGGAATGTACGTCGTTTCGTCATCATTGTGAATCCCTCGGTAAAGACGTGGCGGATGGAAGGTGTCATGATCGTCGCATTATAATACGACCGCGAGCGGAATTTCCAGCAGCCGGAGAATTGTCAAGAAGGTCGCCCGCACGATCAGGGTACTCGGCGGCTTCCAGCGTGTGATTTCCTCACGTCCACAAATTCCTGTCCAGCATCCGGTAATTGATCGCCTCGTTCAGATGATGCGGCTTCACCCCGTCGCAGTTGTCCAGGTCGGCGATGGTGCGGGCCACGCGGAGGATCTTGTCGTGGGCCCGGGCGGAAAGGCCCATCTCGGTCATCGCCCCCTTCAACAGGTTGCTGCACTCGCTGTCCAAGACGCAGAACTGCCGGGTCTGGCGGTGCGACATGTCGGCGTTGTAGCGCGTCTTCGAGCCGTTGAACCGCGCCGCCTGCCGCTGCCGGGCGGCGGCCACCACGGCCCGCATCTCCGCGCTCGACGTGCCCGGCGTCCCGCCGGAAAGCTCGCGGAACGGCACCGCGGGGACCTCGATGTGAATGTCGATGCGGTCCAAGAGCGGCCCGGAAATCTTGCTCATGTACCTCTCGATCTGCGGCGTCGTGCAATTGCAACTTCGCCGCGAGTCGCCGCGATAGCCGCAAGGACAGGGGTTCAAGGCGGCGATGAGCATGAAGTTCGCCGGGAAGGTCGTGCTGTTCAAGGCCCGGCTGATCGTCACCGTGCCGTCTTCCAGCGGCTGGCGGAGCACTTCCAGCGTGCGGCGATTGAATTCCGGCAGCTCGTCGAGGAACAGCACGCCGTTGTGGCTCATCGAGATTTCGCCGGGCGTGGGCGTCGATCCGCCGCCCACCAGGCCCGCGTCGCTGATCGTATGGTGCGGCGAACGGAAAGGCCGCACGGCCAGCAGCGGCTGGCCGGGCTTCAACCGCCCCACGGCACTGTAGATCCGCGTCGTCTCGATCGATTCGCTCGAGGTGAGGTCGGGCAGGATCGTCGGCACGCGCTTGGCCAGCATCGTCTTGCCGGAGCCGGGCGGGCCGATCATCAGCAGATTGTGGCCGCCGGCGGCCGCGACGATGATTGCCCGCTTGGCCATCTCCTGGCCGCGGACGTCGGAGAAATCGACCTCGTAGTTGGCCAGTTCGCGGAACAGATCGTCCAGCCGCGAGGGGGTCGGTTCGATCTCGATCTCGCCCGCCAGGAAGGCGACGGCCTGGGCCAGGCTCTGCACGGCGATGACTTCGATGCCCTCGACGACGGCCGCCTCCGCCGCGCTTTCGGCCGGCACGATCAGCCCGCGGAGGCCCTTGTCCTCGGCCGCGGCCATGGCCATCGACAAGGCCCCCTTGGTCGGCCGGGTAGTGCCGTCGAGGGCCAACTCGCCGACGATCGCGTACTGGGCAAGCGACTCGGAAGCGGCCTGTCCGCTGCCGATGAGCGTGCCGACGGCCATCGGCAGATCGAACGAGGCGGCATCTTTGGGCAGGTCGGCCGGGGCCAGGTTGATCACGATGCGGCTCTGCGGGCGTTGAAAGCCCGAGTTGACCATCGCCCGTTCGACGCGATGCGTGCTTTCCTTGACGGCGGCCTCGGGCAGGCCGACGAGGACCTGTTTGGGCAGGCCGCTGCGGCGAGACGTCGACCTCGACCTCGACGGGCAGGGCGTCGATGCCGACGAGCGAGAAGGTTTTGAGTTTGGCGAGCATATTCAAGTCTCCTCTCCTTCTCAGAGAGGGCTCAAGGTCCACCGCCCCACCGGGAGAGGGTCGGGGTGAGGGCAATACGGAGCGTAACCGGCATTTTATCATCTTCTCGGACTGCCCGATAGGAGTTAGAATCGCGACCGTTGACGACCCTTAAACCAAGAACCTGTTGCGCTAGCAAGAACACCACGGTTGAGTATAATGGAAATATGGCGACAACGGCACCTAAGCCCTTAACCCCTGCACAGCGGCGCTCTCGGTATCGTCGCATCAATCGGCTAGCAGAGTCTCTCGGGTTCACTGGTCGGGTGGAATAGCGGCACGTTTATAGCCGGACCGGCGGCGCACAATACGGTGTCGGTAGCACTGCGGACGAGGACTTGCTGACGGTGTATGCTGAGGCATTCGAGCGCGACGCGGATCCGCAAGATTTTTCGCCTGATGCGATTCTAGCTCACGAGCGCGGTCACCAACTGTTGGCTCGACACCCGCGCATTGCGAGGCGCGTGGCGGGGCGAATCTGCGCGGCAAGCGAAGAGATTCTCGCCTCGCTCCTGGGCGCTATGATTTCTGCTCGGCAAGAGGACCGTGACGCCCTTGTCGCCAAGGCCACGATTGAATTGCTCAGCCATAAGGAGACACTTGAAGTGGCAACCCGGCGACTTCAAGAACTTTGGAATTTGCTGGAGATGCTTTTATGATCGGTTCGACAAAACTAGGTACGATTCGCAGGCAATTGCGCGCGGCGCTCTCGGCAACGGCAGACGATCCGCTTCAATGGCTGGAGCAACGCCTTGACACGCGCGGGCGCCAAGCACCTGCCACTTCCGGCCAGAGCGAGGTTTTGGAATCACTGCAGCGCATCCTTGAAACAACCGGTCGCGAGAAAGGCCGCAAGCGGCGGGTCGGTACCAAGAAGTAAGGACCTGGACACATGCTTGATTTTGACGCGATTGTTGCGGAAGCCTCGCAGCTTTCCGTTGCCGGTAGCGCTGCGCCATCTTTCAAAGTTCGAGCGAATATATCTGATGGAAGATTCACCCGACATCCATCCTGGCCGTGCGTGACAAATTGGAACTGGCTCTTCGCCACGCGGTAAGGCCGCAACATCGGGCTGCTTTCGTCGAGCGGCTGGAAGGCTGGTGGTTCGGCATTGTCGTGGAACACCTGATGTCCTCGGGTCAAAGCCCCACGATACCCGTTGGCGCTGTTCATCAGCGAGTCCACGTCGCAGGTGATAGGCAGCATTTCCAGCGGTTGCACATTCAGCCCGCTCGCCTGCTCTTTGGCAATGAACCGCCATCCTTCGGATGTTTGTGCCAATACCCGGCCAGCGGCCATCATGAGCGATGCCGTGGACCGCATGTTCCTTCGATCTGCAAGAACCTTTTCCCATGATGGGCCAGAACCAAGGTCGGACAAGGCCCGAATGATGTCGCCTCGGATCTCGACGACGTTCACCGTGATGTCGCCGTTGATCACAATCGACTCGTTCTTCTTTCGGGAAAGTACAAGCATGGCTGACTCGCTTTCTTTCACGGCACAATCGCAAAAACCCTGGCTGGGAATCCCGAGCCTCCCTTGGGCTTTGGAAAAGTTGCCACCACGATGGCCCCCGCTTCGGGCCCCTTGTCGCTATCGTACCAGTAGAGCGTCTCCCGTTTCTCGTCGGGGAACCCTGGCCAATAGGGAATGCCGGGCTCGAAGGCGTGCGTGAGATCGATGAACTGCTTGGATTTGATGACCGCCAGGGCGTCGGCCAGCGTCGGCTGCTTGGAGGGCGAGACGGCAACGTCGTGCTTATCGCCTTTCCCGCAGCCAAGCACGATGACGGCCAACGGAATCAAAACCAGCAGGAGGACGACTCCCAGGCAACCGGATCTCGAAGAAGCGGCGATGCCCTGGTCTGCGGCGAGGGCCTCGATGAAGTCCTTTGCCTCCTTGAGTCCGACCCCGGTCTTTTCCCGATAGAGCTTGATGGCACCGATCTTCTGCCCTTGCCTCATGAGCGAAAGGACTTTGTCCTCGAATGACGAATCGACAGGTTCTCTTGGAGGTAGTGATCCAGCCCCCTCCAGAGCTTCAACTGCATTCTTGGCATCTGCCAACCCAGCCCCGGTGGCTGCTCGGTATCGCTTGATGGCCTCGATCTTGCGGCCTGCAGCCATGAGGGCACGCAATTCGTCTTCGAAGTTCGTGTCGTCGGTTGGCATGGTCATGCTCCTATTGTGGTTCGCCTGAAACGTGGCCTGTCAGCCAAGGCACCGACAAGTACGCCCTTGACCTCGGAATAAATTCCTGGATCATCGCTCGACCGAGGCCCGGCAACATTCAGCACCCCAGGCTGCGTGTCTGACAGCCATGCCCTGACAAGCCGCACGGCCTGATCGGCATTGTGCTGGTCAAAGTCAACATACAGACAAGGCTTCCCATGCTGTCGGGCCATGCGTTTCGTGTATGCGGAGCCGCCGAAGAGCGCCCCGTGACTGAAGATCAGCGTGGCATCCGAATTCTGTACGTTCAGTTCCGTCCGAACATTCACGTCGTCGGTGTCCGTTTCCTCCATGTCGGCGTACTTGTCTCTTGGAAGAATGTCGCCGTTTTCGTCTTTCCGACCTTTGGGCAAATACCCTCCGATGGGGATGCCGAGTTCCAGGGCAACATCCAGCGCCCCACGGTCCACCCCCGTTTGGCCGCCTGAGTAGATCGTGTGCGGACACATGAGTTCATCCTTCCTGCAAACTCTCCCTTTTTACTTCGTCGCCGCTTCGACTGCCAAGATCGCCAGTGAAGTCGTTTCCACGTTCGCCACTCCAACCGGCTTGCCGGTTTTGTCATAGTCTGTAATCCAGCCGCCGTCCTTCGCCTGCTGGGCCAGCAACCGCTCCAAAATGGGAGCGATGGCCACGGGCCGCTCTTTGAGCTTGTGGGCTGCAATCAACGCCAGAGCCAGTTTGTAGGTGGCGTATTCATTGCTTGCTTGGGCCGCACGGTCCTTGAAGCCTTTGCCGTCCCACATCTGCAACGCCTGCTGAAAATGCTGTTTCGCCTTCGGGGCGTCCTCCTCGGCTAAAGCGGCAAGCAAGAGCAGATCGGCATACCCTTCCCAACCGTTCATCTCCTTCTCGGTCACGATCTCGGTTTTGACGACCTTGCCGCCTACCCGCCGAACCTCGACAAGCTGGTAGTGCCGGAAGGGCAGTGGCCGCTTGGCTTCGCCGAACACGATCTCGATCTTGCCGGATTCCTTGATGCCGAAGCTGTGGATCGCTTTCAGGATCTTCTGGGCCACTTCGGGATGGCTTTTGTCAAGGACTTTGGCTGCAAGATAGTTGTCGTGGTATAGCCAAAAGACATCCGACCCTCGAAACTCGGGCAGCAGGCCGATACCGGGATCGAAAAGATCAACGAGAAACTGCCGACCTCTTGCAACGGCTTCCACAGGATCGGCCAGTCCCTTGGCATCGACGGCCGATGTTCGCAGGCTATTGTCGTGGACCTTGCCATCATCCTTCTTCGGCACAACGGGATCTAGGAACCAGACCCTCAACTCGCTCACATCGGCAGGCAAGTGGATTAGCCCTTGATCGTCGGGCTTCACGGGCGGGCCGTGGCTGAATCTTGCTTTCAGGCTCGTCGGCCAGCACACGACCATACCTTCCTTGGGTAGGGCCTTCCGGCCCCAGCGAAGGTAAGAGCCGTTGCCGGTCAGCCGATACATCATCCTCAGCGGCCCAAACTTCGTCGGCTCGTTGTTCACATCGAACCCGGCTGGATACGTGAAGAATTCCGGGGGCAGGCCCTGGAAGAGAACCAGCTTGTCGCCCTCCTCAACCCACAAATGACCGGCGACGATCTTACGGGCAATCCCATCGGCCATCTCCGCTCGGACCCACATGCCGACCTTCAGGTCAGCAACCTTGATCGTCTCCGAAGCGATGGTGACGGTAGTCTTCGCATCGGTGGCGATCTTCACTACGTCGGCGGGAACTTTCGTGCCCTGCGGCTGAACGGTGAACGTGCCCTTTTCGCTTGGGGCGGTGGTGATCGTGCCCTGAACGGTGATCGGTTTCTGCGCGTGGCTCTTGCTTGCCCATGCAGGAAAAGCCAGACTTGCTAGAATTCCGATCGTGGTGGCGACACTTCTCACGTCAAGTTCTTTCAGGTTAGGCGCCGGGTGGAAACGGTTCGTCCTTGACATAGGCGGTTCCCTGGAAAAGAGCGACCAGTTCCTCGGCGTCGTTGGTTACGTGCCGTATCCCCTCCACTCCTCGATCACGAAGCCGCCGTCGCCATCGGTCTTGACGTAAAACAACTTGTCGAACCCTTCGTCCAAACTCGGCAATTCCAACCGGCCAGCGGCTCCGAGGATTGCTTTCAGCGGCACAGCCTGTTTTCCAGTCCGCTGCTCATTCCGTCCTTTGCAGTCATCGACCTTGGACTGAAGATAATAGCCAACGACGGTAAATCCGGCTGCCTTGGCCGGTTCGATGTAACGGCAGCGATCTTCACGGGCCGGGTTGCAATTGTCCACGACAAACGGTTGCTTGGCGGCAAGGCAGGCATCCAGGATGCATTTCTCCCGGTGCCGAGTCTTGAGCATGTCCAGGTTGATGCGGACGTGCGTATTGAAGAACCGGTCCCGGCAGAACGTGGATTTCCCAGCCCCTTGGATACCGATGAGGATGACTGCTTCCATGTTCAGCGTGGCCTTGCCAAACTTCCGTTTCAATTCGACCTGTAGGCCGATACCTGGTCTTTCCGCCTTGCCAACTCGCTGGTGTAAGATCGCCCCAAAGTATCGGCGTGCGATTTGATCCAATCGGTCAGGACCGTGCGCCCGGCAGGCAACGCATCGACGTGCAGCAAGTCGGCCATGAGTCCCTCGATCTCCTCCTTCGTGACCACCACGTCGCCAACGAGCGACCCCAGAAGCCAGCCCACAGCATAGCCGAACCACGGGGGAACAGAAATGATCGGGCGCACCTTGCCGATCAATTGCCCGATCTTCGCTACGAGTTCTCGGTAGGTGAACGACTCAGGCCCGATGGCATTGATGGCCGATGCGATCCGGTGGACGCTTTGGGCCAATCCTACCTCGGCCCGGTGCAGGGCCGTCAGGTAAAGCCACGACTCGCCCTCGACCGTTTCCGTTATGACCGTCTTTTCGGCCAGTGCCGATTTCACCGCTGCTTCGACGATCAGTTGGTCAATCTCGACCAGCTTCGTGGTATGTTCGACGACACCGGGCTCCGGGTAGCAGACGTGGCCCTGGCCCGCCAAATCCTGAAGCGTGTACTGGACGGCGGCCCTGGCCCGATAGGGACTGTTGCGGTCGATCCCCATCTTGGCCGCCAATTCGTCGGCGGTCTTGAAGCCAATGCCACGAATATCATCAGCAAGACGATACGGGTTTTCCTTGATCTTGGCGATGGATTCCTGGCCGTAGGTCCGATAGATGCGCACGGCCCGGCCGAAACTGATGCCATGCTCGGCCAGGAAGAGCATGATTTTGCGAACTTCCTTTTGCTCCTTCCAGCTTTGGGTGATCCGCTTGACCCGTTCCTGGCCGATCCCCTTGATGTGCAGGAGGAAATCCGGGGCCGTCTCGAAGATTTCGAGGGTCCGTTCCTTGTAGAGGGCGACGATCCTGGCCCCCAGCTTCGGCCCGATGCTGCGGATTGCCCCAGATGCCAGATATCTTTCGATGCCTTCCGCCGAGGCCGGGTGCGTGGTCTTGAGTTCGTCGGCCTTGAATTGCCGACCGTGTTCCCGGTCAACGACCCACTTGCCGGTGGCTTCCAGATGCTCGCCCGCCGAAACCGATGTGGTGCTGCCCGCGACCGTCACCAAATCCTGACGGCCCTTGACCTGTACCTTCAGAACCGCAAACCCATTTTCGGGATTGTGGTAGGTGACTCGTTCAATGAGGCCGGTGAGGGTTTCGGGCATTTCATTTGACCGAAAAATCTGGTGGGTCAATCCCCAATGCCTCGGCAAGTTGGTTGGCAATTCTCGCCGCAAGCTGAAGCATCTGCTTGTGGCTCCACTGCTTATCGCCTTTCGCCCCGGTCAGTGCCAGGACGACACAACTCCAGTCGGTGATGTTCAGTTCGGTGCTCTTGCCCTCAGCAGCCATCGCCTCCAGGCGAGGACGGAGCTTTTTCATGCTTGCAATATCGGTGCGGGTCAGGATGGGCTCCAGTTCGTCGGCTGCCAAGTGGATCGACACGGTGGTCGTCGGATCGTAAAGCGGGGCCGGTGCCTTACGGGATGGATAGGCCCCCTTGGACATCGCATCCGACCATTGCATGAGGGCCATTGCGTCGGTGAACCATGAACGTTTCCTCTTGGGAAACGGCATCCGCAGGGCAGCTTTGATTTCGTCGGCGGAAGGCAGCTCTCCCTTCTTCGTGTCCTGCCACCACTCGATGGCCGACTCGTCGAACCAGGGCAAATCCTGCCCAAGGGAGACATCCATGCCCAGTTGTCGAAGATGAACAAGTAATTCCTGCCATTGGGGACGATCTCGGAGATAGATGATCCGTGGACGTTGGCGATCTCCAAACCTCGGTCGGAGCATGGCGTGGGCCAACAGGTTCGCAAGGCCGTTGACCGTGGGCGGCGGCAAGGGCACTTCTTCCACCGCCAGCACGGCACCGTCTTCCCTTTGGATCACGCTTCCCACCCAGCGTTCCTTGCGTTTGGTCGAGTATTTCGGATCAAGGAAGAAATCCGCCTCGAATTCAGCCTCGGTCTGCGGCAGGGAGCGAATGTCCCGCTTAACGAAGGCACACGACGATGTGCCGAGTTTCAGTTCGTCGCACCAATCCCACATGGCCTATTCCCGTTGGCTACGGTTCCTCGCCTGCCCCGGCCCGATCTGCCGGAATGTACGGGATCATCCCCTTCTCGTAGGCAAGCACCTGGACCTCCCTTGGTGCATGGCGAACGTCCACCAAAAAGCCGTTGACTTCTAGCATCCATGCCATCGGATTATCATCCATGCGGCTGGGCAACGTCCACTTGAGGTCAAACTGCCTGATCCGAAGCATCTTCCGAATCAACGTGGACTTGCCCTGCCCCGTGCTTTCCGCCACGCCGAATGCCTTGTCGATGAACGGCAATTTCATGTGGGGTGTCTGGCTCCGGTCGTCCAGAAAGTTGATCCGACCGATGGTTCGCACGATCCCGCAGGCCCACGTCTCCAGTTTTCCTCGTAGCAGCGGCGATGGACGTTTTCTCGCCAAGGTCGTCGCCAACTTGCGGCAGAGTTCGGCATATTCCTCGTTAAGGAACTCCTTGCAGAAGGCATCCGTCATCTCGATCAGGGTGCCCAAGAACGTCCTTGGGTTCTGTGGAGGTTGATCGGTTCGTGGCTTTCGACGGGGAAGGCTTCCGTGGCTGTTTGGGCCGCTGCGGCGGTTGACTTCCTTCGGGCAAGGAACTGACGATGCCGAAGGTCTGTTTCGCTTCGTTGTAATCTTCGTTCAGGTTCCTGCGTGCGCCTCCCCCAAACGTCACCGAGTACGGCGCAATAAAACCGTCGTAGATGATCTGCCCCTTGAAAGGCAGAAGCACAGTATTGGCCAAAACCGGCAGGTTGCGGCCGACGACTTCCTCGATTGGATCGGCCAGAGCGAGGACTCCATAGGCTTTATAGGGTTTGTCGGTGGCACTGAGGAAGATCGTGTGCTTCTTCAGATAGCGGAGGATGTAGAACCTGCCGACCAAGGCGTTCTTCCAACCGCCGACGATTTCCAGTTCCTCTGGCGGCAACCCGGCAGGGTTGTCCGCAATGAACTGGTCGATCAGTCCCCGATGTTCGTAAAGTGCATCCCGGACCTTGCCCCTGGCCTGCGGCGGCAGCGACGTGTATTCGCTGGAGTCGGAGAACTGCACCAGCAAGATCCCCAGCTTTCGGTTGACGTAGCCCAGCAACGCTGCAAACAGCTTGTAGAACAGCTTGCCTTGTTCAATGGTCACTTGCATGATGCCGCCTACTCCTTGGACCCTAGACCGACTCGCCTGATGGCCTACATCACCCCCAGAATCCAACCTTCCCGTTCGGCTATTTCACGCTCCTTGCCTGTCATGCCAAGGTTGAAATACACTTCATCCAGGGTCATGCACCGGTCCATGTCCCTCAGCCAACGAGCGATGGCGTAGGCATCCTGTTGGTCCACTACCCGTCCTTCCCAAGGATAGCGGTTTCGCAGAATCGGCGGGAACGCTTCAGCAAGCACAGATTTGCCCTTGCGCACTTCCCATCCATCGAAGGGCCAGAAATGCACTTTCTTCCCGGCCTCCGACCTGATCCGGTGCAACCAAGGAATTCCGGCATGGGTCGAGTACGCAACCTGTCCAGGAACGCCGAACTGAAAGTTACTCTTGGCCGAGGATGTCCATCGTTCCGTAATGCGAAACTCGTTTTTCGTGCCGGTGCGGGGGTTGCCTGGGCGAAGTTCCTTGACGGTGGCGTGGTCTCGGTCGGTCGGCCAGTGTTCCACGAAGTCGTCCAGGAAGGCATCCCAGTCGGCCAACCCGTACCGCTGGAAATAGGAGAGCGGAAGCGAGAAGGAGAAGTCCAGCCCGGCGATCAAGGGTTTGCCCAAATGGGTCTGCTCAATCAGCCATTCCCCCACCTCTTTGCGGCACCAGTCTCGGTTCTGGCCCTTGGGCGTGGATGGCGGGTTTACTCGCTTTGGGAGGCGGTTGTGCGTGGCGACGAAGACTTGCAAGGCCGCCGTCCTTGTTAGCGGCGTTTCACGGCCCGAATAGTCGATGCCGATGTATTTCTCGAATCTCATGACGATCTGCCTGGAAGATCAGGACCGCTTGCCGAACTTCTGCAATAGGAACAGCAGCAAGATTGCCCCCGCCGTCGCACATATCAGACTCCCAAGCAATCCGGTCGCCGCAAGTCCGACAAGTCGGAACAAGAACCCGCCCAGAATGGCCCCGATGACGCCAACAACAAGATTGCCGAGGAGACCGAAGCTGCGACCCTCCATGAGTTTGCCTGCCAGCCATCCTGCGGCCAGGCCAATCAACAGGAAATAGATCAGATCAATCATTGTATTTTCCTCCGAAAGGATTGAGGCCATTCGGCCTGAAGTGCCCTACGAACGGCGATAAACCACCAACTTCACTTCCATCGGGAAGTCCAGCTTCCCCAACTCGTCCTCCATGATAGTCTTGGCCCATTCCTGTTTGAAGCCACCGGACCCAGCACCGATGAGTGGGAAGGCGATAGAATTGAATCCCTTTTCCTGGGCCAGGGCCATTGCGTTCCGCACGCACTGGCGGATCGACCATTCCGATGCCCGCCAGAACATGTTGATCCCGGCGACGTGGATGATGCCCTTGAACGGGAGTCGGCCCGCTGACGTGAGCACGGCCCCGCCCAACGGGATCGGGCCGTGCTTCGCAAGTTCCTTGAACGGGCCGGTGCCGCCACGGCGTTTGATTGCGCCCGACACGCCTTGCGGCAGCAGCAGCCACCAGGGGATGATATTGCGGTTCCAGGCGTTGACGATTACATCAACATTTTGGTCGAGGAGATCGCCGTAGACAACCTGGATGGCACTCACCCGGCATCGCCTTGTCGTGCTGAATCAAGAACAACGGCCTTATTCACTCTCTTGTACCGCCCGAACGCATAGGGCCATTTTAGGACCATGACCGGCCTATCCCATGTCTCGTCATCGCCGGGTTTTCCGTTGTGCCAGATGACGAATTCACCTTTGCAAGTGGGGCATCGAAAAACCACTCTCGGCCAACCCTGCGTGAAATGAAACCCCTTCTGGAAGTTTCCGCAGCATGGGCAGCGTGGAAGGATCATCGGGAACAGGCGAAACCTGCGATAGATCGGGGCCAGCACCGTCAAGTACAGGTTGACCACACAAGCGGGCACAACGATTCGTGTCAGGTAGGACGGATATATGCGACCCAGCAGTTGAGTGACGACGGTTCCAACGGTTGTGAAGAAGATTGCGATCAGGAGGTCGATCAGTCCAAATCTCATTGGTTTCGCCCGACCTTTTCCTTTGCCCCCGGCCCTTTCACTTCTTCTTGCTGATCTTCGACATGATCCGGTTCTTTTCCATTTTCTTCCGCAGGTGGGCGAACTTGGTCGCCGGTTTGCGGGCCGTCTGTCGTCCTTTTCCAGCCATATTTATTCTTCCTCTGCCCAAAATGTCAGTTGTCGAAATACCGGCTGCGATGTCGTGACGGGGGGCAACAACCTGACGGATGGATGTACTTGCGGTGCTTTCCACGGCCTCCCGATGCAGATGAAAAGGCGATACTCGAACAGGAAGCGGATTTCCCGCAGCAGGTGGGTACGTTGGCTCGCACGCCCGCCACTCTGTGGGGCGAAGTGATGGCACTCGTCCACGATCAGCAAGTCCCACGGGGCGTGGGCCGTGGTGCGGCCATCGGTTTCGACATCGAGGCCAACGCCGGACGCTTGGAGGAACCGCCGCAACACGTCGGGCATGCGAAGGTAATCCGGGCCGAAAGTCCAACCTCCGGCCCCGTGGGTTGCGCACCGGTTTTTCCAGTGGCCCATTGTGTCGTCATTCCAAAAAATGCTGGCGGAGCCGGGTCATTTCAGTGCAGGTAGTCTTTGATCGCCGTATCAGACGACAAGGCCACTGCGGGAGATGGCGATCTACCAATTCGGGGAAAACCTGATTCTAGCCCTGTGGAAACCCGTTCGCAAGCGTCCAAACACTTTCTTGCTATGGGCTACACGTCCGGTCGGGCAAGGCTGGCAAAGGTTGTGGCCCGGCCAGTGGGAGAATTGCCAAAAAACGCCATGATAACCCAAGGCTTAGGCAGATCCCGACCAACCCCGCTACGGAATTTGCGGCGGAACGGTTTTGGCTGGGATGGTTGTTCCCATCCTCTTGTTTATCCCCCCATTCTCCGGTATCTTGGCCGGTTGTGAGGCGTATCTTTCCATACTCGAACAATTTGAGGTGAGCCATGAAGCGAGTGCTGTGGTTGGTTTGTGCGGGACTTGTGGCTGCGTCTTCTCCCCTGTCTGCCCAAGAACCCAAGTTGCGGGATGCCGATGCGTATTGCAACCGGGGCCTCGATTACCTCAAGAAGGGCGAATTGGACAAGGCCATTGCCGACTGCACCGAGGCCATCCGACTGAACCCGAAGTTAGCCATGTCGTATGGGGAGCGGGGTGTTGCCTGCTACGGGAAGGAGGAATACGACAAGGCCATTGCCGACTGCACCGAAGCCATCCGGCTGGACCCGAAGTGGGCGGTGGCGTATTTGCAACGGGGCAATGCCTACAACAAGAAGGATGAATACGACAAGGCGATTGCCGACTACACTGAGGCCATCCGGCTCGACCCGAAGTTGGCCGTGGCGTATGTGGGCCGGGGCACTGCCTACTACGGGAAGGAGGAATGCGACAAGGCCATTGCCGACTGCACCGAAGCCATCCGACTGAACCCGAAGTTAGCCATGTCGTATGGGAGGCGGGGTGAAGCCTATAAAAAGATGGGCGACAAGGCCAAAGCGACGGAGGATTTCGAGCAGGCCAAGAAACTCGGATATAAACCCGAATGACAATCCGCTTCCTTCACGGTTGGTACTCGACACCGGGCGGCGTGAAGCCGACCTACGTGAAGGACCACGGCCACGAGTCCTGCACCCGGCCTTGCCCGACGATGATCTCGACGCCGCTGTCCACATGGCCCATGTCGAGTACGAGCAGCGGCGGCCCGATGTCGTTGTCGATTCCAGCCGAGGCGGTGCCTGGCGATGGACATCGACGCTGGTCCTGCTTTGCCCGGCCACTATAGCATATTCCGCACGCCCCCGACCAAGAAGTGCCGGGCGACGGCGGTTCTTGGCAGTGGCCGCAACCCGCTTGCAGCATGGCACCGTGACCGGATACAATTCTTCCACTGGGCGCTGGCAGCAATTCGGCGTCAAATCAATCACTACGGGAAACGCAGAAATGGCAGAAGGCACTATCAAGACTTTGACGAAGAAGAATTTTGGGTTCATCAACACGGGCGGCGAAAAAGACCTGTTCTTCCACGGCTCGGCTGCAAGCCTCGGCGGTTCGATGTTCGGTGGGTTTGGCCGCTGGGTCGTAAATCGTCTGCCCCTTGGCTCCTCCGTAGGCGAAGGCACGGGCAATGCCGATGGCCCCCATCGCATCCAAGCGGTCGGCATCCTGCACCACCTTGCCTTCCAGGGAGAACGGTGGTTGCTCGACGGCTTCGCCCTTGAAGGAAATCCCGGCGATGATCTGGCAGACGTGATCGACGATGCTGGGCTCCATGCCCAGGGAGTCCATCCATTCTTTGGCCCTGGTTGGGCCGACCGATAAATCGCCATCGTGCAACTTCCAGTCGGCAATATCGTGGAGCAGGGCGGCCAATTCTACGATCAGCAGATCGGCACCCTCGGCCTGACCGATGCGCCGGGCCATTTTCCAGACCCGGTGAACGTGCCACCAGTCATGGCCGGTGCCGTCGCCGGAGAGGACGGTTCGGACGTGGTTTGCGGTGCGGTCAATGAGGTCAGATGGGGAATTGCTGCGAATCATCTTTGCCCGGTTGAAGTTGCGTGCGACCGGCCTAATGAGGAGTAGTGGGAATCCAGGGGCAGCGTGTTGATAACCGCCATCCGATCTGGGGACCAGCCTCCCTCTCGCCGGATTGGGTCATAACGGCGTCGGAGCGATCCTCCTCAACCTTCGTGGCGGTGATCACTTCCACGATGTCGTCTGGCTTGACAACGTACAGTTCCATCCCCGCAAGAAACCCCTGCTTCTTTCCACAATTCAGAGTCACCGGAGTGTCCCTGAACTTCCAGTCGTCCCCGCCTGGGCGTGTCGTGTGCTTTCCGATTCCAACGATGTCCGCCTCAATAGGATGGATTAACAAGTAAGGCTTGAACTCTTCCGGCAGGAGCGGAAGCCCTTTTGCTTCTTTCTTCTCATCTCCGAATCGGAGCAGATAGAAGCCGTGTACACGCTTTCGAGGCTCAGATCCTCCATTCACTTTGTTGCAGAATCCGACCACCTCGTCGGCTGGAATTAGGTACTTCCGATCTCCCCAGGGGACCGGAATGAACTGCTCGGCGATCCCCAGGGCTCCGTTCGGCTTGTTGTCGAAAGTGAACGAAAGACGAAGCCTCCCCTTCGTCCGGGTGACGGCCCCGAAATTGCGATCATACACGCCCCCACAACCACGCCATTCGAACACGTAGCCGGATTTGGGTGCAAGAGTCAGATAGACGTTCACGCCCATGCCGTCACCAAAGTAGTATTCACCTGCCCATTCATGGTTCCCGAGCGTCTTGATCTCTTCCCGAACTTGCTGCCGTTGCGTCTGAGCCGCCTTTTCAGCCTGTTCTGAAAGCTTGTTTAAGTTGCTTCGGTCGGTGCCGCTGATTCCCCGCTGCACGGCCTTCAGATATTCCGTGCCGTCTTTGGCGGTCGGCGTCAAATATCCGCCCTCGCCGTTTTCGTTCCAGGCGTAGATCAAGAGGAGCCGTTGGGGTGTGGCTTTGTCGGGGTGCTTGTCCAGCCACCGCACGCCAACCCGCACGAAATCTTCGACCAACTTTGGCGTGCGGTCGGGATACCAGACCGACATCTTCTCGGGCGGAAGTTTGCTCTTTTCCCATGGCCGACGATCCCAGCCAGCCGTGATGACTGGAACATAAGGGAGTGGAGTCGTCTCGGCAAACTGGTTGAAAATCCGCTCGTTGTCCTCGATCAGTTTTTGGAACGGCTGACTGCCACCGCCATTCATCCAACCACCGTTGTAGTTGTAGCCGGTCAAGATCGTGTAGCCCGAGCGGGGGAGATCGGCCAGGTGCTTTCCCGGCCCGGTGCAGGCAGCAATCGACACGCCCGGCAGCCCCACCTTCTTCGCCTTCGCCCGCAACGAATCGAATGCCTTGCGGACCTCCTCCACGCCGCCGAAGGCTTTTTGCAATTCATCGGGTGAGAAGAAGATGAGAAGCGGTTGGCCGTCCAATCGAAGATGCGTGGGCTTCCGAAATAGCTCAATCCATTTGTCGCAACAGGCGTCCCAATCCTTCGGGCCGATGCGGAAACCTGCGTGGTTCGCCACCAGCAGGCAGAACTTCAATCGCTGGCAATTCGGGGCCTTCAGATACAAGTCGAGGGCGTTGTTGAGCCGTGTCGTCTTGGTCTTGCCTTCCGGGTAATACCAGTCGAAGGCCCAGAAAGCGATGCCGTGGTCCGCACAGTAGTCGATCTGCTTCTCCATGATCTCCACGGTATCGTCCGTCCAACCCCACACCGGCTTCCGATCAGCAAACTCGGTCTCCAGCAGCGGCGTGACGTGGCTTGTCTTGTTGTTCCAGCCGTCGAAGTAATAGGCCCCGACCACCGCCTTGGGTTTGGCATCCTGCGCATAAGCGGTTACTGGGTAGATTGCAAGGCAGATGAACGCAATTGACAAACCGGGCCTTTTCATAGCAAGTTCTCCTCTGGAATTATTCCTGTTCTCTTACGGGGTATTCTATCACGAAGCCGAATGGGCCGCAAAAGTCTCTCGTCTACTCCGAGCCTTGGAAGGCGATGGTGGTGACGGCCAATTACCGAAGCCGGACGTTGGACGACGTGCTGGGAACTCAAGTCCTCTTGCGAATGGATGCGATCTGGCTATACTTTCGTAAGCCACATCGGCAATGGATAACACGTTCAACAGGAGGTGAACACGATGGCAAAGAAGAAAGCAGCGAAGGTCGCAACGAAGAAGGTGGCCAAGAAGAAGGCAGCGAAGAAATAGGCCGTCACAAAGAAGATCGCCAAGAAGACCGTGAAGAAGACGGTCGCCAAGAAAAAGGTCGCTAAGAAGAAATCGGCGAAGGCCAAGAAGCCGACCAAGCGGGCCAAGGCAGCCAAGAAGTAGCGTGAGCGACATCACCTTTACCCCAGGCCCCACCCCGAATTCCGTCCGCTCAACCGATGGCAAAGTGCTGACGGAACCGGAGGGTTGGATACTGCTTTCACCCGGAGACGCAGCCTTGACTCGCCGGGTCAAGGCTGTCGGGGATCATTGGGTCGTCGCCGAGAAAAAGGGTCGCAAGGTCTTTTCACGGGGTGTTTGGGCACCGGCAGCGACCATCGACAAAATTCGGGCCGAACTTGAAGCCGAGCGATCCACCGAAGGCTACGCCAAACGCAAAGATGCCGATGCCCGTCGCCGGGATAAAGCCCAGGCCGAATACGTCGAAGATATCTACGGGGCGGTGGTGAAGTTCCTGGCCTTTCATCCTGTGCATGCCGAATTTGCCGGTAGGCTGGCCCGTGCGGTTGCCGATCATGCCACACCGGTCGGCAGCGGCACCGTTGCCAGGACAAAACGAATCCCCGTCGAGCAGCGTGCTGAGGCCGCCGTTATTGCGTGGATGCGACACCAGACCACCGGCTACGACTCGATGGTGATCCCCAGGGTCAAAGGCAAGCGACGGGAAATTCGACGAATGCTCGGCCAGCGATCCAAAGAGTTGCTGGGCCGGTATCGACGGGGAGAGCCGGTCGGGGAGGACTGTCCGCTCAAGAAGGCGTTGGCGGGCGGCAAATGAACCCTACCCATACTTCTTGACCGCTCGCTTGATGGCTGGCCCGGCCTTCTTGAGATCCTTGGGGACCATCACGGGGACGACCTCTAGGCTGGCCTTGAATGCGAGGAACCAGGGTTCCGCCAAGGCGGGAATTTGCGAAGCGTCTTTCATGTCCACAATCAGCAGTGCAGTTCGCTTCCCGTTGGACGCCAGAAAATATGCAGCTTCCGGCTTCAGGTCGTCCAGAATCGACTCGATTGTTTTTGACAGGCTACCGTCCTTGATCGCTGCGTTGCCTGCTTCAACCGGCCATTCCGCCGTCAGAAGAAATCGCATTGGGCACCTCGATGGATACGTGGTTTTGGTGAATTGACTGTCGGAATTATTCCATCGAATAGCAAATAGGCAAGGAGGAACTACACGGCCCTCTACGGGAAAATCGGCTCGGACTCCTTGGCAATCCTTTCAATAATCTTCCGCTCGTCGTCGTCCAACGGGACAAGTGCCCCCGCTTGGGCGAAGTCCCCTGGCGGCGATCATGGAGGAGCCGCCCTCTGGGCGTAGCGATCTGCTACAATGTCCTGAGTGAAATCAATCGGGACGGCAGAAGGAGAAGCACTGTGGATAGCAGCCGAAAAGCAAATCGTGAGGGCAACGAGAAAACCCTGCAATACAAGAGCCGCCAAGAGACCCTGCTCGACGAGGAATTTACCGAGGACAAGCTGACGGAATTGCTGGTGTCCATTAGCCAACTCGACCAAACGCCTTCCGGAACCGCTGAACTTCAACGCCGAAGGAAGCTCTTTGGCGAGTGCAAGCGGATTGAAGGCGAAACCCCAAGCCAGTTCTACGCACGGCTGCGGCATTGGTCCGACAGGGAAATACCGCAGACGAAATCGCCACTTCATGCCCCGAGACAGACGAGCGAATAGGTCGGCGTTTCTTTCCGTGCGGCCCTTTTGCGTAATTCGTCAAGGATCGATTCTGGTCGCCAACGCCTGCCACAATCTGTCCACTTCCTCTTGCGTCTCGCAGTTCGCAACGAACGATATGACAACATCGCCCAACGGGTCGATCTGGAATGTGACGATGGCTGCGGGCAGTTGGCGGAACTCCTCCATCCATTCGACGTGCCACGTCACGGCCAGGCGTCGAGGTAGTTCGGCGAGCTGTTCAGCGCCCCCGGCGCCGACGTCCTCAACGGCAACGGTTTTCAACAAGGCTTCTGCGGTGGACCGCGGGTCGGCTTGATTCGCCATGGCAATTCCGGCTACGACTTGGAAGTGACGTATGTTCAAATCGACGGCTGGCACAGCGACAGGACCGTCGTGCCCGATGGTGCGGACGACTGCCTGGTGATGAAAGCGCCCGGACGGTGGCTGGAAACACTCATGCCCGGCGGCTGGCCCGGCTGGATCCAAATTAATCAAACGGCTACCCAAGCCATGGCGTGGGAGTATGCTTCCAGGCTTTATAACGCGGAGTTGAACGTGCGCTGGAACCACCCCCATCGTGTTGAAGAGCGGCGGTTGCTTGTCGCGGCAGACGTTATTCGAATTCCTCCGGCAAGCGCGCCCAATTTCTAACGTCGGTTTGACCCCAGGAGTCTCCGTCGGCCTTTTCGGTAGCGCTGCGCCACCTTTCAAAGTGCAAAGCGTAAGTCAGGCCCCCTATCCGGCCGCATCCGGCCCCGCATCCGCCGCATCCGGCGCGGACGAACTCAAAGCGGAAGTGCAGGCAATTACCCAGCCTTGTCAAATCTGTTCGCTGCCAGTGTTTTCTTCCTCAGAAGCAGGGAAATCACTTGCCTTTCGTAATGGCAGGCCACGACGCGTAGGTAATTGCCTGGAAGATCGCATCAGGAACGGTCAATTTTGAAAAAGCCGGATGATCCGAAAATGTCATCAGAGTCAGATCGAGATCCCATAAAAAATACGGCGTTGCGACACCTAGGTTGTCATATCCATAGACCTGGTAACGGACCGATTCTTCTATGGCGTGTTCACGCTTGTCATAGCTCCAGCCCGGTACTCGTCCTTGAGCGCTTACGTGGTGAAGAATCTCGTTTGATAACATGGCTGCCAATTGATTGGGGTAATACCAGGTTACCATTGGCTCGGGTTGACTAATCCCCTTATTATGTGATTCACACCACTCTTGGACGTTTTTCCCTAGGGTTTCTCTCTTCTCTTCCTCTTCTGCGTTCGTGGCAAACGTCTTCACTTCGATCTTCAAGAAATGAACTGGATTGACCCAATAACTCTTGCCCATGTACGAATCGTTTCCATCAGCACGTCTCACGTTGATTATATTCAAGACCACTACTGTCCGGTTATAAGTCGAATAGTTTCAATTGGTTACGACAAGCACTTTCCGGATTTGGGACAGAAATCGTGGAAAGTGCCTGAAAAATAGGGGTTTTCTCGAAAGGAGTCACACTCAGAATTTGCAAAATTTCGGAAAGGCTGCGGTCCACCCTCAGTTCCTTCCGGATGATGGCCACCAGGACGTAGACGCACACCGCGATCCAGACTTGAGTCCGCACCGCGTTGTCCGTGTTGCCATAAAATGCCTTGATCCGCAGGTTCTGCTTGATCCATTTGAAGAACAACTCGACCTGCCAACGGCAGCGATAGAGTTGCGCAATGGTCAGGGCGGGTAGTTCGAAGTTGTTGGTAAGAAAACACAATCGCCGGTCGTGCTCGGCATCGTAATAGGCAACGCGACGCAGGGCATCCGGATAAAGCTTTGAGGTCTTGACGCCTCGCAGAACAATCGTCTGGTCGCTTCGCAGGCCCGTGGACTTGTCCACCACACGGGACTCGCGGCGGTAACAGTCGATGTTCTTCTTGGCACGCGTGACGAAGAACGCCAACTGTGAAGTAAAGCGATGCAAGCGAGCAAAATCGACGTATCCTCGATCCATCATGTAGAAGGCGCCCGGTTCGATTGGCAGGTGATCGAGGACGGTCACATCGTGCGTTTTCCCGTGAGTTATGCGGATAAAACAGGGGATGTTGCCCCGCAAGTCGATCAGCGTGTGAAGCTTCACGGCACCTTTGTGACGACGAAATCGCGCCCAAGGAAACAGGGCAAGACAAAGATCGATAGTTGTGGAATCCAAGGCATAGGCGGCCTGCTTGAGCGATACTGCGAAGTTGTCCTTGGCGTACAGGGCTCGGGCGCGACGAATGAGCACTTGAGCGAAGTCGGCGTAGATCCGCCAGTCGCGACGCTTGTTGGCATCGCTGAGCGTGCTCCTGGAAACCCGGCCGCGAAGCCCGGCGTGGTACAATTTCGACGGCACCGCATTCAAGCAGGTTTCGATGTCCCGCAGGCTTTCGCGATAAGTCAACTGAGCGAAGGCCATGGTGAGGAACTGGTCCCGACAAGAGAAATCGCGGACCCGGTAGTTGCCGCGATAGCGTTTCACACATTCGTCGAAATCCCGCTTGGGAATGAAATCCATCAGTTGAGCAAAAACCAGCCTGCCCTCGTGCATCGCAATCTCCTTTCCACTTAATAGTGCAAAGGAGGGGGCGAAAACGCCAGGGGGCACTGAAATCGAGTACAAGCGGAAATCGCGGAACAACCCTAGAAATCACGATAGTTTCAACCACCTACTCATCGCTCAACCGGACAGTAGTGATTCAAGACATTGAAATAACTGCCCAAATGCCCCGGTTCGGCAGGAGCACCGTCTGGGGTTGCTTGCGCACCGAGAGGAAGGCCCTTCACGCCTCCAAGAACCGCTATAACCTCGAATGTTCTTGCTTCTTTCGCTACTTCAACAAACAATGCTTCGATGATCTCTTTGTCCTCTTTGGGTATATCCAGGCGATTCAGTTCTCCGACGAGAAAAGGAAGGGTACGACTGAGATATCCCTGCGCCTGACCGAATCGACGCGACAGCTCACGCCCGGCTTCCGACTCCCAGAACTTAGACGGGCCGCCTTTTATCCATGATCCGCTCGGATCATCAGGGGTAATGCTTATGTGCCAGGGATCGCCATCGCGAGCTTCACACTTGCCTTCCCTGAACCCTAGCTCTCGAGCCGTCACTTTGAGCCACGTACGTTCCTCCTCCGGCATGTCGCGAAAGAGAATATCCACGGCATGGCCCTCGCCATGCCCTTCGCAGGGAGGCATGAAGTCCGCGTTGATGTCGAGCAATCCGCCAGTCTTGAGGCTCATATTACCCACATCGATGGGCTTCTTGAACCGAGCATAGAACGCGGCTCCAAGCTTCCTGATACCTTCCAGCAAGGCTTTGGTTCCCCAATTTGGCGTGGAATGAGGGGCATACGTAAGCTCGAAATGGACGCTCTCCGACATAGCCAGCTCTTCCAACCCACTGATGCCGACCTTCACTCGACATCGCCGCATCACGTCCGTGTCGACGCCAAAAATCGCTACGACTTCCGCCTCGCAGGCCGCTTTCGGAGCTGTGTAACGGACTTTGACTACCCTGTCGGCGGGAAGAGGGATGGAACTGCGATCAACGCGACCTACGACGTTCTCGGCCGTCGTAAGATCTCCGTGGTTGTGTCCGGCAGGATCAACACGCGCAATTCGAATGACGGCCTCCTTGTCCACGGGCGTGCTCTCGGAGCCATAGAACGCCAAATCGAGAGATTCCCCCGGAAGGCAGGACGTCGTTTGTTCAACGTCGGTCTTCACCTCTACCAGGGTTGGCGTCTGCCGTCCACTTCCGCACGTTTCGCCTTGGCGCGGCATGGATCCAGACATGACTCCACGTTCCGAAATGGTCATAGCGAGAGCCCCTTCCAGTAGGCCGCAATTGGTTGGGGCCCGGTATCCGCCTTGTTCGCCGCGATATCAAAGCGGATGTATTCGCTGCCCTTGAAGAAATATGCATATTTCGCTGGGAATGTGCCAGGCCAAACCAAGGCAGCATCGAATCCGTCGTTCCAAATCCCGGGCCAATTCGTCGCGATTCGCCGCACGCCGCCGTCAATCCGTCCGCTGGCGGAATCGAATCCGACATAATCGCAGCCCTTGAAGAAATAGACCTTGCCGTTGGGCCAAACGACCGCGGCGTCGATGCCTTCCGGCCATACGCCAGGCCAGTTCTTCGCGATCGGGAGCGGGCCTTCATCGGCATTTTCGCTGGCAATATCAAACCGAGTGTTCTGGTCGCCCTTGAAAAAGTAGGCCTTTCCTTGCGGGCGGCCCGGCCAAACTACCGCAGCATCGAAACCGTCCGCCCAGATCCCGCGCCAGTTGCCGAGGATTGGACTTGCTGCCTGATCCGTATTCTCGGTTGCGATGTCAAACCGATAATACTGGTTTCCCTTGAAAAAGTAGATCTTCTTGTTGGGCCAAACCACTGCGGCCAGTTTGATGCTCATATCGATATTCCTCCAGCAGGTCAAGGGTTCGCCTCAGAGTTTCTGAAGCGATCGGGGGCTACCACCGAGACTTCAACCGAGCATCGTGATCTTCCGTTCTTCCCAGCGCCTTGTCTACACTCGATCTGGCGTCGATCTGGTTTCGATCTCCTCTCTCTGGCCACAAATGGACAACGCCGCGGTTGGGTCGTTGGCCGCCACCCCGTGAACCGGTTCTTGACACGGACGCCGATCAATGTCAATCAAATATTGACACTGGCCTGCGATAAGCTCGTTGATACGCCGCTTAGCAAGTAAACTATTCGATAATTCGGTATCTGCGGGGAATAAGCAAGAAATGGCGACAGTTGAGGATCGGTTGTCGGCGTTGGAGTCGGCGATGGAAGAGGTAAGGCGCGAGTTGGCGGGCACGCGCCGGCCCCGTGCTTGGCTTGATGATGTGGCCGGCTCGCTGCAGGACTGGCCGGAATTTGCAGAGGTGCTCCGACTATCTCCTGGCCGCGGACGTCGGAGAAATCGACCTCGTAGTTGGCCAGTTCGCGGAACAGGTCGTGCAGCCGCGAGGGGGTCGCTTCGATCTCGATTTCGCCCGCCAGGAAGGCGACGGCCTGGGCCAGGCTTTGCACGGCGATGACTTCGATGCCATACGACGGCCGCCTCCGCCGCGCCTTCGGCGGGCACGATCAGCCCGCGGAGGTTCGTGTCCTCGGCCTCGGGCATGGCCATCGACAAGGCCCTCTTGGTCGGCCGCGTGGTGCCGTCGAGGGCCAACTCGCCCACGATCGCGTACTGGGCGGGCAACTCGGCAGCGGTCTGTCCGCTGCCGATGAGCGGGCCGACGGCCATCGGCAGACCCAACGAATCGGCATCTTTGCGCAGGCCGGCCGGGGCGCGGTATCCGACAGGAAAGTACTGTCCGGCAAGCCCCGACACGTCGGTGTTCTGGGGCGGAAACTAAGGGCCTGCGCTCGCTACGCGATCTGGTCCCACCCTACGGCGAGCGCGTGGAGCGGTTACATCATTCGTGAAACAAGCCACTTAGGCATGCCCTTGCCTGCTGCACCTTTCCGGGCGGCGGCCGATCGTTGGCCGGGAGCACGAAGTGTGCGCACGAGGCCGTCAGACGCCGAAAACGCTTCCCCTCTTGGCGACTTCCACAGATTTTGTTCGCGGCGCGGAAATTCGCGAGTTCCTCGGGAAAACCGGGCCCGGCCGCGTTGCGGGCGACGGCGTTTTCCGGAAATCCGCGAGCACTCATTGCACGAAAGCGCCGGCTCACTCGTATTATTAGGTAGAAGATTTTTCATACATATATGCATTTGGGAATAACTTTGGATGCTCGTTACGAATAACGTCTGGATCCGGCCGCTGGCTCTTGGCAACTTCGGTTCGGCACCGCGGTTTCTGTCTGCGGAGGGCAAGTTGTCGACACCGTTTTTGTTCCGTTCACGACCATGGCCATTCCCCGGCGCAGCCGGTATTAGGCCCGTGCTTTAGCACGGGTCGGCAGGCTGCCGCACCACCCCCTCCGCCTCGCCGTCCGTCCGCCGCCGAAGACGGCGAACGGACGGCGAGGCGGACAATATCCATGTCGCGATCCGTCTACCTGCCCGTGCTAAAGCACGGGCCTAATACCGGCTGCGCCGGAAATGGGCGTAAACGCCCATGCACGGCACTCGGCGAACAAGAATAGGAGTAAGGACCAAAGCCAAACTCAACAAGTTCTTAGCAATCCACCCCCTGCCCCTCTCCCGCATACGGGAGAGGGGAGTCGTTCACGGACAGGCACTAATTAGTGAACATTAGCGTTTTAGGAGTTTTCTTCCCCGTGAGCTGCGCACTCGATCCCATGGCACTGTCGATCGAATTAAAAACGGAATTTCTTGACCCAGCGCTCCAGATCGCGTCGGCAAATCGAAAACAAACTTACCCAGCTTTCCAAAACGGGACAAAACGGGTATCCTGCCAAGTGCTAGCTCGTGCCGTTTCTGGTCGACGACTTTCGCGCGAAAACAGAGAAGCTGCATAAACAGGAGGGGAATTCGGCTGCTGGCAGGTACGGCGCGAAACGGTGGAAGGGGAGACGGCACCAGAGTGCTAAGCGAGAGCGAGCCGTTCGATATCGGCAAGAGGTTGGGCGGTTGAAGATGGGCAAGGGGGCGCGGTCGATGGAGGCCGCGACCGCTGTCGAATCAGACTCGCCAAAGAGGGCATCTTCCCTATGCCGCTGATCCGATCCTGTAGGTATTCATAGCCGTTGACCAACAGCTTCTTCGCCGTTTGTACGATGCTCGTCAACGTGTCCATCCTGCGTGCTCCCTCGGCCTTGGCGCAGTGTAGGCTCACATCCCGACGCCGCGCTGCCACGCGTTCACCCAACTCCGCCGGGTTGTTGTTCAGCGGCGTCTCCGGATGGGCCAAGACGGTCAGCAGGGACTCCTTCTTTTCGCCCGTCATCGCAATCCGCTTATCCAACGCCTCGTACCCGGTGCATGTCGCGAACAGTCGGTCGAACTCCTCCTCCAACCGCTCCGCCAGCGCTGGCGTCGGCCTGCCCCGGTACTTCTGGAACTCGCCATAGAGATCCCAGTAACGCGTTCGGAACGCCTCCAATTGCTGCTCATGCTGCGGTACCACAGGAGACAACTCCTTGTAGTGCCGGCCCTCGTGAATCCAGCACAACCCGAACTCGTCCGACACGTACTTGGCGGGTTTGGCGTCGTCGCCCACCAAAATCCGTACATGGTCCGGCCGCGCGCGATACGACGCCAGCGCCGCCGCCTCGCGCAAGCGATCCAGGCACGCTAGCCGTCGGGAGGGGGACCATTTTTCCAGGAGATCTTCCAGTTCGGCCTCGTTCAGATCTTGGTCCTGCGGGGCCGTTGCCGCAAGCTGCCGCCACTTCAGCGGAACGTGAAATTCCTCCAGCAGCCGCTGCGTCAAGTCGTTGAAGCGGTATGTCCACGGCCTGCTCCACAGGAGGCCCAGAATCGTCAGTCGGTCTTTGTGCGGTGTGGTAAAGTAGGTGGAGTGAAACGGATTGCAGATGATATGCGTGTGCCACAACTCACCTCCCACGCGGGCGAAGGTGTCGTCGATGTGCTGGTAAGTCGTGGCCGCCAACCCCGCCCAGAAAATCTCTTCCTTCTCTCCCTGAAACAACTCCGCCGCGTCCCGTACGATGTTCGACACGCTGGCGCGCGAGATCACCACGCCGCAGTGTTCCACGAACTCGTGGGCCCGCGGCAGGCTGGTCCCGGCGACGTACTTCAGCGACACCAACAAAGCCTTCAGTTCCGGGCCATACTCGCCGGTCACTCCTGGTGGCAACTCACCACGCAGCCGTCCCTGCGACGGCGAATCCCAGAGTTCCAGACGGTAGCGGATGTTGTAGCTCTTGATCTGAAGATCCTGCACGACCACGTCTTCGTAGCCGATGAACGTGGCGTCGGGAGGACGACGCGCCGCATCGACGTAGCGAATGACTTCCTTGTCCACGCGAATATCGCGAAAGCTCCGGCAGTCGGCGCGAGGGGGACCCTCTGGCGGAGACGCACGTTGCCGCCGTTCTTTCTCGGACGAGACATCCCGTGCGGGCGGACGGCGCGGCGCCGGGGAAGACCGGGGCTCACCCTTGAGTTGGCGAATGATCTCCCGCAGGCGTTGATTTTCCTCCTCTAGGCGGCGATTGTCAACGACAACGGCTTCCACGAGATTCAGCACTTTGCCCACGACTTCACGGACGTGGACGTCAGCCAGGGCGTCCCCGTCAAGGCGAAGTTGTTGCACGCAGTCCGTGAGGTCGGAGGCACTCATGATAGAGATATTCTACGCCCCACCCCCCCCGAAAACACTTCGACAATTCCGGGAAAGACACTTCGACGGCCTGCTAGCAATGCCATCGCTTCGCAGGATACCAAAATGGGCCAAAAATGGGCCTGGTTCAAATCAAGGTAACAGTTTTCTGGCTAGTTTGAGCGAGGGTGGCAAGGTCATGCTAGCATCGGCCCCACTTATTGGGAATTGAAGAAGTGTCTGTTTCCCCCTAACTGGTTTATAGAGCATCAACCACCAGTTTTTACGGAGGAAACAGACATGGTATGTTATTGTAACGCCTCGACGGTTCATCCGCAGTCGGGAACCAATTGTTTTTGCGCGGCCAAAGCGATGGAGCCGCGACAGCGGCAGGACCTGGCCCTTCAGGCCCTCGCGGGAGCCGAAAGTATCCGCGGGCTGGCCACAGAACACGCGGTCAGCCGCAAGTTCATCTATCAGCAGGTTGACACAGCGAAGGAGGCCCTCCAAGAGGCATTTGCCCCCGAACAAGACGACGCCACGAAGGTCCTCTTCTACCTGCCCGTGACCAAGCAATGGTTGGAGCAGGCGTTCCTGGGGCTGACGTTGATATGCCACAGCTCCATTCGTGGCATCAGTGAGTTCTGCCGCGATCTGCTGGATTATCCCGTCTCGGTCGGGAAGGTCCACAACGTCCTGCAAGCGGCGGTTGGGCAAGCCCGCGCCTACAACCGTCAGCAAGATCTTTCTGGCGTGCGGATCGGCGCCCATGACGAGATTTTTCAGAGCGGATGGCCCGTGCTGGTGGGGGCCGACGTCCGCTCCAGCTTTTGCTATCTGCTGAGCCGGGAAGAACAACGTGATGCCGAGACATGGGCCATCCGCATGTTGGAACTTCAGAATCGAGGCTTCCGCCCCGAGGCAACCATCGCCGACGCCGGCAGCGGTTTGCGAGCCGGACAAGCCCTGGCCATGCCGGGAACTCCCTGCCGCGGTGATGTTTTTCATGCCCTGCAACTCGTGCAACCGCTGGTCACATTCCTGGAAAACCGGGCGTACGAGGCCATCGCCCACGAAGCCACGCTGGCTCACAAAAGCCAGAAGGCCCAGAAGGCCCGCACGACACGGCGGCGACCACGCCGGCACCCCCTGCCGAGCAAAGAGAGCTTTGCCGAACAACTTCGCCTTGCCACCCAGACCAAGGCCCAGGCCATCGATCTGGCCGCGGACGTGGCCACGTTGTTCGATTGGCTGCGTCGCGACATTCTCTCGCTGGCCGGTGCCGATTACGCCACACGCCGCGAACTGTACGACTTTGTGGTGGCCGAACTGCGGGCTCGTCATCCGCTTTGCCCACACCGCATTGCTCCGGTCGTCAGCGCCTTGACCAACCAGGGTGACGATCTGCTGGCCTTCGTAGCCCAATTGGATCGGGACCTGGCGGTCCTGGCTACCCAGTTTCAACTTCCCGTTGCCACCTTGCGGGAGGTGTTTAACAATGAGGTTCTCGATGTGGACCATCCCCGTCGCTGGCCGCGAGACGCCGCGTTACGAGAGCGGCTGGGATGCCGCTATTTTGCGGTCAGCGTCGCTGTGGCCGAACTGGCAGAACATACGGTCCGTGCCAGTTCCGTGATCGAGAACCTCAACAGTCGGCTACGAAACTACTTTTTTCTCCGACGGCATTTGGGTCCAGACTACTTGGTCTTGCTCCAATTCTTTCTCAACCATCGACGATTTTTGCGCAGCGCGCGGCCCGAGCGAGTCGGGAAGAGCCCTGCCGAACTACTGACTGGCCAGTCACATCCCCACTGGCTGGAAATGCTCGGCTACACGCGGTTCTCACGGAATTGACTGGCCCGTTTGGCCCAAGATCTTCATCACTCCCTTGCGGATCGCGCTGAGAGTCCGCACTTGTTACCCGAAAACAGATGAAAATGAACCACGCCCGAAAATGGGACGAAACGGGGCCTCGTTCAATTCAAGGTAACAGTTTTCTGGCTAGTTTGAGCGAGGGTAGCAAGGTCATGCTAGCATCGGCCCCACTTATTGGGAATTGAAGAAGTGTCTGTTTTCCCCTAACTGGTTTATAGAGCATCAACCACCAGTTTTTACGGAGGAAACAGACATGG